>NZ_FMHV01000002.1:1430081-2860162 GCF_900091465.1 Micromonospora rhizosphaerae | reverse complement strand
GGAACGAGGAACGCGGTGTTGCGGAGCTTGAGCCGGACCGCCTCGGTGTCCAGCCGGGCGCCGGTCTCGAAGTAGCGGGGGTCGTGCCACCACCGGATCGAGGTGCCGGTGCGCTGGCGGCGCTTCATCGCCCCGACGATCTGCAGGCCCGGACCGGCGGTGAAGGGCGCGTCGGGGCCGGGCCCGTCGAAGATCCCCGGTACGCCGTGCCGGAACGACATCGAGTGGATCTTGCCGCTGCGGCGGACCGTGACGTCGAACCGCCGGGAGAGCGCGTTGACCGCCGAGGCGCCCACGCCGTGCAGACCGCCGGAGGTCTTGTAGCCCGAGCCGCCGAACTTGCCGCCCGCGTGCAGCCGGGTCAGCACCAGCTCGACGCCGGAGATGCCGGACTTGGCGTGCACGTCCGTGGGGATGCCCCGACCGTCGTCGTCGACCTGCACCGAGCCGTCGGCGTGCAGAATCACCTCGATCTTGGCGGCGTGACCCGCGACACCCTCGTCCGTGGAGTTGTCGAGGATCTCGTTGACGAGGTGACCCACGCCACGGCTGTCGGTCGAGCCGATGTACATGCCGGGGCGCTTCCGGACGGCGTCCAGGCCCTCCAGGTGCGTCAGGTCGTCGGCCCCGTACAGGGTCTCAGGCTGTGCGGTCAACTGGTCGTACTCCCAGGTCTCGGCGGTGTGGTGCCGCTCACCATGATGATCACCACTCACTCGATCGCCACGCGCGCGCCGGAGCGAGCCTAGCCCGGCACTCCGACAGAGCTGTGGCACCCGGGCGGGTGTGCGTGGCGTTGCGCTGCCGGTCGTCCCGTATCCGGCCCCCGGGCGCGGAAGGGCGGACGGCGAGGGGGCGTCAGTGGACGACAACGATCCGACCCGGCGGTGTCTTCCCGATCGCTCGCCGCCGGCGACCCCACGGGGTGCTTCGAGCGGCTCCACGGGTGTCCCACCGATTGACGGTCGTCAGGCTGCCGGGCGGATCATGGCCGGACCGCGGTGCCGAGCACGTGCAGGGCGGCCGGGGCCGGGATCCGGGCCGGCGGCGGCCCGGGCGGCGGCCCGCAGCCGGGGTTCCGGCTCGACGGCCAGCACGGCGGCCAGGGTCGCCGGGTAGTGCGGGAACATCCGGCCGTTGCCGCACCTCGACCACCCGGCCACGCAGCCCCTCGACCAGGTGACGTCGGTGTTCCGCCGCGCCGGCGCGGTCCAGCGCCACGCTGGCCCGCGCGAAGAACCGCGCGAAGATCGGATGCGAGCCGGACATCGACTCCTCCCCATCCCGGGGCCAGCCCCGCAGCCTACCGACCGAAGTGGTCAGCGAGGGGCGGGCGGCGCGCCGAGGCTGAGCAGGAGGGGGCCGGCGGGGCCGTCGACCAGGTCGCCGAGGCGTACCCCGTCGAGCACGGCGAGGAAGGCGGCCTGGGCCCGGCGCAGCTCACCGCGCAGTCGGCAGCCGACGACCAGCGGGCAGGCCGGCTCCTCACAGGCGACCACCTCGTCGTCCCCCTCGAAGGCCCGGACGACGTGGCCGACGGTCAGCTCGCCGGCGTGCTCGGCGAAGGCCACCCCGCCGGAGCGACCGCGGATGGTCGCCAGGACGCCGATCCGCTGCAGCCGCTGGACGATCTTCGCCACGTGGCTGCGGGGCAGCGCGAGCCGGGTGGCCAGCTCGTCCACCGTCGTACGCACCGTGGACGCGGCGGTGAGCATGGCGATCCGCAGGGCCATGTCGGTGGACCGGTTGAGCTTCACGACACCGACCCTAAGCAGCGCGAACGCCCCGCGACACGGGCCGATGGTCCGGTGCCGGGTGTGATCCGGACGACGCCCGACCCGGGACCTTTGGCCTAGAAGAGGACTTTAAAACTCCTGTTCAGTGGAGCGCGTCCTACCCGACCTCGAAGGAGTAGTCGTGCTCTCGGAATCCTCAGCAGCAGTGGTGGCCGCGACCCTGCCCGCCGTGCAGGCCAACGGCGAGGCGATCACCGACCGGTTCTACCAGCGGATGTTCGACGCCCACCCGGAGCTGCTGAACATCTTCAACCGGAGCAACCAGGCCACCGGACAGCAGAAGGCGGCGCTGGCCGCGGCCGTGGTCGCGTACGCCGAGCAGCTGACCGGCGGCAGCAGCGTGCCCTGGGGGCCGATCCTGGACCGGATCGCGCACAAGCACGTCTCGCTGGGGATCACCGCCACCCAGTACACGATCGTCGGCCGGCACCTGATGGCCGCGGTCGGCGAGGTGCTCGGCGAGGCGGTCACCCCGGAGGTCGCGGCGGCCTGGGACGAGGTCTACTGGCTGCTGGCCTGCGAGCTGATCGCCCGCGAGGCGCGCCTCTACACCGAGGCCGGGGTACCGGAGAACGGCTCGGTGTGGCGCGACTGGCGGGTCACCGGCAAGGTGCGGGAGACCGCGGATGTGGTCTCGTTCACCCTGGTCCCGGCCGACGGTGGACCGGTGCCGGGCTTCACCCCCGGGCAGTACACCTCGGTGGCGGTGGACCTGGACGGCGGCCGCGGCCAGCAGATCCGGCAGTACAGCCTCTCCAACCGGCCCGGCGGGGACCACTGGCGGATCACCGTCAAGCGGGTACGCGGCGTCGACGGCGGGCCGGACGGGATGGTCTCCACCTTCCTGCACGAGCGGGTCGAGGTCGGCGACACGCTGCGGCTCAGCCCGCCCTTCGGCGAGGTCAGCGCGGTGCCCGGCGAGGGCCCGCTGGTGCTGGTCAGCGCCGGCATCGGGCTCACCCCGGCGATGGCGGCACTGGAGCACCTGGCCGTCACCGAGCCCGAGCGTCCGGTGGTGCTGGTGCACGCCGACCGGGCCGGCACCGCGCACGCCATGCGCGACGACCTGCCCCGGCTCCAGGAGAAGCTGCCCAACCTGCGGATGCGCCTCTGGTACGAGGACGTCACGGACAGCCAGCTGCTCGGGCTGACGGCCGAGGTCGCCAGCGGTCGGGTCGACCCGGAGCTGATCCCGGTGAACCCGGACGCGCACGTGCACCTCTGCGGGCCGGTGCCGTTCATGAACATCGTCCGGGGCGGGCTGCTGCGCCGGGGCGTGCCGAGCGAGCGGATCGCCTACGAGGTGTTCGGTCCGGGCATGCTCCGCGACGAGCGCGTCTGACCCTCCGACAGGAACCGGCGGCGCCCGATCTGGCGCCGCCGGTTCCTGCCGTTCAGGCCCAGTGCACCGCGATCGCCGCGAGCACCAGCAGCGAACCGACGATCTCGAGCACGCCCACCCGGAGCGGGCTGAGCCGCCGCCCGGGCAGCAGCGCGGCGCGGAGCAGCAGCAGCCCGAAGACCGCCGCCATCGCCGGGCCCCACGCGACGACCGCGACCAGCAGCACCGCCAGGTGGTACGCGACGGAGGCGCGCCGGTAACCGGCGCTCTCCCGCTCCCGGATCATCGTCTTGACGTAGAGAACCGTGGCGACCAGATACGCGAAGACGGCCGCCGCGACGCCGGCCAGCGCCCGGGGTGGCACCCCGGCGACGGTCGCCACGACGAACACCATCAGGGTGCTCTGCGTGACGGAGGCGAGGTCGTTGAGCACGGCCCGCTCCCGGCGACGCCGGGCGTACCAGACGTTCCCCCCGACCAGCAGGCCGTACAGCGGGGCGTAGCCGAGCACCGCCGGCCGGGCGAGCAGCACCGGGGCGGCGAGCAGCGCGGTCGCGCCCCCGTAGAGGAGAAGCTGCGGGCGTACCCGGTCGGGACGTCCGGTCTTCACCGCCTGCAGGGCGTAGTACGAAAGCAGGTAGCCGGCGAGCCAGGCGCCGAGCAGCGGCAGGTGCGGCCAGCGCGGCCCGGTGACGGTCAGCGCGGCGGCGTACGGGAGCAGCAGCATCGCCCACGCGCCGTGCTGCGGCGGCAGGAAGCGGTGTCGGCGGCCCCGCGCCGGCCGGGCTACCGTGCCGCTCGTCGGCGGGCGACCGGGCGAGGACGCGAACATGGGCACCTCCGGACGGCTCGCGAACGAGGCGGCTCCCCGCCGCGAAAGGGGAACCGCCTGCACCTCTTTGCCCAGCTTCGTCGGGCGATGGCCACGTCGCCAGGGACTTTGGTCACTCTTCGCGCCCCCGCGGCAGCCCTGCGCCGGCGATCTCCACAACCGACGATCGACTTCGTGGAGAAGTCGATGATCTACAGGTTAGGCGGCGGAGGCGGGGGTAGGAACACTGCTCATGCGCGTCCTTGGAATCAACGCGATCTTCCATGACCCCGCGGCCGCCCTGGTGGTGGACGGGAGGGTGGTGGCCGCCGCCGAGGAGGAACGGTTCAGCCGGCGCAAGCACGGCAAGCGACCCGTCCCGTTCTCCGCCTGGGAGCTGCCCGAGCTCTCCGCCGCCTGGTGTCTGGCCAGCGCGGCGATCGACGTTGACAGCCTCGACGCGGTCGCCTACTCGTTCGACCCCGGCCTGTGCCGGGACGCGGCCGGCCTCGGCCTCGCCGACCCCTGGGACTGGCTGCGCGTGGAGTACGCCCAGCGGGCCCCGCAGTTCCTCGCGGCCGCCCTGCCTGGGCTCGACCCGGAGAAGGTGCGGTTCGTGCCGCACCACGTCGCGCACGCCGCCTCGGCCGGGCTGGCCGCCCCGCCGGCCGGCGACGACTCCGCCGTGCTGGTGCTGGACGGGCGCGGAGAGGTCGCCAGCCATCTGGCCGGCGTCTACCGCGACGGTCAGTTGTCGCCCCTGTACGCGCAGGAGCTGCCGCACTCGCTCGGCCTGCTCTACGAGGACCTCACCCGGCACCTCGGCTTCCTGCACTCCAGCGACGAGTACAAGGTGATGGCCCTCGCCTCGTACGGCGAACCGAAGCACCTGGGCCTGCTCCGCGAGCTGGTCCGGGTCACGGATGACGGCGGCTTCCGCGTCGAGCGGATCGACTGGAGCGGCATGGCCAAGGCGCGCACCGCCGACGGCGAGCTGACCGACGACCACGCCGACCTCGCCGCCAGCGTGCAGACCCGGCTGGAGGAGGTCATCCTCGACCTGTCCCGCTGGCTGTACGACGCCTCCGGCGGGGCGTCCACCCTGGCCATGGCCGGCGGAGTGGCGCTGAACTGCGTGGCGAACGCCCGGATCGCCGCGGAGGGGCCGTACCGGGACGTCTGGGTTCAGCCGGCGGCCGGCGACGCGGGAACGGCGCTCGGCGCGGCCCTGCATGTAGCCGGCGCGCTGGGTGACCGATGCGCCCCGATGGCCGGGGCGGACCTGGGGCGCGGCTGGTCGGACGAGGAACTGGAGGCGGAGCTGCGTCGGGCGCGGCTGCCGTACCGCCGGCCGGCGTCGATCGCGGTCGAGGCGGCCCGGGTGCTCGCCGACAACGGCATCGTCGCCTGGTACCAGGGCCGCAGCGAGTACGGCCCGCGGGCGCTGGGCCACCGTTCGCTGCTCGCCCACCCGGGCGACCCGGCCACCACCGTTCGGATGAACGACGTCAAGGGCCGTGAGCAGTTCCGCCCGATCGCCCCGATGGTCCGGGCGGAACGCTTCGCGGAGATCTTCGAGGGGGTCTTCCCCAGCCCGTACATGCTCTTCGTGCACCACGTGAAGCCGGAGTGGCGGGACCGGATTCCGGCGGTCACCCACGTCGACGGCACCGCCCGGGTGCAGACCGTGCACACCGACACCGAGCCGCTGGTGGCCGAGCTGCTGGCCGAGTTCGAGCGGCTCACCGGCCTGCCGGTGGTGGTGAACACCTCGCTGAACACCGCCGGCCGGCCCATGGTGGACACCCCGCGCGAGGCGATGGAGCTGTTCGGCTCCGCGCCGGTGGACCTGCTCGCCATCGGCCCGTTCGCGGTGCACCGCCGGTCCCTGACCGGTGACCGGTGATCAGCATCGTGGTGCCGACGCTCGGCCGGCCGAGCGTCGCGGCACTGCTGGACGCCCTCACCGGTCAGGTCGGCGAGCTGCCCGACGTAGAGATCCTGCTGGTCGACGACCGTCGCGACGACACCGGGGAGCTGGCGGTGCCGGGCGCGCTGACCGCGTACACGAAGGTGCTGACCGGGCGCGGCGCGGGCCCGGCGGCGGCCCGCAACCTGGGGTGGCGGGCGGCCCGGGCGCCGTGGGTGGTCTTCCTGGACGACGACGTGGTGCCGGCCCCGGACTGGTGCCGGCGGCTGCGCGACGACCTGGCGGTGCCGGCGACGGTCGGCGGCGTGCAGGGCCGGGTCGAGGTGCCGCCGCCCGCCGGCCGCCGCCCGACCGACTGGGAGCGCGGCACCGCCGGCCTGGCCGAGGGGGCCTGGATCACCGCCGACATGGCCTACCGGCGGGCGGCGCTGGTCGCCGTCGGCGGGTTCGACGAGCGGTTCCCCCGGGCCTACCGGGAGGACGCCGAGCTGGCCCACCGGGTCCGGCTCACCGGCTGGGAGCTGGTCCGCGGCCGGCGGCGGGTCGCCCATCCGGTACGCCCCGAGGACCGCTGGGTCAGCCTGCGCACCCAGCGCGGCAACGCCGACGACGCGCTGCTGCGCCGACTGTACGGTCGGCGCTGGCGCAGCGATCTCGGCCTGCCCCCGGGCCGGCGGCCCCGGCACGTCGCGGTCACCGCGGCCGGCGCGCTGGCCCTGGCCGGCGCCGCGCTGGGCGCCCGGCTCCGCCCCGGTACGCCGGCCCGGCGGGCGCTCCGGCTCGCCACCGGCACCGCCGCGCTCGCCTGGGCGGCGGGCACCGCCGAGCTCGCCCGGGCCCGGATCGCACCCGGCCCGCGCACCGCCGACGAGGTCGCCACCATGCTGGTGACCAGCGCGCTGATCCCGCCGGTCGCCGTCGTCCACTGGGTACGCGGCTGGTGGCGCACCCGCCGGGTGCCCGCCGGAGCGGTGGTGGCGGCCGACCGGCCGGGGGCGAGGAGTTGATGTTTACTTCTCTTGCCCGGGGCAACTGGTCGGACATGGACCGCGTGCCGAGCCGTCATGCCCTCTTCGACGCGGTGCTGCTCGACCGGGACGGCACGCTGATCGAGGACGTGCCCTACAACGGTGACCCGGAGAAGGTGCGTCCGCTGCCCGGCGCCCGGGCGGCCCTCGACCGGCTGCGCGCCGCCGGTCTGCGGCTCGCCGTCGTGACCAACCAGTCCGGCCTGGCCCGGGGCTACTTCACGGCCGAGCAGATGCGGGCGGTCCACGACCGGGTCGAGGAGCTGCTCGGTCCCTTCGAGAGCTGGCAGATCTGCCCGCACGACGACACCGACGGCTGCGCCTGCCGCAAGCCGGCCCCGGGCCTGGTGCACGCCGCCGCCCGCGCGCTCGACACCACGCCCCGACGGTGCGTGCTGGTCGGCGACATCGGGCGGGACATGACCGCGGCGCTCGGCGCCGGCGCCACCGGAATCCTGGTGCCCACCCCGGTCACCCGGCCCGAGGATGTGGCCGCCGCGCCGACCGTGGCCCGGGACCTGCCGTCGGCGGTTGACGAGATCCTGCGCCGGGAGCGCGCGGTCCAGTCGGTCGTCCCCCGCACCGGGCGGGCCGGGACGGTCCTGGTGGCGCGCAGCGACGCGGCCGGGGACGTGCTGGTCACCGGCCCCGGCATCCGGGCGGTGGCGGCCGGCGCGCAACGGGTGGTGCTGCTCTGCGGCCCGCGTGGGCGGGCCGCCGCCGACCTGCTGCCCGGCGTCGACGAGGTCGTCGAGTGGCCGCTGCCCTGGATCGACGGCACACCCGCCCCGGTGGACCCGCACGACATGCGCCGGCTCACCGACCGCCTCGCCGAGGTCGGCGCCGACGAGGCGGTCATCTTCACCTCGTTCCACCAGTCGCCGCTGCCCCTGGCGCTGCTGCTGCGGATGGCCGGCGTGCACAGGATCAGCGCGATCAGCGACGACTACCCGGGTTCCCTGCTCGACGTCCGGCACCGCGTCCCGGCCGGCGTACCGGAACCGGAACGGGCGCTGTCGCTGGCCGCCGCCGCCGGCTTCCCGCTGCCGGCCGGCGACGAACCGGGGCTACGGCTGCGCGACGGCCTGGCCGCCACGACCAGACCGCATCGGGGGCAGGTTCCCGCCGACACCGAGCCGGCGGCCGGGGTCGCCGGATTGGCCGGCGACTACGTCGTCGTGCACCCCGGCTCGTCGGTGCCCGCGCGCGCCTGCCCGCCGGAGCGCTGCGCGGAGATCGTCGCCGCGCTGGCTGCCGACGGGCACCGGGTGGTGGTCACCGGCGGCCCCGACGAGCAGGAGCTGACCGCCCGCGTGGCCGCCGCCGGCGGGACCGACCTCGGCGGCCGGACGGACCTGGCGGGACTCGCCCGGGTGCTGTCCGGCGCCCGTTGCCTGGTGGTCGGCAACACCGGCCCCGCCCACCTGGCCGCGGCCGTCGGCACCCCGGTGGTCAGCCTCTTCGCCCCGACCGTCCCGTTCGGACAGTGGGGGCCGTACCGGGTGCCGACGGTCCGGCTCGGCGACTCCGGCGCGGCCTGCCGGGACACCCGGGCGGCGCGCTGCCCGGTCGCGGGGCACCCGTGCCTGACCGGCGTCGACCCGGCCGAGGTGGTCGCCGCCGTTCGCGTTCTCGCACCACCCCCACCCTCCTGAGCCCCTTGTCCGCCCCCGGCCAGTCGCGATTGGAGAGGCATGAAGGTTCTGCTCTGGCACGTGCACGGCTCCTGGACCACGTCGTTCGTGCACGGGAAGCACCGGTACCTGGTGCCGGTCACGCCGGACCGCGGCCCGTACGGGCTCGGTCGGGCGCGGACCTATCCGTGGCCGGAGCGCGCCGTCGAGGTGACCCCGCAGGAGCTGGGCCGCGCCGAGGTGGACCTGGTGATCCTCCAACGGCCGGAGGAGCTGGAGCTGGCCACACAGTGGCTTGGCCGCCGCCCCGGCCGGGACGTGCCGGCGATCTACGTCGAACACAACACCCCCAAGGGGGACGTGCCGAACACCCGGCACCCGATGGCCGACCGCGACGACCTGCTGATCGCCCACGTCACGCACTTCAACGAGCTGTTCTGGGACAACGGCGGCACCCGGACCGAGGTCATCGAGCACGGCATCGTGCCGCCCCGGGTGGAGTGGACCGGGGAACTCGACCGGCTGGCCGTGGTCACCAACGAACCGGTGCGCCGGTGGCGGGTCACCGGCACCGACCTGCTGCCCCGGTTCGCCGAGATCGCCCCGCTGGACATCTTCGGCATGGGCGTGGCCGGACTTCCGGAGGCCCTCGAGAGGACCGGCGTCTCCCTCGCCCACCCGATCACCGGCCACGACGACCTGCCGCAGGACCGGATGCACGAGGAGGTGGCCCGGCGACGGGCGTACCTGCACCTGTGCCGGTGGACCTCGCTCGGGCTGAGCCTGATCGAGGCCATGACTATCGGCATGCCGGTGGTGGCGCTCGCCACCACCGAGGCCGTGGACGCCGTGCCACCCGACGCGGGGGTGCTCTCCACCCGGGTGGACACGCTGGTCCAGGCGGCCCGCTGGTTGGCCGAGGACCGCGACGCGGCGCACCGGCTGGGGGCGCGGGCACGCGAGGTGACGAAGGAACGCTTCGGGCTCGACCGGTTTCTCGCCGACTGGGACCGGCTGATGGAGGAGGAAACATGCGCATCGCGATGATCTCGGAGCACGCCAGCCCGCTCGCCGTCCTCGGGGAGGAGGACGCCGGCGGGCAGAACACCCACGTGGCGGAGCTCGCGGCCGCGCTGGTCGGCGAGGGCCACGACGTCCGCGTCTACACCCGCCGCGACTCCACCAGCCTGCCCGAGTCGGTGTCCACCCCGGACGGTTACCAGGTCTGCCACGTGCCCGCCGGCCCGGCCTGCCGGGTACCGAAGGACCAACTGCTGGCGTACATGGGCGAGTTCGGCCGGTGGCTGGCGGACCGGTGGCGGCACGGCGACTGGCGGCCCGAGGTGGCGCACGCGCACTTCTGGATGAGCGGGCTGGCCACCGTGCACGCCGGTCGCCGCACCGGCGTCCCCGTGGTGCTGACGTACCACGCGCTCGGCACAGTGAAGCGGCGCCACCAGGGCGCCCGGGACACCAGCCCACCAGGGCGGGCCGGCTACGAACGCGCGCTGGGCCGCGCCGTCGACCGGGTCATCGTGCAGTGCGCGGACGAGGTCGGCGAACTGGTCCGGATGGGCGTGCCACGGTCCCGGATGGCGCTGGTTCCCTCCGGAGTCAACCAGGGGGTCTTCCGCCCGGACGGACCGGCCGCCCCGCGCGACCCGGCCCGGCCCCGCATCCTCACCGTGGGCCGGCTGGTGGAACGCAAGGGCTTCCTGGAGGTCGTCCGGGCGCTTCCGGCGGCGCCGGACGCCGAATGCGTGGTGGTCGGCGGCCCGCCGGCCGACCTGCTACCCGCCGACGCCTTCGCCCGCCGGTTGCGCGCCCTCGCCGAGTCGTGCGGGGTGGCCGACCGGGTCAGGCTGATCGGCGGGGTGCCGCGCGAGGAGATGAGCCGCTGGTACCGGTCCGCCGACGTCCTGGTCGCCGCGCCCTGGTACGAGCCGTTCGGGCTCACCCCGCTGGAGGCGATGGCCTGCGCCGTGCCGGTGATCGGCACGAACGTGGGCGGCATCGCCGACACCGTGGTGGACGGGCTGACCGGCGACCTGGTGCCACCGCGCGACCCGCGGGCGCTGGGCAGGGCGATCCGCCGACTGCTCGCCGACAAGCTCCGCCGGTTCGCGTACGCCACGGCGGCGCTGGACCGGATCCGCAGCCGCTACTCGTGGAAGCGCTGCGCTCAGCAGCTCGGCGCGGTCTACGCCGCGGTCGCCACGGCCGCCCGGCCGGCCCCGGCGGTGGCCTGATGAGAGTCTCCACCCTGGACGCCCACCTCTCCGGCCTGGCGGCGGCGCTGCTGCCGTACCGGCGGGAGGCCGAACGGCTCGCCGGCTGGGGCGCCGAGCTGGCCTGGACCCTCGCGCGGGGCGGCCGGCTGCTGGTGGCCGGCAACGGCGGCAGCGCCGCCGAGGCCCAGCACCTCACCGCCGAACTCGTCGGCAAACTCCGCGACGACCGCGAACCGCTGTCCGCCATCGCCCTGCACGCCGACACCTCCGCCCTGACCGCCATCGGCAACGACTACGGCTACCACGAGGTCTTCGCCCGCCAGGTCCGCGCCCACGGCCGAGCCGACGACATCCTCCTGCTCATGTCCACCAGCGGCACCAGCACCAACCTCCTCACCGCCGCCCACGCCGGCCGCGACACCGGCCTGCGCTGCTGGGCCTTCACCGGACCCACCCCCAACCCCCTCGCCGACCTCTGCGAGGAGGTGCTGGCCGTGCCGTCGCCGGACGGCCAGGTCGTGCAGGAACTCCACCTGGTATCCACGCATCTGCTCTGCGAGTACGTCGAGCAGGCGCTGCCGCTGGTCCGGCAACTGCCCACGACGACCGGGCCCGCGCCCACGACCACCGGCACCGCCCGGTGGCCCGGTGCGGGCAGCGACGGGCAGGCCGACGACGACCGGCGGACCCGCCCGGTGTCCGCCGGCTGGACGGGCCCGGTGCTGGCCGGGATCGGCGTGGCCCGGGCCACGCCCGGACGCAACGGCCACGGCTGGAACGGACCCGGGATCGACGGGCACGCCATGGACGGCCACGGCGTGGCCGGGCACGGGCACAACGGCCACGGCGTTGACGGGCACGCATTGAACGGCCACGGACGCAACGACCATGATGGCCACAGCGCAAGCGGGCACGGCACGAACGGAGACCCGCCCAACCGGCACGCGCGCGACGGCCGTCCGGCGAGCGGCGACAGGCCGCGGTCCACCGGCACCGGATGGGTGGAATCGTGAACGGGCCGCTCGTGGTGGTCGGCGACGCGCTGCTGGACCGGGACGTCACCGGGACGGTGAGCCGCGTCTGCCCGGACGCGCCCGTACCGGTGCTGGACGAGCGCTCGGGCATCGACCGGCCCGGTGGTGCCGGCCTGGCCGCCCTGCTCGCCGCCGCCCAGGGCACCGAGGTCGCGCTGGTCACCGCGCTCGCCGACGACGCCGGCGGGGCCCGGCTCGCCGAACTGCTCACCGCCGCCGGGGTGCAGCTCTTCCCGCTGCACCTGCCGGGCGCGACCGCCGAGAAGATCCGGCTACGGTCCGGCGGGCAGACGCTGCTCCGGCTGGACCGCGGCGGCGACCCGCAGCCACCCGGCGAGCCGCCCCAGGCGGCGCTGGAGGTGCTGGCGGGTGCCCGGGCCATCCTGGTCAGCGACTACGGCCGGGGGCTGGTCCGGCAGCCGACGCTGCGGGCGGCGCTGGCCGATTCCTCCGCCCCGGTGGTCTGGGACCCGCATCCGCGCGGCCCGGGGGCCGTGGCCGGGGCCCGGCTGACCACCCCGAACCTCGCGGAGCTCCGGCAGCTCACCGGGGACGCGGGCGCCGGCTCGCCGCTCTCCACCGCCACCCGCGCCGGCCACGAGCTGCGCCGACGCTGGCGGGTCGGCGCCGTCGCGGTGACCATGGGCGCGGACGGCGCGGTGCTCTGCCACTCCGGCGGCACCCCGCTGGTCGTCCCGCCACCGTCCGCCCTGGACCGCGTCGAGGACGCCTGCGGTGCCGGCGACCGGTTCGCCGCCACCGCCGCGCTGACGCTCGGCGACGGCGCGCCGGTCGCCGAGGCGGTGGGGGAGGCGGTGGCGGCCGCGTCCGCGTACGTCGCGGCGGGCGGGGCGGCCGGCCTGCACCGGGAGCGGAAGCGGCGGCCCGCCCTGGCGCCGGCGCGCACCGCCGAGGGTCTCGTGGCCGAGGTACGCGCCGACGGCGGCACCGTGGTCGCCACCGGCGGCTGCTTCGACATCCTGCACGCCGGGCACGTCGCCACCCTCCAGGCGGCCCGCCGCCTCGGCGACTGCCTGGTGGTCTGCCTCAACTCCGACCGGAGCGTGCGCGGCCTGAAGGGGCCGGAGCGACCGGTCAACCCGGAGGCCGACCGGGCCCGGCTGCTCACGGCGCTGGACTGCGTCGACGCGGTGGTGGTCTTCGACGAGCCGACCCCGCACCGGGTGCTGACCCGGCTGCGCCCCGACGTCTGGGTCAAGGGCGGCGACTACGCCGGAGCGGGCGGCCCCGAACTTCCCGAGGCGGAGCTGATCCACCGCTGGGGCGGGCGGGTCGTCACCGTCCCGTACCTGGCCGGCCGGTCCACCACCGGCACCATCAGCGCCGCGCGCCGGCGCGGCCTCCATCTCGTCAAGGGAGCGATATGAGCAGGGACATGAACGGATCGGCCGTCCTCGTCACCGGCGGGTCGAGCGGCCTCGGCGCGGCGGTGGTGACCGCGGTGACCAAGGCCGGCGGACGGCCGTACGTGCTGGACCGGCAGCCGCCGCCCGACGGGGTGCCGTGGGTCGAGTGCGACCTGGCCGACACCCGCGCCGCCGAGGCGGCCACCCGGCAACTCGCCGAGCAGGCCGGCGGGCTGGACGGCGTGGTCACCGCGGCCGGCATGGACGTGCCGGGCAGGCTGGCCGACGTCCCCGGCAAGACCTGGGACCGGATCGTGGCGATCAACCTGCTCGGCACCGCCGCGGTGATCCGGGCCGCGGTGCCGCACCTGGAGCGCTCGCACGGCACGGTGGTCACCGTCGCCTCCACGCTGGGCGTCAAGGCGGTCAGCGACGCCACCGCCTACTGCGCGGCGAAGTTCGGGGTGGTCGGCTTCACCCGGGCCCTCGCGGCCGAGCTGGCCGGAAAGGTCGGGGTGACGCTGCTGATCCCGGGCGGGATGCGGACGGCGTTCTTCGACGACCGGGACGAGCAGTACCAGCCCGGCCCGGACGCGATCCTCAACGACCCGGCCGACACCGCCGCCGCGATCATGTTCGCCCTCTCCCAGCCCGCCGGCTGCGCGGTACGGGAGCTGGTGGTCTGTGCCGAGCAGGAGTCGTCGTACCCGTGATCCTCGTCCTCCGCGCGCTCGGCGTCGGCGACCTCGTCACCGGGGTGCCGGCGCTGCGGGCGCTGCGCTCCGCGTACCCCGATCGGGAGCTGGCGCTGGTCGCGCCGCGCTGGTTGACCCCGCTGGTCGAGCTGGTCGGCGGGATCGACCGGCTGGTCGAGGCGGACGGGCTGGGCCACCTGGAGTGGACGGGACCGCCGCCGGAGCTGGCGGTCAACCTGCACGGGCGGGGCCCGCGGTCGCACCGGATGCTGGCCGCCGCCCGCCCGCGCCGGCTGCTCGCCTTCGCCAACGCCGAGGCCGGGCACCTCGACGGCCCGGACTGGCGGGCCGAGGAGCACGAGATCGACCGGTGGTGCCGACTGCTGGCCTGGTACGGCATTCCCGCCGACCGGACCGACCTGGCGCTACGCCGCCCCGAGCCGGGCCGGGTGCCGGCCGGGGTGAGCATCGTCCACCCGGGAGCGAAGGCCGCGCAGCGGCGCTGGCCGCCGGCCCGCTTCGCGGCGGTGGCCCGGGAGCTGGCCGGGCGGGGGCACCGGGTGGTGGTGACCGGCGCCCCCGGGGAGCGGGGCATCGCCGAGGAGGTGGCGCGCCGGGCCGAGCTGCCCGCCGCCGCGGTGCTGGCCGGGAAGACCGACCTCGGCGAGCTTGCCGAGCTGGTCGCCCACGCCCGCCTGGTGATCAGCGGCGACACCGGCATCGGGCACCTCGCCACCGCCTACGCCGTCCCGTCCGTGCTGCTCTTCGGGCCGGTCGCCCCGACGCGGTGGGGGCCGCCGCCGGACCGGCCGTGGCACCAGGCGCTCTGGGTAGGGCCACAGCGACCGGCCGACGCCGTGCCGCATCCGGCGCTCGCGGCGCTGGACGTGCCGACGGTGCTCGCCGCCGTCGACCGCAGCCTGAGCGGGACGGAACGGCCCCTTGACGCCTCCGCTAAAGCCGGGGCCCCTGTTAACACCCGTGCTACCCGCCGGTAGCTTTCAGCCTTAGGCTGAGCCGGTGAGCGGGAGCGTGGAGTACAGCCAGGAGTTCATCGACATCGACGGCGGCCGGATCGGGGTGCAGACGTACCCCGATCCGAACGGCGTGCCGGACGCGCCGATGGTGGTTATCTGGCCGGCGATGGGGGTCCGGGCCCGGTACTACCGGCCGTTCGCCGCCGCGCTGCGCGCCGCCGGCCTCGGCGTCGCCGTGGCCGACCTGCGCGGCACCGGCGAGAGCACCCCCGTCCCCGCCCGCTCCTGCCGGTACGGTTACGCCGAGCTCGCCGGCGACGTCGGCACCGTGCTCGAGGCGCTCAAGCCCCGGCTGGACGGGCGCACCCGGCTGCTGCTCGGGCACTCCCTCGGCGGGCAGGTCGCGCTGCTGCACCAGGGCCTGCACGATCGGGACGCGGTGGACGGACTGGCCCTCGTCGCCGTCGGCGTGCCGTTCTGGCGCGCCTACCCCGGCCCACGCCGGTACGGGGTGCTGCCGTACACCCAGGGCATCGCGGCCACCGCCCGGCTGCTCGGGGTCTGGCCGGGGTGGGGCTTCGGCGGCCGGCAGGCGCGCGGGGTGATCCGGGACTGGGCTTACACCGCGCGGACCGGCCGGTTCCCCATGCTCGACGGGGTGGACGCCGAGGCCGCCGTGCGCTCGGTCCGCACGCCGGTGCTGGCGATCAGCGTGGACGACGACCAGTACACGCCGCACGGCACCATGGACCACCTCTGCGGCAAGCTCACCGCCGCGCCGGTCACCCGGCACCGTTACACGGTGGCGGAGGCGGGCGCGCCGCTGGACCACTTCACCTGGGTCCGCGCCGCGACCGCGCTGGCCGCCCGGGTGGCCGCGTTCGCCGCGACGCTGCCTCGCCGCTGACCGGACCGGTCGGTCGGGCGGCGGCCGGCACCGCCCGACCGACCTGGGTCACTCCTCCTGCTTCACGGGGACCATCTGACCGTCCCGTTCGACCCGCGTCTCGCCCCGCTCCCGCGGCGGGGGCTCCTGCCCCGCATACCGGTGCGGGTCGTTGCCCGGGCGCATCAGCAACGCGTCCGTCTTGGCGGTCTTCTCGCGGTTCTCGTCGGCCTGCGTCATCCGGCTCTCCTCCCACTCGTGGTCCGTGCCCTCGGCCTACCCGCACCGCCCCCGTCGACTCCTTCCGACGACGGCGCGACCCGGACGCGCCGCCCGGAACCGGACGCGCAGCGCGCGCCGGCCAGCCCGACGCCCCGAAACCCGGGTGCGTACTCGCCCGGATGGCGGGTAAGCGGCAGCGCCCGAACACGGCGGAGGGGGATCAGATGTCCGAACGGCACACCGCACTACGCTCGATGCACGATCTGGGCCTGGCGGCCTGGTTCGGCGGCTCGCTGATGGGAGCGCTCGGCGTCAACGGCGCCGCGGCACGGGTCGACGATTCGACCCAACGGTTACCGGTCGCTTCGGCGGGCTGGGCCCGGTGGACCCCCGTGAACGCCGCCGCGATCGGCGCGCACCTCGCCGGCTCGGTGGGCGAGCTGGTCACCGAGAGCCCCCGGGTCGCCGCCCAGTCGGGGGTGGCGAAGATGAGCGCGATGAAGACCGGGCTGACCCTCGGCGCGCTCGCCGTCACCGGCTACAGCCGGCTGCTCGGCAAGCGGTTGGAGAAGGCGGGCGGCACGCCGGTCGATGGGACCACCGAGCCGAACCACCAGACCCCGTCGAACGTCGCCTCCTGCCAGCGGCAGCTGAAGCTGTTGCAGTGGGCGGTCCCGGCGTTGACCGGCGCGCTGGTGGTGGTGACGGCGTACATGAGCGAGCAGCAGAAGCCGGGCCAGGTGTTCCGGGGAATACTCGGCCGGGCCGGCGGCATGATGGCCGCGCCGATGGCGATCGGCAAGATGGCCGCGATGGGCGCACCGAAGGTCGGCAAGATGGGCGCGAAGGGCGCACCGATGCTCGGCAAGATGACCGTGAAGGGCGCACCGAAGCTCGGCAAGATGGGCGCGAAGGGCGCGAACAAGCGGCGGATGGCGATGGCCGGCTGACCCACCCACCCGTCGAGCGGGCCGGCGACCCGAAGGTGGCCGCCGGCCTCTCCGGCGTCGGGCGGCGGAGACAACGGGCCGCGGTCGGCGGCGCATGACCGGCGCGGTGACGGGCAATCAGCGCCCACAGGGGCGAACCGACCAGGCGAGGTGGCCATGACCAGCAAGGGCGGACGGGGCAGGGACGGCGAGCGAGGGCCGGAGTCGGCGGCGCCGTGGGGCACCACTGACGGGTTCGATGCCGACGCGCCGTGGGGCGCGGACCAGGACTCGCCGATGGACGAGGGAAGCGAGGACACCGCGGTGCCCGAGGGTCGGCGGGGCGAGCGCCGGGCCGGCGCCCCCGTCGCGGAACGGAGGCCGGCGGGGCGGCACGGCTTCGGGTCGGTCGAACCGACGCGCATGCAGGAGGCGGGGCCGGGCGGGGCGCCCGATCCCGCGCCGGCTCGCCGGTCCTTCCCGGACGAGCAGGTCGGCGAGGATCTGCCGGACAACGCGCTGGAGGAGGCGACCGGCATGCGCCCGGAGCGGGTCAGTCGGCGCGGGTGACCGGCGTAGCGGGCAGGTCGGTTGGCCTCATCAACGGCCGGTCGCGGCCCCGGGGCCCGGCAGAGCGGTGCCTCCGCACCGGCCGGTCGCGGCGCGGGCAGCGCGTGGCCTCCGCGTTTGGCGGCCGGCGACGCGGGCAGGAAGGGGCCATGGCCCGCGTCCGGAACCGCCACCTCGACGACACCCTGCGGCTGGTGCTGCAGGGGTACGCCTGGCTGCCGAACCGACTGCGCCGGGCGGACTCGGACGTGCTCACCACCCGCCTGGGCGGGCAGCGTGCGGTGGCGCTGCACGGGCCGGAGGCGGCCCGGTTCTTCTACGACGAGTGGCACATCCGCCGGCAGGACGCGATCCCGGGCCCGGTGCAGAGCACCCTGTTCGGCCACGGCGGGGTGCACAGCCTCGACGGCGAGGCCCACCGGGTACGCAAGGCGCTCTTCACGCGGCTGCTCATGGGCGGCGGCATCGACGGCCTGGTCGCCCGGGCCGAGCGCGCCTGGGACGAGGCCGCCCGGGGTTGGGCCGACCGCCCGACGGTGGTGCTCTTCGACGCCACGGCCGAGGTGCTGACCCGGGCGGTCTGCGACTGGACCGGCGTGCCGCTGGCCGAGCCGGAGGTGCCCGAGGTCGCCACCGACCTGGTCGCCCTGGTCGACGGTTTCGCCTCGGCCGGCCCCCGGCACTGGCGGGCGCGGCGGGCCAGGGCCCGGCGCGAGGCCTGGCTGGACGACCTGGTCCAGCGGGTGCGCCGGGGCGACGCAAGCGTCCCGGCCGGCTCGGCGGTCGAGGCCGTCGCCGCGCACCGGGACGCCGATGGCGGCCTCCTCGACCCGCGTACCGCCGCGGTGGAGTTGCTGAACATCGTCCGGCCGACCGTCGCGGTGACCTGGTTCGTCACGTTCGCCGGGCATGCGCTGCACCGGTGGCCGGCGCACCGCCGGCGACTGGCCGCGGCCGACCCGGCGTTCGCCGAGGCGTACGCGCACGAGATTCGGCGCTTCTACCCCTTCGCGCCCTTCGTCGGCGGGCGCGCGGTGACCGAGCTGAGTTGGGGCGGTGAGCGGATCCCAGCCGGCGCGATCGTGCTGCTGGACCTGTACGGGCAGAACCACGACCCGCGGAGCTGGCCGGATCCCTACCGCTTCGACCCGGACCGCTTCGTCGACCGGGAGATCGGCGAGTTCGAGCTGGTGCCGCAGGGCGGCGGCGATCCGCGCACCGGGCACCGGTGCCCGGGGGAGATGATCACCGTGGCGTTGCTGCGGGCGCTCGCGGTCCGGCTGGCCCGACTGGATCATCGGCTGCCGGAGCAGGATCTCGACATCCCGCTGCACCGGATGCCGACCCGTCCGGCCAGCGGAGTGATCATCGAGGTCGCCCCCGGCACCTGACGACGCCGTCCACGCGCGGGTCAGGATCCGGCCGCGGCCCGCTCCCGGCTCGGGTCGACGCCGAGCAGTCCGGCGAGCCGGGTCGCGTCGCGCTGGGCCTGATCGCCGCAGCAGTTGTTCATCAGCACGTGCAGCTCGGCGCTCTGCCCGGCCAGCTCGGTCAGCAGCACGGACCAGCGGCGCAGCTCCTCCTCGCCGTAGGCGTACCGGAACTTGTCCTGCTTGTCGCCGCTCTCCCAGGCGGTGCCGTGCCCGTGGAACCGGACCACGGCGAGGTCGGCGGTGGCGACCAGGATGGGCGGCACCGACGAGGCATGCCCCTGCGGCATGTCGACGCAGACATAGGTCAGGTCGTGTTCGCGCAGGAAGGTCACGGTGTCCACGACCTCGTCGTCGGCGAACCAGGAGGCGTGCCGCAGCTCCACGCCGACCCGCCAGGGCCGACACCGCCGGGCCAGCTCGACGATCCGCCGCTTCGCCGCCGCGCCGCAGGCCAGCCACGGCGGGAACTGGAGGAGCACGGCGCCGAGCCGGTCGGCCGCCGCGATCGGCGCCAGCGCCGCCCGGAACCGGTCCCAGAGCTCGTCGTACGCCTCGACGGGCAGGTCCCGCCAGCGGATCCGGGCGGGGCCGCCGGTCGGCCGCAGGTCCCGGGGCAGCGCCGCCACCGGGGTGTGGTGCCCGGTGAAGAGGCGGAACGCCTTGACGTCGAAGGTGAAACCCGGCGGTGTCGCCGCGACCCAGCCCTCGACGGTCTCCGGCAGCGGGATCGCGTAGTAGGAGGTGTCCACCTCGACCAGCCGGAACCGCTCGGCGTAGTAACCGAGCCGGCCGGTCGGGGTGTTGACCTGGCGGGGATACCAGCCGGAGCGGACCAGCAGCTGATCCGCCCAGGACGAGGTGCCGACCTTGATTACACCCATGTAATTCAGTTCACCGCCATTTGGGCGGATCGGCAACCGGTGGGCAGCCCGCGCGGGGCGCCCGGCGGGATATCTCCGCCGTGGAGGCCGGAACTGTGTGTGGACGGTCCTACCGTGGTCGTAGTCGTCACCGAAGGGCGGGCATCATGAGTATTTCCCAGCAGGTCCTCACCGGTGAGCGGGCAGATCTGCTCGCCACACTCCGCCGGCACCGCGGCTTCCTCCGGCAGACCGTCGACGGGCTGACCGACGAGCAGGCCGCGTTCCGCAGCACCGTGAGCGAGCTCTGCCTCGGCGGTCTGATCAAGCACGTGGCGCTGACCGAGGAGGGCTGGATGCGGTTCGCGGTGGGCGGCGCCGAGGCCATGCAGAGCCAGCCGGTCGACTGGGACGGCCAGTTCCGGATGCGGGAGGGCGAGACGCTGGCCGGCCTGCTCGATGAGTTCGACCGGGTGGCCCGGGCGACGGACGAGCTGGTCGCCACCCTGGACCTGGACGCCGCGCACCCGCTGCCGGTCGCCCCCTGGTTCGAGCCGGGGGCGAGCTGGTCCGTGCGCCGGGTGCTGCTCCACCTCATCGCCGAGACCTCCCAGCACGCCGGGCACGCGGACATCCTCCGCGAGTCGATCGACGGCGCGAAGACCATGGGCTGAGGCCATTCAGTCCATGGTCCCGACAGGTGGGTGATCGATCTCACCCGCGCGGGCGAGGGAGACCCAGCGTCCCGATGTGACGTCGCGGCCACCGACGGCGCTGAGGGACACGAGATGAACGCACACCGCATGGACCAGGAGACCGTCGAGCGACTGCTCGTCGGTCCAGTCGCCTACCCGCAGGACGGTCCGGAGGCGCTCGTCCAACTCCTCACCGCCGTCCGCGCCGCTCCCCGCCCGCACGAGCTCACCGGCGAGGGTGCCGCCCTGCAGGCGTTCCGCCTGGCGCGGGCGGGCGCCCTCTCCGCGGCGACATCCCGCCCCGAGCGGAGGGTGCTCGCCGGGCTGCTCCGCGCGAAGGTTGCCCTGGCGGCCCTGCTCGCCGCCGCCGCCACCGGTGGCGTCGCGCTGGCCGCCGCCACCGGTACCCTGCCCGGCCCGCTGGGTGGCGCCGACGGGGCCACGACGTCGCCGAGCGCGACCGCCAACGGGCGACCGTCGCCGACCACCGGCCCCGACGCCTCCCCCACCGCCGCCGGAGAGTCCGGTCTACCCCCCGCCACCCCGGCCCTGGTCGGGCTCTGCACCGCGTACCGGGCCGAGGAGGGCGAAGCCCGAGGCCGGGCGTTGGAGACGGCACGCTTCGCCGAACTGGTCTCGACCGCCGGGGGGCGGGAGAAGGTGCCCGGCTTCTGCGACCGCCTGCTCGCGGGTCGGGACGACCAGGGCGGCCCGGACGCCACCGCCCGACCCGGGCGGGACACCGGCCGACCGGGGAACGCACCGTCCACACCGGCCCATCGACCGAGCGACCCGCCGGTCCGTCGGTGAGCCGCCCGGGCCCGACCGGACCCCGCTGAGCCGGCGGTCGTCGTTGCGTGCGGGGTCACCCGCGACGACGCCGCCCGCCGCCGAAGGGGTGGCGGGATAGTCGACCGTTCCGACCCGAGCGGGCCGGAACGGTCGACGATCGACGGTCAGAAGGTGGCGACGTTGAGCAGCTTCTCCTGGATCCCGTCCGGGTCACCGGCGGGCCAGCTGTAGTTGGTCGTGCCCGCCGACTGGAGGGCCGACTTGACGGCGCTCGGGGTGGCCGTCGGGTGGGTCGCCTTGTACAGCGCCGCCCCACCTGCGACGTGCGGGCTGGCCATCGAGGTGCCCGAGATGGTGTTGTAGCCGCCGCCCTTCCAGGTGGAGTAGATGCAGACGCCCGGGGCCATCAGGTCCACGTCCGCACCGAAGTTGGAGAAGTCGGCGATGGTGTCGTCCACGTCGGTGCGGCAGGTGGGGGCCGCGCCGCCACCGGGCTGCCCGTTGAAGTCGGCCAGCGCGCTGACCGTGATGACCTCGTCGTACGCGGCCGGCACGTGGTTGGCGGCATTGTCGGTCTCGTTCCCGGCCGCCACCGCGTAGGTGACACCCGCGGCGACCGACCGGCAGATCGCCTCGTGCATGGCGTCCTTGTTGCTGCCGCAGGCGCTGTCGGAGCCGGAGCCACCGAGGCTCATGTTCGCGACCTCGATCTCGCCGGCGTGCGCGGTCACGTAGTCGATGCCGCAGATGATGTCCGAGAACGAGCCGCTGCCGGCGTTGTTGAGCACCCGTACCGGCCACACCCGGGCCCCCGGGGCCATGCCGACCACGCCGACGCCGTTGTCGAGCGCGCCGATGGTGCCGGCCACGTGCGAGCCGTGGCCGTTGCCGTCGTTGGCGCTGTTGCCGGTGGAGCAGTTCTTCGCGCCGGCGGTGTAGACGTTCAGGTCGGGGTGGGTGAGGTCGATGCCGGTGTCGATCACCGCGACGTCGACGTCGACCCGCTCGTCGACGCCGTTGATCTTCGCGGTCGGGCTCAGCTCGGCGTCGGCCCGGTTGATGCCGGTCGGCGTGGTCTGGGCGTCGGCCGTCGCCACCCCGTCGGGCTGGACGAAGAGCACCCGCGGGTCCCGGGCGATCCGGGCGGCGGCGGTGGCGCTCATCCGGGCGGAGTAGCCGCGCAGGGCGTACTCGTAGACGTGGCCCACGGTGGCGCCGTTGGCCCTGGCCTGCTCGGCCGCGACCGACGACGAGTTGGCGTCGGCGCGGAGGACGACGATGTAGCCGCTGTCCGCCTCGGCTCGGGGGGCGGCGGTGGCGCCGGTCGCCGAGGCGGCGACGACGATGCCGGTCAGCATCGCGACGCCCAGTGTCTTGCGCATGGGGGTTCCTCTCCACGTGCGGTAGGGGCGGTTGGCCCACGCCGAGGTTGTCGCAACCGGAGGAGCCCGGACCAGGGTGTGCAGACATTCGTTATTGGAAATATATAAATTTGGCCGAAAAGCCGCACAACGACTGACCCGGCGTCGACGACGTCAGGTCGGCGGGCCACTGGCCTCCTGCCGGGTTATCGCCGCGAGCCGTCGCGGTGTTTCATCCGTTTCCTCTCATGATGCTTTGGTAAGCATGTGATCGGATGTCCTGCCTTGCGGTGGGACGGTCCCGGTCTTGCCCGCTGTGGCGGTGCCGGGTTGACGTTTCACAGTCACCGGCCCCGCGAGTGGGGTCTTACGGTCGGCTCCGCGTCCGTTTCGCGTCTCCGGGCCACTCCCGGCGACGGTGACCGCCAGCGCGGCCAGGTTCCGTGCGGCGTTGACGTCCCGGTCCAGGACCAGACCACACAGGGTGCAGGTGTAGGTGCGCTCGGACAGGGCGAGTTTGGTTTTCACCGCGCCGCAGCCCGAGCAGGTCTTCGAGGACGGATACCAGCGGTCGGCCACCACCAGCCGCCCGCCATTCCACGCCGTCTTGTACCCGAGTTGCCGGCGTAGCTCGGCGAACCCGGCGTCGGCGATGCACCTGGCCAACCTGCGGTTGCGCAGCATCCCGGCCACGTTGAGGTCTTCCACCACAATGGTGCCGCAGGCGCGGGCGAGTCGGGTGGTCAGCTTGTGCAGGCCGTCACGGCGCAGGTTCGCCACGCGGGCGTGCGCCCGGCCGAGCGCGGCTTGCGCCCGTTCCCACCGCTTCGACGCACGGCGGCCGGTGCGCCGGTCGGGGCCGACCCGCCGGGACATGCGCCGGGCGAGGCGGCGCAACCGGCGGCCGGCGACGTCCAGGTGGCGCGGGTTGGGCTCCACCTCACCGGTGGACAGCACCGCCAGATGCCTCACACCCAGGTCCACGCCGACCACCGCTTGTGGCTGGTGTGGAGTGCGCGCGGCGCGGTCGACTTCGACGCAGAACGCCACGTGCCAGCGGCCGCCGTCGCGGCGCACCGTCGCGGACAAGATCCGGGCGGTGCCCGCGTCGAGGCGGCGGGCGAGTTTGCGGGCCGATTCGTGCAGCTTCAGCCGGCCGAGCCGGGGCAGCAACACATGCTTGCGGTCCGGCTCGACGCGGATGGCGCCGGTGGTGAACCGCACCGACGGGGTCGACCGGCGCCGGGACTTGAACCGGGGGAACCCGACCGGCCGGCCGGCGCGCTTGCCGCTGCGGGAGTCGGACCAGTTCTTCAACGCCCTAGCCAGTGCGTCCAGGCCGGTGTTGAACGCCTCCTTCGAGTAATCCCGCCACCACGGCGCCACCACAGGCTTCGCCTGATTCCACGCTCTACGCAGCGCGGGCAGGGGCCAGCCCTGGGTCGGGGTCAGGTCCGCCTCGTCGATGCCGTAGGTGCGTTCGGCGGCCCGCTGATCCATGACCGCCTTGACCCGGGCCAGCGCCCAGTTGTGCGCCAGCCGAGCCGCCCCCGCATGAGCCAACACCACCCGCTCCTGCCGGGGCGTCAGGTCCAACGCGAACCGGTATGCCTGCACGACACTCACCCGCTCCCGGTGCGCCACGCCCAGCACCATAAACACCCGATACGACAGTCACCCGCAACCACCAACGCCACACCCCCACGGCACCCTCTTGGCGGTACGGCGGACGACAGCTACCGTCGACCCAGCCACAGCGGGAAGGGCCTCGTTGACCTGATGGACACACCGGATCCCGACGTCGTGCGTCGGGCCGTCGCAGGCGATCCCGTGGCCGTGACCCAGGTGCTGACGCAGATCAGGCCGATCGTCGTGCGGTACAGCCTCGCCCGGTTGGGTCACGTGGGCGCCGGCGGCGCGACCGCGGAGGACGTCGCCCAGGAGGTCTGCCTGGCGGTGCTCCGGGCGCTGCCCCGGTTCTCCGAGCAGGGCCGGCCCTTCCTCGCCTTCGTCTATGGCATCGCCGCCCGCAAGGTCGCCGACGCCTGCCGCGCGGCGAGCCGGGACCGCACCGAGAGCGTCGCCGACGTGCCCGACACGGCCGATCCCACGCCCGGGCCGGAGCCGCAGGCCCTCGCCGCCGACCTGGGCGCCCGCCTCGCCGGGCTGCTGGCCCAGCTGCCGGCGACCCATCGCGAGATTCTGGTGCTGCGGCTGGCGGTCGGCATGACCGCGGACGAGGTCGGTACCGTGCTCGGTATGACCGGGGGTGCGGTACGACTGGCGCAGCACCGCGCGCTCACCCGGCTGCGTGCCCTCGCCGACGACACCCTGGCCACGGTGATCCGGTGACCCCCGGCGACCGGACTCCCCCGCCCGGCGACCCGGTGCTGCGGGACGACGAACTGCTAGAGGCGATCGGTCATGGCGAAGCGCCCCCTGCGGACGACCCGGTCGCCGCGCTGCTGGCCGACTGGCGGGCCAGGGTGGTGGCCCGGGCCGCAGCGCTCGACGCCGGGCCGTCGGATGCCGCTGCGCCGGAGGACCAGCCGCGGGGCGGGGCGGCGCGGACCGGACGGCCTGGGCGCGGCGTCGCCGTACCGGCCGGGGTGCGCCGATCCAGGCCGGCGGAGCGACGCCACCCTGACGCCACGGGCCGGCCCCACCGACGCAACGGCGCCGTCGCCGGCGCGACGCTCGCCCTGGTGGCGCTGACCGGTGGCCTCTGGCTCGGCTCGGCCCGGGCCGAGCCGGGCGGTCCGCTCTGGCCGGTCACCGAAGTGCTCTGGACCGAGCGGGCCGAGTCGCTCGTCACCGAACGGGAGATCGGCCGGACGCTGGAGCAGGCCCGCCGCGACCTCACCGCCGCCCGGTACGCCGACGCCCGCGCCCACCTCGAGCGGGCGGCGGCGCTGCTCGCCGACTTGGGCGACGACGAGCGCCGGGCCCGCCTCCGGTGCGACATCGACGACCTGTGGCGCCGGTTGCCGCCCTCGCCCGCACCGGACAGGCGCACCGTCGCGGCGACCGCCCCGCCACCGTCCACCCCCGACACCGACGGCGAGGACGCCCCGGAGTCGGCGCTGACCAGCCCGTCCGCCGTGGAACCCGCGCCGGGACAGACCGCACCATCGGCGGCGCGGCCCGACCGTCCGCTCCGGCCGACACCGACCACGCCAGGGGCCGACCCCGGCGCCGCCACACCGATCACGGCTCGGCCGGAACCGCCGGCCCGGCGGCGACCGGACGCTCCGGCCGCGGTTTCCCCTGCCACGCTGGGCGAGGCGGCTCATCCGCGCCGGCCGGCCGCCTCCCGAGCGGGGGCCGACCAGGGCACCGCGGCCAGCAGAGGCGCCGGGGCCCGGCCGCGCCCGCGGGCGGACGCCGAAGCGGGTGGTGCCGGGAGAGCCGACGCGGGCGCAGGGTCCCGCCCGGCGGACGCGGGGACCGCAACCACCCGGACGGCCGCCCCGGACGGCGGCACGCGCCCCGTCTTCGCTGGCGACCGGCGTGGGCCGGGCTGATAGTCCGGGGCCCTCTCAACGCCGCTCGATCAGCCCCCGCACGTAGCCGGCCTGGCCGGCATGCTGGAGGTCGTCCGCCAGCACGCTGACCAGCCGGACGCCGAGGGTCACCGGCGGATCCCAGGCCTCGTCCACGACCCGGTCCAGGTCCGCCGGCCGCAGCCCGCGCAGGAACGCCCGGGTACGCTCCACCACCGCCCGGTGGTAGTCGACGAGCACCTCCGCGCTGTCCGGCCGGACCGCCGCGACCCGGGCCGGGGTGTGGCCGTAGCCGGTGTCGTCCGGATCGGCGGGCAACCCGAACCGGCCCGCCCAGTCCCCGGAGACCCAGACCTGCTCCTCGCCGAGCAGGTCGGCGACGTGGTGGTCCTGGATCCGGGTCAGGTGCCAGACCAGCCAGCCCACCGGGTTCGCGCCCGGCGCGGGAGCGCGCCGCAACTGCTCCGGGGTGAGCCCGTCGACCGCCGAGCCGACCAGCTCGGGGACCCGGTCGTACGCCTCGGTCAGGAGGTCGTTGACGTCCACTCGAACCACGCTCCTCCGCTATCGTGCCGAGTGGGCAGTACCGCCCACCGAGCCGGGCAAACCTCGACCTCTAGGGTGATCGTCGTGGTCGCGGCGCTGGAGCTCTACCTGGACACCGACGCCACCCGGCGGATCCGGGTGCTCTGGGACGCGCTCGAGTCCGAGGGCGTGCAGAGCATGCGGTCGCTGCTGGAGCAGCGGCACCGCCCGCACGTCTCGCTCGCGGTCGCCGCCCGCTTCGATCCCGAGCAGGTCGCCGACGCGCTGGCCGGGATGGTGGTCGCCGCGCCGCTGCGGCTGGAGTTCCAGCACGCCGGCCAGTTCGTCGGCCGGGTGCTCTGGCTCGGGCTGGCACCCACCGCCGAGCTGCTGGCCCACCACGCGCAGGTGCACCACCGGCTCGCCCAGGCCGGGATCACGCTGGTCGAGCACTACCAGCCGGGGCGCTGGGTGCCACACTGCACGCTGTCGATGCGGGTGCCGAACGTGCTGATGGCCGCGGCGGTCCGCCGCTGCCTGGAGATGCTGCCGCTGACCGCCACGGTGGTCGGCGCCGCCATCACCGACCACGCTCGGGGCATTTCGCACCCCCTGCCCTGACAGCCCCGCCCCGCCGCCGAGCCCCAGATCCCAGCTCAACTGCGCGCCGGGGACGACCGTCACGCGGTCGAGCCGGTCCCTGTCCTCGTCGATGAGCGTCAGGATCTCGTGACGCCATCACTTCCGCTTCTCGGGCCGCCAAGCCGCCCACATCGCTGCGACGGCGCAGAGCAGCAGCAGACAACTGAACCCGCCGCAGAGCAGCGCGCCGCCGGCGAAGAGACCCTCCATGCGCATGATCGTAGGTTCAGCGCAGCGCCTATGAAGCCCAGGAAGATCAGCTCGGGCCGCTCTGGGCCGTGTGGGCTGTCACCACCGGGCGCGAAAAAGCACCATCGCCGCAGCGAGGAGGCAGCCCAGGTGACAGATCGCCGTGCCAAGTGCGGGGCTGACGGGCCCGCGTCAGTGGACGCGGACCCGTCACCGTGTTGCCCGGACTGAGCCAAGCGGGCTGCTTGGCCGGCGGGTATCAGCGGTCGTTGACGTTGGCGGCCACGATCCGCGGGCTGAACTCGAACAGGTTCGGGTCGTTCGGGTCGATGGTCAGGGCCACCCAGTGGGTGTTGCCGTCGCCGAACGTCTCAACCCGGGTGAACTTCGCCACGACCTGGCCGTTGTCGTACCTGAACGGCTTGTCCTCCTTGAAGTAGTGGCTGTCGCCGTGGACGAGCGCCGACTGGCCGGGGAACGCGAGCACCTGCTTGCGCAGTTCCGGGAGGATCTCGTTGTAGCCGTCGTACTGCAGGGGCTGCAGCTTCTGCTCGTTGTTGAAGTTCGGGTCGGCCTGCCAGTCCACGAGCACGCCCTTGAGCCCGAGCCGGGTGGCCTCGGCGTACGAGTTCTGCAGCCAGTGGATGTTGGCCGCCTCCCGCTCCCGGTGCTCGGCGGCCATCCGCGCGATCTCGCTGTCCGGCCGGGTCTCGCCGTCAACGCCGGCGTGCGGCAGGTTGTCGTTGGAGCCCTGGACGTTGAGGCCGATGAACATCACTTGGCCCTCGATCCAGCGGACGTTCTCCCGGTACTTCTCGTATCCGATCTCCTCGCTCTCCCGCCGCACGGCCATTGTCGTACGCCCGAGGCTCTGGTCGGTCGGGTAGAAGACCTGCCGCTCGTGGTCGAGACGCTCAAGCGCGTCGAACCCTCCGGTGCCCGCGCCGTACCGTCCCCAGCAGTCCGTCCAGTCGTTGTCGCCGGGTAGCACGACGACCGGGCGGTCGAAGCTGTTGAACCAGTCGAGCGACTGGGTGTACAGCGCGTCCGTGCAGGCGCCGTCGCCGCCGGCCTTGAGGTCACCATCGAAGATCGAGAAGGCGAGGTTGGCGTCGTTCATGTCGGCGATCAGGCGCGGGTACTCGACCCGCCCCTTCGCGCCGTACGGCATGTCGCCGAAGAGGCCGACCGTGTACTTGCGGCCCTTGGCATGTCCGTCCTCGTGGTCGTCGTCACGGTTGGCGTAGGCACTGCTCGCGCCCATGATGCCGCTCAGGACTGCAGTGGTTACGGCCGCCGCGATCGCACCGCGCCAGAAGCTACGCATGTCTGAGGCTCTCCAATCGGTGCAGGGAAGAGATCAACGGCAGCCTCGTGGTCGCGCGTGCACAGCTCCGGCCCGATGCATTGCCGCAAGGTGTCGACTGCGCGAACGAGCTGGCATATCTCGCTGAGTGCGCCGACGACGCCTGGCGGGATCGATAACGTCTTGACAGGCCCATCGGAAAGTCTAGACTTACCGTTCGTGGCCACTTACCAAGGACGGATGCTCGACGCGCTGGGCGACCCGACCCGGCGCGCGGTCTTCGAGCTTCTCGCCGCCGGGCCACGCTCCGTCGCCGAGATCGCGGCCGACCTCCCGGTCAGCCGGCCGGCCGTGTCCCAGCACCTCAAGGTGCTCAAGGACGCCGCCCTGGTCTCCTCGACGGCCGTCGGCACCCGCCGCGTCTACGCGCTGGACCCGCAGGGGCTGGCGGCCGTACGCGGCTACTTCGACCAGTTCTGGCAGCAGGCCCTGGCGGCGTTCGCGCACGCCGCCGAGAACCCTCCCGAGGAGGAGCAGTGACCGCAGCAGAGACCGACCAGAGCGCGGCCGTACGCACCAGCGTGCAGGTCGCCGCCACGCCCGAGCACGCGTACGAGGTCTTCACCACCGGCATCGACCGGTGGTGGATCCGCTCGCACCACCTGCTCCCCGGCGAGCTCAAGCGGGTCGGGCTGGAGCCCCGCGTCGGCGGTGCGGTGTACGAGGAGAGCGAGTCCGGCGAGACCTGCACCTGGGGCCGGGTCCTCACCTGGGACCCGCCGCACACCTTCGCCTTCTCCTGGCTGATCGGCCCCGAGTGGCAGGTCCCCGCCGCCGACGCCGCCGGCAGCCGGGTCACGGTCACCTTCACCCCGGTGGAAGGGGGCACCCGGGTCGACCTGGTGCACGACCGGCTGGACGCCCACGGCGCAGGCTGGGAACGGGTCCGCGACGCGGTGGCCAGCGACGGCGGCTGGCCGGGCCTCCTCCGCCAGTACGCCGAGCAGGCCTGACCGCCCCCGCTCCGGTCCGTCGCGCCCACCCCGGAGTGGTGCATGGCGGGCCCGGGCGGCGCGGATCGGTCGCCGGGCGCCGGGGGACGCGTCGACTGGCCGATCCACCGGAGCACCATAGACTGGCGCCATGGGGATCCCGGCGTGACCAGCGACGCAACGCCGTCGGCGGACGGTCAGGTCTGCCTGGTGCACCTGCGCGACCGCGCCCGGCGGCACGGCGTCACCGATGTCCGGCGTACGTCCGCCGCCGCCCGCCGGGTGGAGCTGCTGGACCGCGCCGAGGTCCGGGGGGAGGCCGCCCGATGAGAACGGGCGCCGCCGCCGGCCACGTCGGCTACTACCACGAGGCCATCTTCTTCGACTCGGACGAGCACCTGCTCGCCGTGGTGCTGCCCTTCCTGCTCGGCGGCGTCGAGGCCGGCGAACCGACCGTGGTGGGCTTCGGCGAGCGCAACGCCGAGCTGGTCCGGCGGGCCCTGCCCGCCGGCTCGGGCGTGACGTTCCTGCCCGGCGGCGACGTGTACGCCCGGCCGACCGCCGCGATCCGCTCCTACCGCCGACTGCTCGCCTCGTACGTGGCGGACGGCGCCGAGCAGATCCGGATCGTCGGCGAGCTGCCCCCGGCCGTCCTCGGCTCGACCTGGGACTGGTGGGCCCGCTACGAGTCCGCGATCAACTACGCCTACGACGACTTCCCGCTCTGGAGCATGTGCGCGTACGACACCCGGATCGCCTCGGCCCGGGTGCTCGCGGACGTGGCGCGCACCCATCCCCGGGTCGCCATGCCGGACGGCACTCACGTCCCCTCCGGGGTGTACACCGAGCCGAGGAGCTACCTGACCGAGCCACGGCCGATTCTGCTCGACCCGGTGCAGCGGACGGCACCCACGGCCGAGCTGACCGACCCGACGCCGGCGCAGGCTCGCGCCGCGGTGCACGCGGCCCACCGGGGCCAGCTCCCCGCCGACGACGTCGAGGACCTGGTCGTCGCGGTCAGCGAGACGGTGACCAACGCCCTGCGCCACGGCCTTCCGCCGGTGCGGATGGTGCTGTGGAGCGGCGCGGACCGGATCGTGGTCACGGTGAGCGACGCCGGCGACGGACCGAAGGACCCGTACGCCGGGCTGCTCCCGGCCAACAACGGCTCGGCCGGCGGTCTCGGGCTCTGGATCACCTACCAGTCCTGCAACCACGTGGCGATGCACCGCGGCCCCGACGGCTTCACAATGCGGCTGACGGCCGGCAGCCCGTACTTCCCGCTCTGATCCGCGCCCGACGGCTCACTCGTCGGTGACGATGACGTGCAGGCGGCGTGGGCCGTGCACCCCCTCCACCCGGTTCAGTTCGATGTCGCTGGTGGCCGACGGGCCGCTGATCCAGGTCAGCGGACGGCCCGGGGTGAGCCGGGCGACGGCCTCCGGCACGGTGGCCACCACCTGGTCCGGGCGGACCACGCAGACGTGCAGGTCGGGCAGGAGGCTGATCACCCGCCGGCCCTGGTCCGCGGCGGCGTCGAGCACGATCGTGCCGGTCTCGGCGACGGCGACCGCAGCGGCGGTGACCACGCCGTCCAGCTCCGCCAGCCGGTCGGCGGGCAGGTCGTCGTCGACCACCACCTCGACCGAGCCGGGCCGCCACCCGGCCGGCAGACCCGGCGGCACCACGACGGCCGCGCCACCGGTGCTGGCGAGGATGTCGGCCACGGCGTCGGCGACCGCCGCCTCGGCCACCCGGTGCACCTCGGCCCGGTAGTCGGTCAGCCGCCGTGCCAGCAGGTCGACCAGCTCCGGATGCCCCGGCGGCAGCTCGCCCTGGCGGCGGTGTCCGGGCGCCGGGGCGGGCACGGCGGGTGGGGCCCCCGCCAGGGCGGCCCGCAGCCGGGCCAGGACGGTGTCGCGCGCGTTCATGACTCGCTCCGGTTCTCCGACCACCACTGCCGAAAGGTCTGCGGCGGCGCGGCCGGCACGTCCCGGCTCGCGGTCCACCCGCTCAGCGGCGGGGGCAGGGTGCGACCGGCGACCCGACCCAGGCCCGCGGCGCGCTGCGCGGCCGCGTACAGCCGCGGATGGTCCATCGTGTACGCGGCCGCGGCCATCGCCACCGCCTCGCTGCGCGGGTGGGGGGCCCGGCTGCGCAGGTGCACCAGTAGCTCCGGAATGTTGATCTTCACGGGGCAGGCGTCGTAGCAGGCGCCGCAGAGCGACGACGCGTACGGCAGGGAGGCATTCTCCTCCACCCCGGTGAGCTGGGGTGACAGCACCGCCCCGATCGGCCCTGGATAGACCGACCCGTAGGCGTGCCCGCCGGTGCGCTCGTACACCGGGCAGACGTTGAGGCAGGCGGAGCAGCGGATGCAGTGCAACGCCTGCCGGCCGACGGCGTCGGCGAGCACCGCGCTGCGGCCGTTGTCGAGCAGCACCAGGTGCACCTGCTGCGGCCCGTCGCCCGGGGTGACCCCCGTCCACATCGAGGTGTACGGGTTCATCCGCTCCCCGGTCGACGCCCGGGGCAGCAGTTGCAGGAACACCCCGAGGTCGTCCCAGGTCGGGATGACCTTCTCGACGCCCATCACGGTGATCAGGGTCTCCGGCAGCGTCAGGCACATCCGCCCGTTGCCCTCAGACTCGACCACGGCGAGGGTGCCGGTCTCGGCCACCGCGAAGTTCGCCCCGGAGAGGGCCACCCGGGTGCTGAGGAAGGTCCGCCGCAGGTGCTGGCGGGCCGCCGCGGCGAGCGCCGCCGGCTCGTCGGTCAGCGCCGGGTCGACGCCGGGCATCTCGCGCAGGAACACCTCGCGGATCTCCGCCCGGTTGCGGTGGATCGCCGGCACCAGGATGTGGCTCGGCCGGTCCCGTCCGAGCTGGACGATCAGCTCGGCCAGGTCGGTCTCGACCGGTTCGATCCCGGCGGCTTCGAGGGCCTCGTTGAGGCCGATCTCCTGGGTGGCCATCGACTTGACCTTCATCACCCGGTCGGCGCCGGTGGCCCGGACCAGGTCGGTGACGATCTGGTTCGCCTCGACCGCGTCGGCCGCCCAGTGCACCGTGCCGCCGGCCGCGGTGACCGCCGCCTCCAACTGTTCGAGGAGTTCGGGCAGGCGGGCCATGGTGTCGGCCTTGATCGCGGAACCGGCCGCCCGCAGCTCCTGCCAGTCCGGCACCTCGCCGATCACCGCGCCGGACTTGGCGCGGATCGTCGTGGTGGCGTGGCGCAGGTTGCGGCGCAGCTGGGCGTCGGCCAGCGCCCGGCGGGCCGCGGCCGGGAACGGCTCGTCACCACGCAGGTGCCCGACGTCGGGCGGCGCGGTCGCCGGCATGCCGAGGAAGGTCCGGGTCATGCTGTTCACCCCCTCGCCGCGCCGACGGTCTCCGTGCTGGCCAGGATCTCGGCCAGATGGACGGTACGCACGCCCGCTCTCAGCCGGGACAGCCCGCCGCCGATGTGCATCAGGCAGGAGGCGTCTCCCGCGGTGCAGACGTCGGCCCGGGTGGCCAGCACGTTGCGCATCTTGTCGGCCAGCATCGCGGTGGAGGTGTCCGCGTTCTTCACCGCGAACGTGCCGCCGAAGCCGCAGCACTGCTCGGCCTGCGGCAGCTCCACCAGGTCGAGGCCGCGGACCTCGCGCAGCAGCCGCAGCGGCCGGTCGCCCACCCGGATCATCCGCAGCGAGTGACAGGTCGGGTGGTACGTCACCCGGTGCGGGTAGTACGCCCCCACGTCGGTCACCCCGAGCACGTCGACGAGCAGCTCGGAGAGCTCGTACGTGCGCCCGGCGACCTCTTCGGCCCGGCTGGCCAGCCGCTCGTCGCCCGCCCGCCGGGCCACCATGGCGTGCTGGTGGCGCACCGACCCGACGCACGAACCCGAGGGGGCGACCACCACGTCGTACGGGGCGAAGACCCGCACGTGCCGGCGTACCAGCCGCAGCGCGTCGTCCGGGTAGCCGGTGTTGACGTGCATCTGCCCGCAGCAGGTCTGGTCCTCGGGGAAGACGACCTCGTGGCCGAGGCGCTCCAACAGCCGTACGGTCGCCTTGGCCGCCTCCGGGAAGAGGGTATCGGCGAGGCAGGTGACGAACAGGGCGATCCGCATGCTCAGCCCTCCCAGGTCGCGTCCCGGCGGCCCGCAGCGGGGCCGGCCGATCCGTCGAGTCTCCCCGAGTGGGGGCCGCCGCGCCAGCGTCGGCGGACTAGTCTCGGGCAGATGAGCGGCGGTCCCGACTCGGCTCCCCTGCGGCGGGACCGCTCCTTCGTGACGTACTGGATAGCGCAGACCGTCTCGGTGGCCGGGGACTCCTTCGCCTACATCGCGGTGCCGTTGCTGGTGTTGCACGCCACCGGGTCGGTGGCGCGGATGGGTCTGCTCACCGCCGTGGCCGGCGCGGCGTCGGTTGGTGCGGGCGTGTTCGGCGGGGTGCTGGTCGACCGGTTCGACCGGCGGCGCCTGATGATCGTCGCCGACCTGGTCCGGCTGGTGCTCTACGCCCTGATCCCGCTCGCCTGGCTCGCCGGCCCGCAGGTCTGGCTGCTCTTCGTCGTGCTGCCGGTCTGCGAGGCCGTCGGAATGGTGTTCCAGGTCGCCTCGGTGACCGCGGTACGCAATCTCGTCCACAAGGACCACATCACGGAGGCCAACGGGCGGCTGCACGCGACCTGGGCGGCCACCGCCGTGGTCGGGCCGGTGCTGGCCGGCCTGGTGTCGGCCCGGTTCGGGCCCGCCGCGGCCGTCGGCATCAACGCGGCGAGCTTCGCGCTCTCCGCCGCGGGCCTCTGGCTCGTCCGGCTCCGGAGCCCGGACACGGACGAGGCCGCTCCGAGGCGGGAGAAGGCGCTGGTCGAGTTCCTGGCCGGCGCCCGATTCCTCTGGCGGCAGCCGGTGCTGCGGTCGCTGACCGTCCTGCTGTCGGTCTTCGTCTTCCTGACGTTCGGTCTCACCGACGTGCTCATCTACCACGTACGACACGACCTCGGCGGCTCCGACCGGACGGTCGGCACGGTGCTCGGCCTCGCCACCCTCGGCACGGTAGCGGGGGCGCTGCTGGTGGCCCCGCTGCGGCGTCGCCGCGGGTTCGGCGTCACCTGGATCGGCGCCCACGCGGTCTGCGGCGTCGCCATCGCCGGCCTCGGGCTGACCGGCAGCGTGCCAGCCGTCACCGTCGTGGCCGCCGGCTACCTCTGCTGCGTCAGCATCGGTGGGATCTGCTCCATGTCGCTGCGCCAGGAGATCACTCCCGATCACCTGCTGGGCCGGGTCACCTCCGCCTTCTGGAGCACCCACTTCTCCCTCGGCCCGGCCGGCGCCGCGGCGCTGACCTGGGCGGCCGGCCGGTACGGCGTCAGCACGGTCTGCCTGGTCGCCGGCGCGGGTTGCCTGCTGGTGGCCGTCGGCGGGCTGTGCACCCCGATCCGGCGGGCGGCACCGGCGGCGGTCGACGACGAACCGACCCTGCAACCGGCCACGACCTGACCCGACGGGCGTCGGCCGCCCATGCCGATCGAAACCGCGCCGGGAGGGTGGTGGGGCAGGCCAACGGGCCGTTCCGGAGGGCGGTACCGTTGCGCCTCATCATGCCCTGCGGGCCGGTCATCCGCCGGCCTGGCGCTGGCGATCCGACGGAGGATGGCGCATGTCCAACGGCGAGGAACCGTTCGCACCACACGACGACGTCTCCGCACGGCCGCATTTCGAGCTCGCGCTGCGCGGCTACGACAAGCGGCAGGTGGACCGGCACGTCGACCAGATGGACGGCGAGCTGTCGGCGCTGACGGCCGACCGGGACCGGGCGTACGCCCAGGTCCAGGAGCTGACCAGGCAGGTCCAGCGGCTGCAGGCCGAGGTGGCCGAGCTGCGGCAGCGTCCGGCGCAGGTGGACCGGGCGTCCTTCCGCGACCTCGGTCCGATGGTCGACCAGATCCTGGACCTGGCCGAAAAGCAGGCTGGCACGATCGCCGAGGCCGCGACCAAGCGGGCCGCCGACCTGCAGGCCCAGGCGGAGAAGATGCTCACCGCCGCGCGGGAGGAGGCCGCCCGGGAGCTGCGTGAGCTCGACGAGGAGCTGTCCGCGCGCCGTGCGGAGGAGGAGAAGGCGGACGAGGAGCAACGGGCCGCCGCGCAGGCCGAGCTCGCCGGGATCCGCGAGACGGCGGAGAAGCTGCGGGCCGAGGGTCAGGCCGTCCACGAGCGCGCTCAGCAGGAGGCGAAGCGGATCGCCGAGCAGAGCGCCCAGCAGGTCGAGCAGGCTCGCTCCGCGTCCGAGGCGCTGGTGAAGGCGGCGCGCACCCAGATTCAGCAGGAGGTGCAGGCGAACCGGAGCAAGGCCCAGCAGGAACTGGCCAAGTGGCAGGCCACCATGGCCCGCGAGCTGGAGGAGCGGCGGAGCGCCGCCGAGCAGGAGCTGGCCGACCGAGCCGCGGCTGCCGAGCGGGACATTGCCGCGCTGGTCGCCGAGGCTCAGCAGTACGCCACCGAGGTGCGCGAGCGCGCCGACGAGCAGGCGACCGCGAACCAGGAGCAGCTGGCCACCGTGCAGCAGGAGATCCAGCAGCGGCAGGAGGCGCTGGCCCAGCTCCGGTCCGAACTGGAGACCGCCGGCCAGCAGCTCGACCGGACGCGGCAGGAGTTCTCCGCAATCGAGCAGGAGGGCGCCGACCTGGAGGAGCGTCTCCTCCAGGTCCGCCGAGACCTGACCGCCGAGACGAACCGGCTGAGCGAGGCGCGCCGGGCTGCCGACTCCGCCGAGCAGCACGCCAAGGAGGTCCGCGCCCGGGTGCGGCGGGAGGCGAAGCGGGTTGCCGACCTCGCCGCCGCGGCGGTGATGGCGGCCGCCGCGGGCGGCGTGGAGACCGCCGAGTACCCGCAGGTGACCCCGCGGCCCGCCGCCGAGTTCTCCCCCGACGACCCTTCCTCCGCCGACCCGGTGCCCCCGGAGCTCGCGACCTTCGACGCGTTCGCCGCGCGGACGTCCACGGAGGATGCGGCCGAGGAGGAGGCGGCCGTCGAAGGGGCGGCCGGGGAGCCGGCGGACCAGCCCGGCGAGGAGGTACGGGCCACCGCCTGACGGACCGGCGGGCGGATGTGCGGCGGACGCCGGCCGCCACCGAGGTCCGCGCGCCCGGCCTGCCCATGCCGTCGCGCCGACGGCCTGAGAGTTCCTCCGGCGGTCGCACTGGCCGGCTCGCCCCGCTGGATGGCGATTCAGGTCTCGGAGCAGCCCCGCCGGGAACTAACGTCTATCATCTACGGCCCGCGCACCGGCGGGCTTTCCGGCACAGGGACGACCAGATGAGCGACGACCAGCACCTCACCGGCGCGATGACCTTCATCTTCGAAGCCGGCGTGCTCAAGCGAGCAGCCCGGACCGGGTGGTGGTTCGCGGGAGTCAAGCACCCGGAGTCGATCGCGGAGCACTCGTTCCGGACCGCGCTGATCGGCATGATGCTGGCCGCCATGGAAGGCGCCGATCCCGCCCGGGTGTCGATGATGTGCGTGCTGCATGACACGCAGGAAACCCGGGTCACCGACATCCCACACATCGCCAAGCACTATCTGACGGCCGCACCGAACACGGCCGTCACCGCCGATCAGGTGGCTGCCTGCCCCCCGGCGGTGGCTGAGGTCATCACCGCCGCTGTCGCCGAGTACGAGGCGGGCGAGACCCGGGAAGCCGTCGTCGCCCGGGACGCCGACAAGCTGGAGTGCCTGGTTCAGGCAGTGGAGTACCGCCACCAGGGCGTGGACAACGTTCAGCGGTGGATCGATAGCTCATGTGCCGCTCTCCAGACCCGGTCCGCCCAGCGCCTCGCCGACGCCGCACTGTCCGGCCAGCCGCTCGCCTGGCTCCAGACGCCCAGTCGGACGACGTAGGGGCGGCGCCGGGCCCTCCTCAGCCCTGGCGGGCCTTCTGCCGCGGGTTGGCCTTGTTGATCACGAAGACCTTGCCCCTTCGGCGTACCACCATCGAGTTCATCTTCCGCTTCAGCCCTCGCAGCGAGCTTCGGACCTTCATCGCAAGCCATCCCTTCTGGTCGCAGGCAGTTCAGCCGTGACGATCGGTACCGAACCGTGGTGGGCTGGCCCGGGCGGCGACGGCGTACCGCGTTCTCCCGGCTGGAGCCTTCGCGTACTGCGGGCCCGCCTACCCGACGAAACACCAGTCATTCGTCGAGTCCTGGTGCCAGACGGCGAGCCATCCATCCTTTCGGATCTTCCCGCGCAGTGCGAGTTGCTAACGGCTGACGCTGCGCTCGGAGTCCGGCTCGTGCGCTGTGAGGTTGTCTTCCAGTTGGTGCACGATGCGGAGCGCATCGCGTTGTTCGTCCGGGGCCATCCGGCCGACCGTACGGCGTTCGAGGTCTGCCCAGATGCGTTCGACCTGCTTGCGGAGGACAAGGCTGGCCGGGGTGGGTTCCACGCGGGTTGCGCGGCGGTCGTCGGGGTCCGGGACGCGGCGTACGTAGCCGGCCCGTTCGAGGCGCTGCACGGTGCGGGTCATGCTGGCCGAGTCGGTGTCGAACTCGTCGGCGAGATCGGTCTGACGCTGCGGCCCTGACTCCCACAGTCGCATCATCAGCAGTTCCTGGCCGGGGTGGAGCCCGACCTCGCGGAGCAGTTGTCCGGCGGTCATTCTGTGGATCCGGGCCAGCCGGAAGATCGCGTGGCTGATCGGCCCGCCCGCGGCGGCGCCGGGTCGCCGTCGCTCGATCGGCACATCCGCTGCGCTCATGCCCAGCAGATTAGCTGTTCCGATCAGCTGTGTCGCCAGTCACCTACCCTTGCAGAAATATCTGCCAGGCGCCGAGCATTTACCTGTCCGCGACAGCGATCCGATGGACGAGAGTTGAGACATGTAGGCACCACATACCTTGCAGCCCCCTCGGAAAGGTATCGCAATGTCACTGCACGTCCCTCAACAACAGGATCCCGGTGATCCGCGCTACAAGCTGGCGGACGCCCGGCGGCCGGCTGAGGCGCCGCGGGTCGACGTGCTTTCCCCGCGGGAGGTACCCCTGGGCGGGCTGCGGGCGATGTCCGTGCGGCGGACGCTGCCGCAGCGGGCCCGTACGTTGATCGGAGCCTGGTGCTTCGCTGATCACTACGGTCCCGACGACGTCACCGCGACCGGTGGCATGGAGGTCCCCCCGCATCCGCACACCGGCCTGCAGACGGTGAGCTGGCTGTTCAGCGGGGAGATCGAGCACCGCGACAGTCTGGGCAGTCACGCCTTCATCCGGCCCGGTGAGCTGAACCTCATGACGGGCGGGTACGGCATCGCCCACTCGGAGGTCTCCACTCCGCACGCCACCATCATCCACGGCGTCCAGTTGTGGGTGGCCCTGCCCGAAGAGCACCGCAACGCTGCCCGGGACTTTCAGCACTACGTACCCGTACCCGTGCAGGTCGACGGGGCCGAGATCAGGGTATTCCTGGGCTCGCTCGCCGAGGACGCTTCCCCGGTGCGGACGTTCACACCGCTGCTCGGCGCCGAGATCACCCTCGAACCGCGTGCGGCGATCACACTCGCCGTGGAGACCAGCTTCGAGCACGGCCTTCTCGTGGACAGCGGGCACGTACGCGTGGCCGACACCCTGCTACGCCCGGCGGAACTGGGCTATGTCGGCCCCGGCGCCGGCACCCTGGCGCTGGCGAACATGTCGGACGGCCCGGCGCGGACGATCCTGCTCGGCGGCACTCCGTTCGAGGAGGAGATCGTCATGTGGTGGAACTTCATCGGCCGCACCCACGAGGACATCGTCCAGGCCCGAGCAGACTGGGAGGCGTCCTCCGACCGCTTCGGCGTCGTCAAGGGATATCCGGGGGACCGCCTTCGGGCGCCCGCCCTGCCTAATGCCACCATCATGCCGCGCCGGAATCCTCCGCGCCGGCTCCGTTCGAAAGGAACCCCATGAGCCAGCCGTCTGCCGCTGCGATCGTCGAGCGGGTCGATGCCAAGCATCGGTACGAGATCCTGGTCGACGGTAAGCGCGCCGGCCTGACCGCGTACCGCGACCGCGGTCAGCAACGGGTCTTCTTCCACACCGAAGTCGACGACGCCTTCGCCGGCCAGGGCCTGGCCGCTCAGCTGGTCCAGGAGGCGCTCACCGACGTGCGCGCCTCCGGGAAGCGGATCGTGCCCGTCTGCCCCTACGTGGCCAAGTTCCTGAAGAAACATGACGAGTTCGCCGATATTACCGACCCGGTGACCTCCGATGTCCTGCAATGGCTGGAGGGCGAACTGGGCTGACGCCGGGTGTCGGGCCGCCCCCTCGCTGGAAACACGTACTGTCGGGGGATCTATGCCGTTCCCTCTACAGTGGTGCTGGTGGGGAGCGGGGCTGCGCCAGGGCGGCGAGGTTCGGCGGTAAGCAGGCCTGGTGAGATCGGCTCATCGTCCGCCGGTCGCGCGACTACCGCAGCAGGTACTTGATGAAGCGAGCGGATCTCTCACAGACATCCTCATATCCCAGGCTGCGGTAGAACCGATGAGCCTGGACGCGCCGACGGCTGCTAGCGATCTCCATGTACCGACATCCCATCTCTCGGGCTCGGGTTTCGGCAGCCTCCACCAGGCTTCGTCCGACGCCCTTGCCCCGGTACCTCTCGTCGACAACCAACGCGGCGAGACGGGCCCACCTGCCCGTGGCTTCCAGCATCGGAATGACGTGCAGGGCGGCAACGCCGGCAAGGTCGCCACGGACGTCGGCTCCGATGAGGAGGCTCGCGGGGTCTCCGAACCAGTAGGTCAATCGTTCAGTCACCTCGGGTTCCTGGACCGGGTAGCCGAGCTGGGTCAGCAGTGCGGCCAAGCGAGCTGCATCGTCCGAGCGCACAACCCTCAGCTCCACGTCCATATCGGCAGTCTGGACCAGCCGTCCAGGGATTGAGGGGCCTGAACCTCAGGGGGAAGCCCAACCCCGCAATTTCCGGATCATTCGCACGATGCCTTGATGGACCAACACGCCTACGCCGGTGTTGGCGATGGCCAGCCCGGATGCGCCGAGCAACCCCGGCTCGACATCCATCACGTCGGCAGCGACGAGCAAGCCTGGCCATGCCAGAGCGGCGGCGATGATTGACAGCCGCCACCAGCGTCCGAATACCAGGCCGAACACGATCAGTATCGGGATCACGGCATCCCCTCAGCGCCGCTCCCAACATACGCTCAGCGGCGACGAGCCCGAGTCTCAAGATCGACCAGGATGCGAAGCGGACTCCGGGGCCAGCGAGGACAGCGCGTCTTCTCTCTCCTGGAAGGGGTGGGGGCGGCCGGCGACGGACGCCGGCCGCCCGGTGATCGTTGAATTGGGGCGCCCGTCAGTCCACGTCGACCCAGTCGAGGGTGCGCTGGACCGCCTTCTTCCATCGGGCGTAGCCGTTCTCGCGCTGCTCCGGCGACCAGGCCGGCTGCCAGCGCCGGCTCTCGTTCCAGTTCTCGCGCAGCTCGTCGGTGTTCTTCCAGAGCCCGACGGCGAGGCCGGCGGCGTACGCCGCGCCGAGCGCGGTGGTCTCGGCGACCACCGGCCGGCTGACCGGCACGCCGAGGATGTCCGCCTGCATCTGCATGCACAGGTCGTTGACGGTGACGCCGCCGTCGACCTTGAGACACTCCAGGTGCACCCCGGAGTCCTGCTCCATGGCCTCGGCCACGTCGCGGCTCTGGTAGCAGATGGACTCGAGGGTTGCCCGGGCGATGTGGGCGTCGGTGTTGAACCGGGAGAGGCCGACGATCGCGCCGCGGGCGTCGGAGCGCCAGTACGGGGCGAACAGGCCGGAGAACGCAGGCACGAAGTACACCCCGCCGTTGTCCTCCACCTGGCTGGCCAGGATCTCGCTCTGGGCGGCGCTGCTGATGATCTTTAGCTGGTCGCGCAGCCACTGCACGGCCGAGCCGGTGACCGCGATCGAGCCTTCGAGCGCGTACACCGGCGCCTCCGCGCCGAACTGGTAGCACACCGTGGTGAGCAGCCCCGCCTTCGACCGCACGATCTCCGTACCGGTGTTGAGGAGCATGAAGTTGCCCGTGCCATAGGTGTTCTTCCCCTCGCCGGGGGCGAAGCAGACCTGCCCGACCGTAGCGGCCTGCTGGTCACCCAGGTCGCCGGTGAGCGGGACCGGGCCGGTGAACGGGCCGTGCGGCGCCGTGCTCCCGTACGAGCGCGGGTCGGACGACGGCCGGATCTGCGGCAGCATGGCGCGGGGGATGTTGAAGAACGACAGCAATTCGTCGTCCCAGTCCAGCGTCTCCAGGTTCATGAGCATGGTGCGGCTGGCGTTGGTGGGGTCGGTGACGTGCACCCCGCCCTCGATGCCGCCGGTGAGGTTCCACAGCAGCCAGGTGTCGGTGTTGCCGAAGACCGCCTCGCCGCGCTCGGCGGCCTCGCGCACCCCGTCGACGTTCTCGAGGATCCACTGGATCTTCCCGGCGGAGAAGTACGTCGCCGGCGGGAGGCCGGCTTTGCGCCGGATGACGTCGCCCTTGCCCTCGCGTTCGAGGGCCGCAGCGATGCGGTCGGTGCGGGTGTCCTGCCAGACGATGGCGTTGTAGTAGGGCCGGCCGGTCCGGCGGTTCCACACCACAGTGGTCTCGCGCTGGTTGGTGATGCCGAGCGCGGCGAGGTCGGAGGCGGCCAGGCCGCGGGCGTTCATCGCGGTCTGAATGACCGTCTGGGTCCGCTCCCAGATCTCCAGGGGATTGTGCTCCACCCAGCCGGCCTGCGCCAGGATCTGCTGGTGTTCGAGCTGGTGGCGGCCGACCTCGTTGCCGCCGTGATCAAAGATCATGAAGCGCGTGCTGGTGGTGCCCTGGTCTACGGCGCCGACGAAGTCAGCCATGCGAGGTGTCTCCTTCTTTGTTCGTCGCGAGGATGCAAGTCGGCGGATGTCAGACGCAGGCGAACTCGGACCTGGCCGAAACCGTCTCGGTAGCCAGGTTGCCCGGCTCCGGCTCGTCCTCGCTAGTCGGTGTCTACTAACGTTCGCGCCGAGGAACGGGAGACCTGGCAGCGCGCGGTGGAGCGCACCTTCGGCTGGATCAAGCCGGAGGCCCGAGCGACCAACCGGTGACCGAGCGTGGCGGGATGCGCTACAGGAACGTACCGACCGGACAGGGTTGCCGACTCGGGTATTGACTGTGAACTAATGCGCAACATTCAATGTCGAAGTGGCAAAGTGCCACGTCGGAGCGGCCTCGGCACGGACCACCGACATCGCCACTTCGACCGACTTTCGCTCTTACGTCACCTGGAGCCGTCGTCAGGGGTGCAGTGGTGCGAAGGACAATCGGGTGAACGAGCGCCGCCGCAGGATGCAGCTCGGCGCGGCCTTGCACGTCGTCTCGCACGGGGTCGGCGTCATCTACTGCCTCATGACGCTCCGCCAGCCGAACCGGGACCTCATGCTCGCGGCCTACGGCTGCGGAATGGGGGCTGGCACCGCGGGCTTGTGGGCAGCGAGGACGGTGACCACGAAGGCGGCCGGCTACCGCGTCTCGTTCGCCATCCTGCTGGTCACGCTCATCGTGGCCTCGTCGAGCGTGCACTGGGACGGCGGCGCCGCCTCACCCGCCGCCCTGGGCTTCGTGACCACCGCCGTGTTCGTCGCCAGCTACATGCCACACCTGCGCCTGATGATCGCGCTCGAGGCGCTCACTGTCGGGTCCTACCTTGCCGTGGCCGTCACCGGAGAACCGACTCGGCCCGGTCACCTCTTCATCTACGTCGCCGCCATGGTCGTGCTGATCTCGGTCTGCTCCACGCAGGCGCGGAAACTGGCACGGCAACGTTCACAGCTACGTTCTCTCGCGACACTGGACCCGCTCACCGGCGCCCTGAACCGGCGCGGCCTGGCCGAGTTCACTGAGCCGCTGTTCCGGAGAAGGTGTCGCCCCGGACCGTCCATCCTCTGCCTGGACCTGGACGACTTCAAGCTCGTCAACGACCGCCTCGGGCATGCCGCCGGCGACGAACTGCTGCGGTGGATCGTGGCGGCGACGCGCGAGGTGCTGCGCGCCGAGGACGCGATCGCACGGGTCGGCGGTGACGAGTTCGTCGTCGTCCTGGTCGACGCGGACGAGGCCACCGCCCGGACCGTCATGACCCGAATCGACGCGGCGGTGCGCGCGCGTGCCGGTGTGAGCATCGGCGCGGCCAGTGCTCCCCGGGACGGGGGCACCCTTCAGACCCTGATGCAGGTGGCTGACCAGCGCCTTTATCGTGTGAAACAGGAACGTCGCCGGGCCGCGAACCCGCCGCCGGGAGACCGCAACGGCCTGCTGGTCAACCGCCCGGGCACCCTCGGCGTGCCGTAGCCGACCAGTTGCTGAGGCCGTGCTGCTGCATCTGCTTCCGTGCGGCAGGCCTTTCACCAAGCCACACTCCAGGTGACCATCCGATCACGCTAAGATGCCGTCGACGTCGGAGTAGGTGGTTGCCCTGAGCACGATGGATCCCTCCGCCACACCGGTGGCGACGCCGGACCCCGCCGCACCGGCCGAGCCAGACCACCTGTCACCCCCTGACGGCGCGACCCATCCGCCGCTGCGGCGGGTGGGGGACGAGCCGATCGACTCGGTCAGCGCGCTCCTCGTGGTTCTGATCCTCATCGCCGTCCTGCACCGGCAGATCGGCGACCTGCTCGCCGGACCGCGCGTCCAGACCTGGCTGACGGTGTTCGTGTCCGTGCTGGTGCAGGCCGTGCCGTTCCTCGTCTTCGGCGTGGTTCTCTCGGCCGTCATCGCGGTGTTCGTACCGCGGTCGTTCTGGACCCGGGCCCTGCCTCGACACCCGGCGCTCGCGGTCCCCGTGGCCGGCGTCGCCGGCGTCGTGCTTCCCGGCTGCGAGTGCGGGTCAGTGCCGATCGCCGGCTCGCTCATCCGTAGCGGGGTCACCCCCGCCGCCGCCCTGGCGTTCCTGCTCGCTGCGCCGGCGATCAATCCGATCGTGCTCACCGCCACGGCCGTGGCCTTTCCGAAGAACCCGGAGATGGTGGCGGCTCGCGGCGGAGCCAGCCTGACGGTAGCGGTGCTCATGGGCTGGCTCTGGCTTCGGCTGGGCCACGCCGAGTGGATCCGCCTGCCGCACCGTCCCCATCTCGACGGCCTACCCCGAATCGAGGCGTTCTGGGCGGCCTGCCGGCACGACATCGTCCATGCCGGCGGCTTCCTCGTCGTCGGGGCGATGGCGGCCGCCACCATCAACGTGGCGGTCCCCCCGTCCGTGCTACACAACCTGGCGGCCCAACCGCTGCTCTCCGTGCTCGCTCTGGCCGTGCTCGCCTTGCTGCTGTCCATCTGCTCGGAGGCCGACGCGTTCGTCGCCGCGTCGCTGTCCCAGTTCTCCCTGACCGCGCGGCTGGCGTTCCTCGTCGTCGGCCCGATGATCGACCTGAAACTGATCTCCATGCAGACCGGCATCCTCGGCCGGCGCTTCGCCGCCCGCTTCGCGCCGGCGACGTTCGCCCTCGCCGTGCTGGTCGCGACCGGACTCGGGACGGTGCTCTGGTGAACCGACCGGCCCAGGCCGTGGTCATGCTGCTTCTCGGCGGCGCCATCCTCCGTGCCACCTGGACCGACGCGTACCTGCGCTACGTCAAGCAGGGGCTGCGACCACTCCTGATCGCCGCCGCCCTGCTCCTGGTCGCCGCCGCCGTCATGACCCTGCGCTACGAACTACGCGACCAGCCGGGCGATCGGTCGGAGCGCGACGACGACCACCACCATGGCCGCTCCGGCCACAAGGTCGGCTGGCTGCTCCGGCTGCCGGCTCTCGGGCTGCTCATGATCGCCCCGCCCGCCCTCGGCGCGGACACCGTCGCCCGCGCGGGCTCCGCGCTGACCCGCACTGAGGAGATCGCCTACCCGCCACTGCGCCCAGGAGATCCGGCGAAGCTCACCCTGCTCGAGTACGGCTACCGCGCCATCTACGACGAGGGCCGCACCCTGCGGGGCCGCGAGATCGAACTCACCGGCTTCATCGCCACCGGCCCCGACGGCCAGCCCATGCTCGCGCGCATCATCCTCGCCTGCTGCGCCGCCGATGGCGTACCCATCAAGATAGGTCTTCGCGGTGATGTGCCCCGCCTCCCCTCGGACTCGTGGGTGCAGGTGCGGGGCCGCTGGATCCCACACACCGCCAAGGACCGGATCAACGACTCCCACATCCCGTACCTCGAGGTCGACAGCTGGCAACGGATCAGGCCGCCCACCGAGCAGTACGAGTGATCCGGGGCGGGCGGTCACCCGGGGCCCGTCAAGCACCGCGAGGTCGCGCACCTTGCCCACGGAATCAGCTGCGGAGCGGCGGGTAAGGCAGCAGCCCCGAGACGGAGCACGGCTTACAGGACTGGCGATCTGATGGCGACGAGCAGGGCAGCCTTGCTGCTGCGCGAAAGGGGGGGCCCGGAGCGCGCCACCTTCCTGGAACTCTTCTTTGATCTGGTGTTCGTCTTCGCGCTCACCCGCGTCTCGCAGCAGGCCGTTGAGCATCTGACCGGGGATAAGCGAATCGCCCTCCTGGAATCCGGCCAGCCACTTCTGCTGCTGCTGGCGCTGTTGATGGTCTGGTACGCCACGACGGCCGTCACCGACATTTACGACCCGCAACGGCCGGAGATCCAACTGCTCGTCGTCGCGACCATGCTCGGCGCCCTGCTGATGGCGGTCGCCGTCCCGCAGGCGTTCGGTGAACGCGGCCTGGTCTTCGCGGGAGCCTACGTCGCCATCCAGATCGGGCGTGGACTCTACTTCGTGCCCGCCCTGCGCGGCCATCCGGCACAGCGCCGGGCGGAGCGCGTGCTCTTCTGGTATGGAATGTCTGCCGTCCCGTGGATTGCCGGCGCCCTGGCCCCCGGAGCTGTGCCCCGCGCGGCGCTGTGGACGCTTGCCCTCGCCATAGACTACGGCGGCATCGCGCTCGGCCAGCCAACACCGCGCCTCGGCCGGCAGCCCGCGGCGGAGTTGCCGGTCGTGGTCGAACACCTGTCTGAGCGGTATCGGCAGTTCTTCATCGTCGCACTCGGCGAGCCCATCCTGATCACGGGTATCACGTACAGTGGCAGCAACTTTGAGGCCGACCGGACCACGGCCCTTCTGGTGTCATTCGCCACCATCGTGCTGATCTGGCGGATCTACATCTACCGCGCGGGCGAACTCTTACCGGCGGCCATGCGGGCGTCCCGCCATCCCGCCCGTCTGGCCGGCTTGACGGCATTCGCCCACCTGCTCATGGTGATCGGCATCGTGGCCATCGCCACGGGCAACGATCTTGTAATTGCCCACCCGGCTACGCGCACCGACCCGACCTGGGTCGCCGTCATCCTCGGCGGACCCGCGTTGTATCTGGCCGGCAGAGCCGTCTTCGAGTACGTGGTGTCCGCACGCGTGTCCCGGTCGCGGGCGATCGGGACGCTCGGGCTGGCCGCCATGGCCCCGGCGATGACCCCCGCGCCGCCGCACATAGCCGCGATCGCGCCCGTCGTCGTCCTGGCCGGAGTCGCCGTCGCCGACGCGGCGCGCGCCCGGCGGGAGCGATTCGCCCCGCCGTCACCTCCCCCAAGATGATCACTGCTTCCGCACGTTCGCGTCACGGGTCCAAGTGCAGCAGGGCGGCGTGACGGCCACGGGCTGACCACGGGCCACCGGATCGCTCAGTCGGCCCCGGAGATCAAGGCCAGGCCGGTCTCCGAATCCACCCGTTTCGCCAACTCCGGCGCCACCTCCGAGATGATGACCTCCAGCGTCGGCCAGACCTCGCCGCGCAGCAGATGCCCGCCGACCGTGCTGCCGTCGGACCGTCCCAGCACCGCGTGCACGTGCAGGGCGGGCTCGCCGTCCTGCTCAGCGACGTCGCCGAGCAGGGAGAGCACCTCGACCTGCTCGGCGACCGGGATCCGCCGGTAGTCGCCGGCCTCCCGATCGAACCAGCCGACCTCGGCGTCGGCGAACCCGCCCACCGCGGACACCCGGGCGGCGAGCAGCCGCTGCTCGCGCAGGGCCGCCCCGACGGCGACGACCGCCTCCTCCCCCTTGTCGCAGACCACCACCAGGACCCGCCCGGTCTGGTGGCGCACCTCCCGCGCCCTCATCGTCGATCTCCCAGCATTTGCGGCGGGCTCGGTCTAGACCCGGACGATGGGGGTGTCGACGAGGTGCTCGGCGATGAACCACGTCTGCAGTTCATTGGTGCGGATCACGTTCGATACCAAAAGGTCGTTGCTGCCGTCGTCGCCAGCCTCCGCCACCCGCGCTGCGGCGTCGTGCGCGTCGTTGAGGATCAGCTCGTGCGCTTCCAGCAGGCGCGAGAGCATCGCTGGCACCTCCTCGGCGCCGTCGGGCGGGCGGGGCACCCTGGTCAACTCGGCGACGTGGCGCGGATCCCCCACCGCGATCCCGCCGAGCGTCTGAATACGCTCGGCGATCATGTCGATCAGCTCGAGCTGTTCGTTCGCGTGTTTGTCCAGCAGCAGATGAAGCTGGTAAAACGTCGGCCCGCGCATGAGCCAATGATGCTTCTTGTAGAGCGAGTGCAGAATTTGGGTATCGGCGAGGATCCTGTTCAACCGTTCACACGAATACATTCGCGCGTCGTGTGAAAGGCCGATCGGTAGCTGCCGCACGGTCCCGAACGCCTGGATTTCCCGGCCATGCTGGTGTAGTAGCGGCTGGCTGTCCGAACGGACCTTTTGCTGGGTCATGGTGTCTCCTCCGATGCCTGGTCCGCCACGCTGGGCCACGTCCCCCGCCGCGGCCGCCCTCGGCACTCACGGTCGGCAGGCGGTTCCACACGAGCGTAGGCGGCTGGGATCCCCGGGGTGGCCGTAATCCGAAGCGGTCAACCGTCGCCCGCCGCTGACCTACGCTGCCGAGTAGGGGGATATCCGGGGGGTCAGATGGCGGAGACGCAGCGGGTGGCCGTACTCGGACTCGGCGGCATGGGACGGCCGATGGCGGCGAACATTCTCCGCGCCGGCCTGCCCACGGTCGTCTGGAACCGCCGCCCGGAGCCGGCCCGTCAACTCGGCGAGCAGGGCGCGGAGGTGGCCGACAATCCCCGGGACGCGGTACGCGGGGCGGACGTGGTGATCACGATGGTGACCGACGCGGACGCGGTCGTCTCCATCGCCGACGACCAGGGAATGTTGGCCGCCATGGCGGACGGCGCGATCTGGGTCCAGATGAGCACCATCGGGGTCTCCGCCACGGAACGCATCGCCCGGATGGTGCATGAGCGGCGCCCCGATGTCGTGCTGCTGGACGCGCCGGTGGCGGGCAGCCGGGGCCCGGCGGAGAAGGGGCACCTGGTCATCCTCGCCTCGGGACCGGAGCAGGTCCGGGAACGGATCGCCCCGGTCTTCGACGCCATCGGGCAGCGCACCGTCCGCTGGTCTCGCCCTGGGCCGCCGAGAAACTGCAGCGGATCGGCCGGGACGACTACTCGGCGCAGTACCCGCTCTCCCTCGCCGTCAAGGACGTCAACCTGGCGCTGCGTGAAGTCGACATCGATCGGTTCGCCGTGGCGAACAGCCTGGCCGCGGAGTGGCAACGGGCGGCGGAACGCGGGCTCGCCCACGAGGATCTCACCGTGATCACCCGCGCCCTGCAGCACTGAGGCAACCATGGCGAACATCCTGATCACAGGAGCAGGCACCGGACTCGGTCGGGGCACCGCGCTCGGCCTGGCACGTGCCGGTCATCACGTCATCGCCGGCGCCGAGATCTGGCCCCAGGTCCGTGACCTGCGGTCCGAGGCACAGCGGCACGGTGTGCAGCTCGACGCGATCAAACTCGACGTGACCGATGAGATCGATCGGAGACACGCCTTCGGCTACGACGTCGACATTCTCGTGCTCAACGCCGGTGTCCAGGAGGCGGGCTCCGTGGTGGAGATACCCATGGCCCGGGTTCGCCGATCCTTCGAGGTGAACGTCTTCGGTCACCTGCAACTCGTCCAGGGCTTCGCCCCGCAGCTGCTCGACAGGGGAAGTGGGAAGATTTTCTGGGTGTCGTCGGCGGCGGGCATCCGGACCAGGCCGTGGGTCGGCATCTACGCCGCCACCAAACACGCCATCGAGGCTTTGGCGTGGGCGATGAGAATGGAACTCGGTCCGCGCGGCATTCGAGTGGCCACAATCAATCCCGGCCCCTACCGGACCGGGTACAACGACACGGGCGTGGAGGCGATGTTCCAGTGGCGGAACGACACGAGCGCCCTGCTGGAACGGCCGGACTTCAGTCAGTATCTCGACAACCAGTACGACCCGCAGGAGATGATCGACGCGATGGTCCGGGTAATTCCCATGGATCATCATCCATATCGGACCGTGTGCCCCGAGCTCAGCTTGGCGCAGGACAAGGAATTCGAATCCCAGGTCTGGGCGTCCACGGTATGAGGTCCAGCCACAGGTCCTGTCCAGGCGGGCGGTGATCCGGCGCTGCTGGTGGTGCTGACCGCCGCGGCTGGCTGCCTCGACGTGTTCTGCCTGACCCGGCGCACGGATGGCCCGGCTGACCGACCGGAGGAGGCGCGCATGAGAGCCGTGGTCTACGAGGACGTCCGGACCGTCGGGGTGCACGAGGTGCCCGACGCGACGCTGGAGGCGGAGACCGACGTGCTGGTGCGGATCACCTCCAGCGCTTTGTGCGGAACCGACCTGCACATGTACGACGGGCGGACCGGAGCGAGCCCCGGCCTGGTGCTCGGCCACGAACCGCTGGGCGTGGTCGAGCAGGTGGGCAGCGCCGTGCAGACCCTCCGGCCGGGCATGCGGGTGGTGATCCCCACGCACCTGTTCTGCGGCACCTGCGCGATGTGCTCCCGCGGGCTCTCCGCCGCCTGTCTCCGGGCCCGGGCCGAGGGGCCGGGCGCCGCGTACGGCTACGCCGGGATGGGCCCCTACCGGGGCGCCCAGGCCGACCTGCTCCGGGTGCCGTGGGCCGACGCGAACTGCGTAGCGGTGCCCGGGGAGCCCGGCGACGCGTACGAGGACGACTTCGTCCTGCTCGCCGACGCGTTCGTCACCGGCTGGCACGCCGCCGCCACCCTCGCCGGGGTCGAACCCGGCGACACCGTCGCCGTGTTCGGCGCCGGCACCATCGGCCTGCTCAGCGCGTACTCGGCCCTGCTCCGGGGCGCCCGGGTCGTGTACTGCGTGGACTGCGTGGACGCCCGGCTGGACAAGGCCGGCGAGATCGGGGCGGTCCCGATCGACTTCCGCCGCGGCGACCCAGTCGAGCAGATTCGCCGGGACCGGGCACGGGCCGGGCTGCCCCTCGGCGAGGAGATGTTGAGCGGGGTCGACAAGGTGATCGACGCGGTCGGGTTTCAGGCCCGCGATCGCGAACACCCCGAGCAGGAACGCCCCGACCAGGTCGTCGCCGACGCGGCCCGGCTGGTCAACCCGACCGGCGCGATCGGCGTTGCCGGGGTGTACCCGGACCGGGACCTGCACCCCCGCCCGGGCGCGACCAGCCACGAAGACCTGGTCGCACCGTGGGGGACGCTATTCGGCAAGGGCGTCGCGGTCCGGTTCGGCCGTACCCACGACCGCCGCTACACCCGGCTGCTGCGCGACCTGGTGGTCTCCGGCCGGGCCCGGCCCGGCGTCATCGTCACCCACCACGGCAGCCTCACGGACGCACCCGAGCTGTACCGGCGCTTCGACCGCCGCGAGGACGGGGTGATCAAGGCTTTGCTGCACCCGTAGTCACCTCGTGCGTGTAATCGACGCGGTCACGGGTAGGGACGCGCGTGACGTGGCAGCGGCGTCGAGTGGCGCTGGTAGTGCTGGTGGTGGTAGGCGGGTGGCTGGCCATCGCGCTCGGCACCGCCCGCGGCGTCAACTCGCACGAGTTCCGCAGGAACGAGGTGTGCATGGATCCACCCCAGGGCACGGCGTGAGCCGACGAGCCGCCGAGCCCCCTGGCCACCTGTCGGCGTGGCCGTTCGTGGTGTGGTTCGGCATCGTGGCGATGCTGGCCGATGTCGTCTACGAAGGCGCCCGGTCCATCACCGGACCCCTGCTGGCTCACCTCGGGGCGAGTGCTCTGGTGGTGGGGGTGATCACCGGCGTCGGTGAGGCGTCCGCGTTGGTGTTGCGGCTGGTGACCGGGCCGCTCGCCGACCGTACCGGTCGTTTCTGGGCGTGGACGATCGCCGGGTACGTCATCACCGTCGTTTCCGTCCCGCCGCTCGGCTTGACCTCGGTGCTGTGGGTGGCCTGCGCACTCGTCATCGGCGAACGGGTCGGAAAGGCCGTCCGGCAGCCGGCGAAGGACACCCTGCTGTCTCATGCGGCGGCCGTGACGGGTCGCGGACGCGGGTTCGCGGTGCACGAGGCGCTGGACCAGGTCGGCGCGTTGGCCGGTCCACTTGCGGTGGCCGGTGTGCTGGCGGCAACGGGGAACGACTACGGACCGGCGCTGCTCACGCTCGCGGTGCCCGGGGCGCTCGCGCTCATCCTGGTGGTGTGGTTGCGCGTCCGCGTCCCTCACCCTGCCCGCTACGAACCGGGCGCGACCACCGAGCCGACAGCGGGCAAGATGCCACGTCCAGCGCAGATCACGGCGGGTGTCGCCCGGCTGCCGGGCACGTTCTGGGTGTACGCCGGGTTCACGGGGCTCACCATGACGGGGTTCGCGACGTTCGGGGTGTTGTCCTTCCACCTGGTGCGCGCCGGCCTGCTCCCCGCCTCGGCGGTGCCCGTGCTGTACGCCGCGGCGATGGTCGTCGACGCGATGGCTGCCATCGCCACCGGATGGGCGTACGACCGGTACGGGGCCCGGGTCCTCGTCGTCCTGCCGGTCGCGGCCGCGTTCGTGCCCGCGCTGGCGTTCTCCGCCATGGTCGGGGTCGCCGTGGTGGGCGTGCTGGTGTGGGGCGCCGCCCTGGGCATACAGGAGTCGACGCTGAAGGCAACCGTCGCCGACCTCATCGAGCCGGGCAGACGGGCCACTGCCTACGGCGTCTTCGCCGCGGTCGTCGGTGTCGCTGCCGCGGCTGGCGGGGCGCTGGCTGGTTGGCTGTACGAGACGTCGATACCGCTACTGGTGGCCGTCACCGTCGCCCTTCAGTTGGTGGCCCTGGGCGTGCTGGTCACGACACTGCGCCGCGCCCGCGCCTCCCGACGTACCCGGTGAGTAGCGCTGCTCGCCAGCCGATCCGGCCGCCGCAATCGCCACCCGAAGCGGCAGGCGGTGGGTCGGTACGCTGAGCCCCGTGGATCGTTGCGACGAGTGCGCATTCGTCTATGCCAGCGCGTCCGGCGAGGAGCTGCCGCGGCTCCTGCGCGAGCTGGGAGCGCGGTACGCGGCCGCGCTGGCCGAGGTACGCGACCTGCGCCGGCGACCGGCCGAGCGGGTGTGGTCGCCGTGACGCCAGGTCGTCCGGTGGATGCCCTACGCCATGTGGCGACGCGGCTTCACAGGCCGGCGCACGGGTTGTCGTTGATCGTGCAGCCCTGGGGCGCCCTGGTGAGCGCGTCGCGGACGTCGAACCTGAATGTCTGCGCCTTCCCGGCCGGTACGGGCGGCCCGGTGAAGGTGACGGCCTGCCCGTCCTGCCGCCAGTCCGCCCCGCTGGCGCTCGCGATCGTGCCGCCCTCGGACAGGGTGACGACCACCGTCCAATCCCTGGCCGCCGCGCCGCCCGCGTTGTCCACCACCACCTCGCCGGTGTAGCCGAAGACCCGGGTCGACACGGTCTCGTAGCGGGCCGTCACGGGAGGGGCCGAGGGCGGGATCGAGGCAGGCGTGCGCGAGGCTTTCCCGGTGGGGGTCCGGCTCGGGCGGAGGTCGCTCGGAGTGGCGGTCCGCTTGGGGCGCGAGGCGGCGGTCGCCTCAGGTGAGCGGCTCGTGGCGCTCGGGGCGGTCGCCAGCACCGGCAATGGGTTCGGTCCGGCGCCGTGTTCCTGCTCGTCCGGCAGCACGGTCCACGCCGATACACCGATGGTCAGTGCTGCCGCGGCGAGGACAGCGATCAGCACGCGGCGGCGGCGGTCGGTCGGCACGTCATCAAACGCCTCCGTCACCGGCAACTCGGCCGTCATCCCGACCTCGCCGCGCCGCAGGTCGACCTGCTGGAAGGCCAGCCAGTCAAGGATGGCCCGGAGCCGCCCGTCCAGCGCCTGCTGGTAGCACTGCTCGCGGTGGACGCGCTGCTCGGCGGGCCAGGTGCCGTGCTCCAGGACCTCGCGGACCGACAGCCGGCAGCCCTCGGTCGTCGGGGTGATGGCACAGGTCAGGCGCGAGCGCCGGCCGGCCTCCTGGCAGTGCAGAGCGATCAGCTCCGGTGGCCGCCGATCGGTCACCTCCGCGTCGACGGCGGCGTCGAAGCCGGGCAGCCCCGCCGTGTGCAGCAGCAGCCGTCCCCGCGCCTCCACCTCGGCTTCGGTGAACCACCGGGCGAGCAACCCTCGATCCGTCAATGCGTGCCAGACCCGGTCAGCCGGGTGGGGCAAGTCGACCTGCGCGCCGATCTCGATCACGGCGAGACTCTACGGGTACGACATCGGCCGTACCGGACGGCCACCCGCCGCCAGCTGCATTCGATCCGCGCGAGAGTGGTGGCGGTGACGTTACCCGGTCGGAGTCAGGTGCGCGGCGCGGCCACGGCGGCTTGGGCGTCCACAAGGCCCCAGCCGTACGTCGGCGAGTAGACGCCGCGCAGGCCGGCGACCGGGGTGCGGGCGGTGGACATCAGCACCGAGTACACGTTGTCGAGGCTGCGGCCCTGGGCGAAGAGCAGAGCCGCGACTCCCGACACGTAGGGCGTCGCCATCGACGTGCCGGCGTAGGCCTCGTAGTCGCCCTGTCCACAGGCGGCCGAGCCGGTGCCCACCGGGACGCTGGACCACACGTCGTCGTCGCAGTTGACGAGGCCGGCGCCACCGGGGGCGGCCACCGCCTTCAGGTCAGCCTTCGCCCCCAGGTTGGAGTACCACGCCTTCACCTCGTTCCGGTCGGTGGCGGCGACGCACAGGGCACCGGGTTCCCAGGCCGGGGTGTCGCAGAGGGGTGCGGTCTCGTTGCCGGCGGCGGCGATGACGGCGACGCCCTTCGCCTGCGCGTACGCGATCGCCTCGGTCGCGTCGGCCTCGAGCCCGGTGAGGGTGAGGGCCTGGGAGCCCGGCAGCGCGCCGAGACTGAGGTTGACCACCTTGGCGCCGTGGTCGGCCGCGTAGCGGATGCCGGCGGCGATGTCGGCGAAGCTGCCACTGCCCGCCTCCAGCACCTTGATCGGCATGATCTTGGCGTCGGGGGCGACTCCGGCGACACCGACGCCGTTGCCGGTGGCCGCGGCCGCGATGCCCGCCACATGCGTGCCGTGCTCGTCGTCGGCGTCGGGCTTGCCGTTCGGGCCCCGCCAGTCGCCGTTTCCGCAGGAGGTCGGGCCGCAGTCGACGAAGGTCGCGCCGGGAACCAGCTTGGACTTGAGGTCCGGGTGGCCGAGGTCGACGCCGGTGTCCACCACCGCGATCACCACGCCCGTTCCGGTGCTGGTCGCCCACGCCTGTTCGGCGTGGAGCTGCCGCAGGCCCCACTGCTTGTCGTACAACGGATCGTTGACGGCCGCCTGCACGGGCGTGGCGGCGACGGCCACCAGGGCGGTGGCCACCGCGGTGCCGGCGAGTAACCGGGCGATCGACATGAGACCTCTCCTCAGGATGCGACAGCGCTTCATCAAGGGAATCGGTGATCAGGCGGGAGACGTAACAGCGGCAGCCGACACGGTGGTCTCGGCGTCCTGCCGGACCGGCAGCAGGAGGCGGCAGCACCGCGGCGCCGGCGCGCCGCACCGGTCCAAGATCAACTAGCCGACGGGCGTCCCGTTGAGGTGTCGTCGCGCTGTCCGGTCGGAGACGCCGGCGTGGCGGGCGATGTCCGCGATGGTGGCGGTGGGGTTGGCGGCTCGCGCGGCGCGCACACGATCGGCAGCGGACGGTTGGCCGGCGCTACCGGCCGGCTTCTTGGCGACCGTGCCGGTGCCACGTGCCGGCTTCCTGGCCACCGTGCCGGTGCTGCCCGACGCTCGAGATGCACTTGACCGGGGTGTCACATCGGCGCTCTGGTCGTCCGATGCGGGGACGTCAGCGCCCTTCGAAGTCTGCGTTCCGGCAACGGCAGGGGTGGCGGCCGGTCCTCCTCCCGTCAGCATCTCCACCACCAGCAGTAGCGCCAGGGCCGGCCAGGCGGAGATGAATCGCGCGACGATGTTGTCCGGCGCTGCCAGGACGTTCGCGATGATCGACGCTACGACGCCGATGGTGAACGAAACGCGTGCGGACAGGCGACCGGGCCGGCCGGCGGCCCGGTCGTCGGCCAGCACCGCTGAGGCCACGATCAGCATTCCGTCGACGCTGACGGGCAGCAGGTTGGCGAGGAGGGGTGACTGGCCGTGCTCGGCCGCGAGCTGCCGCATGTGGCTGTAGCTGGCGACGGCGGCCACGCCGGCGACGATGGCCGCCGAGGCCGTCCGCGCGACCCTGGTCAGGTTCATGCGTCCCCGCCGCGAGCCGCTGTGGTACGTGTTGCTGCGAGGTGGTCGACCTGGTCGACCGGCCGGCAGAACATCTCCACGCGGTGCGCGGGCCTGGTCCGCTTCCTGGCAAGGCCGCGCCGATAGCCCATCGTGAGGCTCACCTCCGGGTGGTTGTCCGGCGTGACCGTAGCGCACCGGGCCCGGCGGAGCCGACGGTGGCATCGGTTCGTGTGCGGGCGCGATCCGGAGCGCTGACGTTCGGTGACGGTCTAGTGGCCCTCATCAACTCCTTGCGAAACGTATCCGCTCGGCGACCGGCATCAGGTCGAACGGACGATGGGGCAGGGACTGATACCAGTACGCCACCGATGAGAAGTCGTCGGAGCGCTTGTTGGCGTGGCCGTGCTCGATGGTCACCCGGATCGATTCGGCGAACGTCACCGGATCCTCGATGTGGAAGCGGTAGAGCGAGATCTCACCGCTCCAGTTCTCGCCGCCGGGCAGGGTGATGCCGTGGTACGGCGCATGGTGCGACTGCGTGGGGCACCACGCCGTGTTGAAGTAGTCCTCGGTGCCGGTTCCGTGCAGGGACGGCGGGAAGGGTTCGCCGTCGATGAAGATCATGTCGTCGCCCTCGCCGTACCAGTTCCAGTCGCTCGTCTGGCGCAGGTTGCGAATGTTGAGGACGCAGCCGACGTAGTGCCCCCGGCCGACCGCGTCCAGGATGACGTAGTTGCCGTCACCGGTCAGGTTGGTGCCCTCCACCTGGAACTGCCGGTTGGTCTCCGCTCCCTGCGGCACGCCGTCGGTCGGCCGCTCGCAACGCCACTGGGCGTGGAAATAGCCGAGTTCGGCGGTGATGTCCTCGGCGGCGGCGGGCTCGAAGACTTCATAGTCGACGTAGTAGTAGAAGAAGACCGGCTCGTGCTCGAGCTCGCTGATCAGCTCGACCCGCGCACGCCGGGCGAACGGCATGTGGAACCACGAGTTGAAGGCCTTGCCGTCCTGCGGGCTCATCTGCAACGGCGCGGACACGAAGTTGGCCGTCCTGCCGTGGCCCATGCCGAAGAAGTCCCCGAGCGGCACGAGCACGCTGGGCGCCGCCGCATCGTCCCAGGTGATGCGGAGGACGAGTCGGCGCAGGTAGTCGCTCTCCACGGCGTCGGGAACGTCGCGGTGCGGCAGCGCGACCGTGCACCAGATGTGGTTGATCGAGCCGGGGCCTTCAACATCGGCCAGCAGCGCGGTGCTGCCGGGGGCGATGGTGAGCCGGTCGTCGTTTCCGCCGGTACGGTCCCAGCTCGAGGCCCGACGTCGCCGGCTCTTCCGCAGCCTGGGCAGGTCGCGCAGGCTGGAACCGTATTGGCCGTAACTCATGTTGTTTCCCTACTTGTGGACTACTTCAGACCGGAGGTCTTGATGGCGTCGACCAGCCAGCGTTGGCCAACGAGGAAGGCGAGCACGGTCGGGACGGCGGCGACGACGGTCGCGGCGAGCACGTAATGCCAGCCCGAGACGTACTGGCCCTGCAGGGTGGAGATGCCGACCTGCACCATCCGCAGATCGGGATCCTGGGTGGCGATCAGCGGCCAGAGGAAGGCGTTCCAGTTGGCCAGGAAGAACAGCACGCTCAGCGAGGCCAGGGCCGGCTTGCTCAGCGGCAGCACGATGGTCCACCAGCGCCGGAAGTAGCCGCAGCCGTCCAGGTCGGCGGCCTCCTCCAGCTCCTTGGGGATGTTCAGGTAGTACTGGCGCAGCAGGAAGATGCCGAACGCGTGGAAGATCGCCGGCAGGATCAGGCCGGCGTAGCTGTCCAACAGGCCGAGTTCGCGCACCACCAGGAACAGCGGTACGAGGATCACCGGCAGCGACACCAGCAGCGTGGAAATGATCACGCTGAAGATCAGCTGCCGGCCCGGGAAGCGCAGCCGGGCCAGCGCGTACGCCGCCATCGAGTGCAGGGCCAACGCGATCACCGTGACCGCCACCGAGACCACCGCGCTGTTGAACACGTACCGGCCCAGCGGGATCTGGGTGAGCACGTAGGTGATGTTGTCCAGGGTGAGCCGGCTGGGCAGCCCCGGCCGGAAGACCTCGTCGCCCGGCTTGAACACGGTGACCAGCAACCACAGCAGGGGCGCGACGGTCAGCCCGGCGATCAGGTACGCGACCAGGGCCCGGATACCGATGCGGGGCCTGCGGCGTCCGACGCGGGTCTCACTCTGCATGGAACCGGCCTCCCCGGGTCGCGACGAACATGATGCCGGTGGTGACGACCAGGAACGCCACCACCACGGTGGTCAGTGCCGACGCGTAGCCGTAGTGGTTGAAGCCGAAGGCCTGCTGGTAGATGTAGAAGACGACCGTGGAGGTGCTGTTGGCCGGGCCGCCCCGGGTCAGCACGTACACCAGGTCGAAGGCCTGCAACCCGGTGACCGCCCCGACCATCGAGTTGACCACCACGAAGAAGCTGGTCGGTCGCAGCAGCGGCCAGGTGATGTGCCGGAACCGCTGCCAGGAGCTGGCTCCGTCGATCAGCGCCGCCTCGGTGAACTCCCGCGGGATGTCCTTCAGCCCGCCGAGCATGATCAGCATGTTGTAGCCCATGAAGAACCAGACGCTGATCAGGACGTAGGTGGCCATGGCGAGGCCGGGGCTGCCGAGGAACGACACGTTGCCCAGGCCCACCGGGCGCAGCACGTTGGACAGCATCCCCTGCTTGTCGATGAGCAGGAACTGCCAGACGATACCGACCACGACAAGGCTGATGACGTTCGGCGCGAACAGCGCCGCGCGTACCCCGCCGACCCCTGGAAAGTGGTCCCGCACCAGCAGCGCCAACCCCAGGCTGACCAGGAAGCAGAGCGGGACGAACGTCGCCACGTACGTCGCGGTGACCCGCACGCTCTGCCAGAGTTGTTCGTCGGACGCCATCAGGCGGAAGTTGTCCAGGCCGACGAAGGTGTATCCGCCGAAGCCGTCCGCCTCGTACAGGGAGACGCCGAGCGCGAGCGCCATCGGCAGCCCGACGAAGACGATCAGGCCCAACAGGTCGGGCGCGACGAACGCGTAGCCGGCTAGGGCCTCCCGGCGTCGCCGCCCGGCCAGAGACGCCCTGCCCCGGCCCGGCCCGGGGGTACGCCCCGGCCGGGCCGTGCGGCCCGGGCTCGGTCGTTGAACGACTGTCACTGTGACTTCGCTCCTTCTCCGTGCCCGGGCACCCGGGCGGTGGGCGATCCGCTACAGGATCGACGCGCCCTTGTATCCCTTCACGAAGGTGTCGATCTTCCCCGCCGCGTCGGCGGCGGCCCCCGCGGGGTCCGCGCCGTTGAGCATGGTCGCCTGGAGAGCGTCGGAAACCGCCTTGTAGACCTCGGGCGTGTAGCGCGGCTCGCCGCGGCCGCCCGGGGCCACCTGCTCCATGAAGACCTTCAGCGCGGGCTTCTCGAAGGCACCGGCCTTGGTCGCGGCGTCCCGTACCGACTTGCGCGCCGGGATGTTGGTCTTTACCACGGTGTTCCACTGGCGCATCCGCTCGACGCCGTCGGCGTCGGTCGAGCCGAGCGCCCAGGCGATGAACTTGGCCGCCGCCTCCGGGTTGCCGCCCTTGGCGTTGGCCACGAACGCCCAGCCACCCAGGTCAGTGGTGTAGGTGCCGCCGGCGGGGACCGGCAGCGGGAAGACGCCGTACTTGACGTTCTTGGCGTCGGTCTCCATCTGCGAGACCGACCAGATCCCGCTCTGCTGCATGGCGCAGTAGCCGGCGCCGAGGTGCGCGGGCAGGTTTCCGCCGCCCTCGGCCTTGGTCTTCTTCGGTGCGGCGCCGGACTTGACCGCGTCCTGCCAGAACCCGAGCGCCTTGTGCACGGCCTCGGTGTTGAAGCCTGGCTTGCCGTTCTCCGGAATCGCCGAGCCGCCACCCATCCACATGAACGGGTACCAGGTGAAGTTCTGGTAGTAGCCGGGAGCGGTCTCGAACATGACCCCGAACCGCTTCGGGTTGGTCAGCTTGCCGGCCACGTCGAGCAGCGCGTCCCACGTCTTGGGGAGGTCGGCCTCGGACAGACCCGCCCTCTCGAAGGCGTCCACGCTGTAGTACATGGCCAGCGGTTCGACCTCCATCGGCAGCCCGTAGACCTTGCCGTTCACCTTGCGGGTGTCCAGCACCCCGTCAGTGAAGTCGGAGATCGCGTCCCCGCCCAGGTGGGGGGTGAGGTCGGTGAGCACCTTGCCGTTGTAGTACCGCAAGAAGTCACCGGGGCTGATGATGAAGATGTCCGGGCCCTTGCCGGAGGAGAATGCGGTCTGCAGGGCGGTGCCGCCCAGGTATTCGGTGACCGGCAGGTAGTGCAGCTTGATCTTGACGTCGTTGTTCTTGTTCCACTGGTCGACCAGGTCGACGAACCACTTGCTCTGCGGGTTGCCGTCCGGGTTGGGGCCGTAGAAGTTCCAGAACGTCAGCTCCTTGGCGTCGCCACCGCCGCTGCTGCCGCCACACGCCGACAGCAGCGGCGTGGAGCCGAGCAGGGTGGCGCCGACCAGGCCGCCGCCGATGCCGCGCAGGAGCGAGCGGCGGCTGAGCTGAGCCGGAGGCCGGGACGGAGTCCAAGAAGGAAGGTCCGAGCGAAACATATGCAACGCCTCTCTCTGGTGTGGGGGATGCACCGCGGACCGGGGCCTGTGGCAGGCCCTTTGCTGCGCCAACGGGAGGTGGTGGGGTAGGCGAGCAATCGATTTCTCAGCAATGTACGAGGCTTGCCAGGATCGCGTCAACCCTTCCCGCCCCTCGGCCTCCGGCAGCGGAGCCGGCGGGCTGGGGAACGCCTGCTGGCGGCCCGTCGGGGAAGGGCCGGGTCACGGCGAAAGGACCGGGGCCGGTTCCACGGGTCGGCGGGGCGACCACGGAGGTTGGGCTGATCATGCCCGCCTGGGCCCGCCGGGCGCCAGCCGGGTGTGTCCGCCTCCGCCGCCGCTGAGCCCGCCGCCCGTCTCACGGTAGCGGCACGTCATGCGGCCGGTCGGGGGCTGGCGCCGCGGCTGCTCCCGGTCCGCCACGCCAGTCGCCCCTCGGCTTGGAAATCGATTACCGAGCCGTAGAATGACGGTGGCGAGCCCGAGTGGTCACCGCTGTCGTCACCGCGGGTCGGCGATCGCCAGCGTCGACAGACGTCAGGACAGGAGACCGATGACGACAATCTACGACGTGGCGCGGCATGCCCAGGTATCGCCGGCGACCGTGTCGCGGGTGCTGAACGGGCGGGCTTCCGTCGATCCCGTCATGGCCGAGCGGGTCCAGCAGGCGATGCGGGAGCTCAGCTACCGACCGAACGCCGTGGCCCGCAACCTCCGGCTGAACCAGACAAGTCTCTGGGCGGTCATCATTTCCGACATCGGCAACCCCTTCTTCACGTCCATGGTCCGGGGGGTCGAGGACGTCGCGCAGAAAGCCGGCTTCTCCGTGGCGCTGTGCAACAGCGACGAGGACCCGGAGAAGGAATCCCGTTATGTCGCCGCGGCGCTGGCCCAGCGGATGGCCGGCGTCATCATCTCCACCTCGGGCCGGGCGAGCGTGATCAACAAACTCGTCGAGGCGGAGATCCCGGTCGTCGCGATCGACCGACAACTACGCGGCGTGAACCTGGACACCGTGCTCGTCGACAACACTCACGGGGCGGAGATGGCCACCGCTCATCTCCTCGACGGCGGGTACCGCCGGGTCGCCTGCATCACCGGTCCGCGCCGAATCTCGACCGCCGCGGAGCGGCTGCGCGGTTACCAGCAGGCGTTGCGGTCGCGTGGCATCCGGCCGGCAGACCGCCTGATCCGGTTCGCCGACTTCCGGGAAGAGGGCGGATACCAGGCGATGGCGTCGCTGCTGGACGAGACGGAGCCGCCGGACGCGGTCTTCGCCACGAACAACCTGATGACCGTCGGCGCCATGGAGTGCCTGGTCGACCGCGGGGTCGAGGTGCCGGCGCGGTTCGGCGTCGTCGGGTTCGACGACATCCCCTGGGCACACCTGGTCAAGCCGTCCCTGACCACCGTCTCGCAGCCCACGTACGACGTCGGCCGGACGGCCGCGCTGCTGCTTACCGAACGCATCACGAACCCGACAAAAACCCCATCGACCGTCACCCTCCGTACCGGGCTTCAGGTACGGGAGAGCTCCAGCCGGCCGAGCTGAGGCCCACACGCGTCCCGGGTCGGGGTCGTGCTCGTTCTTCGGCCCGGGTGTGGGAACGAAGATCGTCCCCACACCCCGCCGGAACGGTCGATGATCAGAGATTCAGCCGAGGACCTGCTCGTTCACCGCACCGCACAGGTGCACCCGCACGCCGAGCTCGGCGAACATCGCCGCCTTCGCGCGCAGCGCGCGATCCGCGGTGGCGGCGTCCGGCGCGTAGGCCACGTTGACGTGGTTGGCCTTGTGCCGGGCCATGAGCTGGTCGCGGCCGACCCCGTGCAGCACCGCGTGCATGATCGGCCACTGCGGGGTGGTGGCGGCCAGCCGCCGCTCGGTCTCCTCGGCGGGCAACTCGACAACCGTGCCGCGGCCCAGATCGACGTGCAGTACGCCGGCCATGATGAAGACCCGGGACCAGACGATCTCTCCCGGCTTGGACACGCCGCTCAGCGTGCCGCCGCCCAGGGGGAAGTACATCGGCGGCTGCCGCATGCTGTACGACTTGTCGTAGCCACCGTGGTGGGACGCCGGCACCGAACCGGAGATCTCGAACACCCAGACGAAATCGTCGCCGTACCGCTCCCCCCACCGGATGTCGTGCAGGGTGGTAGCCGGGTCGAGACCCATGGCGGTCCACAGGCGGTTGGTGATGAGCGAGTCGACGGCGACGCCTTCATCCACCTCGTTGAAGTGCGGGAGCGCCGCGCCCGCGTACAGTTCGCGGCTCCCGTCGCGGCTGAGCACCGGCGGGCGCTGGACGTTGTTCAGCAGCCCCTCGGCGAGGTCGCTCGCCGGCACCGTGTCCTTCAGACCCTGCTGATACTGGATGCCCACCGCGTCCAGGCCGTAGTCGTCGGCGAGGCGCAATGCGGCGATGTACATCTTGAACTGGGAGAGCAGTTGCTGCTCGGTGAGTTCGGTGGCTTCGTCGGTGCCGGTGTGGAAGGTCATGCCGGCCTCGTCCAGCCACCGGCGCACGGCGTACGCCTCCTCGTCGGAGACCCGCGCCATCTCGGCGACGAGCGTGCTCTGCGACAGGCGCTCCTTGTAGATGCCGAGCGGATTGATCAGTTCGTCATCGAAGATGGCGTTGTACATGCCCATGCAACCCTCGTCGAAGACGCCGATGACGGCCTTCTCCGTCGCCAACTGCACAGCCAGCGCCCGGCCGAGTTCGGTCTCGGGGCTGGCGGGGAGGGGAGGCAGGTCGCGTACGTGGCTCTCGTCGTGGACCAGCTCGCCGGTTTCCAGCCAGGTCTTCAGCCCTTCGCGCGCCCACTCGTCGGTGAAGTCCTCGCTCCACAGCACCGAGTACGGCACCCGCGCCTTGGTGAGGCTGCCCGCGAGGTTGAGCAGGCCCACCAGTCCGGGGAACTCTCCGCTCCAGTTCGCCACGATGAGGATGGGTCCCCGATGGCTGCGCAGCCCCGCCAGCACGTGGTGGCTGTACTGCCAGACCGCCTCCACGACGATGAGTGGCGCGTCCCTGGGAATCGCCTTGAAGACCTCGATCCCGGCCCGCTGGCTGTCGATGAAGCCGTGCCCCTTCTCCAGGCTGAACGGGTGACCGCGCTGAACCTGCCAGCCGAGCGCGTTGACCGCTGCGGTGAGATCGGCCTCGAGCTGTTCCTGAGTCGGCCAGCCGGTGACGTTCGCGCTCAGCCGGAGGTCGCCGCTGGCCACCGTGTAGACGGTCATCGGCGCGGCCGTCGGCGGCTCGGCCGGTACGGGCAGGGAGTAACTGGTCATGGGGTGACTCCTTCGCTGCATGGTTCTTCGAGCGCGGCGGGCTGGGGTTCGGCGGACAGGCGGGTCTGTCGGGCGGTGAGGACGTGCAGGACCGGCTTCGAGCCGTCGTACAGCTGGCGGTACAGCCCGTACAGCTCGTCGTAGTCGGCGGCGTACTCGGGTCGCGGTTCCCGGACTTCCTTGATCGGGTTCCACTCGTCGATCGAGACGTCCCGAACGGTCCGGGCGGCCAGAAAGGCTGCCCCGTAGCTCGCGCCGATGGTCTGCGACGGGATCAGCTGGACCCGCCCGGTGATGTCGGAGACGATCTGCGTCCAGAGCTTTCCCTGCGTGCCACCACCGACGGCGACGATGCGCCCGATGTCGCCGCCGGCGGCCTCCATGGTCTCGATGTTGTGGCGCACGCCGAGACCGGTCGCTTCGAGGGCCGCCCGGTACAGATCACCGCGGGTATGTGAAACGGTGAGGCCGGCGAGAATGCCGCGGGCGTCCGGATCCAGGATCGGGGTGCGCTCCCCAGCGAAGTAGGGCAGCATGAGCAACCCCCGGGCGCCGGGACCGGAGAGTTCGGCCAGCCGTAGCAGTTGGGGATAGTCGGGTGAGCCGAAGAGCTCGCGGAGCCATGCGGTGATCGCGCCGGACGTCGCCATGCCCCCGGCGAGATTGCGCGTCCCGGGAAGCGCACCGACGGTTCCCCACAGCGACGGGCTGGCCAACCGGGTCGGGACCGTGTGGATCAGGAACATCGTCGTGCCGTACATGAGCATGAGGTCACCCACGCCCTGGGCGCCGACGCTGATCGCCTCCGACCAGGCGTCGATGGTGCCCACGATCACCGGTACGCCCGCCGGCAGCCCGGTCACCGACGCCGCCTCGGCCGTCACGCGGCCGGCCACGTCACCTGGCCAGTGCAGCGGAGGCAGCACCAGGTCGGGGGCGATCTGCGTGGCCCACGGCCGGTACCAGTCGCGGTTGTCGGTGTCGTACAGCGGTGTGCACTGGCTTGCGGAGTGCTGGTCGAGCACGTACTGATCGGTGAGCTTGAAGCCGAGCCAGGAGCTGGGCATGAAGACCCGGCGGGCACTCTGGAAGAGTTCCGGTTCGGCGTCGGCGACCCAGGCGATCTTCGCTCCGGCTGCCTGGGTGGAGAGGGCGGAGCCGCAGCGGCGCATGATCTCGTCCGCACCGAACCGCTCGTTCAGGCGGGCGATCTGCGGGGTCGAGCGGACGTCGACCCCGTACAGGATGGCGGGCCGCAGCGGGGTCCCGGCGTCGTCGGTGAGCAGCACGCAGGGACCCATGCCGCTCACCCCGACCGCGACCACGTGCGCGTCTCCGGGGGCCAGCAGTTCCTGGGCAAGGTCGACGAATTCCTGCCACCAGATCTCGGCGTCCATCTCGACCCAGCCGGGCCGCGGACGGTCCACCTCGTGTTCCCGGGTGGCCGAGCGGACCACGCGGCCGTCGAGGTCGACGAGTACGCCCTTACTGCTCGACGTACCGATATCTATGCCGACGACTGCCGCTACGCCCATGCCGCCACGATCTCAGAAATCGATTTCTCGGTCAAGCATGAACGTCGAGGTTCTCGGGAAGGACGACGTAGCTTGCTGGCTGAGCCGCGGACCGGCCGGTGCTGCCGTCAGCGACGCGCCTCGACCGCCAGCAGGCCCTGCGCCTGCACGACGGAGACCGACAGGGTCTTGTAGCCGACATCGTCGAAGAGCACCGTCATGCGGTCCTTTTCGTACCCGAGGACCATGCCTGATCCCCATTTGGCGTGTCGCACCGTGCTGTGCAGTGGGTACGGGCCGTCGTCCGGGAGCACCTCAGAGGTGCCGCCGTGGCAGCTGTCGCAGTGCCCGCAGGGGCGGCTCAACTGCTCGCCGAAGTAGCCGAGCAGCGACTGCATCCGGCAGCCCCGGCCCTCGGCGAAGCGCCGCATCATGTCGGTGCGCGAACGCTGCCCGGCCTGGTAGCGGGCGTACTCGGCCAGCGCCTCCCGGGCGGCCTGATCGGGCAGGGGCGAATACCGGGCGACGCTGAGCTCGCCCCGTGGCCCCGTCGCCACCGCACCGATCTGCTCGAGCAGACTGATGTGGCCGGCCAACTTGCGCGGGCCCAGGCCGGTGGCCTGTGCCAGCGCGGTGCGCGTCTTCGGGCCGCCGTGCAGGGCCGCCGCGACCGCTCGCAGCTCTGCCAGGTCAGGTGCGCCCCCGGTGAAGAAGCGTTGCAGGGCGATGTCCTCGGCTCGGTAGAGCAGCAACGCCCGGGCCGGCTCTCCGTCGCGCCCGGCCCGGCCGATTTCCTGCAGGTAGCTGTCGGGTGAGTCGGGCAGCGCGACATGGGCCACCCAGCGGATGTTCGGCTTGTCGATGCCCATGCCGAACGCCGACGTGGCGACCATGATCGGAACCCGGTCGGCGAGGAAGTCTTCGTGGCGACGGTGACGCACCCCCGCCGCCATCCCGCCGTGGTAGGCCTGCGCGGGGAAACCCGCGTCGGACAGCCGTTCGGCCAGTTCCGCGGCGGCGCGCCGGGTCGGCACATACACGATGCCGGGCCGGCTGGCCTCCTCGAGCAGGGCGAGCAGCTTGCGCCAGCGGTAGTCCTCGCTGGGGCAGTGCGTGGCCGCCACGAAGAGGTTCGGCCGGTCCAGTCCGGACAGCACGAGCCGCGGCTTGCGCATGCCTAGCCGCGCGGTGATGTCCTCGCGCACCGGCGGCGATGCGGTGGCGGTCAGCGCCACGACCGGCGGTCGGCCCAGGTCGCGAATGAGGTGGCCGATACTCAGGTAGTCAGGGCGGAAATCGTGTCCCCACGACGAGATGCAGTGGGCCTCGTCGACCGCCACCAGCGCCGGACGCAGCGCGCGGACCTCGGCCAGCCGCCCCGGCGAACTGAGCTGCTCCGGCGTGATGAACAGGAACTTCGCGGCACCCGAGCGCAGCTCGGCCAGGGCCGCCGCCTGCTTGCTGGGGCTCTCCGCGGAGCTGATCCGAACCGCCCGCAGGGCCGGATCGCCCCGCTCGTTGAGGTTGCCGATCTGGTCCTGCTGCAACGCCAGCAGCGGTGAGATCACCACCGTGGGACCGCGCAGCAGCGTGGCCGGAACCTGGTATACGGCAGACTTCCCGCCCCCGGTGGGCAGCACCACGAGCGCGTCACGGCCCGCCAGCAGCGCGCGCATCGCGCGTAGTTGCGCCGGGCGCAGCTTCTGCCAGCCGAAGTGTCTACGGGCGGCACGGCGCAGCCGCAGCGAGCGAAACATGAACATCATCGCCGGGCATGCTAACCAACTGCACAGACCGGCTTAAGATCATCCCGCTGCCGTCACTCCGAGTCGACATCTCGTCACGAGATCGATTCATGTAACAACGATGTCGGGTGCATCGCCGATGATGTCGGGAGGCTGGGGCAAGCGGCTTCCCGGCCCGGGCGGCACCTCCCCCACCCCACGAGGAGAGCCCCGCCCGGGCCCCGACTCCCGTGAGGAGGCAGCATGAGCCAACACCCACCGCAACCTTCGCCACCTGAATGGACACCAGGCGGCGCCAGCGCGGGGTCGGCTCCACCACCCGGCTGGAACCTGCCATACCCGCCCGCCCCACGAGCCTCAGGGCACCGCCCAGTGGTGGCCGTACGCCCTCTTCGGCGGCGTCACGCTCCTCGTTGGCTGCATCGCCCTGGTGGTCGTCGCCCTCGGCAGATAGGAGTCTCGTGCTCGGACCGGTGCCCCTCCCGGTCAGGGCGCCGCGCCGATGCTCAACGCCTTGAGCATGACCACCGCCACGAGGAGCGCCAGGAGTGCCACCGCCACGGCCGCCTGCACGAGGCCGCGGCGCTGCTGCGGCGCGTACGCCATCCCCACGGCCGCGGCACCGCCGACAAGCAGGCCGCCGAGATGGCCCTGCCACGCCGTGAACCCCGCGGAGACCACCATCCACACCGTCAACCAGATGATCATCCGAGTCCGGTCGAGCGGCTCGTAACGCAGGCGACGGCTGACCACGTAGTAGCACGCCGCCAGGCCGTAGGTCGCCCCCGAGGCGCCGATCGCGCCCTCGGTCGGCGCGATCAGGAAGAACAGCACCGAGCCGCCGAGCGCCGCGAGCAGGTACACGGCGAGGAAGCGCGCCATGCCCAGCCGCTCCTCCAGGATCCGCCCGAGCAACCAGAGCCAGTACATGTTGAACAGGATGTGCGTGATCCCGAAGAAGCCCTGGGTCGGCAGAGTGTGCAGGAAGACCGAGGTGATCAGGCGGTACCACTCGCCGTGCGCGATGCCGACGTACTGGTAGCCGTCGTAGCTGCCGCCGTCGTCCAGGAAGTACCGGCCGCTGTCATCCACCAACCCCGTGCCCAGGTTGTCGAACTGGTCGACGATCGACGGCCGCACCAGCTCGACCAGGTAGACCAGAACGTTCAGCGCGATCAGCACGTACGTCACCACGGGCTGGCTGACGGCGCGGCCGCCGAAGACCGTACGTGACTGCCGGATCGTGCGGTTCTCGTCGCGGACGCACTCCGGGCAGCGGAAGCCGACGGGCGCCTCCCGCATGCAGTCGGGGCAGATGGAGCGGTCACAACGGGTGCACCGCACGTACGTCTCCCGGCGCGGGTGCCGGAAGCAGGTGGTGTTCGCCTCGGACGGCGGCTGCTCGGTGTTCAGCGTGTCCATCAGGTGGTGCCCCCGGTCGTGGGAGGTCTGGCGTGACGACGGCCTGGGTTCGCGTCGGCGGCTGGGATACCGCCGCCGGACGCGTCAGCCGCGTCATGGTAGCGGTCAGGACCCACGCACGCGGCCCCGTTCCGGCCGATGCGTCCACCCGATCGATCAGGGGCAATGGCGTCCCAGCGCGGGCGCGACCTCGCGCTGCTCGAAGCGCGCTGGGAACGCGACTCGTCGCTTCGGCGGCTGGTCAGACATCGACGGCCAGGCGGACCGTCACCAGGTCGCCCACCTCAAGCCCTTCGGCCTTCCGCACCCACGCCTTCACCGGCACGATGTACCGCCCATCCTTCGGAAACAGCGACGTCTTCCACCGGGTTCCCCCGATCTGTGCCGTGGCCGGAATCATGCCCCAGCCGTAGGTCACGAGCGCGGCAGCCGCTGCCAACTCACCGCACTCCTCCTCGGGCGCGGTGATGAAGTGCCACGGCGCCGGGCCCTTCCAGAACCACATCTCGCCGCGGAACTCCAGGTTCATTCGATCAGGATAGGAGCCAACCAGCTCCAGCAGACACGCCCCACGGCCCGGCAGCCGGCGATCGGAATGTCGACGGCCGTCAGCTGGCGCGATTCAGCCCGCGCCTGCTGTTGCGTACCCGGCCGTTCTCCACCTGTACGCGATGACCGTCCTCGCCGAGCATCCGGCGCGCGGCCTCGAGCCCGGTCAGCGCCGACCCATAGGCGGCAACCTCGCGCTGGAAATGCTCGACCTTGGAGTACCAGAACTTGAGCTCGGGGTTCATCGTCTTGGCGCTTATGTAGTTGACGATGTCGGCCTCGGGTGTGATGCCCTGGCGCGCGTAGCAGCGGTCGAAGCGCGCCTTGGTCCGCTCGTACCTCCCGGTCATCGCGGCCAGGCTGGCCTCGGCCTCCAGCAGCCTGGCCTGCAGATACAGCACGTACTTCGGGGGAATCGCCGGGACGGCGAGCGCCGGACGGGGCGCGGGCAAAGCGGACATGGCGCTCACCGGGCCGGGCGAACGACGGGACCGTGCCGCTTGCGGGAAGGCCATACTCCCGCCAGCCCAATCCACCGACTAATGAAACCACCCTGGAATAGCATGATCGGCCGCCCTCCTTCATTCGCTGCAAATCACGCCGCACCGCCAGCGGGTCAGGGCGGGTGGGAACCCGTGGAGCCAGTCGGGAAGACACCGCCCCTACCCGTCCCGGCGCAGTGATGTCCTTCTACCCGCCGCGACGGCTGAATATGCCTGGCGCGGGTGGAGGTGCGCTCCCGAGAGGTTCCAGCAGCGCTGGCGGTCGGCTGTCTGTCCGCTGTCCGCGCCCGCCGAGCCGGCCGCGATGCGGTCAGTGACCGGCCAGAGCACGGACAGGCCGACCCACGACGCTCCTCGTGTCACACCGATTCCCGACCGAGGAGGTCAGCGTGCACCTCATCGTCACGCCCGAACCCCCTCCTTCTCACAATCCGAGGACGAACTCATGACACAACAAGCCATACGTTCCCGCCGCGCCGCGGCAACCGAGCAGCGGCATCAACCAGCCGCCTCCGCCCCGTCGTCGGTGCCGTCACACACTGACGACGCACAGTCGCCTCGCCACCCGTGGACCACTCTGGGACTGATGCTGCTGGCGCAATTCATGGTGATTCTCGACGTCAGTGTCGTGAACGTCGCCCTGCCCACCATCGGGCGCGCACTCGACTTCAGCTCCGGCGACTACCAGTGGGCCATCAGCGCCTATGTCCTGTTCAGCGGAGGTCTGCTGCTGTTCGGTGGACGGCTGGCCGACCTGATGGACCGCCGTGGAGTCTTCCTGACCGGCCTGGTCGTCTTCACCGCAGCGTCCCTGGCCAGCGGGCTGGCGACATCCGCCCTCATGCTGATCCTGTCGCGAGCGGCACAGGGCGCCGGCGCCGCCATGCTCACACCAGCCGCTCTGTCGATCATCATGACCACGTACCGCGGCCGGCAACGCGGGGCTGCGCTGGCGGTCTGGGGAGCCATCGGGAGTACGGGCATCGCCGCGGGTGTCCTGTTCGGCGGTCTGCTCACCAGCTTCCTCGGCTGGCAGGCCGTGTTCTTCATCAACGTCCCCATCGGCGTCCTGGTCGCGGCGCTGACCTGGCGCGTTGTCCCGGCGGGCACCACCGCACCCGCCAGCCGGCGGCGCCTGGACGCCCCCGGCGCCGTGACCCTGGTCAGCGGCCTGGTCCTTCTCGTGTACGCGATCGAAGGCACCCACACTCACGGGTGGGACTCGATGCGCACGGGGCTGCTGCTGGGCGCCTCGGTCGTGCTGCTCGCCGTGTTCGGGATGATCGAGCGGAAGACCGCCGCTCCGCTGGTGCCACCGCACGCGTGGAAGATCCGGTCGCTGATCTCGGCCTCCACCGTCATGGCCGGGGTCACCGGAGTGGTCGTCGGTGCGATCTTCCTCAGCTCGCTGTACCTGCAGCGGGTCGTCGGATTGTCAGCCGTGCAGACCGGTCTGGCGTTCCTGCCGCTCGCGGCGGTGATCACCGGCACCGCGGCGGTCGCGTCGAAGCTGCTCGGTCGGGTCAGCTCCCGCACCATGATCGCGTTCGGGCTTGTCGTCATGGGCGCTGGCGCCCTGCTGTTGGCCAGCAGCGAAGGCGGCCAGTCATACCTCGCCGATGTGCTGCCGGGCTTCCTTGTGCTGGGTGCCGGGGTCGGCCCCATGTTCGTGGCCATCTCCGTCGCCGCCATGAGCGACGTGCCGCCAACCGAGTCGGGACTGGCGTCCGGGCTCATGATGACGGGGCATGAAGTAGGTGCGGCCCTCGGTGTCGCCATCCTTACGGCCGTTGGCGGTGACCTGACATCACGAGCCGGCCTCATCGCGGCCTACCCGCGGGCGTTCGACGGCGTCCTGATGATCCTCGGCGCGCTGCTGGTGGTCACGCTCATCGCGGTCCCGAACCGGACGGGCTCGGACGCGGGTCACGCGACGCCGCACCACTGAGACCTGACGACTCGAGGGTTTGTCAGCCGCAGAACCGCGGCTGACAAACCCTCGTGAGAGTCGTGGCGAGGCGGCACCAACCACCGCAGCGCCACCCGCAGGGGCAGCCGTTCGACGGGCGCCCTAGTGGATGACGGCGGGTGCCTTCGCCTGCTGGTCGTCGAGCAGGTGCGACGGCTGGCGGCGGCGGGGCAGGAACGCGGCCGGGATGAACGTGGCCAGCACGAGCACGAACCCCACCCAGTACGTAGTGGCGAACGAGCTGGCCGCGAAGTCGAGCCCGCGCTCGATGAGCGACGGATCGATGGGGAACTGCTGGGTCAGCTCCGGGCGCTGCTGGGTGGCGATGGCCAGCCCGGCCTCGGTGACCGGCCTGCCGCTCGGATCCGCCAGACCGGGGATCGGCCGGGAGCCGTTCAGTTCGTTGGTGAGGATCACCGACATCACCGCGGCGCCGACGGAGCCGCCGATCTGCTGAAGGATGTTGACCAGCGTGGAGCCGCGGGCCACCTCCTGGGCGTGCAGGGTCTTCAGCGCGGAAGTCATGATCGGCATCATCGTGCCGCCCATGCCCAGGCCCATGACGAACAGCGACCCGCAGAGCAGCCAGTACGAGGTGTGCGGGTCGATCTGGGTGAAGGTGAAGAACCCGAGGGCGATGAGCGCCAGCGCGAACGGCACCGTGCGACCGACGGGCACCCGGTCCGCCAGCATCCCGGCGACCGGCATTGTGATCATCGCGCCGATGCCCTGCGGCGCCATCAGCAGGCCGGCGGCCAGCGTCGACTCGCCGCGGACCTGCAGGAAGTAGCTCGGGAACAGCAGGCCGGCGCCCATGAACGCGATGATGAACACGAACAGGGTCACCGCCGCGATGGTCAGGTTGCGGTTGGCGAACAGCCGCAGGTCGAGCAACGGGTGCCGAGGCTTGAACGAGTAGAGGACGAACCCCACCACGAGCGCGGCGCCGATCAGCATGGGCACCCACACCTCGGCGTCGGCGAACGTGCCGGCCTCGGGCAGCGAGGACACCCCGTAGAGGAACAGGGCGAGCCCCGGCGAGAGCATCAGCATGCCGAGGAAGTCGAACGACTCCGACGGCTCGGGGTTGTCCTTCGGCAGTGCCAGCAGGGCGTAGACGAGCGCGACGGCACCGATCGGCAGGTTGATCAGGAAGATCCAGTGCCAACTCGCCGTGTCGATCAGCCAGCCGCCGAGGATCGGGCCGCCGATCGGCCCGAGCAGCATTGGGATGCCGAGGACGGCCATCAACCGGCCGATCCGGTTCGGCCCAGCCGCCCGAGTCATGATCGTCATGCCCAGCGGCATGAGCATGCCGCCGCCGAGGCCCTGCAGGACGCGGAAGCCGATCAACTGCCCGATCGTGTCGGCGGTGGCGCACAGCCCGGACCCGATCGTGAACAGCGCCAGTGCGATCATGTAGAGGCGCTTGGTGCCGAATCGGTCGGCGGCCCACCCACTCAGCGGGATCACCGTGGCCAGTGCGAGCGTATAGCCGGTCATCGTCCACGCGACTCGGGCGTAGGACGCGTCGAACTCGCTCTGAAACGTCGGCAGCGCGACACTGACCACCGTCACGTCGAGGATCGACATGATCGCACCGAGAACGACGACCCCCGCCACCTTGAGAACCGCGGCGTCGAGCTTGTCCGGTGTCGCGACAGGTTGCTGGGTCACAGAAACTCTCCTGAAGTCGGTTCGGCCGCGGACGGTGGGCGGCGCCGCGCCTACCGGGCGCGGGGCGTCACCCGAACGCGACGTCCGCAGGCAGACTAACTACCGGCGCCGACACTTGGCGCTCGGTTTACCGCACCGCCCCTCCACGCCCGGAGCGCCGGTTCCGCAGGCCAGGATTCGATGGAGGATCCCGGCTGGCCCGGGAGCTACCCATTGTCGCCCGCCCGCTGGGCCGCCATCCGCTTTTTGTGGCCGGCCGTGACCCGCCACCAGAGGAACATCAACGCGCCGGTGAGCACCTGGGGCACAAAGGTCCCCGCGCGCCACACGAGGTCTGCGGCGAGAGCCTGGCTGCCGGTGGCACCGAAGGCAGTCAGCAAGCCGGTGAGGCCGGCGTCTACGGTGCCCAGACCGCCGGTGGTCACGGGAATGAATGACACGATCACCGCGAACGAGTAGGCCGCCAGCGACTCCGGCCACGTCACCCCGAAGCTGACATGGTCGCCTTTCTCGAGGCCTCGCTGTGTGAGGAACAAGATCGACCACGAGGTCAACTGCGGGATCAGGGTCGAACCGACCACGGCCGGCCACCGGGTCTTCATGACCTCGACCACGGCAGCCCGGAAGTCGAGTACCTTCCCAGTGAGGTTGACGGTCCGGCCGTGAAGCAGACGCTGCGCGGGCGCGTTGACGAGCCGGTCTGCCGTGCGCCCCACCCTGCGGGCTCCGCCCTCGCTATGCAGGATCGCCGCGAAAGCGGCCACGGCAATGCCGACGCCACAGACTCCGACGACTGCGATCAGGAGAAAGTGCCACCTCACCTCGCCACTGATCAGCAGCGCCAGGACGCCCACGACCGGCATGACGAGCGTGGCGAAGACGTTGAAAACGGTTGAGATCGCAGTCGCACTCGCGGCCGCGCCGGTGCCGAACCGGTAGGACCCCAGCATGTCGTACTCCACCCCGAGGCCGATGACGCCGCCGGCCGGTACCGCATTGCTGAAGGCGAACGAGGTCTGGCCCACCACGAAGGCCGGTCCGTAGCGGAGCCCGGGCAGCGCGGCCTGAAGCGGCCACGCGGCGACCGCGATGTTGACCACGGCCGCCGCGACGAGCGCGACGAGGTAGACGGTTGGCATCCGCTGGATCGAGGACCACGCCTGAGAGTAGTTCGCGAATCTCGGGAAGACGCCGACGAACACAGCCACGAGGACCACGATGGTGACGGCGGACAGGATCAGCGCCCGCCAGAGACGCCTGCCGCGCCGCACAGAGACGCCCCGGCCCGGACCTCCCCCGCCTGCGGCTGCCTTCGGCGAGTCCGACGTCATGGGCCCGATCGCCGCGGCGGCACAGCTACCAAGGTCTGACTCCTCGCTCGCTTCCGATTCAGGGCCTCCTCGCCAGTGTCGCTGACGTGACGGCCCCGTTTGACCGCTTCCGCCCACGGCTGCGCATTCTTGCGCTCCGCTGGGTGGCGAAGGGCTTCAGGGGTACCCGGCGGCTCCGCGGGGCCGACCTGCCCGTACCCACAGCCGTAGTTGAGGATCACGAGCGCGATCAAGCCCAGGACCAGGCACATCGTCGGCAGGAGCAGCGACAGGTAGCCGTTCGGTGCCCGCAGCGCGGCTTCGATGGCGTACGCCACCGAGGAAACCGGGTCGGCCATGCCCGCCGTCACCATCCGGCTAGGGTCTGTTGCGAAAGTCGCTGGTCACGGGCCTTTCGACCGTGTTTCCATGCCGCAGTGAAGAGCGAGAGCGTGTCCGGCGCGGACGTACCCCCGAGTGCCCGACAGCGGACTGACCGCGACCTCAGTGACTGTGTGCGGGTGCTGACAGAGGTCCATGAGCACGACGGCTATCCGGTGAACTGGCCCGACCTCCCGGGGGCATGGCTCACGCCGCCATCGCTCATTGCCTCGTGGGTGGCGGAACTGGACGGCCGCATTGCCGGCCATATTGGCCTGGCTCGGAGCGACGTGGGAGACGCGGCACCTGGGCTGTGGAGCGCTCGTGCAGGGGTAAGTATCGACGCGACCGCCGTGGTCAACCGGCTGTTCGTCGCTCCGTGGGCTCGCGGCCACGGGATCGGTGTGCTGCTGATGGCGCAGGCTGTCACAGAAGCACAGGATCGCGGCTTGCATCCGGTGCTCGACGTGGTGGCTTCTGACACTGCGGCGGCAGCTTTGTACGAGCGACTCGGCTGGCAACTGCTGGCCACAGTCGAACAGCAGTGGAGTGCGGAGCAGAAGGTGGCCGTCCGGTGTTATGCGGCGGCAACCTGACGGTGGTACCCCTGGTCACAGCCACTCGTTGAGGACTGCGATCAGCACGGTCGCCTCGTAGCGGACGGCGAGCTTGTCGTATCTCGTGGCTACGGCCCGGTGGCGCTTGAGGCGATTGATACCGCACTCGACCGCGTGGCGCTCGCGGTAGTCGGTCTTGTCGAACTTCGGCGGCCGACCACCGCGAGAGCCGAGCGTCTGCCGGTTGCGAACGCGGTCCGCAGGGACTGGGATCGTCGCCTTGGTACCGCGTCGGCGCAGGTAGGAGCGGTTCCTGCGGGAGTCGTACGCCTTGTCCGCCCGCACACGGTCCGGTCGCTTGCGCGGCCGCCCCAGACCCAGCCTCGGCACCCGGATCGCTTCCAGAACTCTTTCGAACTGCGGGGTCACCCCACTGACCCGCCGTGATCACCACGGACAGCGGCTTCTGCCGCTGCTCGACTGCCAGCTGGATCTTGCTGCTCAGCCCGCCCCGGGACCGACCGAGCCCGTGGTCGGCCGGCTCGACGAAAACCCCGCCGGGCGGCTCCTTCTGGAGATCCCCTTTTCGCTCCAAGCCGAGGCGGACGCGAAGGACCTGATCACCTGGGACGTGAACGAACCTTTCGGGCACGTCCCGCCACGGGGCGCCGGTCCGGGTCCGCCACCGTATGCCGTCTATCAACTGCCGCCGCGTCCACACCGGCGACGGTCCGCCTCGATGCCCTCGGCAGCAACGGCGCCAGCCGAGTCCACTGGCCGTTCGTCAGATCCCCACGTCCCACAGAACGTGATCATTCACGGCCAAGATCCACCTTCCCAACAGACCCTAGCCGGAAGTGTCACCCACGTCCCGCGACGGTCTGGTCACGGACGTCCTGAGACCCGACATCGCCGGCAGATCGCTGTCCGGTCTCGGGACCTGCCGGCAGAACGCGGTGCCGCAGCGCAGGTCTGAGGCCGGCGACGGCAAGCTGCGCCTCCTCCGCAGGCCGCATCGCGAACCGAGTCTCGTGACCTGTGAACCCAAGATTGCGCGACATCACCGGCCCGGCAGAGGTCCTACTGTTTCCAATAGATGGAGAACACGTGCAGCGTCTCGGTTCCGTCGTTGCGTACCTGGTGCGGAACCTTGGTGTCGAAGGCCACCACATCGCCGGCACGGATGCCTCTACTCTGATCGGCCCAGTGGACCTGACCCTCGCCCGTGACGACGAGCCATACCTCGCGAGAAACATGAACATCGAGGTCATTGGCTGTTCCAGGGGCGACCGACCAGCGCGCGATCTCGAACGGGGCAGGAGCCTGGGCGGAGAACGGAAGGGTGCCGGACTCCACCGGCCCGCCTTCCGAAAACGTGTACCAAGGCTCGAAGGTCACCGGTCCACTTGTTGGGCTTGATCCACCGGAGATAACGGTCATGGGTTGATCCTCTCGGCCGCGCCGGCACAAATCTCGCGGCTTCCAGACCTGGTGTTACGCCGCGTCGCCGGTCAGTGCAGTTGGGACCGGGCGGTGGGTGCCAGTGTCAACTGCTGCGGGGCAGACGCGAGGCGGGTCAACAGCTCCGGGAGCACCTCCTCGTTCCACCGCTCCGAGCGCGCCAAGCCGTCGAGGTAAGCGCGGTGATGGGCCGGACTGCCGAGGCGGGCGAACCAGACGAAGACGTTTTCCCCGGTGCGCACCGGCAACCTCGGGAACGTGTTCGGTGCGGGCTCGGTCTCCAAGCATGCCAGCGGGTGGGCGCCCAATTCCGCCATCACCGGCGCGACGTGGTCGTCGAAGAACCGGACGAACTCGTCGTCCACGGCAGCATCCCGGTAATAGAGTGTCGCGACCACGCGGGAGTCGGGGGTTTCGGTGGCGCCGAGCGGGGGCCGGGGTCCGATCGGCGGCGGAAATCCGGACCCGGCTCGCACGGGCCGCAGCAGCAGGGCGTTCGAAGAGTCGACCATGGTGGCGTTGGCCGCGGGACCGTGCGCCTTCCACACCGGGCCTTCGAGATAGAAGGCCGTCAGCGCCGCGGCGCGCGAGTCCATGTCCGGGAAGGCGCGCAACCATACGAAGCGATCGGGGTCGTTCACGTCCCGGAACTGTCCGATGATCTGCATCCCGACGGCCTCCTGGCTTTCCACGAATTCCTGGTCGAACAGGTCGATCAGGACGTCTCGCTGGCCGGAGTGCAGGGTGTACTGCCTGAGTTCGACGACGGTCATCTCTCCTCCTCTGGCCTCACCCTGGCATCTATTGATCATGTCCAGCGAGTGGCAGGACTGACGACGAGCGCAAAATTACTGCCGTACGCTTGCCGCCGTGAGCCCTGGTTCCGTCGCTGTGGCCGTGATCGACGACATGCCCCTGTACGAGTTGGCCATAGCCTGCGAGGTGTTCGGCGGGGAATGGCCGGATCTTGCTGACCCCTGGTATGACCTGCGGCTGTGCGCGCTGCGGCCGGGCGTCACTCGCACCGAGTCCGGGTTCGTGCTCGACACCCGCCACGCGCTGGCGGACCTGGCCGGCGCGGATACCGTCATCATCCCGGCCGTGCCGTACGGGTGCCTGAAGTCCGACCGCCCCCTGCCCACCGAGCTGATCGAGGCGGTGCGCGAGGCCAGTGCCGCAGGCGCGCGGATGGTGTCGCTGTGCAGCGGGGCGTTCGTGCTGGCCGCCAGCGGACTCCTCGACGGCCGGCGGGCGACCACCCACTGGCTACACGCCGCCACTCTGGCCCGGCGACACCCTCAGGTGCAGGTCGACGCCTCGGTCCTGTACGTAGACGACGGCGACGTGCTGACCAGCGCCGGTCGCAGCGGCGGCCTGGATCTGTGTCTGCATCTCGTTCGCCGCGACCTCGGCGCGTACGTGGCCAACCAGGTGGCCCGCCGCATGGTGGTTCCCGCGCACCGGCCGGGCGGCCAGTCACAGTACATCGACCTGTCCGTGCCCGACACCGACGACGGCGGCCTCGGCCCGGTGCTGCAGTGGGCCGCCGAAAACCTCGACCGGCCGTTGACCGTGGCCGACTTGGCCAGGCAGGCCAACATGAGTTCCCGCACGTTCGTCCGACACTTCCACGCCGCCACCGGCACGACGCCACTGCAGTGGCTGCTGAACCAGCGCCTCGCCCATGCCCAGAGCCTGCTGGAATCGACGAACCTGTCGATCGAACAGATCAGTGAACGCAGCGGACTGGGAACCGCGGCAAACCTCCGCCGCCATTTCAGCATCAACGTCGGCGTGACGCCCACCGACTACCGGCGCGCATACCGGTTCGGCCCGAGCAACGCCGCCATGACCTGACCCAACCGGTACCGATCTGCACTAGCGAGCAGGCGCGCACCGGCTGGGCACCCTCGGAGCCGCCGAGTGAGCGTCCGCGACTCGCCGAGCTGGGTCCCAGAGTCGAGCAGATCCTTCGCTTGGCTGAGGAGCAGGCTGAGAACCACCGGAACAAGGCCATGCGCGAAGCCGAACGCACGCTGTCGGAAGCCCGGTCAGAGGCTCGCGTCATCTTGGACCAGGCACGCGCTGACGCGGCCGGGTTGACGACAAGGGCCTCGAAGCCCGAGGTCGACCGGAGTTCGTCCGAGAAGTGAGCATCCCGACTGTCCTTGCAGGCTCGGCCAACTCCTGCCCCAAGGTGACCATCACCGGCGGTCAGCCGGTGCGCCCCCGCAGCATGGGCCGGGTCAACCGCCCGCCCATGGCGTCCCCGACCACCACCCCGACCAACACCAGCACGACGAGGGTGGTGACCAGCACCGGGGGCCAGCCGCCCACCCACGGTGCCGCGGCCGCCAGCACCAGCAGCCAGGGCATCCGATGCCACGGGAACATGCCGGCGATCCGATAGGTGAACAGGCTGCGCCCGAGCAGGAACAGCGCGGGCCCGCCGAAGATCAGCGCGGTCCAGCGCGCCGGTGTGTCGCCGGTGGGCCGGTCGAGGACCAGGTCGAAACCGGCGGCGGTGCAGACGACGCCGGCCAGCATCACCAGGTGGGTGTACGGTGCCAGCCGTGCCAGCCGCCGGCGCATCTGTGCGGACCACGACATCCGCAGGATGGAACCGGTCCCCAGGACGTAGATCTGCCAGAGCAGCAGCATCGTGACGAAGGCGGCCAGGAAGGCGGCCAGCCGTGCGTGGGTGAACTCCGCGGTGCTGATCTCCAGGGTCGGTAACAGGATGATGTCGCCGAGCGCCAGGATGACGAACTGCTGGTACCGCTCACCCAGGTGCTCGGTCGTCTTCTCGTACTGTCCTACCGGCACCCGGCCGAGCCAGGGCGTGGGATAGCGCGCCGCAGCCGCGACGTAGTCGATCGCCACCGCGACGGTCCAGAGCGTCCATCGCGGCGCGTCCGGCAGCAGCGCCCCGCCGATCCAGAAGACGCCGGAGACCAGGAACCAGAAGAGAAAGCGCGCCGCACGCTCCTCGGCCTGATGCCGCTGCTTGTGCAACACGCTCACCAGCACCAGACCCCGCACCACGTGCGGGGTCACGTAACCGACCGCGAAGATCAGCGCGTGCGCCGCGGCGGCCAGCGCCGCCGCCATCACCACGGCACCGAACATGGTCACCATCAGGATGGCCCGGATCGGACGCTGATCAGGGTCGTAGAAGTCGGTGGTGGTCGAGGTGACCGACCAGGTCCACCAGACCGCCATCAGCATGAGCACGACCCGCCGGACGCCGGCCCACGAGTCCTGCTCGGCGATCAGCATCGAGGTCAGCGCCAGGGCGGCCACGAAGACGACGTCGAACAGCAGCTCCAACAGAGTGGCCCGGGTCGACCCGCTCGGCCGGCGCACCAGCTCGGTGCTGCCTCCGGTCGTCATGCCCAGCCTCCAGCCGCCCGTCCCACCCGGACGCGGGCGACGCCGCCACCGCATTGCGAGCCGGCCGCCGGCGTACGGCCTCCTGGGCGCTGCACCCTCGAGAATTATCGGTGCCGCCGGGGTGGCCCGTCCCCGAATCGGCGATTCCGGCCGTCGGCCGGATTGCCGGGATCGAACCGGGCGACGGCCGGCGATACAACTGCTGGTCACCGCGACCATGCTTGGCAGCTGGGTCGTCGAGCCCCTGGTCGCCCAGGCCGATGAACCCGATCGCAGGTTGCGCCGTGGTCGTGCTCATGAGGCAATGCGGTTCAGCTCGGTCAGCGCGTCCTCGGGGAGGGTCAGCTCAGCAGCGGAGACGTTCTGGCGCAGGTGCGTAACGGATGAGGTGCCGGGGATGAGCAGGATGTTCGGGGAGCGCTGTAGCAGCCACGCCAGCGCGACGGCCATCGGTGTGGTGCCGAGGCGGGTGGCGACCGCGTTCAGTTCCTCGGACTGCAGTGGGGAGAAGCCGCCGAGCGGGAAGTAGGGCACGTAGGCGATGCCCAGTACGGCGAGAGAGTCGATCAGGTCGTCGTCGTCCCGGTTTGCGATGTTGTAGAAGTTCTGCACACACACGATCGGCGCGATGGACTGTGCTTCGGCGATCTGCTCGTCGTTGACGGTGCTGAGACCGAGATGCTTGATCAGTCCCTCCTGCTGCAGCTGCGCGAGCACGCTGAACGGCTCGGCGATCGAGCCGGGAGTGGGCCGGTCGAACCCGCCGACGCGCAGGTTGACGACGTCCAGTGCGTCGAGTCCGAGGTGCTTCAGGTTGTCGTGCACGGCCTGGCGCAGCTGCTCGGGAGCGAGCGCGGGCAGCCAGTTCCCCTCGGCGTCTCGGAGCGATCCGACCTTCGTCACGAGGTGCAGATCGTCCGGGTAGGGGTGCAGGGCCTCCCTGATCAGCTCATTGGTGACGATGGGCCCGTAGAAGTCGGCGGTGTCGATGTGGTTGATGCCCAGGCGCACGACCTCGCGCAGTACGGCCACGGCAGCGTCGGGGTCCGCCGGTGGGCCGAAGACGTGCGGGCCGGCCAGCTGCATCGCGCCGTATCCCATGCGGGTGACCGTCAGATCCTCGGCCATCGTGTACGTGCCGCCGGGCGGTCTGGTCGATGTCACGATAATTCCTCTCATTGTTGTTGTAAGCCCATCATGCTTCCCGCCGACGCGGCCGCCTAACCGCGGCGGCGTCAGCAGGTGATGGCTTCACTCTCCGCCACGCGGCGCGTAACAGGCTGAGCCCCGGCGATCCTGGGAGTCGCAGGGACAGGCAGACCACGATCCGCGCGGTTACCGTCGGTTAAGTGAGCGACACCAACCTGCTCGGTGACTACCTCCGGGCCCGCCGTGAACTCGTCCATCCGGAAAGCGTCGGCCTGCCTGCCGGCGGGGTGCGACGCGTCCCCGGATTGCGGCGTGAAGAGGTCGCCATGCTCGCCGGGATCAGCTCCGACTACTACCTGCGACTCGAGCAGGGCCGCGACCGCAATCCCTCGATTCAGGTCCTCGAGGCTCTCGCCCGCGTCCTGCGCCTCGACGACGCCGCAACCGATTACCTGCTGGGCCTGGCCACGCCACGGCCCCGTCACCGGCGACGCCGTCCCAGGCGAGAGACCGTACCGGCCAGCATCCGGCAATTGCTCGACGTCTTGGACCTACCGGCCTTCGTCGAGGGCCGCTACTTCGATGTCCTCGCCGCAAACAACCTCGCCCGCGCACTGTCACCCAACCTGCAGGTCGGCCAGAACCGGCTCCAAGCGGTGTTCCTCGACCCAGCCGAGCGCGCGATGTACCCGGACTGGGACCAGGCCAGCGCCGAACTGGTCGCCAGCTTCCGCGAGTCGGTGGGAAGCGATACGGACGACCCACGTTTCGTCCAGCTCGTCGGCGAACTATCCCTGTCCAGCGAACGGTTCCGACAGCTCTGGGCACGGCACGACGTTCGGTCTTGCGAAGGCATGCCCACCCGGATCCAACACCCTCAGGTCGGGGAGCTCACGCTCAGCCGCGAGAAGCTGGCCATCGGCGGCGCCAAGGATCAACTGCTCGTCATCTACCACGGCCAACCCGGCACGAGCAGCGCCGAAAAGCTGGCGCTACTAGCCTCCCTGGCCAGCCCGACCGCCACGTCTCGCCCGCGACGCGATGCACCCGCCAACGCCGCACCTGAAGAACCCGGACAGGTATAGAGATCGTCGAAAGAAACGTGGAGCCGGGCTCACTCCGACCGGCTTCTGCGGCCGAGCGGCCCTGGGGAGCAGCACCGAGTCATTTCAGTACAGCCGCCGGGCGGCGAACCTCGCCGGCGGGTCGGCGATCGCATCCTGGGCGGCGACCAACTGGATTTCCCGAGCAGCCGCTGCGAGAGTCGCCTCGAGGACAGCGAAAATGGAGTTCGTGGTTCGCTCCAGTGCCGCCGCGGGCGAGCCGGTCGTCGACAGGTGCGCGAGGTACAGCGCTGCGGTGACGTCGCCGCCGCCGTTCGGGCTGATCGGCAGGAGCGGCGTGGTAACTGCCCAGGCGCCCTCGTCAGATACGGCCACCACTTCCAGCGACCCGTCGGGGACGTCGCCGTGGAGCACGCTGGTGACCAGCACATGCCGTGGCCCCATCTCACGCACGATGTCGACCGCCTCCAGCAACTCCTTCGGCGAGTTCGTCGTACGGCCCGACAGGAACTCCAGCTCAAACTGGTTCGGGGTGACGATGTCCGCGCGCGGGACGACCGTGTCACGCATGTACTCCGGGATGCCCGGCCGTACGAACATGCCGCGGCCGACGTCGCCCATCACCGGGTCGCAGCAGTAGACCGCAGCGGGGTTGGCCGCCTTCACCCTGTCCACCGCGTCGAGGATCACCGCGCCCATCGCCGGGTCGCCCTGGTAGCCCGACAGCACTGCGTCGGCTTTTCCGAGGACCCCGCGGTCCTCGATGCCCGCGATCACCTCGGCGACCTCGGCCGGTGCCAGCAGCGGGCCGCGCCAAGCGCCGTACCCGGTGTGATTGGAGAAATGGACGGTCAGCACCGGCCAGACCTCGTGCCCCAGCCGTTGAAGGGGAAAAGCGGCGGCGGAGTTGCCGACGTAGCCGTAGGCGACCGAGGACTGGATGGACAGGATCTTCACCAGCCAATGGTCGCATCACCCGAGTTCGGACACTGGCGCGTCGGGCGGGGTCTGCTCTGCTTGCCCGGGTCGATGGCGGGCGGGATGGCCTGTCGCCAACCACCCACGCACCCGGTCGCGGCCGACGGTTTCGGCCATGCCGGAGCCGGAGCGACAGCGGAACAGCACCGGGCGTCGCGCTCGTCGCCGTCGGACCGGACGCCTAGGGTGGGCGGCATGGCAAGCCCTGCCCCCTCCGCCAACGGCGCCGCGGCCCAGAATCCGCTCACCCTACTCACGCTGGACGAACTCCGGCAGCGCACCAGCGTGAAGTGGCGCATGCACCCGCCCGACGTGCTCCCCCTCTGGGTTGCGGAGCTGGACGTACCCCTCGCTCCCCCCGTGGCCGACGCGCTCCGCCGCGCGGTCGACCTCGGTGACACCGGTTACGCGTACGGGACGGCGTACGCCGAGGCGCTCGGCAACTTCGCCGCCCAGCGGTGGGGCTGGCACGACTTCCGCGTCGACCACACCACGGTCGTACCCGACGTGATGATGGGCATCGTCGAGGTACTCCGACTCGTGACCGACCCCGGAGACGCGGTGGTGGTCTGCTCCCCCGTGTACCCGCCCTTCTACGCCTTCGTCAGCCACGCCGGCCGGCAGGTGATCGAGGCCCCTCTCGGACCCGACCTGCGGATGGACCCCGCCGCTCTCGACGAGGCCTTCCGCCGCGCGCGGGAGTACGGCCGGCGGCCGGCGTTCCTGATGTGCAACCCGCACAACCCGACCGGCGTCGTCCACCGCCGCAACGAGCTCGAGGCCATCGCCGACCTCGCCGACCGCCACGGCCTGCGGGTGATCTCCGACGAGATCCACGCCCCCCTCGTGCTCCCCGGGACGCACTTCACCCCGTACCTCACGGTGGCCGGCGCCGAGAACGCGTTCGCCCTGATCTCCGCCTCGAAGGCGTGGAACCTCGCCGGCCTCAAGGCTGCGCTCGCGGTCGCCGGGCCACAGGCCGCCGCCGACCTAAACCGCATGCCGGAAGAGGTCAGCCACGGGCCCAGCCACCTGGGCGTCATCGCGCACACCGCCGCGTTCCGCGCCGGCGGGCAGTGGCTCGACCTCCTCCTCGACGGCCTCGACACCAACCGCACGCTTCTGGAAACGCTGCTGCCGAAGCACCTCCCGTCCGTCACATACCACCGCCCCGAGGGCACCTACCTCGCCTGGCTGGACTGCACGGCGCTGGGTATCGCGACAGAGCAACCGGACGGCGAACCCGGCGTGGCCAGCGACGTCGCCGGGCCCGCGAAGATGTTCCTGGACCGCGCGCGGGTCGCCCTCAGCTCCGGGCACGTCTTCGGCACCGGCGGGGCAGGCTTCGTACGACTCAACTTCGCCACCTCACCCGCGATCCTCACCGACGCCGTCACCCGAATGGGCCGGGCAGTCGACACGTACCACCCGTCGGCCGGCTGAGCCCGCGGTCCCAGGTGCCTCGCCTCCACGACCCGGCCCTGGACCGATCAGCCGCCGGGTCGAACGTACGGACGCCAGCTGATGGACGCCGAGTAGGAGGTGGTGTTGATCTGGCCGCTCCCTCGAGCAAATCTGAGGCGCCACAGATGTGCGCTCTGCCCGTGCGCCCGCTAGGCGTAAGGGCACTCCGATGTGGTGTGATCTCTAGGCATGAAGGTCAGGGTCGTCGGCGCCGGTGTTGTGGGCTTGACCAGCGCACTCCGTCTGGCGCAAACCGGTCATGAGGTCGACGTAGTTGCCGCGAAGATGGGAAATAGCACGACATCGTCGGTCGCCGCGGCTCTCTGGTATCCCTACCGCGCATACCCGGAGGCGGACGTAACGCGATGGTCGGCGACCACCTACGAGGTGCTGTGCGGCCTGACCTCCGACCCGTCCGCCGGCGTTCGGATGCGCCTCGGGCAGGAGTTGTTCCGCCAGCAGACCTCCGACCCGTGGTGGCGGGATGCGGTTCCCGAGCTGGGTCGGGTTGCCGTCGAGCGACTGCCGGCCGGCTACGGCGACGGTTACGAACTGAGCGTTCCGGTGGTGGACATGGCGATGCATCTGCCGTGGCTGCTCGGTCAGTTGGAAGCTGCGGGGGTCGCCGTCCGGACCCGGTACGTGGGTGATCTAGCCGGGGCCTTCGAGGACGTGCATGCCGTGGTGAACTGCACCGGGCTGGGATCCAGGGAGTTGATCAACGACGAGACCCTCACACCGGTGCGGGGACAGGTGATCGTCGTCGCACAATTCGGCCTGACCGAATGGCTACTCGACCAGAACGATCCCGAACAACTGATCTACGTCGTACCCAGGAGTGACACGGTGCTGCTCGGCGGCACCGCCGAGGAGGGCGACGAGGAACTGGACGTCAGGCCGAAAACGACCGCGGACATCCTGAAGCGGTGCACCGAGCTCGTACCCGCGCTCGACAAGGCCCGCATCCTCAGCCACCGCGTGGGCCTACGCCCCGGGCGCCCGAGCGTGCGGCTGGAAACCGAGTTCATCGACCGCGGTCCGGTAGTGCATTGCTATGGCCACGGTGGCGCCGGAGTCACACTGTCCTACGGCTGCGCCCAGGACGTCGCCGAACTCGTGTCAGGACTGTCCTGACCCGATCCGGTGGAGCCAGCAGCATGAGCACGATGACGAGGTCGACGGCGATCAGCAGCAGCGGAAGCAGCACCCACCAGAACAGAGCGGCGGCCGCGATGGCCGCGACGAAGTGGGCGCAGCGCGAGCTGCTGCCTGCCCTGCTTGAGCTTGGCTGACAGGCGCACGGCAGACTGGTGGCATGACGCGAGGCATTGCCCTGGTCCGGCGACCCAGCGGCCGGCTGGCCGAGGGGCTGGTCACCCACATCGAGCGCAGCGACGTGGACATCGCGCAAGCCCGGCGCCAGCACGAGGCGTACCGGGCCGCGCTCACCGAAGCCGGCTGGCAGGTGCGCGAGGTCGCCCCCGCCGACCAGTGCCCCGACTCGGTGTTCGTCGAGGACACCGTCGTGGTCTGCGACGGCCTGGCGGTGATCACACGGCCGGGCGCGCCAGAGCGCCGTCCGGAGATCCCCGGCACGGAGAAGGCGGTACGCGACGCCGGGCTGGAGGTCGTACGCATCGAGGCTCCCGGGACGCTGGACGGCGGCGACGTGCTGCAGGTCGGCACCACCGTGTACGTGGGCCGAGGCGGCCGCACCAACGGTGAGGGCATTGCCCAGCTGCGTGCCCACCTGGCGACCCGCGGGCGCAGGGTGATCCCGGTCCCGCTCCGCGACGTGCTGCACCTCAAGTCGGCCGTGACCGCGCTGCCCGACGGCACCCTGCTCGCGCTGCCGGAACTGCTCGACGCGACCGCGCTCCGGCAGCCGGTGCGCACGGTCGACGAGGAGGCCGGCTGCCACGTCGTACCGCTCGGTGGGGACCTCGTGCTGCTGGCCGCGTCGGCGCCACGCACCGCGGCGCTCGTGGCGGACCTCGGCTTCACGCCGGTCGTCGTCGACATCAGCGAGTACGAGAAGCTTGAGGGCTGCGTCACCTGCCTGAGCGTGCTGATCCCCGAGGTCTGACCCACGCCCCAGCCGGTCCGGTCGGCGGCAGAAGTAGCGGCTCGTCCAAAGATGGCTGGGGGATCACTCCTCCTCGGCGAACACGACCTCGCGGCGCTTTCGAACCGTCGGCAGGACGGCGACGACGAGCGCTGCCACGGCCAGGGCCAGGAGCACCGCGGAGATCGGGCGGGTCAGGAAAACCGACACATCGCCACGGGAGATGATGAGCGCGCGCCGCAGGTTCTCCTCGAGCAGCGGGCCGAGGACGAAGCCGAGCAGCAGGGGCGCCGGCTCGCAGCCGCACTTGATCAGGATGTAGCCCAGGAGCCCGAAGAACACGATCGCGTAGACGTCGTACGCGTTGAAGCTCAGCGAGTAGGTACCGATCGCGGCGAACAGAATGATCATCGGGAACAGCACCTGGTACGGGATGTGCAGCATGCGCACCCAGACGCCGATCAGCGGCAGGTTCAGCAGCACAAGCAGCACGTTGCCGATCCACATCGACGCGATCAGGCCCCAGAACAGCGCCGGCTCGTCGGTGATGACGTTCGGGCCGGGGGTGATGCCGTGGACGATGAACGCGCCGACCATCAGCGCCATCACCGGGTGGGCGGGCAGGCCCAGGGTGAGCAGCGGGATGAACGACGTCTGCGCGGCGGCGTTGTTCGCCGACTCGGGGCCGGCGACGCCCTCGATCGCGCCGCGCCCGAACTCCCGCTGCCGCTTCGAGATCCGCTTCTCGACGGCGTACGAGGTGAACGAAGCCAGCACGTGGCCACCGCCGGGCAGTACGCCGAGCGCGGCTCCCAGACCCGTGCCCCGCAGGATCGGGCCGACGATTCGGCGCCGGTCCTCGCGGGTCGGCCAGAGGTTCGTCACCTTGCCGACGATGGCCGTGCGGGTCTGCTCGTTCTCCAGGTTGCGCAGGATCTCCGCCACCCCGAACATGCCGACGGCCAACGACACGAAGTCGATGCCGCCGTACAGCTCGCGCTGGTCGAACACGAACCGGGGCGTGCCGGTGTAGATGTCCTGGCCGACCGTGCCGAACAGGATGCCGAGCGCGATCATCGCCAGTGCCTTGAGCGCCGAGCCACGGGCCAGCGTGATCGACACGATCAGGCCGAGCAGCACCAGCGAGAAGTACTCGGCCGGGCCGAACTGCAACGCGACGCCGGCCAACGGTGGGGCCGCGACGGCCAGCGCGACGGTGGCCAGGGTGCCCGCGATGAAGGACCCGATCGCGGCGGCGGCAAGCGCCGGGCCGGCCCGGCCCTGCCGGGCCATCTCGTGACCGTCGAGCGCGGTGACCGCCGCCGACGACTCACCGGGCAGGTTGATCAGGATGGCCGTCGTCGAGCCGCCGTACTGTGCGCCGTAGTAGATGCCGGCCAGCATGATCAGCGCCGTCACCGGTTCGAAGTTGAACGTGATCGGCAGCAGCATCGCCACCGTCGCCGTCGGCCCGATGCCGGGCAGCACGCCGACCGCCGTCCCGAGCAGCACGCCCACGAAGCAGTAGAGGACGTTCTGGACCAGGAAGGCGGTCGAGAAGCCCAGCACCAGATTGTCGAAAAGTTCCATACCTCAATCCGGAGGACGCGTCAGAACGAGAGCCACGGGCCCCACAGCGGGATCCGCAGCTGAAGGCCGACGACGAAGATGAGCGCGCTGGCCACGGTCAGGGCGACGGCCACGGCTACGGCCGTGAGCAGCCGCACCTGCCGGCTCGCCAGGGTGGTGAGGAGGGCGGTCACCGCCGACGTCGGTACGAATCCGAGGCGTCGGACGGTGAACCCGAAGAACAAAAGCGCGAGCACGACGAAGCCGACCGCACGCCAGGGGATCGGCCCGAATGAGATCACCTCGCCGGCGATGAGTCCCTTGATGACGATCGCCAGGCCCAGGGCGGCCAGGATCACGCCGACCAGCAGTGGAAAGTAGCCGGGGCCCATCCGCAGTGGGGTGCCCAGCGCATAGCTGAGCGACCCCACCACGAATGAGCCACCGATGAGGACGAAGATTCCTCCGGCGAGGATGTCCGGAAAGGATCGCCGGCGTTCCACCTCAGGAGGCCTTGACCCCGGCGTCGGCGATGATCTTCGCCCAGGTGCCGAGCTGCTCCTCGAGGTGCGCCCGGTGTGCCTGCGGGGTCGCGTCCTCCGCCGGGACCGGCGCGGTGCCCAGCTTGGCCATCTGGTCGATCACCCCTTGGTCGGCCAGTGCCACCTTCAGCGCCTCGGACAGCTTCTGGACGACGTCCTGCGGCGTGCCGGCCGGGGCGTAGAGGCCGTGCCAGACGCTGACCTGGAGCTGGGGCAGCCCCGCCTCGGCCGTGGTGGGCAGGTCGGGCAGGCTCTTCACCCGCTCCGGGGTGGTGACCGCGTACGCCTTGACCTTGCCCCCGGCGATCTGGCCGCTGGTGTTGGTCGTCTGGTCGCACATGAAGTCGACCTGGCCGCCGACGAGGTCGGTCAGCGCGGGGCCGGTCCCTTCGTACGGGACCTCCTGGAGCTTGACACCGGCGGCGTGCTGGAACAGCAGGCCGCACAGGTGGGACGCGGCGCCGATGCCGGCGTTGGCGAGGGTGACCTTGTTGGCGTTCGCCTTCACGTAGGTCACCAGGTCCTGGAGCGTCGCGGGCTGGAAGTCCTTGCGGGCGACGATCGTCATCGGCACCTCGGTGACGAGGCCGATCATCTCGAAGTCCTCGAGCGGCTTGTAGCCCAGGTTCTCGTAGAGTGCGGGCGCCGTGGACATGCCGATGTGGTGCATGAGCACCGTGTAGCCGTCGGGCTCGGCCCGCGCGACCTCGCCGGCGCCGACCGTGCCGCCCGCTCCCTCGACGTTCTGTACGACTATCTTGGCGCCCAGCTTCGCGGCCATCGGCTCGGCGATCATGCGGGTGACGGTGTCCGTCGGGCCGCCGGCGCTGAAGGGCACGACGAACGTGATGTTCTGCTCCGGGTAGTTCCCGGCGTCGCCTCCGCTGCCACCGCCGCCACCATTGCCGGAACAGGCGGCCAGGAGCGAAACGGCGCCGATCGCGGCGATCATCCGCGCGGCGGCCCGGTGCCTGGTCGTTGTCATATCGGGGCCTCCTCGTCAGCGCATGCGCATTCGTCGGTGAGTGCGCGGCCTCAGTCTCGGCTGGCAGGGACGCGGATGGTGTCAGAGGAATCCCAAGGAATACGCCGGATGTCAGAGGAATCCCAAGAACTGGAGGGCTGACACGAGCGTCGATCCGGGCCGTACAATTCGCCGGTATGCGGATCACCGTCATCGAGGATGACGACCGCGTGGCGCGGGGTCTGGTGACCGTCCTGGCCCAGGCGGGCTTCGAGGTCCACCGCATCGCCACCGCCGCGGAGGCCGTGCGTGCCGCCCCGTCCGATGTGGTCCTCGTCGACCTCGGTCTGCCCGACGGCGACGGACTCGACGTGATCCGCAAGCTGCGTGACCGCCCGGAGACCGCCGTCATCGCCGTGACAGCGCGATCGGAGGAGCACGAGCGGGTCCGTGGCTTGCGCGCCGGCGCCGACGACTACATCGTGAAGCCGTTCGGCATCCCGGAGTTGCTGGCCCGGATCGACGCCGTCCTGCGGCGCACCCGGGTGGCTCGTGCCCTGAGCCACCCGGACCAGCCGCTAGTCCTCGGCCCGATGCGGATCGGCGTCGGCACCCGCGAGGTCACCGTCGACGGCACGCCCGTGACGCTGACCCGCAAGGAGTTCGAACTGCTCCTGCTGCTGGCCCGTCGGGCGCCGAACGTGGTGAGCCGCGACGTCATCCTCGACCAGATCTGGGGCGCGACCTGGGAGTCCTCGAGTCGCACCCTGGACACCCACATCGCGGCGTTGCGGCACAAGCTCGGGCCGGCCGTGCTCATCCGCACGGTCCACGGGGTCGGCTATCGGCTCCTGGCCGACCAGCCGGAGCTGATCGGCTGACGCGCCATGCACCGTCGCCTGCTCGTCGTCCTGGTGCCCCTCGCGGTGCTGCTCGTCGCGGCACTCGGGGTGCCGCTCAGCGTCACCGTGGCCGAGCGGGAGATGCAGGAGACCTACGTCGACCGGCTCAACGACGTCGGCCGGTTCGCGTCGCTGGCCGAGACCGCGCTGTCAACCGGGCGGACCGAGGCGCTCCACCAGGAGCTGGCGCGCTACCACAAGCTGTACGGCATCCCGGTCGCGGTGATCGACAAGTCGGGCACGGTGCTGCTCGGACCAGCCGGTGCGTACCAGGAGGCGGCGCGGGCCGAGCCGGCGTTGCCCCGGATCGTGACCGCGGCGCTGGCCGGAGCGAGGTCCGAACCGTCCGGGGAATGGGCGCCGTGGGACGACTCCGCACTCGTGGTCGCGGAGCCGGTGGGCCGGGACAGCGAGGTCGTCGGCGCCGTCGTGACGATTTCCGACCTGTCGACGACGCGCGATCGCATCCTCGTGCGATGGGCCCAGCTCGCCGGGCTCGGGCTGCTGCCGTTGATCGCGCTGGTGGCCGTCGCCTGGCCGGTATCGGCGTGGGTGCTGCGGCCGGTGCGGGAGCTGGACGCGGCGAGCTCGCGGATCTCACAGGGCGACCTCACAATCCGGGCCGACGCCGAGGCCGGCCCGGTCGAGCTGCGGCGGCTGGCGGAGTCGTTCAACACCATGATGGACGCGGTCGAGAACGCCGTGCAGCGGCAGCGGGCGTTCGTGTCCGACGCGTCGCATCAGTTACGCAATCCGCTGACCAGCCTCCGGCTCGCCGTGGAGAGTCTGGAACCGCATCTGCGTCCGGACGGCAACGGGCGGCAGGTGTACGACGTCGCCGTCGACGAGCTGAAGGCGATGCAGCGGATGCTGAACTCGCTGCAGGCCAGTGCGCGGATGGAGAGCATGCGGACGGCGTCACCGGTGGATCTCGACGCGGTGCTGGCGACCCGGGTGGACCGGTGGCGGGCGTTGACGGCGACGGCGGGGCAGACACTGGCGGTCGACGTGCCGCCGGGGCTGCGGTTGCTGGAGCCGCCGGGCGGACTGGGCAGCATCCTGGACGAGCTGATCAGCAACGCGTTACGGCTGTCGGACGCGCAGGTGGTGGAGGTGACCGCCCGAGTCGTCCCCGGTGGTGCGGGCGCCGGACACGGCAACGCCTCCGCGGCCGAAGGCGTAGTCACGATCGCTGTCCGTGACGACGGCCAGGGCATCGACGTTTCCGAGCGGGCCCAGGCGCTACGGCGGTTCTGGCGGTCGCCGCGGCACCAGAACGTGGCCGGGACCGGCCTGGGACTGGCGATCTGCGCCGACCTGGTCGGGGCGGCCGGGGGCGAGCTGCGGCTGGAGGAGGGCCTGCCGCGTCCGGACGGGTCCGGGCACGGATTCGCCGCGGTGGTTGCGTTGCCGGTCGTTCCGCGGGTGGCGTCGTCGTCCGATGCCCCGGCTCCGTCGCCGGTCTGAGGACCCGGGCTCCGTCGCCGGCCTGTCGCTGTCTCGGGTCAGCGCTTGCGGTCGCGGAACCAGGCGGCCGCGCCCGGATGGAGCGGGACCGATGCGGTGGAGATCCCGGTACGCACGTTGATCTGCCACGCTTCGGGAACGGCTTCGGCATCGTCGCGGCTGGCGGAGGTGATCGTACCGGTGTGCGTGAAGATTGTGTCGGTGATGGCGTAGACCAGGTCATCGGGCAGGTCGTTGCGCACGAGAAGCACGTTCGGCACAGCGACGGTGCGGGTGGCCGGGACGCCGGCGTAGGCAGTCGCGGGGATCATGGCCGGAGTGTAGGGACCTGGGTACGCCGTGAAGAGCGCATCTGCCTGTGCGTCCAACGGGATCAGCCGGATCGGGTGCCGCTGCGCCAACTCCGTGATGGCGGGCGTCGGGACGCCGGTCAGGGAGAACATCGCGTCGATCTCGCCGCCGCGCAGTGCCGCCGCCGATTCGGCCTGGCTGAGGTACCGACCGTCGGCGTTCACCCGGCCGAGCTTTAGAACCCGCAGCGACGTGAACTCTGTGCCCGAATCGCGGGCACCGAGGGATACGCGCTTGCCCTCGAGGTCTCGGAACTCGTCGATCGCTGAACCGGCCATGACCACGAGATGCAGGTGACTGTCGTAGAGCCGGCATATCGCCGAGAGCCCCTCGGGCGCGCTGCCGTCGGTCGTGATCAGCGCGTCCAGGCTGGTCAGCCCAAGGTGCACCTCGCCGGCCCGCAGCATCCGGATGTTGTCGGTGGACGCCCCGCTCGGCACGGTGGTCACCGTGGCACCCGGCACCTGCTCGGAGATGTGTTCGGCCAGCGCACCGCCGATACGCCGGTATACCGCCCCCGCCGGCCCGGTGGCCAGTCGCAGGTGGACCTTGTCGCCCTCGGGCTGCTCGGAGCAACCGACGAGCAGCCCTCCGGCGGCCAGGAGCACCGCCCGCCGGCTGAACCGTACCTCCAGGTTCAGCACCATGCCGAGATGATACGGACGGCCGATGCGGTGCAGGGCGGCATATTTCAAGGTAAGTTGCCCGGGGATCTCGGCGCCTGCGCAACAGCCCGCCCGCCCTGCCGGTCGTCATAGACTCGCCTGTTCTGCCGGGATTTTAACCAGGCTGAAGCAGTCATATCACGCCCGCACGCCTCCGACGTCAACCAGAAGGAACCGGCAACGGAAGACCCCTCATGCGTCAGACCGGGGCGGGCGCCGCCAGAAGCGCGCGCAGCTCGCGGACCGCTGCCCGCCCGGCGCGGTTCGCGCCGACTGTGCTCGCGGACGGCCCGTAGCCGACCAGGTGGATCCGGGGGTCGGCGACCACCCGAGTGCCGTCCACGACGATGCCGCCGCGGGGCCCCCGCAGCCGCAGCGGGGCCAGGTGGTCGAGCGCCGACCGGAAGCCGGTGCACCAGAAGATGACGTCCACGTCCTGTGCCGTACCGTCGCGCCACTGAACGCCGTCGGGGACGATCCGGTCGAACATCGGCCGGCGGAGGAGGAGCCCGCGTTCCCGGGCCTCGAGCAGCTGCGGCGTCCACGCCAGCTCGCTCGCGCTGGCGATGCTTCCCGGGGGCAGGCCGGCCCGTACCCGTGCCTCCACCTTGGCGACCACCTCGCGTCCGTAGTCCGGCGTGAACGGCCCGTCCCGGAACACCGGCGGCCGGCGGGTGACCCAGGTCGTCGACGCCGCGACGTCGGCGATCTCGACCAGGAGCTGCACGGCCGACGCTCCGCCCCCGACGACAACCACCCGCTTCCCGGCGAACTCCGCCGGCCCCCGGTAGTGGGCGGTGTGCAGCTGCCGCCCGCGGAACGTTTCCTGTCCCGGGTAGTACGGCACGAACGGCCGGGTCCACGTTCCAGTGGCGTTGATCAGTGCCCGGGTGGTCCAAGTGCTGTTGCCGGATTCGACGAGCAGTCGTCCGTCGCGGGCGTTCCGGACGGCCGTGACGGCGACCGGCCGCTGCACGTCGATACCGAATTCCCTCTCAAAGGCGGCGAAATAGGCCGGCAGGGCGTCGGCGGCTGGTTCGTCCGGCGGCGGAGGCGTGAAGTGCATGCCGGGCAGGTCGAAGATCCCGTGCACGGTCGCCATGCGCAGCGTCGGCCACCGGTGCTGCCAGGCGCCGCCGGGTGCCGGGTTGGCGTCCAGGACGGCGAAGTCAAGACCGGAGGAGCGCAGGTGGTACGCGCTGGACAGCCCCGCCTGTCCGGCCCCGATAACCACCACATCCGTCTCCGGCATGTGCCGGACAACGCCTCAGGCTCACCCGGACCTTCCCACGGGCGATGGATGTCACACCGCCCGGACGTCCCCGCCGAACCCGGCCCCTGGCCCGCTCGGTTCTCGGCGGCGACTCGGCGGTCGACGTCGTCCACCGCGGGGCCGACCTGGTCGAGTTCGACCGGGTCGCGGCGGATCAGCTCCAGGATCCCAGCACGTACGCGGCTGGGCGAGGCTCAACCTTCTGCCCTCAGGCGATTTTCGTTGATTTGAGCGACCTGTGTCGTGTCGGGTGGCAACATGCCGCCCGAGACTGTGCCGCTCCGTTTCCCGCGTTCCTCGCCCTACTGGCCGGTCGTCAGCCATCCCCTGCTGCGACGGGTCCTGCCCGGACTGGCGGTGTCTGCTCTCGGCGACGGCATGGCGTTGATCGCGGTGACCTGGCTTGCCTTACAGCTCGCGCCCCCGGGCCAGCGCGGCACCTGGACCGCGGTCGCGGTGGCGGCATACACCCTGCCCAGCGCCGCCGGAACCATGATCTTCGGCCGGTTTCTGATCGGTCGAAGCGGCGCCCAGCTCGCCGGCTGGGACGCCATCCTGCGGGCCGCCGCTCTCGCGGCGATCCCCGCCGCCCACCTTTTCGGTGCGCTCAGCATCGGCCTCTACGTGGCCCTGCTCGCCGCGGCCTCGCTGCTGCGCTCGTGGGGTTCCGCCGGGCGCTTCACCTTGGTAACCGAACTCCTGCCCCAACGACACCACCTGCCGGCCAACGCGATGCTCGCCATCATCGGCGACGCTGCCACCATCATCGGTCCCCCGCTGGCGGGCATCCTCATCAGCTGGGCCGGTCCCGTGTGGGTTATCGCGATCGACGCAGTGACCTTCGCCGTCCTGGCCCTCACCTACCGCCTCGCCGTCCCCGCCGTAAAGAGAACAGACCCGACAGAGACTGTCACGCCCAGCACGGCCGGGTTCGGGATCATCCGCCACAACCGATCTCTGCTCGGCCTACTGGCGCTGACCTTTGGGTTCTTCTTTCTCTTCGGCCCGTTCTACGTGGCCATGCCCGTCCTCGTCACCGAGGACCTGCACGCCTCCGCAACGACCCTCGGGCTGTACTACACGGCGTTCGGTGCCGGCTCCCTCCTCGGCGGCCTCGCCACCGGCTACCTACACCGCTGGCCGCTGTGGCCCACCACCATCGGCATCGTCGTCGGGTTCGGCGTCGCCATGCTGCCTCTAGGCCTGGACACGCCCGTCGGCCTGTCGCTACCGGCCTTCGCCCTCGCCGGCCTCATCTGGGCTCCGTACATGTCCACGTCGATGGCGCTGTTCCAACGCAGCACCACCACCACGAAACTCCCCCAAGCCCTGGCCGCCAACAGCGCTGTCACCGTGCTGGCGGTGCCACTGGGCACCATGCTCGGCGGCCCTCTGACGACCGGCATCGGCGCCCGCCAAACGCTGTTGCTGTGCGCTGCAGCGACCATCGCCCTCGGCGTAGTAGCCGCCGGGCTCACCATCTTGTCCCGCCAACCGCTCGCAATCGGCGGCGATCCATCCCTGGCGAGCCCTGCGAAAGACCGGCAGCACCATCCTGACGTTCCCACCGATTCGGGAGCCGTCAGACGTTGAAGCGGAACTGAGGGCGGCGACCCCACCACCAGCGGGACGTGGCAGACGGACTGGACGCGGACCGCGTGCAGCGTGATGATCACGGGTTGAGCCGCGTCTCACGGCGGCAGCAGTCAAGCTCGATGTCCCATCAAAGCCCTGGCCAAGCTACGTGCCGAGAACGCCTAACTGCGCGCCGACAACGCCCAGCTGCTCGGTGAGCTCATGACCCTGCGCCCCACTTCGCCGCCCAACGCCGTCTGACTCACGCAGGGGTAGGGCTGCTACTACAGACCGGTCGCCGGTTCGTCGTCGAAGGGCGATGCCATTGCGTCCCCGAACCTGGGGTGAAGCCGGTCGAGCTTGATCTTGCCCGTTACCAGGGCCTGGGGCACCAGGGACGACGCCGGCTGCGCGAGACAACACACCGCCAGGTCGTCACACGCCCGACCGGTACCCCGTCTATCGCGGTGAGACCTGCAGGAGGAACCGAAGCCATGAGAGTACTGCTCGCCGGCGCCTCGGGCGCCGTCGGTACGCCCCTCGCCCGCCAACTCATCGCCGCCGGCCACGAGGTCGTCGGCATCAGCCGCAGCCAGAGCAACGCCGAGCGGCTGCGCAACGCCGGCGCCGAGGCGGTGGTGGCCGACGTGATGGACCGCGAAAACCTGCTCGCCGCCGTACGGGGCGTGCGGGCCGACGCGGTCATGCACCAGTTGACCGCGTTGCGTACCACGAACATGCGGGAGGCGATTCAGGGCACGAACAACCTGCGTACCACCGGGACCGCTCACCTGCTCGCGGCCGCCCGGGCGGTCGGCGCCCACCGCTTCCTCACCCAGTCGATCGTGCTCGGGTACGGCTACCGCGACCACGGCCCGCACGTGATCACCGAGGACGACCCGTTCGCGGAACCCGTGAGCGGCCAGCTCGGAGATGCCGTCGCGGCCATACGCTCCACCGAGGAGCAGGTGTTCTCGGCCGACGAGATGGAGGGCATTGCGCTGCGCTACGGATTCTTCTACGGACAGGACAGCATGAGCAGCATGATCGTCAACCTGGTGCGCAAGCGCCGGTTGCCGGTGCCCTCCTCCGGCGGCTTCGCCAATTTCATCTACCTGGAGGACGCCGCCGCGGCGACCGTAGCGGCCCTGGAGAAGGGGCGTGCCGGACAGGCGTACAACATCGTCGACGACGAGCCGGTGCGCTGGGGGGACTACCTGGACACGCTCGCGGCCGAGCTCGGGGCGCGCCGGCCGTGGCGGCTCCCGAGCTGGATGCTGCGGCCCATCCCGTACGCCCACGCGATGATGACCACCTCGATGCGCGTCTCCAACGCCAAGGCCAAGCGCGAGCTGGGCTGGGCTCCGGCGGTGTCGACCTACCGCGAGGGCATCCCGCTGATGGCGAAGTTGAGCCGCTGACCGTCCGCTGTCAGGGGGTGTAAAGTACGACCCGCGGTTGCTGTCAGCGTTGCTGCCGACAGCCATTTCGCCGGCAGCCCAGCCGATCTCGATTTCGGGGCTGGGCAGCCGCGGCGGCTGCGCCGGCGACAGTCGGCCGGCCGACCCGCCCGGACCTTTGGACTCCAGCGCCGTCTGCCCCCCTGCCCGCCAGCGGCGCCGCCACTGGTAGACCGACTTGGTCGACACCTGCAAGCTTGCCGCGATCTCCTTGGCCGGTAGGTCCTGCTCCGTACACCGAGCCGAGACCTTGGCCTTTCAACCTCTGTAGGTCGTGACGGTGCGGCGCGCCGACACCGGGGACTATCCGGGTGGTCACCCGTGGCTGGGCGATCAGGCGAACTGTGGCGAGCGAGACTCGTGGCGCGGTTCGAGCGAGATGTACGCGGACAGCGCGCGGAGGAAGTCGGGCGCGCCGAAGATCTCGCCGGCGGAGGCGACGCCGCTCGTCCTCGTCTGACCGGCCAGAATGCGACGGACCGCTTCGACCGCCAGTGGTGCGCTGATGGCGTAGATGTCCTGGCCGCTGGCGACGACGCGTCGTTGCGTGTCGCCGGAGCGCACGATGACGTCGACAGTGAACGTCTGTGCGGACCGGCCGCGCTCGTCGACCGCAGTCGGTGCGGGTGTGTCTGGAGCGGCCAGGTCCTTGGCCGCGTCGGTGGTCATGTACGTGCGCACCTCGGGGATGGACAGGTGGCTGGGGACGGTGACGACGTCGGCCATCGTGAACTCGCCGAGGACGGTCCGGGGGCCCATCGGAGCGGGAAAGTCCCATTCCAGGGTCGGCAGGTCGCACTTGTCGACGTAGTACTCCAGCCGGCCACCGGTGTAGCGGACACGTCGGCCATCGCGCCGTTCCCGGGAGACGGTGCCGGAGGCGAGGGTCCCGGTCGTGGGGTGCCAACTGCTCAGTCCGTACGCGACGTGCGCCTCGTCGGCCGCCGTCCAGTCGCCCATCGCCGTCGTGACCAGCAGATCGCCGAGTCCGCCGAAGAAGGCCATCGCCGGGACCACCGCGACGCCTGCGGTCCGAGCGCGGTCGGTGAAGTGCGTGAACGTGTCGAGGTTGGCCTCGATCTCGGCCGCCACATCCACGTACGGGATGCCGGCGCGCAGGGCGGCCTCGATCAGGGGGGCCGCGGTCGAGGCGAACGGGCCGGCGCAGTTGATGACCGCGGCCGCGTCCTTCAATGCCTGGTCGAGCGAGGCCGGATCGTCTGCCGACGCCACCCGGTATTCGAGCCCCGGATGCGACGCCGCCAGCGCCTGGAGCTTGCCCGCGTCGCGGCCGAGGAGAAGCGGGACGAACCCGCGATCACGCAACTCCGTCACCACGAACCGCCCGGTGTGCCCGTACGCACCGAACACCGCCACGGTCTGACCCGTACCCATCTGCATTTCCTTGTGCTCCTCGAAAGATCGACTGGGGAAATCCTCTCGGCAGCGGCCGGACCGGACCAGTGTCTGGAACGCCATGCCCCATACAATTTCGGACATGACCACCATCGCGCTCGCCGCCACCGACGGGATGCTGCACTTCGAGCTCGCCATGGCCTGCGAGATCTTCGTCCGCGACCCGTCCGGCCTGGCAGACCCGTGGTACGACCTCGTGGTCTGCGGCCCGGGCCCGGTCCGGATCGGCAGATTCCGTATGGAACCTGACGACGGGTTGGACCGACTCGCCCGCGCGGACACCGTGATCGTCCCTTCCGTGGAAGACATCGACGCGGACGTGCCACCCGACCTGCTCGACGCCGTCCGCGCGGCCCACGAGGCGGGCGCTCGGATGGTCTCGCTGTGCACCGGCGCGTTCGTGCTGGCCGCCGCCGGCGTGCTGGACGGGCTGCGCGCGACCACGCACTGGGCCCACACCGAGGCGCTGGCCGCCCGCTATCCCCGGGTGAAGGTCGACCCGGACGTCCTCTACGTCGACAACGGCAACGTGCTCGCCTCTGCCGGCAAAGCCGCCGCGATCGACCTGTGCCTGCACCTGATCCGCCGCGACCACGGCTCGACGGTCGCCAACGCCGTCGCCCGCCGCCTGGTCGTGCCGCCGCATCGCGCCGGCGGCCAGGCCCAGTTCGTCACCACCCCGGTGCCCGCCCGCGACGACCATCCCCTCGCCAACCTGTTCCCGTGGGCGATGGAGCGGCTGAACCGTCCGCTGACTGTGGAGGACCTGGCTCGCCAGGCGAATATGAGCTCGCGCAACCTGGCCCGCCACTTCAAGTCGGTAACAGGCACCACCCCGCTGCAGTGGCTGTCAACGCAGCGGATCCGCCGGGCCCAGGAGCTGCTGGAGAACACCGACAACAGCATCGACGCCATCGCGCAGGCGGCTGGCATGGGAACCGCCACGACGCTGCGCCGACACTTCAACCGCACCGTCGGTGTACCTCCGGACGCCTACCGTCGCACCTTCCGCAGCGCCTGGCCCTCGTCAGAATCGTGATCACCATCCTGTCGGCGGCCTGACAGCTTCGCGGTTTAGCAGCCCGCCGACTTAAGCGCGCACCTAGCCCGAGGATGGGCCCCTTCGTCCCGAACGGCCGCCGGTCCTGTCATCCGCTATCGGCCGCTGCCGCTCGGTCGCGACGACGCAGGGTCGGCAGCCGTCTGCGGCTCGTTGATGGGGAACCTCCCTGTTAGCTGTTGGCTGACTTCCTGCTGACGCGTCGGCCACCTGATCCGTAGATTCCCAAGACCACTTCGCAGCCGTTCGGCGCCGTTCGCGACGTCCCGGTCGCCGCGCCCTCGGCAACTGGATCGGTCCCGTCTCGTCCGGCTACGTTCGCCGGTGGCTCCCATCTATGGCTCCCAGGCCAGACCCTCTGATCCGTAGCTTCGGCGAGACTGCGCGGAACGGTCCGCCCCCGGCGTCCGTGGCTGGCCCTGCTGCTGTGGGCGTCTTTATCCGTACCTCATGGTCCGAAGCTGTTGCTGTCAACGGTTGCTGTCAGCCATCGCGCCGGTCCCGGCAACGACAAGGGTTCATGGAGCCGGGTAGGAGTCCAGTCGCCCATCGAGCCGCCGTACCAGGAGGTGGCCGTCTTCAAGCCAGATCGTCTCGCCGGCATACACGAGGACCGGTTGATCCAATACGAAGTGGTGCCAGCGATCAATCAGCGTGAGGCGATCAGCCTGTTCGCCCGACGCGGGCTGTCTCCTCCTGGCCGTGGTCATGCTCAACAGGATCGGCCAAGCGGTAGACGAGCTGCAACAGGCCGCGTGGGGGTCCTGTATAGCTCCGGGACGGGATCGCAGCGACCTACGAAGTACGACCGTTCCGACGCGCTGGTCCATCGCCTGGTCCTCGTGCCCAGGGTGGTGTCGTGGTCTGCGGTCGTCCGCTGGCGCTCGCCGGGTTGGCTGCTCGCATGCTGCTCGTAAAGCACGCAGGCATACGGGCCACCAGTGGCATCGATGAGGTGGTTTCATCTGATCATGATTCAGCCCGTACGTCGCGCAGCCTACCGGCTCTACACTCACCGTCTGCGAGCCCAACTGGCCGGCACCTCACTGCCGAGGCACGTGGCCATGGTCATGGACGGCAACCGACGGTGGGCCAGGCAGATGGGCTTCGACAACCCGGCGGTGGGCCACCGGTACGGCGCGGAGCATATCCACGAGGTACTTGGCTGGTGTGCCGAAATAGGCATCCGCCACGTCACCCTGTTCGTCGCCTCCGTCGATAACATGCGCAAACGCGCATCCGACGAGGTCGAGAACCTCATGCGGATGATCGAACAGGTCGTCGCGGAGCCACTCCTAGGGCCGGCCAACCCGTGGCAGCTTCACCTGGCCGGCCGCGCGGACGTCCTACCCGACTCAACCCGCCACGCGTTGAAACTCGCCGAAGACGCCACCGCTGAGCGGGGCGCCGGCTTCCACCTCACCGTGGCCGTCGGCTGCGACGGCCGCGAGGAAATCGTCAGCGCCGTTCGTTCCCTGCTAGAGCAGGAGGCACAAGCAGGCGCGACACTGGATGACGTCGCGCAACGCCTCACCGCCGACGCAATCGCGGCGCACCTCTACACGGGCGGCCAGCCCGACCCCGATCTCGTCATCCGCACCAGCGGAGAACGCCGCTTGTCCGGGTTCCTGCTCTGGCAAGCCGCCTACTCCGAGCTGTACTTCTGCGACGTGTACTGGCCCGGCTTCCGGAAGATCGACTTCCTCCGCGCCCTGCGCTCCTACTCCGCCCGCAGCCGACGAATCGGAGCATGATGACAGTACTCAAGCCCTAGGCCAGGTGCCTAGTACTCCAGCCGCACTTCGCTGAGTCGTTGTCTTCGCTGGTAGTGGCTTGTTTTGGCTCGGAACTGGTGGCGGCGGCGCCACCATGACCATCGATTGATGTGGTCGCGGGTTCGTCTGTGGGTGATCAGGTGTGCCAGGAGACGTCGAGTCTCGGCGAGGCTGAGGGGGACGAGCCCGGCCCGGTCGGTGGTGCCCCTTTTTGCGCCTGGGCGGCGGTGACGGCGAGGAAGGCGTGGGCGCACATAGCGAGCGTTATGTGCCGGTACCAAGCGTCGTAGCGGCGCACCTGGTAGTCGTCCAGGCCGACCTGTCCCTTGGCGGTCTGGAAGCACTCTTCGATCGCCCACCGGGCGCCGGCCACACGGATAAGTTCCTCATCGTTGGTGTCGGCCGGTCCGTAGCACAGGTAGTAGGCGTGCTCGGTTGGGTCGGTGATCGACCGGCGGATGAGCAGCCAGCGGGTGAATCCGTGGTCGCCGGTGCCGGTGTCGGGCAGGGTGGCGACGGCCCAGTCGAATAGGCGGGGTCCTTTGGCGCCCTCGCCGCAGCTGCGCCGCTTCCAGGCCGGGGCAGGGGCTGCGGCGGCCAGTTCGTCGGCGCGGGCGCTGCCGCCGTCGGTCGGGATCTTTTGGTTACAGGCCACGGCCAGGACGTAGCCCATGCGCCGGCCCTGCAGCCACAGCCGAAACTTGCTGTCCTTGCCGTAGGCCTCGTCGGCGGTCACCCACCGGGCCGGCAGCCCCGCGTCCAGTGCGCGGCGCAGCATCTGCAACCCCAGTGCCGGCTTGGTCGCGAACCGCACCTTTGCCGGTACCGCGGCTTCGGTACGCCGGGCGTCATCGGCGCACCAGCCTTGCGGCAGATACAGCTCCCGGTCGACCAAGGTGCGCCCCTGCGCGGACGCGTAGGCAAGGAACACCCCGAGCTGGCAGTTTTCGGTCCGGCCGGCGGTCCCGGAGTATTGGCGTTGGACGCCGGCGGACTTGGTTCCCTTCTTCAGGAACCCCGTCTCATCGATGATCAGAATGGCGTCGGCGTCGCCGAGGTGCTCTGCGACGTAGTCGCGTAGGTCGTCGCGGACCGCGTCGGCGTCCCAGACCGCGGTGTTGAGCAGGCGTTGCATGCCGTCAGGTGTGTTCTCCCCGGCCGCCTCGGCCAAGGTCCAGCCGTTCTTGCCGGCCAGCGGCGACAGCAGGCCCAGCACGTACGCGCGGGCACGCCGACGTGGCTCCACCCGCCGAAACCGGCCAGCGATCCGCGCCATCAGGTCATCCAGACCTGCCGCCCACCCCGAAAGATTGTCAATCGCCACGAGTGCGACAGTCTACGATGGACGATCATGTACTCTGACGCCTGATCCGCATCTGCGGACCTAGCTGCCCAAACACAGCCAACGGAAGTGCGGCTGGAGTACTAGTACTCCAGCCGGGGATCGTGATCACGGCTCGATGAGGGCTTGTCGGGCGTAATGGCTTTTCATGGCGCGGGCTTGGTGGCGGCGTCGGCGGACCGACCAGAGCAAGGGATCGGTGTGGCGGCGGGTGGGCTCGATGATCAGGACGTTGAACAGGTGGCGTAGCTCGTTGACGGTTAGCGGGATCAGCCCGGCCGGGTCGGGCCGGTCGCGGTGAGCGGTGGCAGCGGCGAGGAAGGCGTGGGCGAGGATCGCCAGGGTGGTCCAGCGGTGCCAGGACGTCCAGCGGCGGTTCTGGTGCTGGTCGAGGCCGAGGCCGGTCTTCGCGGCTTGGAACGACTCTTCAATTTTCCAGCGCCGCCCGGCCACTGTGACGAGGGTGTGCAGCGGGACGGGTTCGGGTGACCAGCAGCGGTAGAAGGCCAGCTCGCCGGTTGTCCGGTTGCGGCGGATCAGGAGCCAGTGGTGTCCTCCGTGCTGGTCGCGGTGGGCGGGTAGGGCGGTGAAGGACCAGTCGTAGTAGCGGTGTCCCTTGGCGCCTCGACCGGCGGACACGCGCTGCCAGGCAGAAGCGGGCAGTCCCGTGGCCAGCGCGTCTACGCGGTAGACACCGAGGCTGGTGGTCACCTGATGTGAGCAGGCCACCGCCAGGACGTAGCCCAGTTGCAACTGACGAAGCTGGGCGGCCAGGCGCGGGTCAGCGCCGTAGGCTTCGTCGCCGGCCACCCAGCGGCAGGGCAGCCCGGCGGTGACCGCGGTCTCGATCATCCGGGACGCCAGCTGTGGCTTGGTCGCGAACCGCACCTGCTCCGGGACACCCGCCTCAGCCCGGCGTTGCGGGTCGTCGCACCACGATTTCGGGAGGTAGAGGGCCGCGTCGAGCATCGCGTGAACCACCTCGGTGGCGTAGACCAGATGCACGGCGAGCTGGCAGTTCTCGATCTTCCCGGCGGTGCCGGAGTACTGCCGTTGAACGCCGACGGTGTGCCGGCCCTTCTTCAGATCACCGGTCTCGTCGATGACCAGTACCGCTTCGGTGTCGCCGAACTGCTCGCAGATGAACTCACGCACGTCGGCGCGGACCGCCACGTCGTCCCACTTCACCCGGGTCAGTAGGTCCTGCATCCCGTCCGGACCGGCGTCGCCGGCGTGCTCAGCGATCGTCCAGCAGTTCTTACGCGGTAGCGGCGCCAGCAGGCCTCGGACAAAGTCCCGTACCCGCCGCCGGGGCTCCGGCCTGCGGAAACGTTGGCCGACAGTGAACAGCAGGTCGTCGAACAACATCCGCCATCGCTGGGCGTCTACCCTGTATCCGGCAGCCACCGCTGCGTCATGGTCAGTCCACACAACCGTCCATGATCGACGGTGGCTGCCCTCGTTCCCGCGCCGCATCACGCCACAGCTCAGCCAAGGTCAACATCCCCGGCTGGAGTACTAGGTCACACTTGCGTTCTCTCCTCGCAGCCGCCCTACGGGCACCGTGCCGGCCATCGTCGTGAGGACTCGTTTACAAGGCGCTTTTCGGCAAGTCGCCACTGGTGCCGGCTTCCTAAAGGAAGCTCGCCTGAGCCGGATTGGCCGGCCTAGATTGGCGACGTGGAGCCAGCCGCAAGGGATCACTACCCCGATGAGTGGGCGTCACTGCTCACCCGGGCCGAGCGAGAAGACGCCCTCGCTCGAGTGCATCACCCCCACTACCCGGCGATCATGGGGCCGTTGGTGCGCGCGGCCGCAGGCAGCTCGCTGGCCCGGTTCCGGCCGTACATCAGCATGTTCTTGCTCCGGTTCGACGGGCCGCTCTGCAACAACCTGCCGCCACCTGTGAGCATCGGCGTCGCCGCGGGTCCAGTTCAATACCTGGTCTGGTGGGGACAGGTATTCAGCCACCTAGAACGGGCGACGATTGTGCAAGAGACGACCGATCCGCACGAGGCGGTGGCGCTTGCGGAACTCCTGCTGCGCAACTGGCCGTTCCCATACGAGCTACGACGGCCGCCGGCTAGACCGCGGCCGGCCTGAAAGGCGGATCGGAGGCCATCCGCCTCCAGCCAACGCGCGTTCCACCTCGTCGTCCGACGACTCGATTACAAGTTCTGGCCAGCTCGTCCGACACCGTGTCCGCGTCCACCACCTAGGGCAACCGTCCGCCGCCCGCCATCCGGGGCTGTCCTCGTCTCGATGTGGTGGGACAATCACAGGCAGCGTCCGAGTCGACCTAGCCCGGCACGGGCACAACACCGCCTCGGCCCTCGTCGTCCGTGTGGCCTCGGAATCGTTGTGGCTCCACCCCGCGGTCGTTGCCGAAGCCCCCGGGTGCTCCCCCAAGGTGATCGAACGCTCCTTACTCGTCCTACTCGAACACGTCTCGCTACCAGTCTGGGCATGGCCCGCCCCGTCAGCCCGGCGGAACCTTTCCAGGTGTGGCGTAATCGCTCATGTGCTCGCTCCCGGCGGGGCCTGGCCGGGGCGCCCTGCCTGCTCGTCCACCATGTACTGGGCGTACCAGGCCGGCCAGTCCGGGTCAGGTTGCCCGGTCTCCTCCTCGTGGCGGCCGTGGGCCTCCTCTGCACGGCGCAGCGCGGCTGCCAACTCGGCCACCGAATCATAGGTCGCCCGCATTCGAGTACTCCTCCTCGGCAAGAAAAGTGTTGGTCCAGCACTCACCACAGCCGGCCGGGAAAGCGCTCGGTGACCTCTTGGAGGAACCAGCCGTTGCCGTCCGGGTCGTTGAACGAGGCGAACGAGAAGTAGCTCGCCCGGTTCGATGCCAGCCCAGGGACCCGTCCTTGAGGTTCGCGCGGGGCATCCCGCCGCCTGCGTCAGGGAATACCTCGCTCACCTCGGCGCCGCGGCCAACCAGCTCGGCCCGGGCCGCCTCGATGTCGTTCACCGCCAGGTACAGGCCCTGCATGGAGCCGGGCGCGGCCGAGGTGAGCCCGCGGCCGAACATTATCGAGCAGTCCGACCTGGGCGGTGTCATCTGTACCACCCGGATATCTCCCTCTCCGGAGACGTCGAGATCCTCCCGCCAACCAAGCGCCTTGTAGAAGCTCTTGGCCCTGTCCACATCGGCGACGGGCAGTACGACGACCTCGAACCTCATGTCCCCGCTATCGGCTCCTCTCCCTGCGATGTCGGTCGCCCGTATCGCTGCTTCTGGCTCCTGCGCCACTGGGCCGGCTCCGGCATCCATACTCAGCCACTGATCGGCAGAATCAGCACAGAATCCGTAAATCGCCCAAAGATCGCTCGAGTGGTGACGGAGTCGTCGGGGTGGCCGGCGGGTGCAGGACGATGGACGTGCCCGGCTGATTCGCGAGACCGAGCGTGATCCATCCCCTCCACAGCAACAAGGCCGGCGCAGACGATCGCCACGAGTGCCAGGAGCATCCAGGGCCATCGCGGCGCCGGCCTTCTCGCTGACATCAGGCGCGTCCATCCGAGACGAGCTGCCCACCCAAACGCTGCTTCTCTCGACCCCAAAGGCCAAGACAGCCGGGCCTCCGCCGGCCCCACTGCCTTCCACGCTGCTCTCCCCCTTGCTCCTACCTACGCCGCCAACCCAAGCAGCTCGCCGGCGCGAGTGTTGAAGCGTTGGACCTCCGGCACCTTCGGGTAGGGCTTCATCCGCCGTTGCAGGTCGCGGACGCTCGATAGCGCGGGAGGAGTTGACCGTCGCCGACAACTCGACAACTCGCGATGCGCGGGACGCCGCGGCCTCCACGTCCGACCGATCCAGCTCGGCTAGTGGCTGCGGCCTATCGGGATGCGGTGTCGGGCACGGCACGGCAGGTCGGGCCCGCAACGGCAGGTTCGTTGCCAGCGGCGCCACGACCAGACGGGCCGATGTCGGCGGGCGAGGGTCATGGCGACGGCAAGCGTTCGACACGTAGCGTCACACTCGTGATCGACCCCGGCGCGGATCGAGCGGTGTTCCGGCAGCTCGCGGACCTACTGCGGGACCGGATCACGTCCGGCGATCTCGCGCCCGGCGCGTCGCTACCCAGCGAGCTGCGGCTGGCTCAGGAGTATCGGCTGAGTCGAACGAGTGTCCGGCAGGCCATAGCGCTACTCCGCTCGGAGGGGCTCGTGATCGTGGAACCGCCTCGCGGCACGTTCGTCCGCAGCATGGAGCCAACCGAGACGGTGACCCTCCGCAAGGGCGACACCGCCTCCGCCCGAATGCCCACCCCAGCCGAGCGGCGCGAGCTGGACATTGGCGAAGGCGTTCCAGTCCTGGTGGTGTTCCGCGGCGATGGCTCCCGCGAGCTGTACGTCGCCGATCGCATCCGCATCGGCCGCTGACCTGCTCATTACGAGTCAGTCGCGGAGCGCTGGTCAGCCGCTTGGTCGTCCTGTTCGACGTGGTGTCCGCGTCCGCGGTCGTCCGCTGTTGCTCGCCGGTTTGGCTGCTCGTTTGGCTGCTCGGCACTGGCAGAGGTCGTCGGGCACACCGGCCCGGCTGACCGGGTCTAGCATGCGCTCCATGACGACCGCCGATGCCGATCCGCCCCCTGCACCGGGTTCTTCCGGCCGGACCTTGGCGCGTGCGCAATTCGCCCTGGCCGCTGTCTACATCAGCGCCATCGGGATCGCCCTCGCCCGGGCCGCGTCCTTCTCCGGGTACCTCTACCTGCCTCATCAGGGCGACGAGTACACCAGCAGCGCTAATCTCTGGCCGGGCCTCTGGGCGCCAGCGGCGCTGGCGATGATCGTCGTGATCGGCGTAGCGCCGTACCTGGCTGCAGTGGCAGCGCTCGTCGCCGTCACCCGGCTCCTGACGGCCGGCATGCGGACCTCCGTGCACCGGCGAAGCCTGATCCTTAGCACGGTTCTCGCGGCCCTCGTCGCCGCCTCCTCGTTGACTCCACTGGTCAAGGCGTTGCTCAGCTGGCTTCTCGACTAGACACGTTGGCAGCTGGCCGGCTTCATCTCGCGCCTGGCCGGCCGCGTCCCCACTGCTCGCGCCACTGGCCGCCAGATCTTCACATCCCGATAGTCCTACGCACGGCCGATCCGACCACTTGCCCCCCCCGGCAACCAACACGGGATGCTGGCCTGCTGCTCCAATGCTGCTGAGCTGCCAGGACGCTCCTCCAGTGTCCGTCACAGTCCGCCGGTTTGCATCCCGCTACAACGAAGCCCTCTACCGCAAGCCATGCACGCCCGGCACGCCCTCGGCGACGCCGACGGCATCCGCACCCTGCTCCGCGCGCTCACCCAAGGCCCCGGCAGACCTATACGCCGAACCGGAAGAGGAGACCACCGCCCTGGCGACCCAGCTGACCGGATCCCGCCCGGCGGGCTGATGGCGTGTGCTTACATGCGGGGACAGGCGGCGGGTAGGCGGCGGGCGGCGGGCCGATGGGCCCTGCCAGGCTGACTGTTGCCGGAATGGGCTCTGTTGTCCGTAATGTGCAAGGAGATGCCAGCATGCGAGTAGCCGTGGTCGGGGCCACCGGGCGAATCGGATCTCTGACCGTTGCCGCTCTGCAGCGCGATGGGCACGACGTCGTGCCCATAAGTCGGACTCACGGCGTGGACGTCGTCGCCGGCACCGGACTCGACCAAGCCCTGGCCGAGGTAGACGCGGTCATCGACACCACCAGCGTCAACGCCGCGACCGAGGCCGAGGCCGTCGGCTTCTTCACCACCGCCACCGCCAACCTGCTCGCCGCCGAACAGCGCGCCGGGGTCGTCCACCATGTCGTGCTGTCCATCGCCCGGGTGCGCACGGTGCCCGGCAACCCCCACATGGCAGGCAAGCGCGCCCAGGAGGCCGACGTCGAGGCCGGGCCGATCCCGTACACCATCGTCCCCGCGACGCAGTTCTACGACTTCCCCGCGATGGCCGCCGGGTGGGTCGAACACGACGGCGTCGCGCAGCTGCCGCCGCTGTTGATGCAGCCGATCGCCCCCGCCGACGTCGCCGACATCCTTGCCCGGGTCGCCGTGGGTGCCCCGCAGGGCCGCCACCGCGACATCGCCGGACCCGAGCCGCAGGACCTGATCGACATGGCTCGCCGCACGCTCGCTGTCCAAGGCAGAAGCATCCGGCTCGTGCCGACCTGGCATGGCGGCATCTTCGACGAGACCGCGGCCGGCGACGCCCTGCTGCCCGCGGCCGACGCCGAGATAGCCCCGACGACCTTCGATGAGTGGCTGGCGGCTCCACGTGAAGTCAGCGGGAGTTGAGGTGGCCGCGGTGGCGCCGCGACGTGGCGCAGCGGGTGCGCAGTTGCTGGTTGGCGGGGTTACGGAACCCGTAGGCGTCGCGGGCCACGGTCTTGATCACGCGGTTGGTACCCTCCGAGCCGGCATTGGTGATCCCGGCACGGATGAACACGAGGATCTGCGGCCACCAGGTCTGCACCGTGGTGGCCAGACGCTGGAACGCTCCGAGTCCTTGCCTAAGTTCGCAGCCGGTTGTGTTGCGCAGGTCAGGATGGGTGACGGCGTCACTCGGCATAGAGGCGGTGGGGGTTACGAGAGGCAGTACGGGATCGCGCCAGAGGCACCGCTCCCCCAGCCCGGTACTGGCATCGAGCCACCGCTGGAGGAGATCACGGCTGAGGAGTTCGAGATGCTGTGGCGGGTCGCGCGAAGCGCCCCCTCCATTCCGGGAGATCTCAGGGCCAAGGCGACCGCGTTGCGGCGCTCCTCGGCCAGTGCTGCGAGCGCCTACCCTACGCGCCGGCTGACCAGGCGCTACGAGCTCAGGGTCGGCAACGATGCCGCTCAAGCCGTCCACCGCTCGCAATGCCCTTTGCCAGCGCCAGCATGTCGCGAACGACTTCACAGCGGGTTCCTGGGCACAGCGTCGGGCGTGCGGATCGGCGTGACATGGGCGTAGTCCCCCAGGGCAGCCGGCGTCAGCCCGGCCGCCTTGATCGCTCGTAGCGCGGCGACGAAGTCATCCGGGAACGTCGCCCGGAAATGCATCAGGATGATGTCGCCGGCGTGTACCCGATGGTCGGGCCTCTGGTAGGCAACACCGCGGTTCCTCGCTGACTCCCGCCAGTTGAAGCCGGCTAAGAGCCCGCAACTCCAGGCGGCACGAAGTGTGTCGGCGTTCTTTTCGCCATAGGGAGGACGGAATAGCGTGGGTCGCTGGCCGTACCATTCGCCGAGCTGGTCGGCTGCGTGGCAGAGCTCGTACTTCTGCCGCTCGTAGCCAAGCGTTGTCAGTTGCGGGTGCGAGACGGTGTGACTCTCGATGACCGCTCCGGCTTGCTGCAGCGCGCGGAAGTACTCGATGTGATCCCGGATGGTGTTCGTGGTGAGGAAGAGTGTCACCGGAACGTTCGCGGCCTGCAGCAGGGGCAGCGCCCACGGATGCGGCACCGTACCGTCGTCGATCGTGAGGAAGGCGACCTTATCGGTGGTGGGGATCTCGAATTGGAACGCGGCGCTGTCAGGGGTGCGGGGCAGGACGAGTTTCGTTGGTGGTGGCGGCGCGGGAAATCTCGGGATCCGCTCCATGTAGTAGGCGAGCGTTCCCTTGCCGGCATTCGTAACCGGCGCACCCGAGGACCCGGCCAGCTGGCCAGCCGCATCGGGCGTCTGGGTCGGTGACGGGGAACCGGGCTCGACCGTCGCATCGCGCGTATCGCTCGTCCCATCCGCAGGATCGTGCGGTGCGGTGCACGCAGCCACCGCCAGGGTGACCAACGCAACGAGAGCACTCAACCGATTCGCCCGCCTGCCCCTACCCGCTAGAGATCTCACGAGCGGACTTTACCAATTCATCCGGATTTGGAAGCATGTAACCCTCGGCGGCCAACAGTGCGTCTCCCACTTGGACGGTGAATCGCAGAGACGGACACCGATCACTGCTTAGCAGGCCAGTGTGGCCATCGGGGCCGCCGACGCGAGTCTGCCTCCCGCGGTGACAGCGTGACAAGCCACCAACTCCGGGCACCGAACCATCGTCGCCGGCATCGCGCGCCGCGGCGCGCGATGCCGGCCGGAGGTCGCCGGCCAGATCCATGCCTACGCGCCGCCGCTAGCCCAGTTAGGGGCTGGCCCACCGAAACAGCCGGCAGACCCGCCGGTGGTGCCCGCCACGGCGCTGGTCGCGGGAACCAGCGACGAATGCGCCCACATCGGCACGTCCGCGCGTCGCCATCCGTGGGCAGCCGGCCGCGCTCCGTGACGCACGGTCCGCGGCAGATCCGGTCGTCCTGGACAGGTCGCGCCGCCCTGCAGGCGGGCTTGCTCGCGGCGCGCGCTTCGCCGTGTCGGTGCTGATTGGTGGTGCTGGGCGCGGGGTGCGGTAGTTGAGGACGTCCGCGACCTCGGGAGGGAACCGCGCATGTGATCCTTGATCGATGATGTCAAGCCAACCCTTTGCTGACACACCGCAGCCCCCATACGTTGCCGTGATCTTTACGTCTACCCGCACAGAAGGCGACCATGGATACGCGGCGATGGCGGCGTCCATGGAAGCCCTCGCTAAGGAACAACCAGGATTCCTAGGCATCGAGTCGGCGCGGGAAAGCCTCGGGATCAGCGTGTCCTACTGGGCGGATCAGCAGGCGGCACGCGACTGGAAGCAGGTGGCTGGGCATCTGGTGGCTCAGCGACGCGGCCGCGCGGCCTGGTACCAGGACTACCGCGTACGAGTGGCCACTGTCGAGCGCGATTACAGCATGCGGACGTCCACGATCGAGAGCCTTCCTTGAGACCGGCCGGCAGGCCTCGCAACCCGGCCGCACCCAACTCGGCAAAGCCGCGAGCGGCTGGCCATGTCCCGGAGGCCAGGTACGCGCCGGGATGTAGTTGGGGCGCCGGTCGAGGTTCTTGCGGGCCCGGTCGTAGCGCGTGGTGGTTCGCGGGTCGGCGTGGCAGTGGCCGTGCTCCTCGCCCAGGTCGGCGATGCTGGCCCCGCAGGCTTCGAAGATCCGTAGGCCGAGCAGGCCCAGAAGCGCGACCAGGGCGAAGTCGTTCGGGTTGGTCGACAGCCGGGCGGTGGTGATCAGGGCCTCGAACTGCGGGTGACCCAGCCCGGGGGTAGGCGACTCGGCCGGCACCGTGGGCCGGCGGACGTAGTCGGCGGGCGAGTGGTCCAGGATGGCGTCGATGACGCAGACCCGATAGAACCCGACCACGACCGACAGGCGCCGCGAGACCGTCGAGGGCTGGTACCGGCGTACGTCCTGCAGCCAGCGCACGTACCGCTCGATGTCCATCCGTGCCGCAGCCAGCGGGTCGAGGCCCTGGTCGGTGCACCAGCGTAGGAAGACCCGCAGGTCGGAGTCGGTATGGACGCGAATCTGCCCACGGTAGCGGCCCAGGAAGGCGGACACCGCGGCGCGCAAAACGAGCTGATCGGTCGGTACGACACTGGAAGCGGAAGCAGGAAAGGCAGCCATACATCACCGTGCGTCACCAGCGGAGATGAACGCCAGCACGCCCGGAGCGGCAGATGCGGATGTCCTACAGCGGGCTGTAGCCACGCCGGCGCTTGATCGGCCCTCGGTCCGCGCCCGTGGGGCATTAGCTTCTCAGTCATGAGCTTCAACGTCACTGCAGACGCCTATGACCGGTTCATGGGTCGATTTTCCGAACCGTTGGCTGCACGGTTCGCGGAACTGGCCCAGGTGCAGGCGGGGCCAGCGGGCGCTGGACGTCGGGTGCGGGCCAGGCGGACTGACCGCACAGCTGGTGGACCGTCTGGGCGCAGACAACGTCTCGGCGGTCGACCCATCCGCCCCGTTCGTTGCAGCCGTCCGCGCGCGCTTGCCCGGGGTTGACGTGCGCCCCGCTGCGGCTGAACGTCTTCCCTTTCCTGACGACAGCTTCGATCTCGCCCTTGCCCAGCTGGTCGTGCACTTCATGGCCGATCCGGTGTCCGGGCTGTCGGAAATGGCCCGGGTCACCCGTCCCGGCGGCCTGGTCGCCGCCTGCGTGTGGGATCACGCCGGAGGCAGCGGTCCGCTCGCCACCTTCTGGCGGGCTGTGCACGACATCGATCCACCTGTGCGCGACGAGTCGGAGCTGGCCGGGGCTCGCGAAGGTCACCTGGCCGAGCTTTACGAAGCAGCACGCCTGAAGGACATCGAGCCCATGTCGCTGACCGTCACCGTCCGGTTCGCCACATTCGACGACTGGTGGGAGCCGTTCACGCTCGGCGTCGGACCGGCCGGTGCCTATGTCGCGCGGCTGGACGAGGCGCAGCGCGATGGCCTGCGCAGCCGATGTGTGCAGCTCCTGCCACCGTCACCGTTCGAGATCTCTGCTTCAGCCTGGTGCGTGCGGGCTCGCGCCTGACCGCCGCCCAGCGCGAGTCGATTACTCCCAGCTTGTGTCGCCGCCGTTCAAGCACCGGCGCGACGCACCCCATGCGGCATGTCCGCGTGTCCGCAACAGGCATGGGCAAATCGCTACCGGGACGAGGAGGCCTCGACCCCACGAAGCGTCCTTCCGCCGGTAGCGGTCGTCACCCTAGCAACGGGCACCGACAAGGACAGCCGGAACAGCATTCAGCGAGCGCCCCGCGCATTCACCAAGACATCCGCTTCTCGGCACGTCCGGACGTACCTGAGCACATGTGGCAACGACGGATGGTGACGCGCGCTCGGCGGCAGAAGAGGACGCCGCGGTCGTCAGATTCTCCACACCAAGAAGATCACGAATGGCCGTATGGCATACGCCCAGCAAGCCCGTCGCTCTTGAGGAAGGTGCACGCACTGAATTTCTCAAAATACTTTGTCCGCACGCGTCCGGACCGGTCCGGCCCGTTCGTCACTATGTTGTAGCGATCAAGATGAGGAGCAAGGAGAGCCTGATGAAGTACCTGATGTTCGTGTGCACCGACCCGGAACCGGACACCGATAAAGAAAACGAACCCGACATCGACGTCTGGGTAGCCGAGAACGACGCCAACGGCCGCCGCTTGCAGGGCAACGTGCTGGCGCCGAAATCGTCGGCCACGACCGTCCGGGTGCGCAGCGGCGAGCTGCAGATCACCGATGGCCCGTTCGCCGAGACCAGGGAGGTCATCGTCGGCTTTGACCTGCTCCAATGCGCCGACCTCGATGAGGCTATCGAGGTCGCTCGGGCTCACCCGATGGCCCGCCGCGGCCGGATTGAGATCCGCCCGCTGGCCGACTTCGAGCAGTGACCGCGCATACGGCGGTCCGGGACGCGGCCACCGATGCGTATCCGCGCATCGTGGCCGCGCTTATCCGAATCACCGGCGACTGGACGCTCGCCGAGGATTGCGCCCAGGACGCTATGACCCTTGCCCTGCAACGCTGGCCCGAGGAGGGCGTCCCGGGCAATCCGGGCGGATGGCTGATGACGGTGGCTCGCAATCGTGCGATCGACATCGCCCGCCGTGCGTCCGTCGAACGGCGAAAGCTTGAAGAGCTGGCCGTGCTGGCGCCGGCGGAGCCCGTCGAGGAACAGGAGGCGGAAGACATCGTGGACGACCGGCTCCGGCTCATTTTCACGTGCTGCCATCCGGCGCTGGCCCTCGAGGCCCGCGTTGCGCTGACTCTGCGCACGATCTGCGCCGTGCCGACCGCCGACATCGCCCGCGCCTTCCTGGTCACAGAGTCGACGATGACGCGCCGGCTCACCCGGGCCAAAACGAAGATCGCCGATGCCCGGATCCCTTACCGGGTGCCGACCGGGCGCGCGCTGGACGAGCGGTTGCCAGGTGTCCTCGCGGTCCTCTACCTGCTTTTCACCCGGGGCTACGACCCGGGCGGCGAACCGGTCTTCGCCGACGAGGCGATCCGTTTGGCCCGGCTCCTCGCCGAGCTGATGCCGCGCGAGCCCGAGGTCCGTGGGCTGCTTGCGCTGTTCCTGCTTCACCATTCACGCCGCGCGGCCCGCCGGGACTCCGACGGGAACCTGCTCACCCTCGAACGGCAGGACCGCTCCGCCTGGGATCGCGCGGCGATCGCTGAGGGCGTTCAGATTTTGACGGGTACCCCGTCAGCCGGCCCCTATGTCCTGCAAGCTCGCATCGCCGCCGGTCATGCCACCGCCCGCGACGCCGCCGGCACCGACTGGGCGGCCATCGCCGGCTACTACGACGAGCTTGCCGCGCAACAACCCTCGCCCGTCGTCGAGCTCAATCGCGCTGTGGCGCATGGCTTCGCGCACGGGCCGGAGGCCGGTTTGGCGTTGCTGGCCAAGGCCCGCAACGGCGGTGCTCTCGACGACTACCCGCTCACCATCGCCGCCGAGGCGGAACTGACCGCACGCCAAGGCAATCGCGAGCTCGCCGCCGCTCTGTTCCGCCGCGCCGCCGACCTGACAACCACCGACATCGAACGCCGTGCTCTGCTGGAGCGGGCCAACGAGAACCTGGAGAACCTGTGATGCAGACCGAAGCCGCCACCTTACTGTCCTATCTAGACGGCCAGCGCCGTCACATCATCGGGGCCCTGGAGGGCTTGAGCGACAAGGACCTGCGCCGCCCCGTGCTGCCGTCCGGGTGGAGCTGCCTCGGTCTGGTCAACCATCTCGCCCTCGACGTCGAGCGGTTCTGGTTCAACGCCGTCATCGCCGGCCAAACCTCGGTGATCGAAGCCTTGCCGCACACCGAGAACGTGTGGAACGTCGACCCGTCCGTATCGCCGGAGGATATCCTGAACCGGTATCGCACCTCCATCGACGCGACCAACACGGTCATTCGCGAAACCCCGATGGACACCCCGCCCGCCTGGTGGCCGGCGAACAAGTTTGGCAGCTTCCGGCTGCACACCGCCCGCGAGATCATGCTGCATGTGATCACCGAAACCGCTTGCCACGCCGGTCATTTGGACGCCGTCCGGGAGCTGATCGACGGAAAGCAGTGGATGGTGCACGGCGAGGCGTGAGCCTACGGCAGGTCGCCTCTGGGCTGCAAGCGATTCGGCCGCCGTTCCGGGCGAAAACTCGCGCAGTTCTCGCAGGAGCCATTTGCCGGTGCCGGACCAGTGGTCGTTGAGTTTCAGGGCCGCCTTACCCGCCATCCGCCAAACGCCAGGCGAAAACTCCGATGACGGTTGTCTCCCCATCATCGTTGGCGTGGTCCAGGTCGTCGAGCAGGTCGGTCAGCCCATACCGGACCCACCGTCGGTCCGCCTCCGTCAACGGGGGCGGACCGCCCGCAAGTAACTTGCCGCAGCGCTTGGTCCAGGAACCGGGGTCGCCGACAAGCGCGACACCGGTGGCACCATGCGGTGCAGGCTCGGCTTACGCGACGCCAGCTCCTTTGCCAGGTACTCATCCCAAGTCTGGATCGCTGTCGAACTCGAGAACCACATGCCGACCAAGTGCAGCAAGCACAGCCAGTGGTTAATCGACGAGTTGACGAACCTGAGATGTCCGCTGGATGGCTGCAGCACTGACACCAGCCCGGTCTCCGGCTCGGCGAGGTAGATGTAACCGGCGTGGTAGAGCTCGCTCCTGGTCCCGGCGAGGCGATACTTCCCATTCCTCAGCTCCGCTGCGAACAGGGTCACGTCGACCACCCCTTCCAACAGCGGCACGCCGCACGAAGTCAATGCCGCCTTCTGCTGGGTGGGAGGCGCCACCCGGCCACGTCCGAAGCCCAGCACGGATGACCCGTCCAACTCCAGCCCACGCCTCAACTGATTCGAAGTCAGGAGGACTCGGGAGATTGCCTACTGCCACGATCGGGAGGCTAGCTAATGGCCGAACGTCGTATCCGAGGTCAGTCACCAGGCCACCCCCTCATCGGCAAGACAGCGCAACGAGCGAGGCCTTACCTCCGTCACGGACCGTGACGCCGGGGCGGCGGCAGATCCGCGCATCCGCTCATAGGGACGTGCGGCGGCAGGCACCGGCTGCCTCTTCGGTTTGGTGGTCAATAGTGAGCGAGGATCTGCTCAACTGGGTGGCCGAGGAGGTCAGCTACCCTGGCGAGTTCGTCTGTGTCGAGTTCGTATTGCGCTCGAGTCAGGTTCATGGCGCTCACCTCGAACCGCGCGAAACCGATGGGCCAGTCGTAGTGCAGCCTGTTCAGCGGTACGACGGAAGCGCAGCAGGGCACTGTCACGTCCAGGTGGTCGAAACTCAGGCTGCCATTTCCCCTGACCAGGTCGCCCGGCCAGTCCAGACCGATATCCCGACACCAGCGCGAGCATGTGATCTGGCTGGTGTTCGCGCCGGCGTCGATCAGGGTCACCCGGTCGTAGAACTCGTATTCCACCTCCTCGACAGCGTCGTCGAGGCCTGAGAACAAGCTCGCCACGTAGGCAACGGCGGCGGCGGCCGCCTCGTGGGTGGGCTTGCTCTACATGCTCATCCGCCATTTCTGGACTCCGCGCCGGCGTTGCCCGACCAGCGGCAGATTCGAATGAGCGCTGGGGTGGGTCCGCAGCCCCACGCCCGCTCAGCAGTCAAACACCGACCAGCAGATGTCGTTCCGCAACCGCTGGTCGTCGAGCACGAGCTCGCGAATCGCCTCCGGGATTTGGTCACGCTGCCATCGGCACTCGAGTCGCCCTGCGGCATCGCTCTCGCCTTCCGGCGCGGCAGCACGTACGGCCTTGATCGCATAGGCGGCCGCACCGAGTTCGTGCGCGGCGACGTGTGCGACGGCCCCCGCCTGGCCAGCAGCGTACGCGGCATGCCGTGCTGCCCCACTCAGGTCTCTGGCCGCGCCCATTGCATGGCCGCCCGCCGCGCGAGCCTGCATCATCTTGACCTCACCACGCACCCAGGCGCGGGCGTGCTCGATCGCTTCACGTGGTCGCGGGTCCTCAGGCTGAACCGACTCGAACAGGTGAAGGACGTGCTCCGCGCACGACGCCGCCCAAAGAGCGAGCAGATGATGATCCGAATCAGTGAGGGTCCCACCGCGACGAAGCGTGATGAAGCGAGGGTCCCGAACCCTCGGGAGGATCATGGCTGGGCGCTCCTTACAAGGGGACGGACCGCGACTTCAACCGTAGCGTCGTTCGAGCACCAGAGCGGGCCTTCGGGCGTCGCGCGCCCTGACCCGGGATCCGCTCACACATCCTGTACTCGTCCGACTGGCCTGCGGTGTTTTCGTCCGAAGCGGTACGGCTGGCGCGTGATGGGCACCGCCGCGTCACGAGATTTCCCGCAGAAGGTGGTGCACAGTCTGTCGAGAACGGCCTGGCGGCTCCGTCTCAGGAGTGGATGCGGCCACCGTGGCCGCACAAGGCTAAGGAGACCCTGCATGACGATCCAGCGGATGGACAACGTCCTCATCGTTGTCGACGATCTCGACGCTGTAATTGCGTTCTTCGTCGAACTCGGCATGGAGCTGGAGGGCAAGGGGCCAATCGAGGGACGCTGGGTCGAGCGTGTCATCGGGATCGACGACGTCCGACAGGACATCGCAATGCTGCGGACCCCGGACGGCCACGGCCGGATCGAGCTGGCAATGTTCCATACGCCGAAGGCGATCAGCGCCGAGCCGAAGGATGCACCGGCGAACACGCTGGGCATTCGTCGCATCATGTTCGCCGTCGACGACATCGAGGACGTCGTTGCCCGCCTGCGTACCCACGGCGCCGAACTCGTCGGCGAGCTGGCGCAGTACGAGGACAGCTATCGGCTCTGCTACGTCCGCGGCCCGGAGGGCATCATCGTCGGACTGGCCGAACAGCTCAGCTGAAGCCTGCCGAAGGGACCGTGCAGCCAATTGCGCCGGACCGCCGATCGGCCACGGCCACCACCTGAGAAACCCTCGACGGCGGAGCACCTTGGCGATGAGATCGAGCAGGCATTGCGGGCCGTGGGCTGGACCGCTCGCGGCGCTGAGCCGGCTGTGCTCATGTCCGCGGTCAGGCAACGACGATCCGGGGTCCGTCGGCGCGCCATCGTTGCCGAGCGCCCTCGGCGGCATGAGCGGACGCTGGTTGATCTTGTTCGCGAGCTGTGGTCCGTGTCCGTGGCATGGCTCGGTCGGCATTGGCCTGGCCTTGCCCGGCCGAGTTGGCCTCGTCAGCTGCTCTTGAGGCGTTGCAGGGCCAGCATCACGAAGCCGCGCAGAGCGCGATCCCATCCGGCCACCGCCGGCAGGCGATCCGGGTGGACGCGTCGATCAAGATCGACCGCGCCTGATCCGGTAGGTGGCCGCCGAGGCGGTAAGCCAGGGCGATGCCGGTCGGTGATGACCACCGGCTCAGCCGGCACGTCGAGCAGATCGTGCAGCTGTTGATCGATTCGAGGATCGGGTTGCGGCGAGTGGGCCAGCGCGAGGCTAGCGCTGGCGCGGACTGGGACCCGCCGCGGTGGCACGTCGATCAGGACATGCGATGCCGCTGGGCCAGGCGGCAACCGGGGCAGCAGGGCCGCCGACCGGGCAGCGACGTCGTCGTCCGGGTCGGCGACCCAACCGATGATTACCGGCAGGAAGCCGGCGGTGACGTGATAGCCGTCCACCGCCCAGCGCACCACTTCGCCCTCGATCACCTACAGTTCCTCCTCGGTGAGCACGCCGGTACGAGCACAATCGCTCGTCGCAGCCAATCATCGCCATCGCTGGGGCCAATGGACCCCGACGTCGTGGGTGCGACCGTAGCGACCGAGGAAGTCGAGCCGTAGCGACTCCGGTGCGCAGATCATCAGCGCCGGTCCAGTCCGAAGCTCCCATCTGACGAATTTGGAAGTCCCTGCCCACCGACGACGACCTCGACGCCGCCACCGCCCGGCTCACCGTCGACCGCTGACCCAGAAAGATCAACTGCTTGGCGTTGTTTTGGCCGGAAGCTACGGATGGGCGTTCCCGGTGTGATCAGTCAAGGCAGAATCTCGACGTACCCGTCGGTTCCGTGCACGCGGATCCGCTGCCCATCGGGGATCAGTCGGGTGGCATCTACCACGCCGACGACGGCCGGCAGGCCGTACTCCCGTGCGATCACTGCGCCGTGAGTCATCAATCCTCCGACCTCCGTCACTAAGCCTGCGATGGCGACAAAGAGGGGCGTCCAGCTGGGGTCCGTGTGGGCCGTGACGAGGATGTCGCCCGGTTCGAGATCGGCCCGTGCCATGTCCAGGATGACGCGGGCCCGCCCTTCGACGGTCCCGGCGGAGACCGGTAGGCCGATCAGCGCGCCGGCCGGCATATCGTCGCGTCGGTACGCCCCGGCGATGACCTCGCCATCCGACGTGAGCACCCGGGGCGGCGTGAGCGCTTGATACGACCTGAACGCGTCCTTGCGCCGGCCGATGAGCTGGTCATCCACGCGGTTCCTGCGCACGACGTCGTGGAGCTCCTGGAACGTGAGGTAGAAGATGTCTTCCTTCTCACGAAGTACGTGGGCCTGCACGAGGCGCTCGGCTTCTTCCAACAAGGCCTGCTTGTACACGAAGTAGCGGCTGACCATGCCGTACTTCGGATACTCCCGGTACCCGATGAAGGTCCGGACCCGGTCGATCATCCGCTTCGTCTCTTCGGCCTTGCGCTCCCCGTCCGGCAGGGCCCGCAAGCGTTCCAGCAGCTCCTGCTCCTTCTTCCAGGCCTCCTGCCGCCCTTGTTCGAAGCGCCGTTCGCCGGCTCCCGGCTCGAAGTTCTTGATGTTGCCGAGGATCATGGGCACGAGCGTGGAGGGGCGTTCACTCCAACGCGGCCGCGTGATGTCGATCTCGCCGACGCAGCGCATGCCGTACTTGTCGAGCCAGTCCTCGATGGCGTCTCGCGCTTCCCGCCCGCCCGCGAGCTTGGGCAGCTCGTCCAGGAAACCCTCGTCCTCGACGTGCTGCAGAAACGCCACCACGTCCGGATGTGGGCGGATCACGTCAGCGACGCCCAGGAGCGCCAGCCCCATCTCCGACGTGACGTTGTGGGGCACGGACTGCGTGAGCGTGTCCGCCGCGTTCTTCTCGCCCAGCCACGCCTCCAGCTGCTCGTTGAGCCACCACGTGGCCTCCATCGCCGACATGAACACCTGATGGCTCTGCGGATCGAACAAGATCCGCTTCAGCTCCTGGATGTCCGCTCGGATGAAGTCGAGCAGCGCCTCTCCGGACTTCGTGCGGATGTCGCGTTCCGAGGCGGCGATGGATTCCTCGCTGCGCCCGATCAGCTCGGTGACGATCGCCGGATCGGTCTCGATCGGGGCTGGCGCGCCGCCAAACGGTGGTCCGGGGCGACCCTCGTCAGGGAGCGGCCGGATGAAGCCGTCGCGCTCGAGGATGGTCTGCAGCGCGTCCCCGGTCAGCGGATCGGATCTCCCCGCGAGCTCCAGGAGGCCGGCGCGGCTCGTCGGCGAGGCCAGCCTCTGGGTGACGTCGACGAACAGGCGGCCGCCGGCCTCGGCCATGGGCGCGGGGGTCGTCATCTGCCAGAAGGAGAGCCCCAGGGGCTTCATGGGGTCGGTCATCATCTGCTGATGCCCGACGGAGACATAGACGTGGTTCTCCCGGTCGCCGGACTCGGGGATGGGGAACAGCGTGGTGATCGGCCGGCTCTGGACGATCTGGAAGCCGTCGTCGACCAGGCACCATTCGATGTCCTGGGGGCGGCCGAAGTGCGCTTCGATCCGCCGGCCGAGCTGCGCCAGCCACACGACCTGCGCATCCGTCAGCGCCGGCTGCTCCTGCCGCTCCGGGTCGATCGCCTGTTCCTGCGTCCCGCCCGCCGGCGAGGCGTGAACCGCACGCTGCTTGGCGGCGATCGCCTTGGCGACGATTTCGCCGTCGCGCACGTTGTAGACGTCCGGGTTCACCAGGCCGGAGACCAAGGCCTCGCCGAGGCCGAAGCTGGCCTCTACGGAGGCGACCCTTCGGTTGGACGTGATGGGGTCGGCTGTGAACATTATGCCGGCCGCATGCGGGAAGACCATCTGCTGCACGACCACGGCCATGTGGACCGTACGGTGGTCGATGCCGTTGCGCTGGCGGTAGGTCACGGCCCGCTCGGTGAACAGCGAGGCCCAGCACCGGCTGACGTGCTGGAGGATCGCGGCCGGGCCCACGACGTTCAGGTACGTGTCCTGCTGGCCGGCGAAGGAGGCCGTCGGCAGGTCCTCTGCCGTCGCGCTGGATCGGACGGCGTAGGCGGCGTGCTCGCCGAGCTGGGCGAGGGCGCGGGTGATCGCCGCCGTCAGATCGTCGGGGATGGCGATCCCTTCGATGGTCCGGCGGATCTCCGCGCTAAGCGTGCGGATCGCCTCCCGGTCGTCCGGGTTCAGGCGCGACAGCTGATCGAGCCGACTGTCGATCGACGGCGCTTCCGCCATGATCCGCCGGAAGGCGTCCGTCGTGACGCAAAAGCCAGCCGGCACGCGGATGCCGTCGATCCGCGACAGCCCGCCCAGGTGCGCGCCCTTGCCGCCAACGACCGCGACCTGCATCTCGTCAACAGCTTGAAGATCCAACACGTACTGCTCGATCATTCCGATACCTCCGGGGCAGCCGTGCTCCGTTGCCCTGCGCTGGCCGGTCGAACCACCGGCGTCTCGAGCTCTGTCGAACCTCTTGTTGGGCACGTCCTCATCTCTCGTTGCCTTCCCTCTGACGAGTCGGCCGGCCGCTTCGCCCAGTCGGGCGGCGCGCACACCCGCGCCTCCGCGCCGAGCGCCCGCAACCCCACCGCCAGTCCCACCAGCGGTCCGACCTCACCGCGTCCCCAATAGGTCGATAACAACACACGCACGTCGTGCCCCATGTCTTCGTCCGTTCTTGGTCCGGCCGACGATTCTGCAGCGCGACCCGGGTCTTGCGGCAAGTCCCCCAGTCCGCTATACGTTAAAAGTGGCAAGGAGTGAGATCTCCTTGCCTTGCCTTTTGGGTCGTCCGCTGCGGACTGACACCCTTCTGGTGAAGCGGCGGCGCGCCGCGTACGGCGGTACACGTCGTTGGCCCAGGAGGATGTCCCATCGGCCTACGGGTGCGGCCGCGGCACGAGAAGTTTCTTCTCTTCGTCGGCAAGGGCCGAACGTCGTCGAGCGCGCCGCCGTTCTCCCGGACGTCGTCGCGCGAGGCGAGCGCTGGGCGAAACTCGCCAAACGGACGACCGCCGAGCTTGATGGTCGCCCTAGCTCAAATCGGCCGGCACCCAAGCGAGCGGCCCCACGCTACCCCCGCCCGGGTCGACCAGATCGTGGCCCGGCTGCCCCGCCGCACCGACCAGATCCTCAACCTGTGCGCCGCTTACGCCGGCCAACGTCGACGCCCGGCAACGCCGCTGGAGGGCCACCCCCGCCTGCTCATGTGCGGTCTCGTCGGTCCGGAGTCCGCGCATGGGTCGTAGCCGGCGTTCGAGCTGGCTGTGATCGGCCTCGATCGGACTGTTCGCGTGCCGCTCGACGTGGTGCCAGGCCGAGGGGATCAGGTCGTCGAGCACGGCGGGGTGGACCGGGGCGGCGTCGGTGACGACCTCGCTGGGCATCACCTTCAGCATCCGCAGCGCCCGCTGGAAGAACCGCCGGGCCGCGCCAGCATCGCGGGGGCCGAGACGAGCACGTCGCTGACCTGCCCGTGCTGGTCGATCGCGCGGTAGACGTACCGCCACACGCCGTTGACCTTGACGTAGGTTTCGTCGACGAACCACCGGTCACCGGGCGAGTGGCGGGCGAACCGGGCCACGTCGACCAGCAGCGGCGTGAACCGCTGCACCCACCGGAACACGGTGACGTGGTCGACGTCAACACCGCGTTCGATGAGCAGCTCCGCCACGTCTCGATACGAGAGGCAGTACCGCAGGTACCACCGGACCGCGACGACGATCACCTCGGAGGGGAAGCGGAACCCGGTGAACGCCGACTCTGGTGGCGACCAAGGGGCTCGCCCGGACGGCATTTTCGGCACCTACAGGGTTAAGGAGCTCGCTCGCCGGGTGCCACCGCCTGCCTCCGCCGGTCAGCCGTGGTAGCTGAGTCCGTGCCCGAAGGGGTAGAGGGCACCCGACCCGTCCGCGCGCGGGATCGTGACGGGCAGCTTGCCGACGGGGTTGACCTCCCCGAACAGCACGCGGGTCAGCGACTCCAACTGGGCGGCCGTGTAGCCGTACGTGGCAAGGTAGGTCGGCGCCTCGGTGAGGTACGAGATGTCGTAGGGGTTGCGCATCCCCGAAACGACGACCGGCTTGCCCGTCGCGAGCAGCGCCTTGACCAGGGCCTGCTGAGCGGCGGCCGACGCGGTGGGCAGCCCGGTGGTGACGCTGACGCTGGCCGCGTTCATCGTGGACACCACCACGAGGTCGCTGTTTGCGGCTTCGGCGACCACCTGGTTGATCGTGGCCTGGCTGGGCGTCGTGCCCGTCTCCCTGACCGTGACGGTCTGTCCGCGTTGGCCAATCGCGTTGCCGAGCGTACTCGTCGTGGTCACGCCCCAGCCGGTCACCAGAACGTTCCGCGGGTCATCACTTAACGGCAGCACGCCGGCGTCGTTTTTCACGAGCGTCGTGGTGTGATCCGTGATGACCTGCGCGTCGGCGAGGTGGTCCGGCGCGCCAACGACCTTCTCCGCCAGGTCGACGTCGACGAACGGATCGTCGAACAGACCCCTCTTCATCTTCAGGCGCAGGATCCGGTAGACCGACTCGTCGAGGCGCCGCATGGAGATCTCGCCGCTGCGGATCGCGTCGAGCACCGCGTTGTAGGCGACATCCATCTGCGGCGCCAGCACGAGCTGGTCGGCTCCGGCCTTGAACGCCTCGACCGGCGCGACGTTCGGCGGGTACGTGCTCGTCGCCCCGCCCATGTCGAGGGCGTCGGTGACGATGAGCCCGTCGTAGTCGAGCTCCTCGCGCAGCAGCCCGGTGAGGATGGGCTCGGACATCGTCGCCGGTGCGCCGCTGGGATCAACCGACCGGAGCACGACGTGCGCGGTCATGATCGTGTCGACGCCTTCGTCGATGGCCGCCCGGAACGGCGGCAGGTCAATCGCCTCGATCTGCTCGCGGGTGTGGGTGACCTCTGGCAGGCCGAAGTGGCTGTCCACTGCGGTGTCCCCGTGCCCCGGGAAGTGCTTGGCAACCGTGGCCACACCGCCGTCGTGGTACCCGTCTACTTGGGCTGCCACAATGCCGGACACCAGGGCGGGGTCCTCACCGACCGACCGCACGCCAATGACGGGGTTGGCGGGGTTGACGTTGACGTCGGCGACGGGTGCGTAGTTCTGGTTGATCCCAACGGCCGCCAGTTCGGTGCCGATCACCTCGGCCGAGCGGTGTGCGTCCGCCGTCGATCGTGCCGCGCCGAGGGCCATGTTGCCGGGCATCGCGGTGGCCGGTGCGACGAGCCGGAAGACGACCGCGCCGCCTTCCTGGTCGGTGGAGATGAGCAGCGGAATCGGTTGCCGCTGGCTGACGGCGGCCGCCTGTAGCCCGTTGGACAGCGTGCCGATCTGCCGCGGGTTCCGCACGTTGTCGGGCCCGCGCCTGGAGTCGAAGTAAATGACCCCGCCCGGCTTGTACTTGTCAATGACCTGGGCCGGGGTGTCCACACCGTAGAGCGCCCGGTTTCGGGCCGCCATGGCCGGGGACACCGAGTTGGCGTCCTGGCCGTACACCTCGACGACGAACAGCTGCCCAACCTTCTCCTGCAATGTCATGTGCCGAAGCATCTTGATGATCTTGCCGCGGAGCGTCGCGTCGTCCGAATGCCCGGGCCAATCACGGTCCGCCGCGCCGATCGGGACCTCCCCCGCAGCGACCGACGGCACCGCCGTGGACGACAGAAGCGCGCCAACCGAGACAACGGCGACGCAGACTCGAAGACCGAACCGATCGCGCATGCCAACCCTCCGGAGGGGAAGACCAGTGACCGACCTCACTGTAAGCGAACTTAACTGGGAGCGATAGCTCTACCTGCTGGGCGCCGTTGCGTTATCGGATCGGCGGACGTGTTGAACCCGTGCCGGGGTCACGGTCAGATCGCTCGAGCGAGTTCGGTGAACGCAGCGGCGACCCGCAGAGCGGGCGGGGCGCCGACCGCGGGTTCGTAGTGTCCGCGTCGGAGGTTCGTACGAAGGCATGTCCGGCGATGATCACATTTGCTGTCTTGTCGGTCCGTAACCCGCGCACCGATCCCAGTCGATGCTTCAGCTGACTGAGGTCAGCGACGTAGGTCGCGTCGACGAACCACCGGTCGCCCGGCGAGTGGCGGCAAAACCGGGCGGCATCGCCCAGCAGCGGCGTGAGCCGCTGTACGCACCGGTAGACGGTGACGTGGTCGACCTCGACGCCGCGCTCGACCAGTAGCTCCTCAACATCGGTCGGACAGGTTAAAGCGCAGGTACCAGCGAACCGCGACGACGATTACCTCGGCCGGGAACCGGAACCCAGCGAACGCCGACCTCGGAGGCAGCCACGAGCGAGGACGCGTCGGTGACTTCATCGCCCAAGTCTGCCTTGATCATGCCAACCCTCAATGCAACAGTGCCCTCGACGGTCCAACTCGTGTTCACGACACGAGCGACGCGCTTCCTGGCCTCCCCCGGCTTAACGCGACCTTGTTCGTCACCGGCGGCTCACATTCGGATGCCTCTGGGTTTGACCTCTACCGCTGACCGATTTCCGATGGTGACCTTGGGCAGCAGCGGGCCACGCCCACGGGCGTGGGGTGGGCTAGCCCTCCGGTCGGTGTTCCGCATCGGGCGCTGGTCTTACTTTGGGTATGTGACGGTGCGTCGACGGGCGCTGCCGATGTGGCTGACCGCCCTAATGATGTTTACTGTTGCCGGTTGCGGGACCGGCACGTCACCGAAACACGAGCAGGTTGAGGAGCGCCTCAACGAGATCGCCGCCCAGGCCGAACGGCCGGTCTACTACCTCGGCCCACGGTTCCGTGATTGGCCGCTGACCGACGTGGGCGCGGACGACACCGGCCGGGTCGACGCGATCTACGGGACATGTCTCGCGGTCGTCGACGGGTGTTCGCCCCCGCTCGATGTCATCAATCAGCCGCTCGACTTCTCAGCGTGGAGTATGGCCGTGGGTTGCAGCCGCCTGCCGCCGGTCCGTGGCGTCCCCGCCGTGCATTTCGGCGGTGCGCTCGTCCTGCTCACCGGTGACTCGCTGGTCACCATCGCCGTCACCGGTGATGACACGGCGACCGCCGTCGCCGCGGCGGAGCAGCTGCGCGAGGTAGGTGCGGAGCTTTCCCGTGCGGCCCTTCCGCCGCCGGACACCGGGGCCCTGCAGGTCATCGAAGCTGCCTGCGGAAGGAAACCGGGCGACACCGGGCGCAGGGAACCCGACGAGGCACCGGAACCGGTCGGGGAAATGCAGGTGCCTGACTTCACCGTGGGCCGGCTCGGCGGTGGTGACCTCCGTTGGGCGGCATACCTCGGCAAGCCCGTGGTGGTCGTGGTCGGTGACGTGCCATACGTGCTCACCGGGATTCAGCACGTCCTCGCGCTGATCACCAGTCCCCGGCCGGCCGTCATTGGCCTGGTATGGAAGCCGTTCGGTTCCAAAGACGCCCCGGCACCAATCGCGGAGATCGAACAGGAGGCCGGCCAGGTTACCGTTCCAGTCGGTTATGCCGCGATCCCCCGGCCGGCAGTCTGGTTCTTCGACATGGCAGAGATCGACGCGGCGCAGTCAGGCGTGATCGCGTTCGTCAACGCCGACGGCGCCGTCATCCGCCATGTCCGAACGGACGCGGCCGACGACGCCATCGTCGCCGCGCTAGACAGGCTCGCAGGCTGACCGGCACGCTTGCCCATCGCTAACTGCACCGCCGCCACGACGGCCGCCACAGCGGACGTCTACATATCACCGCCAAGGCCGCCCGACGGGGACCGCAGCTACACGGCGTTCGGCCGCCGCGTCCTCATCGAACGCGGCGTCGGCTGGCGCACGATCAAAGTCCAATGGCCGCAGCCGTCAGGTGCAGATTGACGGTGGGGATCCAGGCGGGGTTGATGTGACGGCCTCCGGTGCGCTGATGGTCAGCGTTCAGGCGACGCGGGTGTCATACTGCTCGCGATTGGCGTGCACCTCGTCCATGTGCGCCTCGGCCCATTCCTTGATGCCGCGCATCAGGTGATGGAGCGAGAGACCGAGGTCGGTCAGCTCATATGTGACAGTCACCGGCACGGTCGGCGTCACGGTGCGGGTGACCAGGCCGTCGCGCTCAAGGGAGCGCAGGGTTTGGGTGAGCATCTTCTGGCTGACTCCGGCCAGCCGGCGGGATAACTCGGAGTAGCGCATCGCCCGCGGATCGCCGACGCAGTCGCCCCGGGGGCGGTCCGGGCCGTCGCTGCCGAGCGCGGCCAGGATCAGCGCGACCCACTTATCGGAGATCCGGTCGACTAGCTGGTGGCTGGGGCAGCCGGCCAGGAACGCGTCGTAGTCCGCCCGCGCCTGTGCCCGCTTCTGGGCCGCCGTCTGCGTTGGCATCGGTCGCTCCTTCCTACCGAGTGGTGACCTACGCACTCCCAAGTGCCTACTTCCCGTTGGGGAGTTACCCATCCACGGTAGGTGCAGGACAACCGTTGAAGACAAGCCACAAGGAGCGAAACCTTGAGCATGCCCACCTTCCGCACCGCCGTCGTCCGCACCTCGGGCGGACCTGGCGCGATCGAGATCATCGACGTTCCCGTCGTCGAGCCCGGGCTCGGCGAGGTCCGGGTGGAGATCGCGGCTGCACCGGTCAACCCCGTCGACCTCGGGGTCGCGAGTGGCTTCTTCCACGCCATGGGACTGATCAATCAGCCGGAGCATACCGGCCTGGGTTGGGACTTCGCCGGCATCGTCGTCGCCACCGGCCCCGGCGTGGACCTGGCCGTCGGTACCCCGGTCGCCGGTCTGGTGGTCGGGTTCGACCGCGACTTCGGCACCTACGCCGAGCAGCTTGTCGTGCCGGCCGCCGACCTCGCCGTCGTGCCCGACGGGCTGGACCTGGTCGCGGCGTCGACGGTACCGCTCAACGGGCTGGCTGCGGCGCAGATCGTCGACCTGCTCGGCGACGCGCCCACCGGCGGAAACCGACTGCTGGTGACCGGGGCGGCCGGCGCAGTCGGGGGGTACGTCGCCTCGCTCGCGCAGGATCGCGGCTGGTGGGTGACCGGCCTGGCCCGAGCCGAGGACGAGGAGTTCGTCCACAGCCTCGGCGCTGGCTTCACCACACACGCCGAGCCGGGCTGGGACGCGGTCGCCGATGGTGCCGCACTGCAGGAGCAGGGTCTCGCCTTGGTCCGCGACGGCGGGGCGTTCGTCGGCGTCCGGCCGAACGCCGTGCCGGCCACGGAGCGCGGGATCACCGTAGCCGTCGTGGTAACGCACCCAGACGGCCCGCGATTGGGCGACCTGCTCGCCCGCACCGCGTCCGGCGAACTGCCAGCCCGAGTGCACACGGTCATGCCGCTGGACCAGGTAGCGGACGCCCACCGGGCCATGGCCAAGGGCGGGGTGCGCGGTCGCTACGTGCTCCAGCCCTGATCAGCAACAGCCAGCTCGACCATCCGACCAGCCACGCCTTCGGGCTGATCAACCGCCTGCTCCCGTAGCCGGGCAAGTTCCTGGCTGGACGCGCCCGTCGTGCCCAGCCAGGAACGCCAAACCTCATCGGCCCGACCTCGTGCAGCGAACTACGGACATCCTTGCCAACTTCAGACATCGACAGAGCTTCGTCAGCACCCGACGCCCGGCCCGGAGGATGCCCGACGCCGGGGGGCGGATGGTGCCGGTCTTCGCCCGCAGCGAAGCGCACTGATCTCGGCAGTTGCGGACGCCCCCCGTCGAACGGCCAAGGGTTATTTGACTCGCGGGTTGAGTGGGTCAGGCCGCATGTGCGTGCCTGTCGCACGCAGAGTCAGGATGAGCGGCTGTCACAGGTTGTGGCGGTCGTCGGCCGGCAGGCTAGGCGGCTCGGGTGGCTCGGCGGACTGGTCGGGCTGACCAAGCTGCGCGACATGGGTCGGGTCGAGGACCCGAGAGAGGAACGAGCGGGTCCGTTCGTGCCGCGGCGCGCCGAGCACCTCCTGCGGCGGCCCCTGCTCGACCACCACGCCGCCGTCCATGAACACGACCCGGTCGGCGACGTCCCGGGCGAACGCCATCTCGTGGGTCACCACCATCATCGTCATGCCGTCCTCGGCCAGTTTGCGCATTACGGTGAGGACGTCGCCGACCAGTTCCGGATCGAGCGCGGAGGTCGGCTCGTCGAAGAGCATCAGCTTCGGGTCCATCGACAGCGATCGGGCGATCGCCGCCCGCTGCTGCTGACCGCCGGAGAGCTGCGCCGGGAACGCGCCGGCCTTGTCGGTCAGTCCGACCCGCTCGAGGTTGTCCCGCGCGATCCGCTCGGCCTCGGCGCGGCCGCGCCGGAGCACTCGGCGCTGGGCGATGGTGAGGTTGCCCAGCACGGTCAGATGCGGGAAGAGGTTGAACGACTGGAAGACCATACCGATGCCGCGGCGTACCGAGTCGATCTCGACATCCGGGTCGGTCATCTCGATCCCGTTCACCCAGATCTTGCCGGCGGTCGGCTCCTCCAGCAGGTTGACGCACCGCAGCAGCGTCGATTTGCCGGACCCGGACGGCCCGATGACGCAAACCACCTCGCCGTGGCCGACCTCGAAGTCGATGCCCTTGAGCACTTCGAGCGGCCCGAAGGATTTGTGCAGGTCGCGGATCTCAACGGCGGGCCGGGGTTGGGTAGTCGTCATGTGGGTCACCGAGCCTTGGCGTAGCGGAGTTCGAGGCGCCGTACCACCTGAGAAAGGGGCAGGGTGATGACCAGGTAGGTGAAGCCGGCCACCAGCAGCGGGGTGGCGTTCACCCGATCGTTCAGCGTGTCCCGACCGAACTTGGTGACCTCGATGGTCTGCGCCGTCACGCCGAGCACGTAGGCGAGCGACGAGTCCTTGGTGAGCAGGATGAGTTCGTTCGTCAGCGGCGGGATCACGATCCGGAACGCCTGCGGGATGACGATGGTGCGCATCGCGGTGAAGTGCGACATGCCGAGGGTGCGCGCCGCCTCCATCTGTCCCTTCGGCACGGCCTGGATGCCGGCCCGGATGGTCTCGGCCATGTACGCCGCGGCGGTCAACCCGAGACCGATCGTGATCGACCCGAACACGCCGCCCGGAATTTCCCGCTCCGGGAAGGCGATGGGAATGCCGTACCCGACGAGGAAGAGCACCAGCAGCGCGGGCAGACCCCGGAACAGCTCGATGTACGCCGTCGCCACCCAGCGGTACGGAGCCACCCGGGACAGCCGCATCAGCGCGAGGAGGGTGCCGAACACTAGGCCGAAGGCGAACGCACCCAGCGTGTAAAGGATCGTGTTGCGCAGCGCGACGGTGATGATCGTCGGGAACATCGACTCGATGATGTCGACGCGGAAGAACGCGTCCCTCAGCCTGCCCCAGTCCGCGGCAAAGATCACCACGGCAATGATGGCGACAAAGGCCAGGTACTGGAGCCAGAGGGACAGCCGCTCTCGCTGGCGGCGTCGCAGCTTCACGGTTCGACGCTCCTTGACTGTGCGGAGGTTGCCGACGCGGAGGGCGCGCGCCAGGCGCGCGCCCTCCGGTCAGGAGTGTGAATCACGAGTTCGGCAGCTTGCCGATCCACTTCTCGTAGATCTTGTCGTACGTGCCGTCCTGCTTGGCCTTGGCCAGCACCTCGTTGATCTTCTTGAGCAGTTCCGGGTTGCTGTCCTTCTTCACCGAGAATCCGTACTGCTCGCCGGTGTCGAACTCGGCCGCCACCTCGAATCCGCCCGGGTGCTCCTTGATGTACTCGGTCCAGACCGGCAGGTCGTTGATGGCGGCCTCGATCTGGCCGTTGGCCAGGGCCTGCTGCTCGGCGGCAAGGTCCTCGAACTCGACGAGCTGCAGGCCCTTCTCGTCGGCGAACTTCTTGGCGTAGTCACGGCCGGTCGTCGCGGCCTGGACGCCGAGCTTCTTGCCCTTGAGGTCGTCGAGCGACTTGTACGGCTTGCCGGTCTTGACCAACATCGCCTGAGTCGCGTCGAAGTACGGATTGGAGAAGTTCATCACCTTCTGCCGTTCCTCGGTGATCGTCATACCGGCAGCGGCCGCGTCACACTTGCCCGTGTTCAGGTCCTGGCCGGACTTGATCCCCTCGAACGGCGTATCGACGATCGCCTGCTCGACGCCCAGCTCCTTGGCGACCAGGTCCATCACGTCGACGTCGAACCCGACCACCTTGCCGCTGGGATCCTTGGACTGGAACGGCGCGTACGGCAGGTGGGTGCAGACGGTCAACTTGCCCTTCTCGATGAGCTTGACCCCGCTCGCCTGGACCTCGCCCTCCTCCTTCTTGGCGCATCCCGCGCTCGCTGCGAGGGCGGCAATCGCCACGATGAGGCCAGCCTTGCGGACGGCGCTATGGAACCTCACGGCTGTGTCCCTCCAGTTCCGCGCCCGTATGACGGGCGGCCCGGGTTGGTGCATAGACGATGTGACAGGGGACGGTACCTGATCTGAAGAGCCGTTCCTAGATCACGCCGAGTCGTTGAGTCGATGCCCGAGTCGGTCAGCCCGTGGGCGCAGCAGCGCAGGATGGCCTGGGCTTCAGTCCTCATAGCCAGCTCGCGCATCTGTTCGAGCATCGCGGTCGCGGCGTTGACACGAACGTGTCACGCGGTCCCAGCGTCCATGACGCCTCGAGGATGGGCAGCGGCTGTTCGTAACCTCGCCGCCCCGGCCCCCAGCTTCCCTCGCAACCGGCCTCGCGATCGCCATCGGGGTCATGGTCCCGGTTCCACCGGCCTATCGATGGTGTTGGTGGAACGATGGAGGGCGTGGGAACTGCAAAAATGCCTGCTATCTCGCCGCTTGCTGGCGAGCCGATTAAGCGTGCCGATGCCGAGCGGCTCGCGGGAGTGCTGAAGGCATTCGCCGACCCGGCCCGACTGCGACTACTCAGTCTGATCCAGTCCGCTCCGGAGGGCGAGGCGTCCGTAAGTGACCTCACCGCGCCGCTTGGTCTCTCCCAGCCGACCGTGAGCCATCACCTTCGGATCCTCACCGAGGCCGGCCTGCTCGAGCGCGAGAAGCGCGGCGTCTGGGCGTACTACCGCCTGGTGCCGTCCGCGATCGCGGCGATAGCCGACCTGTTGACGCCGCCCCGCAAGCGGGCGACGAAGAGGGCTCGCTGAGCGGCACTGTCGAGGACCGCGCCGTCATAGAGGGCTGGCAGGATGATCCGGTGCGCATCACCCCTCGCCTCGTGGCGTCCGTCCGCGTGCCGGCGAACGCGCTCCTCGCGTACCCGGTGTCGCCCACACTGGGGACACGCCCGCCGTCCAGCGGTGGCCGCATCGCCGGCTCGTCGTGATCCGCCGGGACGACGAGCTGGCGGCGTACGACCTCGACCGGCTCCTCGCCGGCGACGGCGCTCCAGCCGCCCGGTTTCCGACGCCCTGGCCCCGCCGGGCGGGCGGGATCGATGCGGTGAGCCCCACCCTCGACATGGCGGTCTTCAGCGGTCAGCACGCGCTGCACGCGGTCGACGCCGCCGGCGCAACGGCTGAGCAGCTCGTCGACGTCGTGGTAGACGCCGGCTGGATAGCTGAACCGGGCGCTTCGCGCCACCGGTTCACGGCCGGTTGCCTCACGGCGTGGGTTCGCGCCGAGCCAGCCACCGCGACGATCACGGTCTGCGGGGCGGACTTCGGCTGTCCAGCGGACCTGGACCTCAACGACTTTGGCGAGTCGACCTAATGCAGACTCGGATCCCGCAGTCGCCGCTAGGTGACCACTGGGCTGCCGGGACGTGAGATGTTCGTCCGCAGATCGCGCTCCACTCGGGGCGGTATGAGGTGAGCACATCGCCGACCGACGGATGTGGCCCGGTGCGGCAATCCTCCCCGAGAAGGCGGCTATTTCCCGCCGGGCACCTGGTCCTTGACCTCGTCGTAGCCGACCTTGGTGGGTGCCTCGGTCGGCGCGTAGATCACCCGGATTACGCCCGTCGGAAACGCCTCAGTCGCCGTCATCCTCAGGTGGTACGGCGCATCGCCATCGTCGAACAGCCTGCGGCCCTTACGCGCCGCCACCGGGTGCACCAGCAGGCGCAGCTCATCGACCAGCCCCGCGGCGAGCAGCTGCTGCACCACGGAGATCGAGCCGGGGATGAGGATGCCTCTGATACCAGCATCGGCCTTGAGCGAGGTGACGGCATCGAGGAGATCGCCCTTGATCAGCTCGGAGTTGCGCCAGGAGAACTCCAGCGGCTGGCGCGAGACGACCACCTTGCGCACGTCCCCGAGTTGCTTGGCGAACGGTGCGTCGTCCCCACCCGCCGCCTCGCGGTCGGGCCATGCTCCGGCGAAGCTGTCGTAGGTCTCCCGGCCGATGAGCAGCACGTCAGCGGTGTCATAGTCCTCGCCGACGGCGCGGCCCATGTTCTCGTCGAAGTACGGGAAGTGCCAATCGGGGTCGATCTCGGCCACACCGTCGGCCGAGATGAACAGCGTGGAGATGACCTTTGCCATCGCGGTGATCCCTTCCAGTCAGATGGTGTCGGTAGCTAGACCTGCGCAGCATCCCAAACTCATCGGCCGGCCACAGATCCGTCCGATGGAGAGTCGGCAGTTCGAGCTCGTACACATCGGCAAAGTCGCGATGACCAGGGCATAGTCACGGTTGAGTCGCATGCGTTGGTGGTACCAGCGTGAGCGGGCTTGGTGGCGTCGCCAGTTGCGCCAGTGCGTGTGGTGGTCGGGCGGGTTCGGGTGCCCGATGGCGTCGGCGAGTAGCCGTTTCACCTCGGGGACGGTCAGCGGGATCATCCCGGGTTCGGGGGCGGCGGTTGGTCGGGCGTGTTCGGTGCTGGCGCCTGGGTGTTGGTGCGGTCTTTGAGGCGGGCGGCCACGACGGCGCAGATCGCGAGGGCGGCCATGACCAGCACGGTGTGACGCGCGATCGCGGTGTAGAGCCGGGCCTGGCACCGTCCATCTCACACCGGGTCAGGCACATCCCGCGAGGTCAGACCGCCAACGGCGGCTGCCGTACTCACCGCCGCCGACCCCGATGACCTGCGCCACGCCCTCAAGACCATCCACCGCCAACTCGACCGACGTGCGGGAATTGGATTGGTCCCAGGTCAACGCTTGTCTACCGTCTTCCACTGTGATGCACCCAGATTTTGACTCGTACCTGATCTGCGCGACGCCGCGCTCGGGAAGTACTTTGCTGTGCGGTCTGCTGGACTCGTCCGGGGTTGCTGGCCACCCAGCCTCCTACTTCAATCGCAAGAGTTTGAACGAGTACGCCGACGACTGGCGTATAGCCCGACCGCGTGATGGACGGATCGACGAAGCGTTCGTTCGAGCGGCGCTAACCGCCGGCAAGACTTCGAACGGTGTCTTCGGCGGGAGGATCATGGCAGAGACGCTGCCGGAACTGATAAGTGGCCTTGCCGCCGCCGCATCTATACCAGCGGTGACGGATGTAGACCTATTGAGCGCCCAGTTGGGTCAACTCAGATTCGTTCACCTGCGGCGACGCGACGTCGTGGCCCAGGCGGTGTCGTGGGCAAAGTCACTGCAAACCCATTTCTGGCATCCGGGCGAAGCCGTCGCGCCCGGAGGTCAGGATCCTCATTACGATGAAGAGCTGATTGGTCGACTTGTCGCCACGATCGAGAGATCCGAGGCGGACTGGACAGTCTGGTTCGCCTCTCACAGCATCGTGCCTTGCGAGGTGACGTATGAGGAGTTGGCGGCAGATCCGCTCCGCACAGCACAAAAGGTGCTCGACTATCTCGGTCTGAATGTTCCGCCGGATCGGCAACTGAGGGTCGGGCACCATCGACAGGCCGATCAACTCAACGCAGACTGGATAACGAGATTTAAGTCTCGCTGAACCGTCGGTCCTACCCGAGCGTCTCCCGCTAGTCTAGTGCACCGTCATGCAGCCTTGAACGGGTAATCCGGGTGGCGGATCTTGGATTCGGTAGCGAATCCGGTTTTGGGTCGGGCTCGTTCGTTGCGCCAGCGGATGTAGTCGCCGATGGCGGCGTCCTGCTCGGCGTGGCTGCGGTGGTCGGTGCCGTTGGGGGCGAAGTACCGCACCGCGGCGAACTCGGCTTCGATCCAGTTCAGCCAGGACGCGTAGGTGGGCAGGAAGACCAGTTCGACGTGGTTGGCGGCGCACCAGGCGCGGGCCTCGGGGTGCTTGTGCGGGGAGAAGTTGTGCAGGATCAGGCATAGGCGCTGCTCGGGCCAGCGGCGGCGCAGGGTCTTGATGAAGGCTAGAAACTCGCGCCAGCGCTTGCGGTCACGGATGCGGTAGTGCAGTCGCCCGGTGCCAGGTCGAGGGCAGCAATCATGTGCCACACCCTGGTCGGGGGCGTAGGTGACCCGCAGCCGCGCTGGCTGGCCCTGGGATCGCCAGGCGCGTCCGGGGCGCGCTTGCAGGTTCAGCGGCCCGAACTCGTCGACGCAGATCACCGCCCGTCCGTGGGCGGGTGTTCGTAGAGGTTCAGGGATCCGTCGCATCTTGGCCGTGGACTCGAGGAACCTGCGGTGTAGCTCACCAGCCGGGATCCACTGAAGATCCTTGGCGGCCGGGATGGGATGAGAGCCGAGGTAGAGCGCGAGGGAAACCGGAGCGTCGGCGAACTCGGCACGTAGCTCGCGACGGCGGGTCAGGCAGGGCCAGGGGGCGTCGCAGCCGCCGCAGGTCCAGATCGGCGTGACCGGGCCGTGGGTGGTCACGGTTGGTCCTTGAAAGCGCACGGTGATGGCTCGGGCCTGCCGGCTGGTCGCCCATTCGACCTGCCAGCACGGGTACGGAGCCAGGCGTGACCACCAGGCGCGGCAGCCGGCACACATGCCGTCGACTCCTCGGACGTGTACGGCGAGGACGCTCTGCTCCTGGTCGTCGTTCACCGCGCCTCCTCCCGCGGCCAGTGGTCTCGGTTGATCGGGATGCGGTGTCGGGCATGGCACGGCAGGTCGGCTCCGCAGCGGCAGATCCGCTGGCACCGCCGCCAGGACCAGACGGGCCGATGCCGTCGGGCGAGGGTCATGGCGACGGCGACCAGGTACTCCTCGTACATGACGCGCCGCACCGGATGCCCCCTCGTCAGTCACGAGGGCTTCACGCCCCCACCTGAGAGGGACGCGGCGACCAGGCGAATCCGCACCGCCCGCCGCATCCCGTGAGGGGGAACCTACGTAGCGTTACGGTGCGGCAGGGGTAAGGTTCCTACCCCTAAATCAGCTGACGAGGCCGACCTTCAGCGCGAGGTCGTGAACGTCATTGCGCACGGCCCGGGGGCCGTCCAGCAGGTCGAGGGTGATCTGCCGGGCGTAGCCGTTGAAGCGGATCGTCTCCGGCGCGGACTCGTATGCCTCGCGAAGAGTCGCCACGGTGGCCGCCTTGTCGCCCTTGCCGTAGTGGCCGCGGGCCACCTCGATCAGGTGCCGTGCCCGACGCGGCTTCGACGGGATCGCCGCCGGGTCGAGACGGTTGGCCTGCCGCACCGCCTCACCGACCTTCTGCAACTCGACGGCGACAGTCACGGCGTGGGCGCCCATGATGACCCGCGAGAACGACGTCTGCCGCTGGTAAAAGCCCTTCGGCAGTCGCCGGGCCACCCGGTCCGCCTGATCCCAGTACCGCCAGGCATGGCCCTCCTCGCCGGCCCGAGCGGCGGTGTAGGCCGCTTCGAAGTTCAGGGCACCCCAGAGCGCGAGCAAGTTCCCATTAGCATCGGCCGCCCGCGCTTCCAACGCCGAGACCAGGTCGAGCGTGACCGCCATGGCGCTGTCCCAGTCCCCGGCGTCCCGGTGCACCTGACACAGGAACCACCCCGCGCAGGCCAGCGCCTCCGGGTCTCCCGACTCCTGCGCCGCCACCATTGCCCGGTCAGCCACGCGCCACAGGAGTTCGGCGGCGGGCTGGTAGGCGAGGAACATCTGGGCTAGGCCGAGCACTTCGGCGAGCAGTACATGTGCCTGGCGCCGCTCGTCACCTTCGTACGTCAGCGCTGCGTATTGCGCGTCCCGGACCAGGTCCGGCAGCAGAGCGCCGAGCACCGTCCGGTGGTCTGACGCCTGGTGACGTGCCCGCCAGGCTGCGCTGAGCCGGGCCCTGATCTGCTCCAGTGGCTGCGGTGACAATCCGTCGGACAACGTGAAGCGGTTGACGGCGTCGCGGACCGAGGCGAGCGCCGGATGCTCCGGCCCGTTGACGACCTCAGATCGATCGCTCAACTCCCCGATCAGGACGGATACGTCGACCTTGAGGGCGCGGGCGATGCGATCGAGCATGTGGATCCGCGGCGGCAGGATGCGGTCGGTCTCGACGGCCTTGACCCACTCGGCGCTACGGCCGACCAACCCGCCGAGCACGGCGCGCGTCTTACCCGAGCGTTCACGGTAGACCTTGAGTCGCTGCCCGAAGGTCAGCTCCGGCATCGGGTCCATCCCGAACCTCCTCATAGCGCGGGATGCATCGCAGGCCACTTGGCCGCCGTCGTGCCCCACGGTACCCACGGGCAAAGCACCTGGTAACCCCTTGACCCTGCCGATAGCCCACCCACCAACTCATCGACCAACTGGCGCTGACCCCCGTCGGGGGATCCGCGTACAAGCTGCCAATGGATGTCGAACGCTACCGAACTGGGTGGGCGGATAGCACAAACTAACCGGGTCGTCGTGCTCGGAAGGACGGAAACTGTCGATATAGAGCTACTTAAAGGCGATGTGAGGAATCTTGGCGTGAGTTGAGGGCGAGGCGGGCGAGGCCACGGGCGCCGGCGAAGAGCAACCAACCCAGCCAGGCCACCAGGCCCGCGCAGGTGGCCAGGACCGCCGGCACGGCGACAATCTCCGGCAGTGGCATCGCGGAGGACGGTAGGACCGCGGCCAACGCGATGGCGACCAGCTCCACCAGCGCGGCCAGGGTCAGCGGGCCGAGCAGCATCCCGAGCGCGGCGTTCTGCCGGCCGGGGCGGAGAATGAGCCGGCGCCGCGACCACGCGCCGTAACCGAGGAACCCGGCAAGCGCGATGGTGCCGACGATCGCCCGGCTCGGCCACGGCGCCGGCGGATCCGCGCTCACCAAGAGCGGCACCACCGCGAACAGCGCTCCGGCACGGGCCAGCCGCATCGCCCACCGGCCCGCGTGGGACCCCTCGCGCTGCTCGGCGAGCAGGTCGGTGGCCCGCGGTTGCGCGAACGTGGAGGGGGCCGGCCCCGAGGCGGCTGCCTGCCGAACGCCCGCCGGCGAAGCACCCGCCGGGGAAGTGCCCGGCCCTGAGGAGGATCCGGGCGCGGGGGGCGGCGGGCCGGAGACCTTGCGGTCGACGGTGACAAACGCCGCCGCGCTGACGATCAGCGTCAGGAAGTGCGCCACCATCACGACCGCCATGGCGGCCGACGGCGGCCGGTCCGGATCCTGGCGCAGCGCGTTGATGATCAGCCCGGCTGCGGTGAGCGCGCACAGTGCCAGCCCGAACAGGCGCACGCGGGCCCGGATGTCCGTGCGGACCACGTGTTCGGCGTATACCCGCGCGCCCGGGGAGAGGGCGCGCCAAGTCCGGGCGGCCAACAGCAACCACAGCGCGGGCGGCAGCAGCGCCAGCAGCCACATCCACGGAAGCATGGCGAACATGCCGAAGAAGCCGGCCGTCCAGACCGACATCATCGCCCAACCAACGAAGCCGCCGATGACCACCCGATCCAGTTCGGTGCGGGCGGCATGGTTGGTCGGTTCCGCGGCCAGTACCGCGCTGACATGCCCGGCGGCGGCCGCCAGCCACCCTCGGGTGGCCGCGACGCGACCGAGCCCGGTGAGCGCCGCCTTGTGCTCCGGGTCGAGCGCCAGCGCCCGGCGGTACGACCGACTGGCGAACAGGTTCCAGCCGATCGAGTGGAACATGAGTGCCCGGATGTAGTGCGGGCCGGCCGACTCCGGGGCCAGACCCACCGCCCGCTTGATCGTCCGGAACGCGCGGCGCGGCTGCCCGAGGTTGAGCGAGGCGAGCGCAAGCGCGGCGTACCCGCGCCAATCCTCGGGCGCCAGACGGATCGTCTCCAGCGCGCTGGCTCGTGCCGCCGTCGGGTCTTCCACACCGATCTGGGCGAACGCGAGCAGCAGGTGACCCTCGTGCTGTCCGGGCGCGACCGCAACGGCCCGCGCCGCCGCGTCCTGCATGGCGGCGAACTCGTCCTCCGCCTGGTACGAGCGGGCCAACACGTACAGCGCCTCGACGTTGTCCGGATCGCCGGCCAGCACGGCCGCGATCTCCCGCCGTGCGGCCTCGATCCGGCCGACCTCCAGCAGCACGCTGGCTCGCGCCACACCGGCATCGGACTCCGCGTGCCTCGTCATCGGCCCACCCTCGGTGGCTCGATTCGGCGCGACGACTTGGCCGGTGTCGCCCTCACCAGGGTTGGTGCCACCATCGCGGCTCGCCACAGACCCAGGCCGTCTCAGCGATTCTCGCCGGCTCAGATTGCCGAGGGCCAGGGCGCAGAAGATCAGGACGGTTCCGGCGACCATCCGCGGAGCTGTCTCTACGAGGCTACGCGGTGGGATGCTGTCGTACCTCTGGGAAAAGGCAATGGCCACAGGGTGCAGCGCTAATGAGACCAGGGCCGGAATCACGGATATCGACCCGAGCCATCGAAAAGGTCTCCTGACGGCCAGCCATGTCCCAGACAGGCGTCCCAGTTGGAAGATGATGATCATGATGATGGGCCACCCTACGGTGGTGTTCAACCGCAGGTTGATGGCAATGGCGTGATCAGGAGAACCACCGGGCGGAACCGCTGGCGCGAAACCGGCGACGAGCCCGCTCACCAGGGATGTGCTGAGATAGGTCAGGACGACCAGCGCCAGTACGCGACGTGCCAGCTTCGAACGAGGGACAGGCTCCAGTTCGGGTACGACGCTATTGCGCGCGGCGCGCCAGAGCAGCAACACGGCGAACAATGCCGCCGCCGTGAGCGCCCAGAACGCCGCGCCGCCGTCGGCGACGCCGACCTGGCTCAGGACAAAATAGGTGCTCAGCAGAATCAACAAGGCGGCCCACACGACCGCAGTATTGGGTGATCGCGCAAGCACCACAAGGCCCTCGTCGTCTACCTCCGCACGGTCGAAGTCGAACTACGACGCGTTACAGGCCACCCGCTGTTCCATCCCGATGCTCCTGTGGAGCGGGCCGCCGGCCGGCGGTGCCCCGGCTATCCCGGAGCCGGTGTGCCCCCGCCGGAGGCGCAGTAGCCGCGACCTCGTGACCGCCGCCAGCTCGCCGACGCGGCCGGCGTGCCCTCCCCTACGCCGCGCGGCTGCTGGCCGCGCGGTCCGGCCGGCTGCCGGCCCACCACATCACGGTCAACGGCCTGTCATACTGCGGCGGCCCTCCGGGCTCCCCGCTCTCCGCGTCAGCCGCCGGGCGTCAGGCGTGACGGCCGCAGAGCGACAGCGGCAGCGGCCGGCGCGCGCCCAGGCGGCGGCGCGTGCGGCCCGTTTCGGGCCGCCTTGAAGACGTACAGAAAGTTTGAACAACTCCGCCGGCCTGTCCCGGCCTGTCCCGGCCAGGAAGCCGTTGATCCCTTGAGACGAGTCAACGCCCCTCGATCGAGGGACGTTGAGCTTTATCTATTTATGGTGGGCGATACTGGGATCGAACCAGTGACCTCTTCGGTGTGAACGTCGATCTCGCCTGTCGCCAGTTCACAGCCGATACCACGTGATGTCGTCGCGTGCGCTCCAGTCGCCGCCGGAGGTCGCCCCGTGATGGATGACGCCAGACCTCTTGCTGACTTCTTGCTGACACAGCGACCGAGGGGTCTGGCCGCGACCGGCTTAGGCAATGCTGCTGCCAGGCGATGGCACCCCGGTGGGGAACCAGGCTGCCCGGCGGATCACCGTCGGTGGCACGACACAGGCTTGTCGCGTGGCTTTTATCCAACGACCGCCAAGAAATCCGAGTAGAACAAGCCTAGGCCGACCGCCACGCAGACGCCGGCCACGATCCAAAACCGGACCACAATATTGACCTCGCTCCATCCGGCCAACTCGAAGTGGTGGTGCAACGGCACCATGCGGAAGACACGTCTACCGGTGGTCCGGAACGAGACGATCTGGATCACCCAGGTCGTCGTGATGATGACGAAGAGCCCGCCGATCATGATCGAAAGCAGCGTGGTGCGGGTTGCCACCGCGAGCCCGCCGATCAGGCCGCCGAGCCCGAGCGAGCCCACGTCACCCATGAAGATCCGCGCCGGGGACGTGTTCCACCACAGGAAGCCCACGCAGGCGCCGGCCGCCGCCGCCGCGATCATGGCGATCTCCAGCGGATCCCGGACCTGGTAGCAGTAGTCGTTCACGCGGCCGTACGCGTCGTCGGCGCACCAGTGCCGGTACTGCCAGAAGCCGATCAGCGCGTACGCGCCGAACACCAGGATCGACGCGCCGGTGGCCAGGCCGTCGAGGCCGTCGGTGAGGTTCACGCCGTTCGACATCGCCATGATCACGAAGACGAAGACCATGACCGCGCCGACCTTGCCGACGTTCAGCCAGCTGATGTCGCGGATGAGCGAAATGTGCTCGCTGGCCACGGTCTGGCCGTTGGTGCTCGGCACGTAGAGCGCGGCGATGCCGAACCCGCCGCCGACGATCGCCTGGCCGAGCAGCTTGCCTTTGGCGGACAGTCCGTCGGAGTTGCGCCAGCGCACCTTGAGGAAGTCGTCGAAGAAGCCGACCGCGCCGCAGAAGACGAACAGCCCGAGCAGCACCAGGGCCGTCATGGTCGGCCCCTCCTGCGCGATCTGCCGCTCGGGCAGGGTGGTCAGGGCGAGATGCCCGGCGACGTAGGCGAAGACGGTCGCCACGATGAAGACGACGCCGCCCATCGTGGGCGTGCCCTTCTTGCCCTGGTTGCTGGCGAGCCCGATGGATCGGATCGGCTGGCCGGCCTTGAGCGCGGTGAAGACGCGAATCGCCACCGGCGTGCCGAACAGGGAGATGATGAACGCGACCGCGGCCGCGACGATGACCGCCCTCACGGGCGAACCTCCACACGATCCGGATTTCTAACGGCGTCCCCACCGAGCTTCCAGATCAGCGCCGGACGTATCGACCTGAGCTGGCGGTGCAGATAGTCCTTAGCGAAGTCATGGATCATGAGACACGAGCTTGCCATCCGACGGCGAGCGGAGCAGCCCTGGACCTCACAGCGCCGTGGTTCGTAACTCGCCGACACGAATCCGACGACGATCTTGCAGCGCCAGGCCCGAGGTTCAACTTGTGTCCGAAGCGGCGGAGACAGCCCAAACGACGCGGTCCCTTGTCGACCGTGGTGCGCGATGCAATCTGTCCAGGAGCGGTACACGGCCGAGCGTCATGGCGTTCAGGGTGAGGTATGACAGCGCGGCCGAATACGATCGAACCAGTGACCTCTTCGGTGTGAACTCTCGGCGAGGGGGTGTGGTGGGGGCATCTTCCGAGGTCAGACGGGTTGCTCCGGCTCGTCTCGGTGCCATGTGGCTGGCACGGTTGCTGTACTTCGGTGCTGTACTGCTGGCGTCACCTGGTCGGCTTCTCGGATCCAGCCAAGGAACCTGCGGTGCAGTGCGCCACCCGAGATCCAGTGCAGGTCTTCGGCTGCGCTTACCAGGTGCGCGCCGAGGTAGAGCGCGAGGGACACCGGGGCGCCGGCGTACTCGGCGCGGAGTTCCCGCTTGCGGGTCGGACAGGGCCAGGGCACGGAGCACCCGCCGCACGTCCACAGCGGCGCAACCGGGCCGTGGGCGGTCACCGGATCCCGCCGAGGAAGCGCGCAGTGATCGCCCGGGCGCGTCGGCTGGTCGCCCACTCCACCTGCCAGCACGGGTACGGCGTCAGCCGTGACCACCACAGCTGGCAGCCGACGCAGGTTCCGTCAAGCCCTCGGACGTGCACGGCGAGGATCCGTTGCTCCTGGTTGTCGTTCACTGGGCCTCCTCTCCCGGCCAGTGGCCGCGGTTGATCGGGATGCGGTGGCGGGCACGGCATGGCAGGTCAGCGCCGCAGCGGCAGATTCGCTGCCACTTCTGCCAGCACCACACCGGCCGGTGCCGGCGGGCAAGGGTGAGGGCAACGGCGATCAGGTACTCCTCATACGAGACGCGCGGCACCGGATCTCCAATCGGCATGATTCGAGGGCGCGGCGGCCGGGCCTTCACTGGTCATCCGACCGCCGCACCTGCTCGTTCACCATAACGACGTAGGACTGTAGATACAATAAGATGTAGAGCTGTTGGACACGTAGCGTCACGTACGTGATCGACCCCAGCTCGGATCGGGCCGTATTCCGGCAGCTCGCAGACCTTCTGCGGGGCCGGATTACGTCCGGCGACCTCGCGCCCGGCGCGTCGCTGCCGAGTGAGCTGCGGCTGGCTCAGGAGTACGGATTGAGCCGCACGAGCGTCCGACAGGCGATAGCGCTACTCCGGTCGGAAGGGCTCGTGATCGTGCAACCCCCGCGCGGCACCTTCGTCCGCACCACCGAGCCAACCGAGACGGTGACCCTCCTCAAGGGCGACACCGCGTCCGCCCGAATGCCCACCCCCGCCGAGCGGCGGGAACTGGAAATCGGCGAAGGCGTCCCGGTGCTCGTGGTCTTCCGAGCCGATGGCTCCCGCGAGCTGTACCCGGCCGACCGCATCCGCGTCGGCCGCTGACCTGGGCGGCGGTGCTCGGATCAGTCGTCCTCGTCCAGGAGGCCGAACGCCGCCGGCGTCTCCTCTACAAACTGGCGGTACTGAGGTCGGATGATCTCTGCTCTGGCGGCGATGGCCGCGGCTAGACGTGCCCGGTCGGACGGCTCTGGGCGGCTGAGGCGGTCGGCCGCGTCCTCGAGCTGCTGAACAGCGATGTCCGGGTGGAGTGTCTCGTCGTCGCACAGCTCGAAGAACGCCAGACAGTCGAGCAGGCTGTCGAGCACTGCGGTGAAGACGGGATCATCAGACAGCATGCTATGGCGTTCAGACGTTGAAGCGGAACTTAGAGCCGCTGCCTCGCCACCAGCTGGAACGGCTCCCGACGCCTGCCCACACCGCGTCTCGGGCTGCCATCGTTGATGGCTAGTTCACGACGTTTCACAGTGTCTTGTGCCCCGTATGTGCCCCACACTGCCAGCAGCGGGCGAGGCCGGGTCAATCTCGCCCGGCGCTGCTCAACGAATCCGCCAACGTACGAAGCTGTCCGCCGGGATGAACTGCCTTGGCTACTCGCGTGGCTACTCGTCGACGAGCGGGCGGCGTTACTCGGCGGGCTGCGCACCATCCTGTGCCACCGGCCCGTATACGTGGCGGCGCACGAGGTCGTCCTGCTCCAGAATCAAGTCGACGACCTGCCAGAACTCAGAGAGCCGAGGGTGGCTCAGCCCCTCTTCACGGCTGAGCTTGCGACCGAAGATCGGACTATCGCCTGCAACCTCGCCACCGTTGACGAGCGTCGCAGCAGGCGTCGGTGAGCCGACTACAGGGCCAACTCGGCAGCCGAAGGTGATGTGATCGTCGAAGCGGTCGTGGCCCCAGCTCCCCAAGATGGCATCGATCCAGACCTCGTGAACCCCGTTGTGGTGGTAGCAACTCGCGAAGTAGGCGGCTAGAGCGGTGTGGCCCTCGTAGATGTTGGCCCAAGTCCGGTCCGCTGGCGTGTTGCAGCATTGGCAGACGAACTCTCGTACCTGGCGGCTGCTCTCGTCGATCGTGAGGTTCACGGCGCGAACACTAGGCGGTCAGCGCCGAGCGCGATCCCTCGTTGTAAGTTCTGGGCGCCTCGTCCAGAGGTTTGCGTACGCGTCCGCGACCTCGGTGACTCTCCGCCGCCCACCGCCTACGGCTGTCTTCATGCGGGCCGGTTGCTGTCGGAAGCCGTTGACTGACTCCCACACTGCCAGGGGGGCACTCTCGAACCGCCCTAGCCTGGCGTCGCCCTGGCCTGCGGCCAGACAGTCACTCTCCCCGCCAGTCCCCGTCAAACCCCCGACGGCACCTGTCGACCTGGCACGGATTTGGCATGCCCTGCAACTGCTTCTGCCTGCAACACACGACGCTCCATCCGCTTGGACGCCACGTCCAACATCCGGTCTCCCACGCACTGTGGTGGCACGAGCGGCGGCATCGGTTGGGCCCCGGGAACGACCCCCAGGGCCACCACCGATGATCATGGGACCGACGCTCACACTCCCGCGGTGACGCAGACCGCCTCGACGACCAGGTGCCAGACGGTGAAGTTGTCCGGTTCCCCCTCGAAAGCCTGCACCAACCAACTGTCGTTGGGCTGGTTAACGGTGAACGGGACGCTCGCGTGCATCACAACATGGTTGGCAGTGCCAGATAGGCCGCTGTCGAACTTGACGAAGGCGCCACCGCCTACGGCCTGCTTGCCGGCCGGGCAGGTCGCTGCGTGGGCCTTCTCGTCGAAGGTGTTCGCGGGGCTGTCGGACTGGACGACCTCGTAGCCGCTCACTCCCGCCGGCCCGGCAGGTCCCGTCGGCCCCTGTGGTCCGGGAGGACCCGATGGCCCTGCCGGACCGGGAGGTCCGACCTGTCCCTGCTGGTTGAAGTCGAGTGGCGTCTCAGAGCCCTTGCAGGTGTCCCCGGCGGCCGGGTCGATGACCCGCAGCACTCCTGCCTGGTTGAGACAGCCGTGGATGGTTCCGTCCGGATCAGGAATCGCGGCGTACGCGATCCCGGCGCCACCGACGACCAGTCCAGCGGCGAGCGCTGCCAGAGCGGTCAGCCAGCGCGACCGTCCCAGCGATCCAGGGCGAAGGCGGTTCATTACGTTGTTCGTCATCATCTCGTCTCCTTTACTGGCAGAGCAGCATGCTGCTCGTCGGGCTGCCTCGAGAGCCGAATCATCGTGATTTCCAGCCACGTCCAGCCCTCATCCCCTCCCGGGCGGCGGGCCTGCCTCCGGGCCAGGGATGAGTCAACTCGGACCGCGTCAACGCAGCGTCAACGGCACGGCGACAGGTCAGGCGGGAGGCGGCAGGCGCGAGGAAAGGCGGGGTGCTGTGGTGGCGTCCCCTGTTGGGAAGCGGTATCCAGCAATGGACTGTGACAGCATCACGCAACCGGACGCCGTGTCCTCCGCCGCGAGTTGTTCCGTCGGCCAGACGTCTCGGCCGGCTGAGCCATGGCATCGGCCTTCCTACCCGGGCCGCGGCCACAACGGTCTTGCCACGCTGACACACGGTTTAGGAAAGGGCTAGCCGCCTACTGCCTCCGCGGACTGTTACCTAATGCGGCCTGCTCTAGTCGCGTGATCCGAGATCATTCCGTGGATAGTCCGGATCTTGTGCAGCGTTGCCGATCGGTTGATATGCGTCGTGCTCGGCGTGATGAATCACCGCCAAGCAAGCCTGCGTGGCTGTAGGTACCTGATCATCGCGCCAGTCCGAAGGTGCGGCCAGCGACACTTGCCCGACCTGCGCCATTCGCGAGCCGCCTGTTGGCCGGCTTGCGCCGCAGTCGTCTATCGGAGCTGGCGCTTTGATCGGTTCGTCGCTGGTTCAAAGAGCTGAAGTCAGAAACGTGACTCGCTAGCCCGCCCGTCCACGTCTACCCCGTAACCTCAGGCTAGGTGATACGTCACGCCTACCTGCGCCGTCGTCGCCGGCTGGCGCGAAGAGGAGCTGGTGGCAGACGGTCTTGGGCGAAAGCGGAATTGGCGGCCTCCTTGCCGGCGTGGCCGCACTTGCCCTTCAGGATGCGAGGGGGTACCGGTATGGCAAAGAAGCGCGATGACCTGATGGGCCTCATTTCAGCGGTCGCATCTGGCGACGTCAGCCGTGAGGACGTCGTCGCCGATCTCAAGAAGCAGAAGGTCGACGCCCTCGATGTCCTGATTGAGGTGTTCGCCAGGCAGGCGAGAGCATCCTCCTCCCGCAAGCGCGGTGAGCGCATCGATGTGCAGACGTTTTCGGCCAGGCCTAGCACCGCGCCACCGAAGCCCGTTCACAGAGTGCCCAGGCTGCCGGTCCTGTTGCGCGGGACGCTCTACGACCCACAGGACATCACCCGCTTCGACGGGACCGAGCTGCACTTCGTCGCCACCGGCAGAGACCACATCCTGGCCATCGACGACCGGGCGGTGATGGAGAACTGGTGGCAGACGTCCTACTTGTCGTCGATGGCCAGCTCGAACAACACGATAATGAAGGAAACCACCGACCCGACCATCCCTACCGTCACCACCACCAACACCGGCCGCCCAGGTGGCTTTGGCACCGACCTCGGACCCACCAACTTCACGCCTCCCCCGACACCTGTCCCGACCCCTGTTGTGGTCGGTCCGTGCGTCCTCGTGCCGCTTCCGGCGCCCATCGAGCACACGAACTTCTACGAGCACCCTGACTTCGTGGGTGAACGGCTCGAGCTGGAAGCCGGGCAGGGCGCGATCTCGAACCTCAAGAATGAGCACTTCGGTGGCATATTCTCCGGCGACGACTGGAATGACAAGATCTCCTCGGTCGAGATGGTCCGCACCGAGGTGACCGTCCTTTACGAGCACGTCGGCTTCGTCGGCAACTCCATCACCATCACCGGTGGTGGCGAACGACAGCTCTGGCGCGTGCACAACGAGGCATGGAATGACCGCGCCTCATCTGTCCGGACCTGGGGATCGACGCCTTGGACCAAAATGGGCTGGTACTGCGGCCCCTGGGGGTAGGGCAGGCGATGTCGAGGAGTTCGCTGACGGACCGCAATTCGACTTGATCAGCATCCCCGACCCTTCCCGCATGTGCCGACCGTCCATCGTCGCCCGCCACGTCCTGGCCAGCGCCGTGGTGGGCACGTGTCCGTCCCGCGTCGTCCGCGGCAGTTGATGTCAGCCGTGGGTGTCAGACGGACCTACGCATTACGAGTCGGTTCCAGGCTCCTGCTCCGGCGGTTGCTTCGCAGGCGTTAGGTGGTGTCCGGGTATGTAATCGTTCATCCTCGCTCGCCGGCTTGGCTGCTCGGTTGGCTGCTTGCGGGGCGATGTCCACCTGCAGAAGGTGGGATGATCGATGGGTGGCACGTCGATACGTCGTCTGGCTCGGGTTGGCGGTCGCCTTACTTCCCGGCTGTTCTGAGCCGCAGTACGTGCTGCCTGATCGCAGCACGGCTGCCGTTCGGGCTGAGGAGGAGCGGATCGCGTCGCTTCTGCCTGCCGAGTTGATCAGCGGCCTGGGTACGTGCAAGGTCCGACTACTTGGCCGGGAAGGTTCCACGTCGTTCGCCTGGGCCGAGTGCGAAGGTGCACCGCAGCCAGGGGTTGTGTCGGGTGTCTCCATCCCGGTACGGGTTGATGGTGACCGGGTAACCCGACCTCTGGACGGGAGCGGGTATACCGCGAGCGTGAAGCGTATGTTCCCGGCGAAGCTGGCAGATGCAGTTCTCGACTCTCCCGACACGATGCGCCCGTGAGCTGGGGTAAGGCCTGGCCATCTCGCCGGCCAAGCCACTTGCGAGGGGCCGATCATCAGGTATGGCAGCTGCTGCTCTCGTCCTGGCCCTGGTCCTGAACCTATGGATTTCCGGCGAGGCAGTCGCTGAGAGCTCCATGAGCAGGCACGAGCCTCGGCCGGGTCGGACTGAGACTCCAGCGGTTGGGTCCGTTGCTGTACTTCCGAGCTGTACAGCGTGTCGGCACGTCCCGTCTATTAGGACGGTGTAACGAGCACTAGCGTTCGTAGCGCTTGTGCTGGTAGCAGGGATGGAAGTCGCGCCGGCGGCGTAGCCGGGGCCAGACCTGCAATACCCAGGCGGCATCGTCATCACGTGTTAGGGCGGCTGGTGATGGTATGTCTGGGTGGAAGGGTCTTATTGTGCCTGATCTTTCCTCGATCGCGCGCGAGCGGGAGGTGCTCTCGGCCGTTGCCGATGCGATCGTGGTCGCGGCGGTCGGCAGGGGTCTGCGCGTGGCGGTCCGTTGTCCGGAATCGCACCTTGCCTTCGCCGGTCAGCTCGCGCGAGCGCTGCACGCTCGCGGTCGAGCATGCCGCTGCCTGGTCTCGAAGCCGACCCCGTCCGCCGCCAGCTTGCCGTCGAATCATGGAGCGGCCGAGTCAACTCTCGCCGTGATCACCAGCGAACCGTTCGCGCAGACCGACGATGACGTGCAGCGCCTAAATATCGACTTGACCCTTGGTGCCGCGAAGGCACCCGAAGGCCCCGTCAGTCACAAGCAGATCGGCGACGGGGATGCAGACGCTGACGACGAACCCGACATTGTTCTTGGGTATCACGACCCGCACGGGCTGATCATCCGCCACATGGCGCCCCACCTGTCTCGACTACTCACGTCTCAACAACCCGCCTAGCGCCCAGATGCGGCGGCGGCGTCGACAAGCTGCAGGTCGAACGGCACCGGCGGCCGGTTTGGGGACGCACTGTAAATCCGTCGCGAAAGCTACAGAGGTTCGAATCCTCTACCCGCCACCAGGTGCGAGATCGGCCCCTGACCAGCAGAGAAGCGGTCAGGGGCCGAATCTTTTCTGGTCCCGCCAAGTCCAGCCGCCACCCAGCGTCGCTCGCGGTCCGGGGGCGTATCGGGGGGCGTTCCATCCGGTCAAATGACGCGTGAAGCCCAGCAAAGATCAAGACGGCCAGAGACGCCCCAGCCCGCCGCTCTTGCTGTCACCTTCTGCACACCTTCGGGTCGCGCTTCGTCGCCTGGCTCGTCCTGGTCCCTGCTGGGACGCTCCGAAGCCGGACATTCTCCAGAAGTGCCGGATTTAGGATCTCCGGGAACCCGGCCGGCCCGAGTTGCGACCAACATGCGGTGGCCGACCGGCTACCTCGTGCAGGCGGTGTGGCCGGCTGGCGCGGATATGTGGATCAAGGAGTCTTGTTGATGCGTGCACGATCGGTAGCCAGGCTGGCGGCCGCAACCCTTGCCGGAGCGCTTGCCGCTGCGACCATCGGCGTCGGCGTGGCGTCTGCGCACGTGACGGTCAATCCGCGCGAGGCCACTCAGGGCGGCTACGCCAAGCTCGCCTTCAGGGTGCCGAACGAGCGGGACAACGCCAGCACGACCAAGCTTGAGGTCACGTTGCCGTCCGACGCGCCGGTGGCATCGGTGTCGGTTCGGCCTGTGGCGGGATGGACCGTGCAGGTCGACAAGGCCAAGCTCGCGAAGCCGATCGAGATGCATGGCAGCCAGGTGACCGAGGCGCCGTCAAAGATCACGTGGACGGCCGAGGGTGAGGCAAACGCGATCAAGCCGGGCCAGTTCCAGGAGTTTGAGATCTCCGCCGGTCCGCTGCCCGAAGCCGACACGATGATCTTCAAGGCGCTGCAGACCTACTCGAATGGCGAGGTCGTTCGCTGGATCGAAGAACCCAGCACTGACGGTTCCGAGGTAGAGCACCCTGCCCCGGTCCTCAAGCTGGCCAAGGCCCCGGCCGAGGGGGCTGCTGCCACCGCGGCGGCTGGCTCGAACAACGTGGCCACGGTCCGGACCAGCGACACCACGGACACCGAGGACGACGCCCGGTCGGGCTGGGCGCTCACCTTCGGCATCGCCGGACTGACCGCCGGCCTTGCCGGCCTCGCCTTCGGCCTGCTGGCCTGGAGGCGTCGACCCACCGCTGGCACTGCGGCGGACTGACCCCTTCCCGTGATGCCGGCCGCCAGTCTGCAGCGGCCGGCACCCCCCGCGCCCCGGTTGACCTCCGCCGGACCCTGCCGAGGTCAGCCGTCCTTATACGGCGAGCCAGTGGTCGTGTTTTCTGACCAAACGGAAGGATCGGGACGATCAGGGTAAATTTGGCAAGTGGGCATCGCTGGGTCAGCTTGTCTCGTTCGTGTCGGCGTGGCCGCCGTGGCTGGTGTCGCCACTGCCCTCGTACTCGCCGCACCCGCCATCGCCCACGTCCAAGTCAAGGCCGACAACCCTCAGGCTGGGGCCCGTGACGTCACCATCACGTTCACCGGCGAGGCGGAGTCCCCGCGCGCCGGCATCAAGTCGGAACGCGTGGTCCTTCCACCCGGGATCGGGCCCCAGGACGTCCGACTGGCCAAGGCGCCCACTGACTGGAAGCTGTCTCTCATTCCTGACGGGTTCACGGTGGCCGGACCAGCGCTGAAGGTCGGCCAGGACGCCGTGTGGGCCGTCACGGTCGCGCAGTTGCCGTCCAACGCCACCGAACTGCCGTTCAAGACCCTGGAAACCTACAGCGACGGCACGGTGGCCCGGTGGATCGAAATCCCCGAAACTGGCAAGCCCGAGCCCGCCAACCCCGCCCCGGTCCTCAAACTCAAACCGCCCGCCGCGGTACCGACCGGCGCGTCGCCGACCCCCACCAGCGCAGCTTCCACACCCGGCTCGCCCGCGCCGAGCGCCACCCACCGCCCAACCAGCGGCAACGCGATCGGCAGCAATGTCCTATGGATCTTGCTTATCGTGGTCGTGGTCGCGCTGGCCGCCATCGTCGCCTCCGTCCGGTGGCGACGCCGTTCGAGGAGCTAGCACGGCTAAGGCTGCGGGGCGGGCGGTGAACCGGTCCTCACGCTCATCCCAGACGAATCGATCAAGGGGCAGACGGGGTCCCTTACGCGTACTACTGTGACAAAGGTCAACATCACTCTACTACGCCCTGTCGTAATGGAGAATGGTGGCGGCGGCGGACAGCATCGGGTACCGCGCGGGCAGGCGACCGGACCGGAGGTTGTGGTGGCGACAGGCGAGGACGAGCAGGTCACGGCGTGGGCACTGGCTGCGGGCCGCGGGGACCAGCAGGCGTTGGCGGCGTTCGTGCGGGCGACCCAGCACCAGACCTGGCGGTTCCTGCACCATCTGCTCGGTTCGTCGGACACCGATGACCTTGTGCAGGAGACCTACCTGCGCGCGCTGCGGAGTCTGCCGCGGTTCGAGGGTCGGTCGTCGGCGCGGACGTGGTTGTTCGGCATCGCCCGGCGGGTGGCCGCTGACCACCTGCGCTCGGCCGCGACGCGTCCCCGGACGACTCCGCTTCAGGACTGGGAGCCGCCGGGCAGTGGTGGGCGGTTCGAGGACGAGGTGGTGTTGCGCCGGCTGCTGCTGGGGCTGTCCCCGGAGCGGCGGGAGGCGTTCATCGCCACTCAGATTCTCGGCCTGTCGTACGCGGAGGCGGCGCAGGTGTGTGGCTGCCCGATCGGAACGATCCGTTCCCGGGTCGCCCGGGCCCGCGAGGACCTGGTCCTCGCGGTCGACGGTCAGTTCGACCGGCGGGCGGGCCGCGCCAGCTAACCCAAGGCGGGGTACGAGCGCTCGACCCATCTGGCCGGGTCGGGAACCCGGTAGGGGCGGTAAGCGACTATCGGTATATGCGGTGTGAGCAGTGGCGGGAGATCCTGTCGGCCCAGCTCGACGGTGAGGAGACGCCGGCGGAGCGGGCCGGGGCCGAAGAGCACCTGGACTCGTGTGAGAACTGCCGACGGTGGTTCGATGCGGCAGCCGCGGTGACCCGGCGGGCCCGTACGCAGGTCGTGACGTCGCTGCCCGATCTGACCGATGCGATCCTCGCCGCCGCACCGCCGCAGGCCCGCCGGTCGCGACGGCAGCCCACGGCGTGGCGCGGTCGGCTGCTGGCCGGGCTGCGTGGCGCGCTGGGCCTGCTCGGCGCGGTGCAACTTGTGCTGGGGCTTGCTCAGATCGGCAGGGGCGCCGTCACCGATCACCTGCACGCCGGGCAGCACCTGTGGCACGAGTCCGCGGCCTGGAACGTGGCGGTCGGGGCAGGCTTCCTGCTCGTGGCGCTGCGGCGGACCCCGCCTGCCGGTTTGCTGCCAATGCTCAGTGTCTTCGTCGCGACCCTGGTGCTGCTGTCAGTGAACGACCTGATTACCGCTCAGGTCGATGTGACCCGGCTGGTGAGCCACGGGTTCCTGCTGGGTGGCTACCTGATCACCCTTTTGCTGTCCCGCCCCGGCCTGCGGCCCGGCCCACCGCCGCAACAGGGTCAACCGCGGCCGTCGCGGTGGCGGGCCCAACTGGACGACGCCGAACAGCCTGCGGTCCCGCTGCGGCTACTGCCGCCGCAGCCGTACTCGGCGCAGGCCGTGCACCGCCGCGCCGCCTGACGGCGTCGATGCCGAGCGGTGGCCCCCACGTGGCACAACCACTCTGTGATGGGTCGTACTGGCTTGAGTCGAGCGGCCTGCTGCGTCGTCGCGGGCCCCCGGCCGCGTCCCGGTCGCCGCAGTGGCCCTGAACCTATGGATTACGGGCGAGGCGGTTGCTGACGGCTCGGTACGCAGGTCGCGAGCCTCGGCCGGTCGGTCAAGGGCGGTGACGGTGCGATGGGTTGCTGTACTTCGGTGTTGTACGGCGACCAGGTCGGGAGGGAACTTGGACCCCCGTCTGGGGAGCCTGGTCGGGGTGGTCAGGAAGCGTCAATAGGCATCATCCCGTGCGCTGAACCGCGGTGCCGTTGCCGCTCTTTCCACCCGCCATCCTCGCGTGGCGGCCTGTTTGCTGACTCACTGCTGACTTCGCCCGGACGTAGGGAGGCCGCCAGCGTACGCAGAGACGCCCCACGCGCCTTGGTCCCTGAAGGGCGTGGAGTTGCCAGCGAGTGGCGTGCCACCTCCGGGCTGAAAAGTGTCTGAATGCTGACAGAAGCGGACTCAGCTCCTTGCCCGCCGCCGGCGCCAACTCGCCGGGGACCACCCACCGCCCGGCCACTTCCTATCGAAGCAGCAGCGTAAGGGCCTGTTACGGACTCGATGCGACCCGGCCATCAGCCCTTAGCCGCTCCCCGCAATGAGTAGCGGTCGGGGGGCGATATCAGCTTAAGGCAACATAGTATCCGTAAAGAGGTGATTTGCCGGTGATTGTTACATGAGGGTTGCCACAGAATTCGCCCTCATGCTAATTGTTACCTAGCGACTACTGTCCGATCAAAAGACGAGGATGTGTTGCTCGTGCCGAGAGCTCGTCGACTCCGGAGCGACTTCAATCTGGGAGCCGGGCAGGCCGAGGCCGACCCTCTTCTCAGTGAAGCCTTCTACGAATCAGGCGATTACTGCGCCATCCGCTCGCGTCGAGACCCTCGTTGCTTTGTCGTTGCACGAACTGGTGCGGGCAAATCAGCAGCACTGACCCGCTTGGAGGAGGAGTTTCCAGGCAAGGTCATCAGAATTGCCCCACAGGACCTGTCGCTCCCTTACATCACTGATATGCAGGCCGTGAAATACCTGGATCAGCTTGACGTTCGGCTCGATCTCTTCTTTGAAGCACTCTGGAAACATGTTCTTCTCGTCGAGATCATTCGTCACAGGTACAACGTTGATTCGCCTGTAGCCAAGCAGAACTTCCTTCGGACGCTTATGGAGAAGATAAGCCGCGATCCTGGGAAGCGGGAAGCGTTGAAATACCTCGAAGAATTCGAGGGAAAATTCTGGTGCGAAACCGATCAGCGGGTCCGAGAAATCGTGGAGAAGTTTGAGAGGAGTGTCGAGCGAGATGCGGGAGCAAAACTCACCTTAGCCGGGCAGGCTGGAAATCTCAGCGGCAAAGGCCGTGTCGGAACCTCAAGCGAATCCCGGACCGAGGAAGCTGAGCGCTATCAGCGGATTGTCAACGAGACGCAGCTTGCTCGACTAAACAAGATGATATCCGTCCTGAACGAGGATATTATCGATAGCCCCCAGAATTCTGTCTATGTGATCATAGACGATCTGGATACCCAGTGGGTCGACGAGCGCCTCTCTAACGATCTAGTGCGGTGCCTATTCAGTGCGGTTCTAAGCCTGAAGCGGGTTCAGAACCTAAAGGTTCTTGTGGCACTCCGAACCAATATCTTCGAAACAATCGACTTCGGGCAGCGTGGGGCCCAAGGGGAGAAGTTCCGTTCCCTCGTGCTGAACATGAAGTGGACACGTGCAGACCTGCGAGAACTTCTGGACGAGAGAGCGCGAGCGGCAGGTCGTGAGGCCAGGTCTTGAAATAGACTCTCTGGCAGATGTGATCCCACATAGCAACGCTCGCCGCGGCGACCCCATCGATCACATCCTCGATCGCACTCTTCTGCGGCCACGAGACGCCATATCCTACCTGAATGAGTGTTTCAGCTCGGCCATTGGCGGTGGGAGCCGACTGACGTGGGAGGATATTAGCGGCTCAGAACGGGCCTACTCGACAGATCGGCTGTTGGCGCTTCGCGATGAGTGGGGTCCGTCGTATCCCGGAGTAATGGACGCCTTCGAGGTCTTCCGAGGATGTTCTTACCCTATGACCCGACCTGATTTTCAGAGTCGTCTCGACGAAGTAATGCTCCTGCCCGCAAAGAGAAACTTCCCGGGCGTCGAGTGGGTTGAATCACTCTCGCGAGATATGTGGAGCTCGGGCGATGGAAAACTCGACTGGATAAAGGTCTACAAGCCCCTCACTGCCCTCTTTTTCAAGTTCGGGTTCATGGGTTGCCGTGAGGGCAGAAGCCCAGATGTCGTCTACTCACATGATGATCCCGATCATGTAGACCATCACGTGAGGTTCGGCCCCGACTGCGAGTTCTTTATCCATCCAGCTTTTCATTGCGCTCTGGATGTACAGCTCGCCGAGTCGGAGTGGCGGCGCCTATCGAGCCACCGTCACTAATATGAAAGTCAGACACGGCCCAATGCTTCAGTCCCCACTCTGCGGTACAGCAACTACAGATAAGGCCAGCCTCTCGCCCCTGCTAGCGGTTGCTCGTACGAACCGCTACCAGGGAGGGCATACGCAGTCATGGCTAGTTGTTCTTGGTCAGCCTCAGCCAGCCTTTCACGGCCTGGAGACGGCCTGGATCGAAGTTGATGCGACCACCCTCGTAGGAGTCATCCGTGACTACTGACACCCCCACCCCCGACGCCTCCGCCCCCGAGGATTTGGTGCCAGATCCGTACCCCTATGAAGATCGCTTCATCTGCCCTCAGCCCACTTGTGGTGTCTTCGCGCATCAGATGACCGCTGACGTATCCATCGACGCTGTAGTCGGCGTCTACCCGGCGTTCAAGGCCACAGTCTGTCAGCGCTGTCATGGGCCTGCTATGTGGGTAAGAGCCGAGGATGGGGGAAGCTGGCTACTCGCCTTCCCTCAGCGCGCGCTTGGGCTTCCGCCGCACTCTGACATGCCGCCCACGGTGACCGCGATCTACGAAGAGGCACGGGCGGTGGCACAGCGCTCGCCTCGTAGCGGGGCTGGCCTCCTGCGGCTGGCACTTCAAATGCTTATCGATGACCTAGAGCCGGGGGCCGGCACCCTAGACGTCAAAATCGGGAAGCTTGTCGGCTCAGGGCTAGACCCACGCGTCCAAAAGGCCATGGACATCGTGCGAGTCGTAGGCAACAACGCGGTGCATCCGGGTCAGATCAGTCTGGACGACGACCCGAACCTGCTGCCGTCCTTGTTCCGGTTGATCAACATGGTTGTCGAGGAGATGATCTCTCGACCGAAGCACCTTGACCAACTCTTCGAGCTACTTCCCGAACAAGCGCGAGAGGGCATAGAACGCCGAAACTCCCGAGCCATGGAAGCCAGCGGATCTTGATCCCTGAAGAAACGATCGCCGCTCCGTGGAGCCGTCTCAGCAGCACGCTAGACCTGCACGGACCGTCCCCCACTGTCCACGGCCGTCCGGTCGGGTACGTCGCGGTTGTCACCCAGTTCGTCACTCACCCACTCAGGTTTAGACGCCGCGCCAGTACTCCTCGCGGGAGCCCTTGAAGTCATCGGGCCTGGTCCGTCGCAGAAGCTCGTACCGCTCCGCGAAGACGTCAATCGCTCGCTGGAGGCTGCACTCCTTGCTTCACGGATTGCCTGCATCGCCGGGATGATCCGCCGTTGCACGATCAGGTCGTCGATCGACTGCCAAGGGTCTACGCGGCCATCTTGCAGGACGACTGTCAGCTTGGGAATCGGATTGAGTCGCAGCCTTCGGGCCTGGTGTCGGCTGGTCATGTAGGCACGGGCGGCGTGGCTCAGCTCTGCGGCGGACCTCAGCTGGCCGGTGTTGTCCGCTGTGTCGGCACGTATCGGGCACGGTCTCAGGCCGTCGGCCTGTAGCCGTACTCGGGTGAGCCCACCATGGCGGCGAGCAGGGCTGGTCAAGGCCCTTTCACGCTGCCAGCGGGTGACCGACACGCCCGCGACCATCTTGTGTCGTAGATCACAACCTTCTCCCCTCACCGACTACTTGTGATGAGTTATCCACAGGTCCTGTTTGGGCCTCGTCCACACAAGGCGGTCGAACACCTGTACAACAAATTCCCTGGTGGGAGACAGGATCGCATACGCTCCGTCACCGCCACGCTGAGTTATCCACCGGTCTACACACAGGACCCTCCACAAGATGGAGGGGGCGAGTCTCGCCCGCACGGCAACATCTAGGGAATCGGATGCTTGAGATAGGACTACCCAGCGTGCACACTGCTGGAAGCACGACAACCCGGCAAGGTGCCGGGTCGGGCACCTAACCGGGTCGACGTTCTACTTGGCCGTAGGCGGGCGACGATATCACTGTGCTGTATCCCGCGCGAGCGGGTCGGGACGGTGATTTCTTCCGGGGGTACCCCGTGCGGAACCCGAGAGGAACAACATGGCGAACAAGGCCATGCGGCCGGCGAGCCCGGCCAAGCCCATGCGGCCGGCCACTCCGGCGAAGCCGGTCATCCGGCCGGTCTCCAAGCCGGCGGTCCGGCCGACCGGTAAGCCCGTGATCGTCAACCCTGGGACGCCCGCCCCGAAGAGCGGTCAGTACAAGCCCACGAAGGGCGGCCCGGAGGTGACGGTCCCCAAGGGCCACCGGATCCCTCCGACCCCTAACGGCGGGCCGTCCAAGTTGGTCGACCCGACCAAGAACAAGTCCGGCAAGTAGCCCTGGCCCGGCTTCGGCCGGTCCTGGCTCTGGCTCTGGCTCAAGAAGGCCCGCCCAGCTCCCTGGGCGGGCCTTCCCCGTGCGATGAAACGACCTGCCACAGGCACCCCGAAGCTGGGGCACCAGTTCACCAACTACAGGTAAGCCTCGGTCGTACTTGCCGGCCAAAGGTTTGCTCACGCCTTGTGACCTGGGCGGAGATCGTCGCCACTGGTCGTCGTTCGTCGCTAATGTCTGACGGCCGACGGCCTGGCTGGTGGATCAGCGTTGGGGTCCGCGCGAAGGCCCACCGACTATGGCTGCCGAGAACTACAGTGCTGTCTCGTGAAGGCTTTCGAGATCACCGCCACTCTCCTCGCGGCGCTTGCATGGCCGATAGTCGTTCTTGTTGTGGTCTTCGTCTTTCGAGAGCCCATCCGGAAGCTGACCGCGCAGGGTCCAGGACGACGCCCGTTGAAGCGAGCGAAAGTCGGCCCAGTTGAGATGGAGTGGGACTCTCTGGATGAGGCGCGCACCGAGGTCGCGGCGAGCCAGAGCGCTGAACTCGACAAGCCGAAGATTGATCGGGGGTTCGATGACTTGCTGCCCCTCACTGAGTCGCACCCGACAGCAGCCGTGATGTTGGCGGCGCAGCGGGTGGAAGCGGCGCTTGCCAAGGCGCTGAAGGCCAACGACATCGCCCCACTCCGGTTCGCCTTCGTCGACATGATTCGAGCTGCCGGAAGACACGGACTGATCGACAACCCGACGGAGAGGGTGCTCCACAACCTGCGCGTTCTCCGTAACGAGGTGGCTCACTCACACGAGGCCGAGCTTGCAGGCGTAACCCCGGCGCGGGCAACCGACTACGTCGCTACAGCGGCTTCGATGGTCGACGTGCTCACTTCACTCGCAGTCCGTCCGACCCTCCCTTTCCCCCGTCAAGACGCAGTTGACACCGAAAAGGGCGCTGACAGCACCAACTAAGGGGCGACCGACGGGGGCCGCGACGAGGCCGGGGTGGGGATGCGGCGCGTGTGACACTGGGCAGGCCCCTGGCCTGCCGGCAACGCCGGCCCGAGGGGTCGCAGAGGCTCCGGGGTCAAGGGCGGCCCGCAGGGCCGTCGCGAAGCGACGCGAAGCGCCCTTGACCTTGGAGGGGCGGCCCCGCACACTCCGCGCCGCATCCCCACCACGGCCGGCGGTGACTCGCCCTACGGCGCGGCGGTGTGACGGCCGCCGCGCCCCGGCCGGCTGCCGGCCCACCACACCACCGGTCAACGGCCTGTCGTTCTGCGGCGGCCCTCCGGGCTTCCCCGCTCTCCGCGCCAGCCGCCGGGCGTCCAGCGTGACGGCCGCAGAGCGACAGCGGCAGCGGCCGGCGCGCGCCCAGGCGGCGGCGCGTGCGGCCCGTTGCGGGCCGCCTTGATCGATGTAAAGAAAGTTCTCCCACTCGACCGGCAGCTGGCATGACCGGCAGCTGGCAGCCGACTGGCCGAAGTCCGGTTGATCCGTGACACCGTGCGCCCTCACTTCATGGGTGACGCTCCGCGGCCGGGATCGCTATCGTGCGACGGTGACCGCTGGCGCCAACCGTCCGTTGGTCTTCCTCGACGTGGATGGACCACTCATCCCGATCGGTGGGGGGACGCCGAAGGACCCCGAAGGGCGGCCAGCCCCGGCCGATGCCATCGATGCATGGGACGGAACATCCAACCCACTCTTGTCCAGGCTCAATCCGATACATGGTGAGCGGCTCAGCGCGCTCTGCTGCGAGCTGGTCTGGGCCAGCACATGGATGGCCGATGCGAACGAGGAAGTGGCGCCGCGAATCGGCCTGCCAGAACTGCCAGTCGTCGACTGGCCGGAGGGCTACGAGGAGCAACCGACCCGCCGGCTGCACTGGAAGACCAAGGCACTGGTCGCCTGGGCCGCCGGACGACCCTTCGTGTGGGTCGATGACGAGATCAGCGATGCCGACCGGGCCTGGGTAGCTGCCAACCACCCTGGACATGCACTCCTCCACCGCGTCGACCCACGCGTAGGACTGTCCGACCCAGATTTTGCCGCCATCGAGCGGTGGCTTGCCAGGTACGCCTTGCCCAGCCAAGAGATCGGTTAGCTGGACGTGTTACCCAACACCTAACATCAATCCGTCAGGCATCAAGCGGAGCCGAGGCAGACAGCCGACCGTGCTTCCGGCCTGGAAAGATGACGGCATGGACCGCTTCGAGGGCCGCTGCTGGCTGGACTGGTGGGCGAACTCCTCCACCCTGCTCGGCAGTGTCGAGGTGGCCGTCGTGATTACCGCCGCCGACGCCGGCTGGGAGGCCCGCGGTCGCCTGGTCAGCGACAGCGACGAGGACCAAGAGGCTTTTGCATTCCTGTGCGACCTCGATCCTGTCTTCATGCTGCGCTTCGAAGACGAGAGCACGGTCGCGGTCACCCGTGCACCCCAGCGACGGACATCGCCGCTTCAGCCTCACCGAGTACACCGGTCCGGTTCAGCGATCGGTCGAGAATCGCATCGCCCTGTAGGCAGCATCGGACCAAGCCTGCGACCGGACTGGCTCGACAGCAGGTTCAGGGCGGGTTGACGTGTCGGCACCCGGTGCTACTCTGGCGCTCGTCGAGCACGCCAGCGCGGCCTTCCTGCCGGATTGCTGGACTCGACTTCCGAGATGCCGAGCGACCTTCCTGCCGCTGATGCGGGCCACGTTCCGCCGGCTCTCGATCGCACCGGCCGCAGCGCCGGTCCCCTGAATCCCCTGCACGGCCCAGCACGGCCTGACCTGCCGTCCACGATGGCCCGGATTCGCACCTCAACCGGTGGGGCAGCCTGCGGCACCCGGATGCCGATATCCCAGGCTCCCCACCCATTCCGGTCACAGCACCGAGTCCACGAGCGCGAAAGGCCATGACCCATCGGCGGAGAGTGGCACCACCACGAATCCGCCCTCCGGCGGCAGCCGCCCTTTCGGCGGTGCCAGGAGACACTACGAACACCACCAGCGGACAGAGGTCCACTGCTGGTGGTGCTTCGTCTCCCGTCCCTGCCATCCCGTAAGGAGAGAGTCCTGTCCATCGCCCTCGACCTGTCCCGGCCTGGCCTCGCCGCCGGCCGTAATGCCCACGTTCTCCATCGCGCCGCCGCGCCGGAGTTCTCCGGCTGGCTGGAGCACACCCGCCCCGCCGGCGGCTGCGCCCGCCCGATCCGCCTCACCGGCACCCTCGCCGCCGTCGACCCCGGCACTGGCCGGATCGTGAGCGAGCAGCACACCGACGAGCTGCCCGATCGGACGCTCTACAAGGCGTGCGGCAACCGCCGCGAGTCGCATTGCCCGGACTGCGCCTGGGTCTACGCCGGTGACGCCTACCAGGTCGTGCATTGCGGCCTGACCGGCGGCAAGGGAGTACCCGCCTCGGTCGGCCGGCACCCGGTCGTCTTCGCCACCTTCACCGCACCGTCCTTCGGCGCGGTCCACCACCGGAACGTCCGCCGCCACACGTGCTCGAGCCGACAGCGCTGCGACTGTCGCCCGGACCCCTGCCACGGCCGCCGCATCGCCGGCACTTGCCAGCATGGGGAGCCCGCGGTGTGCTTCGCCCGCCACGACGCCGACGACCCGCAGCTCGGCCAGCCGCTGTGCCTGGGCTGCTACGACCACGGCCACCAGGTCGTGTGGAACTACCTCTCCGGCGAGCTGTGGCGGCGCACCAAGCAGGCCATCGAACGTCACCTCGCCGCCCTCTGCCGCCGACGCGGCATCCCCTTCGTCCGGCTGGTCACTGCTACCGGCAAGATCCGCTGGGTGCCGCCCGTGCGGGTGTCACACGGCAAGGTCGCCGAGATGCAGCGCCGGGCAGCAGTGCACTTCCACGTCCTGCTGCGCCTGGACGGTGTCGACCCCGACGACCCGGACGCGATCGTGCCGCCGCCGGCCGGCATCACCATCGACGACCTGGAGCCAGCCGTCCACACAGCCGCCCGCCAGATCACCGTCACCACGCCCAGGCACCCCGACCGACTCGAAGGCTGGGTGATCGCCTGGGGCGAGCAGGTCGACGTCCGACGCATCAACACCGCCGATGGCGAGCTGACCGACGACAGGGTGGCCGCCTACCTGGCCAAGTACGCCACCAAGTCGACTGAAGTCACCGGCCACTGCTCCACCCGGCTCACCGCCGCCACGATCGGCGACTACGCCGACCCGGAAGGCGACCACCTCGCCCGCCTCATCGATGCCTGCTGGCGACTCGGCCGCCCCACCCACAACGCCACGGCCTCGGGCGCCGCAACGACCGGAGGCCGTCAAGGCCACCTTGACGCCGAACCGAACCCCTACGCAGGACTGCGTCGCTGGGCACACATGCTCGGCTTCGGCGGCCACTTCCTCACCAAGGCCCGCCGCTACTCCGTCACCTTCGGCCTGCTTCGCGACACCCGCGCCACCTACCGCCGCACCGAAGACGACGACACCACCGACACGGTCACCGTCGCGATCCTCACCTACATCGGGGCCGGCTGGCTCAACGATGGTGACGCTCTCCTCGCCAACACCGCCGCCCGACAGCGGCGGGAGAGCAGACGCATCGGCCGGGAGGAACTCGCCCACGAAGCCTGGCTCATCGGGGCGGCTGCATGAGCAGAGATCTCACCCCGCGCTGGTACTCCCCCGCCGAGGTCGCCGTCCTGCTCGGCTTCGGCATCTCCAAGGTCAAGATGAAGATTGCCACCGGCGAGCTGCGCTCCATCAAGGACGGCAAGTACCGCCGCATCCTCCCCGAGTGGGTCGACGACTACATCCGCCAGCAGGTCGAACGCCAGGAGGCCGCCTGATGCCCGCCCGCGCCCGCGCCAACGGCGAAGGCTCCATCTTCCAATACCGCAACGGCTTCGCCGCTTACGTCTGGGTCACCAGGCCCGACGGCAAGCGCACCCGCAAGTACGTCTACGGCAAGACACGGGAGGCCGTCCACGACAAGTGGATCAAGCTGCACCAGCAGGCGAAGCAGGGGCCCGTGGCGACCAGCGTCCCGACGGTCGGCGCCTTCCTGACGCGGTGGCTGTCGGAGATCATCGAGCCGAACCGGGCGCCGTTGACCTTCGCCACCTACGAGACGATCGTCCGCCGCTACATCGCTCCCGGCCTCGGGGCCAAGCGGCTCGACCGGCTGCAGTCGCGGGACGTGCAGACCTGGATCAACCAGGTGGCTCGGACCTGCCAGTGCTGCGCGCAGGGTAAGGACGCGGCCCGGCCGAAGGACAAGCGCCGATGCTGCGCCGTCGGCCGGTGCTGCCAGGCCGTCCCGTCGACGCGGACCGTCAGCGACATCCGGGCCGCACTGCGGGCGGCCCTCAGCCACGCCCAGACCGAGGATCTCATCGCCAAGAACCCGGCCGTGGCGGTCACCCTGGCCACCGTCCGCCGCCGTCGCGGCAAGTCGTGGTCGAGCGACGAGGCCCGCAAGTTCCTCGAATCAGCCCGCCACGACGAGGACCCGCTCTACGCCGCCTACGCCCTGGTCCTCGTCAGCGGACTACGCAAGGGCGAGGCCCTGGGACTGACCTGGGAGGACGTCGACCTCGACGCCGGCGAGCTGACCATCGGCCGCCAACTGCAACGGGTCCGCGGCCAACTCCTGCACCGCGACACCAAGACCCAGGCATCCGACGCCACCCTTCCCCTGCCCGACATCTGCGCCACGGCACTAGGAATCAGGAAGGCACAACGGGACGAGGCACGAGCAGCCGCCGGCAACGCCTGGCACGAAACCAACCTCGTATTCACCACCCGCTATGGCACGCCGATCGAGCCGCGTAACTTCCAGCGCTCCTGGCAGACCCGCTGCGAGAGGGCAAAAGTCAAGCCGATCACCGTCCACGACGCGCGACGCACCTGCGCCACGTTGCTCGCCGACCTCGACGTCCATCCGAGAGTCGTCATGCAGATCCTCCGGCACGCCCGCTTCTCGATAACGATGGAGATCTACACCCAGGTCTCGTCCAAGGCGACGCTGGAAGCCCTCAAGCGCCTCGGCGAATCGCTCGGGAGATGACCGTTGCTGTACTTCGCTGCTGTACGGGCAGCAAAAAGGCCACCCCCGAAGCCGGGAAGTGGCCTTTGACCTGCGTGGGCGATACTGGGATCGAACCAGTGACCTCTTCGGTGTGAACGAAGCGCTCTCCCGCTGAGCTAATCGCCCTCAGCGCGGAGATGACTGTACCTGATCGAGCCACCCATCGGCGAATCCGGGGTCAGTGCGTCGCGAGGTAGTGCAGCACCCGGGCCACCAGATCGATGCCGAGGCTGTACTTGAGCGACAGCCAGACCACCACGGCGACGAAGACCAGCCCCACCGCGCCGAGCCCGAACCGCACCGGCAGTGATCGACTGGTCACCCAGCGCGTCCAGGCCTGTACGTGTCGGCGGGTGAAGCCGAGCAGCCGGCGGGCCCAGTGGTACTCCACCGCCCAGATCCCCAGCCCGGCGATCACCAGCAGCCAGCCCGGCCCGGGCAGCGGGATCAGCGCGATGCCGACGGTCACCACGATGGCGCCGGCGATGGCGATGAAGATCTTGAGGGTGACCCGGCCGGTCGGGTTCGAGCGGATCAGGTCGAGGGTGGTGTGCACCCGCCCCCGCCACCCGGTTCGCCGCCGTGGGGGGACGGCGGTGCCGGCCCGCGGACCGGTGCCACCCCAGGCACCGCGCGAACCCCGCGAACCCCGCTCCGTCGACACCTCGTACCCCCGACTTTCGGCTGCTCGGACCGCTCCTTTCGGCGGGCCGGCGGTGGTCATCGGATGCGCTGCGGAACGCCTCGTGACCATTTCCACTCCCAGTGTCGCCCGGCCCCGTCACCCCTGCGGACGACTGGACGTTACCGGAGTAAGTCGACGACTGAACCACCCAATGCCGGGCGGCACCACGGTCTGGGCGGAACCGGAGATCCTACAAGAATTTTCACATTCTGGCGGGCTCTCCGACCCCCTTCCCACCACTGGGTGAAGTCGGCGTATGGCGGAGCGTAGCCAGGAGTAGCACCTGAGTATGGGAAAAGCGGGACACGCGCGTTCCGCAGCGGTGCCGGGGGGAGAACGTCCATGAGTGTCATCCGACCGACGACCGTAGAGGTCGAGACGTCGCTAAGGCTCGTCGCGCCTGACGCCACCGCCTTGCCGGTGCGTGCCAGTCTGCGTTACGACCCTGCTGACCCGTATGCGGTCCATGTCCTGTTCCACGCCGAATCTGCCGGCGGCGAGGCGGTGAGCTGGTCGTTCGCCCGCGAGCTGCTGGTCACCGGGCTCGACGAGCCGGCCGGCATCGGCGACGTCCGGGTCTGGCCGTGGGCAACCCCGCGCGGCGACTTCGTCGCGCTGGCGCTGTCGTCGCCGGACGGCAACGCCCTCTTCGAGGTCCCGCGCAGCGTCCTCGTGCGCTTCCTGCGCCGGACCTACGTCGTCGTCCCGCGCGGCCGCGAGGCCGAGCACCTGGACGTCGACACGGCGGTGAATCGGCTGCTCGCCGGCCGCTGAGACGGCACACCCGGGGCCGCGCGGATCTGCCGAGTCCGCGCGGCTCCGGCTCACCCACCTTCTGGTACGCCGGCAGCCACCGCTGCCGGCGTCCGCTCAGCCGTGGGTGGTGATGCCGCCGTCGACCGGGATCACCGCGCCGGTCAGGTACGCGCCGGCCCGGGACGACAGGTAGATCGCAGTGCCGGCCATGTCCTCGGGGCGCCCGATCCGGCCCAGCGGCACCTGCTGCTCGATCGCCGCCCGGGATGTCGGGTCGTCCAGCGCGAAGGCCATCATCTTGCTCTCGAACGGCCCGGGCGCGATCGCGTTCACCGTGATCTGCTCGCCGGCGAGTTGGTGGGCGAGGCTGCGGGTGAGCATGTGCACGGCCGCCTTGGTGGCCGAGTAGGCGTACACCTCCAGCCACGGCACCCGGATGCCGTCGATGGAGCCGATGTTGATCACCCGGGCCGGGTCCTCGGCGCTGGCTGCCGCGCGCAGCGCCGGCAGCAGCGCGGTGGTGAGCCGGAAGACGGCCTTGACGTTGACCGCCCAGAGCTTGTCGAACGCGCTCTCCGGGTACGACTCCAGCGGCGCACCCCAGGTCGCGCCGGCATTGTTGACCAGCACGTCGAGCCGGTCGGTGCGCTCCCGGACCGCGGCGGCGAGCCCCTCGGCTCCGGCGTCCCGGCTCAGGTCGGCGGGGATCGCCTCGCACCGCCCTTCCGCGGAGAGTTCCTTGGCCACCGTCTCGCAGACGTCGGCCTTCCGGGACGAGATGATGACCTTCGCGCCGGCCTGCACGAAGCCTCGGGCGATCATCAGCCCGATCCCCCGCGATCCGCCGGTGACCAGAACGGTCTTGCCTTCGACCGAGAACAGATCCGACATGCCCATCCCATCGCGACTCGGCGGGGGTCGCGGGGAGGTCCGCCGACCCAAGCGCTACCGCCCGGTAACCTAGCCCGCCCGCGACCGTGGGGACAAGCCCCGCCGTTTCCGCCCTCGCTTCGGGATGCGCGCAGGTGGGAGGACCGTTAACGTCGGGACGATGGTCACTACCGGTCAGCTCTCCCCGGCAACCAGCACCGACCTGTCCCCCGCTGCGTTCGACGCCGACGACATCACCACCGGCGCGCTCGGTGACCTGGCGCCCGAGGCCGGGTGGCATCGCCCGGTGCTGCTCGACGCGGACCTGCTGATCCTGGTCACCGGCGGACACGGCAGCGCCGAGCTGGACTTCCGGCCGCTGCCCTGCCGACCGGGCACCCTGCTGCGGGCCCGCCCCGGCCAGGCGATGCGCTGCCTCGGCGCGCACCTCGACGCCTGCGTTGTGCGCTGGGGCGCCGGGACGCTGCGCGGGCTGGACGTCGACCCGGACGGTGTGCCCGCCTACCAGCAGCTGGCCGGCGAGGACGAGGACGCGGTGATCAGCGAGGTGACCCAACTGGCGGTGGACGCGGACCGGCATCGGGGGGTGCCCGCCGCCCGGGCCCTGCTCCGCCACCAGCTCGCTGTGCTGCTGCTGCGGTTGACCCTGCTCGCCGCCGAGGAGCGGCCGGCGCCGCGCGCCGAGCGGGCCACCTTCCACCGGCTCTGCCACGAGGTCGAGCGCGGCTTCCGACACACCCGCCGGGTCGAGGACTACGCCGCGCAGCTCGGCTACTCGGTGCGGACGCTCACCCGCGCCTGCCTGGCGGTCACCGGTCGCAGCGCCAAGCAGGTGATCGACGAGCGGGTCGCGCTCCAGGCCCGTCGGCTGCTCGCCGCCACCGACGAGCCGATCGCCCGGATCGGTCACCGGCTCGGTTTCCCCGAGCCGACCAACTTCGGCCGGTTCTTCACCCGCGAGGTCGGGGTCAGCCCCGGCGCCTTCCGGGCCGCCCGGGAGCAGCCGCTGCCGGTCCGGATGGTGCGCCCCCGCCCGCCCGCGGACGCACCGGTGCCCAACGGCCGGGCATGATGACAGGGTGCAGATCTCCGCGCGCGGCGACTACGCGGTCCGGGCGGCCCTGAGCCTGGCCACCGCGTACCCCGCCCTGCTGTCGACCCAGGCCATCGCCGCCGAGCAGGACATGCCCCGCAAGTTCCTCGAGGCCGTCCTGGCCGACCTGCGCCGGGCCGGGATCGTCCGGGCGCAGCGCGGCGCCGAGGGCGGCTACACCCTGGCCCGCCCGCCCCGGGAGATCACCATCGGCGCGATCCTGCGCGCGGTGGACGGCCCGCTCGCCGGGGTGCGCGGGTTGCGCCCCGAGGAGACGCGGTACGAGGGAGCGGCGGAGAACCTCCCCCGGCTCTGGGTCGCCGTTCGCGCCGCCGTCCGGCAGGTGGTCGACGAGGTGAGCCTCGCCGAGATGGCCAGCGGCAAGCTCCCCAGCCACGTTCGCAAGCTGATCGCCCGCCCCGACGCCTGGGAGCCGCGCTGACAGCACTACCGTTGCCGCCGGTCCGGCGGCGCGGTCACCAGGGGGACGGCCACGGGCCGAAGGTGGTGGTGGTGTAGTCGCCGCGGTGGCGAGCGACCGCGTCGTCGTCCTTCCCCGCGCCGAGCGCGAGCGGCTCGCCGAGCACGATGGTGTGGGCGCCGGCTTCGATCCGGCGGACCACCCGGCAGAGCAGCACGGCCAGCGCCCCGTCGATCAGCGGCACCCCGAACGGCCCGTCGGTCCAGCCCCGGTGGGTGGCGAACCGGTCGATGCCGCTGGTGTCGAAGGTCCGCGTCACCTCCCGCCGGCCGGGGGCGAGCAGGTGCACCGCCAGGTGCTCGGTCCGTTGAACGGTCGGCCAGCCTGACGACTCCCGGTCGAGGCGGAGCGACACCAGCGGCGGGTCCAGCGCCACCGAGGTGAACGAGGTGGCGGTGAAGGCGGCCGGGGGCAACGACGGCAGGTGCCGGCCGCCGGCCAGGCCGGGCGTGGTGACCACGGTGACCGTGGACGCCTGCCGGCGCAGCAGGGCGCGGAACAGGTCCCGGTCGACCGGGCGCAGTTCGACGGCGCCGGCCCCGGGTCGGTCCACGGTGGTCACGCTGTCACCAGCTCACGGAGGCCGTACGGGCTGGCCGGCGGATGACCGGATGAGGCCATGGAGGGGTCTCCTGATCTGTCCACGATGCGGTGGAGGCACGAGTGGCGCGATGGCACGCCGCGCCTGAGCACGGTGCGCCGGCGACGGGGCGGACGGGCAGCGGAGGTGCGACGGCGGGGAGCCGAGCCGGAGGACCGTCAGCTCAACAGAGCGCGCTCGCGTGCCGGACCAGGTCGACGTGCACGCGAGCGGTGAGGAGAAGCTCGTCCCGCTGCGACATGACCTCATGCTGCCGACCGTCTCCGGGCCGGGTCAATGATCTTCCGCATGGTGGGATGCGGGTCGCCTGCCCTGCTACAGGCCATCTTTACCAGCACATACAAGCCCTCAACGCCGATCCGTTGAGTAGAGATTCAGGCGGGCGCGTGGCGGCATCGTCCAGTGCGGATCCGGCCGGGTTTCGCGAAACGCCGTTTCGGGCATTCGATGCCGCAGAGGCAGGGACGACGACGAGAGGAGCCCACGATGGGCCTGCAGTTCCGCAAGCGTAAGAAGTTCGGGCCGCTGATCCTGCACTTCACCGAGAACGGCTTCTCCTCCTGGAGCATCAAGATCGGCCGGTGGTCCTGGAACTCCCGTGCCCGCGCGCACCGGGTGGACCTGCCGGGGCCGCTCTCCTGGAAGCAGGACAAGTCCCGGGCGTGACGTCCCGAGGTCGAGCGGGGTGCCGGTGCTTTCACCGGCACCCCGCTCGGCGTCGGGGCCGCTTCGCCGTTCCGCCCGAGGCGGACTCCCGGACGGCGGAGAATCGCGGCATGGCGGACGGGTCCTTGCGGCAGGAGCAGCGACGGACGCTGGTGGCATGCGGGCTGCTCGTGCTGGTGTACTTCGTCGTGCCGGTGAAGCCTGACCCGAACGCCGCCCGGCTGACGCTCCGGATCGCCGCCACCGTCGCCATGGTGCTCGTCGTCGCCTGGCTGGTCACCGGCCAGGTACGCCGACAGCTCGCCGCGCCCGTGCCGCCCGGCGCGGCGGACGTGCGCTCGCTGTTCCGCCTGGCGGTAGCCCTGGTCGCCGGACTCCTGGCGTTCGCCCTCGCCGACTACATCATCGCCGCTGCGCTGCCCGGGCAGTTCCAGGGTCTCGACACCCGGGTGGACGCCCTCTACTTTGCGCTCACCACGCTCACCACCATCGGCTACGGCGATGTGCACGCCCAGGGGCAGTTCGCGCGGGTGGTGGTCTGCGTGCAGATGGCCTTCAGCATCGGGGTGATCGCCACCGGAGCGTCCATCCTGGTCAAGCAGTTGACGTCGGGGCGGCGCTGATCACCACGTCCCCGCTGAGCCGGCCGTGCGCCGGATCGCGCCGCACCGCGCCGGAGCCGAGCAGCGAGGTCAGCGCCCGGTTGGCGTCCGCGGCCCGGTAGACCGTCGAGGTCACCGTCCAGCGGCGCAGCTCGGTCACCGTACGCGGACCGGAGCGGGCCAGCTCGGCCAGCAGTTCGCGGCGGAGCGGGCCGGGGTCCGGGTGCAGCGTGATGTTCAGCAGCCGCCGGGCGGGGTCGGCCGGATCGCGGTAGCGCACGCCGGCGTACTCGTCGAGCGCCCAGAGCGCGTCCTTGACCGCCTCCAGGCTCCGGTCCGAGCCGGTGCCGAACGCGACCAGCCGGGCCGGCGAGCCGGCGGCGGGCACCAGCTCGACCTCGGTGACCAGCGGGAAACCGGCCGCCGTCAGCGCCGGTCGCAGCGACCGGCCGGCGTCCGTGACGAGCAGCAGCTCGGCGGGGCGGCCGGCGGCGGCGGCGGCGAGCACCGCCGGCGCCGGTTCGCCTCCGTCGACAAAGGTCAACAGCGGTGCCCCCGCCGCGCCGGCCGCCTTGAGCGCCACCGGCAGCCGGTCCGGGTGGCCTGGCACCACGTGCACGGCCACCTCCGCCGGCAGCGCCGACTCCACCGGGCCGAGCCGGCCCGGCAGGTCCTCGGTGCCGTCGGCGAGCACCAGCACGGTCAGCCGCCGGCCGCGCAGCCGGTCGGCGAACTCGGCCACCACCGCCAGCGCGTCGTCCGCGCCGGCGGCGTCGCTCCCGGCGTACGCGAGGGCGAGGGTGGCCCGCCGGGAGCGGTGCAGCGCTCCCGGCAGCCAGTGGTCGAGCTGCCGGACGAGCAGCTCGCGCAGGATCGCGTCGGTCGACATCCTGCCGTTCTACCGCACCGGCGGTCAGGCCGGAATGGAGATCCCCACGCCGCCGCGGGTCTGGCCGCCGTAGCGCTTGCGCTCCCGGTCGAGGTCGAGCCGGCCGATCCGCTTGCGGGCGGCCAGCGCCTCCTCGTCGAGCAGGTCGGCCGGGACGATCCAGACGATCTCGAACTCCAGCCCGTCCGGGTCCTGTCCGTAGAGGCTCTTGGTGGTGCCGTGGTCGGAGCTGCCGACCAGGGCGCCGGCGGCGGCCAGCCGCTCGGCGGTGGCGGCCAGCTCGTCGAGGGTGTCGAGCTCCCAGGCCAGGTGGTAGAGGCCGACGGTGGCCCGGCCGGCCTGCGAGCGGCCGGCCGCCGCGCCGATCTCGAAGAGGCCGAGGTCGTGGTCGTTGGTGGAGTCGGGCGCCTGGAGGAAGGCCGCGCCCCGGAAGCCGTCCGGGGTCATCGCCACCGGACGGAAGCCCAGCACGTCGCGGTAGAAGGCGACGCTGCGGTCGAGGTTGCTCACGTAGAGGACGGCGTGGTTGAGCCGGTGGATTCCCATGGCCACCACGCTAGCGCGGCTTAGTTGAGCGCTCAACCAAAGCGGCTATGATGGTCGTCATGACCCGGTGGCTGGACCCCGACGAGCAGCGGACCTGGCGGGCGTACCTGACCGCCTCCCGGGCGCTGATGGAGACCCTCGACCGCGAGCTGCAACGCGACGCGGGGATGCCGCACGCGTACTACGAGATCCTGGTCCGGCTCTCCGAGGCCCCGGACCGGCGGCTGCGGATGAGCGAGCTCGCCGAGGCGACCGGCTCCTCCCGCAGCCGGCTCTCCCACGCCGCCACCCGGCTGGAGGCGTCCGGTTGGATCCGCCGGGAGGAGTGCCCGACCGACCGGCGGGGGCAGCTCGCCGTCCTCACCGACGCCGGCTTCGCCGCCCTGGCCGCCGCCGCGCCGGGCCACGTCGAGGGGGTACGCCGGCACCTGTTCGACGCGCTGAGCCCCGCCCAGATCGACCAGCTCCGGCGGATCAGCGAGACCCTGGTCGACCATCTGACCGGTACCTGACCGATCCGATCACCGGCGGGACTTGTACATTCCGTCGCCGGACGAGCACGATGAGGCGTGTCCTCCGGCCTCGGTGAACTGACTGTCCAGGCGAACCATCTGGTGTCCGCGGGTGACCTCGCCGGTGCCCAGCAGTTGCTCGCCGAGGCACTGACCGACGTCGACCCCCGACCGGCGAACGCCTCCCCCGAGCTGGCCGAGGCCGCCGGCCTCCAGGCGCGCGTGCTGGTCGCCCTCGGCGAGCCGCACTCCGCCCGCGGCTGGGCCGCCTTCGCGTACGCGGCGGCGACCCGGCTGTACGGCCGCTCCGACCAGCGGACCGTCGGCGCGGCCGCCACCCTGGCCGCGGTGCTGCACCGGGTCGGCAGCGACGCCCGCGCCGCGCGGCTCTACTCCGACGTCATCATCGAGCTGACCGCCCGCGAGGGCCCGGAGTCCCAGCGGGTGCTGTCCGCCCACGCCGATCTCGCCACCGTGGAGTACGCCCGCGGCCAGTGCGCGATCGCCCGGGACCGCCTGCAGGACGCCTGGGACCTGCATCGCGAGGTGTACGGCGACGGGCACCCGAGCGGAATCAAGATGCTGGCCAAGCTCGGCGCGATGGAACGCGACTGCGGCCGGTTCACCGCCGCGCGGGAGCACCTGGCGTTCGCCGAGGAGCTCTGCCGGCAGCACCTGCCCGCCGACGACCCGCTCTGCCAGCAGGTAGCCTCCCTGGCCCGGGCGGCGGCCGACCCCGGCCACCTCTGCGCCGATCCCGAGCCGCCCGCCCCGGAGAAGCCGGTCGTGCCGGCCGCCCGGGTCCCACCGGCCGCCGAGGGTCCGCCCGGGCAACCGCTCTACATTCCGCCTGACCGGGCGGCGGCCCCTCCCCCGATCGTGCCCACCCCCCGGCTCCCGCCCGAGGGCGACAACCCGTACCGCGAGCCGGCAGACGACGACTGGTGGCCGCCGGAGGAGGACCTCGACGACCGGGAGAGCCGCCTGCCTCCACCGGCCGTCGCCGAGGGCGAGGCCGCGGGCGTACGCCGGGTCAGGATGTCACCCGAGCCGCCGTCCCCGCTGGTGCCGGTGCACCGGCCGTCCGAGCCCGCACCCGACGGCGGACGGTGGCTGCCGCTGGTCGTGGCCGGCGCGGCCGTGGTGCTGCTCGTCACCGCGGCGGTGATCGCGGGAGTGTCCCGGATGGACCGACCGCGGACCACCTCGGCGCCCGCCACCACCGGCGCCCCGGCGTCTCCGCCCGCCGCCAGGGGCGCCACGGGCGCGCCGAGCGGCGCCACGGCGACGGCGGTGCCGGCCGCCTCTCCCGGCACCCCGCCGGGCGCGGTCCGGCTGACCGACCGTCGGGACAACATCGCCCTGAGCTGGACCTATCCCCCCGGCGCGGAAGGCCCGGTGGTCATCGCCGGAGGCCGCGCCGGCCAGGGACAGCACACCTTCGAGCAACTGCCGGCCGGCACGGACAGCTGGATCATCTACGGTCTCAACCGCACCACCGACTACTGCTTCACCGTCGCGGTGGTCTGGTCGACCGACACCGTGGCCCGGGCCGAGCAGGTCTGCACCCGCCGCGGCTGAGGCCGGCCCGATCAGCCGGCGTCCGGTTCGACGAGCGCCGGCAACCACACGCTCACCCGGAGCCCCGGCCCGCCGCCCACCGGTGGATCGGCCTCGGCCAGCTCGACCGAGCCCCCGGCCCGGCGGACCAGCTCGCGGACGATGGCCAGGCCCAGGCCGGCGCCGCCGGCGTCCCGGGCCCGGGCGTCGTCCAGCCGGGTGAACCGGTCGAATACCCGTTCCCGATCAGCCGCCGGAATCCCCGGCCCGTCGTCGGTCACGGTCACCAGGTGGTACGCCGGCCCGCTTCCAGCCGCTGCGTCGGACGGCGGCACACCCGGCGCCCGGTCCGGATGGGGGCCGGTGAGGGCGAGCACGACCCGGCCGCGGGCATGCCGGAGGCCGTTCTCCACCAGGTTGATGAGTACCCGACGCAGCTCGTCCGGGTCACCCTCCGTCCACAGTGGTACGCCGGGTAGCGCCAGCCGCACCGGTGGGGACGGGTAGCGGCCGGCGACCTCGCGCAGCAACTCCCCCAGCTCCACCGGCCCGACGGCCCGCGACGGCGGCCCGGCCCGCTCCGCGGGTTCCTCGTCCAGCCGGGCCAGCAGCAGCAGGTCGTCGACGAGTCGGCCCAGTCGTTCGGTGTCGGCGAGCAGATCCTCCGCCACCGCGGGCCAGTCAGTCCGCTCCCCCAGCCGCCGGGCCACCTCCAGTTCGGTACGCATGTTGGTCAGCGGGCTGCGCAGCTCGTGCGCGGCGTCGGCGACGAAGGCCCGTTGCCGGTCCCGGGCCGACTCCAGCCGGGCCAGCATGTCGTTGAGGGTGACCGCCAGCCGGTGGATCTCGTCCCGCGCCGCCGGTACGGGCAGCCGCCCCGATCCGGCCCGCCCGGTGATCTCGGCCGCGCCGCTGCGCAACGCCTCCACCGGGCGCAGCGTCGCGCCGACCACCCGCCAGGCGACCACGGCCAGGCCGGCGACCAACAGCGGGAACCCGACCAGCAGCAGGGTCCGGACGACGTGCAGGCTGTGCCGCACATCCGCCATCGACTTGCCGACCAGCACGGTGCGCGGTTCCGCCGGGCTGCCGGCCGGCACGGTCACCACCCGGACCGGCCCGGCGAGGCCGAGGCGCTGCCCGGAGACCACCAGCCGCTGCGGTCGACCCGGTTCGAGCTGGTCGGGGCGGAGCATCGGGACCAGCCGATCCGCGTCGATCGAGGCGGCGCGTACCCGGCCCTGGGCGTCGACCACCTGGACCCGGAGCTGGCCGCCGGCCACCGGCAGCGGGTCGGGCAGGGCGTCCTCGCCGGCGAGCAGCGCGACCGCGTCCGCCGTCCGGAGCGCCTCGGCGTCGGCCGCGCGCTGCAGGGTGTAGCCGAGGGCGCCGAGCAGGATCGCCCCGCCCAGCGCCAGCCCGACGGTCAGCCCGAGCACCCCGATCGCGGTCAGCCGGGCCCGGAGGCCGAGCGTCAACAGGGGACCCTTCCCATATCGGAGGCGATAGGAAGGGGCCCCTCCTAATGAGTTCTGGGAGTGAGCCATCCGGCAAACTCCTGGTGGGTAGGTAGCCGCCGGCGGGTGAGCACTTGCTGTTCCTGGACGTCGAGTCCTGATGAAAGATCGTGCCCCTGCCGGTCGGTGAGGAGAGTTGATCGCTGATGGGATGTCGTGCCCGCCCGGTTGTGGCGTGAGCACTGCTTCATTAGGTCGCTGATGGTTCTCCTGCCGGCTACTGACCGTGTTTGCGATCGGAGGCGGGAGACGCGGTGCTGTTCGTGGGAGATGACTGGGCCGAAGACCATCACGACGTTGAGTTGATGGATGCGGCTGGGCGCACCCTGGCCAGGGCCAGGTTGCCCGAGGGCGTCGCAGGGATCACGCGACTGCACGCGATGATCGGCGCGCAGCTCGGCGAGGACGCCGACGGCGCCGGGCAGGTCACGATTGGGATCGAGACCGACCGAGGGCCGTGGGTGCAGGCGTTGATCGCGGCGGGGTACACCGTGTTGGCGGTCAATCCGTTGCAGGCGGCCCGTTACCGTGACCGTCTCGGGGTGTCCGGTGCCAAGAGCGACGCCGCCGACGCGCACATGCTGGCCGACATGGTCCGTACCGACGGCCACCAACTGCGCCGGGTCGCCGGTGACAGTGCCGGATCCGAGGCGGTCAAGGTGGTCGCCCGGATGCACAAGACACTGATCTGGGAACGCACCCGCGCCAGCCAGCGGTTGCGGCACGCGTTGCGGGAGTACTTCCCTGCCGCGTTGGCCGCGTTTGACGATCTCGACGCCGCCGACACCCTTGAGTTGCTGGCCAGGGCCCCGGACCCGGCCAGCGCCGCGAGGCTGAGCATCAGCCAGATCAGCGCGGCCCTCAAACGGGCCCGCCGCCGCGACATCCCGGCCAAGGCCGCAGCGATTCAGGCCGTCCTGCGCGCCGAGCACCTCAGCCAGCCCGCCGTGGTCACCGCCGCCTACGCCGCCTCGGTCCGGGCGCTGATCGCGGTCCTGGGCACGCTCAACGAGCAGGTCAAGGCCCTGCAAGGGCAGGTCGAGGCCTATTTTGGCCAGCACCCGGACGCTGAGATCATCCTGTCCCAACCGGGACTGGGCACGATCCTCGGCGCCCGGGTGCTCGCCGAGTTCGGCGACGCGGCCGACCGCTACACCTCGGCCAAGGCCCGCAAGAACTACGCCGGCACCAGCCCGATCACCCGCGCCTCGGGTAAGAAACGCACCGTCGCTGCCCGGTTCGTGCACAACGACCGGCTCATCGACGCGCTGATGACCCAAGCGTTCGCGTCGCTGAACACCTCGCCCGGCGCCCGCGCCTACTACGACCGGCAACGCGCCCGCGGCGCCAGCTACAACGCCGCGCTGCGGCAACTCGCCAACCGGCTCGTCGGCATCCTGCACGGATGCCTCAAAACCGGCGCGCTCTACGACGAGGCGACCGCCTGGTCGCATCACCTCAACGAGGCCGCTGCTTGACATTCAAGCTCCTGGGATGTCTTTCATGCTCATATGGCGAGCCGGTAGCCGGCGCCGCGGACCGTCTCCAGGCGCTCGCGGCCGATCTTGCGGCGCAGGTAGCCCACGTAGACCTCGACGGCGTTCGGCGCGGTCTCCAGGCTGGCGTCCCAGACGTGGTCCAGCAACTCGGTCTTGGAGACCACCTGGCCGGGGCGGCGCATCAGGTAGTCGAGCAGGGCGTACTCGCGGGTGGTGAGGGCGACCTCGGCGTCGGCCCGGGTCACCCGCCGCCGGGCCGGATCCAGTCGCAGGTCGCCCACGGCGAGCACGGTGGGCCGCTCGGACGCGCCCCGGCGCAACAGCGCGCGCAGCCGGGCCAGCAGCACCACGTACGAGAAGGGCTTGGTGAGGTAGTCGTCGGCGCCGCAGTCCAGCCCGTCGGCCTGGTCGTACTCGCCGTCCTTCGCCGACAGCATCAGCACCGGCAGCCAGTGCTCCTCCGCCCGGAGCCGGCGCACCACCTCGTACCCGGAGAGGCCGGGCAGCATCACGTCGAGGATCATCGCGTCGTACCCGCCGTGCCGGGCGGCGTCCAGCCCGGAGCGGCCGGTGGACTCGACGTCCACCGCGAACCCCTCCGCCTGCAACCCCCGCTGCAACGCGGCCGCCAGCCGCGACTCGTCCTCCACCACCAGCAACCGCACGGGTCAAGCGTGCCACCCGGGCGACACCCCGCGCTTCGTCGTCTCAGCCCCCTCACAGCCACCAGCAGGCACCATGGCGGTCAGGAGGTGTCCACATGTCCGTACTCAAGAACCGTGCCGTGCTGCGCTGGCTGGTCCCGGTGACCGCGGGGGTCGCCGTGCTCGGCGGCGGCGCCGCCGTCGGCACTTTCGCCGCCGACGCCGAACCGGCCCTGCCGCCCCGCAGCGCCGCGCAGCTCCTGGTCGACCTGCAGACGTCCCGCCTCGACGGGCTCTCCGGCACCGTGGTGCAGCGCGCCGACCTGGGCCTGCCGCCACTCGCCGGGCTGCTCGGCGGGGACGAGCTGACCACCATGCTGACCGGCACCCACACCCTGCGGGTCTGGTACTCCGGGCCGGACCGCCAGCGGCTCGCCCTGCTCGACACCCTCGGTGAGCGGGACGTGCTCCGCAACGGCCGCGACCTGTGGGTGTGGAACAGCCGCACCAACACGGCGACGCACCGGACGCTGCCGGAGACCGGGACGGCGACCACTGACCCGTCGCTGCCGGCCACTCCGGCCGAGGCCGCCGACCGGGCGCTCGCCGCGATCGACCCGAGCACCGCGGTCACCGTCGGCCGCTCCGCCCGGGTCGCCGGACGGGAAGCGTACGAGCTGGTGCTCACCCCGCGCGACGCCGACTCCCTGGTGCACCAGGTGCGGATCGCCCTCGACGCGAGGGAGCACGTGCCGCTGCGGTTCGAGGTGCTCGCCGACGGCGCCGACCGGCCGGCCTTCGAGCTGGCCTTCACCCAGGTCGACTTCCGGCGGCCGGACGCGGACCAGTTCCGGTTCAACCCGCCGCCGGGGGTGACCGTCACCGAGGAGTCGGGTGGAAGCCACGTTCCGGGCGGGCCGGCCGGCAAGCTCCGGCCGGGCCGTCCCGGCGGCGAGCGACCGGACGGCCCGGATGTGCGTACGGTCGGAACCGGCTGGACCACGGTGGTGGTGGCGCGGGTGGACGCTACCGGCCGTGCCGCCGATTCGGCCCTGGGCGCGAAGGGTGGCGACGCGGCGGGCCGGGTGCCCGGCGGCGCGGACCAGGCGGCCGGGCTGCTGGCGGGGCTGCCGAAGGTGAGCGGCGACTGGGGCAGCGGCCGGCTGCTGACCGGGAAGCTGTTCAGCGTGCTGCTCACCGACGACGGCCGGCTGCTGGCCGGGCTGGTCACGCCGGAGCGGCTCTACCAGGTCGCGAGGGGCTGACCCGGGGGCGGTCGGAGTCGGGGGGTCCGGACGGCGCGAGCCGACCGGGCCCCCCGACGCATGTCCGGCGCCGGGTGGGTGTGACGTCGTCGCGGGCGGGCGGCTCCACCTGGTCCGGCGGCTCGCCGCAGGGTATCTTTCTCAGTTCAAACGCAAAAAGGAACGGCCGAATAAAGCCATTCCTGCAGCAATTTTAAGCGATGAGGAGACGGCTTGTCAACGCACTCCGCCGATTCGGGTGAGCTGCTGCACCAGGACGACGAGATCGGTCGCGAGCAGGAGTACGTCTCGATGCTCTACGACCGGCTGGACGGTATGCGGGAGCAGGCCGCCCGGCGGCTCACCGAGGAACTGCGCACCACCGGCGGCACCTTGCAGGCGCGCTCCCAGCGCGATTCCGCCGTCGGGATGTACGCCGACCAGGTCGAGCAGTTCTCCGCAGTGGAGAACGGCCTCTGCTTCGGCCGCCTGGATGGCGATGACGGCTCCCGCCGCTACATCGGCCGGATCGGCATCTTCGACGCCAGCGGCGACTACGACCCGCTGCTGATGGACTGGCGGGCGCCGGCCGCCCGGGCGTTCTACCTCGCCACCGCGGCCAACCCGCAGGGCGTACGCCGGCGGCGGCACGTGCGGACCCGGGAACGGAAGGTGACCGGGCTCAACGACGAGGTGCTCGACCTCAACACCGCCTCCCCCACCGCGCACGAGGAGCTGACCGGCGAGGCGTCGCTGCTCGCCGCGCTCAACGCCGGCCGGACCGGCCGGATGCGCGACATCGTGGAGACCATCCAGGCCGAGCAGGACCGGATCATCCGCGCCGACCTGCCCGGGGTGCTGGTGGTGCAGGGCGGCCCGGGCACCGGCAAGACCGCGGTCGCGCTGCACCGGGCGGCGTACCTGCTCTACACCCACCGGCGGGAGCTCTCCAGCCGCGGTGTGCTGCTGGTCGGCCCGAACGCGACGTTCCTGCGCTACATCTCCCAGGTGCTGCCGGCGCTTGCCGAGACGGGCGTGCTGCTGCGTACCCAGGCCGACCTCTTCCCCGGGGTGAGCGCCCGACGCACCGAGCCCGCGGAAACGGCGGCGCTCAAGGGCCGGGCGGTGATGACCGAGGTGCTCGCCGCGGCGGTGCGGGACCGGCAGTGGGTGCCGGACGAGCCACTGGAGATCGAACTTCCGCAGCGGGAGATCCTCCGGCTGGACCCGGACGTGGTCCGGGAGGCCCGGGAGCGGGCCCGCCGCTCCGGCCGGGCGCACAACCTGGCCCGGGCGCTCTTCGACATCGAGATCATCCACGCGCTCGCCGCCCAGATCGCCGAGCGGATCGGCGCCGACCCGCTCGGCGGGGAGAACCTGCTCTCCGAGGCGGACCGCGCCGAGATCCGCCGCGAGCTGCGCGAGGATCCACAGGTACGCGCCGCGCTGGACGAGCTCTGGCCGGTGCTCACCCCGCAGCGGCTGCTCGCCGACCTGTTCGCCTCGCCCGAGCGGATCGCCACCGCCGCGCCGATGCTGACCGACGCGGAGCGCGCCGCGCTGCACCGGGAGCCGGGCGGCTGGACGCCGGCCGACGTGCCGCTGCTGGACGAAGCGGCCGAGCTGCTGGGCGAGGACGAGCGCGCCGCCGTGGCCCGGCGGGAGCGGATCCGGGCCCTGGAGCGCGAGTACGCCGAGGGCGTGCTCGAGATCTGGCGCGGTTCCCGCTCCATCGACGTCGAGGACGAGGCGGACGGCGGCGAGATCCTCGGCGTCGCCGACCTGCTCGACGCCGACCGGCTGTCGGAGCGGCAGGAGGAGTCGGAGCGGCTCACCACCGCCCAGCGGGCCGCCGCCGACCGGAGCTGGGCCTTCGGGCACGTCATCGTCGACGAGGCGCAGGAGCTGTCGCCGATGGGCTGGCGGCTGCTGATGCGGCGCTGCCCGAGCCGGTCGATGACCATCGTGGGGGACGTCGCGCAGACCGGCGCGCTGGCCGGCACGCCCTCCTGGGCCGAGGCGCTCGAGCCGTACGTGGCGCAGCGGTGGCGACTGGAGCAGCTCACCGTCAGCTACCGCACCCCGGCCGAGATCATGGCGGTCGCGGCCCACGTGCTCGCCGAGATCGACCCCGACCTCCGCCCACCCCGCTCGGTACGCTCCAGCGGCGTACCGCCGTGGGACCGCACGGTCGACGCGGAGCGGCTCGCCGCCGAACTGGTGGTCGCGACCACGCGGGAGGCGGCCTCGCTCGACGACGGCCGGCTCGGCGTCATCGTGCCCGCCGGCCGGGTGGACGAGCTGGGTGCCGCCGTCACCGCCGCGCTTCCCGAGGCCGCGGTCGGCGAGCAGCCGGAGCTGGAGAACCGGGTGGTGGTGCTCACCGTCGGGCAGGCCAAGGGGCTGGAGTTCGACTCGGTGCTGGTGGTCGACCCGGACCGGATCGTCGCCGAGTCCCCGCGCGGCCACAGTGACCTCTACGTCGCCCTCACCCGCGCCACCCAGCGCCTCGGCATCCTCCGACGCACCCCCTGACCGGATCTGTTACCTCGACCGGGGGCCGCGGACGGCCAGCTCCTCGGCCTGTCGATCCCGAGCGTCCGGCGCGGCTTTCCCGCCGCCCGGGCGAGCCGCGCTGCGGGACGTATGTCTGAGAAGGGATATGCCTCTCCGTCATAAATATGACGGAGAGGCATACCAGCCGCTGGCCTGTTCGCCCCCGGGCCCTACGGCGTCTGTGCCGTGCTCGGCGACAGGGCCCGGGCTACCGCGCGTCTCCGACCTGCCGCCAGCCTCATGATCAACGCGCTGGGCGGGGTCGCCCGTTGGTGAAGTTGCCTACCTGGCTGCCCGAACTCGACTTGTCGCTGGTGGAGCCGCCGGCCGGGGTGCTCAGGCCGCCGGTGGTGGCGTCGCCGGTGGTGGTCGGGGCCACCTTGCCCTTGGTCCGGTGGCGCTCCGGCTGCCGGGCCACCCAGCCGCTGCTGGCCGGGCCGGCGGTGCCGCCGGTCGTGGTGACCGCACCCTGGCCGCGGGTGGGGCCGCCGTCGCGCAGCACGTTCGGGTCGACCGGGACGTGCGCCGGGTCGTCGGGATCCTCGTCCTGGATGACCCGCAGCACATCGGTCTGCGGCACGGTGACCTCGTCGAGCGCGCCCTCGCCATACACGCCGCCGGCGACCCGCTTCTCGGCACTTCGGGCGGCGTCCTGCCGCATGTCGTCCTCACGCACGTCAACCACCTCGCAGACGTCTCGGAACTTTCTGCGTGCCCGTGGACCGGCCGGCCAAACCCGCGGCGCGGGGTCGGCGGACTGGTACCTGCGGCAGAACCCGGCGCACTTTCACGGACCGGACGTCCGTAGCCTTCAGGGTCGGTACGGGCTGTCATCGGCGTGGACGGGATCATCACCGACGACCCGGACCTGCTGGTCTCCGTCGCCATCCGTAACGCCCTGCGCTGAGCCGACCCGGCCCGGGGAGGCGGCATCCGCTTACAGATGGGTGTTACCTCGCCGGAGCCTCGGGTAGACGCACGGTGCCCCCGCCATGAAGGCGAACCGTGCCGTGGCCGGAAAGCGGTAGCGGGGCGAGGGAGTGCAGGAAAGGACTCATCGCATCCAGGAGGAAAGATGAGCACGCAGGCTGCATCCACCAGGCCGATGAATCGGCCGGCGCCGGAGGCGCCCGGCCAGGCGGCGGTGCAGGAAGCACCGACCCGTCAGATGCCGATGATGATGGACGGGCAGCGGATTCCGATGCAGGCGCCCGGAACGGAGACCAAGCCGTCGTTGCGGACCACCGAGTTCTGGGTCTACATCGCGGCCGTAGTCGCCGTACTGGTCGCTTCGCAGGTGGCCGGCAAGAACTCGGCCGGGGTGGACATCTTCCGCGCCAACCAGGCCTGGTTCTTCATCACGCTGCTGACCCTCGGTTACCTGGGTAGCCGCGGTCTGGCCAAGGCCGGTAGTGGCTGGCGCAGCGCGGAGGAGCGCAAGGCTCGGCACTGAGTGAGCGACACCTCAGAGCGACGGTGGCCTCGGGAGTCTTCCCGAGGCCACCGTCGTGTGTCCGCTACTCGAAGTCGCCGCCGAAATCGCCGAAGTCGCCTTCGAAGGCGTCCTCGATCAACTCACCGGCGACGAGGCCTCCGGCGGCGCCGAGCGCCGCGCCCGCCACCAGGCCGCCCATGCCGTGGCCCCGACCGTGGCCGTGCCCGTATCCGTGGGGGGCGCCGAAGCCCTGGGCGCGCAGGCTGCCGTAGCGGGAGGTGGTCTCGCGCAGCCACCCGTCGACCACCTGGACCCAGTCGGCCCGGTCGGCGTCCGCGTGGGAGACGGTGTACCGGCCGAAGACGTCGTGCCCGGCGCTGAGGAAGCCGCCGCGCTTGTCGCACTCCAGGATCACGTCGACGCCCCGCTGGCTGGTCACGAAGGTCAGCTCGACCTCGGTGATCGTCTGGGCGTACTGCGGCGCGGCGAAGAACTCGATCTCCTGGTAGAAGGGCAGCGTCTGCTGCACACCGCGGATGTGGCCGCGCTCCAGGTCGGCGTGCTTGAAGCGGAACCCGAGCGCCTGGAAGGCGTCCAGGATCCGCTCGTGGATCGGCAGCGGGTGCACCGCCACGTGGTCCAGGTCGCTCTTGTCCACCGCCCGGGCCACCGCAAGCTCGGTACGCAGCCCCATCGTCATGCCGTGCAGGCGCTGGCCGTAGACGTCGGTGACCGGCGTCTCCCACGGCACCGGCAGCTGGAACGGGATGGCGAGCTGCTGCTTCGGGGCCAGCTCCAGCGGGCCGCTCACCGCCATCCGGTGGAACTCCATGATGCCGGCGTACTCGGAGTCGCCGCCCTCGATCTCGACCCGGGTGACCAGGCCGACGGTGATCTGCTCGATGCTGGCCGGCGCGTCCCCGCCGAGCAGGTGGACCTGCCCGTCGAGAGCCAGGCCGGGCCGGGTGTTCGGGTTCGCCAGGACGGTGTCGACGCTGGGCCCACCCACGCCCAACGCGCTCAGCATCTTCTTGAAGACCATCGCTCACTCCCGCCGGACGGCGCTCCACCGTGGAGCGTCGGACGCATGCTCTCGGCAGCCTAACCCGGCCTGCTGTGAGGTGGCTGTGAGCGCGGTCAGTCGGCGTCGACCACGACCAGCTCGCCGACCTGCTCGCCGATCTGGCGGCGCCCCTCCGGCGGCAGCTTCCCGTCGGTGATCAGCACGTCCGCGTCCTCCAGCGGCGCGATGGTGGCGATCCCGATGGTCTCCCACTTGGTGTGGTCGGCGAGCACCACCAGCCGGCGGGCGGCGCCGATCAGCCGCCGGTTGACCGCCGCCTCGAGCAGGTTGGGGGTGGTGAACCCGGTGCGCGGGCTCATCCCGTGCACGCCGAGGAAGAGCAGGTCGACGTTGAGGGCGCCGATCGCCGCCTCGGCCACCGGCCCGGTCAACGCGTCCGAGGGCGTACGGATGCCGCCGGTCAGCACCACGGTCTGGTCCGCGCGCGGGGTCTGGTAGAGCGCGTCGGCGACCGGGATCGAGTTGGTCACCACGGTCAGGCCGCGGACGTCGGCCAACCGGGCGGCCAGCGCGGCGGTGGTGGTGCCCGCGGAGAGCGCGATCGCCATGCCCGGCTCGACCAGGGTGGCCGCCCGTTCGGCGATGGCCCGCTTCTCGGCCTGCTGGCGGATCGACTTCGCCGCGAACCCGGGCTCCTCGGCGGACCCCGGCCCGGCCAGCGTCGCCCCGCCGTGGACCTTGTCGACCAGCCCCCGCTCGGCGAGTACCTCCAGGTCCCGCCGGATCGTCATGTCCGACACGCCGAAGCGGCTCACCAGTTGGCTGACCCGGACGCCGCCGCGCTGGCGGATCAGATCCAGGATGGCGCTCTGCCGTTGCTGGGCGAGCATCGAACCTGCTTCCTACTAGTTGCTCATCGCTGAACGGTTTGGATAATTCGCTCTCCGCTCGGTGGTGGCCGGGCTGGAGTCCTGGACCGGCAGTCTGGTCCGGTGGCGATCGGTCCTGTCCTGCAGGATCTGCTTCACCGTGGCAATCGACCCGTAACGCTGCCACACCTCACTGCGAACCCGACCCAGCCGGCGGGCCTGCTCGAGCAAAGCCGCGTACTTACCCGGATTCAGGCGGGTCGAGTAAGCGATCCGGGTGACCTTCACCGGTCGGCCTCCGCCCCGCTCGGCAGTGGCTGGTCTGCGGCGCGGCCGGCCTCCTCGCGGACCACCGCCACCTCACCGGCCGGCACCACCAGCTCGCCGGCGCACCGGGCGCCGGCCAGCAGCTCCGTGCCCGTGACGGCGAGCCGGGCGTCATCGTCGGTGTGGTTGATGACGAAGAGCCAGCTCCGCTCGGCGTCGCGGCGCCGGACCACCTCGACCCCGCTCGGGGCGGCGACCGGCGGGCGGGCGCCGGACTCGGCGAGCAGCCGGGCGACGAGGCGGTCGGTGGCCGCGTCGTCGAGCCGGGTGCCGACATACCAGGCGGCGCCGGCGCCGGCGGCGTGCCGGGTCAGCGCGGCCACTCCCGGCAACGGCCCATCGGCGTACGACGCGAGGACCTCCGCCCCGGCCGGGTGCAGCCACTCGGTCCACACGTCGGCGGTGGAGCCGTCGTCGAGGCGGACCCGCTCCCCGGCGCGGAGCGGGAAGAACTCCTCGGTGCGAATGCCGAGCAGTTCCCGGAACGCGCCGGGGTAGCCGCCGAGGCGGATGTGGTCGTGCTCGTCGACGATGCCGCTGAAGTACGTCACCAGGGCGGTGCCGCCCGCCTCCACGTACGCCCGCAGGGCCTCGGCGTCGGCGTCCCGGGCCAGGTAGAGGGTTGGCACCAGGACCAGCTTGTAGCCGGAGAGGTCGGCCGACGGGTGCACCACGTCGGCGGTGACCCCGGCCCGCCAGAGCGCGCCGTGCAGGGCGGAGAGCCGGTCGACGTAGGTGACGTCGACGCTGGGGTGCGAGTCCAGCTCGGCGGACCACCACGCCTCGTAGTCGAAGAGGATCGCCACCTCGGCGTCGACCCGGCTGCCGCGTACCTCGGCCAGGGCCTTCAGGTCGGCGCCGAGCCGGCAGACCTCGCGGTACACCTTGGTCTCCGGGCCGGCGTGCGGGACCAGCGCGGAGTGGAACTTCTCCGCGCCGGCGCGGGAGGCCCGCCACTGGAAGAAGAGCACCCCGTCGGCGCCGCGCGCCACGTGCGCGAGGCTGTTGCGGCGCAGCTGGCCGGGGGTCTTGGCGACGTTGCGCGGCTGCCAGTTGACCGCGCTGGTGGAGTGCTCCATCAGCAGCCACGGGTCGCCGCCGGCGACGCCGCGGGTGTGGTCGGCGGCGAGCGCCAGGTTGACCTGCGGCTGTGGGTCGGCGGCGATCAGGTAGTGGTCGTTGGCGACCAGGTCCACGTCGGACGCCCAGGAGTGGTAGTCGAGGTACTTGACGCCGGTGCCGATCATGAAGTTCGTGGTGACCGGCTGCCGGACCAGCCGCTTGAGCACCTCCCGCTCGGCCCGCAGCTGGGCCCGCTGCTCGTCCGAGGAGAAGCGCAGGAAGTCGAGCTGCTGGGTGGGGTTGGCGAAGGTCGGTGCGGCGCGCGGCGGGTTGATCTCGGCCCAGTCGTGATAGCGCTGGCTCCAGAAGGCGGTGCCCCAGGCGTCGTTGAGCGTGTCCAGGTCGCCGTAGCGCTCGCGCAGCCAGCGGCGGAACGCCTCGGCGCTGACGTCGCAGTAGCAATGCACGTTGTGGCAGCCCAGCTCGTTGGAGACGTGCCACATCACCACGGCCGGGTGCTCGGCGTACCGGCCGGCGACGGCCTCGACCAGGGCGAGCGAGCGCTCCCGGAAGATCGGCGAGCTGGGGCAGTACGCCTGCCGGCCGCCCGGCCAGAGGATCGTGCCGTCGGCACGGCGGGGCAGCGTCTCCGGGTGGGCGCGGGCCAGCCACGGCGGCGGGCTGGCGGTGGCGGTGGCGAGGTCGACGCGTACGCCGCCGTCGTGCAGGAGGTCGAGGGCCCGGTCGAGCCAGCCGAACTCGTACCGGCCGGGGGTGGGCTCCAGGAGGGCCCAGGAGAAGATGCCGACGGAGACCAGGTTGACCCCGGCCCGGCGCATCAGCGCGACGTCCTCGGCCCAGGTCGACTCGGGCCACTGCTCCGGGTTGTAGTCCGCGCCGTACCAGATGCCCTCGCCCTGCCACCTCCACATGAGAGCAGAGGGTGCACCTCGATGCGACTCAAGTCAACACTTTCCAACATCGACAAAGATTCTAACGTTTACCTTGTCTCAGCCTTGTCACGACTGAGTTATCGAAGCGCGCCAACCCCCTTGACAGGGGCGCACGGAGGGGTAGCTTGACGTGCCAACCGGCTGTTTGTGTTCGGACATGTCGAATCACGGTGGGTCTTTCCCGGCCCACGCAACACCGATCCCCGCCACCAGTCACGGCCCTTGGGCGCAGCGCACCTCTTCGAGCAGGAGGCACAATGTCCCGTCCCCGATCGCAAGCCGAGTACCTCGCCCGACTCGTACCCCCGTCCGTCGCCGGCCTGAACCGCCGCTCGCTGCTGGCCGGCGCGGCCGGCGCTGGCGCGCTGCTCGGCACGGGACTGCTCGCCGGCTGCGGCGGCTCCGACTCCGACTCCGGCGCGGGCTCGAAGACGGTCTCGCTCGGCTCGAACGCTTCGGACCCGACGCCGAAGGACGTCCTCGCCAAGGTGGCGGCCGGCTTCCAGAGCTCGTCCGGGGTCCAGGTCGCGATCAACACGGTCGACCACAACACGTTCCAGGAAAACATCAACAACTACCTGCAGGGCAAGCCGGACGACGTGTTCACCTGGTTCGCCGGCTACCGGATGCGGTTCTTCGCCGCCCGGGGCCTGGCCGGCGACGTCAGCGACGTCTGGACCAAGCTCTCCGGCTTCTCGGACGCGTTCAAGAAGGCCTCGACCGGGGACGACGGGAAGCAGTACTTCGTGCCGGCGTCGTACTACCCGTGGGCGGTCTTCTACCGTAAGTCGGTCTGGCAGCAGCACGGCTACCAGGAGCCGAAGACGCTCGACGACTTCAACGCGCTCGGCGCGCAGATGAAGAAGGACGGCCTGAACCCGATCGCCTTCGCCGACAAGGACGGCTGGCCGGCGATGGGCACCTTCGACATCCTGAACCTGCGGATCAACGGCTACCAGTTCCACGTCGACCTGATGGCCGGCAAGGAGGCGTGGACCTCCGACAAGGTGAAGAAGGTCTTCGACACCTGGGCCGGACTGCTGCCGCTGCATCAGCCGGACGCCCTGGGCCGGACCTGGCAGGAGGCCGCCCAGTCGCTGCAGCAGAAGAAGAGCGGCATGTACCTGCTCGGCCTCTTCGTCGCTCAGCAGTTCAACGACAACGAGCAGGATGACATCGACTTCTTCACCTTCCCGGAGATCGACTCGACCATCGGGGCCAAGGCCCTGGACGCGCCGATCGACGGCTACATGATGGCCCGCAAGCCGAAGTCCGAGGCGAACGCCAAGAAGCTGCTGGAGTACATCGGCGGCGTCGACGCCGCGAACATCATCTTGAAGAACGACCCGGGCACCCTGGTGGCCAACACCGGCGCGGACACCAGCGGCTACACCGCGCTGAAGAAGAAGGCCGCCGAGCTGGTCGGCTCGGCCACCGAGATCGCCCAGTTCCTCGACCGGGACACCCGGCCGGACTTCGCCTCGACCGTGATGATCCCGGCGTTGCAGCAGTTCATCAAGAACCCGAAGGACATCGGCGGCCTGCTGACCAGCATCGAGAACCAGAAGAAGTCGATCTTCACCAGCTGACGGCGAGAGGGGGAGGACATCGTGTCCGACCTGCCCCTGATCCAAGCGGATCGCGCCGTGCCGCCGCCGGCCGCGACCACCACCACGCGTGGTCGCGGCCGCCGGCTACGGCTCCTGTCCCGCACCGACCGCGTGGTGATCACGCTGATGGTGGTCGTGCCGCTGCTGCTGGTCGTCGGACTGGTCTGGCTCCCGGCCCTGGCCACCGTCGCGCTGTCGGGCACCAACTGGGACGGCATCGGCCCGTTCGCCGAGATCGACTGGGTCGGCCTGAAGAACTACGACGACGTGGTGAACATCTACCCGCCGTTCGTGCCGGCGATCCAGAACAACCTGCTCTGGCTGGCCGCGCTCTTCGTGGTGGCCACCCCGTTCGGGATCTTCCTTGCCGTACTGCTGGACAAGGAACTGCGCGGCAGCCGCTTCTACCAGACGGCGCTCTACCTGCCGGTGGTGCTCTCGCTGGCGCTGATCGGCTTCGTCTGGCAGCTCATCTACAGCCGCGACCAGGGCCTGCTCAACGCGCTGCTCGGCGGCGACACCGACTGGTACGGCGACCCGAACGTCAACATCTGGGCGGTGCTGTTCGCCGCCGGCTGGCGGCACGTCGGCTACATCATGCTGCTGTACCTGGCCGGCCTGAAGGGCGTCGACCCGACGCTGCGCGAGGCCGCCGCGGTGGACGGCTCCTCGGAGGTCAGCACCTTCTTCCGCGTCGTCTTCCCGGTGATGCGACCGATCAACATCATCGTGCTGGTGGTGACGGTGATCGAGTCGCTGCGTGCGTTCGACCTGGTCTGGGTGATCAACAAGGGGCGCAACGGCCTGGAACTGATCTCCGCGCTGGTCACCGCGAACGTGGTGGGCGAGGCCAGCCGGATCGGCTTCGGCTCCGCCCTGGCGACCATCATGCTGGTCGTCTCCCTGGTCTTCATCACCCTCTATCTGGCCACCGTGATGCGGGAGGACCGGCGATGAGCACCGCGACCCTCACCCGTCCACCGGCGACCGCCGCCCCGGCACCGCGCCGCCGGCCGCTTCGGCCGGCAAGGGTGGTCCTGCACGTCTTCCTCAGCGCCGTCGCGGTCGGTTGGCTCTTCCCGATCCTGTGGGCGGTGGTCACGTCGTTCCGGTCGTACGAGTACACCGCCACCAACGGCTACGTCTCGCTCGGTGGCTGGACCGTCGACAACTACGTCACCGCCTGGCGCACCGCGGAGTTCGGCAAGCACTTCCTCAACTCGGTCTACATCACCGTGCCCGCCGTGCTGCTGACCCTCTTCCTCGCCTCCTGCGTGGCGTTCGTGATCGCCCGGTTCAGCTGGAAGTTCAACCTCGTCCTGCTCGGGCTCTTCACTGCCGCGAACCTGCTGCCGCAGCAGGCCCTGCTGATCCCGCTGTTCCGGATGTTCACCGAGATCCCGCTGCCGGCGTGGATGAGCGACTCCGAGTTGCTCTACGACAGCTACTGGGGGCTGATCCTGGTCAACGTCGCCTTCCAGTGCGGCTTCTGCGTCTTCGTGCTGTCCAACTACATGAAGGCGCTGCCGCACGAGCTGTACGAGGCGGCGATGGTCGACGGGGCGAGCGTCTGGCGGCAGTACTGGCAGGTGACCATGCCGCTGTGCCGGCCGGCCCTGGCCGCGCTGGCCACCCTCGAGGTGACCTGGATCTACAACGAGTTCTTCTGGGCGACGGTCCTGATGCGTACCGGCGACAAGTTCCCGGTGACCAGCTCGCTGAACAACCTGCGCGGCGAGTTCTTCACCGACAACAACCTGGTCTCGGCCGGCTCGGTGCTGGTCGCGATCCCGACCCTGGTGATCTTCTTCCTGCTGCAGAAGCAGTTCGTCCGGGGCCTGACGCTGGGAGCCTCGAAGGGCTGACATCGCCCGTGCTGCTTCTGGCTCCCGGGCACCCACTGATGTCCGAAGGAGCGATATGACTGTCAGGCATAAATATGACTGACAGTCATATCGCTCATCGTGGTTTGGCCGCCGGGTCGCGTCACCGAGTGTGACGAACGCCGACGGACCCGCACGGAGAGATGAATGGCCATGACGATTCCGACCATCGTCCACCTGCGCCGGGCGCGGACCAGCCTGGTGCTCGACGCGCGCGGCCCCGGCCTGCCCCGGGTCGTGCACTGGGGCGCCGACCTCGGCCCGCTCGACGCCGCGGACCTGACCGACCTGGTCGACGCGACCATCCCGCCGGTGATGCCGAGCAGCTTCGACGCGCCGACCGTGCTGTCGCTGCTGCCCGAGCCGAGCGCCGGCTGGAGCGGGCGGCCCGGCCTCGCCGGGCACCGGGACGGGCGGGACTGGTCGACGGCCTTCCGCCTCCACGCCCTCGACGTGTCCGACGGCGGCGAGACCGCCACGGCGGCCGGCAGCCCGGACCCGAGTCGCGTGGCGGCGGGCGGTGACGCGGTGGGCGTACCCGAAGAAGACGGTGAGCACGGCGGGCCCGGCGCGGCGCGGGTGACCGTGCAGGCCTCGGACCCGGGTGCGGAGCTGTCGCTGACGGTCGAGATCGAGCTGGACCCGACCGGGTTGCTGCTGCTGCGGCACCGGCTGCGCAACGACGGCGCCGGGGCGTACGAGCTGCGAGAGCTGGCCCCGGTGCTGCCGGTGCCGGCGGTCGCCACCGAGCTGCTCGATTTGACCGGGCGCTGGTGCCGGGAACGCGCGCCGCAGCGGCACCCGTGGCCGATGGGCACCTGGGTGCGGGAGGGCCGACACGGGCGGACCGGGCACGACGCGACGCTGCTGCTGGTCGCGGGGACGGCCGGCTTCGGCTTCGGCCACGGCGAGGTGTGGGCGGTGCACACGGCGTGGAGTGGCGACCACGTGACCTTCGCCGAGCGCCGGCCCACGGGTGAGTCCACGTTGGGCGGTGCTGAGCTGCTCACCCCCGGGGAGATCGTGCTGGCCGCCGGCGAGGAGTACGTCACTCCCCTGCTGTACGCGGTCTGGTCCGACGCCGGGCTGGACGGGCTCAGCGACGTGCTGCACACCCACCTGCGGGCCCGGCCGCAGCACCCGCGCCCACCCCGGCCGGTCACGCTCAACGTCTGGGAGGCCGTCTACTTCGACCACGAGCTGCCCCGGCTCTCCGCGCTCGCCGACCGGGCCGCGGAGGTCGGGGTCGAGCGGTTCGTGCTCGACGACGGCTGGTTCCGGGGGCGCCGGCACGACCGGGCCGGGCTCGGCGACTGGTGGGTCGACGACGACGTCTGGCCGGACGGGCTGCAACCGCTGATCGACCGCGTGTGCGGCCTCGGGATGCAGTTCGGGCTCTGGGTCGAGCCGGAGATGGTCAACCCGGACTCCGACCTGTTCCGCGCCCACCCGGACTGGGTGCTGTCCGTGCCCGGGCGGCTGCCGCCCGAGTGGCGGCACCAGCAGGTGCTCGACCTCGCCCACCCGGACGCGTACGAGCACCTGCTGTCCCGGCTGGACGCGGTGCTCACCGAGCACCAGGGCATCGCGTACCTGAAGTGGGACCACAACCGGGACCTCACCGAGGCCGGCCACCAGGGCCGGCCGGGGGTCCACGCGCAGACCGTGGCGGTCTACCGGCTGCTGGACGAGCTGCGCCGCCGGCACCCGGAGGTGGAGATCGAGAGCTGCTCGTCCGGCGGCGCCCGGGTGGACCTGGAGATCCTGCGCCGGACCGACCGGGTCTGGGCCAGCGACTGCAACGACGCCCTGGAACGGCTGGCCATCCAGCGCTGGACCGGGCTGCTGCTCCCGCCCGAGCTGGTCGGCAGCCACATCGGACCGGAACGCTCGCACACCACGCACCGGGTGCACGACCTGGGCTTCCGGGCCGCCACCGCGCTCTTCGGCCACCACGGCATCGAGTGGGACATCGGCGCGATCACCGCGGCGGAGCGCGCCGAGCTCGCGGCTTGGGTCGCGCTGCACAAGCGGCTCCGCCCGCTGCTGCACTCCGGGCGGGCGGTCCGGGTCGACCATCCGGACCCGGCCGTCTGGGCGCACGGCGTGGTCGCCGGTGACGGCTCCCAGGCGGTGTACGCGGTCGCGCGGCTGGCCACCTCGGTGGCGCAGGTGCCGGGCACGGTCCGGCTGCCCGGCCTGGACCGGCAGCGGCGGTACGCGGTGCGACTGGCGGCGGGCGTGCCGGGGCCGGCGGTGCTGCAGCTCAGCGAGCCGGGGTGGCTGCCGAAGGGGGTCACGCTCAGCGGCGCGGTGCTGGGGACGGTGGGGCTGCAGATGCCGGCCCTGCATCCCGAGCAGACCCTGCTGCTGGAGGTCACCGCGGTCGACTGACGTCGCGCAGCGTTCGCCCGATCGGCGGCGCGGCTAGGAGGCTCCTCGCTCAAGCCGCTCTTTCAGGTTCTGGTAGCTCACGGGCGCCACCTTCGCAGCCATCCGGCGGACCATCGGCACGAGCGGCATGCCGATGCCGCGGCCTTCAAAATCGAGCGCGAACGTCACCCGCGACCGGGCGCCGTCGTCGAGAGGTTCGACGGTAACCGTCGCGTTGGGCCTGACCGGTCCATCGATTCCGTGCGCGGCCCAGCTCCTGGGGGGATTGTTCTCCGTAACCTCCTGCGTCATGGTCCGTTCCGTACCACCGATCCGGCGAGTTGTCGTGAACCTTGAGCCCACGCCGGGCGGACCACCTGCCTCGACGCGCACGACGTCGTCCTGCCATTCGGCGAACCGCGAGGGGTCGGTGACATACGCGAACACCTCGTCCGGCGGCCGAGCGATCTCGATGTTGGACACGACTGCTGCCATAGCTCCTCCTCAGCGGTAACGATGGAGGGATGTCGGTGCTCATCGCCATTACACACCGCGCGGGGCAGGATGTGACGGATGGAGTAGCGCGAATTGCCGACGCAACCGGCCCGATTGTCGTATGGCTACGGCGGGATGATCTTCACCTGCGGCCATCGACGGCTCGGCTCGTGGCGAGCCAGGCGGGCTCGTGACAGCTCTACGGTGACCCTTCCTGGGTTGCGCCGCCATACGCCATCGAGCAGGTCGTCCAGCCCGAACGGGGCGCAGACGTGCAGTGTCTCGGCAGGGTCGAGACGTACCGCCACGCACGTAGCGGTTTCGGGCCAGGTGGCGACGGCGTCGGCTATGGAGCGCAGCGCATCGACTGGTCCAGTACCAAACACGTTTTCGTACCAGGTGTGCACGGCAGCTTGGTTGGTCGCCTCCCACGGGACCGCCGGTTCGCGGCGTCGTAGCAGCTCGGTCGCGGCAACGTCATTGCTGTGGGTGAGATCGTTCGGGTCGAAGAATGCAACGTCCACGTCCCGAACGTCCTGCGGGTCGAAGCCGCCCCCGTATCGCTGTCCCCAGACGAGATCTCGAAGGACTCCCGCCCCTACCCATGCGTCCGGAAGACCACCCGCCCGCACGGCAGCCAGGACGTTGAGAAACCACGAACACGAAGCGATCAGCTCCGCCAGCTCGGCGGTCTGTGGGCCGCCTGGCTCAGTCTTCCGGATCATCGCCTCGCCCCCGGCCGTGGTGGTCGCTTGCGGAGGGCCCGGCCCGCGTGCCGGATCGACGCTCGGGCCAGGCTCTCACGTCATGCCCGGCGCGTCAGCGCCGCGGACGGAAGTAGTTACTGATCATGTACGCGGTGACCTGCGCTCCGATCTTCGCGCCCTCGACGTCAGCCGTGCGGGTGTGGATGCCGCCCCAGATGCGGGCCTCGATGACCTCGGCGATGGCCTGCGAGAAGCTGCCGAAGTACCGAGTGGTACCCGAGGCTTCGCTGTATGCGCTGAACGGAATGTCGTCCCGGCCGAAGAAGTGCCTCAGCGCCAACATGCTCGCCCCGGTGAAGCACGTGTGCCCGGACGTGAAGTCAGGGTGCGGCGGCGTGACGAGTAGCGGCATCCAGTTGGGATCGGCCTCGGTGGCCGGGTTGCTGTCGGTGTCGGCCAGCTGGATCGCGGTGACCGGCCGCCAGAACATCCAGGCGCCCTTTTCGTTGTAACAGGCGGTCGTGGCGTCGGCCTCGGCGAGGTCGACCATCGCGAACATCCGCGCCGTCTGCAGCGTGTTCAGCCGCTGCGTCGTGGCGAGCTGGCGCTTGATCTCCCATTCGCCCAGGTGCCGGTCGTGCCACCAGATCGCGGCCTGGGTCTGGTCGACCGTCCGGATGGTGCTGTTGACCGCGCCGATCGCCTTGACCTCGTTGAAGTCGCGGGCATACTGGTCGCTGGTGAGCGCCGGCGGGCCGGACGAGCGGAACATCGACGCGCTGGGAATGAGGAACGGCTTGAGCTCCGCCACCCATGCCCCGTCGTTGGCGTTGGTCGGCGGGGTGGGCCGCCACTGGCCGGGCTCGGTGCCGACCGGCCAGGCCGGATTGCCGAACGCCCCGTCGTTCTGCCGCGCGCTGATCATCGCGGCCGCAGTCTGGCTGCCCACTGAGATCCCGCGCCGCTTCGCGCCGCTGTTGGGGATGGTGGCCAGCCACTCGTCGTACTGCGTCCGCAGCCGCGCCTGCTGGGCCGGGAACAAGGAGTTGAGCACCTGGAAGGCCGCGGTCCCGAGCGCCGCGTTCACCGACTCTCGACCGTTGGCGGCCGGTGCGATCAGGTACGGCTGGTACGGCCGTCCGGCGATGGCGTTGACCGCGTCGTAAATGGCCCCGTGCACCATCGCGAAGCTGCGCGCCTGGACCTGCGGCTGTTGGCCCGCCACATCCCAGATCGCGGATTGCGCGTTACGGTCCCAGATGATGACGGCATTGGCGGAAGTGTCCGTGTCGGCTGCGTATGCGGAAGGGGCAACGAACGCGACCGGCGAGCCGGCGGCGAGGATACCGGCGACGACCGCGCACACGACTTTTCGGCGCGTGCGAACCTGACGTGTCATGACTGCCCCCTGTCGCTGGCAATCCGGCCAGCTGAATGCCCATTGACGTGAGTTACTGCCAGCAGGCAAGCTACCGTGCCGTCCGCAGGCACCATAATGGCCAAAAGGGTGAAGAAATTTTTAGTCTCGCAGCTGTCCCGGACGTGGCCGACTTCCGCGCCAACTCCTAGCTTCGACTCGCCGACGCCCTGACGTCGCGCCTTCTGCCAGTACGTCGGCCGGTAGCCTCGCCGATCGCGCACGGTTCAGTCGGCGTCGACGAGCGGCCGCGCCGCGCGCGCCGCCGCCCGGTTCCGCGCCGGGAGCCAGTTCGCGCCAACGATCAGCGTCCGGGCCTGGGTCGGGGTGAACAATAGGTCCGCTCGCCCCCCGCACTTCCCGTCGGACTCCCCCGCGGCGGCCCGGCACCGTTGCGGGACGTGATGATGACGAACTGCCGGCCGCCGACCAGGTCCGACAACTCCTGCCTCCACCGGTAGCTGTCCTCGGTGGTCTGCCGGTTCGACACGTTCACCGCGAAACCCTCTGCGAAGGTGATGCCGGAGGCGAGCAAGGCTCGACGCTGGCGGCAACCCGATTCGACGAAAGCCCCGCGGCTGGACGGGATGGTGTTCGAGGCCGTAGTCCGATTCGAACGGACGTACTCCGCTTTGCAGGCGGATCCCTGGCCACTCGGGCATACGACCAAGCCTTGCTGACTACCCCCGGCTGGGATGGAACCAGCGGCCTCGACGCTCGGAACGCGCTGAGCTACGAGGGCATGGTGCGGGCGGAGGGATTCGAACCCCCTCAGCGCACAGCAACCGGGTTACAGCCGGCCCCGACTCTCCAACTTCGGCGCGCCCGCGTGCTGGCCGGAACTCCGGCCTTCGCCCGTGTGCCCAGCCTGCGCCCCACGGGCATGGCGGAGAGGGTGGGATTCGAACCCACGAGGGGGCGGACCCCTGCGCCGCTTCCAACGGCGCTTCCGTAGCCAGCCGGCCTCTCCGTGGCTTCGGCACCTGGACTCGAACCAGGACGGGCGGCTCAACAGCCGCTGGGCTCCCAATCACCCAATGCCGAACGGTCGTGCTCTTGGCGGAGACGGGGCGAGTCGAACGCCCACGGGGTGTTACCCCCCAACGATTTTCGAGACCGCGGCCGGCGCCGATCGGCTGGCGTCTCCATGGTCGGGCTGGCCGGATTTGAACCGACGACCTCCTCGTCCCGAACGAGGCGCGCTACCAAGCTGCGCCACAACCCGCTGGTCGGGATGGCCGGATTTGAACCGACGGCCCCTTGACCCCCAGTCAAGTGCGCTACCAAGCTGCGCCACATCCCGATGAGCACCCCTGGAAGGACTCGAACCTCCGACACTCGGATCCGTAATCCGATGCTCTATCCGCTGAGCTACAGGGGCATGCCGACATGCGCCCTTTGGCGCACGTGGCGGAAGAGGCAGGATTCGAACCTGCGACGGGTCAGCCCGCTCCTCCTTAGCAGGGAGGTGCCTTAGACCGCTCGGCCACCCTTCCGTGGCGCCCCGTACCGGACTTGAACCGGCGACCTCTGCCGTGACAGGGCAGCGCTCTCACCGTGCTGAGCTAACGGAGCACATCCCACAGGAATTCCATTGCGAGAGCGGCTACCGGGGCTCGAACCCGGGACCTCCACCTTGGGAAGGTGGCGCTCTACCAACTGAGCTACAACCGCATGGAAAGCTCGAGTCTCCGAAGCCTCCGGGGTGAACAACAGATAAATGGTCGCTGTAATTCCGCACCGGCTGACGAAAATAACCGGACATTCGTCGCAGACTCGCCAGGTCTGGGCCGGCTCCTTTGATCGCTGCTCGTGGCGTCACGTGGCCCATTACGGGTATCGCGATGGCGAGGAGGAGGACGCGATGGCAAAGCAGCGAGTGTATGACCACTCGGACCTCAAGGAACTCATGGACAACACCGGCGGCTGGGCCCGCAACTGGGACGAGGTGCTCAGATACCTGCGGGGTCCGGCTGTGCGTGACGCCGACTTCTCCAAGAAGGAGGTGCCTGTCCTCATCGAGGACGTCGAGCGGCTGAGGGACCAGAACGTCCCGTTCGACTGGGACTATCGAAAGGCGTGGCACGCGATCACCGGCGAGAAGACAGACCATCTTCCGCCACCAGAAGGCATCGTGGAGCCGCCGACCAACCCCATCGAACTGGAGGACCGTTACCTGAAAGGGCTGACCTTTCCCGCCGACAAGAACGCCGTGCTCGACAGGGCCCACAAGAACAAGGCCCCGGATCGAGTTGTCCAAGTGCTGGAGCGCTTGAAGAAGAAGAAGAATTTCAAGGACATGCCCGACCTGATCGAGTCGGTGGGCGACCTGACCTGGGACCACGATTGACGGAGGCGGCCGGACCATCTGACAACCGCACCCACCCGAGGAAGCGCCGGTGTAGCTGCCCGGCCGGCACCCAGGTCAGGTCCTGCGAGGCGCGCACCAGTTGCGCACCCATCTAAAGGGCAAGGGACACCGGAGCGCCGTCGAACTCCGCACGTAGCTCCCGCCGCCGAGTCGGGCACGGCCAAGGCGCGTCGCACCCGCCACGGCGGGAACTCATCGAGCACTACGGGGTCACCGAGCCGGTGAGCGACCGCGCCATGCAGGTGCTGCGGATCAAGGGGATGACCGAGACACTGCCCGGCGTAGGCGTGTTCGTCGCGGAGTAGCACCCGGGTCGGTCGGCCTTGTCCGCCCGCGTGCTCCCACGCCTGGCGCCTGCCCTGCGCTCTTGATCTGGAAATGTACGTTCGGCTTTGACCGACCGCTCGCCTTGTCCGGTCCACCATGACCACCGAGGCGCGTCAGTTCGAACCGAGCGGAAGGCGCAGCGTCCGAGCGTGGAAGGAAGATCAATTGCAGACATGGGCAACCGTCATCGCATCTGTAGCTGCCGTGGCTTCCGTGGCCGTTGCAGTTCTTGCACTACGCTTCGCCCGACAGAGCGGGGACGCTGCGCAGCGAAGTGCCGAATTGGCTGCGAGGGCCTACCGCAGTTCTTCCCTCCTTCCACTCTTCCAAGGGTTCGACACCGCTAGCCAAGCAGCGCTTAGTTATCCGGATCTTCTGTACGATGTCCACGGCCTTGATAGGTCTTATCCGCCTGATGAGGCACGTCGCATTGCCTATCTCAGCCTCCTCCTCGACGGCTTTCAGCACTACTACGGGGAACTATACGACGGCAACTTCGACAAGATGGCCGACGACATGATTCAGAGGTCGACGTTCCTTAACCAGATCTTGTCGGTACCGGAGAACGCCAGCCGATGGACGGCAGTAAAGAAGCTTTATTACGGCGACTTCGATCGCAGCTTCATTGGAGCTATAGACCGAATGCTAAAGCATGAACAGAGCCGGAGGCGGGAGGCTTCAAAAGAAGATTACGCCAACCGCTGCTAAGCGCTGCCGCCGAATTGGGCCAGCTCGCCGGCTCCCAGGCATTTGCCATGGCTGAACGCGGAGATACCCAGCGCAACCACTGCACTGGCGCGGGCATCGTCTGCCATCCAACGCGCAGGCAAACGGCTGCTGCGAAGCGGACACCAGGGTTGGCCACCGCCCGGCGGGGTATCCGGTGACGATCCCGCCTGGGGAAGGAGAGTCACCATGGTCAGCGTCGGCTACACCCTGATGAGCGAGCAGGCCGGCCCGAAGCAACTCGTCGATCACGCCATGCGGGCGGAGGCGGCCGGCTTCGACCTTTTGGTGATATCCGACCACTTCTACCCCTGGCTGGACTCACAGGGCCACGCCCCGTACGCCTGGTCCGTGCTCGGCGCGGTCGCCCACGCGACCATGCGGACCGAGCTGATGTCCTTCGTGACCTGCCCGATCCGCCGCTACCACCCGGCCGTGGTGGCCCAGAAGGCCAGCACCGTCGGGGTGCTCTCGGACGGCCGCTTCACCCTCGGGCTCGGCGCCGGGGAGAACCTCAACGAGCACGTGGTGGGCGGCTGGCCGCACGTGGAGCAGCGGCACGAGATGTTCGCCGAGGCACTGCAGATCATCCGGCCGCTGCTCAACGGCGAGACGTTGACCTTCTCCGGCAACCATTTCGACGTCCCCGACGCGTACGTCTGGGACCGGCCGGACCGCCCGGTGCCGATCGCCATCGCCGCCTCCGGCCCGCAGTCGGCCAGCCTCGCCGCCGAGTACGGCCACGGCCTGGTCGCCACCGAGCCCGACCCGCACCTCATCCAGATGTACGACGACGCCGGCGGCGCGGGCCGGCCCCGCTACGGCCAGCTGGCGATCTGCTACGGCCCGGACGAGGCCGAGTGCCGCAAGATCGTGCACGACCAGTTCCGCTGGTTCGGCCTGGGCTGGAAGGTCAACGCGGACCTGCCCGGGCCAGAGTCGTTCGCCTCCGCCACCCAGTTCGTCCGCGAGGAGGACGTCGCCGCTGGCATCTCCTGCGGCCCCGACGTCGACAAGCACGTCCAGGCGTTCAAGAAGTTCGTCGACGCCGGCTTCACCCACGTGGCGCTTGTGCAGGTGGGCGCGGAGAGCCAGCCGATGTTCCTGGACTGGGCGCAGGAGCAGCTGCTGCCCCGGCTGCGCGAGCTGTGAGACCCTCGCCGCCGGGGCGGTTCCGGGCGGCCGAGCTGCGCCTCGCCCTGGCGGCGCCCCGGCCCGCCGCCGGCCTGACCAGCGAGTGGCGGCTCGTCGAGGGGCTGCGGACGCACACCCGGCGGTCGGTCGACCCCGGCACTGGGACGCCGCCGGTGGTGCTGGTGCACGGCCTCGCCGTCTCGCACCGCTATCTCACCCCGCTCGCGCTGGCGCTGTCGGCAACCCATCCGGTGTACGTCCCGGACCTGCCCGGCTTCGGGCTGACCGAGCGCCCGTCCACCGCGTACGACGTGTTCCGGCACGCCGCGCACCTGGCGGCCTGGCTCTCCGCGTACCGGCTGTCGCCGGCCTGCGTCTTCGGGCATTCGTTCGGCGCGGAGGTGGCCGCCGCGCTCGCCGCCTGCCGTCCCGACCTCGTCCGCGCCCTGGTGCTGGCCGGCCCGACCAGCGACCCGGCCGCGCGGTCCCGGCGGCGCCAGTTCGGCCGGTTCCTGGTGGACACGGTGCGGGAGGCCAAGCTGCAGGCGCCGATCCTGCTCCGCGACGTGTGGGACGCCCGCCCGTGGCGGGTCTTCGCGATGCTGACCGACTCGGTGGGCAACGAGATCGAGGCGGACCTGGTCCGGATCACGGTCCCCACGCTGGTGACCGCCGGCGCCCGGGACCCGATCGTGCCGCCGTCCTGGCGGGAGCAGGTCGCCCGGCTGGTCCCCGACGCCCGCGTGGTCACCGTGCCGGGCGCCGCCCACAACGTCGCCACCACCGCCCCGGCACAGGTCGCCGACGCGATCCGGTCCCTGCTCACCCCCGCCCTGAGAAGGTAGAGGCCATGCGCATCGGCAACACGGAGATCCGCCCGCTCGGCGGCGGCCTCGGCTGCCTGCTGATGATCCTCTTCTCGATCATCGCCTCGATCACCCTCACCGTCCTCCTCAACCTCGCCCTCCGCTAACCCACCCCACCCCCGCCAAAACTCGCGCGATCTTGCACTTTGGGTTGTCCCTTTGTCCGAAAAGTGCCCCTTCGTCGGCACCACAACTGCAAGATCGCGGGTTTGGTGGGGCGCGGCAACCGGCGCGGTCAGGCGGGGGTGAGGTCGAGGTTGGCGAGGAGCGGGTAGTGGTCGGAGGCGTGGTCGGCTTCGCCGCCGCGGATCACGCGGACCTCGCGGGTGAGCGCGGCGAGCTGGATGGTGCCGAGCAGGTAGTCCAGGCGCATGCCGGTGAACTCGGCACCGCCGTAGCGGGTGGGCACGCTGTATCCCTCCTGCTCGGGGGCGTCGGCGGCGCGGGCCGCGTACAGGTCGACCAGGCCGACCTCGAGCAGCCGGGACACCGCGCGGGTGTCGACGGTACGGCCGTCGCGGCGCAGGTGCCGGCGCCGGTAGAACTCCGGGAGGCGGGCCAGCCGCTCGGCGTGGTCGACGGTCGGATCCAGCGTGTTGAGGTCACCGGCGAGCAGCGCGAGCTCGCCACCGTGCCGCCGGACGGCGGCCGCCAGCCAGTCCGCCTCGGTACGCCGGCGACCACCGGAGTACGGGTTGAGGTGCGTACTGAACACGGTCAGCGGACCCGCCTGCGTGGCCACCGCCACGCGCGCGGCGCCGTGGTGGAACGGCCGGCGTACCCGGCCGGTCGCCAGCATCCGCAGCGGCGGGCGGACCAGCACCGCGACCGGTTGCCCGAACCCGGACCGGGCCAGGTGGGGGACCATCCCGACCCGGCCCGCGAGGTCGCTGAGCAGCCCGCCCCGGTCGAAGCCGCGCAGCTCCTGCAGGGCCAGCACGTCCGGCCGCTGCGCGGTGATGACCGCGACCACCCGGTCCAGCCGATCGGGCCCGTTGGTGTCCCGGCCACCGGTCCTGATGTTCCAGCTCATCACCCGCAGCATCGGCGCCGGTCAGTCCGCCCGGTCGGCCTTGGCCAGCTCGTCGTCCAGCTCGTGGACCTGCTCCGACTCGATGGCCGGCTGATTGCCCTCGTGCACGTCGGCGTTCGGACGGACGATCCAGTAGAGCAGCCCCATCCAGAGCGCGCTGAGCAGGATCGCGCCCATGAAGTCGGTCGGGTGGTGCATGCCCCGGTACATCCGGGAGACGGCCACCCCGACCGGCATGATCACCGCCATCGCCACGAAGAGCCAGCGCCACCAGCGGTCGGTGCGGGCGAGCACGATGATCGCGATCGCGGTCCAGAGGCAGATGGTCGCGGCGATGTGCCCGGAGGGGAACGACGAGGTGGGCAGGTGCCCATCCAGGTTGTCCACCTTGGGACGGGGACGGTCGACGGCCCCGGAGGAGGCGAGGAAGAGGGTCAGCTCGCCGAACATCGCCAGCGCCACGAAGAGCACCGGCCGCCAGCGCTTCCAGATCGCCAGCACCAGCGGGCAGAAGACCAGCGAGATCGCCAGGATCGCGTGCGTGTCGCCGAACTTGCTCCACCACCAGCTCAGGTCGTTCAGCGTGTCGGTGTGCCGCGCGGCGAACCATCGCGGCACCTCGGTGTCGAGGGTGTCCAGGAAGGTGCCCTTGGCGTGATAGCTGACGACCAGGCCGAAGGCGTAGAGCGCGCCGAAGACCAGCACCCAGCCGACCAGCAGCTCGGCGACCGCCGAGCGCGGGTGCTCCAGCACGTGCTCCTCGGCCGGGGCGGGGGCGATCTCCTCGCCCGCCTCCGGCTCCAGGCCCTCGGTCAGCGGCGGCACCGGGCGGCCGCGCTCGCGCCGCCAGAGCCGGAAGGCGTACGCGCTGACGCCGAGCCACGCGGCGCCGAGCAGCCAGCCGCCGATCACGTCGGAGACGAAGTGCACGCCCAACGCGATCCGGGTCAGCCCGATCAGCGCCACCAGCAGGGCGACGATCGCGATGGCCGGCTTGCGCCACCGGGGCGACATGGCCGGCAGGAAGACCAGCAGCAGCGCCCCGTACGCGACGAACGAGCCGAGCGCGTGCCCGCTGGGGAAGCTGTTGCCGGGGGCGTGGGTGATCGGCACGTCGACCACCGGGCGGAGCCGGCCGACCAACGCCTTGAGCGACGGGTCGAGGATCAGCCCGCCGACCCCGGTGATGATCAGGTAGACCGCCAGCCTGGCCTGGCGACGGATCAGCAGGCCGACCACCGCGATGGTGACCAGCCAGATCAGCACCGGCCGGCCGCCCAGGTCGGTGACCGCCTGGATCACGGTGACCAGCGGGTGGTGGGGTGCCACGAGCCGGTTGACCCACTCCGCCACCTCGCGGTCGGCGTGGTACAGCGGGCCCCAGTGGAACCGCACGAGCATGAGCAGCAGGCCGAACCCGACGCCGGCCCCGGCGACGACCAGCAGGCCCGCGAGGCTCCGTTCGGCGAAATGGCCGACCGGCCGTCGCGCCGTCTCCTTGACCGCGGTCACCCCGCACCTCCCTTGCCTTCTGGCGAGGCGCAGTACCCGATCGGCGTCCCCCGTACACCGGGCCGCGGGGTCAGAGCGCGGTCATCTCGCCGGTGTCGAGGGCCTCTTCGCGCTCGGCCTCCGGCTCCCAGAGGTCCGGCTGCGCGGGCTCCTCCACGCCGATCCGCATCGCCTCGAGCTGGGCGGCGAAGGCCAGCCCGCCGAAGAGCGCGATGCCGGTGAGGTTGGCCCAGATCATCAGCGCCATCATCGCGGTCAGCGGGCCGTAGGTCTGCCCGAAGTCGCCGCTGAACCTGACGTACCCGGCGAGCAGCAGGCTGGTCAGCCACCAGAGCACGGTGGCGATGGCGGCTCCGAAGAAGAGCCAGGACAGGCCGGGCTGGCGGCGGCGGGGCGCGTGCCGGAACAGCACGGCCACGGCGAGCACGGTCAGGCCGAGGCTCAGCGGCCAGCGGACCACGTTCCAGGCCGCGTTTGCGAAGCCGCCCCACTCGTAGTGCCGCTGCACGGAGTGACCCATCGCGCCCCCGCCGACCAGGATCAGGAAGCCGATCAGCGCGGGGACGCCGGCGGTCACCGCGAGGATCGCCGCGCGGACGTACTTGGCCACGGCCGGGCGGTCCCGCTCGACGCCGTAGATCCGGTTGGCGCCCCGCTCGATCTGGGCCATGGTCATGGTCAGCGCGACCAGGCCGGTCAGCAGACCGAGGGTCAGTGCCAGCTCACCGGCGCGTTCGATGCGCTTCGCGTCGCCGAGCAACTCCTGCACCACGGACTCGCTCTGGCCGGGGGTGAGCGCGAGCACGGTGTCGGCGACCACCCGGCCGCCCTCCGTGACGCCGAGGTCGGAGATCAGACCGGTGAGCGCGATCAGGAACGGCACCACGGCCAGGCAGAGCTGCAGCGCGAGGGCCCGCGCGTGGCTGAACCCGTCGCCGTAGCGGAACCGGATGAAGGCGTCCCGCAACAGGCACCACCCACCCTCGCGGCGCAGGGTGTGCCAGGCGTCGTCGGCGGACAGCTCCTCCTCCGCCATCAGCCGGGTCTCCGGCACCAGCTTGGTGCTACTCACGGTTGGCCTCCTCGACCAGCCGCTCGCCCCGCTCGGCCGCCGAGTCGACGTCCACGGAGAGGTCGGGGTGGCGTGCGGGCCGCGGTACGCAGAGCCAGAGCGACTCCGGCCTGATCTCGGCCTTGAGCGCGCGGCCCGGCTCGATCACGTCGCCGTCGAGCTCCCGGGGCTGGGTCCGGTTGCTGACGATCTCGACCTTCCGGCCCCGGAAGACCTCCATCCGGGGCACGCTGCCGCGCCGGCGGAGCAGTGCCCAGCCCATCGCCAGCCAGTGCACCAACGTCCGCGGGGTGAGCACCGCGACGTCGAGCCAGCCGTCGTCCGGCTCGGCGTCGGTCAGCAGCGGTAGGCCGCCCTGCAGGCGGCCGACGTTGGCGATCAGGACCGAGCGCGCCCGGCGGCGCACCGGCGGCTGGCCGTCGATCCGGATGGAGACCCGCATCGGCCGGTCCCGCAGGTGCTTGACCGCCCCCACGATGTACGCGGGCCAGCCGATCCGCGCCTTCGTGGTCTCGGAGGTCGAGTGCAGCATCTGGGCGTCGAAGCCCATCCCGGCCATCACGGTGAAGTACCGGTCCTCGACCGCGCCCACGTCGAGCAGGCGGCGCCCCCGTTCGATGGCGACCTCCAGCCCGGCGCCGAGGTCGTTGGAGAGGCCCAGGTTGGCGGCGAGCAGGTTGCCGGTGCCCTGGGGCAGCACGGCGAGCGCCACGCCGGTGCCGACCAGCCCGCTGACGCAGGACATGACCGTCCCGTCGCCGCCGCAGGCGAAGACGACGTCGACGCCGGCCTTCACCGCCTCCTCGGTCTGCCGCCGCCCGGTTTCCTCGACCGTGGTCTCGAACCACATCGGCTCCGGCCAGCCGGCGGCCGTCAGGGCCCCGTCGACCGTACGGCGCAGCTCATCCAGATCGGCCACCTTCACCGGGTTGACCACCACGGCGGAACGCAGCCCGCCGTCGCCCGCCGCCGGCGTGCGCTCTCCGCTGTCCACGGCGTCAGTGTGCAGCAACTCGGCGCGGCCAGCGACTCGACCGACCGTGATGAGGCGCGCAGCCGCGGAAGGTTTCAAAATCGGTCAGCGCGGGGACCCGGGCCCTCGTCCGGCTCAGGCCGCCGTCCGCAGCGCGGTCTCCACCCGCCGCCGCAGGTCGTCCAGGCCGACGCCCGCCTCGGTCAAAACGAGCGCGCCCAGCCCGTGACCCTCGCGGAGCAGGCCGAGCAGGATGTGCTCGGTGCCGATGTGGTGGTGGCGCAGCCGGATCGCCTCCCGCAGGGACAGCTCCAGCACCTTCTTGGCGCGCGGCGAGAACCGTCCGTCGTCGTACCGTCGGCGACGCCAGCGGCGGCGCGGCGCCGGCGCCGCCTCGCGCAGCGCGTCCGGGCCGAACGACTCCTCGATCCGGGCGACGATCGCCGCCAGGTCGATGCCGATCTCCCGCAGCGCCGCCGCGTCCGCGGCGCCGAGGCCGGCGCCGCCGTCGGCGGTGTGCCGGGCGATCCGGGCGCGCAGGTCGTCGGCGTTCGCGCCGGCCTCCGCCAGCACCCGGGTCGCGAGCGCGTCGCCGTCGGCCAGCACGGCGAGCAGCAGGTGCTCGGTGCCGACCGGCCGCTGCCCCTCGGCCCTGGCCTCCTCGACCGCGCGGCGGACGACCGTGCGGGCGCGGTCGGTGAACCGTTCGAACATCATGCCTCCCAACTGCCCCGGACCGCCGGTCGCCCGGCGTGCTTCTTGTGGACCGCCTGCCGGCTGACCTCGAGCGCGTCGGCGATCTCCTGCCAGGACCAGCCCTGTCGACGGGCGTTGTCCACCTGGACCACCTCCAGCCGTTCGAGGAGCCGGCGCAGGGCGAGCACCGCCCGCAGCCCGACCTTGGGGTCGGTGCTGCCGGCTGCCGCCGCGAGTTCCGTCGCCTGACTCATGCTGTCAATGTAGGTTGACAACGGTTGGCGTGTCAACCCTGGTTGACACGGAAGTTGACCCGGTCGGTGTTAACGTCTGCCGATGCGTCGCCGTCCGTCCCCCGAACCGCCCGCCGTGGCGGCCGCGCGGCACCGCGCCGGGCCGGTCGAGTGGGAGATCGCCGGCGGCAGCGTGATCGGCGACCGCTACCCGGCCAACTTCGACGTGCTGCACGTCGACCCCGCGCTGCCGTTCGCAGCGGTCGCCGACGGCATGGGCGCCGGCGAGGGCAGCCGGATGGCCGGAGCCACGGCGATGGGCACGATGGTCCAGCAGGTCGGCGCCGCGTGGCCGGCCGTCGGTCCGCGGCAGCTCCGCGCCGCGGTCCGCGCGGCCCAGACGCGGGTACGCGCCGCCGGCGCCCGGCTGGCCGAGCTGACCGGCTGCACGCTGACCGCACTGCTGGCGGAGCCCGACGGGGAGCAGGCCTGGATCGTCCAGCTCGGCGACTCGCGGGCCTACCGACTGCGGGACGGACTGCTGGAGCTGCTCACGGTCGACCACACGATGGCCTGGCTCGGTGTGGTCAACGGCTGGTACCCGGCCCACTCCCCCGAGGCCGCCCGCGCCCGCTACCGCCTCACCCGCTTCGTCGGGCACCCCGACGAGCCGGAGGCGGACCTGATCGCGGTCACGCCACGCCCCGGCGACGTACACCTGCTCTGCACCGACGGCATCGCCGACCAGGTCGGCTACGACCGGCTGCGGGCGACGCTGGCCGGGCGCGCTCCCACCGAAGCCGTCGAATCCCTGCTGGCCGACTCCCTCGCCGCCGGGGGCCGGGACAACGCCACGGCAGTCGTGGTCCGCGTCCACCCCGCATCGCCCTGACGCACCGGCACCCCATTCCGCTGACCCGATCCGCCCACCTGCCGGCGTCGCCGCGACTACCGTGAGTGAGGGACAGCGTGGTCGCGGGAGGTGAGGCGGGATGGCCGAAACCACCCACGGGGCGGTGGTCGTCGGTGTGGGGTCGTCGGAGGAGGACCTCCAGGTCGTCCGGACTGCCGCCGCCGAGGCCGCGGCCCACGACCGTCCGCTGCACCTGCTGCACGCGTTCAACTGGGCCGCGGCGGTGGGGGCCCCGTCGGTGGTGGAGCCGCGTACCGACGCCGAGCACCTGCTGGAGCGGGCCGGACAGGCCGCCAGCGAGGTGGAGCCGGCGGTCCAGGTCAGCTGCGAGATCGTCGAGGGCTCCCCGGTCGAGGCTCTGGTCCGCAGCTCGGAGTCGGCGTTCATGGTGGCCGTCGGTGACGGCGGGATGGCCGACTGCCCCGAATGCGTACCGGCCGACGCGCCGGCCGTGCGGCTGGCCGCCCGGGCCGGCTGCCCGGTGCTGGTCGGCCGCGCCGGGCCACCACCGCAGGGCCCGGTGCTGGTCGGCGTGAACGGCTCGGAGAGCTCCCGCACCGCGCTGGGCTTCGCCTTCGAGTGCGCCGACCGTCGGTCCGCCCCGTTGCTCGCGGTACGGGTCATCGAGCCGGGCCAGCCGGACGAGGGCGACGACGCGCTCGCCAAGGCGGTGACCCGGTACGGCGAGCGGCACCCCTCGGTGGCGGCGGAGTGCCACACCATCCGCGGTGACCCCGGCACCGTCCTGGTGGAACAGTCCCGGTTAGCCCAGGTCGCGCTGGTCGGCGCCCGCGGCGAGGAACCCTGGCGGGGGATGCTCGGCGCGGTCAGCCAGACCCTGCTCTACCACTCGCCGGCCCCGGTCGTCGTCGTCCGTGGACTCGCCGAGGCCGCCCCGGACGGGGCATGACGTCCGCACATGCCGGGACCATCGGCCCTGACCCACTCCCCCTCGCGGCGGCGAAGCTGGAGCCGGACGGATTCCGACTTCGGGGTGCAGAAGTCCCTGACCCGCGAGAGGCTATTGCAGCATGGACACCGCTCTCGACCGGCAGAGCCCACTGACCGAAGACGAGCTGCGCAAGGTTGACGCGTACTGGCGGGCGGCGAACTACCTGACCGTCGGGCAGATCTACCTGCTCGACAACCCGCTGCTGCGCGAGCCGTTGAAGCCCGAGCACGTCAAGCCCCGGCTGCTCGGCCACTGGGGCACCGGCCCCGGCCTCAACCTGATCTATGCGCACCTCAACCGGATCATCGTCGACCGGGACCTCAGCGTCATCTACATCACCGGTCCGGGGCACGGCGGGCCGGCCGTGGTGGCGAACACCTGGCTGGAGGGGACGTACAGCGAGCTCTACCACTCGGTGAGCCGGGACGAGGCGGGGATGGCGCGGCTGTTCCGCCAATTCTCCTTCCCCGGCGGTATCCCCAGCCACGTGGCATCGGAGGTGCCGGGTTCGATCCACGAGGGCGGCGAGCTGGGGTACGCGCTGATGCACGCCTACGGCGCCGCGTTCGACAACCCTGACCTGCTGGTCGCCTGCGTGATCGGCGACGGCGAGGCGGAGACCGGCCCGCTGGCCGGGAGTTGGCTGTCCAACGTCTTCCTCAACCCGGCCCGGGACGGCGCGGTCCTGCCCATCCTGCACCTCAACGGATACAAGATCGCCAGCCCGACGGTGCTGGAACGGATCCCCGAAGACGACCTGCTCGGCCTGATGCGCGGCTACGGCTACCAGCCGCACGTCGTCTCCGGCGACGACCCGACCCGGGTGCACCAGAGCCTCGCCGCCACCCTCGATCAGGCGGTCGACGAGATCACCGAGATCCAGCGCCGGGCCCGCTCCGGCGGCGACAGTCGGCGCCCCCGCTGGCCGATGATCATCCTCCGTACGCCGAAGGGCTGGACCGGCCCGCGGGAGGTCCACGGCAAGCGGGTCGAGGGGACCTACCGCTCCCACCAGGTGCCCATCGACGGGGTGCGCAAGGACCCGGAGGCCCTGGCCGAGCTGGAGCGCTGGCTGCGCAGCTACCGGCCGGAGGAGCTCTTCGACGCCACCGGCGCCCCGGTCGCCGAACTGGCCTCGCTGCCCCCGAAGGGGGACCGGCGGATGAGCGCCAACCCGGTCACCAACGGCGGCCTGGTGCTGCGCGACCTGAACCTGCCGGACTTCCGCCCCTACGCGGTCGACGTCAAGCAGCCGGGCGAGCCCGTGGTCGGCTCCACCGGCGTGCTCGGCAAGTGGGTCCGCGACGTGATCACCGCCAACCCGCAGAACTTCCGCCTGTTCGGCCCCGACGAGATCGCCTCCAACCGGCTGAGCGCCGCCTTCGAGGTCACCGACCGGGCGTTCGTCGCCAACACGGTCCCCGGCGACGACCACCTCTCCCCCGACGGCCGGGTGATGGAGGTGCTCTCCGAGCACCTCTGCCAGGGCTGGCTGGAGGGCTACCTGCTCACCGGCCGGCACGGCATCTTCACCAGTTACGAGGCGTTCATCCACATCGTCGACTCGATGGTCAACCAGCACGCCAAGTGGCTGAAGGTGACCCGCGGCATCCAGTGGCGGCAGCCGCTGGCCTCGCTGAACTACCTGCTCTCCAGCCACGTGTGGCGACAGGACCACAACGGCTTCTCGCACCAGGACCCGGGCTTCATCGACCACGTGGTCAACAAGAAGGCCGAGGTGGTCCGGGTCTACCTGCCGCCGGACGCCAACACCCTGCTCTCCACAATGGACCACTGCCTGCGCAGCCGGCACTACATCAACGTGGTGGTGGCCGGCAAGCAGCCGGCGCCGAACTGGCTGACCATGGACGAGGCCATCCAGCACGCCCGGCGCGGACTGGGCATCTGGGACTGGGCCAGCACCGACCAGGGCGCCGAGCCGGACGTGGTGCTCGCCTGCGCCGGCGACGTGCCGACGCTGGAGACGCTCGCCGCGGCCGACATGCTCCGCCAGCACCTGCCCCAGCTGAAGGTGCGGGTGGTCAACGTGGTCGACCTGATGCGGCTCCAGCCGCCCTCGGAGCACCCGCACGGCCTGCCGGACTTCGAGTTCGACACGATCTTCACCCGGGACAGGCCGATCATCTTCGCCTACCACGGCTACCCGTGGCTGATCCACCGGCTCACCTACCGGCGCACCAACCACGACAACCTGCACGTCCGGGGCTACAAGGAGGAGGGCACCACCACCACGCCGTTCGACATGGTGATGCTCAACGACCTGGACCGCTTCCACCTGGTCCTCGACGTCATCGACCGGGTGCCCGGGCTCGCCTCGCGCGCCGCTCACCTGCGACAGGAGATGGTCGACGCCCGGCAGGCCGCCCGCGACTACACCCGCGAGTACGGCGAGGACGACCCCCGGGTGGCCGAGTGGCGCCGGATCCGCGAGACCGAGCCGGGCCTCCGGAGCGGGCAGTGAACGCGGACGTCGCGGGCGCGATGAGCGGCGACGAGATCCTGGTCGGTTACGACGGCTCCGCCGACGCGAAGGTCGCGCTCGACTGGGCGCTGGACGAGGCGGGCCGCTCGGGCCGGCCGGTCCGCCTGGCGTACGTCTTCGAGTGGGTGACCGTGGCCGGCTGGCTCGGTCCCGGGGTGGCGCCCGGCATGTGGCCGGACGAGAGTGCCCGCCGGCAGGTCGAGGACCTGGTCCGCAGGGCGGCGGCGGAGGCCGCCGCCGAGCGGCCGGGGCTCACCGTGCAGGGCGAGGTCTTCGACGGCCCGCCCGCCCTGGTGCTGCAGGAACGCTCGGCCGAGGCCGCTCTGCTGGCGCTCGGCAGCCGGGGGCACGGCGGGTTCGCCGGTCTGCTGGCCGGCTCCACCGTGGTGGCGGTGACCGCCCACGCGCACTGCCCGGTGGTGGTGGTCCGCGAGGGACAGGTGGCCACCTCGGGCCCGGTGGTCGTCGGCGTGGACGGCTCGGACACCTCCCTGCTGGCCCTCGGCTTCGCGGTCGAACGGGCCGCGCAGCGGGACGTACCGCTGCGGGTGATGCGCATCTGGGAGCCGCCCGGCGAGCGGTTCGTGCCGCCGGGCTTCGACCCGGAGAAGGCGACCGCCACCGCGCGGGCGGGGGTGGAGCAGGCGCTGAGCCAGTGGCGGAAGACCTTCCCGGACGTCGAGGTCGACGTCCGGGTGGCCCCCGGCAACCCGGCGGCGCTGCTGGTCGAGGCGAGCCGCGAGGCACAGCTCGAGGTGGTCGGCAGCCGCGGCCGGGGCGGGCTGCGCGGAATGCTGCTCGGCTCGGTCAGTCAGCAACTGGTTCACCACGCGCACTGCCCCGTCGCGGTGGTCCGCGAACGGTGAAAGATTCTCCGAACAGGGAAACGGAAAGGTCGTGACGATGAGCCACGAGACGCCGGGTACGGAGCGCCCGCTGACCACCTCGCTCGCGGAGGCCGCCGGGATGGCCCGTCACGCCCCCTCGGTGCACAACACGCAACCCTGGCGCTGGACGGTCCTCCCCGACGCGCTGGAGCTGCGGGTAATGCGGGAGCCCCGGCTCGCCGCCACCGACCCGGAGGGCCGGCTGGTCACGTTCAGCTGCGGCGCGGCGCTGCACCACGCCCGGCTGGCGCTGGCCGCCGAGGGCTGGACCGCGGTAGTGGAGCGGATGCCCGACCCGAACCGGCCGGATCTGCTGGCCCGGCTCAGCGGGTTCCAGCACACCGGGACGGATCCGGACGCGATGCACATGGTGCAGTGCATGCAGGTCCGGCACACCGACCGCCGGCCGGTCAGCGAGGAGCCGGTGCCGGCGGAGGCCCTGGACGAGATCGTCAAGGCGGCCACCCTCGAGGGCGTCGACATGCAGGTGCTCGACGAGGACCAGAAGATCGAGCTCGCGGCCGCGGCCCAGCATGCCGCCACGGTTGAGGAGCAGGATCCGCAGCTGCGCGAGGAGTTGGCGTACTGGACCAGCCGGGCCGGCACCGGCACGGGGCTGCCGCCCGAGGTGCTGCCCGAGCAGGCGCCGCGGACCAGCGTGCCGGCCCGCGACTTCGGCCGCCCCGGCACGCTGCCGGTCGGCCCGGGGCACGACCGGGCCGCGGTCTACGCGATCCTCTGGGGCGAAGAGGACGAACCGGACAACTGGCTGCGGGCCGGCGAGGCGCTCTCCGCGGCCTGGCTCACCGCCACCCGGCTCGGGGTGTCCATGGTCCCGCTCAGTGCCGTGGTGGAGGTGGAGGGCACCCGGGAGTCGCTGCGCGGGCTGCTGGCCGGGCTCGGTCACCCGTACATCGCGCTGCGGCTGGGGATCACGGACCCGGCGCACGCCGGGCCGCCGAGCACCCCGCGGCTCGCCACCGAGCAGGTGGTCGACATCTCCGCGATACGCGGCGAGCGCTCTTAGCGGGCTCGTCCCGCACGATCTTCGGGCGATAGCATCGGCCGGTGGCCAGCGAACCGAATTCACGGCATGAGCACGTGGCCCCGTCGCTGGGCCTGAGCCCGCTGTCCCGGGTCCGCCTCGACGAGCTGCTTCAGGAGATGCTGGACCGGGTCGGCGAGGTGGTCACCAGCCGGGAGCGGCTGCGCGCCCTGCTGGACGCGGTGGTCGGCATCGGCTCCGACCTCGACCTGCGCATCACCCTGCAACGGATCGTGCAGTCGGCGTGCGAGCTGGTCGGCGCCGAGTACGGCGCGCTCGGCGTGATCGGCCCCGACCGGATGCTGCACGACTTCGTCATCCACGGCATCAGCCCCGAGCTGCACGCGAAGATCGGCGAGCTGCCGCACGGCCGGGGAGTGCTCGGGCTGCTCATCGACGATCCCCGCCCGCTGCGCATGCCGGACATCACCCAGCACCCGAAGTCGTACGGCTTCCCGAAGCACCACCCGCCGATGCACAGCTTCCTCGGCGTGCCGGTCCGCATCCGCGACCACGTCTTCGGCAACCTCTACCTGGCCGAGAAGCAGGGCGCGGCGGAATTCACCGAGGACGACGAGGAGATCGTGGTGGCGCTGGCCGCCGCGGCCGGCGTGGCGATCGAGAACGCCCGCCTCTACGCGCTGGCCCACCGGCGGGAACGCTGGCTCGCCGCGACGGCCGAGATCACCTCGGTGCTGCTCGGCGAGGTCCGGCGTACCGACGCCCTGACCCTGGTCGCCCGGCGCGCCCGGGAGGTGGCCGAGGCGGAGCTGGCGCTGGTGCTGCTCTACGACGAGGACGCCGGCCAGTTCACCGTCGAGGTGGCCGACGGGGCCGACGAGCGGGCCCGGGAGCTGGTCGGAGCGGTGCTCCCCGCCGACGAGACCACCTTCGCCGGCTCGGTCACCGAGCGCCGGCACGAGCTGCTGGACAATCTCGCCCTGGCCGCGCCGTGGCCGGCTCCGGTGGTCGCCGGGCCGGCGGTGGTCTCCCCCCTCGCGGCGGCGGACATCCTGCACGGCGTACTGGTCATCGCCCATCGGCCCGACCACGGTCCCACTGGCGAGGACGACGTCGCGCTGCTGAACAGCTTCGCCGGCCAGGCGGCGCTGGCCATGGAGCGCGCCCGCGGCCAGGAGGAACGGGAGCTGCTGGTGGTCCTGGAGGACCGCGAGCGCATCGCCCGGGACCTGCACGACGTGGTGATCCAGCGGCTCTTCGCCACCGGCCTGCAGTTGCAGAGCGCCGCGCCGATGAACGTTCGGCCCGAGGCGGCCAAGCGGATCAACGCCGCCGTCGACGACCTGGACGCCACCATCCGGGACATCCGGCGGACGATCTTCGAGCTGCGCACCCCGATGAGCGCCGCGCTGCGTACCGAGATCCGCGAGGCGATCGAGACGGCCGCCGCGTCCCTGGGCTTCCGGCCGGAGCTGGAGCTGACCGGGCCGATCGACAGCGCCGTCCCGGACGCGCTGCGCCCGGAGCTCACGGCCGTGCTCCGGGAGGGGCTCTCCAACGCGGTACGCCACGCGCAGGCCGACCGGGTGGCGGTGGCGGTGAAGGTCGAGGCCGGCTGGGTGACCGTGACGGTGACCGACAACGGTGTCGGCTGCGATCCGGAGGCGGCCCGCAGCGGCCTGGTCAACCTGCGCGAGCGGGCCGAGCGGCTGGGCGGCGACTTCCAGCTCAGCCGGGTGATCCCGCACGGCACCGAGGTGCGCTGGAGCGTCCCGCTGCGCGACTGAGCCGGCCGGTCCCGCCCCGCCGGCCCTCAGCGGGCCGCGGTCAGTGGCTCTTGCCGAGCAGCCGGGTGGCCAGCACCGCGGCCTGGGTACGCCGTTCCAGGCCGAGCTTGGCCAGCACGCTCGAGACGTAGTTCTTCACCGTCTTCTCGGCCAGGAACATCTTGCCGGCGATTTCCCGGTTGGTGAGCCCCTCGGCCACGTACTCCAGGATCCGCCGCTCCTGCTCGGTGAGGCTCTTCAGCTCGCGCGGCTGCTCGACGCCGCTGCGGATCCGCTCCAGCACCCGGGTGGTGATCGCCGGGTCGAGCAGGGACTGGCCGGCGGCCACCCGGCGCACCGCGTCCACCAGGTCGGTGCCGCGGATCTGCTTGAGCACGTAGCCGGAGGCGCCGGCCATGATCGCCGCGAAGAGCGCCTCGTCGTCCTCGTACGAGGTGAGGATCAGACCCTTGATCGAGGAGTCCATCGCCCGGACGTCCCGGCACACGTCGATGCCGTTGCCGTCGGGCAGCCGGGCGTCGAGGATCGCCACGTCGGGGCGGAGCGCGGGGATGCGGCGGGCCGCCTCCTGGGCGGAGCCGGACTCGCCGACCACCTCGATGTCGCCGCTGCTCTGCAGCAGGTCCGCAAGGCCACGACGGACGACCTCGTGGTCGTCGAGCAGGAACACCCGGATCATCCCTCGTTTCTACCCGGTCAGCCGGGCGATTCACACGGGCCGAAGGTCCCTACCGCGGCGCGCCCGCGCCGGGCAGTCGGGCCCGGTGGGAACGGGACCTCCGGCCCTGCGCGCGAAGGCCCTGGTTGACGCACCGTGGGAGGGAACCAACCGGGGGGCGGCACGGCCTGCCACGGAAGGAGCACCACCATGACCATCGGCTTCACCGTCGAGCAGCTCAGGGCCGCCGCCATCGACGCCGTCCGGGCACCGTCGCTGCACAACACCCAGCCGTGGCGGTTCCGGCTGCGCGACGGCGCGATCGAGCTCTCCGTCGACCCGCTACGGCGGCTGCCCGCCACCGACCCGAACGGCTGGGGCGCCCGGATCGCCTGCGGGGCGGCGCTGTTCAACCTGCGGCTCGCGCTGGCCGTCGCCGGCACGCCGGCCACCGTCCGGCTGCGGCCGTACCCCGCCGAGCCGGACGTGGTGGCCCGGCTGGTGCCGGACCTGCCGCGCCGTCCCACCCCGACCGAGCAGAGCCTGTACGCGGCCATCGACCGCCGGTTCAGCAACCGCGCGCCCTTCTGGCCCGATCCGGTGCCCGCGGACGCGCGGTGGCGGCTCGGTGAGGCGGCCCGGGCCGAGCAGTGCTGGCTGGAGCTGCTGATCGGCAACAGCGCGGTCAACGCTCTCGCCGAGATCGCCCGCAGCGCCCACCGGGTGCTGGAGCGCGACCCGGCCTACGTGGCCGAGCGGGCCGAGTGGATCCGCTCGGAGCCCGCCCCGGACGGGGTGCCGGCCACCGCCGGCGGCCCGCAGAGCGAGCCGCAGGACCTGCTCCCGCAGCGCGGCTTCGGCGGGCGAAACCGGGCGCCGGGTCGGGACTTCGAGCCGGAGCCGCTGGTCGCGGTACTCGGGTCGGCGGGGAACACCGCCATGGACCAGATCATCGCCGGCCAGGCCCTGCAGCGGGTGCTGCTCACCGCCACCGACGCCGGGCTGAGCGTCTCGATGATCTCCCAGCCCATCGAGGTGCCGGGGGCGCGGGAGGCACTGCGGCTGTCGCTGGGCCGCTTCGGCACGCCGCAGATGGTCATGCGGATCGGGTACGGCCAGCCGGGGCGGCCGACGCCGCGGCGATCGGTGGACGAGGTGCTCGATCTGCCGGTAGTGCCGGCCTGATCGCCCCGCCCGACGCGGCCCTCGCGCGACGGCAATCCGGACCCGACGCTCGGGCGACCGTTTCCCACCCACCGCGCCGCCCGGGTCAGGCCGGTGCGGCGGTGCCCGTCACGGCCGCCAGCAGCGCCGCCTCCCGCTCCGGGTCAAGCCCCACCGCGGCCCGCGCCGGTCGGCCGGCGCGCGGCGGCACCTGCCCCACCTCCCGCAGCCACCGCCAGGTGTCGGCGACCGTCTCGGCCACCGGACGGCAGACCAGCCCGGCCGCGTACGCCCGCTCCACGCCGCGCTCCTGCAACCAGCGGTACTCATGGCCGAGCGGGACCCAGATCGGCAGGTCGTTCCAGGGCACGACGCCGGCGGCGAGGATCGGCTCGGGGTCCGTCCAGCGCAGCACGGCGTCCGAGCCGGTCACCGCGACCGCCGTTTCGAGCAGCTCACCCATCGTCGCGTGCCCGGTCCGGCTCACCACGTTGTACGCCCCGCCGACGCCCTCCGCGCCCCGGTCCAACAGCCAGGTCGCCAGGTCCCGCACGTCGACGTACTGCAGCGGCAGATCGCGCGGGCCCGGTGCCAGCACCTCGCCGCCCCGGGCGATCCGGGTCAGCCACCAGGGCAGCCGCCCGATGTCCTCCCCCGGCCCGAGGATCAACCCGGCCCGGACCAGCAGCGCATGATCGCCGAAGACCTCCACGGCGGCCCGCTCCCCACCCGCCTTCGACTGCGCGTAGTCGCCGTCGACCGCGGCGGCGGCGGCCTCGACCGTCGGCGCGTCCTCGTCCGAGCCCGGCTCGACCGGCTCCGCGTAGACCGAGCCGCTGGAGACGTAGACGTAATGGCGCGCCTTACCGACCAGCGCCCGGGCCGCGTCCCGCACCGCCCGGGGCGCGCCGTCCCAGGTGTCCACCACCAGGTCCCACTCGCCGCCGGCCAACGCCGACAGCCCGTCGGGCGCGGTCCGATCACCCCGCAACCGGTGTACGACCGCCGGCACGCCGCCGTGCAGCCCCCGGTTGAACACCGTCACCGACCAGCCGCGACGACGTACCCCCTCCGACACGATGGCCCCGCCGACAAACCCCGTTCCGCCCAGCACCAGGAGTCTCATGGCTCCCAGCCTGCCGTGCGCTGCCGCCGCAGGTGAGGGGTGTTCACGGTGAGCGGATCTGCTCAGGGCAGAAGGTGCGTCGTTGTCGTCCTCACGCCGCCGCGGCCGCATCAGCCGAAAGGTTTGAGGCCGCCCGGCACCTTCCCGGCCGACGTCGGGCCGGGTTCCGTCGCGGCCTCGACGGGCTTTTTCCGGGTTTCTCCCCGGCCGACCTCGCATCGGGTTTCTTCGCCGGGGGTCCCTATGCCGATTGACCAATATGCCTGAGAGGCATATCGCTGATTGGCGTGTGCGGGCTGTCCCGCCCGGAGGTTCCGGCGCCCGGTTCCGCCGCGGCTCGGCGCAACGGCCTCGGTGTCCGGCGTATTCGGCTGTCCGGGCGGCGGGGGACGTAGCCATCTGGGCGATTTCGGTGCCGGATTGTCCGATTCCAGGTGTGACCGGTGGCATTGTGGGGTCGGAATCGTGGCCGGGGTGGGGTCGTTATACCTGGCGTACGACCGAGGGCCGCCCCCTGATCTGGGGGCTGGTGGACGGGCCCCGGAATGCTGGTGGGCCGCCGGTCGTTTGCACATGGTCCCGGCGCCGTGAGGCAGCCCCGCCCGGCGGTCGGATCTTTCCCCCGAAGACTTTTTGAGCGCCCGTCCGTGGTGCGTGCGCATCTACCCGGCCCCCTATCGGGTGGGTGTGCCTGACCCCCGAATTGGAGCTTTGATCATGAACTCGATGCTGCGTAAGAGCGTGCTCGGTATCGCTGGTCTGGCCTTCACCGGTGGCGTGTTCGCCGGCCCGGCCACCGCCCACGCCGCCGCCCCGGTGGACGCCAAGCCCGTCGCCGTCGTGCAGGCCGACAAGCCGGGTGTGGACAAGGGCAAGCTGATTCCGCATGGTGTGCAGGGCACCCAGTCGCGGATCGACCTGAACAAGGAGCAGATCGGTAACGTCAAGGCGATCATCGCCGCGACGAAGAAGTCCGGCATGGACGAGCGGGCCGCGGTGGTCTCGATCGCCACCAGCCTGCAGGAGTCGAAGCTGGAGAACCTGGGTCACCTGGGGGAGCGCAACGACCACGACTCGCTGGGCCTGTTCCAGCAGCGCCCGTCCTCGGGTTGGGGCACCCCGGAGCAGATCACCGACCCGCAGTACTCGACCATGGCGTTCCTCAAGGGCCTCAAGCAGGTCGACGGCTGGCAGGACATGCCGCTGACCGAGGCCGCCCAGACGGTGCAGGTGTCGGCCTACCCGCACGCCTACGCCCAGTGGGAACAGCAGGCCGCCGACCTGGTCACCCAGCACTGGAACAACTGACACAGAGCACCAAGCCGCTGGCCGGCACCCGAACACGGGTGCCGGCCAGCGGCATATCCAGCGCCGTTCCAGAAGCAACCCGACCAGATGTGGACCGACACCTGCCGCGGATCAGGCCGGCTGGAGGATGACCGTCCAGGTCGTCGTGGTGGTGCTGGCGGCGGCCGCGGTGGCGGTCAGCCCGCCGTAACTGCCGGTCGGCACCGAGCTTCCCGAGTCGGCGAGCAGCCCCGTCACCCGCCCGCCGCCCGTCTGCGAGCTGTTGCTGCGGACCTCGACCCCGGGGGGCGGCGTGAGCGCGGTGGAGAGGCCGTCGCCGTGCATCCAGTACGACACGCCCCAGCTCTGTTCCGCCGCGACGGCGGCGTACGGGGTGACCCGCACGGCGGAGCTGGCCGTGTCCGTGGCGGCCGCGACCGCGTTCACCGGCTGCGTCGGGTTCACGCCCCGGTAGGCGGCGAGCACGAAGTTGCCCTTCGACTGCGCGCCCAGGGTCACCCGGACCGTCGAGCCGGCGTCTCCGGCAGCCGCCACCTTCTGCCACGCCGTGGTGGTGGCGTTGCCGCCGTCGATCCGGTCCAGCCGGGTCCAGCCGGTCACGCCGGTGGGCTCACCCGTGGTGGCGTGGGTGTTCTGGCTGAGGAACAGCACCAGGGCGTCACCCGTCTGGACCCCGGCCGGCACCACGAGGGAGTGCGTCACGACGTTCGCGTTCGCGGTGGCCTGCCCGACGAAGGAGATCCGCTCGGCGATCGGCGCGACGGTGAGCTGCGTGGTCGCCGTGTCCGTGGCACCCCGATCGTCGGTCACGGTGAGCGTGACGGGGTAGGTGCCGGCCGCGGCGTAAGTGTGCGAGGTGGTCGGTACGGAGTCGGTGTCGGCGGTGGATCCGTCGCCGAAGTCCCAGCGGTGGTCCTGGATCGCGCCGTCCGCGTCGCTGGAGCCGGCGGCCGAGAACGTGCAGACCAGCCCGGAACACGACGGGGCGAGGTCGGCGACGGGCGGCTGGTTGGCGGTGCCGCCCGAACCCTTCAGGATCTTGATGTAGTCGATGTCGCCGGCGAAGTAGTCGCAGGTGACGTTCACGCCGTCGCAGGAGCTCTTGCCGCCGATGGAGAGCTGCCAGGAGTTCGCGATGGTGCCGGTCGGCCCGGTCAGCCGGCTGGTCCGCACTCCGTCGACGTACATCTCCACATAGGTCGAGGTGCGATTGCAGGTGACCGTGTGCCACTGCCCGTCCGCGATCGACACGCCCGTGTAGCCGGTACGCGAGGAGCCGTCGCCGCCGCGGAACAGGCACCTCGGCATGCCGCTCGGCGCTTCGAACTTCCAGTAGCCGCCCGAGGTCCCGCCCTGCCCCTTCTGCATGATGTTGCCGAAGGAGTGCGTCGTGCGGTAGCGGACGGTGAACGAGAAGTCCCCCGCGTCCGGGTTGAAGTCGGTGCTGTGCGGAACCCGGTTGATGTGCTCCGGGACGTACTCCATGTCCGTGGGCCGGTGGTAGGCGAACCGGTGGCCGGTCGCCCCGGCGTAGAGCGCGCCCGTCACCACCTCGGCGCCGATCGTGCCGTCCCGGCCGTTACCGCTACTGTCCTTCAGCACGGTCGCCCCAGGCGGCTCGTCCATGCTCCAGAACGCCACCGTCCGGGTGGCCGTCGCTTGCGCGGGTGAGCCCCCGACCACGATCCCCGCCGCGGCCAGCAGGGCGGCGACGCCGAGCCGACCGACCGCGCGCCTCCAGGGCCGTCCGGTGCCTGACCGCATGCGATCGCCTCCCTGGTCCGCGAGCCCTCACCCTGTCACGGGCAGGGCCCACCGTTCCATGGCCCGTCGGGCGGACCAAGGAGGGCTGCCTCGGCGGTGTGAAGTTACCGATGTGGTCAATCGCGGGGGCCGAACGGGGCCCGGAAAAGAATCAGCGGCCCCGGGAGCGAACCCGTGCCGCTGTCGATGGTGGGCGATACTGGGTTTGAACCAGTGACCTCTTCCGTGTCAAGGAAGCGCGCTCCCACTGCGCCAATCGCCCGCGCGCCCGCCGGCGCCCGCTGCGACCGGCGGCGGTCGCCCCGCGAGGGGCGGATCGCGAGCGGACGACGGGACTCGAACCCGCGACCCTCACCTTGGCAAGGTGATGCGCTACCAACTGCGCTACGTCCGCATGCCGCCGGCTCTCGTCGGCGACGGGTGAACTCTACCCGATGACAAGATCGCCGTACGGGTGCCCCCACCGCTTTGAACGGGCCGGGTGATTGCGCTGGTTGCCAGCTGGGTACTGACCCTCCTCGACAGCGCACCACGTCCCCCTGAAGGAGGCTGTCGTGGGAATCGGTACCAGCATCTTCCTGATCGCGGTCGGCGCGATCCTCACCTTCGCGCTCAACGCCAGCATCGGCGGGGTCAACCTCGACGTCGTCGGCTGGATCCTGATGGCGGCCGGCGTACTCGGCCTCATCATGACCACGCTGGTCTGGGGTCGCCGCCGCGAGGTGGTCACCACGGCCGAGCCGGCGGAGCCGGTGGAGTACCGGCGGGTGGACGAGCGCCGGGACGTCGGCCCGCCGCTGTGACCCGACCGGTTGCCGACGGAGCAGGTCCGGAAATCAAAAGGCTCGTCACCGATGTCCGGTGACGAGCCTTTTGACCTGCTCATCCAACTGGTGGGCGATACTGGGTTTGAACCAGTGACCTCTTCCGTGTCAAGGAAGCGCGCTCCCACTGCGCCAATCGCCCTCGTCTACTGCCGAGGTGGAGACGGGATTTGAACCCGTGTACACGGCTTTGCAGGCCGTTGCCTCGCCTCTCGGCCACTCCACCGAGGTTGCCCCCGACATCCATGGCGGCATCTCCGAGCGGACGACGGGACTCGAACCCGCGACCCTCACCTTGGCAAGGTGATGCGCTACCAACTGCGCTACGTCCGCGTGCCACCGGCGTTCCCCGGTAACGGATGAGAACTTTAGCCGAGGCGGGGAACGGTTGCCAAATCGGGGGCCCCCTCCGGCGCGTCCCGAACGGGTGATCCTGGTCGCCCGCCGGGTGTCGGGCACCTCCCTGCTCGACCGGCCGTGTTGGTGACTCCCTGTGCTTGGATCGATCGGCTACGGTAGCCGGCGTGACGAGACGTGCCGCCGAAATCCGCCTGGATGCCCTGTTGCACACGGCCTGTGACGTGATCGCCGAACGTGGCCTGGCGAACACTCGCACCGCCGACGTGGCGGAGGCTGCGGGGGTGAGCCAGGCGCTGGTCTTCTACCACTTCGCCACCAAGGAGCGGATGCTCGCGCAGGCCTTCGCGTACGCCGTCGAGCAGGATCTGGCCCGGCTCGACGCGGTGGTGCACTCCTCCGCCCCGCCGTTGATCAAGCTGCGGCGGATGCTGCGCCGCTACACCCCGGCAGGCCGATCCACCTCCTGGTCCGTCTGGATCGACGGCTGGGCGGAGTCGCTGCGCACCCCCGAGCTGGAGAAGGTCTCGCGCCGGCTCGACCTGCGCTGGCGGCAGGACCTGGCCGGCGTGATCTCCGAGGGGGTGGCCGACGGCACCTTCGACTGCGCGGACCCGGCCGGCGCCGCGTGGCGGATCAACGCGGTGATGGACGGCCTCGCCGTACAGCTCGCGGTGCACGACCGGGTGATCACCCGCCGGCAGATCGCCGAGTGGATCCGCTTGGTCGCCGCCCGGGAGCTGGGCCTGGAACCGGCCCAGCTCGACTGACCACCGACCGGGCAAATCCTCCCGGACCGGCCGCAGCAGCCGCCACAATCAGCGACATGGACCTGCTGGAGAGCTACCGACGCAGCCTGGCCGAGTTCACCGACCGGGTCGGCGAGGTCGGCCCTGGGCAGTGGTCGGATCCGACGCCCTGCCCAGGCTGGGACGTCCGCATGCTGGTCAACCACGTGGTGAGCGAGGACCGCTGGAGCGTGGCCCTGCTGGCCGGAAGGACCATCGAGCAGGTCGGCGACCGCTACGACGGCGACCAGCTCGGCGCCGACCCGGCCAGGACGGCCCGAGAGGCGGCCGCCCAGGCGGAGCTGGCGGCCGCCCACCCGGGCGCGCTGGACGCCATCGTCCACCTCTCCATCGGCGACACCCCGGCGGACGAGTACCTGCACCAGCTCGTCGCCGAGCACCTCGTACACGGATGGGACCTGGCGGTGGCGATCGGCGCGGATCCGCGGTTGGACCCCGAAGCGGTGCGCGAGTGCGCCCGGTGGTTCGCCGGGCGGATCTCCGACTACCAGCGGGGCGAGCTGGTCCGGCCGGGGCTGGAGGTGCCCGCCGACGCCGACGAGCAGGACCGGCTGATCGCGGCGTTCGGCCGGGACCCGGACTGGGCGCCGTAGAGCGCCCGCAGCCGGCGCAGGGCCGGCGGGTGGACGTTGGCCAACTCGAGGTCGCCGCCGTAGTGGGCGAGCACCCGGTGGTCCATCACCCGCCGCCAGACCGGCGGGACCAACGCGGCGACCACCATGGTGGCGTAGCCGGCCGGCAGCTGCGGCGAGGAGTCGAAGCTGCGCAACGTCTGGTAGCGGCGCAGCGGGTTGGCGTGGTGGTCGCTGTGCCGCTGGAGCTGAAAGAGGAAGACGTTGGTGACCGTCCGGTCGCTGTTCCAGCTGTGCTGTGGATCGACCTTCTCGTACCGGCCCGCGGCGGTGTGCTGCCGGGCCAGTCCGTAATGCTCCAGGTAGTTGACCACCTCGAGCAGGGAGAAGCCGATCACGGCCTGGAGCAGCAGGAAGGGCAGCACCCCGGGGCCGAAGGCGAGCATCAGCACGCCGTAGAGCACCAGGGTCATCGCCCAGGCGGTGAGGATGTCGTTGCGCCACGTCCAGGGGTTGCGGCCACGGATGCGGAACCGGCTCGTCTCCAGGCGCCAGGCCGAGCGCAGGCTTCCGCAGACGGTACGCGGCCAGAACGCCCAGACGCTCTCCCCCAGCCGCGCGCTGGCCGGATCCTCAGGGGTGGCGACCCGGGTGTGGTGGCCGCGGTTGTGCTCGACGTAGAAGTGCCCGTAGCCGGTGGGCGCGAGGGCCACCTTCGACAGCCAGCGCTCCATGGTCTCCCGCTTGTGGCCCAGCTCGTGCGCGGTGTTGATGGCGATGCCGTTGACCACCCCGACGGTGAAGACCAGCCCGGCCGCGCCGATCCAGGACAGGTCGCCCCGCGCCCAGACCGCGCAGCAGAGCGCCAGCGCCGCGTACTGGGCGGGCAGGTAGAGGTAGGTCAGCCAGCGGTAGTAGCCGTCGGCCGCCAGGCGGGGCACCACCTCGTCGGGCGGGTTGCGCCGGTCCTCACCGATCAGCAGGTCGATCACCGGGATCAGCCCGAATACGACCACCGGGGTGAGCCACCAGGCCCAGGCGCCCCCGGTGGAGTGCCAGATCGACCACGCGGTGAAGGGCAGGACCGGGACGAGCAGGGCCAGCGGCCAGAGCAGCTTGCGGGTGTCGCGCCAGGCCAGGGGTGGGGTGGTCGCGTCGGTGGTCATCGTCAGCCTCCGATCTCTTGGCTCCTCCCTGACTGTGGCAGCCGTCACTGGCTTTTACAAGAGGCGACATTTTGTAAAGCGCGAGCTACCGCCATCGCGTTCGGGCGGCGGGCCCGTCCTCCGCCACGCCCTCGGCCCGGCGCAGCAGGTACCGCATCCGGATCAGCAGGCCGGCGCCGAGGAAGAGCATCAGGCCACCCAGCAGGAAGGCGGCCTGGACCACCCCGAAGCCGCCCGACTGCGCCAACGGCCGGGCCGCCGCCCCGGGCGGCGGCAGCTCGCCCACCGCCTCGTCGGTGGGCGTCGCCTCCTCGGTGGCGTCGTCCGGCGTCGGCTCCACGCTGCCCTCCGTCGGCTCCGGCGCCGCCGCCTCGCTCGGCGCCGCGTCGACGCCGTCCCCGATCACCTGCCGGGTCGCGGTCTGCCGGGCGAGCAGCCGCAGGTCCTGGTCGTACGCCTCAGCGGCGAAGCTCACCCGCCCCCGGGTGACGTCCTCGGCGAAGGCCACCCGGTAGCGGGCGGTGACCGTTCGGCCCGGACAGAGCGTGCCCGGGTCGAGCTGCCGGTCGGTCAGCCGGGCCACGTCCCCCTCGGTGCGGATCTCCAGGGGGAAGGAACCGCCCTCCTCCACCCGGTCCATCTTCACCTGGTCCAGCCGCAGCCCCTGCACGCTGAGCACCATCGACCAACGCACCTTGACGCAGCCGCCACCGTCCTGCCGGGAGACCACCGCGGAGAGGGTCTCCAGCCGTTCGCCGGCGGTGAACTCGTCCGGCAGGCCGCTCAACTCGGTGGCGAAGCCGGCCGCCGCCCGCGCCGGCACGGCCGCCCCGAGGCCCGCCCCCGGCAGACAGGTCAGCACCACCCCGATCCGCAGCACGTACCGCCACACGCTCATCACCGCCTCGTCCCTCGGGCGCGTCCACCTGGCAACGCTATGAACGGTGCGGGGAAGCCGGTAGACGGGCGTGTTCGCACCGATCGCCAACCGCGGGGGCCGGTTTCACCGACAGTGGTGAACCGGTCACCGCTCCCCGCGACACGCCCGAGATCCCAGCCGGGAGAGAATCACCGGGTGTCCGACCTGTCCGCGGCCTTCGTCCGGCTGCACGCCCGGCTCGCCCCGGTCGCCTTCGTCCCCGAGCTGCGGCTGCACCAGGCCGACGAGCCGATCGGCCTCTGGGAGCTGACCGAGGGCGAGTTCCGCAGCGCCCAGCCCCCGCCGTTCTGGGCCTTCGCCTGGGCCGGCGGTCAGGGGCTGGCCCGCTACGTCACCGACCATCCCGAGGCGGTCGCCGGCCGCCGGGTGCTGGACCTCGCCTCCGGCTCCGGCCTGGTCGCCATCGCCGCCGCCCGGGCCGGCGCGGCCACCGTCCGCGCCGTCGAGGTCGACGAGCGCGCCGTCGCGGCGGTCGCGCTCAACGCCGAGGCCAATGGGGTACGCGTCGACGCGGAGTTCGGCGACGTTCTGGACGGCGACGCCGGGGACGCCGAGATCGTGCTCGCCGGGGACGTCTTCTACAGCGAGGCGATGGCGAAGCGGATGCTGCGCTTCCTGCTCCGGGCCGCCCGGTCCGGCGCCCGGGTGCTGGTCGGCGACCCGGGCCGGGCGTTCCTGCCCCGCGACCGTTTCCGCGAGCTGGCCGCGTACGACGTGCCGGTGACGGAGGCGCTGGAGAGCGTACGGGTGAAGCACACCACCGTGTTGGAACTGAACGCCGCGCCGCCGGGGACCGCCCGCTAGCGTGACGGCGTGCTGTTCCGGGGCTGGGGGGAGGCCGTCGACGGGCGGTGGCCCGATGTGGCGACCGTGGTCGACCACGTCGGCGTCGGCCACCTGGTGGTCACCCGGCACGCGCTGGTCCGGCAGGTGCTCACCGATCCGGTCACCTTCCGACCGGACAACGCCCTGGACGCGGTGACCCCGATCCCGGTGGCCGCGCTGCGGGTGCTCGCCGGGCATCGGTTCCGGCTGCCGCCGACGCTGGCCAACAACGCCGGCGCCAGCCACCCGGAGATCCGGGCGCTGGTCGCCGACGCGCTGCACCCCACCCGGGTGGCGGCGCAGCAACCCTGGCTGACCGCGCTGGTCCGGCAGCGGGTGGACCGGCTCGCCGCCGCCCTGGACGCGGGCCAACCCGTCGACCTGTACGCCGAACTCGCCGCCGACCTGCCGCTGCTGGTGCTGGCCCGCCTGGTCGAGCTGCCCGACGCCCCGGTCGGCGCAGTGAAGGGGTTCGCCCGGGCCGCGCTGGAGCTGTTCTGGGCGCCGCTGGACGCCGACCGGCAGCGGGCGCTGGCCGCCGAGGTCGGCCGGTTCCACACCGTGCTGCGCGATTTCGCCGCCACGGGTGGCGGGCTGGCCGCCCGGCTGCGGGCCGCCGGGCACTCCCGCGACGTGGTGGTCGGCGCGCTGTTCTTCCTGCTGGTCGCCGGGCAGGAGACCACCTCGCAGTTCCTCACCCTGCTGCTGCACCGGCTGACCGGCGAACCGGAGGTCCGGGCGGGCCTGCGCGGCGGGCAGGTCGCCGTCGCCGACGTGGTGGAGGAGGGACTGCGGCTGGAGCCGCCGATCGTCACCTGGCGACGGGTGGCGTCGGTCGACACCACGCTGGGCGGGACGGCGGTGCCGGCGGGCACGAGCATCGTGCTCTGGCTGGCCCGTGCGGGTCGGGACCCGGAGCTGGTGGCGGACCCGGCCGGCTTCCGGCCCGGCCAGCGCGGATCACGCCGGCACCTCGCCTTCGGCGCGGGGGCGCACCGCTGCGTGGGCGCGCAACTGGCCCGGATGGAGGCGGCGGTGGTGGTGGCCGAGGCAGCGCCGCTGCTGGACGGGGTGACCGTGGTCCGGCCGCCCTGGTGTCCGGACAACCTCACGTTCCGGATGCCGGACGCATTCGTCATCCGCCGCGGCTGAGCCTGGCACCGGCTCGGTCGCAGCTCGCCGACCTCGCACGACCCCCAGCGGAGAGCCCGAGCTCCATTGGGCTGCCGACCTCCTTTGGAGGTGCCCCGTCAGTGCTACCGCAACTGTGCGGTCGCGGAGTGGGCGACCGCGGCCCGGGCGGTGGGCCGTTTCACGGTGCCGCCCCGTCCGTGCGGGCAGCTCCCAAAGGGTCTGCGTCGCCCTGGTTCCGGACCGCCGAAGGGAGGGCGCGCTCCCGGCGCCGCGCCGCCCCGTCCATGCGGGCAAGCTCCACAGGCCCCTGGGGCGAGGGGAACGGGACGGGCCGATCGCAGGCGGGAGGGCCGACGAAAGTCAGGGTGCATCGGTGCCGATCAGCGGGAGTGACCGGACCGGTCCGGTTCGTAGCGTCGGCGCATGATCACCTTACGTGGATTGACGAAGCGGTTCGGGGGAACGACCGCCGTCGACGACCTGACCGTAGACATCGCACCCGGCGGGTGACCGGAGGTGCTCAGCTGATGTCCTCGGCCCAGGCCCGCCAGTCGTCGAGCACCCCGTACAGCGCGGGGGTGAACCAGCCGGGCGCGGACCGACGGAACACGCCCGGATCCATCGAACCGGCACCCATCGGCACCGCACCGAGCAGGTTGGGCACCAGGTCGGTCAGGTTGGCCCAGTGCACCAGCTCCGGCTCGGCCGGCCAGGCGCCGATGACCACCCCGGCCGGGATCGCCCGGCGCTCCAGCGCCTCCAGGGTGAGCGCGGTGTGGTTGAGCGTGCCGAGGCCGGCCCGCGCCACCACCACGGCGGGCGCGCCCAGCGACACCGCCAGGTCGGCCACCGTCCAGGGCTCGCCCGACGGCCGCAACCCCATCGGTACGAGCAGCCCGCCGGCCCCCTCGATCAGGATCAGGTCGTGCTTGTCGGTCTCCTCGCGGATCGCGTCCACGGCGGTGTAGAGCTCCAGCGGCTCCAGCTCCGCGACCCGGGCCGCGGCGAGCGGGGCGAGCGGATCCGGGTAGCTGGCCAGGGTCCGCCCGGTGAGCGGGGCGGCCAGCCGGGTCACGGTGTCGACATCGCCGGGCTCGCCGGTGGCCGTACCGGTCTGGCCGGGCTTGATCACCGCGACCCGCATGCCGGCGGCCTGCGCGGCCGCCGCGATCGCCGCGGTCACCACGGTCTTGCCCACCTCGGTGTCGGTCCCGGTCACCAGCACCGGCCCGCTCCACGCCGCCGTCATGGGGCACACTCCACGATCACGTCCAGGGCCCGTTCGAAGTCCGCCCGGGCCACCCCCGCGCTGATGGTCAACCGGAGCCGGGAGCGGCTGTCCGGGGTGGACGGTGGCCGGAAGCAGCCCACCGCCACGCCACGGTCCCGGCAGTCGGCCGCCCAGGCGCTCGCCGCCTCCGGGCCCGGCGCGGTCACCGAGACCACCGCCGCGTCGGGGGTGGAGACGGTCAGCCCGGCCGCGCCCAGCCGGCGGACCGCGAGGGCGGCCCGGTCGGCCAGCTCGGTGCGCAGGTCGTCGCCGGACCGGGCCAGCCGCACCGCGGCGGATACCCCGGCGGCCACCGCCGGGGGCAGCGCGGTGTCGAAGATGAACGTCCGCCCGGTCTCGACGAGGTGCCGGACGAACTCGGCCGGGCCGGCCACCACGCCGCCCGCCCCGCCGAGCGCCTTGGAGAGGGTGGCGGTCACCAGCACGTCCGGCTCGCCGGCCAGACCCGCGGCGGCAACGCCGCCGGCGCCGGCCGGGCCGATGACGCCGAGCGCGTGCGCGTCGTCGACCAGCAGCAGCGCGCCGTGTCGGCGAGCCACCACGTGGAGCCGGGCCAGTGGGGCCAGGTCGCCGTCGACGGAGAAGACCGACTCGGTGACCACCACGGCCGGCCGGCCGGGGGCGGCGGCGAGCGCGTCGGCCACCGCCTGGACGTCGGCGTGCGGGGTCACCACGGTCTCCGCGCCGGAGATCCGGCAGCCGTCGATCAGCGAGGCGTGGTTGTGCGCGTCGGAGACGAGGAGCGTGCGCGGCTGCACCAGCGCGCGTACCGCGCCGAGGTTGGCCAGGTAGCCGGAGGAGAAGACCAGGGCGCGGTCGGCGCCGAGCCAGTCGGCGAGGCGGTCCTCGAGGGCGTGGTGGGCGTCGGTGGAACCGCGTACCAGGCGTGACCCGGTCGCCCCCAGCCCGTACGCGGACAGAGCCCCCGCCGCCGCGGCGGTGACCTCGGGGTGGGTGGCCAGGCCGAGGTAGTCGTTGCCGGCCAGGTCGACCACCGCGTCGCCGGCGGCGCGCGGGTGCAGCCGGCGGGTGAGTCCCGCCTTGGCCCGCAGCTCGGCGCGGCGGTCGAGCGCCGCCAGCCAGTCCGCCACCGTCACGTCCCTTCCCACCGGTCCGCCTCGCCCGAGGCGCTTCCGCCGGGCGAAGTTACCACCTCGTCCCGGCCGGCCCGGCGTGGCGCGGCCCGCCCTGCTGGCCTGCTCGGACCGGGTTGGTGCCCCGGTTGACCAGCGGGACGCGGCCGTTCTGGCCGTCGGATCGGCCTTGTAGGGTACGGGCCATGCCAGAGATCCTCGACCAGGCCCGGACCCAGGTGCTGGAGAACGGCGTCGGCCTCGACGAGGCCGCTGTCCTCGCCGTGCTCAACCTGCCCGACGAGCACCTCCCCGCCGCGCTGCAGCTCGCCCACGAGGTGCGGATGCGCTGGTGCGGCCCGGAGGTCGAGGTCGAGGGCATCGTCTCGCTGAAGACCGGCGGCTGCCCGGAGGACTGTCACTTCTGCTCGCAGTCCGGCCTGTTCACCTCGCCGGTCCGCTCGGTCTGGTTGGACATCCCGTCGCTGGTCGAGGCGGCCAAGCAGACCGCGGCGACCGGGGCGACCGAGTTCTGCATCGTGGCCGCCGTGCGCGGCCCGGACGCCCGGCTGATGAAGCAGATGCGCGAGGGCGTCGCGGCGATCAAGGCCGAGGTCGACATCCAGGTCGCCGCCTCGCTGGGCATGCTCACCGAGGAGCAGGTCGACGAGCTGGTCGACATGGGCGTGCACCGCTACAACCACAACCTGGAGACCTGCCGCTCCTACTTCCCGAACGTGGTGACCACGCACTCGTGGGAGGAGCGCTGGGAGACGCTGCGGATGGTCCGCGAGTCCGGGATGGAGGTCTGCTGCGGCGGCATCCTCGGCCTGGGCGAGACGGTGGAGCAGCGCGCCGAATTCGCCGCGCAGCTCGCCGAGCTGGACCCGCACGAGGTGCCGCTGAACTTCCTCAACCCCCGCCCGGGCACCCCGCTGGGTGACCGACCGGTGGTCGAGGGCAAGGACGCGCTGCGGGCCATCGCCGCGTTCCGGCTGGCCATGCCGCGCACCATCCTCCGGTACGCGGGCGGGCGTGAGATCACCCTCGGCGACCTGGGCACCCGGGACGGTCTGCTCGGCGGCATCAACGCGGTGATCGTCGGCAACTACCTGACCACCCTGGGCCGGCCGGCGACCGACGACCTCGCGCTGCTGGAGGACCTGAAGATGCCGGTCAAGGCGCTCTCCGCCACCCTGTGAGGCCGACGGTGACCGAGTTGGTGGAGCCGACGGCGGCCGAGCCGTGGTGCGACCGCTGCGGTGAATCCGCCGCGGCGGGCCCGCACGAGGCCTGCGCGGCGGCCCGGGCGCTGGAGCCGCCGCGGTACTGCGCCCGCTGCCGCCGCCGGATGAAGGTGCAGGTGCTGCCGGTCGGCTGGTCGGCGGTCTGCGTGATGCACGGCGAGACCCGGGGCTGACCCCGTGCTGCGGGGGCGGGCGGTGACGCCGCGACCGCGCCGAGTCCGACCCCGACTACGCCGACCGAGCCTCGTCCGCCGCCGATTGGCCGGTGTGCGCCGGATGTCCCATTCTCTTGTCCCGATCCGAGGGTGACAGGTCCATCCGGACCGCCATCGGTCGGCGACGACGTTGGTTCTACCTGGTCAGCGGGCCGCAGGGGCCCGCCGATCAAGGAGGAACCATGTCTCGTCCACTCAGTCGGTGGCACGAGCCGCTGACGGCACTCGGGCTGGCTGCGGGCGCGGTCGTCGCGCTCGGCTTCGCCCGCTTCGCGTACGCGCTGCTCCTGCCCGCCATGCGCGGCGACCTGCACTGGACGTACGCGCAGGCGGGTGGAATGAACACGGCGAACGCCGCCGGGTACGTCATCGGCGCGGGCACCGCCGTCTTCTGGGCCCGCCGGTTCGGTGACCGGCTCGCCTTCGTCGCCACCCTCGCGGTGAGCGCGTTGACGTTGCTGCTCACCGCGGCGACCGCCGACTACACCGTCCTGGCCGGGTTGCGCTTCGTGGGCGGGATCACCACCGCTATCACGTTCGTGCTCGGCTCGGCACTGGCCGCGCGGATCGCGACCGCCGCCCATCAGCGCCGGGCCGCGCTGCTCGTCGCCCTCTACATGGCCGGCGTCGGCATCGGCGTCGTGCTCTCCGGCCTGCTCGTGCCCGCGGCGCTGGGCAGCGGCGGATGGCGGACCGGCTGGCTGCTGATGGGCATCGTCTCCGTCGTGGCCATCGTGCCGGCGCTGCTCGCGGTGCGTCGGATCGCTCCGGTTGAGGGGCGCGCAAGCGGGACACTCCCGCGGGACGCGCTCCGCAGCCTCGCGCCCACCTTCGCGTGGTACGTCCTCTTCGGCGCCGGCTACGTCAGCTACATGACGTTCGTGGTGGCCCTGTTGCGGGAGCAGGGACTGGGTACCACCGCCACCGCGACCTTCTTCGTGGTGCTCGGGCTCGCCTCGGTCGCCGCCACGCTGACCGTGTGGGGACGGCTGACCGGCCGGCTCACCGGTGGCCAGGCCCCGGCGCTGGTCTCAGCGCTGGTCCTGGTCGGCGTGCTGCCGGTACTCCTGCTGCCCGCCGGTATGCCGGCTGCCCTGCTGTCCGCGGCGGTCTTCGGCAGCGCCTTCATGGCCGGGCCCACCGCGGCGACCGTGCTGGCCCGGCGGAGCCTGCCCGCGACCGGCTGGGCCGCCGGCATCGCCCTGCTGACCGTGGCGTTCTCCCTCGGCCAGGCGGTCGGCCCGCTGCTGTCCGGTCTGCTGTCCGACCACGGCGGCGTCGCCGTCGGGCTGTGGCTGTCGGTCGGGCTGCTCGCCGCCGCCGCACTGGTGGCGCTGCGCCAGCGCGCATACCACCCGGCGCACCTTCCGGAGACCACCCAACCGGCGCCGAGCGGCGCCCGCTGAAAGGACGAAACCATGTACCAGCACATCCTGGCCGCAGTGGACGCGACACCCATCTCCGAGCGGGTCCTGGACGCGGCCACGGCGCTCGCGACCGCGTTCGGCGCCACCGTGCACGTCGTGCACATCGATGAATCCGAGGCGGTCTACGACCGGGTCGTCGACCTCGAGGACGACACGCTCGCCCGCAACCAGGTGGCCGTGGCGAAGGACCGCCTACGCGCTTCCGGCGTTCCGGCCACGGGCGAGGTCGTCGATGGACTCGACACCGACGTACCCGCGCTGATCCTCGACACCGCCCACGCGCACGGCGCGGACCTGGTCATCCTCGGCCCGCATCACCGTGCCGGGCTCGCCCGGCTGCTACAACCCAGCGTCAGCGATCACGTCGGCCGACGCGCCGACGTCGCGCTGCTGCTGGTGCGCTGAGCCGATGCCGGTCGTGCGGAACCGCTCCCGGTAGGCACCCGGCGTCACCCCCAGTTCCCGCACGAACGCCCGCCGCATCGTCTCCGGAGATCCGAAGCCGGTGCGGCGGGCCACCACGTCGAGGGTGTCGTCGCCGCTCTCCAGCAGGACCTGCGCCGCCTCCACCCGGATCCGGTCGAGGTAGTCGCCCGGGGTGGCGTCCAGTTCGGCCCGGAACAGCCGGCCCAGGTGCCGCACGCTGACCCCGGCCAGCGCCGCCATCGCAGCCAGGTCCCAGGACCGGCCGGGATCGGCAGCGACCGCGTCCAGCACCCGACGCAGTGCCTCGTTGCGGGTGCTCGCGGCGCTGGTCCGGACGCTGAACTGGGACTGGCCGCCCGGGCGTTGCAGGAAGACGACCAGGTGCCGGGCGACGGTTCTGGCCACCTCCGGTCCGAGATCCGACTCGACCAGGGCGAGGGTCAGGTCGATGCCGGCCGAGATCCCGGCCGAGGTGATGATCCTGCCGTCCGCCACGAAGATCGGATCGGCGTCGACGGTGATCGCCGGGAAGTGCGCCGCCAGGTCGTCGGCGAGGTCCCAGTGGGTGGTGGCCCGGCGGCCATCGAGCAGGCCGGCGGCGGCGAGCGAGAAGGCCCCCGCGCAGACGGAGGCGACCCGCTCCGACCCGCCGGCGAGCCGGCGGATCTGGTCCAGCAGCGCCGTGTCCCCAGCGACCGCCTGCCAGTCCGGGGCGCCGGGCACGACCAGCGTCCCCACCGGCCCGGTCACGGCGTCCAGCGCCACGTCGACGCCGAGGCGGACGCCGGCGCTGCTCACCACGTCCCGCCCGTCCGGTGAGGCCAGCACCGTTCGGTACGTGCCGCCGTGCTCGTTGGCCACGGCGAAAACCTCCACCGGCCCGGTGACATCGAGCAGGCGCACCCCGTCATAGACGACGAAGAGCACGGTGTCGGACCGTCGCGGGGCTCGCACGGGGTCGAGCCTAGGCAGCCGGGGCGCGGCGCGACGGAGATCGGTGGCTCCGTCCCGGATCAGGTGGCCGGCCGGCACCATTGCCCGTGACGGTGGACAGTGGGCGGTCCCGGCGGCAAGCGCGGGGCGCGTCACGACATTCGGGGCGAGCCGGACTGGCGTGTCGGGTCGCCGGGGTCTTGATAAACGGGCCACGTCCACTATGCTCCCGGAAGCCGCCCGTGGCGGCCGACGATGTTGGCGGCATGGCGCTGCCAAACAGATCAGGGTCGGGCCGTTCAGGGGTTGCGAATCGGCCAAGCAGTCGGTGATTCTTTAGCGTCCCTTAAATCAACTCCCGGAGGACTTCCCATGCGACAGCGTCGACGCCTCGGGCTCGCGCTCAGTTCCGCAGCAGCCACCGGCGTTGCGTGCCTCGCCATCGCCACTCCCGCGCTCGCCACCGACCCGGCTGGCAACAACGGGACTGTCAAGATCGACACCGTCGAGGTCGACGACCACAACGACCCGAACATCGCGAACCGTCCGCACGTGGGCTGCACCTTCAAGGTCAGGTTCTTCGGCTTCGACAAGGACCAGACGGCGAAGATCACCTTCGACATCCACCCGCCGTCGGGTACGAGTGACGTGCCGCTGTACTCCAAGACCGAGACGGTGAGCGACGACGCCGCCGCCGGGGGCATGAACGACGAGGACGCGGTCTTCACGTACTCCGTGGCCGACGACTTCAAGGACCTGAGCAAGTACAAGGAGCACGAGAAGCAGGGCTACCACGTCAAGCTGACCATCGAGTCGGAGGGCGTGCCGGGCGGCGTCAAGCACAAGGTCTTCTGGGTCCCGAACTGCCAGACCCCGACGACCCCGACCACCCCGCCCGGGTCGCCGACGACCACCCCGCCGACGGAGAGCACCGCGCCGGGTGGCTCCGTTTCGCCGGGCGCTGGTGGTAACGGTGGCGGCGAGGAGGGTGGTCTGCCGCTCACCGGTGTGGCCGGGACCAGCATCGCGCTCACCGGTCTCGCCCTGATCGCTGGCGGCGCCGGCCTGGTCTGGCTGCGTCGTCGTCGGGACAACATCACCTTCACCAGCTGACCTAGCGCAAGCAGCGACCGGCCGTCGGACGTCCGTCCGGCGGCCGGTTCGTCTTCCCGGACCCGACGCGGCTCGGCCGGGCGCGTCGGCCCCCGAGGGTCCGGCGGGCGATCGAGCGGACACCGGGAGCAGGCGGCTCGTTATGATCTTGGTAGGGACGAGTTTCGCCGTGGACTACATCTTCCGCCGGCTGGGGACGGTCTGCTCCACGGACGAGGCGGTGGCGGCGCTGCGCGGCTGAGCCACCCGTTGAACCGGCCGACTCGATGATCCGTACCAATCGGTAGCCCGGTCGGCGTGGCCCGGGGATGAATCACATCATCGATAACGTTGGATGGTTTCACCGCGTACGCCCAGCTTGGAGCCGGTGGCGGACGGCCGCGAGACAGCGCGGCGGCCGCCGACCGGTGGGCCGGGTGTCCTGGCATACGAGCGTACGGTTGCCGTCGCGCTCGACCTCGCGCGACAGTACGCGACACCAGCGGTGCCATCGACGCCGCCGCTCCCCCGGTCAACGCTGAGGAGATCGCGATGGCTCTCAGACTCGCCGACGGCACCGCCTGGTCCGACACCCTCGCCCGTGCGGTGGCCGCCGCGCCGGAGGCCTTCGGGTCGTCGGCCGACGGCGTCACCACGCTGCACAACCTGATCGAAGGCGACTGGCGGGCGGTCGGAGCACCCACCCCGGTGCGCACCCCGGTCGACGACACCGTCCTGGTGAACCTGTCCCGGCTGGACGCGGACTCGGCCCGCGCGGCGGTCGCGTTCGCCGCCACCGCGCACCGGGGCTGGGCGGCGGCCCCCCTCGCCGAGCGCAAGGCCCGGGTCACCGACGCCCTGGACGCGCTCACCGCGCACCGCGACCTGCTCGCCCTGCTGCTGGTCTGGGAGATCGGCAAGCCGTGGCGGCTGGCCTGCGCCGACGTGGACCGGGCCCTGGACGGCGTCCGCTGGTACGTCGACGAGATCGACCGGATGCTCGCCGACGGCCGGGAGCCGCTGCCCGGGCCGGTCAGCAACATCGCCAGCTGGAACTACCCGATGAGCGTGCTCGTCCACGCCGAGCTGGTTCAGCTGCTCGCCGGCAACGCGGTCATCGCCAAGACCCCGTCCCAGGGCGGCGCGGTCTGCCTCACCGTGGCGCACGCGCTGATGCGCCGCGCCGGGCTGCCCGCCACCCTGCTCTCCGGCAGCGGCGAGGAACTCTCCGAAGTGCTCGTGCGGGCGCCGGAGGTCGGCGCGGTGGCGTTCGTCGGCGGCCGCTCCAACGGCGGCAAGGTGGCCGCGGCCCTGCTCGACACCGACAAGCGGCACTTCATCGAGCAGGAGGGGCTCAACGCCTGGGGCATCTGGAACTTCTCCCAGTGGGACATGCTCGCCGCGCACCTGAAGAAGGGGTTCGAGTACGGCAAGCAGCGCTGCACCGCGTACCCGCGGTTCGTGGTCCAGCGCGACCTGGTCGACGAGTTCCTCGACATGTACCTGCCGGTGGTGCGCTCCGTCCGGTTCGGACACCCGCTCGCCGTGGGCGACGACTGGTCGGCCGGCGACCCGCTGCCCGAGCTGGACTTCGGGCCGCTGATCAGCGCCGCCAAGGCCGAGGAGCTGCGCCGCAAGGTCGAGGAGGCGGTACGCGGCGGCGCGGTGCCGCTGCACCGCGGCAAGCTCGACGGCGCGCCCTTCCTCGACGGGCAGGACACCTCGGCGTACGTGGCGCCATCGGTGCTGCTCGCCCCGCCCGGCCGGTCCCGGCTGATGCACGCGGAGCCGTTCGGCCCGGTCGACACCATCGTCGTGGTGGACACCACCGACGAGCTGCTGGCCGCGATGAACGCCTCCAACGGCGCCCTGGTGGCGTCGCTCGCCTGTGACGACGAGGAACTGGCCGGGAAGCTCGCGGTCGATCTCCAGGCGTTCAAGGTGGGCATCAACAAGCCCCGCTCGCGGGGCGACCGGGACGAGCCGTTCGGCGGCCGGGGCGCCTCGTGGAAGGGCGCCTTCGTCGGCGGCGACCTGCTGGTGCAGGCGGTCACCCAGGGCGGCGACGGCCGGCTCTACGGCAACTTCCCGGAGTACAGCAGCTACCCCGCCACCTGACCGACGGACCTGGGCAGGGCCCCCGCACCGGGGGCCCTGCCGTTTCGCCGCCCCCCGCACCGGAGGTCGGCCCTGTCGCCGGCACCGGGTGCACCACCCGGCACCGGCGTCCAGTCAGCTCACCATGCCCGGTCCGCCCCGGCGGTCGGGCAGCTCACCATGCCCGGTCCGCCCCGGCGGTCGCGTCGGCCACCAGCGGCACCGTCGCGCTCAGCAGGGAACCGTCCCGCTCCAGCCGCGTCGGCCGGCCCAGCCGGGCCAGGGTCCGCAGCATCGGCGCGTTCTCCGCCTGGATGTGCAGCGCCAGCGCCGCGTACCCGGCCCGCTCGGCGTGCCCGGCCAGCCGGCGGAGCAGGGCCGTGCCGATCCCGCGCCGCTGCCAGTCGTCCCGGACCAGCAGCGCCACCTCGGCCTCGTCCCCCTCCGCCAGGAGGTTCGCCATCGCGACGACCGGATCCGCCGCCCCGCCCGAGTCCGTCGCGACCAGGGTGAGGCCGCGTGCCGGTTCGAGCAGCCGGCGCAGCCGCGGCGCGGGCGGGCACGCGGCCGCGCTCAGGTAGCGCCGCTGCCGACTCCGCGCCGAGCAGGACCCGTGCAGCTCCACCACGCCCGGCAGGTCGTCCGCCGTCGCCGGGCGTACGGCAAGCTCCGCCCCGTCGGGCAGGAGCAGGGTGACCAGGTCCGCCGACCGGCGGGTCACGGTCGCCGCCAGCTCGACCAGCGCCTGCGCCCGGGCGTACTCGGCCGGGGTGAAGCTGGGCGCGGCCCGGCGCAGCTCGAACGACCCGCCGGTCGGGTCGGCCAGCAGCATCGTCGCGGCGCCGATCCCGGAGCGGGCGCCGACCGGCACCGGTCGCCAGGTCACCGTGTCCGCTGCGAGCAGGGCGCGCAACGCCTCCCCGGTCGCGTCCGGGTCCCGGACCAGCCGGCTGGCCAGGCCGAGCACCCGGGTGGGCTGGTCGGCCAGGCCGCGCGCCTCGCTGCGCGCGACCCAGCAGTCCCGCCCCCTGCCCCGCTCGACGGCGGCCAACAGGTCGGCCTCGTCGAGCCGGTCCGGCGCGTCGACCAGGAAGTCGTCGACGGCCCCCAGTTCGGTGGTGTGCACCTGCACGGTGAGGATGTTGACCCCGCGCAACGCGAGGCTCGCCGTGAGCACCGACAGGTAGCCCGGTCGGTCGTCCACAGTGGCTCGGATCCGCCATAGCGCCATGTCTGCTCCCTTCCTCACCACAAGACCCTGCCGGGCGGCTGTTGCAACGCCGTTGCCCGTCGGTGACGCGGCGGGAACCGGTCAGGTGACGCTGGTCACGGGCGGGGCGCCGACCAGGTCAAGGCGGTCGCCGAGGATCACCGCGCTGGCCCGGACGAGCTGGGCGAGCCGGTCCACCTCGGTGGCGTGGAACGCGGGGGCGGCCAGCGGCTCGGTGTGGTCCCGGGCCACGACCAGCACCAGCCCGGCCCGGCCGAACGGCGCGACCGCGTAGTGGTTGCCGTCGGCGGTGGTCATCGACCGGGCCCGCAGCGGGGTCACCTGTGGCAGCCGGGGCGGGACCGTGGCCCGCCAGCTGGCGTACCCGACCATCGCCCCACCCGCCCCGCCGCTGCGGGAGGCCCAGTCCAGGGGTACGACCGCGGCCACCGCCCAGTCCGCGGCGAGCAGCCCGGGCACCGCGTCGACCAGGGTGGCCACCCCGTCGGTCCGGTTCGCGGCGACCTGTGCGAGCAGTTCGGCGTCCTGGCCGACGGTGGTCGGCGCGCCGATCGCCCGCCACACCCCGTCCACCCGTACGCCGGGGATGGCGGCGAGGCCTGCCAGCAGCCGCTCCACCCGCGCCGCCCCCGGCCAGACCACGGTGAAGTCGTCCACTGCCCGCCCGCCGAGCCGTTCCAGGACGACCACCTGGACGATGTCGGCGCCGGAGACGCCGAGTGTCCGGGCCACCTGGCCGAGCGTGCCCGGTCGGTCCGGCAGGGTCACCCGAACTCTCAGCAACATGTCTGGTACCTCCGCTCGGCGGGCCGGCCGCGGCGGCTGGCTGGCTGGACACCAGCCTGCCGATTGACCATTTCGCCCCTGTTGCCGCGGCATGTCCCGACCGGAAAATCCGACCTTGACAACAAAGCTGAGCTGCCATCAACTATCCGGATGACCGAACCGGCCGTCGACGCACCCCAGACCCCGACCGGCCCGGAGTCCGGCCGGTCTCCGAAGGGGCTGGACCTCGACCGGCTCGCCGCGTACCTGGCCGAGCACCGGCCCGAGCTGGTCACCGGCCCGCTGTCGGCCCGGCTGATCGCCGGCGGCAAGTCCAACCTGACGTACCTGGTTCGCGCCGGCGAGCAGGAGTTCGTGCTGCGCCGGCCGCCGCTCGGGCACGTGCTGGCCACCGCGCACGACATGGCCCGCGAGCACCGGGTGATCTCCGCGCTGACCCCGACCGAGGTGCCGGTGCCGGCGGCGCTGCTGTACTGCGCCGACGACGAGGTGATCGGCGCACCGTTCTACCTGATGGAGAAGGTCGACGGCGAGGTGTTCCGAAGCCGGTCGCAGACCGACCCGCTCACCGCCGGGCAGCGGCGCGACCTGGCGATGGCGATGATGGACACCCTCGCCGCGCTGCACATGGTCGAGCCGGCCGCGGTGGGGCTGGCCGACTTCGGTCGGCCAGAGGGCTACCTCGGCCGGCAGGTACGCCGCTGGGCCGGCCAGCTCGACCGCTCCCGCAGCCGCCCGCTGCCCGGGATCGACGAGCTGCGGGACGCGCTCGCGGAGACTGTGCCCGAGGGCGCCAACGCGGGGCGGATCGTGCACGGCGACTACCGGCTGGACAACCTCCTGGCCTCGGTCGACCCGGTCTCCGTCCGGGCGGTGCTGGACTGGGAGATGGCCACCCTCGGCGATCCGCTGGCCGACCTGGGGCTGCTGCTGACGTACTGGGACGTGCTCGGGGACAGCGACGCCGCCGACGGCAACCCGGTGGCCGACGGGCTCGGTCCGCGGGCCGGTTTCCCCACCGGCGCCGAGCTGATCGAGCGGTACGCCGGTCGCAGCGACGTCAACGTGGGGCCGCTGCACTGGCACGTCGCGCTCGGCTGCTTCAAGCTCGCGGTGATCTGCGAGGGGATCCACTACCGGCACACCCTCGGGCAGACCCTCGGCAGCGGCTTCGACCGCATCGGCGACATGGTCGCCCCGCTGGTCGACCACGGCCTCCACGCGGTCCGCGGGAAGTAACCACCGCCGGGCTCGCGCCCGCCGGTCAGGCGGAGGCGCGGTGGACGAGTTCGGTCGGCAGGAGGACGTGCCGGCTCGGGACCTCCTCGCCACTGATCCGGGAGACCAGCAGCCGGGCCATCTGGCGGCCCATCTCCTCCACCGGCTGGAAGACCGTGGTCAGCGGCGGCTCGGCCTGCCGGGCGATCGGGGCGTCGTCGAAGCCCACCACCGCCACGTCCTCGGGGACCCGCCGGCCGGCCTCGCGCAGCGTACGCAGGGCACCGAACGCCATCAGGTCGGAGGCGACGAAGACCGCGTCCAGGTCCGGGCGGATCTCCAGCAGCCGGCGCATGCAGGCGGTGCCACTGCCCTCGGTGAAGTCGCCGTACGCGACCAGGTCCTCGTCGGTACCGGCACCGGCCGCCCGGACCGCCTCCCGGTAGCCGGCCAACCGCGCCACGCCGGCGCCCATGTCCTGCGGGCCGGCGATGTGGGCGATCCGGCGGCGGCCCTGGCGGGCCAGGTGCTCCACCGCCTGCCGGGCTCCGCCGACGTTGTCCACGTCGACGTACCAGGCCGGCGGGGCGCCAGGCTTCAGCATCCGGGCCGGGCGACCGCCGAGCACGGTCGGCAGGCCACGCTCCTCCAGCAGGGTGGGCAGCGGGTCGGCGTCGTGAAGCGAGAGCAGCAGGACGCCGTCGACGTGCTGGTTGGTCAGGTGGTGCACGACCCGTTCCCGCTCGAGCGGCGACTGCACCATGGCCAGCCAGAGCTGCATCGGGGTGTCCAGCAGTCCGGAGCTGACGCCCCGCACGATGCCGGCGAAGAACGGCTCGGTGAAGACCCGCTCACCGGACTCGGAGACCACCAGCGCCACCGAGTCGGTCCGCTGGGTCACCAGCGCCCGCGCGGCCCGGTTCGGCACGTACCCGAGCTCGGCGATCGCCGCCTGGACGGCGGCCCGGGCCTCGGGGCTGACCTGGGGCGAGCCGTTGACCACGCGAGAGACGGTGCCGCGCCCCACGCCGGCGCGGGCGGCGACCGCGTCGAGGGTCGGGCGCCCGAGCGAGCGGGTGCGCTGCGTTGTCATCGTCTGCTCCTCCGACCTCGGGCGGGCCCGCCCGGTACCTCCAACGGCATCGGTGCCGGGCCGCCCGTTACTGCCTGGCCTGGAGCCTATTGTGCGGCCAGCCCGTTGCGTCGGATCACGTCGGCGTACCACCTGGCGCTGGACTTGGGGATCCGGGCCTGGTTGTCGTAGTCGACGTAGACCATGCCGAAGCGCTTGGTGTAGCCGAACGCCCACTCGAAGTTGTCCAGCAGTGACCAGGCGAAGTAGCCCTTCAACGGCACCCCGGCGCTGATCGCCGCGTGGGCGGCGCGCAGGTGCGCGTCGAAGTACGCCAGCCGCTCGGGGTCGTCGACGCGGCCGTCGACCAGCCGGTCGACGAAGGCGGAGCCGTTCTCGGTGACGTAAAGCGGCAGGTCGGTGTAGTCCCGGTGGACCCGTTCCAGCGTCTCGACCAGTCCGGGCGCGTCGATCTCCCAGTCCATGTCGGTGACCGGTATGCCCCGGGTGACGAACCGGACGTCCTCGCTGCCCGGCCAGCACGACGGCCCCCGCCAGTACGCCTCGGGCTCGGCGAGGGGCACCGGCGCGGCGACCACGTGCCGGCTGTAGTAGTTGACCCCGACCAAGTCCAGCGGGGTGGAGATGATCTCCAGATCGCCGTCCCGGACGTGCCCGAAGTCGCTGACCCGGCGCAGGTCGGCCGTCAGGTCCGCCGGGTACCACCCGCGCAGCACCGGATCCAGGAAAAATCGGTTCGCCAGCCCGTCGATGCGCCGGGCGGCGTCGATGTCGCTGTCCGCGTCGGTGGCCGGGGTGACCGGGTAGAGGTTGAGCGTAATGCCGAGCTGGGCCTCCGGGCGGGACGCCCGCAGCGCCTGCACGGCCAGCCCGTGGCCGAGCATCAGGTGGTGGCCGGCCCGGACGGCGTCCGCCCCGTCGGAGCGCCCCGGGGCGTGCACGCCGGAGCCGTAACCGAGGAACGCCGAGCACCACGGCTCGTTGAGGGTGGTCCAGTAGCGCACCCGGTCGCCGAGGGCGTCCGCGACGAGCTGGGCGTAGTCGGCGAACCGGCCGGCGGTGTCCCGGGCGGGCCAGCCGCCGGTGTCCTCCAGCGGCTGGGCCAGGTCCCAGTGGTAGAGGGTGAGCCAGGGCTCGATGCCGTGCGCCAGCAGTTCGTCGACCAGCCGCCGGTAGAAGTCCAGCCCCTCCTGGTTCGCCGGGCCCGTGCCGCCCGGCTGCACCCGGGGCCAGGAGATCGAGAACCGGTACGAGGTGAGTCCCAGTTCCGCCATCAGCCGGACGTCGTCGGGCATCCGGTGGTAGTGGTCGCAGGCCACGTCGCCGGTGTGCCCGGCCACCGTCCGGCCCTCGGTGTGGCTGAACGTGTCCCAGATCGACGGGGTGCGTCCGCCCTCGTGGGCCGCCCCCTCGATCTGGTAGGCGGCGGTGGCCGCGCCCCAGCGGAAGCCGGGCGGGAAGGCGAGCTGCCGTCCCGGGTCGAGGAGGCCGAGCGGGCTGGCGGGGTTGCTCACGACTTGACGGCACCTTCCATGATCCCGCCGATGATCTGGCGGCCGAACAGGACGAACACGATGAACAGCGGCAGGGTGGCGATCAACGTTCCGGCAAAGATCTGCGAGTTGTCGGCGAAGTAGGCCGTGTTGAGACTGCGCAGGGAGATCTGCACGGTCGGGTTGGCCGGGTCGGCCAGCACCACGAAGGGCCAGAAGAACTGGTTCCACTGCTCCATGAAGGTGAGCAGTCCGAGCACCGCGGCGGCGGGACGCAGGGCCGGCACCACCACGTGCCAGTACACCCGCCAGGTGGAGCAGCCGTCCACCCGCGCCGCCTCGATCAACTCGTTCGGCACCGCCTGCTCGGCGTACTGGCGCATCATGAAGATCCCGAAGCCGCCGATGAGGAAGGGCACGGTCACCGAGGCCATCGTGTTCAGCCAGTTGAGCTTCGCCATCAGGATGTACAGCGGCAGCACGCCGAGCTGGATGGGCACCATCATCGAGGCGAGGATGATCAGCAGCAGCGCGTTCTTGCCGCGGAAGCGGAGCTTGGCGAAGGCGAAGCCGGCGAGGGAGCCGAAGAAGACCGTCGCGACGGTGATCGTCCCGGAGACCAGGAACGAGTTCAGCAGGCCCTTGACGATGTTGGCGTCGCCGTTGTCCAGCACGCGCTGGATGTTCTCGCCGAGCTTGCCGCCGGGCAGGAACGGTGGCGGCCAGGAGTTGGCCGCGTCGTTGGTCCGCGAGGCGATCACGATCATCCAGTAGAACGGAAAGAGCGAGAGGATCACGCCGAGGACGAGCCCGAACCAGGTCACGGGGCTGGCTTTCCAGAGCAGCTCGGCGGAGTGGCCGGCGCCGCGCCGCTTCAGGGTGGGACGGACGGGTGGGCGGAGCGTGGTGGTCGTCATCTCGTCACCTCACGTGTCGGAGCTGATGCGTCGGGCCAGCAGGTAGTTCACCGCCGACATCAGCGCGATGAGCGCGAAGAGCACGAGCGCGACCGCGCCGGCGTACCCCCAGCGGAAGCGCTGGTTCATCACGTCGAGCAGGTACATGGTGATGGTCTGGAACTGCCCTTCCGAGCCGCCGGAGAGCCCGCCGGAGCCGCTGGTGAACAGCAGCGGCTCGGTGAAGAGCTGCAACCCGCCGATGGTGGAGATGATCAAAGTGAAGATGATCGTCGGGCGCAGCTGCGGGATGGTGATGGACCAGAACTGGCGTCGCCGGGAGGCGCCGTCCAGGGCGGCGGCCTCGTACATGTCCTTGCTGATGGACTGCATGGCGGCCAGGTAGATCAGGGCGTTGTAGCCGACCCACCGCCAGTCGACCATGGTGGAGATGGCGAACCAGGAGGCGAACCGGTTGGCCCGCCAGTCGATCGGGTCCACGCCGACGGTGTCGAGCACCCAGTTGACCAGGCCGAAGTCCTTGGCGTAGAGCATCGAGAAGATCAGCGCGACCACCGCGGTGGAGGTGATGATCGGCATGGCGATCGCCATCCGGAAGAAGGTCTGGGCACGCAGCCGGCGGTTGAGCGCGTTGGCCAGCACCAGCGCCAGCAGCAGCTGGGGCACGGTGGAGAGCAGGAACATGCCGAACGTGTTGACGACTGCGTTCCAGAACTGCGGGTCGTCGGTGATCAGTTCGACGAAGTTGTCCAGGCCGACGAAGGAGATCGTCGCGTTCAGCGGCGACCGGTCGGTCAGCGCGATCCACACCGTGTACGCGATGGGGTACGCGCTGAACACCGCGAAGATCACGAAGAACGGCAGGACGTACAGGTAGGGCGAGTACGTCAGGTCCAGCCGGGTGAGGGACACGCGGCGGGGCGCGGAACGGGCGGTGCGAGCGGGTCGGTGTTCAGGTGGTGCCGCGGCGTGCAGGTCGAGACTCATGGAACGTCCTTCTCCTCGGCCGGCGCCACCCGCCCACGCGGGGGACGCCGGGGGTGGGCGCCGCGGGCGGCGCCGACAGCCAGCGCAGTCGACGCCACCCGCGGACGGCTCGGCCGGGTCACTTGCCGGCGGCTTCGCCGTTCTTCAGCGCCGCCTGCCACTGCTCCTCGGCGGACTTGCCCTGCTCCACCGCGCGGAGGCTGTTCTCCACGGCGGTGCGGACCCCGTTGTTCTTCGGGCCGAGGTAGACCGGCTTCAGCTCGCTCGCACCGGCGGCGAAGATCTTGCCGACCGGGGCCTTGCTGAAGTAGGCGTTGGTCGAATCGGCCACGGCCGAGTCCGCCAGCGCCTGCGGCGAGGACGGCAGGTTGCCGACCTTCTTGAACGCCTCGATCTGACCCTTGGCGCTGGTCAGGAACTTGACCAGCTCGGCGGCCTCCTTGGCGTGCTTGCTCGACTTGGGCACGGCCAGGAAGGAGCCGCCCCAGTTGCCGCCGCTGCCGGGCGCCTTGGCGATGTCCCACTTGCCGGCCGCCGCGTCGCCGGCCTGACCCTTGATGACCCCGGTCATCCACGCTGGGCAGGCGATGGTGGCGAAGGTGCCGTTCTTGAAGCCGGCGTTCCACTCGTTGGAGAACGACTGGAGGTTGTTGGACAGGCTCGCCGCGATCATCTTCGTGGTCAGGTCGTACGCCGTCTTGACGTCCGGGTTGTCGCCGATGACCAGCTTGTTGCTCTTGTCGTAGTAGGTGTAGCCGGTGCCGGCCCCCGCGATCTGCATCAGCACCACGTTGTAGAAGTTGGTCGCCGAGTCGACGAACTTGTGCTTCTTGTCGGCGGCGGCGAACTTCTGGCCGGTGGCGATGAAGTCGTCCCAGGTGGCCCACAGGGCGCCGACCTGCTCGCGGTCGGTGGGCAGGCCGGCGGCCTTGAACAGGTCGCTGCGGTAGCACAGCGCCATCGAGCCGACGTCGGTGCCGAGGCCGAGCACCTTGCCGTCGGGGGTGGTGCCCTGCTCCCACTTCCAGGGCAGGAAGTTGCCCTTGAGGTCGGTGGCCCCGTAGTCGGCGAGGTTCACGAACTTGTCGGCCTGGGCGTAGAACTGGACGATGGTGCCCTCCTCCAGGGCCACCACGTCGCCCGCGCCCGAGCCAGCGGTGATCTGCTGGGTCAGCCGGGTGTTGTAGTCACCGAGGCCGAGACCCTTGCCCCGCTCCTGGATCTTGATGTTCGGGTGATCCGCTTCGTACTGCTTGTAGAGCTCGTCGTAGCCGAAGCCCTGGTCGCCGAAGACGTCGACGACGAGGGTGATCGGGCCGTCGTTGCCAGCGGTGCCCGACGAGTCGTCGCCGCAGGCGGTGGCGGTGGCGAGGACCGCGACGGACGCGAGCGCGATGGCCGCGAACCGGCGGCGCCGGATTGGGACGCTCATCCGAGACCCCTCTTTTCGGTGGTGAGGTTGGTGTCGTGTGGTGGGGGGTGCCGTGCCGCGCTCGCCGCCGCCGCTGGTGCCGTAAGGGTCACGAATGAGATCCGCGCCACAGTCGGGAGCGCTCCCACAAGCCTGCCGGTCGATGTCAGAGAGTGTCAATAGACCGATGGGAGCGTTCCATTTCGTTACCGCGTCGTTCGTCCGCGACGCGTCGACGGGGCCCTTCAGGCTCAGCGGGGCCGACCCGATCAGCAGAGGCGGCGCAGCAGGGTCGAGGCGCGGGCGGCGTCGAAGGCGTCCGGGTCGAAGCGCGCGCCGGCCCACTCCCGCATCGCCGTGTGCTCGGGGTGGCCCGGTTCGGCCAGGGCGGCCAGCAGGACCAGGTAGCCCGACGGGCCGCCGACGTCCTCCGGTGGGCAGGCCCGCGCCCCGTCGACGCAGGAGGGGTAGCGCTCGTCCGGGTCGGCGGTGCAGACGTCCTCCACCAGCAGGTCGTGCTCCCACCAGTCGCCGAAGTCGTAGGTGTAGTGGAACCGGCTGCCCTTGCCGACCACCGCGTCCAGGCGGACGTCCAGCTCGTCGCGGAGGGCCAGCTCGCCGTCGGGGTCCGGCTCGCCGTACTGGAGCCCGTCGATCTCGAACGAGTGCAGGTGGCAGTCCCGCCAGCCCATCGCGTACTGCACCACCCGGTGCAGCCGGTCGAGGGTGTAGCCGCCGGGGACCAGCACCCGCCGCCACACCGGCGGCCGGACCCCGGCCAGGGCGACCTTCAGCTGGAAGATCTGACGCGGCATGCTGTCCCATCCTCCCTCGGCATAGGCTGCCAGCATGATCTGCCGAGCGTGCCGCGAACGACGGCACGACGACTGTCCGGGGCGGAACTGGTGCGACTGCCAGCACCGTACCCCCCGACCGACCCCTCCGGTCACCGGTCCGGCGAGCGAATGAGCGGCGAAGTCCCGATTTCCCGGGTCTGGCCCGCACCGGCGACAGCGCCGCTGACCGATTCGGAGCTGGCCGCGCTCTACGGCCGCGCGGACCGGCCCCACCTGCGGGTGAACTTCGTGTCCAGCATCGACGGTGCGGTCACGGTGGACGAGTACTCCGCCGGGCTGTCCGGCGAAGCGGACAAGCGGGTCTTCGGGCTGCTGCGGATGCTCTGTGACGGGCTGGTGGTGGCCGCCGGCACGCTGCGGCACGAGGGGTACGGGTCGGTCCGGCTCAGCGAGCCGCGCCGGGCCTGGCGCCGCGAGCACGGCCTGGCCGAATACCCCACGCTGGTGGTGGTCTCCGCCTCGCTCGACCTCGACCCGGCCCAGGGCGCCTTCGCCGACGCGCCGGTCCGTCCGCTCATCCTCACCGGGGATGCCGCCGAGCCGCCGCCCGGCCTGACCGAGGTCGCCGACGTGATCCGCTGCGGCGGCGACCGGGTGGACCTCGCCGCCGGCCTCGCCGAGCTGCGCCGACGCGGGCTGGGTCAGCTGCTCTGCGAGGGTGGCCCGTACCTGTTCGGCGCGCTCACCGCGGCCGACGTCGTCGACGAGCTCTGCCTCACCGTCACGCCGCTGCTGGCCGGAGCCGGCGCGGGCCGGATCACGGCCGGGGACGCCAGCCCACCGCGCCGGCTGCCGCTGCGGCACGTGCTCGCCGCCGAGGACGGCGTGCTGATGCTCCGGTACGCCCGGGACGCGGCCGAGCCGCCACCGGCCGGCGCCGCGCCCGCCGCCTGACTCACCGCCCCGTCCAGCACGTCCACGAGGCTGGTCCGGCGATCTGGACGAGGATCGGGTCCGACCCGGCCGCACCGTCCGTAAGCTGTGGAAATGGGCTCACCGCAGGCAGCCGGCGAGGTGGCGGTCCACGGCCGACGCCGGCCGTTGCTCGCCGGTGGCCTGTTGGCCGGCTCCGGCCTGGTCGACGTGATCACCGCGTATGCCAACACGATGGGGGATCCGTTCGTGGTGGTGACGCGGCAGAGCGCCTACCGGGTCGACATCACCGGCTGGGCCTGGCTGCACGTGGCGATCGGCGCGGCGGTCATGGTCGCCGGGCTGCTGGTGTTCACCGGCCGGCGGGCCACGGTCCGGTTCGCCATCGCGGCAGCCGTGCTGGCGATCGCCGCCGACCTGCTCCTCTTCCCCTACGCGCCGATCCGGTCGGTGCTGGTGGTGGGGCTCAACGGCGCGGCCATCCGGCTGCTGGTCCGCCGCGGTGCCGCGCCGCCCGGCCGGCAGCCGTAGGGCCGCCGAGTGGTCGGAGCGCCGCGGGCGGTCAGCGGGGCTCGCAGATGCGGCCGGTGAGGGCCGGGTCGGCCTCCCGCTCGGGCGACCAGACCGGGTTGAGGGGCAGCGCGAGCGGAGGCGGCTGCCACGCGGCACCCAACCGCTGCAGCAGGCCGTACTCCCGTCTCGGCTGCTCGACTGGATCACCGGCCAGGAAGTCCATTACGCGCACCTCGGCGGCGCGGCGGCCGAGCAGGCCGCCGTGGAAGGCGGGCAGCTGAAAGGTCGGGATCCGGCTGTACTCGCCGGGCGGCGCCTCCGCCGCGCTGACCGTGGGCAGGAACGCGATCATGCGCACCCCGGGCACCGGGCAGAGCGTGCGGTTGCGAAAGAACGGTGCGTTGACGAGGACCGAGCGGATGAACGGCTGGTCGGGACTGCTCTTCACCTTCTGCGGCACGTTCGCCACCGCGAAGATCGCCCGCAGCCCCCAGCCCGTGGCCACCCCCCAACCGCTGTGTCCAGGGGGCGGATAGTAGGCGCGCCCCGGCTGGATCAGCGGGCTGAACAGCATCTCCGCCTCCACCGGGGACGGCCTCGACACCTTCTCCAGGTACATGCGCGCCACCATGGCGCCCTCGCTCTGCCCGAGCAGGGCCACCGGCCTACCGGTACGCCGGTGCAGCGAGTCGACGTGCGCCTCGAGCAGGACCGCGCTCTCCTCCAACGACTGGTGGGTGTCCCTCGGCCCGTACGGCAGCGGCCGGCCCTGGCCGTCGAGCCCCCGGTAGGAGAAACGCTCGACCCGCGGATCCGCCGCCGGCCGTCCGTCCCATTGCGAATCGTGCCCGGCGATGGCGATCACGGCGTGCGGGACCCGGTCCGGCAGCCGCTGCGAGATGATGGGGGGACGCCACTCCCCCGGCCTGCCCACCAGCAGGCCGGTCAGCGACTGCGATCCCACCGCGGCGGCCATGATGAGCACGATCGCGATCGGTGCCACCGGGACCCGCGCCCAACGAATGCGCTTAGGCAGCACGGCCGCGGCCACGGTCTGCCGCCAGAGCAGCGCGTTCGCCACCCCGGACAGGGCGGCCACCGCGACCGGCCACCAGCCCGGAACGCTCGCGATGAGGGCGGCGGCGACGGTGAGGACGGTGAAGTTGAGCAGCGACCACCCGAGCAACTCGATCGTGGGCAGACCCCGCCACCAGCGGGCGACCACCCCCGCCCGCTGCAGGAACGGGGCGAGCAGCAGCATCGGGACGAGCGAGGAGAGCAGGTACCAGGAGAGCGCTACCGTGGAGAACGCCACCGAGAGTGCGGCCCACGGAGAGATGATCACCGCGGCGAGCGCGGCGACCTCCAGGTTCCGCCTGACGAGCCAACCGAACGAGGGACGGTCCACCTGCCCGGGCCAGGCCGACGCGGTCAGCCCCGCCGAGAGCAGGCCACGGAACGCGATGAGGGCAAGCAGGCCGAGCACAAAAGCCGACCAGGAGTTGTGGTAGACGAGCAGCCAGCGCAGGTCGTGGTATGAGTCGTACGGCCAGACGGCGGTGACCTGGGGAGCCAGGCCCCGGGCGGCGTGGAAGCCGATGCCGACCAGCACGGCGGCCTCCATTACCGGCGGCAGCACGGCGAGGGCCAGCAGCGCAACCCATCGGCCGCCTGATGAAGTCACGGTCGCTCCTCGCGCCCGGGATGTCGGCTACCTGCATTGTTCTCGCGGCTGGCCGCAGGCGGGCGGAAATGGCCACGATCCGGTGACGGAGCGCGCACGCCCCGTTCCGGTGAGAGGTGGTGGCGTGGCATCCGCCGCGTCGCGTGGCAACCTGTCGCATCCCTCGGGCAGGATGCTCCTCGTGCCCCGCGACCGAGACGACCAGCCGACCGGAGTCCGCCGATGACCGACGACCTGCTCGACGGCCCCGGCGAAGGCGTCGGCCGGGTGCTCGGCACCGCCGACGCCACCCCGCTGACCTTCTGGACCGCCGTCGCCCCCGGCAGCTATCTCCAGCTCGACGACGTGGTGGTCACCCGCCGGGAGTTGCCCGACCGGGAGCCGGTGACCATCGCCGGCGTGGTCACCCAGGTCCGCGCCCGGCACGAGGGCGCGCAGTTCGACTCCGACGTCTTCGCCATCGCCGACGGCACCCTCCCCGCGCAGGTGCAGGAGGCCGCCGAGATCACCACCACCCGGGTCGACCCGGAGTTCTACGTCCCGCCCACCCCGGGGGCCGTCGTGCACCGGGCCGAGGGCGACGCCCGGGCCCGCGCGCTGCACTTCGACCGAATGGAACGCCGGATCCCGATGGGCATGGGTCGCGACGGCGTCCCGGTCTACCTCAACGCCGACTTCCTCGACGGCACCCGGGGCGCCCACGTCTCCATCTCCGGCATCTCCGGGGTGGCCACCAAGACCAGCTTCGCCACCTTCCTCCTCTACTCGGTCTTCCGCTCCGGCGTGCTCGGCGGCGACGCGGTCAACGCCAAGGCGCTGATCTTCAACGTCAAGGGCGAGGACCTGCTCTTTCTCGACCACCCCAACGCCCGGCTCGACGAGGCCACCCGGGCCGGTTACGCGCAGCTCGGGCTGGCCGCCGGCGCCTTCCCCGACGTGCGGGTGTATGCCCCGCCCCGGGTCGGCGACTCCTCCGGCACGCCGGACGTGAGCAGTCGGCTCACCGGGGTGGACAGCTTCTACTGGACGCTGAGCGAGTTCTGCGCCGACCGGCTCCTGCCGTACGTCTTCGCCGACGCCGACGACGAGCGCCAGCAGTACACGATGGTGGTGCATTCTGTCGCCGCCCACCTGGCCCGGTACGCCCAGCCCGCCGACGGCGGGGTGAGCATCGACGGCGTCCGGCTCGGGTCGTACGGCGACCTGGTCGACCACATCGTCGAGCAGCTCAACGACGACGAGACCCGGGCCGACTGGGCGGGCAGCGCGGTCGGCCTGGGCACGGTCAACGCGTTCGCCCGGCGGCTGATCGGCAGCAAGAAGGACCTGGGCCGGCTCATCCGCGGCGACCTCGCCACCCGCCGCCCCCACTCGATCAACACCGCCGAGTCCGCCCAGGTCACCGTGGTCGACCTGCACAACCTGCCGGACCGCGCACAGCGGTTCGTGGTCGGCGTGACGCTCAAGAGCGAGTTCGAGCGCAAAGAGAAGGCCGGCACCGCCAAGCCGCTGCTCTTCGTCGTCCTCGACGAGCTCAACAAGTACGCCCCGCGCGAGGGTTCGTCGCCGATCAAGGAGGTGCTGCTGGACATCGCCGAGCGCGGCCGCTCGCTCGGGGTGATCCTGGTCGGCGCGCAGCAGACGGCGAGCGAGGTGGAACGGCGGATCGTCACCAACTCGGCGATCCGGGTGGTCGGCCGGCTCGACCCGGCCGAGGCGTCCCGTCCCGAGTACGGCTTCCTCCCGCCGGCCCAGCGCCAGCGGGCGCTGCTGGCCAAGCCGGGCACCATGTTCGTCAACCAGCCAGACATCCCGGTGCCGCTCTGCCTGGAGTTCCCCTTCCCGGCCTGGGCGACCCGGGTCTCCGAGGCCGGCCGCGCCCCGTCGGAGACGCTGCGCTCGATCACCCAGTCGGCCGACCCGTTCGCGGTGGTCGGCTCCGGGCCCACCGACGACGACATTCCGTTCTGAGGGCGGTGACCACCCATGAAGATCCTGCACACCTCCGACTGGCACGTCGGCAAGGTCCTCAAGGGGCAGTCCCGGGCCGAGGAGCACAAGCAGGTGCTGGCCCAGGTGATCGAGACCGCCCGCACCGAGCGCCCTGACCTGGTCATCGTGGCCGGTGACCTCTACGACACCGCGGCGCCCACCCCGGAGGCGACCCGGCTGGTGACCCGGGCGCTGACCGCGCTGCGGCGCACCGGGGCGGACGTGGTCGCCATCGGCGGCAACCACGACAACGGCGCGGCGCTCGACGCGCTGCGCCCCTGGGCCGAGGCGGCCGGGATCACCCTGCGCGGCAGCGTCCGGGACAATCCGGCCGACCACATCATCGACGGGGTCACCGCCGACGGCGAGCGCTGGCAGCTGGCCGCGCTGCCCTTCCTCTCCCAGCGGTACGCCGTCCGCGCCGTGGAGATGTACGAGCTGACCGCGGCCGAGGCCAACCAGACGTACGCCGACCACCTCGGGCGGGTCCTGGCCCGGCTCACCGAGGGCTTCACCGAGCCCGACCGGGTGCACCTGGTCACCGCCCACCTGACCGTGGTCGGCGCGAGCACCGGCGGCGGCGAGCGGGACGCGCACACCGTCCTCGGGTACGCCGTACCGGCCACGGTCTTCCCCGGCAACGCGCACTACGTGGCGCTGGGCCACCTGCACCGCTCCCAGCGGGTGATCGGGCCCTGCCCGGTGCGCTACAGCGGCAGCCCGCTCGCCGTCGACTTCGGCGAGCAGGAGAACGTCGGCTCGGTGACCGTCGTCGAGGTCACCGCGACCACCGCCGCCCAGATCCGGGAGGTGCCGGTGCCGGGGGCGGTCCCGCTGCGCACCGTCCGGGGCACCCTGGCCCAGCTCGCCGAGATCGAGGCGCCGGAGGGCTGGCTGCGGGTGTACGTCCGCGAGCAGCCCCGAGCGGGGCTCCGCGAGGAGGTGCAGGAGCTGCTGCCCCGCGCGCTGGAGATCCGGATCGACCCCGAGCTGGTTCCCGTGCCCGGCAGCGGCACCCGCACCGCCCAGCGCGCCGGCCGCTCCCCCCACGAGCTCTTCGCCGACTACCTGAGCAGCCGGGGGCACGCCGACGAGGGCGTCCAGGAACTCTTCGACGAGCTCCTCGAGGGGGTCGACCACTGATGCGACCGATGCGGCTGGACATGGCCGGCTTCACCGTCTTTCGCGAGGAGACCACGGTCGACTTCACCGACGCGGACTTCTTCGCCCTGGTCGGCCCGACCGGCTCCGGCAAGTCGACGGTGCTCGACGCGATCTGCTTCGCCCTCTACGGCACCGTGCCCCGCTGGGGTGGTGCCCGCGGCCTGGCCAACGCGCTCGCCCCCTCGGCCAGCGAGGCCCGCGTCCGGCTGGTCTTCGAGTCCGCCGGCGACCGGTACGTGGCGACCCGGGTGGTCCGCCGGGACGGCCGCGGCACCGTCAAGACCGCCAATGCCGGGTTGCAGCTCATGCCCGCCGGCTTCGACGTGACCAAGCTCGACACCGGGCTCAGCCCGGAGGATCTCGGCCAGGTGGTCGCCGGCACCCCCGCCGAGATGGAGCAGGCGGTGCTGGCGGCGGTCGGGCTGCCGTACGAGCAGTTCACCAGCTGCGTGCTGCTGCCGCAGGGGCAGTTCGCCGACTTCCTGCACGCCAAGCCCGCCACCCGGCAGCAGATCCTGGTCAACCTGCTCGGCCTCGGCGTTTACGAGGAGGTGCAGAAGCGGGCCACCGAGCGTGCCGGCCAGGCCGAGGCGAAGCTGGAGGCCGTCGACCGGGTGCTGGGCGGGCTCACCGACGTCGACGACGCGGCGCTGGCCACGGCCGAGGAGCGGGTGGGCCGGATGCGCGAGCTGGCCGGGGCGGTCGCGGTGGCCGTACCGGAGCTGGAGCGGGCCCGAGCGACGGCGCGGGAGGCGACGGCGGCGCTGGCCGCCCTCGACGCCGAGCTGGCCGTGCTGGCCGGGGTGCGGGCGCCGGGCCGCATCGCCGAGCTGGCCCAGGCCGTCACCGCCGCCCGGGCCGCCGCCGACGAGGCGGCCACCGCGGTGGCGCTGGCCGAGGAGCGGGAGGAGAAGCTGCGCGGCGAGCTGGCCGGGGCCGGCGACGAGAGCGCGCTGCGCCTGCTGCTGAAGGCGCACGCGGACCGGGACCGGCTGACCGGCGAGGCCGCGGCCGTGCGGGTAGCGGTGACCGCGGCGCAGGCGGAGCACGACGCGGCGGCCCAGGCCCTGGCCGCGGCCCGCGTGGCGGCCGAGCGCGCCGACGCGGAGCTGGAGGCGGCGTTCCGCGCGCACGAGGCGGCGAAGGCCACCGACCAGGCCGTCGCGCTCCGCGCGCACCTGGTCGACGGCGCGCCCTGCCCGGTGTGCGAGCAGGTGGTGACCCGGGTGCCGGCGGTGCCCGCCGGGTCGGCGGTGGCCCGGGCCACCGCCGCCGGGAAGGCGGCCCGCGCCGCCACCGAGGCGGCGAAGCGGGTGGTGCAGGAGCGCGATGCCGCCGCCCGCGACCTGGAGCGGGTGCTGCTGCGGGCCCGCGCCCAGCACGATCAGTTCCGGGACCGGCTGGCCGAGCTGGACGAGCAGCTCTCCGGTGCGGCCACCCCGGCGGCGCTGCGCCGGGATCTCGACGAGCATGCCCGGCTGCGGCGGGCGCTGGAGGAGGCGGCGGCCGCCGTGCGCGCCGGCCGGGACGCCGCCCGACGGGCCCGTGGGGCGCTCGACGGCGCCGAGGAGCGGCTGCGCACGGCGTGGCGGGACTTCGACACCACCCGGGACGGGCTGGCCCGGTTCGGCCCGCCGACCGCGGAACGCGACGACGTGGCCGCCGCGTGGGCCGCCCTGGCCGCGTGGGCTGGTGAGCAGGCCGACCGGCGGCGCGCCGAGCGGGTCGGGCTGGCCGCCTCGGTCACCGAGGCCCGGACGGCCGCCGGGGCGGTCGACGAGCGGATCGGAGGCCTCTTCACCGACGCCGGGCTGGACGTCCCGGACGACCCGGTCCGGGCCGCTGCCGTGGCGGTGGAACGCGCCGAGGCCGAGCTGCGCCGGCTGGTCGAGCGGCGCGAACAGGCCGCCGGGCTGCGCGAGCAGCGGGCCGGCCACGAGCGGGAGGCCCGGGTGGCCCGGGCCCTCGCCGGGCACCTGCGGGCCAACAACTTCGAGCGCTGGCTGCTGGCCGAGGCGCTGGACCTGCTGGTCGACGGCGCGTCGCGGATCCTGCGCGAGCTCTCCAACGGCCAGTACGACCTGGTGCACGACAAGGGGGAGTTCTTCGTCGTCGACCACCACGACGCCGGGCTGCGCCGGGGGGTGCGGACCCTCTCCGGCGGGGAGACCTTCCAGGCCTCGCTGGCGCTGGCGCTGGCCCTCTCCGAGCAGCTGGCTGGGATGTCGACCACCGCGGCGAGCCTGGAGTCGATCGTGCTGGACGAGGGCTTCGGCACGCTGGACGCGGCCACCCTGGACACCGTCGCCGCCACCCTGGAAAATCTCGCGGCCCGTGGCGACCGGATGGTCGGCGTGGTCACCCACGTGCCGGCGCTGGCCGAGCGGATCCCGGTCCGCTTCGAGGTCCGCAAGGACGCCCGCACGGCCCGGGTAGAACGGACCGGCCTGTGAATACGGGGGCGGCGTGACGCGACCGCGGTTCTTCGTCGACGCGTGGGATCCGGCGTACGGGGCCTCGTTCGAGGCGTCGGCGGCTGGGCCGGCGGCGCCGAGCAGCGCCCAGGTCGACGCGGACGTCGAGCTGCCGGCGGTGGACTGGCGGGCGATCGGCGTCCGGCGGGACGTGCTCGCCCCGGACGTGGTGCTGCTGGTCGACGGGGTACGCCGGATCGACGCCAGCCTCTGGACGGCCGAGGACGACGGCGGCTCCTTCCCCGGCCTCGCCGCCTCGTACGCCGCCGGGGTGGTCCGCTGCGACCTGGAGCGCGGCGCGGCGGAGCTGGCCGGCGCCCGGGTCGGCCGGGGTCTCTTCACCGCCAGCCCGTCCGTGGCGGACGTGGTGGCCGGCCAGATTCGCTACCCGGTGCACCGGGTGGGTGGCACCGGCGAGCTGAGCAAGCTCCCGGCGGCGGTGCAGGGTCCGCTGACCGCGCTGGAGGTGGAGGTCTCCAACGCCGCGCGGGTCGACGGCGACCTGCTGGTGGTGGACGGTCCGCTGCGCAGCCGTCGGCAACTGCCGCGCACCCTGGGCTACATCAAGACCCAGCACAGTCAGTACCTGGACGCCCGGCTGACCGCGGTGGTGACCGGGCTGGTGCCGGGCCAGCGCTCGCCGGTGTTCCGGCTCGGCACCGCCTGGGGCGGCTACTCCTGGTATCTCCGGCTGCCGGTGGCAAGTGGCGCGCCCTGGGCCGGCATCGTGCGGGTGGAGTGCTCGGCCGAGCTGACCCCGGCCGAGGCGATCAAGCTGGCCGACCTCTCCCTGGTCACCCTCCCCCGGTTCGCCTCCACGCCGTACAAGGACCCGCGCGCCCCGCAGAACCTCGTCCCCATCGCCGGGCTGGAACGCCGGCTGCGCGGCCTGCTCGGTGACGCCCGCCTGCTGCACCGGGTGCTGACCGCGGCCGCCCGGGGAATCCGGCGCTGATGGGCCGCCGACGCCGCGCCGACCGGGTGATCGAGCAGGTCGACACCGGGCAGGCCGAGCTGGTGCCGGACCCGGCCCGGGCCGGCTCGTGGACGCTGCTCCTCGGCGGCGCCCCGCAGTCGCATGTGGACCTGGCCGACCCGACCCACCTCGAGTTCGAGTACGTCCGGCGGCTCGCCGCCGCGATCGACCTGATCGCCCCGGCCGGTGCGCCGCTGCGCGTGCTGCACCTCGGCGGCGGCGCGCTGACCCTGCCCCGCTACGTCACCGCCACCCGACCGGGGTCGAGCCAGCGGGTGTCCGAGGTGGACGGCGCCCTGGTCGAGCTGGTCCGCCGGGTCCTGCCCTGGCCCACCGACCCCCGGCTGCGGGTCCGGGTGGCCGACGCCCGGGCGACCCTGACCGCCAGCCGGGACGGCAGCTACGACGTGGTGGTGGCGGACGTCTTCGCCGGCGCCCGCACCCCGGCCCACCTGACCTCGGTGGAGTACGTCGCCGAGGTGGCCCGGGTGCTCCGCCCGGACGGCTGGTACCTCGCCAACATCGCCGACGGGCCGCCGCTGCGGCACGCCCGCGCCCAGGTCGCCACGGTCCGGTCGGTGCTGCCGCGGGCCTGCGTGGTCGGCGACGCGGCGGTGCTGCGTGGCCGGCGCTACGGAAACCTGGTGCTGGTGGCGGGGCGGGTCGAGCCGCCGGTGCCGGAGCTGACCCGACGGGCGGCCGGCGACTGGTTCCCCGGGCGGGTGCTGGCCGGCGACGAACTGGAGCGGTTCGCCGGCGGCGCCCCGGTGGTGCACGACGCGGACGCCACCGCCTCCACCCCACCCCCGCCCGGAATTTTCTCCGTGCGCCGTTGATCCGCTCGGCGGGTCACTCCGTATCACCGGGCGGCCATGCCCGTGGGGGCCGGCTGATGTCATTGGACACCCGGAGGTCTGCATGCATGCGGTGGCGGCCGGCTGGCAGGGCGACATGGCAAGGCCCGAGTGGATGTTCGCCCGGGCCCAGCCGTCGCGCGCGTCGGGGTCGGGCCATGGGGTCGACGGGTGTCCCGGCGATCGCCAGAATGGCCCGGTGACGCCGCGACCGGTGCCCGGACGCCACCAGGCAGCCTCCACTGAGGTCAGTCATTCCGACCAGCTGATCCGGCTGCTCTACGCCGAGCACGCCGGCCCGCTGCTGATGTTCGTGATGCGACTGACCGGCGGCGACCGGCAGCGCGCCGAGGACATCGTCCAGGAGACGCTGCTGCGCGCCTGGCGCAACGCGCACCGGCTGGGCACGCAGGGGCAGGGGTCGCTGCGACCCTGGCTGGTCACCGTCGCCCGGCGGATCGCCATCGACGAGCACCGCAGCGAACAGGCCCGCCCGACCGAGACGTACGACCGGGACCTGACCGCGTTCGCCGAGGCGGACAGCACGGACCGGGTCCTGCGGACGATGACGGTGGCGGACGCGCTGCGTACGCTGAGCCAGTCGCACCGGGAGATCCTGGTGGCGACGTACTTCCGGGGGCGGACGGTGCCGGAGGCGGCCGCGGAGCTGGGCCTTCCGCTCGGCACCGCCAAGTCGCGGGTCTACTACGCGCTGCGCGCGCTGCGCACGGCTCTCCAGGAGCGGGGGGTGACGGAATGAGCCGGGCAGATCACCTGGACGTGGCCGCGTATGCGCTGGGCGTGCTGGATCAACAGGACACCGAGCGGTTCGAGGAGCACCTCGCCACCTGCTGGGCGTGCGCGGCGGAGCTGGAGACCATGGTGCCGGTGGTGGGGCTGCTCTCCGGGATCGACGGGGAGACCATGACCGCCCTGGAGCAGACCCACACCGATCCCGCCCTGCTGGACCGGACCCTGATGGCGGTGCGGCTCGACCGGCGGCGCGCCCGGTTCCGCCAGCTGCTCGCCACGGCGGCGGCCGTGGTGGTCTTCGGCGGCGTCAGCGGCGTCGGCATCGCCGGCATCGCGGGCATCGGCGACGAGCGGGTCCCGTACGCGGAGCCGACCCTGACCACGCCGGTCACCGCCCCGCCGAGCGATGTCCCGGCCGACCCCAACGACCCGAACATCGGCGGTAATGAGCAGGAGGGCGAGCAGCACGACGCCACCGATCCGACCACCGGGGTGAAGACGACGATGTGGCTCACCTCGAAGGAGTACGGCACCAGGATCGACCTTCAGCTCGCCAAGCTGCCCGGGCCGCGCACCTGCCGACTGGTGGTGATCCGGAAGAACTCCACCACCGAGGTGATCTCGACCTGGGCCGTGCCGGGCGGCGGCTACGGGACCAACAGCAATCAGCTCCCGCTGGAGCTGACCGCGTCCACCTCCGCCGGACGGGACGACATCGAGAAGATCCAGGTGCAGTCGATCGACGCGAAGGGGGTGGCCAGCCCGCTGGTGACGGTGGCCGACCTCTGACCCGCCACGACGTCGGCGCCGGGCAGTGCCCCGGCGCCGCTTCGGCGTGCCCGGCGGAGGAGGAGCCGACGTGCTCGGTCACTTGCCGGGCCCCGGAACGGTTCAACGGATCCACTGTGAAATGCAGCACGCTTTCGCCTTCAACCTTGACAGAGAACGGGCCGTACTACCCCGTGAACTGCCAAGCATGAGGAGGGCACGTGGCACAGATGAAGCGGACCGTCATCGCCGCGAGCGCGATGGTTGCACTAACGGCCTGCGCTCCCGCGGGTTACGACGGGGCGAACTCGAGCGCGGCCGAGCCGGTCGCCGTCGCCGCGGCCGAACCCACCGCGACGGCCGAACCGGAAGCCACCGCGAGCGCGGAGGCCACCGACGACCAGGCGCCGCCGGCCGACGTCCGGCTCACCGAACGGCTGATCGGCAAGAAGGTCGCCCGGATGGGCAACGTGGTGACCGACCAGGACGGCTGGATCCTCTACCGCTTCGACAAGGACTCGGCGGACCCGCCGTCGTCCAACTGCGTGGACAAGTGCGCCAAGGTCTGGCCGCCCGCGCTGACCGACGGCAACCCGGAGCTTCAGGGCGTCTCCGACGACAAGGTCGGCACGGTCACCCGGCAGGACGGCACCCGGCAGATCACCATCGGCGGCTGGCCGGTCTACCGGTACATCGGCGACAAGAAGCCCGGCCAGTGGAAGGGCCAGGGTGTCGGCGGCACCTGGTTCGTGGTCGACCGGAACGGCAAGAAGAACCTGACCTGCCTGCCCACCGGCACCCCGAAGCCGGTCGCCCCGCCGTCGTCGGGCGACTCGGGCAGTTCCGACGGCGGCAGCTCGGGTTACTCGTACTGAACCGCGCCACACCTGGACACGGTGGCCGGTCGCAGCCGGGGAGGGCGCGGCCGGTCACCGTCGTGCAGGGGACGCGTACCGGCAGCGCTTCGCGTCCCGGCTGCGGCGCCGGCCCGCTCGAGGCCGGCGTTGCGGGGCCGCGTTGGGGCCGGCCTCAGCTCTTCTCCCAGGGGCTCGGCACGGGGAAGTAGGTGTCCAGGAAGGGCGTGAGGATCGACAGCTGGGCGGCCATGTCCTCCTCCGTGGAGAAGGCGTCGTTGAGGCAGAAGACGTGCCGGTCCCGTCGCGCGAGCAGGTGCGCGAGGCGCGCGGGCGTGTCGGGATGGGACAGCTCGGCGATGGTGTATTCCAGCTCCCCCGGCACCGCGCGACCGGTGTGGAAAGCGTAGTAGTGGTGCAGCGACGAGGCGATCGAGATGTCGGCCATGCTGCGCAAGCGGTTGCCGGCGGTGCCCCGGTGCTGGGCCGGGAACGTCTCCTCGATCTCGTACAGCACGCTGCGCCGCAGCACGTGCGGCATGTGCTTCATCTTCTGCGTCAGCACCGTGCCGAAGCGCTCCGCGATCAGCCGTCGGTTGTTCTTGCCGGCGGCTGAGGCCGGGATGTCGTCCGCCGACGGCGGCCCTGGTGGCACCAGCGCCGGCGAGGGGAAGAACTTCGTGATGCCGTTGGCCAGGAAGAAGTCCTTCGGGGTGACCTCGCAGCCGAGGAAGACGTCGTCGTTGAAGTAGAGGAAGTGCTCGGACAACTCCTCGATGTGGTGCAGCTGGCTCTCGATGGCGTGCGAGTTGAACGTCGGCAGCATGGACGGATCGCGGAAGATCTCCCGGTGGCTGACCACTCGCAGGCCCGGGGCCGAACGGTCCAACCAGGGCGGCACCTGGTCGTCGGTGACCAGGTAGACGGTACGCACCCAGGGGGCGTAGGTGTGCAGCGAGCGCAGTGAGTAGCGCAGCTCGTCCCGGCTGAGGAACCGCGCGGCGCTCGCCGACTCAGCGTGATACGGCGTACCGGCCACCTCGGCGCGCCGGCGCAGCCACTCCGGATCGGTGCCGTCCACCCAGGTGTAGACGACGTCGACCGGGAACGTCACGTCCCCGGGGAGCCGGATCGCGAACTCCGGACGGGTCCGGACCGTCACCGCCGGAGTGGTCGGCCCCAGCACGGTGAACAGGTCGGCGGGCGCGTGGACCACGGCACCCACCACCGGCACCGATTCCGTCACCAGGTTCCGGCGGGGGGCGACCAGCCGGTCCTCCCGCCGGGTCCAGAGCTCCACGTCGCAGCCGTACGGCACACCGAGCACCAGCCGGTGCCGGGGGTCGGTCCAGTACCAGGTCATCCGGAGCACGTTGGCGTCGCGCAGCCGTCGCCACGCGTGCGGCTCGAAGCCCGGCGCGGACGACCGCGGCTGATCGCCGGTCACCTCGGAGACGTACCCGGGCAGTCGGCGGCAGGCCTCGGCCAGCGCCGCGTACACCCGGTCGCGGTCGGCGGCGTCGACGGCGACCACCGCGTTGCGGTCGGAGCGGCCGCGTACGCAGAAGTGCTCCACCCCGGCCTCGGCGAGCGCCGCCGTGACCGCGGCGAGGTTGGCGGCCCGGGCCGACCAGGGCGACACCTCCGGGCGGACCAGAGCGACCCGGGCCCGCCGATCCACCGTGACGAGCACGCGGTCGCCGCCGGCCAGGAGCTCCGGCTGGCGGCGGGCCAGCCGCTCCCCCCGCCGCACGGACGGCTGCTGGTCGCCGGTCACCTGGGCCACCCACTGCTTGACCTGGTGACGGGTCTGCGGGCTCAACCGCTTGGCGATGGCCCGGCGGGCCTGCGGGCTGAGCACCCGACGGTAGGTGTCGACGAACCTCGTCGGCTCGGCGACGGCCCGGGGGGTGTCCGACCGCCCTTGCCTCGGCTCGCTCACCGCGGTCCTCTCCTTCGGGTCAGGGCTACGGCCGGTCGATGACGACGATCGACAGCTCACTGTCGATCGTGTAGTAGGGGCGCACCCGCAGCGTCGGCGCCGGGTCCTCCTCGACCAGGTCCAGTTCCACCTCCTGGGCCAGATGGATCTCCGGATAGTTGTAGGTGCGCTTCTTGTCGACCACGTCGTCGACGAACCGCCCCAGCCGGACCTCGTCGAGGCCGCCGGGCTGCCGGAGAAAGATGTCCCAGTCCTCGTAGCGGCCCAGCCGGAGGTCGGTCAGCGGCGCCAGGGGCACCAGCATGGTCATCGTCCCGTCGGTCGCCGACGCGGTCGACACGGCGAGCGACTCCGGTCGGTCGCCCCGGCGACGGAGCACCGCGCCGTCCGGGATGCCCGGTCCGTGCCACGTGAACGCGATCGTGACGTCCTCGCCGTCGAGCGCGATCCGGCGAACCTCGGCGTGGGCGGCGCGCACCCAGCTGCGCACCGCGAGGAAGCCGTCGGCGGTGCGGTAGGGCACGTGCGCCCGCACCCCCGACAGCCCCCCGGCGGGTCCGTCGTCCGGCCCGCCGGCGAGGAACCGGCTGTCGAGCCGCTGCGGGCGCACCCGGCGCCGGACTCCCTGCCCGTCCATCAGATAGACATTCCACCGACCCTCGGGCAGGGCGGCCGCGGCCAGCGTGCCGACGTGCCGGAGGCCGTCGACCGCCGGGGCGAGGGCCACCTGGACGACCTCGCGGGTGTCGCGGTTGCGCAGCACGACCGACGCCTCGCCAGCGCAGGTCGCCGCGTCGACGGACCACTGCAGTCCGAAGTCGGGCAGCACCAGGCAGTCCACGATCGGACCGTCGGTCGGGGCCGAGACTCGCCGCCGGATCGCCTGCTGCAGCCGCGTGCTGGTGCCCCGCACCCGCCGGACCCGCGCCAGCCGCACGAGCGCCCCCATGCTCGCCCGTCGAGCGAGGTCGTTCCCCGCGATCCCGCGCAGCACCGGATCGGCCAGCGTCCGGACCAGGTCCGGCTCCCGGAGCAGCTCGCCGCCCCGGGCGAGGACCGACCGGGTCAACCCGCTCCTCGGCACCCGGCGCCCGGCCCGCGGGCGCCGGGGCGGCTCCGCGCGCCGGACGGTCAGCACCTCTTCGCAGTCGCGAGCGAACTGGGCGGCCAGGTGGGCCGGATCGAAGCGAGCGGAGTTGGCCAGAGCCACCTTGCCCATCCGGGCACGCACCTCGTCGTCCCGCATCAGCGTCAGCAGCGCGCCGGTGTACGCGTCGAGGTCGTCGCTCGGGACCAGCAGACCGTCCTCACCGTCGTCGATGATCTCGCGCGGACCCACCGGGCAGTCGGTGCTGACCACCGGCAGGCCGAGCCGCATGGCCTCGACGATCGTCATGCCGAACGACTCGCGCTCCGAGGAGACGGCGGCGATGGCCCCCTTCACCCACTCCGTCGACATGTCATCGCGGCGGCCCATCAGCTGGACCTGGTCATAGACGCCCAGCTCCCGGATCAGCGCGGCGAGCGCCTGCCGCTGCTCGCCGTCGCCGTAGATCCGCAGGGTCCAACCGGGACAGTCCACCGCCGCCCGGGCGAAGGCGGTGATCAGTCGGTCGTACCGCTTGATCGGGTCGAGCCGCCCGGCCGCCACCACGATCCTGCTCCGCCCGTCGGCGGGCGGGACGCCGGGTGGTGGCGAACTGTTGGGCAGCACCTCGATCCGGGTGCCCGGCACCGGGTTGCCGGCGCGGAAGGCGGCCGCGTCCGCGCTCGTGACGGTGTACGCCAGGTCGATGCGCGGGTAGTACCGGCGGATCTCGGCCTTCACCGCGTCGTCGATCAGGTCCTGCGTCATGTGCTCCTGCGCGACGCGCACGGCATGCTCCGGGGCATGCCGGGCCACGGCGAGGTTGAGCCCCGGCCGGGTGCCCACGACGACATCCGCGTCGGTGGACCGGAGGTAGCGGACGATCCGCTCATCCGTCAGCCGGCTGTAGTGCAGGTGGAACTCCTCGGTCTCGGGGATCAGTGTCGAGGGTTCCCGGTGCCGCGGATTGGACCGGTCCGGCCGCCGTGGCCTGGTGTCGACCAGTGGTACGACGGTGATCCGCTCGTCGACGTCGAACATGGTCCGATCGAGCCGGCGGAACACCGACGCGACCTCGACCTGGTGTCCGCCCTCCAGCAGCGCGGTGGCCAGGTTCAGCACCGCCCGATTGGTGCCACCCACGCCGTAGAAGTTGTGGATGAGGAAGGAGTACTTCACCGCTGGCCTGCCGACTCGTACGGGCTGGGCACCGGGAAGTACGCCTCCAGGAACGGTTCCAGGATGGCCATCTGCTGCTGGAGCTGGGCGTACGTCGAGAACGCGTCGTTGATGCAGAAGGTGTCCCAGTCCCGACGCGCCTCGGCCCGCTTCAGTCGGGCGGCCAGATCCGGCACCGCCAGCTGGACATAGCCGTAGTTGACGTGGCCGGGCAGCGCCCGCCCGGTCAGGAAGGAGTAGTAGTGGTGCAGGGAGTAGGTGATGGTGAGATCGGTGGCACTGCGGAACCTGCTCCGCACCGTGCGGGCGTGCTCCGCCGGGAACTCGCGCTCGATCTCCGCCAGGATGCTCCGCCGCAGCGGGTACGGCACGTGCTGGCTGCCCTGGGTCAGGGTCCGGCCGAACCGTTCCTCGATCAGCCGCCGGTTGTTCTTGATCATCGCGTCGACCGGGCTGTCGAGACTGGTGATCGGGCCGATCGGGATCCGGTTCTGGGACAGGAAGAACTTGGTGTTGCCGTTGGCGAGGAAGAAGGTCTGGGGCGCCAGCGGCCGGCCGAAGAACATGTCGTCGTTCAGGTAGAGGAAGTGCTCGGCGAGGCCGTCGATGTTGTGCAGCTGGCTCTCGATCGCGCACGAGTTGAACGTCGGCAGCGCGCTCCGGTCGGGGAAGATGTCCTCGTGGTTGACCAGGAAGATGTTGCCGGCGCTCAGGTCGAGCCAGGCCGGCCGCTGCCGGTCGGTCACGATGTAGATGTTGCGTACCCAGGGCGCGTTGAGGTGCAGTGACCGCAGCGAGTACTTCAGCTCGTCCCGGTTGATGTACCGCGACTCGCTGGCGGCCTCGGCGTGGAACGCCTCGCCCTTGACCTCGGCCCGGCGGCGCTGCCACTCCGGGTCCGCGCCGTCCACCCAGGTGTAGACGACGTCGATCGGGAAGTCGATGTCGTCCGGGAGCGAGTGATCGAACTCCGGCCGGGTGCGGAAGCGCGGGCCCGGCTTGGTGGCCGCGGCGAGCCGGGTGAACCGGTGCTCGCCGACCTCCACCGGCACGCCGGCCATCGACACCGCCGGCATCATCCGGTTGCGGCGCGGCGCGCGCAGCACGTCGGCCTTCCGGTCCGGCCGCCAGAACTCGATCTCGCACCCGTACGCGGCGCCGAGGACCAGCTTCTCGGTCGGGTCGATCCGGAACCAGGTCATCTTGAGCGCCCGCGCCCGGTGCAGGTCGACCCAGGCGGCCGGATCGGCGGCGTCCCGCAGCGCGCTGACGATCGGCGGTTTCGGCAGCACCTGGCTCACGTAGCAGGGGCCGGCCGCGCCGAGCTTCTCCAGGGCGCCGAGGGCGGCGACCCGGTCCTCCTCGTTGACGCCGATCACCGGCGTCCGGTCGTCCATGCCCCGGACGAGGAAGTGGTCCACGCCGTGCGCCTCGAGCGCGCCGGCCACCGCGGCGACGTTGAGCTGACGGCCCCGCAGCGGGCTGAGGTCGGCGTGCATGTGGGCGCGGCGGCGTCCCCCGTCGACCAGCACCTCGCGGATGTCGTCCGGCTCACCGGCCGGCGTGGCCGGCGCCGGCCACCCGGCCGGCGCGGAGACCGCCGGGGTCGGGAGCGTCTGCGGACCGGGGAGGGCGTCGTTCACGGAACTTCCTTCATCGAGCTGACCGACGACGTCGAGGGCGTCACCGGCAGGGTGAGCAACCCGCCGCCGGCGGAGACCGCCAGCACGACGGGCCGCCCGGAGGAGTCGACCGACACCGCGTGACTGCCGGCGACCGGGGTGGCCTCCCGCAGCCAGGTGCCGCGGGCCCGGCCGTCGGGCCCCACCCGGAGCACGCTCGTCGCCGAGGCATCGTCCCGGACGGCGACCAGCACTTCGCGCCTGTCCGGGACGAACCGGGCGGCGATCGGACCGGGCCCGCCATGACCGCCGAGGTCGACGAGACTGGACGGGTCCCAGACCTGGCCGTCGCCGCGGGTGCGGAAGGACACGACCGACGCCGAGTCCCGGCACCGGCAGAACATCATCCGGCTGCCGTCGGGCAACCGCACCACGGTGGGCGGCCCCGCGGGCGCCTCGGTGCGCACCACCGAGAACTTGGCGGTGAGCTCCCCCGCCGTGGAGACCAGCCAGCGGGCGATGCCGTTGCGGCCCGCGGCGAGCACCTCGACCGACCCGTCGTCCAGGGCGACCGCGGTCAGGCCCTCCTGGGTGTCCCCACCGCCGAGGTCCCGCCAGGGCGTCCAGGTGGCGCCGTCGTGCAGCCGACCGCTCAGCCCCTTGCCGGCGTTTCTGGTGAGGACGAGCAGTCGGCCACCGGGGAGCGAAACGGCCTGCGGCATGCCGATGTTGCGCCGCTTCGCGGGCCCGCTCTGCGCGTTGGGGTTGCCCAGCGACTCCCACCGCACGTCCCGGTAGTCGCCGGAGGCCGGCAGGAGGATCGTCCACAGGTCGCGGACGTGCTGGGCCGGGTCGGCGGTCAGCCCCTGCCGCACGGCGAACAGGCGCCAGCCGCCGTCCGCGGTCGGCACGGCGTCCACGTGCGGCAGCAGCTTGCGCCCCGGCACCCGCCGACTCCCGGCGAACTCGCCGGGGCGATCCTCCCGCCAGTGCACGACCTGTCCGCCCCGGACCGCGAAGGCGGAGAGCCGGCCGTCGGCCCCGGGACCGGCCCAGGATCGCGAGCCGGGATAGCGCAGCGTGGTGCCGGAGGCGTTGCCGCCGGCGATCAGGTCGCCGCCGACCTTCCGGTCGCCCAGGCCGGCGGGATCGCCGCTCGGGCGGCGGTCGGCCCACCCGTACACGTCCTTGTACCGCTGCTTCCGGGCGCGCGCCTCCGGGCTGAGATTGGACGGCCAGCGCCGGACGTAGTAGCCGCGGAACGCCTCGACCGACGTGCGGCGACCGCCCCCCTCCGCGAACCACCGGGCGGCGGCCTCGTGGGCGAAGAGGCCGGTGATCGTGTGGAAGATGTGGTCCGAGTAGTCCCCGGTGTCCGCGTACCGCGGGTTGGCCCGGTCGTGCACCTGCAGGTCGGGATCCGGGTCCATCGTCCACAGCAGGGTGGGCTCGAAGCGCCGCATCAGCTCCACGAGGGACTCGACCAGGCTGTCCCGGGAATAGCTGTGGGTCCCCGTGACCGGGGACCCGAGCGGAACCATCGTCGGCGTCGAGGTGGCCTCGCCCGTCCAGAGCCGGGTCAGCGGACCGGAGCCGGGAGCCGCGTCCGGCGGGGGCGCGCACCAGAGATTGAGCGCGACCAGCCGGACGTGCGGCGCGTCGACCAGAACCGACACGTCGGCCTCGGCCCCGCCGGCCAGGGTGGTCACCTCGCGGCGCCACTTGGCGTCCCGGTCACCCAGCACCATGTCGGCGTACGCGCAGCGCAGCCCGTTGAACCGGGCAGCCGCGAAGGCCTCGAAGTCGACCGGCGCGGCGGCGTGTTCCCTGGTGCCGCCCGGCGCGTTGCGGCCGTCGCCCTCGCCCGCGGTCAGGCAGACGGTCAGGTGTTCCTCGCTGCTGTGCAGCTGGCTCACCAGCAGCGGGTTGAGGAAGTAGAGGTCGTCGTCCTGGTGCGCCATGACGGCCATCGACCGCGGCCGCCCGACGGGCGCGAACGGCGTCCGGGCACCGCGCGGCAACCGGGCGGCCCGACGGGCGAGCGCGAGCACCGGCTCGACCCACTCCAGGTGATCAGGCATCTCGCGCCTCTCCTAACGCGGTGGAAGGTCCGGCTCCGGGTGGCGCGGCCTTGTCGTGGTCGACGGCGCGGGCGGCAGCGATGCGGACCGAGGGCAAGGTGGGCGCGTCCAGCCGGGGGCTGACCCGCACTCTAGCCGCGGTCGCCGCGTCCACCTGCCTGCCGACCCGGAGCGAGGGAGTCGTCGCCGCGTCCACCTGCCTGCCGTGCCGGTCGCCGCTTCGGGCCTGCCGCCACAGGGCGGTCGCCCCCAGCTTCCGGCGCTCGGCGACCACGTGGTCGGGCAGCTCGAACGGTGCGGGGAAGGGCAGGTATCGGGGCAGGAAGTCGGCCAGCATGCTCTCCTGCTCCGTGAAGACCTCCGGGTCGGAGTCGGTGTCGTTGAGGCAGAAGACGTCGCGGTGCCGGCGGGCCAGGAGTTCGGCGAGGCGGGCGGGCGTCGAGGGGTGGCCGAGGTCGGCGTACTCGTACTCGATGTCGCCCGGCACAGCCTGACCGGTCAGGTAGGCCCAGTACTGGTACAGCGACGACGGGATGGAGAGGTCGCCGTGGTGCCGGAACTGGTGCCGCGCCGTCGCCATCACGTCCGACTGCAGCACCTGCTCGATCTGGTACATGATGCTGCGCCGCAGCGCGAACGGGGTGTGCTTCATCTTCTGCGTGATGGTGACGCCGAACTGCCGCTGGATGTGCCAGCGGTTGTTCTTCCCGGCAGCGTTCACCGGCGGGTCGCTCGGCTTCGCCTCCCCGAGGCCGAACTGGGCCGGGGAGAGGAAGAACTTCGCGATCCCATTGGCGTGGAAGAAGTGGGTGGGCAGCAGCGGTCGGCCCAGGAAGACGTCGTCATTGAAGTAGAGGAAGTGCTCCGCGAGGCCCTCGATCCGGTGCAGCCGGGACTCGATCGCGTGCGAGTTGAACGACGACCGCCCGCCGAGGTCGGCGAAGAGTTCGGCGTGGGTCACGACGGTGACCATCGGGTGATTGGGGTCGAGCCAACTGGGCAGCTGACTGTCGGTGACCAGGAAGATCCGGCGCAGCCAGGGCGCGAAGCTGTGCAGCGAGCGCATCGCGTACCGCAGTTCGTCGCGGTTGTGGTAGCGGGAGGTGTTCGCCGCGACGGCGTGCAGCAGGCCGCCGGGGGTGCCGAGCGCGGCCTCCTTCCGGCGCAGCCACTCCGGATCCGAGCCGTCCACCCAGGTGAAGACGGCGTCGATCGGGAAGCCCACCCGGTCGGGGGCGCGCACGGTGAGGTCTCGGCGGGTGCGGTAGGTGCGGTCGTCCGCCTCCGGGACGAAGTGGCTGATCAGCGCGGCCGCCACCCGGACCGGCTCCGCCCAGGCCGGCGCCTCGTCGACCACCGCGTTGTGCCGGGGCGCGCGAACGACGTCGCCCACCCGCGTCCAGAACTCGATCTCGCAGGCGAACTGGACGCCCAGGACCACGCCCGCCCGGACGTCGGTCACCGGGAACCACACCTGGATCACCTCGGTGGGCGTCAGGTCGGGCTGGTTCCGCCCGGGCCGTACCTCGACCACGCGGACATGCGCGCCGGACAGCGCCGGGGCGGAGCGGACCAGCCGGAGCACCTCGGCCCGCCGGTCCTCGAGCACCGCCACCGAGCTGCGCAGGTAGTCGTCGTTGCGCAGGCAGTGGTGGTCGATCCCGGCCGCCGCCAGGGCGGTGGTCACTGCGGTGAGGTTGCGGTGCCACATCTGCAGCGGCGTTGCGGCGGCGACCACCTCGGCCTCGGTCCGCGCGCCGCCGTCGCTGACGGTCACCCGCGAACCGATCACACGCACGGTGTCGCCGCCGCTCGGCCGGGTGAGGGTGCGCACCAGGCTGAGCCGGCGGTGCTGGGGCAGCACCGCGATCAGTCGGCGCCGCATCCCCTGCGGCAGGGTGCGGTAGAGCTTGAGCGCGATCATGGTAGCGGCCCGTCAGAGCTGACGACCGCGGCTGTCCCCGCCATCGGTCAGGGCCGGCGGGGCGATGCCGGCAGAGCCGGGTCCGGTACGTCGTGACACGCTGAACGAGCACGCATCGCTGATCGCCCTTCTGACTTGCTTCCCCGTTGGCCGCCCCCGGAGATCCCTTCCACCGGGCCGCGGCGCTGCGCGCCGGTAGGAGAGGACCGCCAACACGGGGAGCGGCACGCGAGACATTAACAGCGGATTCGAAGCAGGTACATCAGCCGTTCACCTCGTAGCGAACGACCTATTGGCCGTTAAGGGGCTTTGCGCGCAGCACACATGTTTCACGTCCGACAAGTAGGTCCTTCCGGAGGAGCGGCGACTGCCGATTCGGCTGACCGCCACCCATCCGCGCGTCGCAGTTCCCCAGCCGGCCGAGGCGCCCCCGGCCCCCAGGCCCGCTGCCAGGCCCAGGCCGAGTGGCAGAGTGTCGGGGTGACCCCATCCGGACCCGCCGCCAGCCGGACCCTGCACCCGCCGGCCGACTACCGACTGGCCGCCTCGGTCCGGGCACTCACCTTCAGCCCGTACGACCCGTGCGCCCGGCTCGCCGCGGGCACGTTCTGGTGGGCCACCCGCACCCCGGCCGGGCCGGCCACCCTCGCCCTCCGCCCGGCGGGTGGTGAGCTGGTCGCCGAGGGCTACGGCCCCGGGGCCGACTGGGTGGTGGAGCGGGCGGACGCGGTGGCCGGCCTGCGCGACGACCTGACCGGGTTCGCCGACCTCGCCACCGCGCACCCGGTGGTGGCCCGGCTGGCCGCCCAGCACCGCGGGCTGCGGATGCCGGCCACCGGGCAGATCTTCCCTCGGCTGCTCCGGGCGGTCTTCGAGCAGAAGGTCACCGGCAAGGAGGCCTACCGGGCGTACGCGGCGACGGTCAGACACTTCCGGGAGCCGGCGCCGGGGCCGTTGCCGCCGCTGCTGCTGCCGCCCGAGCCGGCCGCGGTGGCCGTCACGCCGTACTGGGTCTTCCACCCGTTCGGCGTGGAGCAGCGGCGGGCCGAGACGCTGCGCCGCGCGGCCGCCGCCGCGGACCGGCTGGAACGCTGCGTGGACGCCGCCGAGGCCACCCGCCGGCTGACCGCCATCGCCGGCATCGGCCCGTGGACCGCCGCCGAGGTGGTGCGGATCGCGTACGGCGACCCGGACGCGGTCAGCGTCGGCGACTACCACATCCCGAACACGGTGGCTTGGGCGCTGGCCGGTGAGCCGCGCGGCGACGACGCCCGGATGCTGGCGCTGCTGGAGCCGTTCCGGGGCCACCGTGGCCGGGTCTGCGTCCTGCTGGAGGCGGCCGGCATCCAGGCGCCGAGGTACGGCCCACGCGCCCCCATCCGTTCCTTCGCCCGCTTCTGACCGTCCGCCGTCCGGCCGGTCAGCCGGGGGCGCAGAGGCGGCGCAGGGTGCGGCCGAGCCACCACGCGTACCCGTGCTGGAAGGCCCGGACGAGCGGCCCGGCGGCGCGGACGAACCAGCGATCCGGCCGGCTGAAGGCCAGCACCTCGAACCAGACCGCGCCGGAGTCGTCCCGGGTGACCAGGAAGGCCTCCTCGCCCCGCTCCGGGTGCCCGGGCAGGGTGCCGTAGCCGAACCCGGCCCGGTCCGGCCCGTCCTCCGCCCAGACCACCTCGGTGGGAGCCCAGAGCCGCAGCGGGCCGACGCCGAGGCCCGGCGTGACCCGCACACCCGCCTCGGCGCGGGGCGCGTCCGTCCGCATCCGCACGCCTGCGGCGCGGTGCATCCGCCAGCTCAGCACCGCGTCCCCGGCCGCGGGGAGACAGCCGTCCGGGAGCCGCACCCGATGCCGCAGGTGGTGGTAGCCCGCCGGCAGTCGGCCGGCGCGGGTCGCCCCGGCCTCGGGGTACGTCAGCTCGGGCACGTCAGCCCCGTTCACACCGACGTTTGAGCCCGTCGGCCTCCATGCCGATGTAGCGCCGGACCAGATCGCCGTAGAGCCAGCCCAGCAGGGGCCCCAGCGGACCCGAGAGATCGAGGGCCAGCTCCACCCGGACGCCGCCGTCGGGCAGCGGCACGATCCAGTGCTCACCCGTGCTGCGGACCCCTGGGCTGCGGGACACCCAGACGAAGCCCCGCCCGGCCTCCAGCTCGGTGACCCGCCAGACGGTCGGGCGCAGCCGGGGCTGCTCCAACCGGGCGGTCGACCCCACGGCGAGCGGGCCCGGCTCAAGCCGCTGCGCCCGGCGCACCGAGGGCGTCCACTCCGGCCAGCGGTCGATGTCGCTCTGCACCGCCCAGACCAGGTCCGGATCGGCGGCGATCTCCGTCGTCTTTTCGAACCGCATGAAGCCCCCTCAGCCTGGCGACGGGTTCAGGCTACGCCGGGGATCGGCGGCGGGTGATCCCCGGCCGGGCCGGGTTTCAGGCGGCCTCGTGCAGGTCGGCCAGGCCGAGCGGGCTGCGGCTGCGCAGCAGTTCCTCCAGCTCGGCCACCGAGGAGACCTCCCCGATGACGTTGTTGCCGCCGCCGAACTCCGGCCGGTAGCGGTGCACCAGACGGTAGCGGTACCGACCGCGGATCAGCTCCACGCTGACCCGCCAGCGCCCGCAGCAGCCACAGACCCACTCCCGCACCCGGCGAAAGTAGCTCTGACCTGCGGTTTCATCATCCGCCCGAGGGGGACGAACGGGGCCGAGGCGGGACACGCCGCCCGGCACCGCCGGTGATCCGCCTCACGACTGTCGGTGCCGTCTGATTGACTGGTCGCCGTGGACCTGCCGATCAACCCGCCGGTCGAGCCGATGCTGGCCAAGAGCGTGCCCCAGCTCCCCACCGCCGCCGGCATGACGTACGAGCCGAAGTGGGACGGCTTCCGCTGCATCATCTTCCGCGACGGTGACGAGGTCGAGCTGGCCAGCCGGGGCGGCAAGATGATGACCCGCTACTTCCCCGAGGTGGTCGAGCAGGCGCGCAGCCAGTTGCCGTCCCGGTGCGCGGTCGACGGCGAGCTGATCGTGATCCGCCGCGACGGCCCGGGCGGCCAGCCCCGGCTCGACTTCGAGCTGCTCGCCCAGCGGATCCACCCGGCCGCCTCCCGGATCAAGCTGCTCGCCGAGACCACCCCGGCCGACTTCGTCGCCTTCGACCTGCTCGCCATCGACGACGAGGCGCTGCTGGACCAGCCCTACCCGCAGCGCCGGGCCCGCCTGGAGGAGGCGCTGGCCAAGGTCCGCCCGCCGGTGCACGTCACCCAGATCACCACGGATCCGCAGACCGCCCGCCGCTGGTTCGAGGTCTTCGAAGGCGCCGGGCTGGACGGCCTGATCGTCAAGCCGGCCGACCTGCCGTACGAGCCGGGCAAGCGGCTGATGTTCAAGGTCAAGCACGCCCGCACCGCCGACGTGGTGGTGGCCGGCTTCCGCTGGCACAAGTCCGGCCCGGTGGTCGGCTCGCTGCTGCTCGGCCTCTACGACGACGCCGGGGTGCTGCACCACATCGGCGTCAGCTCGTCGTTCACCGCGGCCCGCCGCAAGGAGCTGCTGGCGGAGCTGGCGCCGTACCGCGACGTCGGCGGCGACCACCCGTGGGTGCACGGCGACCACGAGCGCGGCCAGCGCATCCCCGGCGGGGTGAGCCGGTGGACCGGCACGAAGAACCTCGAGTGGGAGCCGCTGCGCCCGGAGCTGGTGGCCGAGGTCGGCTACGACGCGATGGAGGGCGACCGGCTCCGGCACACCGCCCAGTTCGTCCGCTGGCGTCCGGACCGCGATCCCCGCTCCTGCCGCTACGACCAGCTCGACCGCCCGATCCGCTTCGACGTGGACCAGGTGCTGCGCGGGGATCCGGCGGCGGCCGCCGGCAGCGCACCGGGCCCGGCGTAGCCTGGCCGTCGACCCGATCACGGAAGGCTCGCACGTGACCCGCTTCTCCGACCGGATCCGCCGGGCCCGGCTCACCCTGGCCGGGTTCGCCGCGGCGGTGGTGGTCACCGCCGGCTGCACGCTGCCGGCGTTCGCGCCGCGGACGGAGGGCGAGGCAGCCGCCCCGGGCACCACGCCGAGCTGGCATGACTGTCCGGAGGTCCCCAACGAGCTGGTCGGCCGGGGCGCGCCGGGCATGCGCTACGAGTGCGCCCGGATCGCCGTACCGCGCAACAGGGGCACCGCGACCGGCGCCACCGCCGGGCCGGGCGCCGGGGAGAGGTTCGAGATCGCGCTGATCCGGGCCCGCTCGAACAAGCAGCACGACCGGATCGGCTCGCTGGTGATCAACCCCGGCGGGCCGGGCGCCTCCGGTGTGGACACCGCCGTCTACCTCTCCTTCGGGCCGGCGTTCGGCGGGTTGCCGGCCAAGGTGACCGACCGCTTCGACATCGTCGGCTTCGACCCGCGCGGGGTGTCCCGATCCAGCCCGGTCAAGTGCATCTCCGACGCCGACCTGGACGCCAGCTTCGGCTACGACCCCGACCCGGAGAGCCAGGCATCCTTCGACGAGTTCGTCGCGCTCAACCGGCGGATCGGGCAGAGCTGCGGCCACCGGTACGGCAACCAGTTGCCGCTCTACGCCACCGAACAGGCGGCCCGGGACATGGACGCGGTCCGGGCGGCGGTCGGCGACGAGAAACTCACCTACCTGGGCTACTCCTACGGCACCCTGCTCGGCGCGACCTACGCTCAGCTCTACCCCCAGCGGGTGCGGGCCCTGGTGCTCGACGGCGCGGTCGACCCGCAGCAGAAGCTGATCGCCGGCTCGGAGAGCCAGGCCAAGGGCTTCGAGCGGGCATTCGACAACTTCAACCGGTGGTGCGCGGCCAACGCGGGCCGCTGCCCCATCGCGCCCGACGCCCGGGGCGCGGTCACCTCGGCCATCGACAAGGCGAGGGTCTCCCCGGTACGCGGCACGGGCGGGCGGGAGGCCACCTCGGGCTGGGTCTTCTACGCGGTCATCTCCTCGCTCTATACGGAGTCGGGGTGGCAGGAGCTGGCCCGGGCGATCGACCGGTTGCAGGGCGGCGACCCGACGGACGTGTTCAAGCTCGCCGACGCGTACGCGGGCCGCGAGGACGACGGGACATACTCCAACCTCTTCGACGCCAACCTCGCGGTCAACTGCGCGGACGAGACCGAGAAGCCGACCAGGGAGCGGATCCGTCAGCTCCAGTCCCAGTGGCGGGAGAAGTACCCGCTGTTCGGCCCGGCCTTGGCGGTCGGCATGCTGGGCTGCGTGGAGTGGCCCGGTCAGCGGGACCCGTACCCGACGGGCAAGGCGGTGGGTGCGCCGCCGGTCGTGGTGGTGGGCACCACGGGCGACCCGGCCACGCCGTACGAGCAGACCGCGGCGCTGGCCTCGATGCTCGGCGTCGGGCGGGTGTTGACCTGGGAGGGCGAGGGGCACACCGCCTACCCGCAGACCGCCTGCATCAGCGCCGCCGTCGACGCTTACCTGATCTCGCTGACCGTTCCCAGAGAGGGGCTGCGCTGCCCGGCCCGCTGACCGGCTCGCGCGGCTCCGGCTCGGGTACGGCGACGCCCTGCCCCCGGCAGATCCAGCGGAAGGCCAGCAGCAGGCGTTCCATGCGCACATGCTGCCCGCTGCGGCCAACCGACGCCCGTACATCAGCGTAAGTCGTTTTGTGTCAAGCTTCTGGTCGGTGCCTCGGCCGTCGTCTGTCCCTGCATAGCGGTGATGGGGTTGGTCCCCAGCAACGTGTAATCGGGTTGATGGGACGACGGGCCGGGGCTGCCCATGATGTGCGTCGAGATCAGGTTGTGTCTCAATGCCGCGTAGGGCTCGCCCCGACCGTCGGCTTGAACGCCGCACGGCAGAGTCAGGCGGCCAGAGCCAGCTGCCGGCGGCCGTTTGCACCGTGAGTTGCGATGTGGGGATCCCAGGCCTGGCCGGTGGTGATCACGGCGTGCAACTGGCGCAGGATCGCCGCGGCGATCACGGTCTGGGCTTGGGTTGCGGTGAGCCTGTTGGTCTCCCGCGTCGTCAGATGGTGGTAGCGGGCCGCGTAAACGGCGTTGCCGCGCTGGGCGCCCCAGACCGCCCGCCAGGCGGCCAGACGCAGCGCGGGCCGGCCCTGGCCGGTGAGTTTGGTGCGACCAACGAACGTGCCCGACAGCTTCTCCCGCGGCGCGAGGCCGGCGTGCTTGACCAGGGCACGGGCGGTGGCGAACCGGTTCGGGTCACCGGTCTCGGCGAGGATCGCCGCGGCGCCGACGGCCGATAGGCCGGGGATGGAGGTGACCAGTTCGGTCAGCTTGAGCTCGTCGAGGACGTCGGTCATCCGGGTCTCGGTGTCGGCGAGCTTGTCGGCGGCGGCCTGCCAGTCCTGCAGCAGGAACGCGACCCGCTCCAGCGCGCCGGGCCGGTGGGCGGTCACCCCGGTGGGGTCGGTCAACGCGGTGAACAGGTGCCGCAGGATGCGCAGCGAGGGCTTGCACCCACCCCGGCGGGTGATCTCACGGCGCACCGCCTGCTCGAACCGGGCCGCGCCGAGGCGTCGGGTGCGGGCGAGGTCACCGCCGTCACGATCGCAGATCACCGTCATCGCCGCCGCCCAGGTGCGGGAGCGGAACGGCTGCTTGGCGGTATCGAGCGCGGCGGGCCAGACGCACTCCAGCAGCGCGCGGATCTGCTGGATTTGGCTGACCATCTCGATGACGAGCTGTTCGCGGCGGGCGCCCAGATGCCGCAGCCGGCCCCAGGTCTCATCGACCGGCTCGGGTACGTAGCAGCGCAGCTGCGCGGTCAGCCGGGCGATCAGCACCGCATCCTTCTCATCGGTCTTGTCCGAGGTCAGGTCCTCACTGCGCCGCGCCCACGACGTCAGCATCGGCTGCACGCACACGAACGGCATCGCCCGGTCCGCGGCCAGCTGCCCGAGCACCCGCCACCGGTGCCCGGTCGGCTCGCACGCCACCGTCACCCCCGCCCAGCCTTTCACCGCGGCCCGCTCAGCGGCCCAGTCCAACGCCGCACCCAGATCCCACGCCCGACACCTGAACGTCTTGCGCGCCAACACCTTCGAGTCATGATCGGTAACCACGACCATCTGCTTCTTATCTGCCAGATCAATGCCGACGATCGCGTTCGTGGCCGGGACCAGCACCCGCAACCGAGCAAGCCGCGCGTTGCGGTTGCGGTCACCCCGGGACACGCCGCTACCGTTACCCATGAACGTCCTCCTCCTGCGATGGGACACCAAGCCCGACAAGCGCATCAGGGGGACGTTCCTACGTCCTGCATCGACACGCAGAACGTCTTTCTATCGCCGGGGGTCGCTGTGTCAGGCTGCCGGCATGAGCGACGTGACCTTCCGGGAAGCCGTCCGGGCGGATCTGCCCGCCGTCATCGCCCTGCTCGCCGACGACGTGCTGGGCAAGGCCCGCGACTTCACCGAGGTCGACGACGCGTACGAGAAGGCGTTCGCGGACATCACCGCCGACCCGCGCAACCACCTGATCGTCGCCGAGCAGGGCGGCGAGCTGGTCGGCTGCATGCAGCTCACCTACATCCCGGGCCTGGGCCGGCACGGCGCGGAGCGTTCGCTGATCGAGTCGGTCCGGGTCCGCTCGGACCTGCGCGGCCGGGGGCTCGGGCGGGAGATGATGACCTGGGCCATCGACCAGGCCCGGCAGCGGGGCTGCGCGCTGGTACAGCTCACCACCGACAAGACCCGCGCCGACGCGCACCGCTTCTACCGCAACCTCGGCTTCGTGGCCAGCCACGAGGGGATGAAGCTCGCGTTCTGACGCCGGCGCCGGAGGGCAACTCGACTGCCTCTCCCCCCGCTGGCCGCCGGGCGTCGGCCGAGCCGCTCTTCGGACCGACCGACGCGGACGGGCCGGATCGCTGCCCCGGGTCCCGGGACCGTTCGGGGCCCACCCTCCCCCGCATCGGGGAGCCGATTCCCCACCCCGGCGGGATGGTCGCCGCCTCTGCCCGGATCAGGCTGGACGGGCAGCCGACAGAACGGGGAGCCACCATGCCCACCAGCACCGCGCCGACCAGCCGCACAGTCCACCCGCGGGACGGGCGACCCGCCCCGGCCTGGGCGATCCGCGCCGCCCGGCTGATCCCGCTGGTCACCCTGCCGTCCGGGCTGTGGCGGATCGCCCTGGTCGCCGGGGTGCCGCTGGGCGCGTTCGAGCACGGAGAGCCGGTCCGCACGCACGGCTGGCAGAGTGTCTACATCGTCTCGCTGAGCCTGGTCGCCGAGGCGCTCGCGCTGCTCGCGCTCGGCCTCGTCCAGCCGTGGGGCGAGGTCTTCCCCCACTGGCTGCCGGTCGTCGGTGGCCGCCGCGTGCCGCCGCTGTTCGCCGAGATCGCCGCCACCGCCGGCGGCGTCGCGGTCACCCTGATCTGGGGGTACGCCGCCTGGGGCATCATCGTCCAGGGCAACGTCATGGGCTTCTCCCCGGCCGGCTTCGCGCTGCTGGTCGCCTGCTACGCCCCGCTGCTGCTCTGGGGCCCGTTGCTGCTCTCGGTCACCGCCGCCTACCACCGCCGCCGCTGCCGCGACTGACGCCCGACCGCAACTGCCGCCCTGTCCGCCCGCACAGCTCAGGGTCGATCATGAAGTTGTTGTCGGCCGGCGCGGCGCGTCGAGACAACAACTTCATGATCAACGCAGCTGTGGGCTGCGCGGGGTCAGTCGTCGACCAGGCGGCCGTCGCGCAGGGTCAGGGTGCGGTCGGCCAGCTCGATCAGGGCCGGGTCGTGGGTGGCCACCAGCGCCGTCATGCCGCGCGCGTGGACCACCGCGCGGAGCAGGTCCATGATGGATCGCCCGGTCTCGGAGTCGAGCTGGCCGGTCGGCTCGTCGGCGATCAGCAGGTCCGGCTCGTTCGCCAGCGCCCGGGCCACCGCGACCCGCTGCTGCTGCCCGCCGGAGAGCTCGTACGGGCGCTGCGCGGCGTGCCCGCCCAGCCCGACCAGCTCCAGCAGCACTGCCACCCGCTGCTCCCGCTCGGCCGCCGGCACCCGGGCGAGCCGCAGCGGCACCCCGACGTTCTCGGCCGCGGAGAGGATCGGGACGAGGCCGAAGGTCTGGAAGACGAAACCGACCGTGCCCCGGCGCATCTCCAGCAGCTCCCGCTCGCCGGCGCCGGTCACGTCGCGCCCGGCCACCCGCACCCGGCCCGAGTCCGGCCGGTCCAGCCCGCCGACCAGGTTGAGCAGGGTGGTCTTGCCGGCGCCCGAACGGCCGCGCACCGCCACCAGCTCGCCGCGGCCGGCGGAGAAGGAGACGTCCCGGACCGCGTGCACGGCGTGCTCGCCCCGCCCGAAGGTCCGGCTCACCCCCTCGACCCGGACCACCTCCTCGGTGGTGACCGCGGCGACGGACCCCCGGTACAACTGCTCGCTCATGCGTCACTCCGTTCGGCGCGGTTCCGGTCGCCGGGGCGCACCTCGACGTGGTCGGGTTCCAGGTTGAGTCGGACCCGGTCGCGCAGGGACAGGGCGTCGACGAAGGACGCCGGCAGCTGCATCCGGCCGGTCCGGTCGAGCACCGCGTACTCCTCGCTGACCAGCTCGGTGCTGCCGTCGGCGGCGACCCGCGCGGTGCGGCGTACCTCGGAGGCGGTCCGGCCGTCGCGGATCGCGACGGTCCGGCGGACCTGGGTCGCGACGGCGTGGTCGTGGGTGACCACCACGATGGTGACGCCCAGCTCCGCGTTGATGGTGCGCAGCGCGGCGAAGACCTCCGCGCCGGTCGCCTCGTCCAGCTCGCCGGTGGGCTCGTCGGCGAAGAGCACCTCGGGGTCGTTGGCCACCGCCACCGCCACCGCGCAGCGCTGCTGCTCGCCGCCGCTCATCTGGCCGGGCCGCCGGTCGGCGCAGTACCCGACGCCGACCAGGTCCAGCAGCTCCCGGGCCCGTTGCCGACGGGTTCGGCGACCGCCGCCGCGGCCCGCCAGGTGCATCGGCAGCTCGACGTTCTCCAGCGCGGTCAGGTAGGGCAGCAGGTTGCGGCCGGTCTGCTGCCAGACGAAGCCGACCATCTCCCGTCGGTAGCTCAGCCGCCGCCGCGCGGAGAGGTTGAGCAGGTCGTACTCCGCGACCCGGGCGATGCCGGCGGTCGGGGTGTCGAGCCCGGAGAGGATGTTCAGCAGGGTGGACTTGCCGGACCCGGAGGCGCCGACGATCGCCACCAGCTCGCCCCGGTCGATGACCAGGTCGAGCCCCTGCAGGGCGACCACCTCCACCCCCTCGGTCTTGAAGATGCGGACCAGTCCGTCGCAGACGATGTGTCCGCGCAGCCGGTCCTGGCCGCCGGCCCGCTCGGCCGCGCGCCGCGCGGCGCGCTCCTGCAGCGTGGCCAGGTCCGGCACGGCGGACACCTCGGCGGTGGCTGTCATCTCAGCTCTCCTCTCCGAGCCGGAGCACCTCGCCGAGGCGCATCCGGCGGTTGTTCAGGGCCTCGACGGCGACCGCGAAGCCGAGGGCGACCGCCCCGAGCGCGACGATCCCGGCGACCAGGCGGGGCTCGAACGGCACCCGGACGGGGGCGCCGTTGGTGAAGGCCGACAGGCCGAGCACCGGGGTGAGCAGCAGCGGCAGCAGCGCCCCGACCAGCGCGCCGGTGAGCACCGACACGCCGACCAGCGGGCCCAGCTCCACCAGCAGCAGTCCCCGCCACTGCCGGCGGGACAGGCCGAGGGTGCGCAGCCGGGACAGCACCTGACCGCGGGCCCGGGCGCCGGCCAGCACCACGAACGCGATGGCCAGCAGACCCAGCGCCGTCCCGGCAGCGGCGCCGGCGACGAAGCCGAAGACCAGAACTCCGTTCGCCCTGCCCTCGCCCAACTGCCGGCGGATCTCCGCCCAGGTGCGGACCTCCACCTCGAGCGGTCGCTCCCGCCCGGTGACCGTCCCGCCCTGCTGGAAGCGGGACTGGCCCTCGTTACCCACCCGGCGCAACTCCTCGACGTCGAGATCGTCGCCGGCCACCAGGAAGCCGGTCGGCAGGGCGGCGTACTCCCGCCGGGGCAGGGACTGCCAGGGCAGGATGACGAATCGGCTGTTGTCCGCCCGGAGCATCGGGAAGCTCTCCGCCCGCCCGGCCACCCGGAACTCGTACCGCTGGCCCTGCACGGCGACGAAGGCGGACCGGTCCAGGCCGGCGGCGGCCAGCTCGGCGGCGACGGCCGGGGAGACCACCGCGGGCAGCGGGCCGGGCTGCGCGCCCCGGGTGAGCAGCGCCGAGGGCACGCTCACGCGGACGCCGGTCTCCCGGACCATGCTGGCCAGGGCCGGCCCGTCGACCAGCACCACGCTGACCGTACCGAGTCGGGGGTCGGTGCCGATCGCGTCCTTCGTGATGCGCTGGCCCGCCTCGTTCAGCACCGGGGAGGCCGCCCGCACCCCGGGCAGCCGTTCCAGCTCGGCACCGGTCTCCGGGGCGAGCCGCTCCCCCTGGATCAACGCGTCGGCGGGCACCTGCCGGCTGGCCGCGCCGTCCCGGCTCGCCTCGATGCCGCCGGCGACGACCGCGCAGAACGCCGCGGTCGCGACGGCCAGCACGACGACCACCAGGGGGGTGGTGACCACGGCACGGCCGGCCCGGGCGGTGCCCAGGAAGGCGACACTGCCCCGGGTCCGGGCGGCGAGCCGGCTGAGCAGCCGCAGCGGCCACGGGTAGAGCCGTACGGCCAGCACCGCCGCGGCGACGGCGAGCAGCATCGGGACCGAGACCAGCAGCGGATCGACCTCACCGAGGATGAGACCGCGGCGCCGCAGCAGCACGACCGCGAGCACGGCGAGCAGCAACAGGCTCGCCTCCACGGTGATCCGACGCGCGGAGGGTCGCAGCTTGATCAGGTCGCGGCGGACGGCGACACCGGTCGGCGCGACCAGCGTCGCCACCGGCAGCGCCAGCGTGACAAGGATTGCCGCGACCGCGGCGAACGCCGCGGTGTCGCCGGGCGACCCGGGCGCCAGGTTTCCGAGCAGCCACCCGAACGCAGCGGCGGGCAGCACCACCAGGAACGACTCGGCCAGGCTGCGGCGGGCTCCGATGGTGGCCGTGCCGCCCCGGGCCCTCAGCAGGGTGAACTCGGTACGGCGCCGCCGGACGGTCAGGCCGGCGGCCAGCACCACCAGCCCGGCCAGGGCCGCCAGCACCCCGGTGGCGATCACCACGAGGACCGTGCGGGCGGCGGCCAGCTCGGCCTTGAACTCCCGCAGCGGGATGTCGAGGCCCTGGACGAAGATGCGGCCCTGCGCCTGCCGGCCCATCAGCTGGATGCTGTCGATGAGTCGGTCCAGGGCGGCAATTTCGATGCTGTCGGCGCCGAGCCGGTAGCGCCAACTGAATCGCAGACCCCAGCCGTCGGCGGAGAGGCGGTCCAGCGCCGCGCCGTCGACGACGCCGAGGGCGACGAACGGCTGGCCGTCCCCCTGCGGCTCGATCACCCGCAGGATCTGGGGCAGGCCCTGCCAGATGCCGTCCGCGCGCTGGCGAGGCTCGAAGACGCCCACCACGGAGATCCGGACGGGATCCGGGGCGCCCTCCGGGGTCGCCGCCTGAGGCGCGGCGAGGGTCAGCTGGCTGCCGGCCCGCAGGTTCAGCTTTCGGGCAACGTCAGCGGCCAGCGCCACCTGCACCGGCTGATCGGCCAGCGCCCCCTGGTCCGGCCAGCGCCCCTCGGTCAGCGTGCCGGCCTCCGCGATTCCCGGCATGCTCCGCAGGCCGAGGTCGACCAGGAGGTTCTTCGCCGCCAGGTCCCGGCCCCTGACCCGCCCGGGCTCGGTCTCCGCGGTGAACCACCGCTGGTCGACCATCCGGCGCACGTCCGGCGGCATCCCGGCCTGCAGCCGTTCCAGATCAGCCTCGTACGCCGTCAGCAACGAGGTGCCGTTGCCGGCGTTGAACAGCGGCTCGGTCGAGTACGTCACGTCCCGCCGCTCGGCCGGCTGACTGGCCAGGAACGTCCGCAGGCCCTGCTCGGCACGCCAGTTCACCAGCCGCGGGACGCCGCTGATCAACAGCGTGACGACCATCGTCAGCGCCGCGAGCAGCAGGAACTGTCCGCCGTACACCCGGATCCGGCGGGCGACCGCGCCGATGCTCACTTCGCCGCCTCCGCGCTCCTGGTTGTCGCTCCGCTCCACCCGGTCACCGGTCTCCCCCGATCCGCAGCTGCGCCGCCGCCACCCGCTGCCGGATGCCGAGGGCGATGAACGCGCTGAAGGCCAGCGCCGCCAGCAACAGGCCGAGCGCGGTCAGCCCGATCGGCCCCCAGGGCAGCACGAAGGCCGCCTCGGGCACCGGCCGGCTGGCCGACGGGGTGAGGATGACCAGCGGGGCCATCGTCACGCCCACGACCGCGCCCAGCAGCAACCCGACCCCGACCCCGATCCCGGCCAGGAAGGTCTGCTCGGCCAGCAGCGCCCGGGCCAACAGCCGTGGGCTGGCGCCGAGCGTGTGCAACACGGCGAACTCCCCCAACCGGTGCCGGACCGTCGCCCACACGTCGACCATCAACCCGACGAGGGCCAGCAGCACCGAACCGATCGCGGCCGCGAGCAGCCCGGTCCGGGCGCCCCGCCAGTACGGGTCTCCCGCGGCGCGCTCGGCCAGCTCCCGCCGGTCCAGCATCGTGGTGCCGGGCAGGGCCGCCGCCGCGCGGGCCGCCGCGGGATACCCACCGTCGTCCGTGCTCAGCCACCACTCCTGCACCGGCCGGACCGTGCCCTGGTCCCGGACCAGCCAGTCCGTCGCCGCCGGCAGGTCCACCAGCACGCCCTCCCCGGTGGTGGCCGGCACCGCAGCCACCTCGCCGACCAGCGTGACCGCCAGTGACACGCCGGAGAGCGAGAGGGTGACGGTGTCCCCGTCGCGCAGGCTCAGCGCCTTGCGTACCCCGGGGGTCATCAGCGCCGGCACCGGCCGGTTATCGCCGGCGGGCACCACGGCGAAGCGGGAGGAATCCTGGAACGCGAACTGGCCGCCGGGCAGGAACGTCACCTTGTTCTCGGCCGACAGCGCCGTCGCCGTGGCCGAGGTGGTCACCTCACCACCGTTCGGGTCAGCGCTGATCCCCGCCCACGCGTCGCCGAGCTGCGCCGGTCGGGCCGTCCCGTCGGCGCCGACCACACGCAGGTCGGTCACCTCCAGCCGGTACGCCCGGCCGGCCACGTCACCACCGTCGACCTCGAATCCGGCCAGCCGCAGGCTCCCGGCGTCGGGCAGCGCCACGGTGAACGGCGCCGGCCGGCCGTCGCTGCCCGTGCTGGCCACCGGCAGCCGGAAGGCCAGCCCGTCCGCCCGGGTCAACAGCATCGACACGGCGATCCGATGCGGGCGCACGGCGTCGCGCACCGGGGTGCGGACGGTGCCGGTGACCGACCGCGTGCCGGCGGGCAGGTCGACCCCGGCCGGCGCGCTCCGCGCCCGGACCAGCCGGTCGAACAGCGCCGGCACCGGCTCGCCGGCCAGCCGCTCGTCGAGCCGCACCACCTCGGCCGCGGCCGCCGCGTCGAGACTCACCACGGTGGCGGGCAGGTCGGCGCGGCCGACCCGGATCTCGTCCCGCCAGGCCGGCAGCGCCCGGTCCACCCCGGCCAGCGCCGCCAGTTCCCCGGCCCGGCCGATCGGGGCGACTCCGTCGCGCTCCGTGAGCCGCAGGTCGGCGCCGACGGTGTGGTTGGCCTGGTCGACCAGGGACCGCTCGCCGGTGGCGACCAGCGACCAGGCCAGGGTGCTGCCGCCGACCGCGAGGGCGAGCAGCAGCACCGGCCCGGCGTGCGGGCGGCGACCCGCCTGCCACATGCCGAGGATGGTCGCCGTCCAGAGCCGCCGGTCGACGAAGCGTTCGGCGAACCGGGTCGCGGGTGGGAGCAGCCGCAGCGCCACCACCGCGCCGGCCAGCACGCCCAGAGTCGGCGCGGCGACCAGCAGCGGGTCCACCCCGAGCCGCCCGGCGGCGCCGGTCACCGGCGAGGAGTACTGACGCAGCTGCGTCCAGGCCAGCACCGCGAACCCGACCAGCACCAGGTCGAGGCTGGCCCGCTGCACGGTGGCGGACCGGTCGGGTCGGGACCGCGCCGCCAGGTCGGCCACGTACGTCCCGGCCCCGCGAAACGTCGGGGCGACCATCGCCACCAGACAGCCGGCGGCGGCAGCCAACGCCACCGCCCAGAGCAGCGTGGTGCTGTCGGCGGCGAGCGCCGGGCCGGACGGTCGGCCGCCCACGTGCCGCAGCGCCTCACCGGCGAGCAGCGGCCCGAGCACCGCGGCCGGCAGGACGACGAGGGTCGCCTCCCGGGCGGCGAGCCCGGCCAACTGCCGCCGCGCGGCACCCCGCGCCCGCAGCAGGGCGGTCTGGTTCCGCCGGTCCTCGTGCAGCAGCGCGGCGACGAGCACCAACGCGTACCCGCCGAGGACCACGATCAGCAGCACCGGGGTGGCCAACGAGGACCGCCCCACCAGATCGGCCCGGGCGATCCGGTTCAGCAACCGGTCCATCGAGTTGACGACCTGGGCGGAGGAGCCGAGCCCGGCCGCCTCGGGCACCTCGTTGACGGCGTCGGCGAAGGCCTGCCGGACGTCGAGCAGCCCGCCGTCCCGGGCCGCCGCCGTGAGATCCGGCTCCACCACCCACCAGGCCGAGACCGAGCCCGGGAAGGTCGCGGCGAAGTCCGCCGGGTCCAGCACGAACGGCCCGTACGAGGTGTCGGACTCCGCCGCGCTGCCCGCTCCCACCCCGGGCGCCAACCGCCAGTACGGCTCGGCCGGGTCACGCGGCCGCCACGTCCCGGCGAGCACCACCTCGCTGGCCCGCTCGGTGCTGCGGTCCAGCATCGGCACCCGCTCACCGACGGTCATCCCCAGCGCGGCGGCGACCCTCTCCGGCAGCGTCACCTGCAGTGGGCTCGCCCCGGCGGAGGGCCAGGCACCGCCGGCCAGTTCGGCGTGCGCGGGCAGGTCGTCCAAGGCCGCGAGGTTGGCGAAGACGGGGTCGTCGTCGGCTCGGACCTTCGGGCCGAGGTCTCCGGTCAGTTCCCGGCCACCGCCGTACCGCGCGCCGTTCACGGTGACCGGCACGCCGCCGAGTCCGTGGGCGAATCCGTCGCGGACCGCCCGGTCCCGGGTGGCCAGCTCGGCGGCGTCCCGACCGCCGGAACCGGTCACCAACAGGCTGCGCTCCTCCAGTGGGGCGCCGGCGAGCAGCGCCCGCTGGCCGGCCTCCACCGCCCGGCGGTTGTAGTCGGTGAGCCCGGTGACCAACGCGACCGCGACCAGGGCCGCGGCGACCGCGGCCAGCAGCAGTCCGCGCGCCGCGCTGGCCCGCCTCCACACCAGTCTCATCCGGCCCTCCCCTGGCCCCCGTCGGGCCGACGACCAGAGAAAGCGGCGACGGGTCAGGAAAGGTTCGCGCCCGTTACATGATCGTTATTCCAGGCTGCTCAGCCCCGGGGCCGGTCGCGGTCCTTGGAGGGCTGCACCCGCTTCGGCTCGCCGGGCATCTTCGGATGGTCCGGCGGGTACGGCAGGTCGCCCTGGCCGGCGGCGGCGTCCCGCTCGGCCCACTCCAGCAGCGGGGTGATGTCCCACGGGGCGTCGTCGATGCCGGCGTGCGGGTCGCCCCGCTCGGCCAGCCGGGCCGGCACGCTGCCCAGGTCGAAGTCGTCCGGATCGACCTCGGTCAGCTCGTCCCAGTCGACCGGGGTGGAGACCGTGGCCCGGGCGTTGGCCCGCAGCGAGTACGCGCAGGCGATCGTCCGGTCCCGGGCCATCTGGTTGAAGTCCACGAACACCCGGCTGCCCCGCTGCTCCTTCCACCAGGCGGTGGTGACCAGGTCGGGACGGCGGCGTTCCAGCTCCCGGGCCAGCGCGATCGTCGCCCGGCGCGCCTCGACGAACGTCCACTGCGGGTGGATGCGCAGGTAGACGTGCACGCCCCGGCCGCCGGAGGTCTTCGGCCAGCCGATGGCGCCCAGCTCGGCCAGCAGCCCGCGCAGCTCGCCGGCGGCGGCCGCCGCGTCGGCGAAGTCGGTGCCGGGCTGCGGGTCCAGGTCGATCCGCAGCTCGTCGGGGCGGTCCACGTCGGCGGCGCGGACCGGCCAGGGGTGGAACACCACCGTGCCCATCTGGGCGGCCCAGGCGACGTGCGCCAGGTCGGCGGGGCAGAGCTCCGCGGCCGTCCGGCCGCTTGGGAAGCTGATCTCCGCAGTGCGGATCCACGGGGGGACGCCCCGGGCCGGCACCCGCTTCTGGAAGAACATCTCCCCCTCGATGCCCTGGGGGAAGCGCTGCAGCGTGGTGGGCCGGTCCCGCAGGGCGCGCATGATCCCCTCGCCGACCGACAGGTAGTAGTGGAAGACGTCCGCCTTGGTGAAGCCGCGCTGCGGGAAGATCAGTCGGTCCGGGCTGCTCAGCCGTACGGTGTGCCCGGCGACCTCGATCTCCTCGACTGCTGCCTTGGTGCCACCCATTCGGCGACGATATGCGATGCCACCGACGCCCGGCGTACCGTTGAGCGGTGAGTCTTTCCGAGAGCGAACTGCCCCGTACCGAGGAAGAGTGGCGGGTCCGGCTGAGCCCCGAGGAGTTCCGGGTGCTCCGCGAAGCCGGCACCGAGTCGCCGTGGACCGGCGAGTACGTCGACACCAAGACGCGCGGCGTCTACCACTGCCGGGCCTGCGGCGCGGAACTCTTCCGCAGCGACACCAAGTTCGACTCGCAGTGCGGCTGGCCGAGCTTCGACGACGCCATCCCCGGCGCGGTGAAGGAGATCGAGGACCGCAGCCTCGGCATGGTCCGTACGGAGATCCGCTGCGCGCGGTGCGACAGCCACCTGGGACACGTCTTCAAGGGTGAGGGCTTCACCCCGAAGGACACCCGGCACTGCGTGAACTCGATCTCCCTGCGGCTGGAGCCGAGGGAGGGCTGACCGGGGCGCCGGGCGCCGTCGCCCCGGTGGCGCCCGGTGGTCAGAGCAGCAGTCGGCTGCCCTGCCCGTCGACCTCGTCGGCGGAGTCGTCGTCCAGCCACACCCCGCCGCTGGCCAGGTAGCGGAAGTGGTACTCGCCCGGGCCGAGGTTGACGGTCACCGTGCGGGTGCCGTTGCGGCGGGCCACCAGCTCGTGCCGACCGGGCTCCCAGTGGTTGAAGCAGCCCACCACGCTCACCGTGCCGGGCGGGGTGTCCCGCGGCAGGCAGAAGGTGACCCGAATCCGGTTGCCGAAGAGCTTGCTCCGCTTGATCACGTGTTCCTCCGGGGGTGTCGGGGCGGTCACCAGGCCTAACGCGCGACACGCCGGGGGCGACTCGCCGTCGAGCGGGTTCAGGTTCGCCGGTTTCGGTTGCCCGGATGTGTCGGCTGCTCGACGCTGGGGTGACGTGTCCATATCGGGGGGTTTTGTAATGGCTACCTGCGAGGTATGCGGTAACGACTACTGGGGGGCGTTCGAGGTCCGCACGGCCAGCGGGGCGGTGCACACCTTCGACAGCTTCGAGTGCGCGATCCACCGGATGGCGCCGATCTGCGAGCACTGCCAGATCAAGATCGTCGGCCACGGCGTCGAGGTGTCCGGGCGCTTCTTCTGCTGCGCGCACTGTGCCCGGGCGGTGGAGGGCGCCCAGGGTGCCGAGGTCCGCGACGCCGTCGGCGCCCGCCCGGCCTGACCAGCACCGGGCCCACACTCGACGCCAGGGGTCGCGCCGCCCCGGCACATACCCGGGGAGCGATATGCCTGGGAGGCAGTGAATCTGCCGAAGAGGCATGTCGCTCCCCGTGGTGTTGTCCTCCGCACGGGCGACGGGCGCCGCCCCCGACGCCCTCCAGCGGGCCCCGACTGACCGCCTACGATCGCGGGATGCCGCCGCAGACCATCGAGGTCCGGGTCGCCGCGTTCGCCGACCTGGACGCCCGTACCTTCCACGACCTGCTCCGGCTGCGCATCGACGTGTTCGTGGTGGAGCAGGCGTGCCCGTACCCGGAACTGGACGGCCGGGACGTCGAACCCGGCACCCGGCACCTCTGGCTGACCCGCGACGGGGAGATCGTCGCGTACCTCCGGATCCTGGCCGACCCGGGCGGCGTGGCCCGGATCGGCCGGGTCGTGGTCGCTCCGGCCGCCCGCGGTGGCGGGCTGGCCGGCCGGCTGATGACCGAGGCCCTGGCCCTGATCGGCGACCGGCCGTGCGTGCTCGAGGCGCAGACGTACCTGGTCGACTTCTACGCCGGGCACGGCTTCACGGTCAGCGGCGCCGAGTACGTCGAGGACGGCATCCCGCACACCCCGATGCGCCGGGGCACCTGATGCCCTGCGGGAGACCCGGCGGCAGGCCGCGGCGACGGGCCGCGATGTAACGCCTCAGACATTGATTACGCTGTGCCCTCCGGTGAGATCATTCGGAGGGACTCAACTGTGAAATTGACGGGGATACGCTGGAGCGGCCGGACGGCCGGTATCGGGGCCGCGATAGTGGCCACCGCCGTCGCCGGCACCGCGGGCATCGTCGCGGTGGGCTTCGGCGACGACGCGGCCAAGTGGGTTGCGGACGGACCGGTCACCACCGCCCTGCACACCGTGGACTTCCCGGCCGCGAACGGCCGCGAGGTGAGCATCCCGCAGCGGGACACGGACCGCTTCGCCATGGTCGGGGTGACCTGGACCAACCCGAAGCTCGACTTCAAGGGCACGATCTCCGTCCGCACCAGGGCGGTCGGCGGCGGCTGGTCGGACTGGCGGCCGCTCGAAATCGACGGCCACTTCGGACCCGAGACCGGCTCTGCGGCGACCGCAGGCAAGGCGCGGGGCGGCACCGACCCGCTCTGGGTCGGCTTCTCCGACGGGGTCGAGGTGCGCGCCGTGACGGCCAGCGGCCGGGTGAGCGACCGGATCCCCGCCGGTCTGCGCCTGGAACTGGTCGACCCGGGCCAGCCGAAGCGCCGCAAGGTCGCCGCGGCGGGCGTCGGCCAGGCGCGGCCGGAGCGCTTCCAGCCGGTCGCCGAGGTGCGGGCGCTGGAGCCCACCCCGACCGACCCGGCGCCGACGGACACCACGACGACCGCGCCGGCGCCGACCGAGACCAGCACGACCGCGCCGGCCCCCACCGAGACCACCGCCCCGCCACCGGCCGAGACCACCGCCCCCGCGCCGACCACCACCTCGGCCCCGGCGCCCACCGCCACCACCTCGACCTCCGCGGCTCCCGCCCCCGCCCCCACGAGCCCGGTCCCCACCCCGAAGGTGGTCACCCGCGCCGAGTGGAAGGCCGACGAGTCCATCGTCACCGAACCGCCGTCGTACGGCACCACGGTCAAGGCGTTCTGGGTGCACCACACGGCCGGCACCAACACCTACAGCTGCGCCGACTCGGCCGCCATCGTCCGGGGCATCGAGGTCTACCACGTCAAGAGCAACGGCTGGAACGACATCGGCTACAACTTCCTGGTCGACAAGTGCGGCGTCGTCTTCGAGGGCCGCAAGGGTGGCATCGACAAGCCGGTGATCGGCGCCCACACCTACGGCTTCAACACCGACACCTCGGCGATCGCCGTGCTCGGGACGTACATCAGCACCGGTATCCCCGCCGCGACGCAGGACGCCATCGCGCAGGTCGCCGCCTACAAGCTCGGCCAGTACGGCAACGACCCGCTCGGCAAGGTCACCCTGACCTCCGGGGTGGACGGCAAGTACGCCCTGGGCCAGCAGGTGACCTTCAACCGGATCGGCGGGCACCGGGACGCGGTGGCCACCGAGTGTCCCGGCGACGCGCTCTACGGCCAGCTCGGGGTCATCCGCAGCAAGGCCGCCAGCGTGTACGGCCTGGCCCTGACCGGCCTGACCGGCACGAAGAACGGCACCACCTACTACACCAAGACCACGACCACCGCCTCCTGGTCGGTGAGCACGCCGAGCGCCCTCATCTCCCGGTTCGAGGTGCTGGTGGACGGGTCGGTCGTCGCGACCACGGCGGGCACCGCCCGCTCGGCGGCGCTCACGCTGGCCCAGGGCACGCACACCGTCCAGGTGCGCGGCGTGCACACGCTCGGCCGTACCGCGACGACCCCCGCGCAGACGGTCGTCGCCGACACCACCGCGCCGACCTTCTCGCAGGTGCCCACCCTGTCGCTGCGTACCGGCGGGGTGAGCAGCACGGTCGTGCCGGTGACGCTGGGCTGGCGGTCGGCGGACAACGTGGCCGTCCGGTCGGTCGCGCTGACCGCGCCGACCACGGGTACCTTCGCGGCGAGCGGCAGCTACGGCACCACCACCAAGCCGGGTGTCACCACCGCCTGGTCGATGCGGGCGCAGGACTGGTCGGGTAACACCGCCACCTCCTCGGCGAGCTGGACGCCGGTCTTCATCCCGGAGGCCAAGGCCACCCGCACCGGCACCTGGGGCACCTACACGAGCAGCAACTACCTCGGCGGGTCGGCGCTCACGGCGACCGCCGGCGGGGCGTCGCTGAGCTGGGTCTTCACCGGCCGCTCGGTGTCCTTCGTCGCCACCAAGACGTCCACCTCCGGCCAGGCGCACATCTACGTCGACGGCGTGAAGGTCAGCACGGTGGACCTCTACTCCAGCACCGTCAAGTACCGGCAGGTGGTCTGGGCGAAGAGCTGGACCGGCAGCGGCCGGCACACCGTGAAGATCGTGGTGGCCGGCACGTCGGGCCGCCCGCGGGTCATCACGGACGGCCTCGTCTACGTCCGCTGACGCGGGCGGCAACGGGCCCCGGAGGAGATCCTCCGGGGCCCGTTGCGCTGACCGGGCGGGTCAGACCAGGCAGGTGACGATGTCGGCGATCGGCCGCCGACGGCCGGTGTAGAACGGGATCTCCTCCCGGACGTGCCGCCGCGCGCCGGCGGCCCGCAGATCCCGCATCAGGTCGACGATCCGATGCAGCTCGTCCGCCTCGAAGGCGAGCATCCACTCGTAGTCGCCGAGGGCGAACGAGGCAACCGTGTTGGCCCGCACGTCCGGGTAACCGCGGGCCATCCGGCCGTGCTCGGCGAGCATCTCGCGCCGCTCGGCGTCCGGCAGCAGGTACCACTCGTAGGAGCGGACGAACGGGTACACGCACATGTAGGCCCGGGCCTCCTCGCCGGCCAGGAACGCCGGGATGTGGCTCTTGTTGAACTCCGCCGGCCGGTGCAGCGCCATCTGGGACCAGACCGGGGTCAGCGCCCGGCCCAGGGTGGTGCGCCGGAACCGCAGGTAGGCGTCCTGGAGGGCGTCGCTGGAGGAGGAGTGCCACCAGATCATCAGGTCGGCGTCGGCGCGCAGGCCGGCCACGTCGTACGTGCCACGGATCGTCACGTCCTTGCCGGCCAGCTCCTCGAAGAGGGCCGTGACCTCGTCGATGACGTTCTCGCGCAGGGACGGGAGGGGGCTGGTCGCCCGGTACACCGACCACATCGTGTAGCGGATGCTGGCGTTCAGCTCCCGCAGCCGGGCCGCGTTGGTCTGCTCGGTCATGATCCCGATCCTCCCAGTGCTGTGATGATCTCTTCGGCCGCCGTCTCGCCGGAGCGGACGCAGACCGGGATGCCGACGCCGTCGTACCCGGCGCCGGCCAGGACCAGCGTGGGGTGGGCGGCGCGCAGCGCCGTCCGGGCCGCCGCCACCCGCTCGGCGTGACCCGGGGCGTACTGCGGCAGCGCCCCGCCCCACCGCTGGACGTGGCTCGCGACCGGGGTGGGCAGCGGGTTGCCCAGCACCTTCGACAGCTCCCGGTGCACGGCGGCGACCAGGGCGTCGTCGGTGAGCTGGAGCGCCGTCTCGTCGCCGTACCGGCCGACCGAGGCGCGGACCAGCGCCATGCCGTCGGAGCGGCGCAGGTGCCCCCACTTGGTGGTGAAGAAGGTCGACGCCTTGATCAGCAGCCCCTCGGTGGCCGGCACCAGGAACCCGGAAAGCTCGGGCAGTTCCGGCTCGGGCAGGGCCAGGGTGACCAGCGCGACGCTGGCGTAGTCGAGCCCGCCGACGGCCGCGGCCACTTCGGGGGCCGGGCCGGCGAGCAGCCGGGCGGCCGTTCGCGCCGGCACGGCGAGCACCACCGCGTCGGCCTCCACCAGCTCCGGGTCGCGGGTCGGGCCGACCACCAGCCGCCAGCCGGTCGCGGTCGGGTGCAGCTCGCGGACGGTCGCGTCCCGGCGGATGGTCGCGCCGCTGGCGGCCGCCGCCGCCTCGACCAACCGGCTGAGCCCGCCGGCCAGGGTGCCGAAGACCGGGGTGCCGGAAGGGCGCGGTGCGGCGGCCTGCGCGGCCCGGACCGCGTCGACCAGGGTGTGCTCGACGCGGGCCGCCCGGGCCAGCGCCGGCATGGTGGTGACCAGGGAGAGGTTGTCGGCCCGCCCGGCGTAGACGCCGCCGAGCATCGGGTCGACCAGCCGGTCCACCACCTCGTCGCCGAGCCGGTCGCGGACCAGCGCGCCGACCGCCACGTCCTCGTCCGGACCGAGCAAGGGCCGGCCGCCGTCCCGATCGGCGTCCGCCGCCGGCCGCGCGACCGTGGCCGCCTTCTCGAGATCCCCCGGTACGCCCACCAGCGTCCCGCCCGGGATCGGGCGCAGCCCGCCGTCGACGGCGAGCGCGGCCTGCCCGACGGTGGGGTGCACGATCGCGTCGGCCAGCCCGAGCCGGCGGACCAGCGCAACCGCGGCGGAATCCCCGCCGGCCGGGTCACGCATCAGGAACTTCTCGGCGCCGAGCTCGACGGCCTGGCCGGCCAGCTCACCGGTGCGCAGCTTGCCGCCGAGGGCGCCGGACTGCTCGTACACGGTGATCTCGGTGCCCGCGGGAGCGCGGTCGCGCAACCGGACGGCGGCGGCCAGCCCGGTGATCCCGCCACCGACGATCGCCACCCGCCACGGTTGCCGCACGGTCACTCCCTACTCCACCGGTCGCGCGGAGAGCTCGTGCACCAGCGCGACAACCCGGGTCAGCACGTCGGGGTCGGTCTCCGGCAGGACGCCGTGGCCGAGGTTGAACACGTGACCGGGAACGGCCCGCCCCTGGTCGAGGATCCGTCGCACCTCGGTCTCCACCACCGGCCAGGGGGCGAGCAGCACGCACGGGTCGAGGTTGCCCTGGACCGCCTTGTCCGGGCCGATCCGGCGGGTCGCCACGTCCAAGGGGGTACGCCAGTCCACGCCGACCACGTCCGCGCCGGCCTCGCCCATCGCGCCGAGCAGCTCGCCGGTGCCCACCCCGAAGTGGATCCGCGGCACGCCCGCGTCGGCCAGCCCGGAGAGCACGGCCGTCGAGTGCGGCAGCACGTAGCGGCGGTAGTCGGCCTCGGACAGCGCGCCGGCCCAGGAGTCGAAGAGCTGCACCGCGGAGACCCCGGCGTCGACCTGCACCCGCAGGAAGGAGAGCGTCACCTCGGCCAGCCGGGCGCAGAGTGCGTGCCAGAGCTCCGGCTCGCCGTACATCAGCGCCTTGGTCTTCGCGTGGGTCCGCGACGGGCCGCCCTCGACCAGGTAGCTGGCCAGCGTGAACGGGGCGCCGGCGAAGCCGATCAGCGGGATGTCGCCCAGCTCGGCCACGAGCAGCCGGACCGCCTCGTCCACGTAGGACACGTCGTCCCGGCCGATCGGGCGGATCCGCTCGACGTCGTCGGCGGTGCGCACCGGCTCGGCGACCACCGGCCCGGTGCCGGGCACGATGTCCAGGTCGACCCCGGCCGCGGCCACCGGGACCACGATGTCGCTGAACAGGATCGCCGCGTCGACCCCGTGCCGGCGGACCGGCTGGAGGGTGATCTCGGCGACCAGGTCCGGGCGGCGGCAGGACTCCAGCATCGGCACGTTCGCCCGGATCTCGCGGTACTCCGGCAGCGACCGGCCGGCCTGACGCATGAACCAGACCGGGGTGTGCGGGCCGGGCTCGCGGCGGCAGGCCCGGACGAAGGGCGAGTCGGCCGGCCCGCCGCGGCGGGGTTCTCCGTGTCGGGCGACAGTGCCCGTGGTGTCGGTGGTCATCGCGGCCATCGTGCCACGGGCCGAGGCGGCCCCGACGGGCACCGTCACCTTTTGTGACCGGGCCCGCCGGGCGGGAAAGGAGGGCCCCTTGGCAACGCATCCGGGATGGCAGGGGTCCCCTCTTGACCCCGCCGACGCGGCGGCGCGTCGGCGCGCCGTACGGCTCACCGGGCGGGCAGCGGCATAGGCTGCCGACATGGCCCCCCCGATCGCGCTCCCGGAAACCTTCGCTCGCGCGGTCGCCGGGCTGCGGTCGGTCACCCCCCGCTCGGAGATCGTGCTCGAGGAGGTCGGCGCGCCCCAGCGCCTGGCCCCGTACGCGTTCGCCCTCTCCGCCGCCGTGCTGCGGGACGGCGACGAGGTGGCCACCGGGCGGTTGATCCTGCTGCACGACCCGGCCGGGCACGAGGCGTGGCAGGGCACGCTGCGGCTGGTCACCTACGTGACCGCCGAGCTGGAGGTGGATCTGGCCGCCGATCCGCTGCTGCCCGGGGTGGGCTGGACGTGGCTGACCGACGCGCTGGACGCGCAGGACGCCCGGTACCGGGCGATCGGCGGCACGGTCACCCAGACCCTGTCGACCCGGTTCGGCGAGCTGGCCGGGCCGCCCGCGGCCGGGGACATCGAGATCCGCGCCTCGTGGACGCCGCGCGGCGTCGACCTGGCCCCGCACCTGCTCGGCTGGTGCGCGCTGCTGTCCTCCACGGCCGGTCTCCCGCCGCCCGGCGTCACGCCCCTGCCGTCCCGCCGCCCGGCCGGCGCCGCCTGACCCGACCCGCTCCCCGCCCGCCGGTCCGCCCTGCCTCCGAACGGTCGATCACCGGCGCGCCCGGGCGGGCCGACGAAGGCCGACGGGCCGCCCCGGTGACCGGGGCGGCCCGTACGGCTGGCCTCGTGGATCAGAGGTAGTTCTCGGCCTCGTCGCAGACCTTGTCCAGGCCCTTGTTGGCCTTGTCGAAGGCGGCCCGGTCGCCGGCCGACGCCGCCGCGATGGCGGTGGTCAGCTTGTCCAGGCAGGTGGCGATGACCTTCTTCTGCCGGGCCTGCTCGTCCCGGTCGTTCTTGGTGCCGGTCAGGTCCTGCTCGGTGTCGGCCAGCTTGTCCTGCACGGTCTGCAGGTCGGCCTTGAGCTTGTCGATCTCCTGCTTGTTCGCCGTGATGGTGCCGTCCCGCTGACTGACCTGCTTCTCGGTGCGGTGCAGCTCATTGTTCGTGGTGACGAACAGGCCGGTCATCACGCCGCCGAGGACGAAGAGCAGCCCGGCGACGAGGGCGAGGATCAGCGTGGCCCGGCTCTTGCGGGCACCCGGCGCGGGCGCCCCGTACGAAACGTTCGGGCCGGGCGGGGCGGACATCGGCTGCCCGAAGCCCGGACCGGAGACCGGCGGGGCGGACATCGGCGGCGCCGACATCGGCTGGGTGTACGACGGACCGGAGACCGGGGCGGCGGAGCCCGGCGTGAACTGGCCGGGCACCGGTGGGGCGGACGGGGGCGCAGCGGGCTGGGGCAGGGTGGGATCGGGCTGCGCCGGGCCGTACCGCGGCGGCTCGGGCTGCCCGGCGCCGTAGGGACTGCCGTACACGGTGCCGCCCGCGGGCTGCGGACCGGGCGGCGGCTGCGGTGGGTAGGCCGGCGGGAAGCCCTCCGGCCCGGTCGGTGGCTGGGACATGTCTTCCTCCAATTACTGGTCCCCCGTGGGGTGGCCCGAAGGCCGGGGTCTGGCGGTCGACGGCCGACCTGGTCGGCGCTACGTGTTCGACGGTGAGGGATGAAGTCAATGCGGGCGGCGGGCCGACCGGTCAACAGAGCTTGAAGGCGTCGCAGGCCGTCTTGATCGGCACCGCGAGGCCGATCCCCTCGGCGTCCCGCGCCTTGGCGGTGGCGATGCCGACGACCTCCTTCGAGCCGTTGATCACCGGCCCGCCCGAGTTGCCGGGGTTGATCGGCGCGTCGAACTGGATGACCGGGCCGGAGCCGCCCTCGTCCTTGCGGAAGGCGCTCACCACCCCGGTGGTCACGCTGTCCTGCAGGCCGAGCGGGGCGCCGACCACCACGATCTGCTGCCCGGACTTGACCGGCGTGCGGGCGGCGACCAGCCCGGCGAACTTGGCGGTGGTCCGCAGCTGGGCGATGTCCTTGGCCTTGTCGACCTTGACGATGGTGGCCGGGAAGCGCTGGTCGGTCCGCTCCAGGAAGACCTGCCGGCCGCCGCCATCCCAGACCGACTCCACCACGTGGAAGTTGGTGAGCAGGTTCGCCCCGCCACCGGAGGCCGGCTTGCCGATCGCGAACGCCGTCCCGGTGAACTCGCCGGCGCGCACCCGGAAGACGCTGGGCAGCACGGCGGCCGCCACCGCCTCCGGGTTGAAGGCCGCGCCAACCTCCTTTTCCAGCGCCTCCGCCCGCTTCTCCAGGCCGTCGAACCGGGCGCCGTCGGCGTTCTGCGCCTCGGCCAGCCGCCGGTCGGTGGCGGCGAGCCGGTCGCCCAGCCGGTGGATCTGGTACGCCTGCACCCCGGCGACCACGGCCAGCACGGCGGCGAGCGCCGCGACGGCCAGCCGGCGCCGGCGGGTGGGCGAGGCCGGCCCAGCGGGGGGCGCCGCCGGCCAGCCGGGCTGTCCGCCCGGGTACGCGGGCCCGGCCGGCTGCCCGGGATACGCCGGGCCGGCGACGGGCTGGCCCGTGGACGGGCCCGGCATCGGGTGCTGGGCGGCGGGCGACTGCCCGGGCACCGGCCCGGCTGCGGGCTCGCCGGGTGACCACCCGCCCTGACCCGGCTCGGCGCCGGGCGCGGGACCGCTCCCCCACTGGCCGCCGGTGGCGGGTGGGGACCAGGTGGTCCTCGCGCTGGGAACGGCGGGCTGGCCCGGCATGGGCATGCCGGCGACCGGCGCACCCGGCGGGGCGGGCAGGGCCGACCCGAACCCGGGAGTCGGTGCGGCCGGCTGGATGGGGGTGGCCGGGAAGCCGGTAGCGGGCGGCGTCGGCTGGCCGGGGGCGGTCGGCGGGTGGCCGAGGGCGGGCGGCTCGAACCGGGGCGGCAGGGGGCCCGGCCGGCTTGCCTCGGGACGCTCCGGCCAGCGGTCGTCGGCGGCCTCGCCGGCACCCTGTCCCGGCGTCCCGTCGCCCGACCCGTACCCAGCGGTCATGATCGCCACGTCCTCCCCGTTGACGCCCCCGGTGCGACGCCCCCTCCGGTCCGCGACCCGGCGGTGGCTCGATGGACCGTACCGGCGCGAACGGGGTTTGTCTCCCCCGATGTCCGAGGCTGCCACGTCAGCACCACCCGACCCTGCCACGACATCCCTCGGTCGCCGGGTCGACACGCGCCGGACCAGGCTGCGCACGCCGGATCCGGTCGCGCACTAGGGTTGTCAGGTGACCGACGAACCACCCCTGCGCCGTCGGGCCGCCGAGAGCCGTGCGGAAGAGGCGCCGCAGCAGCCGCCATCGGCCACGCCGGAGCCGGCGGACGCGGCGACCGAACCCACCGCCGGCGGGCCCGTCCCGCTGACCGCCCCGCGCGAGGGCACTCCCGCGCCGGTGGCCACACCGAGCGAGCTGGATGAGGTCGTGGCCCGTTTCGCGGCCGGCATCGGGCCGGTGGCCCTGGACGCCGAACGAGCCTCGGGCTACCGCTACAGCCAGCGGGCGTACCTGGTGCAGCTGCGCCGGGCCGGCTCCGGCACGGCGCTGATCGACCCGCTGCCGCTGCCCGACCTCGCCGCCCTGGACGTGGTGATCGGCGAGGCCGAGTGGGTGCTCCACGCCGCCAGCCAGGATCTGGCCTGCCTGGCCGAGCTGGGGCTGCGCCCGCGCCGCCTCTTCGACACCGAACTGGCCGCCCGGCTGGCCGGATTCGAGCGGGTCGGCCTGGCCGCGCTGACCGAGCAGCTGCTCGGCTACACCCTGGAGAAGCACCATTCGGCGGCGGACTGGTCCAGCCGGCCGCTGCCCGAGTCCTGGCTGACCTACGCCGCGCTCGACGTCGAGATGCTGGTCGACCTGCGCGACGCCCTCGACGAGGAGCTGACCCGGCAGGGCAAGTCGGCGTGGGCGGCGGAGGAGTTCGCCAACCTGGTCCGCTCCGGCGCCCGCCCGCCCCGGGTACGCGCCGAGCCGTGGCGCCGGACCTCCGGCATCCACCGGGTCCGGGGCGCGCGGGCGCAGGCCCGGGTCCGGTCCCTCTGGTACGCCCGCGACCAGATCGCCGCTCGGCGAGACGCCGCCCCGGGCCGGGTGCTGCCCGACTCGGCGATCGTGGCCGCCGCCGAGCTGGACCCGAGGGACGAGAAAAGCCTGCTGACCCTCCCCGGCTTCGGCGGACGCTCGGTACGGCGGCTCGCCCGCACCTGGCTGGCGGCCCTGGACGACGCCCGCAAACTGCCGGAGGACGCGCTGCCGGTGGCCCCGGCCGTCGAGGGTCCGCCGCCGCCGCACCGCTGGGCGGAGCGGGACCCGGTGGCCGCCGCCCGGCTGGCCCGCTGCCGGGAGGTGGTGGTCCGGATCGCCGGCGAGCACACCCTGCCCCCGGAGAACCTGATCGCCCCCGACTCGATCCGCCGTCTGGCCTGGGTCCCGCCCGAGGAGATCACCGACGACGCGGTGGCGGAGATCCTCCGCGGCTTCAACGCCCGGGAATGGCAGATCGCCCTCCTCCTCCCCGCCCTCACCGAGGCCCTCACGGGCCCCCAACCGGCCCCCTGACCCGCTGCCCCCGCCGTTGATCATGGAGTTGGCGGCCGGCGACCCGATGATCAACGCGCCAGTGGGCGGGACCGGTGGGATGTGGGGTGGGCCACATGGGGGGTGCTGTCGGGGTTGGTTACTGGCGAGTAGCATCCGAGGGAAATCGCCCGTGCCGGCGGCCTTCATTCGATCCGTAGCGCCGCCTGGCGGCGCGGAGGCCGAATTATGGCCGAAAAGGAGGCTCAAGTGCCCCGTGAAGTTCGGGATGTCGTCTTCGTCGACGGCGTCCGTACCCCCTTCGGCAAGGCGGGTGGCATGTATGCCAACACCCGCGCCGACGACCTGGTGATCCGCTGCATCCGCGAGCTGCTGCGCCGTAACCCGCAGCTGCCGCCGGAGCGGGTCGAGGAGGTCGCCATCGCCGCCACCACGCAGATCGGCGACCAGGGCCTCACCATCGGCCGCACCGCCGCCCTGCTGGCCGGCCTGCCCAAGACGGTCCCCGGCTTCGCGATCGACCGGATGTGCGCCGGCGCGATGACCGCCGTCACCACCGTCGCCAGCGGCATCGCCGTGGGCGCGTACGACATCGCCATCGCCGGCGGCGTCGAGCACATGGGCCGCCACCCGATGGGCGAGGGCGTGGACCCCAACCCGCGGATCATCGCGGAGCGGCTGGTCGACCCGTCCGCCCTGGTCATGGGCGCCACCGCGGAGAACCTGCACGACCTGGTCCCGCACATCACCAAGGAGCGCACCGACGCGTTCGCGCTCGCCTCGCAGCAGAAGACCGCCAAGGCGTACGCCAACGGCAAGCTCCAGGGCGACCTGGTACCGGTTGCGGTGCGCGACCCGGAGAGCGGCTGGGGCCTGGCCACGGTGGACGAGGCTCCCCGGGACACCTCGATGGAGAAGCTCGCCTCCCTGAAGACCCCGTTCCGCCCGCACGGCAAGGTCACCGCGGGCAACGCGGCCGGCCTGAACGACGGCGCCACGGCCAGCCTGCTCGCCGCCGAGGAGACCGCCCGCGAGCTGGGCCTCCCGGTCGCGATGCGGCTGGTGTCGTACGGCTTCGTCGGCGTCGAGCCCGAGGTGATGGGCGTCGGCCCGATCCCGTCGACCGAGAAGGCGCTGCGGATCGCCGGCCTGACCATCGACGACATCGGCCTGTTCGAGCTGAACGAGGCGTTCGCCGTGCAGGTGCTCGCCTTCCTCGACCACTTCGGCATCGCCGACGACGACCCGCGGGTCAACCCGTGGGGCGGCGCGATCGCCATCGGTCACCCGCTCGCCTCCTCGGGCGTGCGGCTGATGACCCAGCTCGCCCGGCAGTTCGCCGAGCACCCCGAGGTCCGCTACGGCCTCACTGCCATGTGCATCGGCATCGGCATGGGCGGCACCGTGATCTGGGAGAACCCCCACTGGGAGGGCAACAAGTGAGCGCGAGGAATGAGCCGGGCCTGCGAGTCCCGCAGTCGCGAACGAAGGAGGCGCAGTGAGCGCGCTCGCCGCACCGAACGAGGTCGTCACCAAGGCGCTGCTGCGCCAGGTCAACGTGCCGGGGCTGGACCGTCCGGCCGCCCTGATCACCCTGGACAACGGCTTCGACCACACCAAGCCGAACACCTTCGGCCCGGCCGGCCTGGCCAGCCTGGACGAGGCGATCACCGCCGCGCTGGCGGCGAACCCGGCGTTCATCGCGGTCACCGGCAAGCCGTACATCTTCTGCGTCGGCGCGGACATCACCGGCCTGCCGCTGCTCGCGGACCGCGAGCAGGCGCTGGAGATCGGCCGGCTCGGCCACCGGGTCTTCGCCCGGCTAAAGGACAGCGAGATCCCGACCTTCGCCTTCGTCAACGGCGCGGCGATGGGCGGCGGCCTGGAGCTGGCCCTGCACTGCCACTACCGGACGCTCTCCGGTGGCGCGGCGGCCCTCGCCCTGCCCGAGGTCTCGCTCGGCCTGGTCCCGGGCTGGGGCGGCACCCAGCTGCTGCCGAACCTGATCGGCATCCCGGCCGCCACCCAGGTGATCATCCAGAATCCGCTGATGCAGAACAAGATGCTCAAGCCGAAGCAGGCGGCCGAGATGGGCATCGCGGACGTGCTGCTGGAGCCGGCCGACTTCCTGGAGCGGTCCCTGGAGTGGGCCGCCGGCGTGGTCCGGGGCGAGGTCACCGTGACCCGACCCGAGGTCGACCGGGACATGTGGGCCGGGGTGCTCTACTTCGCCCGGCAGACCCTGGACCAGCGGCTGCACGGCGCGGTCCCGGCCGCGTACAAGGCGCTGGACCTGCTGGAGACGGCGAAGGACGCGGGCTTCGCCGCCGGCACCGCCGCCGAGGACGAGGCCCTGGCCGACCTCATCTTCTCCGAGGAGCTGCGCAGCGGCCTGTACGCCTTCGACCTGGTCCAGCGGCGGGCCAAGCGGCCAGCCGGCGCGCCGGACAAGGGCCTCGCCCGCCCGGTCACCAAGGTGGGCATCGTCGGCGCCGGCCTGATGGCCAGCCAGCTCGCCCTGCTGTTCGCCCGCCGCCTCCAGGTGCCGGTCGTGCTGACCGACCTGGACCAGGCCCGGGTGGACAAGGGCGTGGCGTACGTGCACACCCAGATCGAGAAGTCGGTCACCAAGGGCCGGATGGACAAGGGCACGGCCGCCAAGCTGTACGGCCTGGTCAGCGGTTCGGTCGACAAGTCCGTCTTCGCGGATGCCGACTTCGTCATCGAGGCGGTCTTCGAGGACCTGAACGTCAAGAAGCAGGTCTGGGCCGAGCTGGAGAAGATCGTCAAGCCGGAGGCGGTGCTGGCGACGAACACGAGCTCGCTGTCGGTGACCGCGATGGCCGAGGAGCTGGAGCACCCGGAGCGGGTGGTCGGCTTCCACTTCTTCAACCCGGTCGCCATGATGCCGCTGCTGGAGATCGTCCGCGGCGAGCGGACCGACGACGCCACCCTCGCCACCGCGTTCGCCGTCGGCAAGCAGCTGAAGAAGTCCTCGGTGCTGGTCAAGGACGCCCCGGCGTTCGTGGTCAACCGGCTGCTCACCCGATTCCTCGGCACGGTCTTCGCCGCCGTCGACCAGGGCACCCCGCTGGACGTGGCGAACAGCGCGCTCGACCCGCTGGGCCTGCCGATGCGTCCGCTCACCCTGCTCCAGCTGGTCGGGCCGGCCGTCGCGTACCACGTGGGCGGCACCCTGCACGCCGCGTTCCCGGACCGGTTCAAAGTCAGCGAGAACCTCAAGCGGATCGCCGACTCGGGCCAGCCGATCGTGATCGACGACCAGGTCAACGAGGAGGCCGCCAAGCTGCTCGTGGTCGGCGACCAGCCGCTGACCGCCGAGCAGGTCCGGCAGAACGCGCTCGACGCACTGGCGCAGGAGATCTGGCTGATGCTCGACGAGGGCGTCGTCGCCGAGGCGCAGGACATCGACCTGTGCATGATCCTCGGCGCCGGCTGGCCGTTCCACCTGGGCGGCGTCACGCCGTACCTGGACCGGACCGGCACCGCCGAGCGGGTCGCCGGCCGGCGGTTCCTGCCGGGCGGGGTCGCCAGCCTGCTGTGACAACTCCAGCTCGGCCGGCGCGGCCATAATTCGGCCTCCGCGCCGCCAGGCAGCGCTCCGGACCGAATGAGGGCAGGTCTGACGCCGCGCTGCGACCTGGAGCCGTCAGCCTGACCCACCCCCGCCCCCCCGCGATCGCGGTGGCCGACCGTCCTCTCCGGGCGGGCCGGCCACCGCGATCGTCATCTCGGGCTCCCGGCCCGCACCCTCCCGAGGCCGAAAGGCGCCCCGGGTCGCGTCCCCGCGCGGACCGGCGGGCCTGGTCACGAGCCGGTCCCGGTTCCGTCACTCCGTCGCCGGGCGGACAGCGGCATGTCGGTCGGCCTGGCTAGGATCGGCCGGCCCGTTCTTCACCTGGAGCTGCCCCATGTCCCAGCCGCCGTCCAACCCCTATCCCGGTTCCTACCCGCCGCCACACGAGCAGCCCGGCGGCTACCCGCCGCAGCAGCCCGGCCCCCAGTACGGCGGCTACCCGCCGCAGCAGCCCGGTCCCCAGTACGGCGGCTACCCGCCGCCCCAGCCGCCCGGCCCGCAGTACGGCGGGTACCCGAGCCAGCAGCCGCCTCAGCAGTACGGCAGCTACCTGGAGACCGGCCAGCCCCAGGGCGCCCCGGCCGGCCCGCCGCCGAAGAAGAAGTCAAATGTCGGCCGGATCCTGCTGATCACCCTCGCCGTCGTGGTGGTGCTCTGCGTGGGCGGCGCCGCCGTCCTCTTCTTCGCCGCAAAGGACGAGGTCGGCGACGTGGTCGACGCCACCAAGACCCGCCTGGTGGCGCCCGAGACGCTCGCCGGCCGCCCCAAGGTGGCGGATCCGCAGCTGCAGGCCACCGCCGAGCAGATGAAATCGGAGATGAAGAAGGACGTCCCGGATGCCACCAGCACCGTCGGTGGCTTCTACGGCAATCCGGCCAAAGAGGACCTGGTGATGATCGCCGGTGCGTCCGGATTGCTGGCCGACCCGAGGAAGGAGTTGGAGGACGCCACCAAGGGCCTCTCCACCGAGCTCGGGGTGAAGGAGTTCAAGACGATCGAGGCCGGTCCGCTGGGCGGCGACGCCAAGTGCGGGGACGGCAAGGCGGACGACGTCGCCATCGGCGTCTGCGTCTGGGCCGACCGGGGCAGCCTCGGCATGATCATTATCTACTTCAAGTCCGCCGCGGCCCTGCAGTCGGAGTTCGTCACCATGCGCGGCCAGATCGAGCAGCGCTCCTGAGTCAGCCGGTGACCTGACCGGGGCTCCTGCCACCGCGGGTGGCAGGAGCCCCTTCCGTTTCCGACCCTAGGCCGACACGGCCCGTTCGGCCGCGCTCCGGCAGACGCAGAACTCGTTGCCCTCCGGGTCGGCGAGCACCACCCAGCCGGTGCCGTCCGGCCGGCGGCGGTCCGCGACCAGTGCGGCACCGAGCCCGAGCAGCCGCTCGACCTCGGCGTCCCGGGTTCGGTCGGCGGGATGCAGGTCGATGTGGAACGCGCCCTTGCCGTGCCGCTCCCCGACCTCGACGAAGAGCAGGTCGGGGCCGTGCCCGTCGGGCGCGACCAGGACCGCCTCCGGGTCGCCCGGGTGGTCGTCGTCGTGCAGCCGGCGGTCGAGCACGCCCGCCCACCAGCTGGCCAGGGCGTACGGGTCGTCGGACTCGACGGTGACGCAGTGGATCAATGCACTCACGGTGACTTCTCCCCTGATGGAGTGCGCCCCGCGGGGTGGATGGTGTCAGCGGTGACCGGGGCGGGGCGCGGGACTGTTCACGGTGGACATCGACGGCACCCCCTCCCCCACGAGTCGGGCTGACGCGGCTGATCATGTCACCGGACGCCCCGGGGCACAACCCGGTTCGGGCGCCCGGCCCGGCCCCCGACGGGACCGGGCCGGGCGCCCTGCGGTGGTACGGGTTACGGCCCGACGAAGACCGCCCTGGCCCGCCAGTCGTTGCCGTCCGCGGCCGGCCCGCTGCGCACGGTGAACGCCCCGGTCGGCGCGCCGCCCGCCCAGTCGGTCGAGGAGAGGTCGCCGGTGCTCCGGTCGACCTTGTAGAGGGTGTCGCCGCCGAGGAAGATGCCGCCGGCGTCGGCGAAGCCGGTCACCCCGGCCACGGTGAACCTGTCCGCCCCGACCACGCCGCTGTCCGGGGTGAACCAGCGCCAGTGGAGCTCACCCTGGCCGGCGAGGGTGTAGTAGAGCCGGCCAGCGGTGTAGAACATGCCGGTCACGTTCGGGATCTCGGCGTAGAAGTTCGTGGTCACCCCGGCGTACGTCTGGCCGTCCGGGCCGGAATCCGTCTCCACGGTGTCCCAGTACGCGTCGTGGTACGGGTCGACCAGGCTCGGCGTGCCGAACGTGGTGCCGTCGAACGAGCGCCGGTACAGCGCGCCGTTCATCCCGTAGAAGAGGGTGCCGCCCACCCAGAAGCCGCCTCGGGCGGTGGACCAGGCGGTGTTGTCCGGGTTGGCCAGCACGCTGCTCGCGCCGACCGCGCTGGCCCCGTCGTACGACCGGACCTGCACCTCTTCTCCGTTGCCCGCGGGCGGCGGCCCGGTCTTGACGATCTCGATGCCGTCGACCAGCGGGTTCTCCACCACGTGCCCGAAGTCGAGATCGACCGAGCCGTCGCTGACGATGGCGAAGGAGCGCATGGTGCCCACGTTGTGCCCGACCGTGCCGGAGAGGTCCAGGTCGTCGAGGACCGTCACCCCGTCCAGCGCCACGTCGAAGACCCGTGACCCGGGCGTCGAGGTGCCGTCGTACCGGTCGGCCAGGTAGAGCCGGACCTCGATCTCGGTGCCGGCGGGCACCGGGAGCTGCCACTGCATCTCCGGGTCGCCGCCGGAGTCCCACCGCTCGTCGCTGTAGAGGGCCGACGGGGTGCCGGCCGGCACGGTGGCGTCGACGCTGCCCACCGGGCCGAACCCGGCGGTGCTGCTGCCGTCGTTGTGGTACGGGCTCGGGTCAGCGGCGTCGTCGGCCGCCCAGTCCGGTCCGCTGTCCGTCGCGGCGACCAGCGGCCCGCCGGCGTTCACCCGGTAGAGCACGTTGGTCGGCACCGGCACGCCGGCCCGGTAGACCTTGCCGGGTAGCCCGGCCGTGGTGGTCGGGTGCGGGGCGGCCCCGCCGGTGAGCGGGAAGAACGCGATCCGCTCCCGGCGGTACTGGAAGTTGCCGATCCAGGAGGTGTCGGAGCCGAGCCAGAGCCCGGCGGGGGTGACCAGCAGCTCGGAGACACCGACGCCGCGCGGGTGCCGGCCCGGGTTCCAGGACATCGGCAGCCCGTTGCGCGGGTCCAGGGCGGCGATGCTGGCCCGGCCGACCGCGCCCGCCTGGGCGGAGTCCCCGCCGAAGCTGTTGTTGAGCCAGCGGATGTGCCCGCCCACGTAGACGGCCTGCTCGCTGATCCCGACGGACAGGAAGGTGTCCCCGCCGGAGTAGTCGGCCCAGGTGGGCTGGAGTTCCGTGCCGGTCGCGTCGGTCTCCCAGCGGGCGGCGGAGTCGCAGAGCGTGCCCGCGTTCGGGGCGCCGGTGGTCACCACCACGAAGTAGCTGCCGTCCGGCGCGTACGCCACGTCCCGCATGTACGTGTCGAACGCCCACCAGGCGCAGCGCGGGGTGTACCGGCTGGTGTTCCAGTCGGCGATGGTCGCCGCGCCGGCACCCAGGTCGAGCTTGACGATCTGGTCGTGCAGCACCCCGTCGGCCTGCTTGAAGTTGCCGATCACGACGAGCTGCCGGCCGTCCGGGGAGACGGCCAGCTTGCCGGCGCCGACCCCCGCGTTGGCGCCGCTGACCCCGTCGTAGTTGTGGTGCTCGGTGAGGGTGGTGGTCAGGTAGCTGTCCAGCGCGCCGGTGCTGGCGCTCAGCGAGGCGAGGCCACCGCGCGGGTTGGTGTTGCCGGCGGTGGTGAAGATGCCGCCCACCAGGAGCCGGTTGCCGACCAGCGCGACGTCGTTGACCAGCCCGTTGAACGCCGGGCCGGCGAAGCTGGTGACCACCGCGCCGGTCGCCACGTTGAGCAGGGCCACCTTGCGCCGGGTGACCCCGTTGACGGTGTTGAACTTGCCGGCCAGGAAGACGGTGCCGGCGGTGGGCCCGGCAACCACGGCGTAGACCTGGTTGTCGACGGTCGGGGCGAAGGCGGTGTCCACCGTGCCGGTGGCCTTGTCGAAGGCGAGGACGTAGTTGCGGGTGATGTCCACGTCGGACCCGCGGTTCTGCACCCGGGTGAAGGAGCCCGCTGCGATGATCTTCGTGCCGGCGTCGTGGATCGCGTACACGGTGCCGTCCATGATGTCCGGCGAGGCGGTGGACGGGACCGGCTTGACCACGGTGGTGTGGTCGGGCGCGGCGCTGGCGGCGCCGGTCGGGGCCAGGCCGGCGGCGGTGATGGCGACGGCGGCGAGTGCCGCGAGGAGACGGCGGCTCAGGGCCGAGGGACGGGTCACTGGCAGCTCCGGTTGGACGCGCGGATGGGACCGCCGCTCGTCCGGCGCCGAGGGCGTGCGGCCCGCGTCGGGTCGCCGCGGCGCGGCGGGTGTGACATGGAGCACTGCCCACCCTGCTGCATCGGGCACCGGCCGTCCAGCGGGCGCCGCGCCTTCTGCCCGACCACACGACGCGTCCGCCCGACCACACGACGTCGATCGGTCGGGACGGCCGGCCGGACCACACGAAAAGGTGATCGTGGATGGTGGTTCGGCGGACGGGCGCTCAGCCGGGCCAGGGGGCATCGGCGGAGGGCAGCGTGACGCTCACCTCCAGGCCGCCGCCCGGCTGGGCGACCGCCTTCACGGTGCCGCCGTGCGCCTCGCAGACCGCCCGGACGATGGAGAGCCCGAGGCCGGAGCCGCGCGCCCCGGTCCGCTCCTGACCGCCGCGCCGGAACGGCTCGAACAGCCCGGGCACGTCGGCCTGGTTGACCTCGAAGCCGGTGTTCCCCACCACCAGCCACGAGCGCTGGCCGTCGGAGTCGGTACGCACCCAGATCCGGCCGTGCAGGTGGTTGTAGCGGACCGCGTTCTCCACCAGGTTGCCGGCCAGCCGGTCGAGCAGCCCCGGGTCGCCGACCACCGGCGCCGGCCGCAGCGAGGTGTCCACCCGCAGCCCGATCCGCTCCACCTCCCCGGCGACCGCGGAGAGCGCGTTGGCGGTGCCGACGGCGAGGTCGCACTCGGCGCGGCGGCCGAGCCGGCGACCGGCCTGGGCCTCGCTGCGGGCCAGCACCAGCAGGGCGTCGACCAGCCCGTTGGCCCGTTCGGAGGCGTCCCGGACCACGGTGGCCATCCGGCGGTACTCGGCGGTGTCCGCCCCGTCGTCGCTGAGCGTCACGTCGATCTCGGTCCGCATCACCGCGAGCGGCGTACGCAGCTCGTGCGAGGCGTTGGCGACGAAGCGTTTCTGCGCTTCGAACGCGGCGGCGATCCGGTCCAGCATCGCGTCGAAGGTCCTGGCCAGCTCGGCCACCTCGTCGTCCGCCCCGGACCAGCGGATCCGCTGGTCCAGGGTGGCCTCGCCGAGCCGCCGTGCGGTGGCGGTGACCTGGTGCAGCGGGCGCAGCGCCCGGCCGGCCACCACGTACGCGCCGGCGACCCCGACCACGCCGACCACCAGCAGCGCGACCAGGCCCTCGACCAGCAACTCCGCCGACGCGGCGTCGACGAGCTGCCGCTGCCACTGCCCGGCGTCCAGCGAGCGGCCGTCGGCGAGCACCACCGTGGTGCCGGGCAGCAGCTCGTCGGTCGGCCGCAGCGCGTCGCGCACCAGCAGCCAGGCCAGCAGCACCAGGATCGCCCCGGCCCCGACCAGCAGCACCCCGTTGAGCACGGTGAGCCGCAGCCGCAGGGTGGGGCGCAGCCGCAGCCGGCCGATCACGCCGAAACCTCGGCGGTCCGGTAGCCGGCGCCGACCACCGTCTCGATCAGCGGTGGGTCGCCGAGCTTGCGCCGCAGCGTCATCACGGTGACCCGGACGATGGTGGTGAACGGGTCCGTGTTGGCGTCCCAGACCCGTTCCAGCAGCTCCTCGCTGGAGACCACCGCGCCGCGCGCCTTGAGCAGCTCGCAGAGGACGCCGAACTCCTTGTTGGTCAGGTCGACCGGCACGCCGCCCCGGGTGACCACCCGCCGGGCCGGGTCGAGCACCAGGTCGGCGACCTCCAGCACCGGCGGGGCGGCCGGGGTGGCCCGCCGGCCGAGCGCCTGCACCCGGGCCACCAGCTCGTCGAAGGCGAACGGCTTGGGCAGGTAGTCGTCGGCGCCGAGCTGCAACCCCTCGACCTTGTCCGCGACCGTGCCGCTCGCGGTGAGCATCAGCACCCGGGTCAGGGTGCCGGAGGCGGCCAGGTCGGCGCAGATCCGGTCGCCGTGCACGCCGGGCAGGTCCCGGTCCAGGATCACCACGTCGTACCGGGTGACGAAGGCGGCCTCGTGGCCGGTCGTGCCGTCGTACGCGACGTCCACGGCCATGCCGCGATTGCGCAGCCCGCGCGCGATCGCGTCGGCGAGGTTGCGCTCGTCCTCCACCACCAGTACCCGCATCTTCGATCCTCCCCTCGTGACCTCCCGACAACCTAGTGCCGGCCACCAAACCAGCGTCCCTCGCCGCCGTTGCAAAAAACTTTCGGGTACGCGATCCTTCCCGATGCCGAGCGACAGGTGCCCGGGGCGGGCGCGGCCAGGTCGACGGGCGACGAGCGGACGGAGCTGCCATGACCGGAGCGCCCACCGGGCGGGACATCGCCTACCGCGGTTTCCGCCTGCCGGCCGACCTCGGCCTCGGCGCCGCCGACGGGGTGGCCCCGGGCGACGGCGGCGGGACGGTGGCCACCCCGGCCCGGCAGCTCGACCACGGCGACCCCGCCATCCGGTACGACGCGGCGAGCTGGACCTCCCCGCCCGTGGAGACCGGCTTCCCGGTACGGGAGGTCATCCCCTCCTGGACCGCGGACACCCCGCCCGGCTGCTGGCTCCGGGTCGAGCTGCGCGGCTGGCACGCCGGCGCCCCGACCACCGGCTGGTACGTCCTCGCGGACTGGGCGGCCGACGACGCCACCCTGCCGCGTACCTCGGTGCCAGGTCAGCGCGACGGCGACGCGCGGGTGGAGACGGACACCCTGGTCGTGGCGGACGCGACGGTGACCGGCTGGCAGGCGCGGGTGACCCTGCTCCGGCCGGCCGGCGGCGACGCCACGCCGGTGCTGCGCACGGTCGGCGCGGTCGCCTCCGGCCGGCACGAGCCACCGACCATCGGCGCCCACCGGGCCCTCCCCGGGCGGGCCGGGCACGGCCGGGTGATCGAGGTGCCCCGGTTCTCGCAGCGCCGGCACGCCGATGGGGAGACGCGCTGGGGCGGCGGCGGGGACTCCTGGTGCAGCCCCACCTGCGTCTCCATGGTGCTGGACTTCTGGGCCGCCGGGCCGGCGCCGGACCGGTACGCCTGGGTGACGCCCCCCGGCCCCCGGCCGGTGGTGGTGCACGCCGCCCGGCACTGCTATGACCACGCGTACGCGGGCGCGGGGAACTGGCCGTTCAACACCGCGTACGCGGGGCTGCACGGGATGGACGCCTTCGTCACCCGGCTGCGGTCCCTGGCCGAGGCGGAGGAGTTCGTCGCCGCCGGCGTGCCGCTGATCGTCTCGGCCGCCTTCCGGGCCGGCGAGATGCCCGGGCTGGACTACGACACCCGGGGGCACCTGATGGTGCTGGTCGGCTTCACCGTGGACGGCGACCCGGTGCTGAACGACCCGTACGCCCCGGACGACGACGCGGTCCGGCGGACCGTTGACCGGGACCGGTTCGAGGCGGCCTGGCAGGCCGGCAGCGGCGGCGTGGCGTACGTCATCCGGCCGGCGTCCGTACCGCTGCCGCCGGCCCCCGCGCAGGCCAACTGGTGACCGGCCGTCCCGCCACCGCATCAGGTTGATCAATGGTCGAGCCGCCACACGGCCAGGCCACCGGCCGGCCGCTGGCAGACCATGGTCGCGCTGACGACCGCGCAGTCGTTCCAGGCGCCGGGCAGCACGTCGCGGACGCGCACCTGCCCGGCCGCCACGTCGAGCTCGGCGACCAGTTCACGGTCGCCGGGCAGCCGGCGCAGCCCGATCAGCGGCTGGCCGGACAGCTCCGGCCCGGCGAGCTGCCAGCGGCCGAGCCGGCCAACCCTTCGTCCGGTGGCCGGGTCGAGCGCCACCAACTCGGGCTCCGGGCCTACCCCCGCCTCGGCGGCGAGCAACCGATCGCCGACCGGGAAGACGGCGAACCACCGCTCTCCGGTCCACCGCGAGCGCCCGGTGGCCGGGTCGATCAGGCGCAGCCGCGCGTCGCGGTCCCGCAGGCAGATCACATGCCCGCAGTCCTGGAAGTAGGCAGCCGTCCGGAGGTCCACCGGGATGGTCCACCGCCGATCGAGCCGCTCGAGGCCGTAGCCGCTGATCCAACCCGCGCCGTCGTCGAGCAGCAGCAGGTCGCCGACGACCTGGTTGAACCGGTACGACACGCCGTCGGCGGCCGACGGCACCCGCCCGGCCCGCAGCAGGCCGCCCGATCCGGGATCCCGGATCTCCACCCGGCCATCGACGGTCAGCAGCACGATCTCTGCCACCCCCCGGTCACCGAAGCGGTACTCCGCCCCGTTGCTCGGCATCGGCAGTGACCAGCGCGATGATCCCGAGGCCGGGTCGACCAACCGCAGCGTCCAGGTCCCGTCCGGTCGGGACCTCGCGAAGAGCAGCCGGCCGTCCTGGGTGGGTAGCGGGTAGCCGGGCTCCCGCCATCGCACGCGTCCGGTGTCGATGTCCACCGCGGTCGAAGTCGGGTCGCCGGCGCCGGCGGGGCTGCTGGACACCAGCAGCGTCCCGGCCACCATGCCGACTCCCAGCACGTGGTCACCGCCGGGCATTCCGAGCCGCCACAGCGGCTCGCCGCCGGGCAGCCGGTACGCGGCCACCAGCCGTCCATCCCCGCCGACGGTGTTTGGCCCGTCCGCGACGACCAGCCGGTCCCCGACGACGAGGAAGGTGGCGCCCTGCGGGGCGGGCACCAGCACCGGCCGGGGCCAAACCGGGGTGGGCGCGGCCCCGGCCAGGGTGAGCAGCACGACCGAGCAGAGCGCGGCGATCCGCAGCGACCGGCTCGATGGCCGAGGCGGATCGGGCGGCGGGCCGACCTCCTCGCCGTGGCGCATCTCGCCCAGCTCGATCGTCGGGGTCACGGCAGCCGCCACAGCCCGAGCCGGCCGTCAATCCGGCGGCAGACCAACACGTCCCCGCCGAACCGGCAGTCCCCGAGCACGTCCGGCAGCGCGTCCCGCACCCTGGCTCGGCCGGCCGCTACGTCCAGCTCGGCGACGAGCAACCGCCCGTCCCGGCCGCGCCGGATTCCGATCACCGGGTCCGCCGGGTCCGCCCACCTCGCCACTTCCCAGGTCCCGAGGTCGGCCAGCAGCCGGCCGGTGGCCGCCTCCACCACCGCGTACCGCGATCCGGTGGCGTCGGCCCGGTCGACCAGGAACCGACCACCGGTCACCCGCAGCACGGACTGCGAGCGCGGGTCGGTCCACCAGGTGCTGCCCGTCGCCGGGTCGAGCGCCCACATCCCGCCGGTCTGCCGGTACGCGCAGAGCAGCTCGCCGCAGACCTCCACGTAACCGACCAGCGAGAGCCGGGCCGTCCACCGCAACTCCAGCCCGTCCAGGCCGTACGCCGTCACCGAGCCGCCGTTGTCCCGGATCACCAGCAGCAGCTCGTCCACCACCTGGGTGCGCTGCCAGGTCGGCAGCTCACCGGGGCGGATGTTGCGGGCGATCAGCCGGGCGCCGGAGGAGGCGTCGAAGACCTCGACGTCGCCGGACGGGCGGGCCAGCACGATTCGGTCGATCCCCTCCGGTCCGAAGCGCAGGTGGGTGCCGGTCGCGGGGATCGGGACCGACCAGAGGGTCCGACCGGTCGACGGATCCACCCGGCGGATCGCGGTCATTCCCTCGTCCTCGACGGACTGGACGAGCACGGCGTCGTGGCCCACGACGGCGACACCGGGTTGCCGCCAGCCCGGCCGGCCGGTCCGGGTGTCCACCGTGGACGTCTCGTACCCGGTGTTCTCGGCCGACCGCCCGGTGAGCAGCACCGTCCCGTCTCGCTCCAGCAGCCCGACGTCGTTGCCTCCGTCCGGCAGCGACGTTCGCCACAGCACCGGGAGCTGGTGGCCCGGCGTGAGCCGGTACGCGACCAGCTGCCGCCGCCAGGCCCCGCCCCCCGGGTGCGCCACTTCCAGCACGTAGAGCCGGTCCCCGACGAGGAACGCCTCGGCGCCGGGTCCACCCGGCACGATGGCCCCGGTGCGACCGGGCACCGGCGCGGCGCCGGCGAGCGTGACCAGGGCGACCACCAGCACCGCCAGACAGCGGTACAGCCGGGTGGCGGAACGCGGCCGGCGGGGCGACGGGCCGGGGGCGGCCTCGTCACGGAGCTCACCTAGATCGATGACCGTCACTACCACCCCTCCCCGGCCAGCCGCCGGGGCGCCCCGAGCGGCCGCCGGGGGGCCGCTCCGGGCGGGCCGGAGCGACGCCGCTCCGCCTGTACGATGGCCCGTCGTGGCTGTGCCGGTGGTAGACCCCTCGCTGAACCCCGCGTCCGTCGCGGTCGAGCCCGTCGTGGCCGACCCGCCGCGCCGGCCCCGACGCCGGCCGGTCCGCGCCGACGTGCTGGCCATCGGAGCCTATGCGTTGCTCGGCGTTTTCGTCTGCCTCAACTACTGGGGAGATGTCCAGCACCGCGTCTCGTCGCACCTGCCGACCGACCACAGTTGGTTCGAGTGGCTCTTCGCGCACGGCGCCTACTCGGTGCGCCACCTGGAGAACCCGCTCTTCACCGCCCGGCAGAACGCCCCCGACGGCGTGAACATGATGGCGAACACCTCGCTGCTCGGGGTCACCCTGCCGCTGGCGCCGCTCACCCTGCTCCTCGGCCCCCAGGTGATGTACGCGCTCTACCTGGGCGGGGCGCTCGGCGCGACGGCCGGCACCTCGTACTGGATGCTCTCCCGACACCTGGTGCGCTCCCGGGGCGCGGCCTTCGTCGGCGGCGCCTTCCTGGGCTTCGCCCCCGGCATCGTGCACCACGCCAACGGCCAGCCGAACTTCGTCTCCAACTTCCTGCTCCCGCTGATCGTGGTGCGGGTGCTGCGCCTCGGCGAGCCGGGCCGGTGGCGGCGCAACGGGATCGCCCTCGGCCTGCTGGTGGCGTACCAGATCTTCATCAACGAGGAGATGCTGCTGCTCACCGCGCTGGCCTGCCTGGTGATCGTGGGGGCGTACGCGGTGCAGCGGCCGCGGGCGGCGTGGGCCCGGGCGGGTACCTTCCTGGCCGCGCTCGGCGTCGGCGGCGGGCTGGCCCTGCTGCTGGCCGCCTACCCGCTCTGGTTCCAGTTCAACGGTCCGCAGTCCTACCGGGGGCTGCAGGGCGGGGTCTTCCACAGTTGGGGCGAGGACCTGGCGGCGTTCGTCACCTTCCCCCGGGACACCGTCGCCGGCAGTGAGGCGGTGGAGCAGACCATCGGGCTGACCGAGCAGAACAGCTGGTTCGGCTGGCCGCTGGCGCTGGTCGCGCTGGTCGCCCTGGCGCTGCTGGTCCGCCGTTCGCGGGCCGCCCGGATCGTCGCCGTGCTGGTGGTCGGCTTCACCGTCGCGGCGATCGGCCCGAAGGTGCGGTTCAACGGCGTGGAGACCGCGATCGACGGCCCCTGGGCGTACGTCCCGGACGACCTGCCGCTGGTCGAGATGATGATGCCGACCCGGTTGGCCCTGGTGGTCGCGGGCGCGGTCGGGGTCCTGCTCGCGCTGGCCTGGGACGCGCTGGCCGGCGGCCGTCCGCCGGTGCCGGCCCCGCGCTCCGCCCCGGAGCGGGCCGACGACGCGGTCACGCCACCGACCCCCCGGCGCTGGCTGCGGCCGGTCGGGTACGCCGCCGTCACGCTCGCGCTGCTGCCGCTCTTCCCCCGGCCGCTGCCCGCCCAGCACGTCGACCCGCCGCCGCACTTCATCACCGCCGGTGGCTGGCGCCCGTACGTCCCGGCCGGCCGGACGCTGGTGCCGGTGCCCATCCCGAGCAACGTGCACGGCCTGCCCACGCTGCGCTGGAGCGCGCTGACCGGGCAGGCGTTCCCGATTCCCGGCGGCTACTTCATCGGCCCCGGGCCGGAGGAGCAGGGCATGTTCGGCGCGCCGAACCGGCCGACCAGCACGCTGATCTACTCCACCATGGACGCCGGCACGCTGCCGCCGATCACCGCGGAGCACCGCCGCCAGGCGGTGGCGGACCTACGCTTCTGGCGGGCCTCGGTGGTGGTGCTCGGCGCGAACCCCGACGAGACGGTCCTGCGCGACCTGATGACCGCCCTGCTCGGCCCGCCCCGGCGGGTCGACGACGTCTGGCTCTGGGACGTCCGCGGCCTGGTCTGACGAAAGGCCCGGTCACCGGCGCCGGCGCCGGTCCACCCCCGGCGGCACGCTCAGCCGACCAGCGGGCGGACGTCCCAGATGTGGGCGCCGTCGACGTCCCGCCCGGGGCCGAGCAACGCGTCCACCGTCGCGCGGACCGGGTCGGCCGGGGCGGACCCGGCCTGGACCAGAACGGCGGCGCGCCAGTGGCGCAGATCCTCGACGGCCTGGCGGCGGTCGACGTCGGTGATCGGGGGCACCTGCCCGGTCTCCGCGGCCCGGCGCAGCAGCAGCGAGGTCGGGCGGTCCGGGGCGCCCCAGTGCGCGGTCGGGTCGTCCGCGCCCCGGGGGCCGATGAAGTAGCCGCCCGGCGCGGTGAAGGCCAGCCCGGTCCGGGCCGACCAGAGGGTGGCCGGGCTGACCGCCGCGCCGGTGACCGGAGGCACCGGCACCAGTGTTCGCCCGGGCGGCACGTACGCCCGCCAGCCGCCCTCGGCGACGAACGCCGGCACCGGCGCGGCCGGCACGGTGCGGATCGGCGTCGGGGCGAGCGGCAGCAGCGCGGCCGCCACCGCCCCGGTCCAGAGCAGCCGTGCCGCCCGCGACGCCGACCGGTCGGGCGCGGGCCGCGCGTGCACCCGGTCCAGGGCGAGGGCGAGCAGCACGCCCAGAACCGGTACACAGACCAGCGCGAACCGGGCCGGCACCACCAGGTCGAGCAGCGGCACCCCGGCGACCAGCCGGTACGGCCCGGGCAACCCGGTCTCGTGGTGGTTCACCCGGATCCCGGTGCCGAGGGAGAGCAGGGCGAAGAGCAGGCCGCAGACGGCCAGCGCGCGGACCAGCGGGCGCCGCCACAGCCGGGCCACCACCAGCACGGCCAGCAGCGGCAGCCCGGGCCCGAAGAAGGAGTTCTCCTCGGTCGGGTTCGGCGACAGCAGCCCCGGCAGGTGGTCGTCCCCGGCGACGCTCTGCCGGGCGGCGGCGGTGAACGAGGCGGCGTCGAGCCGGAAGCCCTGCGCGAAGAAGGGCATCCCCTGGTAGTGCCCGGGACCCCGGAACTGGAACCAGAGCGGGTACGCCAGCAGCACCCCCGCCACCAGCGCGCCGACGCCGATCCGGCCGAGCACCGCGGGCGCCAGCCGGCGGGCGGCCTCCCGGTCGGCCAGCGCGTACGCCACGGCGAAGACCCCGGCGGCGAGGGCCACGAAGACCAGCGCCTCCTCGCCGAGGAAGACCTGGTACGCCACCGTCAGTCCGAGCAGGACGCCGTGCCGGCGCACCCGGTCGGTGCCGGGCCGGAAGACCAGCCCGAGGATCACCGGGACCAGGAACTGGGCGGTCATGTGCAGGTGCGCCCCGGCCTGCGAGACCATCCCCGGGGCGAAGCCACAGAAGAGACCGCCGACCGCCGCCGCGGCCCGGGAGCGGACGAGCCTGCGGGCCAGCAGGGCGTACCAGGCGGTGGCGGTGCCGACCAGGCAGCAGATCACCGCCACCAGGAAGGCCGCCTGGGAGCCGAACAGCAGCGTCACCGGGGTCAGCGGTACACCCAGCCCCAGCACCGAGGTGTTGGCCATCATGTTCACCCCGTCCGGGGCGTTCAGGGCCGTGCTGTGCAGCGGGTTCTCCGGCCCGGTCACCGCCCGCGCGGCCCGGGCCAACATCCACTCGAAGAGCATCTGGTCGCCGGCCTGGTGGAAGAGCCGCTCCGGGCGCCGCCACTGGTCGGCGGTGAGCAGCACGGCCAGGGCAAGGTAGCCCGCGACCACCAGCGCGTCGACCGGGCGCCCCGGCCAACGGCGGCGGGGCCGGGACGCGTCGGCGGCCGGGGCGGCGGTCAGGCCGACTGGTTGGTCAGTGTCCGGACGTCCCACACCCACACGTCCAGCTCCTGCCGGCCTGGACCGACCAACTGCTCGACGGTACGCCGCAGCGGCTCGGCGTTCTGCTGCCTCAACGGCAGCACGACGATCGCGGCCCGCCAGTGCCGCAGCTCGTCCAGAAAGCGGCGGCGCTGGCGTTCGTCCAGCTTCGGCGTACGGCCGGTGGTCGCCACGTCCTCCAGCAGGCCACCGATGCCGCTGGGCCGGCCGCCGAAGCGGCCCGGGTCGCCGGTGACGCCGTTGCGCGGGGCGAGGAAGTAGCCGCCAGGGATCTTGAAGTCGAGGTTGGTGGCGGCGGCCCAGCGCATCGCGTGGGTGTTGGCCATGCTCGGCACCGGCACCGGCACCAGCGTCTGGTCGGGGCCGACGTAGCTCCGCCAGCGGTCCGCGGTGATGAAGGCCGGGACCGCGGGGCGGGTGGTGACCTTCAGCGGCAGCGGCGCGATCGGCAGCAGCGCGAGGACCAGGCCGGCGACGGTCAGCGTACGCATGCTCGGCTGCCCGGCCGCTCCGAGCGTCCAGGTTCGCTCGACGGCCAGCGCCAGCAGGACGCTGATCACCACCGTGGTGATCAGCCCGAACCGGGTCGGCACCACCGCGTCGAGCAGCGGCAGCCGGACCAGCAGGTCCCACGGGCCGGTGAAGAGGTCCCGGTCCCACCAGGACACCCGCTCGCCGAGGGAGAGCACCGCGAAGAACACCCCGGTCACCGCGAGCGCCCGGACCACGACCTCCCGCCGCAGCCAGACCACGATGCCGACGGCCAGCAGCGACAGGCTCCAGCCGAAGAAGGCGTTCTCCTCGGAGTAGTTCGGGGCGAGGTTGGCGTTGGCCCGCTCGTTGCCGCCCAGGGTGGGCGAGCCGGGGGCGAAGAAGGCGGCGATGTCGTTGCCGTAGTCGCGGACCGCGTCGCTGAGCCCGTGGTACGCCATCGGCCCGGCGAACTGGATGAACAGCGGGTACGCCAGCAGTGCCCCGGCGAGCAGCGCGCAGACCGCCAGCCCGGCCCCGAGCGGGCGCCACGCCGCCGACCAGAGCCTTCGGCGCTGCGCGAGCACGGCGAGCAGGAAGACGCCGCAGGCCAGCGCGCTGAAGAGCAGGATCTCCTCGTTGATGAACGCCTGCACGGTGACCAGCAGGGCGAGCAGAACGCCGTCGCGTACCGGGCGGCTGGAACGGGTCAGCACCAGCACCCGCCAGACGATGAACGGCAGCAGGAACTGGGAGATGATGTTGGGATGCCAGTTGGCGTGCGAGAGCATCGCCGGCGAGAACCCGCAGAACCAGCCGCCGACCGCGGCCGCCAGCCGGACGCGGACGACGTGCCGGGAGAGCACGTGGTACCAGGCGGCGGCGGTGCCGGCGAGGCCGAGCGCCACCAACGTCACGAACGAGACGGCCGGTCCGAAGAGGAGGGTGACGGGCACCATCGGGATGCCGAGCGCGAGGATGGCGGTGTTCGCCATCAGGTTGACCCCGTCGGGGTAGTTGAACTGTTCGGTGTAGAACGGGAACTCGCCGTGCAGCACCACCCGGACCGAGTGGGCGAGGAAGAACTGCACTTGGGCCGGGTCCCCGCTGTAGAGCGAGGCGACCCGCCCGGCCGGGTCGGCCCAGATCCGGCTGGTCACCCAGAGGGCGGCGAGCAGGAAGACGCCGTACACCGCGAGGTCCTGCCGCCGGGGCGTCCACCGCCACCGCAGCGACCAGCGCGGGCGGTCCTGGACGGAGTCGGAGCCCGTCGGGGCGTCGGCATCCGTTGGGGAGTCGACACTGGGCTCGGCAGACGTCACAGTCGGCGGAGTCTACCGGAGGCGGAAAATGCCACGAAACGCGCACCACCGTCGCTTGTGGTGTCGCGTCGGGGCGAGCCGGGCGCGGTCCGGCGACCGGACATCTCGTACCATGTGGCTTCGAAAACACGACCGGCCACGCGAAACGGGGGCGTAAAGGTGGCTTCAGCGCGCCGGCGCGGCATGACGGCCACCGCACTGCTGACCCTGCTGCTGACCGCCACCGCGTGCGGTCCGGTCGTCGACCGGCAGCCGAGGGCCCTGCGGGTCGGTTACGACAGCCTGGACGGGTCGCTGAAGGTCTGGCCCCCCCGTGGCAGCCTGGCCGGTGACGCCGCCGCTACGGCGGCGGTCACCGAGGCGGTACGCGACTGGCGTTCGCCGGTCGACGGCCGGGCGCACCTGCCGTCGTCGGGGATCCTCTGGTCCGGTGCGGTGGAGGGGACGCCGCTCGCCCTCGTCGCCGCGGACGTGCCCGGCGAGAGCGCCTCCTGGCTGCTGCAACTCACCCGGGACGGCGACCGGTACCGGGTCAGCCACGCCACCGAGTACACCGACCCCGGCTACCTGGTCTACTCCGACGTGCTGCCGGTCCAGCTCCCGGGCGCCCGGCGCTACCTCACCTCCGCCCGGGTGGAGCGGCTGCTCGGCCCGGGCGGCCGGGCACTGGCCAGCTCCGACGGGCTCACCGAGGCGGTCGCCGTGCCGGCCTGCCGGGCGGTGGAGGTGACCGCGACGCTGCGGCCCACCCGCTCGCTGCCGCGCGGCCGGTCCGCCGACCGGCTGCTCGACCTGGGTACGGCCACCGCCGACCCGCGCTACCCGCTGGTCCGGGACGAGACCGGCTCCGGCCGGCGCGCCCTGACCGGGCTGGACACCTGCGTGCTCGCCAGTGAGCGGGGGCCGTTCGGCAGCCTTCCGCGCCGGATCGACGACCGGGATGCGCCCGGCTCGGCGCCGGAGTCCTGGCCGTCGGCGGGGATCTCCGTCCGGTCGCTCGGCGAGCTCGCCCTGGGCGGTGGTGACCCGGCCGAGCTGGAGCAGCTGAGCTGGGACAGCGCGACCGGCAGGATGACCGCGGTGGTCTACCGCCCGGCCGGCGGCGGGGCCCCGGTGGTCTCCCCCGCCGACCGCTCCGCCACCCTCCAGACGTACGCGCTGCCGGTCCCGGGGCAGCCGCTGGTGGTGTTGAGCTGGCGGGCCAACCGGGACACCTCGCTCGCGGTGCCGCCCGGCACCTCCCGGCTGGTCGACCGGCCGGGGCTGGTGGTGGTGCCGCGGCCGGCGATGAAGCAGACGTTCAGCCTGGCCGGCGCCGGGAAGACCTCGTACCGCTCCGTCGGCGGCCGCTGACGGAGACGACGGTGGGCGGCCCGGAGATCGGACCGCCCACCGTCGTCAAGCGTCAGTTCTTGGCGCCGGCCTCGTCGGCCCGAACCGGCTCGACGGGCTGGGCGTCGAGGCCGGAGATCCAGCCGGTGACGTCCCGGGCCACGTCCTGCGCGGTCAGGCCGAGATCCGCGAGGATCTGCGCGCGGGTGCCGTGCGGGTGCCAGTCGGCCGGTACGCCCAGGTCGCGCAGCGGCACCCGGACGTCCGCGTCCCGCATGGCCTGGGCCAGGGCGTCGCCGACGCCGCCGACCCGGACGCCGTCCTCGACGGTGACCACGAGCCGGTGCGCGGCGGCCAGCTCGACCAGCTCGGCCGGGACCGGGCGGACCCAGCGCGGGTCGACCACGGTGACCCCGTAGCCCTGCTCGGCGACCCGGGCGGCCACCTCCATGCCCAGCTGGGCGAAGGAGCCGACCGCGACCAGCAGCACGTCGGTACGCGCCGACTCGGCCAGCACGTCGACCGCGCCGATCCGGCGCACGGCCGGCAGGTCGGCGGCGACGGTGCCGGTCGGGAAGCGGACGATGGTCGGGCCATCATCCACGGCGACCGCCTCGCGCAGCTCCTCGCGGAGGCTGCCGGCGTCCCGGGGCGCGGCGATCCGCAGGCCGGGCACCACCCCGAAGACGGACATGTCCCAGATGCCGTAGTGGCTCGGCCCGTCGGGGCCGGTGATGCCGGCCCGGTCCAGCACGAAGGTCACCGGCAGCTTGTGCATCGCCACGTCCAGCAGGACCTGGTCGAAGGCCCGGTTGAGGAAGGTGGCGTAGACCGCCACCACCGGGTGCAGCCCGCCGAGCGCCAGCCCGGCCGCCGAGGTGGCGGCGTGCTGCTCGGCGATGCCCACGTCGTAGACCCGGTCGGGGTGCTTGCGAGCCAGCGTGGCGATGCCGGTCGGCTCGGCCATCGCGGCGGTGATGCCCACCACGTCCGGCCGTTCGTCGGCGATGGCGACCAGCTCGTCGGCGAAGACGTGCGTCCACTTCACCGAGGGCGCGGCGACCAGCTGACCCGTCTCGACGTCGAAGGCGCCGCCCGGGCCGTGCAGGCAGTCCGCCTCGTCCTCCTCGGCCGGGCGGTAGCCGTAGCCCTTCCGGGTGACCGCGTGCACGATCACCGGGCCGCCGAAGTTCTTCGCGGCGCGCAGCGCCCCCTCGACCGCCGTCACGTCATGCCCGTCGACCGGCCCGACGTACTTGATGCCGAGGTCCTCGAACATCGCCTGCGGGGCGACCGCGTCCTTGATGCCCTTCTTGACCGCGTGCAGCACCTCGTACATCGGCTTGCCCACCAGCGGGGTCGAGCCCAGCGCCTCCTTGACGGTGTCGAGCACCTTCTCGTAGCCGGGGCTGAGCCGCAGCGAGGAGAGGTGGTCGGCGAGGCCGCCGATGGTCGGCGCGTACGACCGGCCGTTGTCGTTCACCACGATCACCAGCGGGTTGCCGGCGGCCGCGATGTTGTTCAGCGCCTCCCAGCACATCCCGCCGGTCAGCGCGCCGTCGCCGACCACCGCGACCACGCTGCGCGACTCGCCCCGCAGCGCGTACGCCTTGGCCAGGCCGTCCGCGTACGACAGGGCGGTGGAGGCGTGCGAATTCTCGATCAGGTCGTGCTCGCTCTCCGCCTGGTTCGGGTAGCCGGAGAGACCGCCACGCTGACGCAGCTTGTCGAAGCCGGCCTGCCGCCCGGTCAGGATCTTGTGCACGTACGCCTGGTGGCCGGTGTCGAACAGGAACCGGTCCCGGGGAGAGTCGAAGACCCGGTGCAGGGCCAGGGTCAGCTCCACCACACCGAGGTTGGGGCCGATGTGCCCGCCGGTGCGGGAGACCTTGGCGATCAGGAAGTCACGGATCTCGGCGGCGAGGATGTCAAGCTGCTCGACGGTCATCCGCTTCACGTCCTGCGGATCGCGGACGGTGCCCAGCAGTCGACCGTGGTTGGCCGTGCCCTCTTCAACACTCATGACGGAAGAGTCTATCGGCCGCCCGGTAGCCCGCAGCCCGGCCGTGGATCGCCGCAGGTGGCCGCGGTCATCGGCTTGATCGGCAGCCCCCGCGGCGGCGCGGGCGGGGTGGCTGCGTACGCGGCTGCCCAGCGCGGCCGGTCGTCCCCGAAGTGTGGGATTCCGCACCCTGCCACCCCGGCGCGCGTTCCCGGCCCGGACACCTTCCTGGCACGCTCTGCTCTGCTGCAGCGACGGCAACGGCCGGCACCGCCGCTCAGTCGGGCGGCAGGAGGAGGCCGACCAGTTCGACGTGCTGGGTCATCGGGAACAGGTCGTATCCACGCAGCGCGGCGAGCCGCCAGCCGTGCCGCGCGAAGGTGCGCGCGTCCCGGGCGAAGGCGGCCGGATCACACGCCACGTACGTCGCCGCGCGGGGCCCGGCCGCGACGATGTCCCGCACCACCTGGGCGCCGGCGCCGGAGCGCGGCGGGTCGAGCACCACCACGTCGACCGGGCCGGTGACCCGGCGGCGGGCCAGTGCGGTCTCCACGCGGGCGGCCACCACCTCCACCTGGGGCAGGTCGGCCAGGTTCTTTCGGGCCGCTGCCACGCCCTGCTCCGACGACTCGACCAGGGTGACCCGGGCGTCGCTGACCCGGCCGGCCAGCGCCGCGGCGAAGAGCCCCGCACCCCCGTACAGGTCCCAGGCCGACTCGCCGGGGCGCGGGTCGAGCAGCTCCAGCACGGCGGCGACCAGGGTGTCCGCCGCGGCCGGATGGACCTGCCAGAAGCCGCCAGCGGGCAGTCGCCACTCCCGCCCGGCGGCCACCTCGCGCACCACGGCCGGGCCGATGACCGGCGCCACCGCCTCGGCGACCGCCACGACGCTCACGTCGCCGCCGGTCGAGGCGACGGTCTCGACCGCGTCCGCGTCCGGCCAGCGGGCCCCGCTGGGGGCGAGCACCGACAGCTCCTGGATCGCCGGGTGGGCGATCAGGCAGCGGTCGATCGGCAGCACCTCGTGCGAGCGGTGCTTGAGCAGCCCGGCCCGGCCGGCGGCGTCGACCGCGTACCGGACCCGGGAGCGCCAGCCCAGCAACCCGCCCGGCAGCGCCTCGACCCGGACGCCGAGCCGGTCGACCTCCGCGTCGGTCAGGCCGCCGAGCCGGGTGAGCTGCTCACGTACCACGGTGGTCTTCCAGTCCAGCTGCGCCGCCGGCGCCACATGCTGCAGGTCGCAGCCACCGCAGCGGCCCGGCTTCGCGTACGGGCAGGGCGGCTCGACCCGGTCCGGGGAGGCGGCCAGCACCTCCACCGCGTCGGCGCGGGCGAAGCCCCGGTGCAGCTCGGTCACCTCGGCCACCACCCGCTCGCCGGGGAGCGCGTGCCGGACGAAGACGACCTGGCCGTCGACCCGCGCCACGCAGTGCCCGCCCGGGGCGACCGCCCCGACGGTCAGCTCGACCCGCTCGGCCTCCTCCAGCCCGCGCCGCCCGTCGGCGTCGGGGCCGGTCACCCGCGATCCCCGCCGGCCAAGCCGCTCTCGCCGGGCGGCGCGGAGACCATCGGCGCGACGGCGGGGGGCAGGGTGCTGCGCGGGGCGACCCGCGGGCCCCGCGCCGGCCCCCGGCTCAGCCGAACGTCCAGCCGGTCCAGGTTCTTGTTCGCGGTCGAGGCGAGCTGCCACGGCACGCTGGTCACCATCACGCCCGGCTCGAAGAGCAGCCGGCCCTTGAGCCGCAGCGCGCTCTGGTTGTGCAGCAGGTTCTCCCACCAGCGGCCGACGACGTACTCGGGGATGAAGACGGTGACCACGTCCCGGGGCGACTCCCGCCGAATGGAGGCGACGAAGTTCAGGATGGGCCGGGTGATCTCCCGGTACGGGGAGTCGATCACGGTCAGCGGGACGGGGAGTTCGCGCCGCTCCCACTCGTCCTGCAATTCCCGGGTGTCCTTGTCGTCGACGTTCACCGTCACCGCGGTGACGGTGTCCGGCCGGGTCGCCCGCGCGTAGGCGATCGCCCGGAGGGTCGGCTGGTGCAGCTTGCTGACCAGCACCACGGCGTGGTTGCGGGCGGGCAGCACGGCCCGGGTCTCGGTCGGCTCCAGCTCTTCGGCGACCCGGTCGTAGTGCCGTCGGATGGCCAGCATCAGCAGGTAGATCACCGCCATCGCGGCGATGGCGATCCAGGCGCCGAGCAGGAACTTCGTGATCAGGACGATGATCAGCACCGTGCCGGTCATCGCCATGCCGAACGTGTTGATCGCCCGAGACCTGATCATCCGCCGGCGCGCCTCCGGGTCCCGCTCCGTACGCAGGTGCCGGTTCCAGTGCCGGATCATGCCGGCCTGGGAAAGCGTGAACGAGACGAAGACGCCGACGATGTAGAGCTGGATCAGCCTGGTCACCTCGGCCTGGAAGCCGACGATCAGCACCACCGCGAAGACGGCGAGGAAGACGATGCCGTTGGAGAACGCCAGCCGGTCGCCCCGGGTGTGCAGCTGCCGGGGCAGGTAACGATCCTGGGCCAGGATCGAGCCGAGCACCGGAAAACCGTTGAACGCGGTGTTCGCGGCCAGGAACAGGATCAGCGCGGTGACCCCGGCGACCACGTAGAGCAGCGCCGAGCCGGAGCCGAAGACCGCCTCACCGAGCTGGGTGGTGACGGTCTTCTGCACGTACCCCGGCGGGCCGGCGACGATCTGGGCCGGGTCCTCGACGAACTGCAGGCCGGTCAGCCTGGACAGCCAGACGATGCCGAACAGCATGCTCACCGCGATGCCGCCGAGCAGCAGCAGGGTGGTGGCCGCGTTGCGGCTCTTCGGCGCCTTGAACGCCGGCACGCCGTTGGAGATCGCCTCCACACCGGTGAGCGCGGCGCAGCCCGAGGAGAAGGTGCGGAGCAGCAGGAAGACCAGCGCGAAGCCGGTCACGCTGTGCTCCGCCTGGACCTCGAGGCCGGCGCTGGGCGCGCGCAGGTCGTCACCGAGGATGAAGATCCGGATCAGGCCGGTGGCCAGCATGGCGCCGATCACGATCACGAACCCGTAGGTCGGGATGGCGAACGCCGTGCCGGACTCGCGCAGGCCGCGCAGGTTCATCGCGGTGAGCAGCACCACCGCGCTGACCGCGATCAGCACCTTGTGGGTGGCCACGAAGGGCACCACCGAGCCGAGGTTCGCCACGCCGGAGGAGACCGACACCGCGACGGTGAGCACGTAGTCGACCAGCAGCGCGCTGGCCACCGCCAGCCCGGCGCGCGGCCCGAGGTTGACCGTGGCCACCTCGTAGTCGCCACCGCCCGAGGGGTACGCGTGCACGTTCTGCCGGTAGCTCGCCACCACCGTGAGCATCACCACGACGACCGCGAGCGCGATCCACGGCGAGAACAAGAACGCCGACGCGCCCGCGATGGAGAGCGTCAGCAGGATCTCGTCCGGCGCGTACGCGACGCTGGAGAGGGCGTCGGAGGCGAAGACCGGCAGCGCGATGCGCTTCGGCAGCAGGGTGTGCTGGAGGCGGTCGGACCGGAACGGTCGACCGACGAGGAGTCGCTTCAGCAGCGAGGTGGGACTGGCCACAAGCGGTAAGAGTACGACCATCCCGCCGCGGCTGCCGGGGGTGCCTGATCAACCTCGCGTACCCGCACGCGGTACGGTCGATCCCCCGCCGGCGAGCCGGACGTGGCAGGCTCGCAGACGACAAGCCCGCCGTCGACGGGCGGCACCTTGGGAGGGACACCGTGCATGTCGTGATCATGGGCTGTGGTCGGGTCGGCTCGACCCTGGCCCACAGCCTGGAGTCTCGAGGGCACTCGGTGGCGGTGATCGATCAGGACGCCGACGCGTTCCGCCGCCTCGGCCCCGACTTCGCCGGCATCACCGTCACCGGCACCGGCTTCGACGGCGAGGTGCTGCGCCAGGCCGGCATCGAACGGGCGGACGCCTTCGCGGCGGTCTCCAGCGGCGACAACTCCAACATCATCTCGGCCCGGCTGGCCCGCGAGACGTTCGGCGTCTCCCGGGTGGCCGCCCGCATCTACGACCAGCGCCGGGCCGAGGTCTACGAGCGGCTCGGCATCCCCACCGTGGCGACCGTTCGGTGGACGGCCGACCGGATGCTGCGGCACCTGGTGCCCGAGGGCAACGTCGAGATCTTCCGCGACCCGACCAGCACCGTGTCGATCATCGAGGTGCCGGTGCACAAGGACTGGGTCGGCCAGCCGCTGCGGCTGCTCGAGGAGGCCGTCGGCGCCCGGGTCGCGTACCTGATCCGCTTCGGGATCGGCATGCTGCCGACCGCCTCCACCGTGGTGCAGGAGGGCGACCAGGTCTTCATGCTGGTGACCGACGACATCAATGCGTCGGTCACGTCGGTGGCGGCGGCGCCGCCGGAAGGAGGGCACTGAGCATGCGCATCGCCATCGCCGGCGCCGGTAACGTGGGCCGGTCGATCGCTCAGGAGCTGATCGACAACGGCCATCAGGTGATGCTGATCGAGCGCCAGCCCAAGATGCTCCGCCCCGACCGGGTGCCCGCCGCCGAATGGGTGCTGGCCGACGCGTGCGAGCTGGCCAGCCTGGAGGAGGCCAACCTCGCCGGCTGCGAGGTGGTGGTTGCCGCCACCGGCGACGACAAGGTCAACCTGGTCGTCTCGCTGCTGGCCAAGACCGAGTTCGCGGTGCCCCGGGTGGTGGCCCGGGTCAACCGCGCCGAGAACGAGTGGCTCTTCACCGACCAGTGGGGGGTGGACGTCGCGGTGAGCAAGCCGCGGGTGATGGCCGCCCTGGTCGAGGAGGCGGTCACCGTCGGCGACCTGGTCCGGCTGATGACCTTCCGGCAGGGCGAAGCGAACCTGGTCGAGATCACCCTGCCGCCCGCCGCGCCGTACGTCGGTCAGCCGATCCACGCGGTGCCGCTGCCCCGGGACGCCGCCCTGGTCGCGATCCTGCGCGGCAAGCGGGTGCTGGTGCCGAGCCCGGACGATCCGATCGAGGCCGGCGACGAGCTGATCTTCGTGTGCACCGCCGAGGTGGAGGACGAGGTCCGCGCGGTGATCCTCGGCGCGGACAGCGTCGAGCGCACCCGCGGCGCGAGCTGAGCCGCGACGCGGGTCACCGCCGGCCGTCCGAGGGCGGCCGGCGGGCTCAGCCGCCGGGCAGCGCCGCCGGCGCGGTCTCCCGGGTCACCCGCCGCACCGTCCAGACCGTGATGAGCAGCAGCAGCGCGTACGGCGGGTAGCCCAGCGCGAGCCGGGCCACGCCCAGCGCGGTGTCCTGGTGGGCCAGGTAGAGGCCGGCCTGCACGCCCACCTTGGCCAGCCACACCACGCCCCACAGCACGGTGAGCTGGGTGAAGGTGCGCACCAGCCGGGGGTCGTCCCGCCACTCCGAGCGGCCGCGGGCGACCAGCACCGACCAGATCCAGCCGACCAGGGGCTGCCGGATCGCCGCCGAGATCAGCAGCGCCGCGCCGTAGCCGACGCCGTAGAGGATGCCCGGAAGGTAGAAGTCCCGCTCGTCCCCGGTCCGCCAGGCGATGGCGGCGCCGATCGCGATGCCGAAGAGCCCGTTGACCGCGTGTCGGATGGGCCGGCGCTGGGCCAGCCGCAGGCCGGCGATCAGCAGCGCCACCGCCACCGCGGCGATCACCGCGGGGCGCAGCTCGCCCACGACGTTGGCGATCACGAAGACCGCCACCGGGATGCTGGACTCGACCAGCCCGTGCCAGCCGCCGAGCTGGTCGGCCATCTGCTCGGCCAGGCTGGGCAGCCGCTCGTCGTCCTCCGGGCCGGTCTCCGGCTCCGTCGCCCGAGGCTGTCCGGTCGTCACTTCGGCGACTCCAGCTCGTAGTACGGGTTGTAGATCACCTTGCGGTCGTCCCGCATGGCCACCCGACCGCGGGCGGTCAGGTGCCGGCCGGGCTCGATGCCGGCGATGTGCCGCCGGCCCAGCCAAACCAGGGTGACCACGTCGCTGCCGTCGTAGAGGTCCGCCTCGAGGGTCGGCAGGTTGGTCCGGGGCGTGTAGACCACGGTGCGGAGCCGTCCGGCGACCGAGACCACCTGGCCCCGCATGCACTGCCGGGCCGGCATGCCGCCGGACTCGGCGCTCTCCCGGCGCAGCTCCTGTGCCTCGATCTCGGCCTCGCTCGCGGTGAGCCGTTGCAGGATGCGCCGCAGCGACACCCGGCTCTCGTCGGTCGTCATGACCTCCGCGTCACCCTCTCCACGCTGGCCGGTCCGCGCCGGCACTGGCCCGGCCCCGGGATGCCGGAACCGTCCCGCCAGCGTACGCCGAACCGGCGCCGCGGCGGAGCCGGCGTCCGCCCGGTGGTGGTCCCGGAGTACCGGGAACCGGCCGGAACCGCACCGGGAACCGGTCGAAACACGGCGGGCCCGGCGCCGTCGACGGGAGTCGACGGGACCGGGCCCGGCGCGATCGTCGTCAGGCCTCGCGCTGCCCCGGCGCGGGGCTCTGGCTGGCCTGCTCGGGGCTCTGGCTGGCCTGCTCGGCCACGTCGCGGGGCAGCCGCAGCGGCAGCGGCTCGCGGACCGGCTTCGCCTCGTGCCCCCGGTCGACCACCAGGCCGTCGAGGCAGAGCGCCAGCGGCCCGGCCGCGGCCGGGTCGGTCGCCGCGCCGCCCTGGTAGACGCCACGGACCATCCAGCGCGGCCCGTCGATGCCGACGAAGCGCAGGTCGGTCAGCCCCTCCGGGGTACGGACCCGGGCGTGCAGCTCCGTGCCGTACTCCCCCTCGACCTCCTGGGCGGCGGCACCGTCCTTGAACAGCGACTGCCGGATCTCCTCGCGCACCTCGTCCCAGATGCCCTCGGAGCGGGGCGCGGCGAAGACGCCGAGCTGGAGCGCGTTCTGGCCGTGCACGAGCACGACCTGCTGGATCACGCCCTGCGGGTCGGCCTGCACCCGCACCTCGACCTCGGGCACCGCCGGGATCTGCAGGCTGCCCAGGTCCAGCCGGGGCACGTCGGCGGGCGCCTCCGAGACGTCGTACGGGCCGCGGGACGGCAGCTGCGGGGTCGGCGGCTCCTCGTCGTAGGACTCGGGGACCTCCGTGGTCCGCTCGTCACGCGCGTGCCGACCGCCACCGGCCCGCTTCCGGGAGAAGATCACTGCGTCCACCCTCCGCTGTTCGCACTCACCCTGCCACCTCTTCCGTCTGCCCGCCCGCCTGGCCCGGCGACTCCCGCCGTCCGGCCGGCACGTCCGGCCCTTCCCGCCGTCCGTCCGGGACCGTGGGGGACGGAACGAGTCCGGCGTGCCCGCCGGTCGACCCGTGCCCACCGGTCCCCCGCCGGGACGCGGGCAGTTCCGCCACCGGCTGGAAATCGGCCCGCGCCACCCGCTGCACGACGAGCTGGGCGATCCGGTCGCCCCGGCTGATCTTCGCCGGCGCGTCCCGATCATGATTGATCAGGTTGACCAGGATCTCACCCCGGTAGCCGGCGTCGACCGTACCGGGCGCGTTGAGCACCGTCACACCGAGCCTGGCCGCCAGCCCCGAACGGGGGTGCACGAGCCCCACGTACCCCTCGGGCAGCGCGAGCGCCACCCCGGTCGGCACGAGGGCCCGCCCGCCCGGGGGCAGTTCGACGTCCGCGGCGGCCACCAGGTCCGCGCCGGCGTCACCGGGATGGGCGTACGCCGGCAGCGGCAGCTCCGGGTCGAGCTGCCGTACGGGCACGGGTACGACGTCTGTCACGGTCTTCCTCTTCCGTCCGGTCCTAGGGTGACCCTGCCATCCTGCCGCCTGGCGGCCCCGTCGTGCGCCGTACCCTCGGACTGTGAGCCTGTCGCCATCCTCGTCGTCCGCCCCCTCCGTGGCGGCGCCCACGGAGTACGCCGAGCGGCTCGGTCTGCGGTGGTGGTACTGGCTGGCCGGGCTGGCGCTCGCCGGTCTGCTCGCCGCCGAGCTCTGGATGGGCGCGCCGGGGCTCCGCTCCTGGCTGCCCTTCGTGCTGGTGCCGCCGGCGACGGTGGCCGCCCTCTGGTGGCTGGGCCGGATCCGCGTCGCCGTACGCGACGGCGAGCTGCGGGTGGACGACGCCCGCCTGCCGGTGCGGTTCGTCGCCGACGCCGTCCCGCTGGACGCCGCCGGCCGGCGCGAGGTGCTCGGCGTCGGCTCCGATCCGCTCGCCTTCGTGGTGCAGCGCCCCTGGATCGGCGGCGCGGTGCAGGTGGTGCTCGACGACCCGGCCGACCCGACCCCGTTCTGGGTGGTCAGCTCCCGGCGTCCGGTCGAGCTGGCCGCCGCCATCATGGCGGCCCGCGACGCCGCCTGACCGGTCCGGGGACGACTCGGGGCAGCACAGGCCGCGACGCGGACGACTCGGGGCAGCGCGGTCCGCGACGCCGACGGCTCAGGGCAGCGCGGTCCGCGACGTGGGCAGCTCCCGCCGCTTCTTGCGCAGGTCCTTGCGGAGCTGGTCGGCCACGCTGAGGGTGGTCCGGCGGTTGAGGTAGCTGGCCACCGCGGCCCCGGTGAGGAAGGGGCCGAGCGTGGTCATGTTGCGGCCGAAGCGCTTGAGCAGGGTGTCCCGCAGCTGTTTGCGGGTGCCGTTGGCGAGCACGGCGCTCACCCCCACCCCCGGCATCATCGGGTTGATCCCCCGCCCGCTCGCCCAGGACTGCACCAGGGCGACGGTGCGCTGGGTGCCGCCGGTGGGCAACGGCACACCGTAGACCTCGTGCAGCTCGCCGATCAGCTTCAGCTCGATCGCGGCGACGGCGACCGTCTCGGCGGCCAGCAGCACGGGCGCGGAGAGCAGGGTGGGGGTGATCGTCCACTCGATCGCGGCGACGCCGCCACCGGCCGCGCCGATGCCGGCGGTCGACCGGGCGGCGTTGCGGATAAGCCGATCCGCGAGCGCCTCGTCGTCCAGGCCGGGGAAGTGCCGGCGCAGCGTGGTCAGGTCCCGGATCGGGATGTGCGGGGCGACATCGGAGACGGTGTCCACCATCCAGCGGATGGCGGCCTTCGGCTTGAACAGGTCAGCGAGCCCGCGGGCCCGCGCCTGTCCGACCAGCCGGGTGAGCAGCTGCCGACGGCGGGCGGGCTCGATGTCGTCCGCGGTCAACGCGGCGACGGTGGCGCCGAGCTCCTCGGCATCACCCGCGCCGGCGGAGCGCCCGTCCGGGCCCGCGGCCCCCGCGGAGCGCTCGTCCGCGGGGGTGGCCTCGGCAGCCGTCGCCCGGTCCCGCCCGACGCCGGCCGCTCCGGCGCTCGATCCGCTGGCCCGCTTGCTGCGCTCGCTCACCCGTCCGACCTCCCGGAGTTCCGCCGCCGTGGAAACCGCTCGTTACGAGTCAAGCAGGTCCGAGCCGTCGGCGCACGGCGGCTCGGACAGCGGCGGCCCGCCGAGGAGGCCGCCGCCGGTCACACGCGTAGCGGTCAGACGCATTCGCGGCAGATCAGCTCGCCGTTGCGCTCGACCGCGAGCTGGCTGCGGTGGTGGACCAGGAAGCAGCGGGCGCAGCGGAACTCGTCCTGCTGCATCGGTAGCACCTTGACCGTCAGCTCTTCGTCGGCCAGGTCGGCGCCGGGCAGCTCGAAGCTCTCAGCCACCTCGGCCTCGTCGACGTCCACGGCGCCCGACTGTGAGTCGACGCGCCGGGCCTTGAGCTCTTCCAGGCTGTCCTCGCCGAGGTCGACCTCGTCGCGACGCGGAGCGTCGTAGTCGGTGGCCATCGGTTTCACTCTCCCATATCGATATGGTCGCTTCCGGTTTGTAACGCCGGACGACGCTGTTTCGGTTCCACTGGCCGGCCACCACTTGTGTCGGTCACCCGACCCGACGACCGGTGGGCCGAGGCCGCCAGAGGAACTCCCCCAGCGAGCGCGGAACCATACCCCCCTTTTTGGCGAGGCATGTATACCGCCCTCGTGGCAGAGATGTACGCCCCTGCGCCCTAAGTTGTTCCCAATGTGACTCAGGCGACACGAAGATAGGGGTAGTAGTACCTGGTTCCCCGATGGCGCGCCGGTATGTCGGACTGTTTCCACGCGACAGCCGGACAACCGTTAACCTCAGCGGCGTACTCGACGGCCGGCGGGGGTCCGACCGCCAGTGGCCGCCGCCACCCACCACTGTCCGGGGAGCGCCCAGATGAGTTTTGCGCGAGTGCGAGCACTCGTTGTCGTCGGTCTGCTGGCGGTCCTCGCCCTGGTCTTCGTCATCGTCGCCGTGATCCGGGACACCCAGGGCTCGGCCAGCACGGCCGAGAGTTGCCCGGACGGCTGGCCGCGGGCTGACGTCACCCTGCGCGAGCCGAAGGACGTCAAGATCAACGTCTTCAACGCCACCGACGAGCCCGGCCTCGCCGGCAGCGTGGCGGACGACTTCCGCAACCGCAAGTTCCAGGTGAAGAAGGAAGGCAACGCGAAGAAGGGCGTCGAGGACGTCGCCGTGCTGCGCTACGGGCCCAAGGGCGTCGGCTCCGCGCATTTGCTGCGGGCCTACTTCCTCAACAACGCCGATCAGGAGTACGACCCGAAGCGCACGGACGACACGGTGGACGTGGTCCTCGGCAACGGCTTCCAGCAGCTGGCCACCACGACCGAGGTCAACCAGTCCCTCGGTGACCTCGGCTCGCCGGTCGCACCCCCCGGCTCCTGCCCCATGCCGGTCAAGTAGCCCGACCGGACCAACGGTCAGGGGCCGCCGGAGGCGTCCAGGGCCGCGAGGCGGGTGTGCAGCGGATCGAACAGCGCGGGCGGCGCGGCGATGACCAGGTCCGGGCCGGCCGGGCGGCCCTCCAGCCCGGCCACCCGCAGGCCGGCCTCGGTGGCCACCAGGCCACCGGCGGCCTGATCCCAGGCAGCCAGCCCCTTCTCGTAGTAGGCGTCGACCCGCCCCTCGGCCGCCAGGCAGAGGTCGAGCGCCGCGGCGCCCATCCGTCGGATGTCCCGCACGTGCGGGATCAGCTCGGCGACCACCCGCGCCTGGTGCGCCCGTCGCCCCGGGTGGTAGCCGAACCCGGTCGCGACCAGCGCCTGGCCCAGATCGGTCTCGGTGGAGCAGCGCAGCCGTTCGCCGTCCCGCCAGGCCCCGCCGCCCGCGGTGGCGGTCCACTCCTCGCCGGTGGCGACGTTGCGCACGACACCGGCGACCACCTCCCCGTCGACCTCGGCGGCGAGGGATACCGCGCAGTACGGCAGCCCGTAGAGGTAGTTGACCGTGCCGTCGATGGGGTCGACGATCCACCGCACCCCGCCGGTGGCGGCCGGTGCGTTCTCCCGGGCGCCGTACTCCTCGCCGAGGACCGCGTCGTTCGGGCGCAGCCGCCGCAGCGCGTCGAGCACCTGCCGCTCCACCGCCCGGTCGGCGGCGGTGACCACGTCGGTGACCGTGCTCTTGGTCGCGGCGACCGAGACCCCCTCGGCCCGCATCCGGTGCGCGGTCGCGGCCGCGTCCCGGGCGACGTCGATCGCGATCTCCAGCAGTTTCCGCGGCGGCGGCGCCGACCGGCTCATCGTTCGTCCCCTTCCCGCACGACCGGGCCCTCCCGGGTCGCGCGCGAGTATCATCCTTACAAAGTCCACATCTGCGTCGAATCGCGCGTCCGCACCGCCGATACGCCGTGCGGCGCAGGATGATCGCGGCAGACGGCGTTACAATTCACCCTGCCCACGCGCCACGGACCGCCAGCGACCGGCCGGCCCGGGACACGGGGGCCCTCAACGACATCGCCCGGCACGGCGTACCGTGCTGCGCCGGACGACCCGGCCGTGCTCGCTCTTCGCCTCCGGAAGGTCATTCGTGACAGAACCCCGCCAGACCGGCGCCGACGTTCGCTCGCTCACCGACACCCTGATCGCCCACGCGCAGAACGCCGGCGGCCAGCTCACGTCGGCCCAGCTCGCGCGCACCGTCGAGTCCGCTGAGGTGACCCCGGCCCAGGCCAAGAAGATCCTGCGCGCGCTCTCCGAGGCGGGGGTGACGGTGGTCGTGGACGGCTCCGCCAGCACCCGCCGCCGGGTGGCCGCCGCCCGTTCCGCCACGCCGGCGTCGCGGGCCACCACCGCCAAGACCACCAAGAAGGCCGCCGCCCCCGCCCCGAAGCAGGCGCCGGCCGCCGAGGAGGCCCCGGCGCCCGCGCCGCGAAAGGCGACCGCGCGCAAGGCCGCCGGCACCACTGCCGAGGTGGCCGCCAAGGCCGCCGCGCCGGCGAAGGCCACCAAGGCGACCCGGGCCACCAAGGCCACCGTGGCCACGAAGACCGCCACGGCGAAGCCCACCAAGGCCGCCGCGAAGGGCGAGGCCGCCGAGGGCGACATCGACCCGGAGGAGCTCGCCGCCGAGATCGAGGACGTGGTGGTCGAGGAGCCGGCCGAGCTGACGCAGGCCGCCGAGACCGACGCCGCCAACTCCGCGAGCGACAACGACTTCGAGTGGGACGACGAGGAGTCCGAGGCGCTCAAGCAGGCGCGCCGGGACGCCGAGCTGACCGCCTCCGCCGACTCCGTCCGGGCGTACCTCAAGCAGATCGGCAAGGTGCCGCTGCTGAACGCGGAGCAGGAGGTGGAGCTCGCCAAGCGGATCGAGGCCGGGCTCTACTCCGCCGAGCGGCTGCGCGCGGCCGAGGAGGGCGAGGAGAAGCTCACCCGCGACATGCAGCGGGACCTGCTCTGGATCTCCCGCGACGGCGAGCGCGCCAAGAACCACCTCCTGGAGGCCAACCTGCGGCTGGTGGTTTCGCTGGCCAAGCGCTACACCGGGCGCGGCATGGCGTTCCTCGACCTGATCCAGGAGGGCAACCTCGGCCTGATCCGCGCGGTCGAGAAGTTCGACTACACCAAGGGCTACAAGTTCTCCACCTACGCCACCTGGTGGATCCGCCAGGCCATCACCCGCGCCATGGCCGACCAGGCCCGCACCATCCGCATCCCGGTGCACATGGTCGAGGTGATCAACAAGCTCGGCCGGATCCAGCGCGAGCTGCTCCAGGACCTGGGCCGCGAGCCCACCCCGGAGGAGCTGGCCAAGGAGATGGACATCACACCGGAGAAGGTGCTGGAGATCCAGCAGTACGCCCGGGAGCCCATCTCGCTCGACCAGACCATCGGTGACGAGGGTGACAGCCAGCTCGGTGACTTCATCGAGGACTCGGAGGCCGTGGTCGCGGTCGACGCGGTCTCGTTCTCGCTGCTGCAGGACCAGCTCCAACAGGTCCTGCAGACGCTCTCCGAGCGCGAGGCCGGCGTGGTACGCCTGCGCTTCGGCCTGACCGACGGTCAGCCGCGCACCCTGGACGAGATCGGCCAGGTGTACGGCGTGACCCGGGAGCGCATCCGGCAGATCGAATCCAAGACCATGTCCAAGCTGCGGCACCCCTCGCGTTCCCAGGTGCTCCGCGACTACCTGGACTGACCGATCACGTCAACCAGCCGTGTCGGTTTGATCACCAGCCGTAGAACACTCAAAGGTGATCGGCCGGTTGCTCGTTTGTGATCGTTGACGTGGCACCCTTGGTGCACGGCACACTGTCTTCCTGCCAGGTGTGACCTCGGTCCCGGCCGGGCACACAGGGAAGGCAAGGCCCGACAAGGATGTTGCACGATAGGTGAGCAACTACCGAAGTGAGTGTTCATCGGTGACGACCAGAGGAGGAAGGCGATGACCCCGACCCTCACGCCGCCGCCCGAGACGGTGAGCCCCCCGGCCGCCGATGAACGGTGCGACCGCTGCAATGCTGCCGGCAAGCTCCGGATCACTCTGGCGGGTGGGAGCGAGCTGGTGTTCTGTGGGCACCACGCGAACAAGTACGCGGAGGATCTCGTGAAGATCACCGTACGGTACGCGACGGACCCGGAGTTCAGCTGGCGTGGCGCCGATCTGATGGCGAACTGAATCCGAACCATCCGCAACACGACATAGCCGGCCGGAGGCACCCGAAAGGGGCCTCCGGCCGGCTTTTTCGCACCCGCCACGCCCACTGCCCGAGTTGATGAGAGGTTTGCGGGGAATCTGGCCAACCCGTACCCAAACTTCTTGATCAGCCCGGGTAGAGCGGGTGGGGCGCGGACGTGATGGGTGCGGTGGGAGGTTCAGAGGGTCTGGACGGTGGCGATGCGTTCCTCCAGCTGCTCGATGGTCGCCTGGGCGCTCGGCGGGCCGCCGCAGAGCCGACGCAGCTCGGCATGGATCTTGCCGTGCGGCTGGCCGGTGCGGTGGTGGCGAGCGGCCACCAGGGCGTTCAGCTGCCGCCGGAGCGCCACCCGGCGCTGGGCCGCGCTCATCGGCGCCGTGGCCGCCGCGGGCGTCTCAGCGGCCGGCTCAGCGGCCCGTGGGGCGGCCCGGCGGCGCTGGGCGGCCAACTGCTCCGCCTGCCGCTTGCTGAGCAGCATTGCCACCTGGTCGGCGGTGAGCAGCCCGGGCAGGCCCAGGTACTCCTCCTCCTCGGGGGTGCCGGCCTGGGCCGCGGTGCCGAACGACGCGCCGTCGAAGATCACCTGGTCCAGCTCGGCGGTGGCGGAGAGCGCCGCGAACCGCTTCTCCAGCTCGCCGCTGGCCTGGTCGTCGCGCTGGGCGCGCTCCAGCAGGTCGTCGTCGAAGCCGTCGGAGTCCTTCGGCTTGCCGAGCACGTGGTCCCGCTCGGCCTCCATCTCGCTGGCCAGCCCGAGCAGGTGCGGCACGCTGGGCAGGAAGACCGAGGCCGTCTCCCCCGGCCGGCGTACCCGGACGAACCGGCCGATGGCCTGCGCGAAGTAGAGCGGGGTGCTGGCGCTGGTCGCGTAGACGCCGACCGCCAGGCGGGGGATGTCGACGCCCTCGGAGACCATCCGGACCGCGACCAGCCAGCGCTGGTCGGACGCCGCGAACGTCGCGATCCGGGCGGAGGCGCCGACGTCGTCGGAGAGCACCACGGCCGCCTTCTCGCCGGTCACCTGCTCGATCAGTTTGGCGTACGAGCGGGCGGCCTGCTGGTCGCTGGCGATGACCAGGCCGCCCGCGTCGGCCATCCCGGCGTTGCGCAGCACGGTCAGCCGGGCGTCGGCGGCCCGCAGCACCTGCGGCATCCAGTCGCCGGCCGGGTCCAACGCGGTACGCCAGGCCTGCGCGATCAGGTCCTGGGTCATCGGCTCGCCCAGCCGCGCCGCCAACTCCTCACCGGCGTTGGTGCGCCAACGGGTCTCCCCGGAGTATGCCAGGAAGAGCACCGGGCGGACCACGCCGTCCCGCAGCGCGTCGGAGTAGCCGTAGACCGAGTCGGCGCGGGAGCGGAGCAACCCGTCCCCGCCCCGCTCGTACATGACGAAAGGGATCGGGTTGTCGTCGGAGCGGAATGGCGTACCGGTGAGCATCAACCGGCGTACCGCGGACTCGAAGGCGGCCTTGACCCCGTCGCCCCACGAGCGGGAGTCGCCGGCGTGGTGGATCTCGTCGAGGATGACCAGGGTGCGCCGGGTCATGGTGCGTCGCCGGTGCACCTGCGGGGCCATGCCGACCTGGGCGTAGGTGACCACCGCGCCGTGGAAGTCGGCGGAGGAGTGCAGGTCGGCGTTGCGGAACCCGGCGTCGAGCTGGATGCCGACCCGGGCGGCGGAGGCGGCCCACTGGTTCTTCAGGTGCTCGGTCGGGGCGACCACGGTGACCGCTTCGACGGTGCCGTCAGCGAGCAGCTCGGCGGCGATCCGCAGGGCGAACGTGGTCTTGCCGGCGCCGGGCGTGGCCACCGCGGTGAAGTCCTCGGTACGGAGGCGGAGGTACTCGACCAGCGCCTTGCGTTGCCAGGCACGCAGGGGCGGGAACGTCTCGAGCGCCGGCAACCGGGCTGCCACGCGAAGGCTCCTCTCCGACCGTAGAAGGCGGACCCGGCCGAGGCCACGGGTACCCCGCCCATGAAAAGGCCCTCGCGCATCCCGTGCCGCGAAGGCCGACTCAGCATAACCAGCGCGCCCCTCTCGGCCCAGGCGACGCCACGCTGGTCACATCCCCGGCCCCCGGACGACCCGCCGCCCGCCGCCCGCGGCCCGCGGCCCAGCGGCCCAGCGGCCCAGCGGGCCAGCGGGCCAGCGGGCCAGCGGGCCATGATCCACTCGCCTCACGGCACTGCGGGGCATCGACGCGCCGGGACGCCGCGACCTGCGGCAATCTGAGTCGATCAGCAGGCGGGCGCGGGCGCGCCGGCGCGGACCGCCCGGTCAGTCCCGGGGGCCGCGGGTGCCGGTGCGCGGCGGGCGGAGCGTGGCGACCGGCGCCGACCACTGGCGGCGCAGCGACACGACGCGCAGGACGAAGACGAGCGTCGCCGCCGCGGTCAGCCAGAGAGCATTGGCATGCCGGTACGCGGAGAGCAGGGCCACTACGATCGAGCCGGCGAGGGCGGCCACCGCGTAGATCTCCCGGCGCAGCACCACCGGAATCTCGCCGGTGAGCAGGTCCCGGCCGAGCCCGCCGCCGATGGCGGTCAGCATGCCGATCATGCAGGCGCCGACCGCCGGCACGTGGGCGTCGAGGGCCTTGAGCGTGCCGGTGACGGTGAACAGGGCGAGACCGGCGGCGTCCAGCACCAGCACGGTGGTCCGCAGCCGGGCGAGCTGGGGGTGCAGCCAGAAGACGGCGACGGCGGTGACCGCCGCGGTGGCCGCGTACCGCCAGTCGGCGAAGGCCAGCGGCGGCACCTCGTCGATCACCAGGTCACGGAAGATCCCGCCGCCGAGCGCGGCCACCACGCCGACGAAGACGACCCCGAAGAGGTCCAGCCGTTTGGCCACCGCCGCGGAGGCGCCGGAGGCGGCGAAGACGGCCACTCCGGTCAGGTCGGCGACGAGCAGGGCGGTGGAGGTGGTCACCGCCGAAGGTTACGCGGGCGGCCGGGACGGCCGCCCCGGGTTCACTCGGCCCAGGAGTCGTAGATCTCCTTGCACTTCGGGCAGACCGGCGAGCCGGGCTTGGCCGCCTTGGTCACCGGGAACGTCTCCCCGCACAGCGCGACGACGAACGTGCCCATCACGGCACTCTCGGCGATCTTGTCCTTGCGGACGTAGTGGAACATCTCGGGACCGGTGTCGGCGTCCTTCAGCTCGGGACGCTCGAGAACCTGTGTGCTCACGTCTACACCTCCAACTTGCCAGTTTGGCAGGTCGCCGGGCTGCCGGTCCACCGGAGGCGGCCGGGCGGCGGCCCGTAATGTAACGGAAGTGACCAACTTTCACATCCGTTTCGGCGCAGAGGTGGCCGACGCCCTGCGCGACGGACGTCCCGTCGTCGCCCTGGAGAGCACCATCGTCTCGCACGGCCTTCCCCGGCCCGACAACCTGCGGGTCGCCCGGCAGATCGAGCAGGCGGTCCGGGATGTCGGTGCGGTCCCGGCCACCATCGGCATGGTCGGCGGCGAGCTGGTGGTGGGCCTGGACGACGCCCAGCTGACCCGGCTCGCCACCGTCGACGGGGTGACCAAGCTCTCCGTACGCGATCTGGCGGTGGCCGCCGCGACCGGCGCGGACGGCGCCACCACCGTGGCCGCCACCAGCGCGGTCGCCGCGGCCACCGGGATCGGCGTCTTCGCCACCGGCGGGCTCGGCGGGGTGCACCGCGAGGCGGCGCAGACCTTCGACGAGTCCGCCGACCTGATCACCCTGGCCCGTACGCCGATCGCGGTGGTCTGCGCCGGGGTCAAGTCGATCCTCGACACCGGGGCCACGCTGGAACGGCTGGAGACCCTCGGCGTCGGCGTGGTCGGCTACCGCACCCGCCGCTTCCCCGGCTTCTACCTCACCGACGCCGGCTTCGACCTGGACTGGTCGGTGGACTCCCCGGAACAGGTGGCCGACGTGCTGGCCGCCCGCGAGCAGCAGGGCGTGCACCACGGCGGGTTGATCGTGGCCAATCCGCTCCCCGTCGACGAGCAACTCGACCCGGCGCTGCACGACCGGACCCTCGCCGAGGGCCTGGCCCTGCTGGAGCGCGACGGGGTGACCGGCAAGGCGGTGACCCCGTTCCTGCTGGCCCACTTCCACTCCGCCACGCGGGGCGCCAGCCTGGCGGTGAACGTCCGGATCATTCTGCGCAACGCCGACCTGGCCGCCCGGATCGCGGTCGCCGCCGCGGCCCGTCGTGCCGACACCGTGGCATGAGCCGCGGGTCTCGAATCGTCGTCGTCGGCGACGTGATCACCGACGTGGTCGCGGTGCTGTCCGGCCCGCTCGCGACCGGCTCGGACACCGCGGCCGAGATCCGCTTCAGCGGCGGCGGGCAGGCGGCCAACACCGCGGCCTGGATTGCCGCGCAGGGAGCGGCCGTGACGCTGGTCGGCGCGGTCGGCGACGACGACGCGGGACGCGACCGGGTGGCGGAATTGGAGCGCGCCGGCGTCGACTGCGCGATCGAAACTCACGAGGGCCACCCGACCGGCACCGTCATCGTGCTCACCACCGACGGCGAGCGGACCATGGTCAGCCAGCGCGGAGCGAACCTGCGGCTCAGCGCCGGGCACGTCGACCGCGCGCTGGCCGGGGCGTCCGACGCCGGGCATCTGCACCTGTCCGCGTACCCGCTGCTGGACGCCGCGTCGCGTGGCGCGGGACTGCGCGCGCTGGCCGCCGCCCGCGAGCGCGGGCTCACCACCAGCGTCGACGCGGCCTCCGCGGCGCCGCTGCGGCAGGTCGGCGCGGCGGCCTTCCTCACCTGGGTACGCGACGTCGACCTGCTGCTGGTGAACGCGGACGAGGCGACGGTGCTGGCCGGCGGGCTCGACCCGGCGGCCCAGGCGCGGGCGCTGTCGGCGACGGCCCGACGGGTGGTGGTCAAGCGCGGCGCGGCCGGCGCGGTCTGGGCCGACCGGGACGCGACGGTCAGCGCGGCGCCGACCCGCCGGGTGGCCATGGTGGACGTCACCGGGGCCGGGGACGCCTTCGCGTCCGGCCTGATCACCGCCTGGCTGGGCGGCGCCGGGCCGGAGGCGGCGCTGCGCCGGGCCGGCGACCTCGGCGCACTCGCCGTCTCCACGGTCGGCGCCCGCCCGGCGTAATCGTCAGGGTTCGGCGTCGATGATTTTGTGGGGGCGTTCCTCGGCGGTGAGGCTCATCGGCGGGGTCTCGTCGCGGTGGCGGTGCTGGAACTTGGTCGCCAGGCGGTGCTGCTCCTTGGGCGGGCGGTCGTTGGCCAGCAGCACCGCGAGCCACGGGATGAGCACCATGCCGAGGCCACAGAGCGGCAGCCAGAGCCAGAGCAGGGGGGCCTGCACGCCGACCAGGACCGCACCGACGACCAGACAGGCCACCCGGATGCCCATCATCAGCACGTAGCGCTTCTGCCGACTGGTGAGCTGATCGTCCTGGCTGCGCGAGGCGTCAGTGATCAGGATCGGCTGGTAGGCCTGACGCTTCACCACGGACCTCCTCGAGGGGATTACGCCCCATCCTGTCACCCGGAACCGATGATCAGCGAACTTCGCGCCATCCGGATAGCGTGTTACGTTCGTGGTACGCTCCGCTCGTGGGCAGCCGGTTCAGCTTCACCGACGAGGCGTTGGCCAACCTCCGGGTCTACGACGTCACGCCGGGGGAAGTCTGGGAGGCCTTGCACAGCACGCGGCGGGTCATCCGGCACCTCGGCGACGACGTGATGGTCGTCTACGCGACGGCCGGCCGGGGACGGCGACTGGCCGTGCTGCTGGCCGAGGCCGATGGCACCGACAACGACTGGGACATCCTCTCCGCCCGCGAGCTGAGCGACGTCGAGGCCAAGCGCTACGACGAGGCGGTGCGGAGATCGCGCCGATGAGGAGGCGTCACGATGAACCGTAACGAGGCGATGAAGCGGTTCCACGGAGGCGAGGACGCGCTCGCCGAGTTGGTCGACGAGAGCCAGCCCGTGGAGCTGCCCACCCCCGACACCGACGTGCCCATGGTCAGCCGCTCGGTACGCCTCCCGCTGGAGACGTACGAGCGGGTGCGGGCGGCCGCCGACGCGCGCGGGATCGGGGTGACCACCCTGATGCGGCAGTGGATCGAGGCCGGGCTGGCCGACCTGGACGACTCGGCGACGGTCTCCCTCGCCGACGTGCGGCGGGCGCTGGCCGCGCTCTCCCGCCCGACCGCCGCCTGACTGACGAGCCGCCGCATCGACGGGGCGGGCTGACCGGCGCGTCACATCGGCGGAGCGGGCCGCTCCTCCGGCCGGCCCCGCGCCCGCAGCGCGTCGACCAACCCCATCCCGGCGACCACCGCCGAGGTCGCCGCGGCGACCGCCAGCGGGGGCAGACCGGCCACCAGCGGCACTATCGCCACCAGCACGGCCAGGCCGATCAGCCGGGACCGGGACACCCGGCCGAACACCTCGTACTCGAAGCGCGTCCGGCCGAGCACGAAGAGCGCGGGGCCGCCGATGATCACCCAGAGCCAGGCGGGATCGGTGTGGCCGCCGGGGTGGGCGATGACGAGTTCGTAGCCGACGGCGGAGGCGACGATGCCCCCCACCATGGTCAGGTGGGTGTACGTCGCCGACTCGGCGAGCCGGCCGGGTCGCGGCGACGCGGCCACCGCGTCCGCCAGCACCGTCCCGGCCCGGTAGAAGTAGATGCGCCAGAGCAGGGCGGTGGTGGCGAACGTGATCGCGAAGGCCACCCACTGGGCGCCGTCGAACTCGCTTCCGCTGAAGGTGAATCCGCTGATGAGGATCATCTCGCCCAGCGCGATGATGATGAACTGCTGGAACCGCTCCGCCAGGTGTTCTCCGGTGACCGTCCAGGAGGAGGCGGGCGAACGGCCGCGTCCGGGCAGCGGCCAGCCCAGCCGCCCCGCGCCGTAGTCGATGATCACCGCCACGGTCCAGAGCACTCCGCGGGCTTCGTCCTGCACCAGCCCTCCGGCGATCCACGGCACCGCCGACACCGCTGCCCAGACGAGGTTCCGGCGGGCGATGTGCCGCTCGCGGTGGTGCCGCATCACCACGGTGATGACGAGCGGGCGCCCCACCTGGACGGCGACGTAGCCGAGCGCGAAGGAGAGGCCCCGGGTGTCGAACGCCTCCGGCAGCGACACGGCCATCACCATGCCGCCGAACATCGAGCCCGCCACGACCAGCTGGAGCACCGGCTGCTCGGGGTTGTACCGGCTCGTCGTCCACGTGGTCAGCGACCAGACGAACCAGAGGGCGAGCAGGAGCAGCAGCGTCTGCCCGGCCTCGGGCAGGAATGTCCTCCGCTCCACCGTGAAGTCTTGGACCAGCCGGTTCGAAACCCGGGTGAGCGCGAAGACGAAGGCGACGTCGAAGAAGAGCTCCAGGAAGGTGGCCCGCGGCGAGGTCATCTTGCCGCGGAGGAACTCCTCTCCCCGCTGATCCGCCATCCCCCGCCCGCCGTCGTCGCCTGACGATGCTCACGATGGCGCAGGAAGAGCGGTAGCGTCAGGGTTTCGCCGCTTTGGCCGCCGCCTTCATCTGCTGCTTGTACTCCCGCACCCGGCGCAGCGACTCCGGGTCGGTCACGTCGGCCACCGACCGGTACGCGTCCGGCTCGCCGTAGCCGCCGGCGGCCTCCTGCCAGCCCTCGGGCTGGATCCTGAACCGCTTGCCGAGCAGGGCCACGAAGATCTGCGCCTTCTGCTTCCCGAAGCCCGGCAGCTCACCGACCCGGCGCAGCAGCTCCCGCCCGTCGGCGACCTCCGACCACAGCCGGGCCGGGTCGCCGTCGTACCGGTCGACCAGAACCCGGCACACCTCCTGCACCCGGGCCGCCATCGCCTTGGGGAAGCGGTGCAGGGCGGGCGGCTGGGCAAAGACCTCGACCAGAGCCTCCGGGGCGTACCCGGCCAGCTCCCGGGCGTCCGGCTCGTGACCGAGCCGCTGGGCCAGCACGTACGGCGAGGAGAAGGCTTTCTCCATCGGCACCTGCTGGTCGAGGACCATGCCGAGGAGCAACGCCAACGGGCTGCGCTGCAGCAGCCGGTTGGCCTCGGGGTCGATGGGCAGCGAGAGCGTCATGGTCCCCATCCTGCCGGTCGCCGGGCGTGGGGGGTGACACCCGGGGGGTGAAAAGCCGGGCGGTGGGCGCCGCGGAATCGTGGCGAGGCAGGATGACGATGTGGACGAACACGACATGCTGCTCTCCCCAGCGGGAGTCGAGGCGCTGCGGACAGCGCTGACCAGGGCGGGGTTCACCTCGAACGGCATCGCTGGCCGGCTCGGCTCGCAGGCCACCGGCGGGGTGGCGCGCAACGACTTCCGGGCCGCCCTGCGCGCGACCGAGGACCGCGACCCGCTCGCCACGCTGATCCGGGTGTTCATCTGCGACCAGACCGAGCCCGATGCGGCGGTGGCGGCCGCGCTCGCCCCGCTGACCGTCGAGGAGGCATTGGCCGGCGGGCTGGTCGAGCGGCACGGCGACGGCCTGCGCGCCGGGGTCGACCTGGAGCCGTACGGGGACGACTGGTGGGTGCTCGCCGACGTGCCGGCCAGCGCCCGACCGGGCCGGCCGCTGCACGCCGAGCACGTGCTCGGCATCGGCGGGGCCACCCAGACGCTGATCGGTGCGACTGTACGCCGGCCGGTGGAGACCGCGCTGGACCTGGGCACCGGATCGGGCGTACAGGCCCTGCACCTGGACACCCACGCCCGGAGGGTGACCGCGACCGATGTCTCCGAGCGGGCGCTGCGCTTCGCCGCCACCACGGCCGCGCTCAACGGCCAGGACTGGGAACTGCTCCGCGGCGACATGGTCGCCCCGGTCGCCGGGCGCCGCTTCGACCTGGTGGTGAGCAACCCGCCGTTCGTGGTCGGTCCGGGCACCACCACGCACGTCTACCGGGACTCCGGTCGGGTCGGCGACGCGATCGGCGCGGAGCTGGCCGCCGCCCCGAGCCTGCTCACCGAGGGCGGCACCATGCAGTACCTGGCGAACTGGGTGCACGTCACCGGCGAGGAGTGGGACGAGCGGGTGGCCGGCTGGTTCGCCGGTACCGGGCTGGACGCCTGGGTGATCCAGCGCGAGGTGGCCGACCCGATGGCGTACGTCAACCTCTGGCTGACCGACGTCGGCGAGGCGGCCGACCCGCAGCGGATGGCGGCCTGGCTGGACTGGTTCGACGCGCACAAGGTGGAGGCGATCGGCTTCGGCATCGTCTCGCTGCGCCGCTCCGGACACGACGAGCCGATCGTCCGCGTAGAGGACCTCCGCCAGCGAGTCGAGCCCCCGATGGGCGAGCGCATCGCCGCCTGGTTCGACCGCCAGGACTGGCTCCGGGTACGCGACACCGACGCGCTGCTCGCGGAGCGCTACCGGGCCGCCGAGGGCCTCCAGCTGCGGCAGGAGGCCACCATGGGCGACGAGGGCTGGGCGGTGGACCGGCAGGTCCTCGGCATGCCGCGCGGGTTGCGCTGGCAGGAGGAGATCGATCCGCTGGTGCTGGCCCTGGTCGGGGGCGCGGACGGCCGGCTGCCGCTGCGCGACCAGCTGGCGCTGCTCGCCTCGGCGCACGACGTGGCACCGGAGGAGCTGGCCGAGGCGGCCGGCCCGATCGTGGCGCACCTGGTCGAGCGCGGCATCATCGAGCCGGTGGAGGGCTGATGCGGGCGGTGATCCAGACCGTCGGCAGGGCCACCGTGACGGTCGGCGGCGAGGTGGTCGGCGAGATCGAGAACGGGCTGTTGGTGCTGATCGGGGTGACCCACACCGACACCCGGCAGGTCGCGGCCACGATGGCCCGGAAGGTGCACGAGCTGCGCATCCTCGACGACGAGAAGAGCGCCGCAGACACCGGAGCGCCGATCCTGGTGGTCAGCCAGTTCACCCTCTACGGCGACGCCCGCAAGGGCAGGCGGCCGAGCTGGACCGCCGCCGCCCCAGCCGAGATGGCCGAACCCCTGGTGAACGCGGTCGTCGAGGCGCTGCGGGACCGCGGCGCCAAGGTCGAGACCGGCCGCTTCCGCACCCACATGCTCGTCGAGAGCGTCAACGTAGGCCCCCGCACCCTCCTCCTCGACCTCTAACCGCCCCCCTCCCCCTCCCCTCCCCACCCCCCGCCCGGTTGATCATGAAGTTATTGCCAAGACATGCCGACGCGGCGGGCAACAACTTCATGATCAACGCGAGCAGGGGCGGGCTCGGTCAGAAGAAGAGGCCGCGGCGTTGGATGGACTGGCGGAGCCAGGCGTCGAGCTGGGCGGCCCAGTCGGTGCGGTCGACCGTGGCGTGGTCGACGGTGAAGCGGCCGAAGGCGTCCCGGCCCTCGGTGAAGAGACCGCCCCGCTTGTCGATCTCCAGCACCACCTGCACCTGCTGCGGGTCGGTGACGAAGGTGACCTCGAGCTGGTTGATCGCGCGCGCGTACTGCGGCGCCGGGAGGAACTCGATCTCCTGGTAGAAGGGCAGGCTCTGCCGTACGCCGTAGATGTGCCCACGCTCGACGTCGGCCCGGGCGAACCGGAAGCCCAGCCGGAGCAGGCCCTCCAGCAGCCGTTCCTGGGCGGGCAGCGGGTGCACGGCAACCGGATCCAGGTCACCCTTGTCGACCGCCCGGGCCACCTCCAGCTCGGTACGCAGACCCATGGTCATGCCGTGCAGATGCTGCCCGTACAGGTCGGTCAGCGGCGTCTCCCACGGCACGTCGAAGCGGAACGGGATGTCGTGCCGCTGCCCCGGCTCCAACCGGAACGCCCCGGTCACCTGCCGCCGGCCGAACTCCTGGGTGGTGTCGTACTCGGAGTCGCCGCTCTCCACCTCGACCCGGGTGACCAGGCCCAGGGCCACATAGGAGACGTCCACGGCGTGATCCCCGCCGGCCACCTGGATCCGGCCCTCCAGGTGCCCACCGGGGCGGCAGTTCGGGTTGGCCAGCACCGTTTCCACCGACGGACCGCCCACACCCATCGCCTGCATGAGCCGCTTGAAGACCACCGCGTCCTCCGATCGCCTGTCCTGTCCGGCCGAGGTGGCCGACCGCTGGCACGGTAACCGGGCGCGGCAAGCCCGCCCGCCGTCGACACACCGCACCCCCACCCGACCCGATTGCTGTCGGGTCCCCGATCGCCTCACTCCCGTTTCACGCCCCGACCGCCAAGCTGAATGTCACCGGCACCACCGGGCCGGCATGCGGCACGGATCCGGTACCGGCACGAAGAACACGGGGAGAGACAGAGATGGCCCTGCAGATGATCGAGCACCAGACCCGCCCGGCTGCCGGCATCGACGCCGAGCTCGGCACCGACACCCTGACCGACCTGGACGCCACCGACGAGCGCGGCGTCTCCACCGACCTGGTCCGGGCGTACCTGAACGGCATCGGCCGCACCAAGCTGCTCACCGCCGCGCAGGAGGTCGAGCTCAGCAAGCGGATCGAGGCGGGCCTCTTCGCCGAGGAGAAGCTCACCACCTGCACCCCGGTCTCCGCCGAGCTGCGGGCCGACCTGGAGCTGATCGTGGCCGAGGGCCGCGCCGCCAAGGACCACCTGCTGGAGGCGAACCTGCGGCTGGTGGTGAGCATCGCGAAGCGGTACACGGGTCGCGGCATGGCCTTCCTCGACCTGATCCAGGAGGGCAACCTCGGCCTGATCCGCGCGGTCGAGAAGTTCGACTACACCAAGGGCTACAAGTTCTCCACCTACGCCACCTGGTGGATCCGCCAGGCCATCACCCGCGCCATGGCCGACCAGGCCCGCACCATCCGCATCCCGGTGCACATGGTCGAGCAGGTCAACCGGATGGTTCGAGCCCGCCGGGAGCTGTCGATCACCCTGGGCCGGGAGGCCACCGTCGCCGAGGTCGCCAAGGCCCTGGACGTCCCCGAGTTCCAGGTGATCGAGCTGGTCTCGTACGACCGGGAGCCGGTCAGCCTGGACCAGGCCGTCGGCGAGGACGGGGAGAGCGCGCTCGGTGACTTCGTCGCCGCGGTGGATCCGCGGGAGGAGCCGGGCGACGCCGCCGTTAACGGCGAGCTGCGCAACGAGGTGCGGATCGTGCTGGCCACGCTCTCCCAGCGGGAGCAGGCGGTGATCCGGCTGCGGTTCGGCCTGGACGACGGCCGGCAGCGCACCCTGGACGAGGTCGGCCGGGAGTTCGGCCTCTCCCGCGAGCGGATCCGGCAGATCGAGAAGGTCACCCTGCTGAAGCTGCGCGCGCCGGAGCGGGCAAACCGCCTGGAGGCGTACGCCTGCTAATCGGGCGGTTACGCGCTGAGGCCCCGGCGGTTTCGCCGGGGCCTCAGCGCATAGGGAACGAAGAACCTACGTCGTCCCGGTACCCGCCGTGCCCGGACGGGCGTCGCTGACGCTGCGAACCGGTCGGAGCGGGGCTCACAGGCGGCGGGGGCCGGTGTCGGGACGATCGGCGGCGGTGCCGGCGCGGACGGTGGCGTGCAGGACGGAGATGCCGTCGGGGCGGGCCAGCACGGGGTTCAAGGCCAGCGAGCGCACCCGGGGCTGCTCGTCGGCGAGCCGGCCGACCCGCAGCAGCAGGTCCACCAGGGCGGACCGGTCCACCGGTGCGGCCCCCCGGTGCCCGCGCAGCAGCGGCGCGGCCCGCGGCTCGTCGACCAGCTCGGCGGCGTCCCGGTCGGTCAGCGGGACCGCCCGCCAGGCCCGGTCACCCAGCAGCTCGGTGGCGACGCCGCCGAGGCCGAAGCCGACCACCGGTCCGAACGCCGGATCCTCCACCAGCTCCACCACGCAGGCCACCCCGGGCGGGACCATCGGCTGGACCAGGACGTCCGCGCCGAAGACGGGCGCCATCTCCACGTACGCCCGGCGCAGGGCGGCCGGGTCGGCCAGGTCGAGGCGGACCGCGCCGAGATCGAGCCGGTGCCGCAGGCCCGGGGCGGCGGCCTTCAGCGCGACCGGCCAGCCGAGCCGCTCGGCGGCCGCCACCGCCTCGTCGGCCGAGCGCGCCGGCGCCGATTCCACCACGTCGATCCCGTACGCCCCGAGCAGCGCCGGCGGATCGACGCCGTCCGGCCGGAACGCGGCCTGCCCGGCCAGCCGGTCGACCCGGTCCAGTTCGGGCAGCACGCCGGGCGGCCGGCGCAGCCAGTCGGCGTACGTGGTGACCCGGGTCAGAGCCCGGACCGCCTCCTCCACGCTCGGGTACGCCGGCACCCCGGCCGGCACCCGGCCGGCCAGGAACGTCGCCACCACCGGCTTGCCGGCGGTCAGCGCGTCGGGCAGCGCGGCGGTGAAGTCCGCGTCCGGGTCGGCGAGCTGACCGGGCAGCGGTGGGGCGAAGACCGCCACCACCGCGTCCGCCCGCTCGTCCGCCGCCGAGCCGGCGAGGGCGGCGGCGTACTCGGCGGCACCGGCCCGGGGACCGACGTCCCGGGGGTAGCCCTCGGCCACGGTGAGGCCCTGTGCGGCGCAGGCGGTGGCGGCCAGCCCGGTCAGCGCCGAGGAGTTGCCCACCACGGCGACCCGGCGACCGGCCGGCAGCGGCTGGTGGGCCAGCAGCACGCCGACGTCGAGCAGTTCGGAGACAGTGTCCACCCGGATCACCCCGGACTGGGCGAAGAGCGCGCTGACCGCGGCGGCGTCCAGGGCCGGCCCGGCGCCGACACCGGGCGGCCGGGCCAGCGTGGCGAGCGCGACGATCGGCTTGCTCCGGCCGATCCGCCGGGCGAGCCGGGCGAACTTGCGCGGGTTGCCGAAGGTCTCCAGGTAGAGCGTGATGACGTCGGTGGTCGGGTCGTCCTGCCAGTACTGGAGCAGGTCGTTGCCGGAGACGTCGGCCCGGTTGCCGGCCGAGACGAAGCTGGACAGGCCGAGCCCGCGCCGGGACGCCTCGGCAAGCAGCGCCACCCCGAACGCGCCGGACTGGCTGAAGATACCGACCCGGCCGGGTGCCGGCAGCACCGGGGCGAGGGTGGCGTTGAGGCATACCTTTTCGTCGGTGTTGGCGACGCCGAGGCAGTTCGGGCCGACCACCCGCATACCGGCCAGATGGGCGGCCCGGACCAGGGCCCGCTGCGCCGCGGCGCCCTCCGGACCGGCCTCGGCGAAGCCGGCCGAGATAACCACCAGCCCGTGCGCGCCCGCCGTCGCAGCGTCGGCCACCACCTCGGTCACCGCCTCCGGGGGCACCGCCACCACGGCCAGGTCCACGGTGCGCCCGGCGTCGGCCGCCGACGGGTACGCCGGCAGCCCGGCCACCGTGGCGGCGGTCGGGTGCACCGGGACGATCGCCCCGGTGAAGCCGCCGTCGCGCAGGTGTCCGAGCACCGCCGCACCGACGCCCTGCCCCGTGGTGCTGGCGCCGTAGACGGCGATGCCGCGCGGAGCCAGCAGCCGGGCGATCGAGCGGGCCTCGGTGCGGTGTTCCCGCCCGCGCTGCACCTCAAGGGTCGCCTCGGTCGGGGCGATCGGGAAGTTCAGGTGCACCACGCCGTCGGCGTACTGGCGCTGGACCTGGTAGCCGAAGTCGGAGAAGACCCGCAGCATCGCGCCGTTGGCCGGGAGCACCTCTGCGACGAAGTGCACGATGCCGAACCGCCGGGCCGTGTCGGCCAGGTGCTCCAGCAGCACCGAGCCGATGCCCCGGCCCTGGTACGCGTCCTCGACCACGAAGGCCACCTCGGCCTCCGGGGACCCCGGGCCGAGCCGCTCGTACCGGCCGACGGCGACGATCCGCCCGCCGGCCAGCACCACGAACGCCTCCCGGTCGCGGTGGTCGACGTTGACGAAGCGCTGCAGGTCCCGCTCGGGGATACGCGGGTACGGCGAGAAGTAGCGCAGGTAGCGGGTGCGCTCGGAGAACCGCGAGTGCATCGCCACGACGGCCGGGGCGTCGTCGGGACGGATCTGTCGCAGCTGGACGGTCGTACCGTCGCTGAGCAGCACGTCCACCGGTTGTTCGACAGTGGTCACCGGTCCTGTCCTCCCAGGACGACTCAGTCGCGCGGGTCGTGCGGGTCGAGGCCGAACAGCGGGAAGACGGACCTGCGGGTGGCCGCGATGGCCCGGTCCACCGCGTCCGGCTCGCCGTTCGGCTGCCATGGCTGGTACGACGGGTCGACGTCGTCGGTCATCCGCAGCGGCACCTCCCGGCCGGGTCGGCGGGCGGCGGCCAGCTCCCGCCAGGCCGGCGGGGTGAGCGTGGCCGGGTCGACCGGCTCGCCGCTGGCGATCGCCAGCAGGTGGGTCCAGGCCCGGGGCACCACCTCGACCAGGGCGTACCCGCCGCCGCCGAAGGCCACCCAGCGGCCGTCGCAGAGCTCGTCGGCGAGCCCCCGTAGCGCCAGGTAGGTGGCCCGCTGCCCGTCGACGGAGAGGCGCAGGTCGGCCAGCGGGTCCAGCCGGTGCCCGTCGGCGCCGCACTGGGTGACCAGCAGCTGCGGCCGGAACGCCCGCAGCACCGAGGGCACGATCGCGTGAAAGGCGCGCTGCCAGCCGCCGTCGCCGATGCCCGGCGGCAGCGGCACGTTGACCGCGCTCCCCTCGGCGTCCGGCCCGCCGGTCTCGTCCGGGAATCCGGTGCCGGGGAAGAGCGCGAGCGGGGTCTCGTGCAGGCTGATCGTGAGCACCCGCGGGTCGTTGTAGAAGATCTCCTGCACGCCGTCGCCGTGGTGCACGTCCACGTCCACATACGCGATCCGCTCCGCGCCGAGGTCGAGCAGGCGGGCGATGGCCACCGCGGGGTCGTTGTAGACGCAGAACCCGGCGGCCCGGGCCGGCATCGCGTGGTGCAGGCCCCCGGCGACGTTGACCGCCCGGCGCGCCTCGCGCCGCCACACCGCCTCGGCGGCGACCACGCTGGCGCCAGCGACCAGCGCGCTGGCCTCGTGCATCCCCTCGAAGACGGGATTGTCCGAGGTGCCCAGCCCAAAGCCGGCGAAGAGCGGGTCGCGAGGCGCGGCCCGCACCGCGTCGAGATAGCGGGGGTCGTGCACCCGGGTCAGCAGGGCGTCGTCGGCCGGCTCCGGCTTGACCAGGCGGACCCCGGGTCGCTCCAGCACGCCGAGTTCGCGGGCGAGCGCGATGGTCAACTCGACCCGGACCGGGTCGAGGGGATGGTCGCCCATGTCATAGGCGAGGAGGGCCTCGTCCCACACCACCACCGTGTCGTCCGACATGCGTGCCATCGTCGCACGCGGTTCCGCCGTCCGCCCTGCTCAGCTGCCGGGCTTCTCCACGGTCGCCACCGGACGGGCCGGGTCGGCGACCCAGTTGCTCCACGAGCCGACGTAGAGCGCCGCGTCCGGCCGGCCGGCCAGGTGCAGCGCCAGCACCGCCTGGGCGGCGGTCACCCCGGACCCGCAGTACGCCCCGACGGGCTCGGCGTCGACCACACCGGCCGCGGCGAACCGCTGGCGCAGCGCGTCGGCGGTCGGGAAGTGTCCGTCGCCGCCGACGTACTCCGGCGCGGGGAGGTTGGTCGCGCCCGGCACGTGCCCGGCGACCGGGTCGATCGGCTCGGTCTCGCCTCGGTAGCGGGGCGCCGCCCGCACGTCGAGCAGCACCCCGCGGTCGGCGGCGGCGAGCCGGGCGGCCTCGGCCGCGTCGAGGACGGGCAGCGCGCCGGGGCGGACCTCCACGTCGCCAGGCGCCTGGGCAGGCGGCTCGGTGGAGGCGGGCAGGCCGGCGGCGATCCAGGCCGGGAAGCCGCCGTGCAGCAGCCGGACCTCCCGGTGCCCCGCCCAGCGCAGCGTCCACCAGGCCCGGGCGGCGGCCATCCCGTCCCCGCCGTCGTAGACCACGACGGGGTGACCGGCGCGGACGCCGGCGGCCCGCAGCGCGGCCTGGAGCGCGGCGGGGTCGGGCAGCGGGTGTCGGCCGCCCGCGCCGGGCCGGCCGCAGAGCTCGGTGTCCAGATCGACGAAGACCGCGCCGGGCAGGTGGCCGGCGGCGTAGTCGTCCCGGCCGGGCGGGCCGGTCAGCCGCCAGCGGACGTCGAGCAGGGCGGGCGGGTCGGCGCGGTCGAGCTCGGCGGCGAGCCGGTCGGGCTCGACCAACAGCTCCTCGGTTCCGGACATGGGGTCCAGTCAACACCATCCGGGCGTTCACCTCGCGGTTCGCCGGACGTCGATTGTCGGTCGCCCGGGGTAGCATCGATCACCGGGAGGCCGCTGAATGAAGCATGACCTGGTCGATACGACCGAGATGTATCTGCGCACCATCCTTGAGCTCGAGGAGGAGGGGGTGCCGCCGCTGCGTGCCCGGATCGCCGAGCGGCTGCGGCAGAGCGGTCCCACCGTCAGCCAGACCGTGGCCCGGATGGAGCGCGACGGCCTGCTCACCGTCGAGGGCGACCGGCATCTGTCGCTGACCCCGGTGGGCCGCAGCACCGCCGTCTCGGTGATGCGCAAGCACCGCCTCGCCGAGCTGCTGCTGGTGAACGTGATCGGGATGCCCTACGAGGAGGCCCACGATGAGGCCTGCCGGTGGGAGCACGTGATGAGCGACGCGGTCGAGAAGCGGGTCTACGAGTTGCTCAGCCGGCCGACCCGCTCGCCGTACGGGAACCCGATCCCCGGCCTGGAGGAGCTCGGCAGTCCGGAGCGGCCGGAGGCCGACGGGGTGGAGGCCGAGCGCAACCTGGCGTTCCCCGGTCTCTCCGGTCCGGTGGTGGTCCGGCGGATCTGCGAGAGCGTGCAGACCGACGCGGACGTGCTCCGGCAACTGCACGCGGCGGGCGTGGACCCGGGCGCCACGGTGACCGTGGCCCAGGAGCGCGACGGGGTCTCCATCGACCGCTCCGGTGACCGGATCCGGCTGCCCCGCGAGGTCGCCTCCCGGGTGTTCGTCGCCGCGAGCTGACGGCCCGCCGGTCAGATCCGCCGGGTGTCGACCAGCTTGGCCAGGCTGACCAGCTTGCCGGCCACCTCCTCGGCGGTCGCCTCGTCGGCGCCGCGCGGGCAGGTCCAGCGCAGGGTGGCCAACCGCCCGTCGGTGGCGAGCCAGGCCACCTCGGCCGCGGGCCCGAGCTTCGCGGTCTTCGGCAGCGTCCGGCGGTAGGCGATCCGGCCCAGCTTGGTGACCTTCGTCGCCCCGTCGGGCAGGACGTCGGCGGTGAAGGTCGACACGTCGATCGAGGTCTCGGTGACCGTGAGGGTCAGCTCCGGCAGGACCGACCGCTCGGCGCGGACCACGCAGGTGTGGGTGTCCCCACGCTCGCTCGCCGCCGCCACGTCGAACCGGGCGCCGGTGTGCTTCGCGATCACGGCGAAGTCGAGCAGCCGGCAGGCGCCCCCGGAGGAGGCCGCCGCCACCTCCACCGTCACCGGCTCCACCGCGGGAACCGCCACCGGTCCCGCCTCGGTGGCGCAGCCCGCGGTGAGCACCACGGCGACGCCGGCGAGCCAGATCCGCCCGTGCACGTTCAACCTCCGCTCGTCGGCGGAGTGCCCGCCGGATGTCCGTCGGACACCGTACGGGCTGCCCCGGTCGGACGGAAGTCCTCAATCGTCCACATACGGACAGTGCCGGCAGCCTCGCCCACAGCACGTGCCCCGCCGGGCCAGGAACCCGGCGCTGAGCACGAAGAGCCCGGTCGCCGGGTCGAGGTAGCCGGCCTCCCCGGCGGCCAGGGCGGCGGCGTGCGCCGCCAGGATCCGTGCCCGCTCGGGGTGGTCGGGCGACAGCCGGGACGGGTGCGGGTCGGTCAACGGCCGGTCCGCCAACGGTCGTCGCTCTCCACTCACCGGGGCGAGTGTACGGAGCACCGGAGGGGCCGAGTCACGGCCCGCTGGTCGGGTGGGCCGGGCGACCTCGCGCGACGGGCCGGTGGGCCTCAGTGCCCAACGGCCGCATGGTCGGAAGGAGCCTTTGGAGCTGCCCCTGGATGCAGAGCTGATCTCGCGACCGAATCAAATGATCAAGAACATGCCCGCCCCCGGCCGTCCTGCTCGGGTCCGGCCGCTCAGCCGTGCCGGGCGAAGGCGGCGGCGATCTCCGCGCGGTCCGCACCCGTCGCCAGCAGCAGCCGGAGCAGCACCAGGGCCTTGTACGGGTCGAGCAGGCCGCCGTTGACCAGCCCCCGCCGCTGGAGGTCGGCCTCCGAGCCGACCGCCCCGTACGTGTGCCGCAGCACCGCCCCCGCGCCGGTGCGCGAGGTGAGCACCACCGGCATCCGCTCGGCGAGCGCGCCGAGCACCGGGGCGAGCGCCGGCCGCACGTGCCCGACGCCGAAACCGCCCACCACCAGCCCCTGCCGGTCGCGGGCGAGCGCGTCGAGAAGGTCAACGTCGTCGTCGAGGGTCGCCGTGTGCAGGGCCACCCGGGTGGCGGCGAGCCGGTCGGGGTCCACCGGCGGCAGCAGGGGGACCCGCGGCGGCCGGGTCAGCAGCCGTACCTCCCCCTCGATCACGTGCCCGAGCGGACCGGCGTTGGGCGAGGCGAAGGCAGCCGTACTCGTGCTGTGCGTTTTCCGGACGAACCGGGCGGCGTGGATCTCGTCGTTGATCGCGACCAGGACGCCGAGGTCGCGGGCCGCCGGCGCGGCGGCCACCCGGGCCGCGGCGAGCAGGTTCGCGGGGCCGTCCGGCCCGGCCAGCGTGGGGTTGCGCATCGCGCCGGTGAAGACCAGAGGCGCCTGGTGCGGCCAGACCAGGTCGGCCAGGAACGCCGACTCCTCCAGCGTGTCGGTGCCCTGGGTCACCACCACCCCGGTCGCCCCCGCGGCCACCGCCGCGCCCGCCGCGTCGACCAGGTCCAGGATCTGCCGGTAGGTCAGGTCGGCGCTCGGCACCGCCCGCACGTCCCGTACGTCCAGCGGCTCGGCCAGGTCGGCGAGCCCCGGTACGGCGGCGGTGAGTTCGGCGCCGGTCAGCCGGGTGACCACGCCACCGGGTGCGGCGCCCGCCATCGCGATCGTGCCGCCGAGGGTGAAGAGAACGACGCTCACCGGTCCGCACCCCCGTCCGGCCGCTCCGCCAGCAGGAACGCCTGCGGTCCCTTCTCGTAGCCCTCCGCCTCGCGGAACAGTTCCGCGCACACGTCGCTCGGTTCAGTCATGATCCGAAACCCTAGACCCTGCCCGGCGCGCCGAGGGCCTTCGCCGTCCCGCGCGAAAATTGCGGTGCGGCCGCCCCGGCCCAGGGATAGGGTGCCCGGGCCGCGGCGACCGGCTCGCGGCCCTCGTCGACGGACAGGCTCAGCAGTGACGGAACACCTGACCCGGCCAGCGCCGGCCACCACCCCAGATCGTCTCTCCCGCTGGCGGAGCCGGAACTTTCTGCTGCTGTGGAGCGGCCAGACAGTCAGCGAGCTGGGCACGCGGATCTCCGGCGTGGCGGTGCCGCTGCTCGCCGCGGGCACCCTGGACGCCACCGTCTTCCAGCTCTCCCTGCTGACCGTGCTGGCCTGGCTGCCGTACCTGATCTTCTCGCTGCCGGCCGGGATGCTCGCCGACCGGGTCGACCAGCGGCGACTGATGATCGTCTGCGACCTGGGCCGTGCGGTTCTCCTGCTCTCCGTGCCGGTGGTCGGCCTGGTCGGCCACCTCACGCTGACTTTCCTGTACGTCGTGGTCGGCCTCACCGGCGTGCTGAACGTCGCCTTCACCGTGGCGTACCGGAGCCTGCTGCCCGCGATCGTGCCGGCGCACCGCCTGGCCGAGGGGAACGCCCGGCTGAAGGTGACCGAGAACGTCGCGCAACTGGCCGGGCCGACCGCCGGCGGCGCGCTCGTCGGGCTGATCGGCGCCACCCGCACCTTCCTCGCCGACAGCCTGAGCTTCCTGGTCAGCGCGGCGACCCTGGTGCTGATCCGCCTATCGGGCGGCTCTGGACCTGGTCGACAACGACGCCGAGCGGGAGTTCCTCACCCCCCGCCTCGCCGAGATCACCTCGGACTAGCGCCCGTTGATCATGAAGTTGTTGCTCGCCGTACCGGCGTGTCGTGACGACAACATCATGATCGACGAGGCCGCGGCGGGGCGGGGTTGGCGGCGGCCGGATAGCCGGACAGCCACACCATCCCGCATCTCGTAAGCGAATGGAATGAGCCCCGGGCGCGGAAACGCCCGGGGCTCATCGCGGTCAACCGTCAGCTGCAGCCGCTGGTGGAGCCGCAGCCCTCGCAGACGTAGCAGCTACCGGCCGGCCGCATCTTCGTACCGCAGGTGAAGCAGAGCGGCGCATCGGCTGCCTTGCCCAGCACGGCCTCCAGCAGCTCGGTGCTGGAACCGACGGACGGCGCCGGCTTGACGGCGGCGACATCCGCCACCTCCTGGGCCGGCTGGGCGACCGGGCCGGGCTTGACCGCCTCCGGCTTGGTCTCGACCGGGGCGGAGGCGGCCATCGCAGCGAGGTCCGCGCTGCTCTCCGCCTCCGCCTCGGCCCTCAGCTGGGCGGCCCGCTCCTTGGCGGTGAAGATGCCCAGCTCCGCGCGGCGCTCGTACGGCAGGAAGTCCAGGGCCAGGCGACGGAAGATGTAGTCCATCACCGAGGCCGCCATCCGCACGTCCGGGTCGTCGGTCATACCGGCCGGCTCGAACCGCATGTTGGTGAACTTGCTGACGTACGTCTCCAGCGGGACGCCGTACTGGAGACCGATGGAGATGGCCACCGAGAAGGCGTCCATCACGCCGGCCAGGGTCGAGCCCTGCTTCGACATCTTGAGGAAGACCTCGCCGAGACCGTCGTCCGGGTAGGACGACGCGGTGAGGTAGCCCTCGGCGCCGCCGACCGAGAAGCTGACCGTCTGCGACGGGCGCTTCTTCGGCAGCCGCTTGCGCACCGGCCGGTACTCGACGACCTTCTCGACGACCTTCTCCACCTCGGCGGGCGCCTCCGCGGCGGCCTTGTTCGGCTTGGCCGCCGACAGCGGCTGGCCGACCTTGCAGTTGTCGCGGTAGATCGCCAGCGCCTTGAGGCCGAGCTTCCACCCCTCGAAGTAGATCTTCTCGACGTCCTCGACGGTCGCCGCCTCCGGCATGTTGACCGTCTTGGAGATGGCGCCGGAGATGAACGGCTGGACGGCCGCCATCATCCGCACGTGGCCCATCGGCGCGATGGACCGCTCGCCCATGGCGCAGTCGAAGACCGGGTAGTGCTCCGGCTTGAGGCCGGGGGCGTCCACCACGTGGCCGTGGTCGGCGATGTGCTCGACGATCGCCTCGACCTGCTCCTCGGGGTAGCCGAGGCTGCGCAGGGCGCGCGGCACGGTCTGGTTGACGATCTGCATGGAGCCGCCGCCGACCAGCTTCTTGAACTTGACCAGCGCCAGGTCCGGCTCGACGCCGGTGGTGTCGCAGTCCATCATCAGGCCGATGGTGCCGGTCGGCGCGAGCACGGAGGCCTGCGAGTTGCGCCAGCCGTTCTTGTCACCGATCTTGTTGCCCAGCGCCCACTGCTTGGTCGCCTCCCGCTGGATCGCGGTGGCCGCCGTGCCGCCCGGCTTGATCTCGTCGTTGGCGGCGGCGTGCTTGCGCATGACCCGCTTGTGCGGCTCCGCGTTGCGGGCGTAGCCCTCGTACGGGCCGACGATGCCGGCCAGCTCGGCCGAGCGGCGGTACGCGGTGCCGGTCATCAGCGAGGTGATCGCGGCGGCGAGCGAGCGCCCCTGCTCCGAGTCGTATGGCATGCCGGAGGCCATCAGCAGCGCGCCGAGGTTGGCGTACCCGATGCCGAGCTGCCGGTAGGCGCGGGTGGTCTCGCCGATCTTCTCGGTCGGGAAGTCGGCGAAGCAGATCGAGATGTCCATCGCGGTGATGACGAACTCGACGGACTTGACGAACTTCTCCACCTCGAAGCCACCGTCGGCGCGGAGGAACTTCATCAGGTTGAGCGAGGCCAGGTTGCACGAGGAGTTGTCCAGGTGCAGGTACTCCGAGCACGGGTTCGAGGCGGTGATCCGCCCGGTCTCCGGGCAGGTGTGCCAGTCGTTGATGGTGTCGTCGTACTGCAGGCCGGGGTCGGCACACTCCCAGGCGGCCTGGGAGATCGTCCGGAACAGCTTCTTGGCGTCAACGGTCTCGATGGTCTGCCCGTCGAGCCGGCCGCGCAGGTCGAAGCCGCCGCCGTTCTCCACCGCCGTCATGAACTCGTCGGAGACCCGGACCGAGTTGTTGGCGTTCTGGTACTGCACGCTGACGATGTCGGCGCCGCCCAGGTCCATGTCGAAGCCGGCGTCCCGCAGCGCGCGGATCTTGTGCTCCTCGCGCGCCTTGGTGAGGACGAACTCCTCGATGTCCGGGTGGTCGACGTCCAGGATGACCATCTTGGCCGCGCGCCGGGTGGCGCCACCGGACTTGATGGTCCCCGCGCTCGCGTCCGCGCCGCGCATGAAGCTGACCGGGCCGGAGGCGGTGCCGCCGGAGGAGAGCAGCTCCTTCGAGGACCGGATCCGGGACAGGTTGGCGCCGGAGCCGGAGCCGCCCTGGAAGATCAGCCCCTCCTCCTTGTACCAGTCGAGGATGGAGTCCATCGAGTCGTCGACGGACAGGATGAAGCACGCGCTGACCTGCTGCGGCGACGGCGTGCCCACGTTGAACCAGACCGGCGAGTTGAAGCTGAACACCTGGTGCAGCAGCATCCAGGTCAGCTCGTGCGCGAAGATCTCCGCGTCGGCGGCGGCGGCGAAGTAGCCGTACTCCTCACCGGCCTTGCGGTAGGTGCTGACCACCCGGTCGATCAGCTGCTTGAGCGACCACTCCCGCTCCGGGGTGCCCACCGCACCCCGGAAGTATTTGGTGGTCACGATGTTGGCCGCGTTGACGCTCCAGGACTCGGGGAACTCCACCCCGCGCTGCTCGAAGTTGATCGAGCCGTCCCGCCAGTTCGTCATCACGACGTCGCGCCGCTCCCAGGCGACCTCGTCGTACGGGTGCACTCCCTCCGTGGTCCACACCCGCTCGACCTTGAGCCCGGTCGGAGCGGCGGCCCTGGTCCGTGACTTGCTGGCTGTCACGCCGTCCCCCGCCATCTCATCCGCCCCCTCGTCTGCGCGGTCACCCACCGCGCGTCGAAACTGTCAGAAATCCGAAAAACTCAACTGGTGCGGCCGGCGGCGTCGAGCGCCTCGGCCCCCTCCCGGGCGCGTGCGGCGGCCCGCAGCGTCTCGATCTCGCGCTCGAAGTCGGCGAGCGAGTCGAAGGATCGGTAGACGCTGGCGAAGCGCAGGTACGCCACCTCGTCCAGGTCCCGCAGCGGCCCCAGGATCGCCAGCCCCACCTCGTGGCTCGGGATCTCCGCTGCCCCCTTGGCGCGGACGGTCTCCTCGACCTTCTGCGCCAGCAGTGCGATCGAGTCGTCGTCCACCGGCCGGCCCTGGCACGCCTTGCGCACCCCGCCGATGATCTTCGTACGGCTGAACGGCTCGGTCACCCCGCTGCGCTTGACCACCGCGAGCACCGCCTCCTCGACCGTGGTGAACCGCTTGCCGCACTCCGGGCAGGCGCGCCGCCGGCGGATGAGCTGGCCGTCGTCGGCCTCCCGCGAGTCGACCACCCGGGAGTCGGCGTGCCGGCAGTACGGGCACCGCATCGCTGACCTCCTCCTTCGACCGCGGGCGCCGACCGCCCCGGGGCACACGTCACCGCGGCGAGGCCATTCCTCGATGGCCCCCGCCGGATCGGCGGTACGGGAGTGCGGTCGGTAGCCGGACCCAACCTATAGGCAACTTACGCCCGTGTGACTACTACATCTAGGGGTTGACCGTATGCCGTCGCCCATCCGAGGTCAAGTTGAACGGCGTGTCCGGCGCGTCATCAGAATCACCACCCGTCCCACCCACCCCAAGCCATCGAAAGCCCAACGGTCCCACTCCACCGCCGGTTACCACCCGCCCGCCAGCGCCTCGCTCATAGAACACGCGTTCGAGAACGACGTACCATTTATCAGAACAGGCGTTCGGAGTTCCCGGATTTTCGGCCCGACACGCCGACAGAGGTCGTACAGATGTTTGAAAATGGCCGATCTCACCTATACGGTCAACAACGACCGGCCGCGGCGTGTTCCGTCGAACCGGTCGGCAGCACCACCCGCATGCACCACGAGCCGCCAAGGCACCAAGCGCCGACCAGGGAGGACGGACGTGACCGAGGACCGGGCCAGCCGGCAGAAGAACCCGCAGCCGATCGACGGGGCGGGTCCGCCGGCGACCCGACGCCCCCGCGCCGCGCGCAGCCGGACGGGGCAGCCCGCCCTGCGCCCGGTGACCCCGGTGGTGAGCAGCTTTCCCGACCCGACCACGGTCGACCTGACCGCGCGGCAGCGCCGGATCCTGGAGTTCATCCGCACCTGGGTGGAGCGGCACGGCTATCCGCCGAGCGTCCGGGAGATCGGCGAGGCGGTCGGGCTGGTCTCGCCGTCCAGCGTCGCCTACCAGCTCAAGGAGCTGGAGAAGAAGGGCTTCCTGCGCCGCGACCCCAACCGGCCCCGGGCGGTCGACGTCCGCGCCCCCAGCGACGTGATGGACGACGAGCTGGCCCGGGCGCAGCGCCCCGCCCCGGCGTACGTGCCGATGCTCGGCCGGATCGCCGCCGGTGGCCCGATCCTGGCCGAGCAGGCGGTGGAGGACATCTTCCCGCTGCCTCGGGAGCTGGTGGGTGAGGGCGAGGTCTTCATGCTCCAGGTCAAGGGCGACTCGATGCTCGACGCGGCGATCTGCGACGGCGACTGGGTGGTGGTTCGGCAGCAGCCGAACGCCGAATCCGGCGACATCGTGGCGGCCATGCTCGAGGGCGAGGCGACCGTGAAGACCTACCGGCGGCGCGACGGGCACGTCTGGCTGATGCCGCAGAATCCGGCCTTCGACCCGATCCCCGGCGACGACGCCACCATCATGGGTCGCGTCGTCGCCGTGCTGCGCCGGATCTGACGCCCGAGCCGGGTGACCGCCGCACGGCGGTCACCCGGTGACGTTCGCTCAGTAGCGGTCGTTCCGGTACTCGCGGCCGCCCGACACCTGCCCGTACTGGCCACGGCCGTCGTCGTAGCCGCCGTCGCGGCGACCCGACCGCGGGTCCCGGTAGTCCGGGTCACGCCGCTCCCCACGGCCACCGCCGTACCCGCCGCCGCCCTGCGGGGCGCCGTAGACGGCGCCGCCCTGCGGGCGACCGCCACCGCCGCCGTAGACCCCGCCCTGCGGATGGCCCCCACCGCCCTGGGAACGACCGCCCCCGTACACGCCGCCCGCGGCGGGCGCGCCGTTCGCCGACCCGCCGCCGTAGACGTTCCCGGCGGGCGCGCCGCCGTAGACGCCGCCGCGCGGTCGGTCCCCGCCGGGCGTCCTACCACCCTGGGCACTGAGGTCGTCGAAGCCGGCGTTCATCGGGAAGTCGTCGTTCCGATCCGGCCCGTCCGCCGAATCGGGGGCAGGCTTCTTACGTGACCGGACGATGCCGAAGACGCCGGCGCCGACCATCAGGACGCCGATCACGCCAACGGCCGCGATCAGATACGTGATCTCGTCGAGGGTCAGCCCCTCGATCCAGGACTTCTCGGCGGCCGGCTTCGCCGCGCCACCGGCGGCCGGCAGCGCCTCGATCCCGGTGGTGGACGGGATGTAGCTGAGGATGTCGATCGGGTCGTCCGGGGCCAGGAGACCCCCGTCCGAGACGGTGACGAAGGACTTCCCGTCGGGCGTGTAGGAGATGGCCTCGCCGAACGGATCGGTCAGCGGGGTGACCCGGGGCTTGCCGGTGGTCAGCGCGCCGACGATGTCGCCGCCGGTCACGTCGAACTCGAACGCGTCCGCGTACGTCCGCAGCACCACCCGCTTGCCGTCGGGCGAGCGCGCCGCGCCGGTGATCGTCACCCGGCCGAGAGAGCCCATCCGGTTGTCGGTGGTGGTCTTGGGGAGCGAGACCTCGCCGACCTTCCGCATCGGCACCGGGTCGGTGTCGCCGGTCTTCAGGGGGGCCGACGGGCTGAAGATCTCCGACTTGCCGGCGGGCACCTTGGTGATGATCAGCGGCTTGCCGTCGTCGCCGATCAGCAGCGCCTCGGCGTCGTGCGGCTGCTTCTCGGGATAGGAGAGGCGGTGCAGCACGGGCTTCGACCCACCCACCGACATGGTCCAGACCGCGACCCGCTCCCGGTGCTGCTTGTTTTCCAGGTTGTCACCGGTGTCGGCGATCCAGAGGTTCTTGCCGTCCGGCGAGAGCGCCAGGTCCTCGGTGTCGAGCGGGCCGTCACCGGAGTAGCGGACCTCCTTCGAGATCCGGCACTTGGTGTCGAGGTAGAAGACCCGCTTGCGGCTCTCGTACTGGCTGCCGTCGTTGATCACGATGTAGCCGGTCTTCGTGGCCACCAGGCCCGACAGCTCGCGGAGCTTCTCGTCCTCGATGGTGCACTTCTTCTTGCCAGGTGCCGGAGCAGCGACCGCCCCCGGTGCGGGGGCGGCATGAACGACTCCGGGGAGCGCCACGGTCGCCCCTAGCAGGCCGAGGGCAACCGTGATCGAGGAAAGAGCGCGGCGCATTGGGTAAGTGTCTCACGCCCGGTTCACCGGCCGGGTGACGCCGGACGCCTCACCGGCCGGCGCCGACCCGCTCCTGCTCGATGAGCCGGTCGCCGGCGCGGAACGGTGCCAGCTCGGTGGCGAGCGCCTCGCCCACCCGGACGTGCAGCAGGGTCCCCTCCGGCAGGTGGGAGGTGCTCAGCACCTCGCCCTGCCGGTGCACCCGGGCCACCAGGTCACCCCGGTCGTACGGGAGCACGGCGCGGACCTCCACCGCGGGGCGGGGCAGCCGCTCCTCGACGGCCTCGCGCAGCCCGTCGATCCCGCGCCCGCTGTGCGCGGAGACGAAGACCGCCTCGGGCCAGAGCCGCTTGAGCCGCAGCAGCGTCTCCTCGTCGGCGGCGTCGGTCTTGTTGACCACCAGCAGCTCGGGCAGCCGGTCGGCGCCCACCTCGGCGAGTACCTCGCGGACCGCCCGGACCTGCTCCTCCGGGTCCGGGTGGGTGCCGTCGACCACGTGCACCACCAGATCCGCCTCGGCGACCTCCTCCAGGGTCGAGCGGAACGCCTCGACGATCTGGTGCGGCAGGTGCCGGACGAAGCCGACGGTGTCGGACAGCGTGTAGAGCCGGCCATCGGAGGTGGTGGCCCTGCGGGTGGTCGGGTCCAGCGTGGCGAAGAGCGCGTTCTCGACCAGCACGCCCGCCCCGGTCAGCCGGTTGAGCAGGCTGGACTTGCCGGCGTTGGTGTAGCCGGCGATCGCCACCGCCGGGACCGCGTTACGGGATCGACGGGCTCGCTTGGTCTGGCGTACCGTCTGCATGCCCTTGATCTCGCGGCGCAGCCGCGCGATCCGGTACCGGATCCGACGCCGGTCGGTCTCCAGCTTGGTCTCACCGGGACCGCGCAGACCCACGCCGCCGCCGGCGCCACCGCCGCGACCGCTACCACCGGTCTGCCGGGAGAGCGTCTCGCCCCAACCACGCAGCCGCGGCAGCAGGTATTCGAGCTGGGCCAGCTCGACCTGCGCCTTACCTTCCTTGCTCTTGGCGTGCTGGGCGAAGATGTCGAGGATCAGCGCGGTGCGGTCGACCACCTTGACCTTGGTGCGCTGCTCCAGGTTGCGGAGCTGGGACGGGGACAGCTCACCGTCGCAGATCACCGTGTCGGCGCCGGTGGAGAGCACCACCGCGCCCAGGTCGTCGACCTTGCCCCGGCCGACGTAGGTGGCCGGGTCCGGGCGGTTACGCCGCTGGATCAGCCCCTCGAGCACCTGCGAGCCGGCCGTCTCGGCCAGCGCGGCCAGCTCGGCGAGACTGTTTTCCGCGTCACTCTGCGTGCCCTCGGTCCAGACGCCGACCAGGACGACCCGCTCCAGCCGGAGCTGGCGGTATTCGACCTCGGTGATGTCGGTGAGCTCGGTGGAGAGGCCGGGGACCCGCCGCAGCGCCTGCCGCTCCGACAGCTCGAACTCGCCGGTGGTGGCGTCGAGCTCGTCGTCCTCGTAGGGAACGTAGGTCTCCTGGTCTCGCAAACTGAATCTCCTGTCCGTTTGGTCACGTACCGAGCAATCCTGACATGTGCCAACGCCCAACGCACCTGCTATATGCCCGTGACGGAGACCGCGAAATGCGGGGTCGGATGCCGGCCGACGTCGTCGGGCGAGTAGAAATGCGGGGCGAGCCTCAGCAATGACGGAGGGATTTCCGTGGCCATCACCCGACTTCCGAGTGCCGGATTCTCGATCACGATCCGGATCGCGATGCCCGCGGACGCCTCCTCGATCGGCCGGCTGACCACCTCGGTCGGCGAGGCCGGTGCAATCGTCACGGCGCTGGACGTGGTCGACTCGGACCCGACCCACGTGATCGTCGACCTCACCTGCGACACCGCGGACGCCAGCCACGCCGACCAGGTGGTCAAGGCGCTGACCGCGCTGGAGGGGGTGGACGTCCGCAAGGTCTCCGACCGGACGTTCCTGCTGCACCTGGGCGGCAAGATCGAGGTCAGCTCGAAGGTGGCGCTGCGCACCCGCGACGAGCTGTCCCGCGCGTACACGCCCGGGGTGGCCCGGGTCTGCCAGGCGATCGCCGAGAACCCGGCCGACGCCCGCCGGCTGACCATCAAGCGCAACACCGTCGCGGTGGTCAGCGACGGCTCGGCCGTGCTCGGCCTGGGCAACCTCGGCCCGGCCGCGTCGCTGCCGGTGATGGAGGGCAAGGCGGCGCTGTTCAAGCGCTTCGGCGGGGTGGACGCCTGGCCGGTGGTGCTGGACACCCAGGACACCGACGAGATCGTCTCGATCGTCAAGGCGATCGCGCCCGCGTACGGCGGGATCAACCTGGAGGACATCGCCGCGCCGCGCTGCTTCGAGATCGAGGCCCGGCTGCGCGAGGCGCTGGACATCCCGGTCTTCCACGACGACCAGCACGGCACCGCGATCTGCGTGCTGGCCGCGCTGACCAACGCGCTGCGCGTCGTGGGCAAGCAGCTCGCGGACGTCAGGGTGGTGGTCTCCGGCGCCGGCGCGGCCGGCACGGCGATCATGAAGCTGCTGCTGCGCCAGGGCGTGGGCGACATCATCGCGACCGACCGGCAGGGCGCCCTGCACCGCGGGATGACCGGGCTCAACCCGGCCTGGCAGTGGCTGGCCGAGCACACCAACAAGGAGAACTACTCCGGCGACCTGCGCGGCGCGGTGCGCGGCGCGGACGTGTTCATCGGGGTGAGCGCGCCGAACCTGCTCACCGGCGAGGACATCGCCACCATGGCCAAGGACGCCATCGTCTTCGCGCTGGCCAACCCGGACCCGGAGGTCGACCCCCGGGAGGCCCGCAAGTACGCCGCGGTGGTCGCCACCGGCCGCTCCGACCAGCCGAACCAGATCAACAACGTGCTCGCCTTCCCCGGTGTGTTCCGGGGCATGCTGGACGCGCACGCCGAGGAGTTCACCGAGGAGATGGCGATCGCCGCCGCCCGGGCCATCGCGGACGTGGTCGGCGAGGACAAGATCAACCCCACGGTGATCGTCCCCAGCGTCTTCGACTCCCGGGTCGCCCCCGCGGTCGCGGCGGCCGTCCGCGCCGCCGCCCAGCACCCGGCCCCCGCCCCGGCGGCCGACCCCGGCCCCGCCGACCTCCCCGAGATCGCCGCCGAGGCCTCCGCCACCCCCTGACGCCCGTCCGGGGAACTGGGCGGAAACGTCCGCGGGATGCGGCCAGCGGGCAGGTAACTCAGGCGGGTAGGGCGGTGGGGTTGACGGTGCCGGTGGCGACCAGGACGGCGGGGCCGGACAGCCAGCAGGAGTCGTCGGTGACCGTCACCTTGAGGCGGCCGCCGGGGACGTCGACGGTGACCGTGCCGGTGTCCTGGCCGGCGTCGCGCAGGGCCACCGCGCCGACCGCGCAGGCGCCGGTGCCGCAGGAGAGGGTCTCGGCCGAGCCGCGCTCGTGGACTCGCATCAGCACGTGGCCGGCCGAGCCCTCGACCGGGTCGGCGGGGGCGGTGAACTCGACGTTCACCCCGGCCGGGAAGATCGCCGGGTCGACGTCGGGCGCCCGGGTGAGGTCGAGGGCGGCCAACTCCAGGCCGGCCGGCAGGGCGCACACCAGGTGCGGGTTGCCGACGTCCACCGCGGTGCCGGGGATGGTCAGCCCGCCCAGGGTGGCGGCCGCCGTGGCGTACATCCGGGGGCGGCGCATCTCGACGGCGATGGTCTCCCCCTCGACCAGCGCGCGCACGACGCCGGCCCGGGTGGCCACCGGCAGGGTCTCCCCCGCCGGCGCGGCCAGCCCGGTCGCCAGCAGGTAACGGACGAAGACCCGGGCGCCGTTACCGCACATCTCGGCGAACGAGCCGTCGGCGTTCCAGTAATCCATGAACCACTCGGCCTCGCCGGCCAGCGCGGTGCCCTCCGGGTGCTTGGCGGCCCGCACCACCCGCAGCACGCCGTCGCCGCCGATGCCGCGCCGCCGGTCGCAGAGCGCGGCGACCAGGCGGGGGGTCAGGTCGAGCGCGTTGTCCGGGTCGGGCAGGATCACGAAGTCGTTGCCGGTGCCGTGGCCCTTGGTGAACTCCACGCCCCCATCATTCCCGATGGTCGGCGACCACTCGCAGCGCAGTCTCGACGAGCTCCGGCGAGGCCGAGTCCAGCCAGTGGATCCGTGGGTCGCGGCGGAACCAGGAGCGCTGCCGGCGGACGAATCGCCGGGTGGCCCGGATCGTCTCGTCGTGCGCCCCCGCCTCGGTCATCTCCCCGGCCAGGAAGCGCAGCGCCTGCTGGTAGCCGAGCGCCCGGCTGGCCGTACGACCCTCGGGCAGGCCGCGCGCGACCAGCTCCTGGGTCTCGGCAACCAGGCCGTTGGCCCACATCCGGTCCACCCGCAGCGCGATCCGCTCGTCCAGCAGCGCGGTGTCCAGGTCCACGCCGAGTTGCAAGGACGGGTAGTACGGCCTGGGCTCGGGCAGCGAGGCGGTGAACGGCGCTCCGGTCAGCTCGATGACCTCCAGGGCCCGGACGATCCGCCGGGCGTTGCCGGGCAGGATGCCGGCCGCCGCGACCGGGTCGGCCTCGCGCAGCCGGGCGTACAGCGGGGTGGGTCCGACCGCGGCCAGCTCCGCCTCCAGCCGCTCCCGCACGGCCGGGTCGGTGCCGGGGAACTCGAACTGCTCCAGCACCGCCCGCACGTACAGCCCGGAGCCGCCGACCAGCAGCGGCACCCGGCCGCGGGCCAGGATGTCGTCCACCGCCGCGCGGGCCAGCCGCTGGTACTCGGCGACGCTGGCCGGCTCGGTGACGTCCCAGATGTCCAGCAGGTGGTGCGGCACGCACTCCCGCTCGGCCGGGGTCAGCTTGGCGGTGCCGATGTCCATGCCCCGGTAGAGCTGCATCGAGTCGGCGTTGACCACCTCGCCGTCGAGGGCGTGCGCGAGGGCGATGCTGAGCGCCGACTTGCCGGCCGCGGTCGGCCCGACAACGGCCACGACCGTGCCCGTCATTGCTGCTCTCCGTTCACGACTGCGGGGCTCGCGAGCTCACGCCTCGCGCTCACACCTGGTCCCAGTTCGCCACGAAGTAGGCAACGCCGTAGGGGGCCTGGTGGTAGCTGAGGTCGCCGCGCCAGTCGCCGCCGGCCGCGCGGGCCGCGCCGGCCAGCACCTGCCAGGACGCCCGCCCGGCCGCCCTCAACTCCGCCGACAGCACCGGGTCGAGGTTGAGCAGGGCCTCGACGTCCGCGTCGGCCAGGGCCCGGGCCACCCCGTCGTCGTACGCCTCGGCGCGCGGGTCGTCGTAGCCGGGCGCCTGGCGGCCTCGGCAGGCCGACCCGTCCCCCATCACCAGCAGCGCGACCCGGGACTCGGAGCGGCCGGCCAGCTCCGCCCCCAGCGTGGCGCATTCGTCCGGATCCGCGTCGTTGACGACCGAATGCGCGAGCCTGGGCAGATCCGTTCCGGCGCGGCCGACCAGCCAGGCGCCGATGGTGAGACTCAGCGGAAGCCGTTCCGCGCCCGAGCAGGCCGCCTTCCAGAGCGGGATCAACCCGTTCACGCCGTACGGTCGCACCGAGCCGACGTCGGCGTAGCCGAAATGGTCGCTCTCCGGGCCCTCGCCGACCAGAACGATCTTGTCCGGTCCGGCGGCAAGCAGCCGACCGACGGCGGCGTCGGCGGCGGCCCGGAGGTCGTCCAGTTCCGGCGCGGCGGCACCGGCCACCTCGGGCACGATCAGCGGCGGGTGCGGGCAGACGGCGGCGGCGACCAGAGGCACCCGTTCACCGTAGCGGGACCCGCCGGTGCGTTCCCGTGCTGATCCGGTCATCCGGGCGTACGACACCGTATGGTCACGGTCGACGGCAGGCGCTCGACACGGACCGGGTCGGACCTGTGACAATGCCGGAAGTAACTTTGCTGCGCCGTGGCGGCGATCGCGGGGACCCTCCCTCGACGCCGGGAGAACGAGGATGGGCACATGAGCGACTGGACTGCCTTCGGACGGGTGGACGCGGACGGCACCGTGTACGTGAAGACCGCCGAGGGCGAGCGGGTGGTCGGATCCTGGCAGGCGGGGGCCCCGGAAGAAGGGCTGGCCCACTTCGCCCGGCGCTTCGCCGACCTGGTGACGGAGGTGGACCTGACCGAGGCCCGGCTCAACTCGGGCGCGGCGGACGCCGGCCACTCGCTGGCCACGATCCGGCGGATCCGCGCCTCGCTGGCCGAGGCGCACGTCGTCGGTGACATCGACGGGCTGGCCGCGCGGCTGGACAAGCTGGCCGAGGTGGCCGAGGCGAAGGCCGGCGAGGCCAAGGCCGCGCGGGACGCCGCCCGGGGCGAGGCCCTCGCTCGCAAGACGGCCCTGGTGGAGGAGGCGGAGAAGCTGGCCGCCGAGTCGACCGGCTGGAAGACCGCCGGGGACCGGCTCAAGGAGATCCTCGACGAGTGGAAGACCATCCGCGGGGTCGACAAGAAGACCGACGGTGAGCTGTGGAAGCGGTTCGCCGCGGCCCGGGACGGCTTCACCCGGCGTCGCGGCGCCCACTTCGCCTCCCTCGACCAGCAGCGCAAGCAGGCGCAGGGGGTCAAGGAGGAGCTGGTCGCGGCGGCCGAGAAGCTGAAGGACTCCACCGAGTGGGCGGTCACCGCCAATCAGCTCAAGGACCTGATGGCCCAGTGGAAGGCCGCGCCGCGGGCTTCGAAGGAGGCCGAGCAGAAGCTCTGGGAACGGTTCCGGGCGGCCCAGGACGACTTCTTCACCCGGCGCAGCGAGGTCTTCTCGGCCCGCGACAACGAGCAGCGCGCCAACCTGGAGCGCAAGCAGGTCCTGCTGGCCGAGGCCGAGTCGCTCGACATCGACGGCGACCCGAAGGGTGCCCAGGCGAAGCTGCGGGAGATCCAGGCGCAGTGGCACGAGGCCGGCCGGGTGCCCCGGGAGGCCGCCGCCGGCCTGGAGCGCCGGCTGCGCACGGTCGACGACAAGGTGCGCGAGGTGATGGACTCGGCGTGGCGCCGGACCGCTCCCCAGGACAACCCGCTGCTCGCGCAGATGCGGGCGCAGGTTGCCGAGGCCGAGGAGCGGCTGGCCCGGGCGCAGGCCGCCGGGGACGCCCGCCGGATCAAGGAGGCCGAGCAGGCGCTCGCCTCCAAGCGCCAGTTCCTCCAGCTCGCCGAGCAGGCCAGCTGAGCTCAACCGCGCCGAACGCCCCTCGGTCCCGCCGGACCGGGGGCGTTCGCGTGTGGCGGCCGCGCCGCCGGTCAGTGCGCGGCGCACCCCGTGGTGGGTGTGGGCGCCGCGGGCGGCGCGCCGACCGTGGGCAGCCCCAGCAGCACCCCCGGCGTACGCGGGGTGCGGCCCGCCTCGGCGGCGTCCCCGGCCCGGGTCCGCCGGTGCGACAGCGGCTCGCCGTCGGCGTTGAGGTGGTGCGGGGCGGCGTAGGTCACGGTGGTGTGCACGATGTCGCCGGGGCGGATCTGCCCGGCCAGCGAGCCGGCGCCGCCGCGCTGGCCGTTCGCTCGGGCTGCGCCCGTCGCGAAGTGCACCAGGCGGCCGTCGCGGGCCCGGCCGGACATCCGGCCGGTGCGCTCGTCCTTGCGCCCCTCGCCGACGGCGACCAGCACCTCGACGGTCTCCCCGACCAGCTTCCGGTTCTCCGCCCAGGTGATCTCCTCCACGCAGGCGATCAGCCGCTCGTAGCGCTCCTGCACGACCTGCTTAGGGAGCTGGCCGTCCATGGTCGCCGCCGGAGTGCCGGGGCGCTTGGAGTACTGGAAGGTGAACGCCGAGGAGAACCGGGCCTCGCGGACCACGTCGAGGGTCCGCTCGAAATCGGCGTCCGTCTCGCCGGGGAAGCCGACGATGATGTCGGTGGTGATCGCCGCGTCCGGCATCGCCGCCCGGACCTTCTCGATGATCCCCAGGTAGCGCTCGGACCGGTACGACCGGCGCATGGCGCGCAGCACGTCGTCGGAGCCGGACTGCAGCGGCATGTGCAGCGAGTGGCAGACGTTCGGCGTCTCGGCCATCGCGGCGATCACGTCGTCGGTGAAGTCCTTGGGGTGTGGGCTGGTGAACCGGACCCGCTCCAGCCCCTCGATGTCACCGCAGGCGCGCAGCAGCTTGCCGAAGGCGTACCGGTCGCCGAACTCGACGCCGTAGGAGTTGACGTTCTGCCCGAGCAGGGTCACCTCCAGCACGCCCTCGTCGACCAGGGCGCGCACCTCGGAGAGGATGTCGCCGGGGCGGCGGTCCTTCTCCTTGCCGCGCAGGGAGGGCACGATGCAGAACGTGCAGGTGTTGTTGCAGCCCACCGAGATCGACACCCAGCCGGCGTACGTCGACTCGCGCCGGGTCGGCAGCGTGGAGGGGAAGACCTCGAGCGATTCGAGGATCTCCACCTCGGCGGCGGCGTTGTGCCGGGCCCGCTCCAGCAGCACCGGCAGCGAGCCGATGTTGTGCGTGCCGAAGACCACATCCACCCAAGGGGCCTTGCGGACGATCTCGCCGCGGTCCTTCTGGGCCAGGCAGCCGCCGACCGCGATCTGCATCCCGGGGTGCTTGTCCTTCACCGGGCGCAGATGACCCAGGTTGCCGTAGAGCCGGTTGTCGGCGTTCTCCCGGACGGCGCACGTGTTGAACACCACCACGTCCGGGTGGTCGTCGGCCTCGGCGGCGCGGACATAGCCGGCCTGCTCGAGCAGGCCGGAGATGCGCTCGGAGTCGTGCACGTTCATCTGGCAGCCGTACGTGCGCACCTGGTAGGTACGCGGGCTGCCCGCGGATGCGGTAGTCATGACCCGGACAGCGTATCCGGGCCGCCCGGTCGGAACCGAACGAGGAGGAGCCGTGTGCCGGAGCATCAAGACCCTGCGTGAGCCGTACGTCCCGGTGGTCACCGAGGAGGACATCCGGGCGGCGGCGCTGCAGTACGTCCGGAAGATCTCCGGATTCCGGGCGCCCGCCGCGCACAACGCGGCCGCCTTCGACGCTGCGGTGGACGCCGTCGCCGCGGCCACCGCGACCCTGCTCGACCAGTTGGTGGTGCGCGGTCAGCAGCCCGCGGGCCGGAGCTGATCCCGCCGGCGGCCGGCGGTCAGGCCGCGGCCAGCGCCGGCGCCACCGAGTCGGGAGCCCACCGTGAGCGGTGACACTGCGACCAGCCCCGGCAGCCGGGGTGGGCCACCGTGCAGAGCCGCTGGTCGCTGAGGAGCTCGCCGTCCTCGGTCTCGGTGATGTCGAAATGCACCGGGCGGATGGTGCCGTCCGGGGCGACCAGCAGGTGCCGGCCGGCGTCGAGGGTGTCGTCGCGCATCAGGCAGTTGCGGTCGAGCAGTCGGGCCAGCGCCGCGATGCTCGGCAGTTCGGGCAGCCGCTCGGGCACCCCGTAACAGTCGACCATCGTGCCGAACTCGCCCGACGCCTCCCAGACGTCGCAGATCACCGCGTACGCGGGCAGCCGGGCCGGGTCCGCGATGGCGAGGGGCAGCACCACCCGACCGAGCGCCTCGGCCAGCGCGGGGTAGACCTCCACGGCTGGTACCCGGTCGACTCTCCAGTTCCACAGCTCGGTCATGCCGCCTCCTCACCGCGCTCGTCCCACCGGCCTCCGGAACGGGCCCTACTGACGATGGTGGGGTGCAGACGACCTCAGCCGGGGGCAAGTTACCGGTCTGTGACCATTCCGGGCAAAATTTCCTCTGCGGTCATTGCTCCGAGTAGCGGGAAGATGACAGTTTATCGGGTATGGTGCCACGGCCGGCAGGGAAGTCGGGTCAGCGGACCCGCACCAGGTGTTCGCCCGGGGGCAGCAGCTCGCCGATGATCGTGCCGCCCGGCACCTCGCCGGCGACCAGCAGCCCGCCGGAGGTCTGCGCGTCGGCCAGCAGCAGCCGCTCGGCCTCGTCGGCGGTGCCGAAGTCGGTCCACGGGGTCACCCAGTCCAGGTTCCGGCGGGTGCCGCCGCTGACGTACCCGTCCCGGACCGCCTCCCGGGCCCCGGGCAGGTAGGGCACCCGGGCCGCGTCGATGGCCGCCGTGAGCCGGCTGGCCCGGGCCAGCTTGCTGGCGTGCCCGAGCAGCCCGAACCCGGTGACGTCCGTGCCGCAGCGGATGCCCGCCGCGACGGCCGCCCGGGCGGCGTCCCGGTTGAGCGTGGCCATCGCGACGACCGCCTCGCCGAACCGCTCGCCGGTGGCCTTGTGCCGGGTGTTCAGCACCCCGACGCCGAGCGGCTTGGTCAGCGAGAGCGGCAGGCCGGCCCGCCCGGCGTCCAGGGTTATCAGCTCCTCCGGCCGGACCACCCCGGTCACCGCGAGGCCGTACTTCGGGCCGTCGTCGTCGACGCTGTGCCCGCCGGCCAGGTGGCAGCCCGCCGCCCGGGCCACGTCCTGGCCGCCGCGCAGCACCTCCCCGGCCAGTTCCAGCGGCAGCACGCCCCGCGGCCAGCAGAGCAGGTTGAGCGCGACCAGCGGGGTGCCGCCCATGGCGTACACGTCGGAGAGCGCGTTGGCGGCGGCGATCCGACCCCAGTCGTACGCGTCGTCGACCACCGGGGTGAAGAAGTCGGCGGTGCTGACCAGGCCGGTCCGCTCGTCCAGCCGGACCACCGCGGCGTCGTCGCCGTGGTCCAGGCCGACCAGCAGGTCGGCGGTGCCGGCGGCCGGGCCGAGGCCGGCGACCATGGCCTCGAGCTCGCCCGGCGGGATCTTGCAGGCGCAGCCACCGCCGCGGGCGTAATCGGTCAGCCGCACCCGTTCGGTCATCCCCACATGATCTACGCATAGCGTGGTCCTCGCCACCGGACCAGGCCGAGATGTGACGGAATTCGGACTCGGGACCACGATCGGTACCGGTGTTACCGCACCGTGACCATTCGAGTTGCGTACCGCCACATCACCCCGCCTACAGTTGCCGAACCGGGGGTCGACCGACCCCGCTTCCGTTGCGACGACAGGGACGGTGGACGACGTGACGACGGGCGAACCGCTCATCGTGCTGGACGGGGTCAACAAGTGGTTCGGCCCGCTGCACGTGCTGGACGACGTGTCACTCTCCGTCGGCAGGGGCGAGGTCGTCGTGGTGATCGGCCCCTCCGGCTCCGGCAAGTCGACGCTCTGCCGGACCATCAACCGGCTGGAGCCGATCAACTCGGGCACCATCACCTTCGACGGGCGGCCACTGCCGGTCGAGGGCAAGGCGCTGGCGAAGCTGCGCAGCGAGGTCGGCATGGTCTTCCAGTCGTTCAACCTCTTCGCGCACAAGACCATCCTGGATAACGTCACCCTCGGCCCGGTCAAGGTCCGCAAGGAGAAGCCGGCCGCCGCCCGTGAGCGCGGCCTGGCCCTGCTCGACCGGGTGGGCATCGCCAACCAGGCCGACAAGTACCCGGCCCAGCTCTCCGGCGGCCAGCAGCAGCGGGCGGCGATCGCCCGCGCGCTGGCCATGCAGCCCAAGGCGATGCTCTTCGACGAGCCGACCAGCGCGCTCGACCCGGAGATGGTCGGCGAGGTGCTGGACGTGATGACCTCGCTGGCCCGCGACGGCATGACCATGGTCGTGGTCACCCACGAGATGGGCTTCGCCCGGCACGCGGCCAACCGGGTGATCTTCATGGCTGACGGGCAGCTCGTCGAGGACGCGTCGCCGACCGAGTTCTTCGCCAACCCGCGCAGCGAGCGGGCCAGGGACTTCCTCTCCAAGATCCTCACGCACTAGGCGTCCGTAGTGGAGCGTGCCGTCCCCCGGCGGGCTCCGTCGAAGAAGGAGAAGAGTATGCGTTTCAAGCGCGTGGCAGCGGTCGCCGCGGTGGCGACCCTGGCGCTCGGCCTCGCCGCCTGTGGCGGCGACAGCGACGAGGGCACCGGCGCCGGCAGCAAGTCTTTCGCCGCCGGCAGCACGATGGAGAAGCTCAACAAGGCCCAGAAGATCAAGATCGGCACCAAGTTCGACCAGCCGGGCTTCGGCCTGAAGGGCCTGTCGGGCAAGCCGGAGGGCTTCGACGTCGAGATCGCGAAGATCATCGTCAAGGAGCTCGGCATCCCCGAGGACAAGATCGAGTGGGTGGAGACGCCGTCCAAGGTCCGTGAGGACGTGATCGTCAACGGCACCGTCGACCTGGTCGCCGCCACGTACACGATCAACGACAAGCGCAAGGAGCGCATCGCCTTCGCCGGGCCGTACTACGAGGCCGGCCAGAACATCCTCGTCAAGAAGGACGACACCACCATCACCGGCCCGGATTCCTTCAAGGACGGCACCAAGAAGGTGTGCTCGGTGACCGGCTCGACCCCGGCCGAGAACATCAAGAAGTACGTCAAGGACGTCGGCACCCAGCTGGTGCTCTTCGACACCTACGACAAGTGCCGCGACGCCCTCAAGGGCGGCCAGGTGGACGCGGTGACCACGGACAACGTGATCCTGCTCGGCTACATCGCCAAGGACGAGGCGTCCTTCAAGCTCGCCGGCGACAACTTCACCAAGGAGCCGTACGGCATCGGGGTGAAGAAGGAGGACACCGACTTCCGCAACTTCGTCAACGACACGCTGGAGAAGGCGTTCACCGACGGCAGCTGGAAGAAGGCCTGGGACGACACCGCCGGCAAGTTCGGTGCCGAGCTGGGCTCCGCGCCGAGCGTCAACCGCTACTGATCTGATCCGTTCGATCTGGAGGGTGGGGAGGAAGTCCGACCCGTGAGTGTGCTCATCGACAAGTTCGACGTCTTCGCGGGGGGCTTCTGGCTCACCCTCCAGATCTGCGTACTCGCCGCGATCGGCGCCCTGATCCTGGGCGCCGTCGTGGCGGTGCTGCGCATCTCGCCGGTGCCGCCGCTGCGGGCGGTCGGCACCGGCTACGTGAACGTCTTCCGGAACATGCCGCTGACCGTGGTGATGTTCTTCGCCGCGTTCGGCCTGCCGGCGCTCGGCTCCAACGCCGACTTCCTGCGCATCCCGGGCCTGGACGCGTTGTTCAGCCGGCTCGGCACGGACCTGCCCTACTTCCGCTTCGCGCTGATCGCCCTGGTGCTCTACACCGCGGCGTTCGTCTGCGAGGCGCTGCGCTCGGGCGTGAACGCCGTCCCGGCCGGCCAGGCGGAGGCGGCCCGGTCGCTCGGGCTCACCTTCGGCCAGAACCTGCGGTACGTCGTGCTGCCGCAGTCCTGGAAGGCCTCCGTGGTGCCGCTCGGCTCGGTGATCATCGCGATGATCAAGAACTCGGCGCTGGTTGGCTTCTTCGGCGTGGTCGGTGACCTGTCGGCGACCGCTGACCAGCTCACCGGGGCCGAGGGCTACGCCTTCATTCCCGTCGCCATCGGCATCTCAATCGGATACCTGATCATGACGGTCCCCCTCGGCGCCCTCCTCGACCGGATCGAGAAGCGACAGGCGGTGGCGCGATGAGCCAGCAGACCGTCCTCTACGACGTCCCCGGGCCCCGGCAGCGCCGCATCACGCTGATCAGCAGCGCGGTCGCGGCGTTGCTGCTGCTGGTCGGCGCGTACTTCCTGATCTACCGACCGCTGGACGAAAAGGGCCAGTTCTCGATGGAGCTCTGGGGGCCGCTGGTCGACCCCTCCAACGAGAACTTCTCGCTGGTCTGGGAGCGGATCGGTCTCGGCTTCAAGAACACGCTGATCGCCGCTGCCCTGGCGATCATCGCCTCACTGGTCGTCGGCACCCTGGTGGCGGTGCTGCGGATCCAGCTCAAGAGCCTGGCCCGGCGCCGGTTCACCGGGCTGGCCACGCCGGTGGCGTACCTGCTGCGCGGGCTGAGCTGGGTGCTCTCCGCGCTCACCCGGGTGTGTGTCGAGGTGTTCCGGGGCCTGCCGGTGGTCATCACGATCTTCTTCGTGGCCCGCGGCTTCCCCGAGTTCGGCATCACCTTCGAGACGCTGTGGTACCTGGTCATCGGCCTGACCATCTACAACTCGGTGGTGATCGCCGAGATCCTCCGCTCCGGCATGGAGGGCCTGCCCGGCGGGCAGGCCGAGGCGGCCGCCGCGATCGGGCTCTCCCCGCTGCAGACCACCCGGATGATCCTGCTGCCGCAGGCGTTCCGGATCATGCTGCCGGCGCTGATCAGCCAGCTGGTCGTGGTGCTCAAGGACACCTCACTGGGCTTCATCATCAGCTACGAGGAGACGCTCAACATCGGCAAGCAGATCATCGGCGTGCTGAACAACCCGATCCAGGTGTACGTCGTGATCGGCCTGCTGTTCATCATCGTGAACTACTCGCTGTCGAAGCTCGCGCAGTACGTCCAGCGTCGGCTGTCCCGCGGGCGGCGCTCCTCGGCCACTCGGACCGGCGCCCCCGACACCGAGCTGGGCACGGAGGCCGTGGCGGGCACCGCCACCTGACATCCACCACGAAAGGGGCCGGTCCGGAAAGATCCGGGCCGGCCCTTCCGCTGTACATGACGGCTGGTCAGCGGGCGATCTCGGTGACCCGGGACTCGCGGACCACGGTCACCCGGATCTGACCCGGGTAGGTCAGCTCCTCCTCGATCTGCTTGGCCACGTCCCGGGCCAGCACCGCCGCGCCGATGTCGTCCACGTCCTCCGGCTTGACCATCACCCGGATCTCCCGGCCGGCCTGCATGGCGAAGACCTTCTCCACGCCGAGCTTGCCGGCCGCGATCTCCTCGATCCGCTCCAGCCGCTTGACGTACGCCTCCAGGCTCTCCCGGCGCGCGCCCGGCCGCCCGCCGGAGCAGGCGTCGGAGGCCTGGGTGAGGACGGCCTCGATGGTCTGCGGCGGCACCTCGTTGTGGTGCGCCTCGATGGCGTGGACGACGTCCTCGCTCTCGCCGTACTTGCGGGCCAGGTCCGCGCCGATGATGGCGTGGCTCCCCTCCACCTCGTGGGTGAGCGCCTTGCCGATGTCGTGCAGGAACGCGCAGCGCTTGATGGTGGGCGCGTCCAGCCGCAGCTCGGCGGCCATGATCCCGGCGATGTGCGCGGTCTCCACCAGGTGCTTGAGCACGTTCTGCCCGTACGACGTCCGGTAGCGCAGCCGGCCGAGCAGGGTGACCAGCTCCGGGTGGATCTCGGTGATGCCGACCTCGACCAGGGCGTCCTCGGCGGCCCGGTGGCAGAGCTCCTCCACCTCGTGCCGGGCCTGCTCGTAGACCTCCTCGATCCGGTGCGGATGGATCCGCCCGTCGAGGACCAGCTTCTCCAGGGTGAGCCGGCCGACCTCCCGGCGTACCGGGTCGAAGCAGGAGAGCAGCACCGCCTCCGGGGTGTCGTCGATGATCAGGTTGACCCCGGTGACCGACTCGAAGGCGCGGATGTTGCGCCCCTCCCGGCCGATGATCCGGCCCTTCATCTCGTCGCCGGGCAGGTGCAGGACGCTGACCACGCTCTCCGCGGTCTGCTCGCTGGCGACCCGCTGGATGGCGTCCACCACGAGGTGCCGGGCGCGCTGCTCGGCGGTGTCGCGGGCCTCGGACTCGATGTCCCGCACCAGCAGGGCGGCCTCCCGCTTGGCCTGGGACTCGATCGCCTCGATCAGCTCGGCGCGCGCGGCCTCGGCGGTCAGCCCGGCCACCCGTTCCAGCTCGCGGCGGCGCTGCTCCTCCGCCTCGGCCGACGCCTGCTCCCGCTCCACGAGGGCGCTCTCCCGGGCGGCGAGCGCCGCGCTGGCGGCGGTGAGCTGCCGCTCCCGCTCGGCGAGCCGCTCCACCTCCTCGGTGTGCAGCCGTTCCCGCTCGTCCATCCGGGCGGCCCGGCGCTCCACCTCGGCGGCCTGCTCCCGGGTGGTGGCCGCGAGCACGGCGACCTCCCGCTCACCGCTGCGCCGGGCAGCGGCCCGAAGCTGCTCGGCGTCGGCCTCGGCCTGCTTGTGCGCCCGCTCCAGGACGGTGTCGGCCTCGGCGCGGGCGTCGTCGAGGACGCGCCGCGCCTCGGCCCGGCCCGCCTTCGCCTCGGCCTTGGCAGCGGCGGCCTCGGCCCGGGCCGCGGCGGCGGCCGACTTGGCCACGTCGATGGTGCTGTGCGCCTCGTCCGCGGCGGTGCGCAGGGCGGCCAGGGACTGCTCCTGCCGGTCCTTCTCGGCGATGAAGGCCGGGTCCTCCGGGGCCGGGCCGAGGCTGAGCCGGCGCAGCGTCCGAACGCCGAGCAGCACGGCCCCGACCACCACCACCGTCAGGATCAGGACCACCGCGAGGATGACCACGTCGAAGCCGCTCATGCCGCCACTCCGGAGGTCGTGGCGGCGTCGATCCGTCCCGCCTCACGGTCGCCCGCGATGCCCCTCGTCCGGCACTGACACCGGGCCGCAGGGGGACCCTGATCCGCATCGCGAACCCGTGGAAGACCGCCGGTGAACCTCTGCCGTCCCGCCATGGCCGCCTCCCCTGAACGTCGCGCCGCAGGAGCCCGTGCCGGGTGGGCACGCGCCTGCGGCTCTGGACGCCCGACCGGAGCGGCTGGCGGTGGCTAGCTTTCCGTCGACGGTGCCCTGCGAAGGGGCATCGCCGACGGCCGGGTGCAGTTGTCGGACGGCTCCGGACCTGTCCGGAGCTGCCGTCAAAGGCCGGTGTAGCTGGCCAAAGTGATGCTGTTCTGTTACGGGATCTATGTTGTGCGCTTAGCCTGCGCTGGTCGGGCGAAGTGAGCCTGTATGGCGAGGCTAGGTCGCCGGGGCCGGTTCGGTCAAGAACTCATGATCAAACCACCCGCACGGAGAGAAGTTACGGCATCACCGAGCGCCGATCAGATGCCGGACACCGGGGGACAAAGGCGGCGAGCCGCCAGCCCATGCCGGCGCGTCGGTCCTGCTCAGGCCCCCGGCGCCTCGCGTGTCGCGCCGCTTGCGGAGATCAGCGGTAGCCGGCCGGGGGAAGGCCGCGACATGCCGAATGTCGGGAGGGTCACCCACCGGCGGTCGCCGACGGGCGGCTCACCTACCGGGCGGCTCACGAACCGCGCGGCCGGCATCGTTCGGCTCAGTCGAGGGCGGGAGTCTCCCGGTCGAGGTCGCCCTCGGCGTCGGCGAGGGCGTCGGCGTCGATCTGCTCGGCGAACTCGGCCGCCTCGGCGCTCTGCGCCGCGAGGGCGTCCTTCACCGCGCGGATCGCCACGCCGGGCGGGTAGCCCTTGCGGGCCAACATGCCGACCAGCCGCCGGAACACGGCGTCCGGCTCGCCCCGGACCGAGCGCAGCTTCCGCTCCACCAGGGCGCGGGCCGTCTCCGCCTCGGTCTCCTCGTCCAGCTCGCCCAGCGCCTCGCTGGCCACGTCGCCGTCCACGCCGCGCTGGCGCAGCTCGTTGGCGAGCGCCCGGCGGGCCAGCCCCCGGCCGGCGTGGCGGCTGGAGACCCACGCCCGGGCGAAGGCGGCGTCGTCGATGATGCCGACCTCGTCGTACCGGTCGAGCACCTCGGCCGAGACCTCCGCGGAGATGCCCCGCTTCGCCAGCGCGCCGGCCAGCTCGGCCCGGGTACGCGGCCGGACCGCGAGCTGCCGCAGACAGATCTCCCGGGCCACCTCGGCCTCGTCGCGGGGCGGTGTCGCCTCCGGGTCGGTCGCCTCGGAGCGGCCGCGACGGCCCCGGCGGGGGCGGGGCGTGGCGTTGGCGTCACCCGCCCGGGGCGGGCTGGCGTCCCAGCCCCGCCCCGTGCGGGCGCGTCGTCCTGCCACGTGACCGGTCAGAAGTCGACCGGCGGCAGCTCCGGCCCACCGGCGGCGTCGCCCGCGCCGACCCCGACGCCGAGCTTCTCCAGGATCTTCTTCTCGATCTCGGCCGCCACGTCCGGGTTCTCCCGGAGGAACTCGCGGGCCTTCTCCTTGCCCTGGCCGAGCTGGTCACCGTCGTAGGTGTACCAGGCGCCGGACTTGCGGATGATCGCCTGCTCGACGCCGACGTCGATCAGCGAGCCCTCGCGGGAGATGCCCTTGCCGTACATGATGTCGAACTCGGCCTGCTTGAACGGCGCGGCGACCTTGTTCTTCACGACCTTGACCCGGGTCCGGTTACCGACCACGTCGGTGCCGTCCTTGAGGCTCTCGATGCGGCGCACGTCAAGCCGGACCGAGGCGTAGAACTTCAGCGCCCGGCCACCGGTCGTCGTCTCGGGGCTCCCGAACATCACGCCGATCTTCTCGCGGAGCTGGTTGATGAAGATCGCCGTGGTGCCGGTGTTGTTGAGCACACCGGTGATCTTCCGCAGCGCCTGGCTCATCAGCCGGGCCTGGAGGCCGACGTGGCTGTCGCCCATCTCGCCCTCGATCTCGGCCCGCGGCACCAGGGCGGCGACCGAGTCGATCACGATGATGTCGAGCGCGCCGGAGCGGACCAGCATGTCTGCGATCTCCAGCGCCTGCTCGCCAGTGTCCGGCTGGGAGACCAGCAGGGCGTCGGTGTCGACGCCGAGGGCCTTCGCGTACTCCGGGTCGAGCGCGTGCTCGGCGTCGACGAAGGCGGCGATGCCACCGGCCCGCTGGGCGTTGGCCACCGCGTGCAGGGCGACCGTCGTCTTACCGCTGGACTCGGGACCGTAGATCTCGACGACCCGGCCGCGGGGCAGACCGCCCACGCCGAGCGCCACGTCGAGCGCGATCGAGCCGGTCGGGATCACGGCGGTCTGGACGACCGGCCGCTCCCCCAGCCGCATCACCGAGCCCTTGCCGAACTGTTTGTCGATCTGAGCGAGAGCAAGGTCGAGTGCCTTCTCCCGGTCAGGCCCTGCCGCCATCGTCGCCACCCCTGCCTTCGCCGGCGTCTTTCCTGAGCTTCGCGTCACGCGGACACGCTAGGCGCTGGGTCCGACAGAAAACCAGCCGAGGAGGCCGCGAGCTGTGGACGAGCACCCCGCTGTGGACAATAGCCGAACAGGTGTACGACTCGGCAAGCGACACGCCGAAGCGGCGAAAAGGCTGCTCAGCGTAGCCGTGCGGGCACCCGTTCGGGGTAGGCGGCGACCACGGCCCGCCACACCACGTGCGTCTCCTCACCCGCGGCGAGCGCCTGCTCGATGGTCCGCCCGCCGAGCTGGGACAGCACCTGGTCGCTGGCGATGCTGGCCGCGTACGCCGGCCCGAACGCCTCTTCCAGTCGGGCCCAGAAGTCGGTCAGCCGCACGTGATCAGTCCTCCTTGTCGGGCGCCCCTGCGGGTACCGGACGCAACGCTAGCGCCACCAGGGGCACGGTCGCGATGGCCGCGAGCAGGGTGAGCGTCGGATAACCGGCCACCCGCATGACAAACCCGCTCAGCGCCGCGGCACCCGCCCCGGCCAACCCCATGGTCAGGTCGGAGAGCCCCTGCACGGCCGGCCGGACGGCGGTGGGCACCGACTCCGACAGCAGCGTGGAACCGGCCACCATGGTGCCCGACCAGCCCAGCCCGAGCAGCGTCAGACCGACCGAGAGGCCCGGCGTGTGGTGTCCGGCCGTGCCGGCGACCGCGCAGGCGGCCAACAGCACCCCGACCCCGCCGAGGATCACCGGCCGCCGGCCGAGCCGGTCGGTCAGCCAGCCCACCACCGGCGAGAGGGCGTACATGCCGGCGATGTGCAGGCTCAGCACGACGCCGACCACCCGCAGCACGTCGGCGTCGTCGTGGAACTCGCCGAGACGTACCGGGGTCATCGACATCACCGCGACCATCACCACGTGGCCCACCGCCACCGCCGCGATGCCGAGGCGGGCGGCGGGCCGCTCACGTACGACCCGCCAGGCCGCGCGCATCCCGGCGCCGCGCCGGGCGGCGACCTTGACCGGCGCGGAGCCGACCGGCTCGGCCACCGGCGCGTCGGCCGCCGCCAGCCGGCGCGCGGTGAGCAGCGGGTCGGGCCGCAGCAGGACCAGCAGTACGACCGCGGCCAGCACGAACGCGGTCGCGCTGAAGGCGAACGGGCCGGCCAGCGGCGGCAGGCCCCAGCCGCTGGTGGTGTGATCGGCGAGGGCGGCGAAGTTCGGCGCCGCCACCGCGCCGATGGTGGTGGCCCAGACGATCAGGGAGAGCTGGCGACCCCGGCGGGCCGGCTCGGCCAGGTCCACGGCCGTGTAGCGGGCCTGGAGGTTGGCCGCGGTGCCACCGCCGAAGAGCAGCATGCCGAGGAAGAGCAGCGGCACCCAGCGGGTGATCGCGGCGAGCACCACCAGCACGCCCCCGGCCGCCCCGGCGAAATACGCCATCGCCAGGCCCGGCCGGCGGCCGTGACCGGTCATGATCCGGGTGACCGGGACGGCCAGCAGCGCCCCGCCGACCACGGCGGCGCTCTGCGCCAGACCGGCCACCGCGGTGCCGGCGATCCGGGCGGCGAGCAGCGCGCCCACGGCGATGCCGATGGTGACGCCGATGCCGCCGATGATCTGGGTGGCGAAGAGCAGCCGCAGCGTCCGCCGCTGGATCGGCGCGACGTCCGGCCGGGTGTGGGCCGGGGCGGTCAGGTCAGTGGCCATCGGGGGCTCCTCGGTAAGGGGTGACCCATCCTCTCGCACCCGACCGGGTCACCGGCACCCGGTTTCCCTACAAGCCCAACCCTCGCCCGATGATCTCCTTCATGATCTCGGTGGTGCCGCCGTAGATGGTCTGCACCCGCCCGTCCAGCCAGGCCTTCGCCACCGGGTACTCGAGCATGAAGCCGTAGCCGCCGTGCAGCTGGACGCAGCGGTCGGCGACCTTGTTCTGCAGTTCGGTGGTCCACCACTTGGCCTTCGCCGCGTCGGTGACCGACAGCCGGCCGGCGTTGAACTCCGCCACGCAGTGGTTGACGAAGGTGCGGGCGATGGTGACCTCGGTGTCCAGCTCGGCCAGGAGGAACCGGTTGTGCTGGAACTTCCCGATCGGCCGGCCGAACGCCTTTCGGGAGCGGGCGTAGTCGAGGGTGACCGCGAGCAGCTTCTCCGCCGCCGCCACCGCGGCGACCGCGATGCTGAGCCGCTCCCGGGGCAGGTTGGCCATCAGGTGGTAGAAGCCGTGGTTCTCGGTGCCGATCAGGTTCTCCGCCGGCACCCGGCAGTCGTCGAAGAAGAGCTCGGCGGTGTCGTTGGCCTTCAGCCCGACCTTCGCCAGCCGCCGACCGCGGCTGAACCCGGGGGCGCCGGTCTCGACCGCGATCAGGCTCACCCCGTGCGCGCCCTGGTCGGTGGCGGTCTTGGCGACCACCAGCACCAGGTCGGCCATCTCGCCGTTGGTGATGAACGTCTTCTGCCCGTTGAGGACGTACGAGTCGCCGTCGCGGACCGCGCTGGTGCGGACGCCCGCCAGGTCGGAGCCGGCCCCCGGCTCGCTCATCGCGATCGCGGTGACCAGCTCGCCGGAGCAGAAGCCCGGCAGCCACCGCTTGCGCTGGTCGTCGGTGGTCAGCTCGGTCAGGTACGGCGCCACCACGTCGTTGTGCAGCCCGAAACCGAGGCCGGAGCAGCCCGCCGCGATGATCTCCTCGTCGAGCACCGCGTTGAACCGGAAGTCCCGCTGCCCGCCGCCGCCGTACTCCTCGTCGACATCCATGCCGAGCAGCCCGGCGGCCCCGGCCTTGCGCCACACCTCGCGGTCGACGATGCCCTCGGCCTCCCAGCGCTCGTGGTGCGGGACGGCCTCCCGGGCCAGGAACTCGCGGCAGAGCGCCCGGAACTCCTCGTGCACGGGCTGGTAAAGGTGCTGCTCCATGGCGATGAGTGTGCCCTGCCGGGCCGGAGGCGGGAAGAGCCGATGCCAAGGAAGCAGCGGTGAGGTCTTGACGACGGTATCCGTGCCGCCTTTATTCTCACGGCACGATTTCCGTGGACCTTGGTCCGCCCGCGCAACGTTAACCGTAGGACTGAGGAGCGCCCATGTCAGCTGGGCCGGCTACCCCCGCCATCGCCCTTCGTGGCCTGCGCAAATCGTTCGGCCCGGTGGAGGCGGTGGCCGACGTGGATCTGGAGATCGCCGACGGCGAGTTCTTCTCCATGCTCGGGCCGTCCGGCTCGGGAAAGACGACCGTGCTGCGCATGATCGCCGGGTTCGAGCCGCCGACCGCCGGGACGGTTCTGCTCGGCGGGCGCGACGTCACCCGGCTCGCCCCGTTCGAGCGGGACGTCAACACCGTCTTCCAGGACTACGCGCTCTTCCCGCACATGACGGTGCAGCAGAACGTCGAGTACGGCCTGCGGGTGCGGAAGCTGGGCCGCGCCGAGCGGCGCGAGCGGGCGGCGGAGGCGCTGCGCAGCGTACGGCTCGAGGGCCTCGCCGACCGGCGGCCGGCGGCGCTCTCCGGCGGGCAGCGCCAGCGGGTGGCCCTCGCCCGCGCCCTGGTCATCCGCCCGAAGGTACTGCTGCTCGACGAGCCGCTCGGCGCGCTCGACCTGAAGCTGCGCGAGCAGATGCAGGTCGAGTTGAAGGCCCTCCAGCGAGAGGTCGGCATCACCTTCGTCTTCGTCACCCACGACCAGGAGGAGGCGCTCACCATGAGCGACCGGGTGGCCGTCTTCGACAACGGACGGATCGCCCAGGTAGGGACGCCCGCCGAGGTCTACGAGCGGCCGGCCACGCCGTTCGTCGCCGGCTTCGTCGGCACCTCCAACCTGCTCACCGGCGCCGCGGCCCAGGCCCTGCTCGGCCGCGACGGCGTCTTTTCCGTACGGCCGGAGAAGATCCGGCTCGACGGCCCGCCCGCCACCGACGAGGAGACGGCGGCCACCGGACGGGTGGCCGAGGTCGTCTACGCCGGGGCGACCACCAGGTTCGTCGTCGACCTCGACGCCGGCGCCCGGCTGGTCGTGACGCAGCAGAACCTGACCACCTCCTCGGCCGACGTGGCGGCGCTCCGCGGCACCCCGGTCCGCCTGGCCTGGCGCACCGAGCACGCCGTGGCCGTCCCCACCCCCGTCGTGCCAACCCCTTCCGCTAAGGAGAGCGCACATGCGTACCGGTAGAACCCTGACCGCGCTCGCCGCCGTCGGCCTGCTCGCCGTGGCCGGCTGCGGCGACGGAGGCACCGACGCCGGTGGTTCCGGCCCCGGCGGCATCAAGCCGCCCAAGATCGACAAGCTTGCGTCACTGGGCTCCGGCGAGGGGCAGGTCAACATCGTCGCCTGGGCCGGGTACGTCGAGGACGGCTCCACCGATCCGAAGGTGGACTGGGTCACGGAATTCGAGAAGCAGACCGGCTGTCAGGTCAACGTCAAGGTCGCCGGCACCTCCGACGAGATGGTGACCCTGATGAAGACCGGCGAGTACGACCTGGTCTCCGCCTCCGGGGACGCGTCACTCCGGCTGATCTACGGCGGCGACGTCGCCCCGGTCAACACCGACCTGATCACCAACTACAAGGACGTCTTCGACGGGCTCAAGCTGAAGCAGTGGAACTCCGTCGACGGGGTGGCCTACGGCGTGCCGCACGGGCGCGGCGCCAACCTGCTGATGTACCGCACGGACGTCGTGAAGCCGGCGCCGACCTCGTGGGGGGCGGTCTTCGACGCCAACTCGCCGCACAAGGGCAAGATCACCGCGTACGACTCGCCGATCTACATCGCCGACGCGGCGCTGTACCTGATGAAGCACCAGCCGGACCTCGGCATCAAGAACCCGTACGCCCTGGACGACAAGCAGTTCGCCGCCGCGGTGGACCTGCTGAAGAAGCAGAACGAACTGATCGGCGAGTACTGGTCGGACTACACCAAGGAGGTGCAGGCCTTCAAGACCGGCAACTCCGTGCTGGGCACCACCTGGCAGGTCATCACCAACCTGGCGCAGGCCGACAAGGCCCCGGTCGAGGCGATCCTGCCCGAGGAGGGGGCGACGGGCTGGTCGGACACCTGGATGATCTCGTCGAAGGCGAAGCACCCCAACTGCGCCTACCGGTGGATGGACCACATCATCTCCCCGAAGGCCAACGCCGCGGTGGCGGAGTGGTTCGGTGAGGCGCCGTCCAACCGGCTCTCCTGCGCCCAGACGGCCGACAAGAACCACTGCGCGACCTTCCACGCCGAGGACGAGGCGTACTTCGAGAAGGTCTGGTTCTGGAGCACGCCGGTGGCGCAGTGCCTGGACGGACGTACGGACGTCAAGTGCAAGGACTACGCGGCCTGGACGCAGGCCTGGACGACCGTCAAGGGCTGAGGGTGAGCATCTCGACCCTGGACCGGCCCGCGGGCCCGGCGAAAGCCGCCCGCGGGCCGGTCCGCCGCCTCTCGGCGTGGCTGCACCGCCACGCCGGGGTCCGGCTCGCGGCCCTGCTCACCGCGCCGCTGCTCTGGCTGGTGGTCGCCTACCTGGGTTCGCTGGCCGTGCTGTTCGTCTCGGCACTGTGGACGGTCAACGGCTTCACCGGGGAGGTCGTGCGGCAGCCGACCCTGGCCAACTTCCGCACCATCGTCACCGACGAGGTGTACCGGGCGGTCGCGCTGCGCAGCCTCGGCACGGCCGCGGCGGTGACCGCGATCGACGCGCTCATCGCCCTGCCGATGGCCTACTACATGGCGAAGGTCGCCCGCCCCCGCCACCGGCGCTGGCTGGTGGTCGCCATCCTCACCCCGCTCTGGGCCAGCTACCTGGTCAAGGCGTACGCCTGGCGGGTGCTGCTGGCCAACGGCGGGCCGGTGGACTGGCTGCTCGGCGGACCGGGCAGCGGCCCGGGCTACGGGTTGACCGCGACGGTGCTGGTGCTGGCGTACCTGTGGTTGCCGTACATGATTCTGCCCATCTACGCGGGCCTGGAGCGCCTGCCCGACTCGTTGCTGGAGGCGTCGGCGGACCTGGGCGCCCGGGCGGGCCGGACGTTCCGGGCCGTGGTGCTGCCCGTGATCGTGCCGTCCGTGATCGCCGGGTCGATCTTCACGTTCTCGCTCTCGCTGGGCGACTACATCACCGTGCAGATCGTGGGCGGCAAGACCCAGCTCATCGGCAACCTGGTCTACGCCAACATCGGTGCCGCCAACAACCTGCCGTTCGCGGCCGCGCTGGCCACCATCCCGGTCCTCATCATGGTCATCTACCTGGTCGCCGTCAGGCGCTCCAAGGCTCTGGAGGAGTTGTGACGCTGTCCCGGTCGGCGCGCTGGCTGCTGCGCGGCGCGATGGCGCTCGGCCTGGCCTTCATCTACCTGCCGCTGGCGGTCGTACTGATCAACTCCTTCAACGCCGACCGCACGTTCACCTGGCCGCCGCCCCGCTGGACCACGGACTGGTGGGTTCGCGCCTGGGACAACGCGGGCGCGCGCGACGCGCTGTGGATGTCGGTCAAGGCGGGGCTGGGTGCCACCGCCATCGCGCTGGTGCTCGGCTCGCTCGTCGCGTTCGCGGTGCAGCGCTACCGGTTCTTCGGCCGGGGCACGGTCTCGCTGCTGGTCGTGCTCCCGATCGCGCTGCCCGGCATCGTCACCGGCATCGCCCTGGACACCGCCTTCCGCTCGGTGATGGCGCCGCTGGGCATCGGCAAGGGCCTCTTCTCGGTGATCGTCGGGCACGCGACGTTCTGTGTCGTGGTGGTCTACAACAACGTGCTGGCCCGGCTGCGCCGGCTCGGGGGCAACCTGCAGGAGGCCTCCGCCGACCTGGGGGCCGACGGGCTGCAGACCTTCCGCTACGTCACGTTCCCGGTGCTGCGCTCGGCGCTGCTCGCCGGCGGGCTGCTGGCGTTCGGGCTCTCCTTCGACGAGATCATCGTCACCACGTTCACGGCCGGCCCGGGCGTACAGACCCTGCCGATCTGGATCTTCAGCAACCTGTTCCGGCCGAACCAGGCACCGGTCATCAACGTGGTGGCCGCGGTGTTGATCCTCGCCTCGGTGGTGCCCATCTACCTCGCCCAACGGCTCTCGGACACGGCGAGCGGCGGCCGCCTCTGACCGCGACCGGCCGGCTTCAGCGCAGCACGGTGGCCGCGACCTTGAGGTCGCTGACCAACCCGTCGTACGCCACGTCCCGGTCGTCGGCGCGCAGCACGGCGGACGGGTGGATGGTGGCCACCAGTTGACCCTCCGGGACGTCGGCCACCTTTCCGGTGTTGTCCACCGGCACCCGCTTGAAATCCTCCGGGCGCTGCGCGGCGTCCGGCCAGGGCAGCAGCTCCCCGCGCTGCTTCGTCACCCGGAAGGCGGGGCCGAGCAGGGCCTTGGCGGCGGTCGCGCCGAGCACCACCACGACGTCGGGGTTCAGCCGGGCGAACTCCGCGACCAGCCAGGGTCGGCAGGCGGTGATGTGCACCCGGTCCGGGGACTGGTGGATGCGGCGCTTGCCGCGCAGCTCGAAGCGGAAGTGCTTGACGGCGTTGGTCAGGTAGATGTGGCCCGGGTCGATCCCCGCGTCGTCGACCGCCTTGCGCAGCAGCCGGCCGGCGGGCCCGACAAAGGGCAGCCCCTGCCGGTCCTCCATGTCGCCGGGCTGCTCGCCGACGAAGACCAGACGGGCGGTCTCGTCGCCGCGACCGAAGACGGTCTGCGAGGCGTCCCGGTAGAGCTCGCAGCCCCGGCAGCCGGTCGCGGCCGCGCGCAGCTGGTCGATCGTGTCGGCCTGCGGCGGGATGAACTTCTGGGCACCGGGTGCGCTCTCGGTTTCGGCCATGTCGATTGTTATATACCGGTTTCACCGCTGCCGCCGGATCCGGCCCCGCCGTACCGGCGCCCGGCATGGGCCGGTACCGCCGCGACCGCCGCCCGGCATGGGGTCAGTATCCTCCTCCGCCACCGCCGCCACCGCCGCGAGCGAGCGCGATCACCACGATCACCAGCACGATCGCGACCGCGATGGCGATCCAGAGACCCGTCCTCGACCTGGGTCCAGCCATGGTCGTCCACCTCCCGGCCGGGTTTACCCCAGGACGAGAGGGCCATGCCCGCCGGGGCGGGCCCGGTCATGCGGTGAAGCCGCCCGGCGCGGTGGGGCGCACCGCGCGGGCCACCGCGTCGGCCAGCGGCGCGATGTCGGCCTCGTCGAGCGCGCTGACGGTGATCCGCACGCCCGGCCCGGCGGCGATCCGGTTCAGCGCGCCGGGGGCGACCGACCAGCCGGCGTCGCGCAGCGCGGTGACCACGACGGTCTCGTCCGGCACGGGGACCCACACGTTGATCCCGGTGCGGCCCTGGGCGGGCACGCCGCGGGCGGCCAGGGCGGCCAGCAGCCCGTCCCGGCGCCGCTCGTAGCTCTCGCCCGCCCGGTCGACCAGCTCGGCGGTGGCCGGGTCGCGCCAGAGCGCCAGCACGAGCCGCTGCAGCACCGTCGAGACCCAGCCGGCGCCGACCCGGGCCCGGCCGGCGACCCGGGCCACCGTCGCCTCGTCCCCGGCGAGGACCGCCAGCCGCAGGTCAGGCCCGTAGGGCTTGCTCACCGACCGGACGAAGGCCCACGCCGAGGTCACCCCGGCGAGCGGGTGCAGGGGTACGCGGGCCAGCTCGGCGGCGTGGTCGTCCTCGATCAGCAGCAGGTCGGACCGGCCGGCGAGCAGGGCCCGCAGCGCTCCGGCGCGGTCGGCGGAGACGGCGGCGCCGGTCGGATTCTGGGCGCGGCTGGTGACGACCAGCGCGCGCGCCCCGGCCGCCAGGGCGGCCCGGACGCCGGGCTCGGTCGGCCCCTCGTCGTCGACCGGCACCCCGATCGTCCGCAGCCCGAGGGCGGCGACCAGGTCCAGCAGGTTGGCCCAGCCCGGGTCCTCGACCGCCACCGCGTCGCCGGGACGCAGGTGGGCCGCGAGCAGGCGCTCGATGCCGTCCAGCGCGCCGCCGGTCACGGTGATCTCCTCCGCCGACACGCCGTCGGCGACGAGCCGGTCCTGGGCGGCCTCGGCCAGCCCGGGGAGGACGGCGGCGGTGGCGTACCCGGTGGGCGGGCCGATCTCGGCGGCGAGCGCGGCCAGGTGCGGACCAAGCGGTGGCAGCAGCCGGCTGTCGGGCTGCCCGGCAGAGAGGTTGCGGGTGCCGGGCCGCGGCGGCGGCATCAGCCCGGCGCGGCGGGTGGCGACCGGCGGGCGGGGCCGGACCCGGGTGCCGTGCCGCCCGGCGGTGACCACCAGCCCGCGCTGGCGGAGCTCCTGGTACGCCTTCGCGACCGTGGCCGGGCTGACCGCGAGCTCGGTGGCGAGGGCGCGGACGGCCGGCAGGGCGGCGCCGGGCGGGAGGGCACCGCCGCGGATGCCGGTTTCCACGCTGGCCGAAATGGCGGCCGACGACGACCCGCTGATCTGATAATGTGCTGCCACAGTCTGGAGATTGTACTAGAACAAAAGGTGGATGTCACATGTACCCCCGGACCGAACGGACCACCGCCACCCGCATGCGGGACCGGATGAGCTATGACGAAGCCGCCGCGCACGCCGTCCTGGACGAGACGTACCACTGCGCGCTCGGGTTCATCGTGGACGGTGAGCCCCGGGTGCTGCCCACCCTGCACGTCCGCGTCGGCGACACCCTCTACCTGCACGGCTCCACGGGCAGCCGGCCGCTGCTCGCCGCCCGGGGCGACGCCGGGCTGCCGGTCTGCGTCGCGGTTACCCTGTTGGACGGGCTGGTCTACGCCCGTTCCCAGTTCAACCACAGCGCCAACTACCGGTCCGTGGTCGCGCAGGGGACCGCCCACCTGGTCACCGACGAGCGGGAAAAGGCCGAGGTGCTGACCGCGCTGGTGGAGAAGGTCGGTGCGGGGCGCAGCGCGGACAGCCGGCCGCCGAGCCGCCGGGAGCTGGCCGAGACGGCCATGCTGGCGCTGCCGCTGCGGGAGGTGTCGGTCCGGGCCCGCACCGGCGGGGTGAAGGACGACCCCGCCGACCTCGACCTGCCGTACTGGGCCGGGGTGGTGCCGCTGCGGCTGACCGCCGGGGTGCCGGAGCCGGACGCCGGGGTGATCGCGCCGGTGCCGGCGTACCTGCGACCGACCCGCTCGCCCTGGCTGGAGCCGGTGGTCATGCGCGGCGAGCACGTGGCGCTGGAGCCGCTCGACCTGTCCCACGCCGACGAGCTGTTCACGGCGACCGCCGATCCCGAGGTCTGGCGGCACCTTGGCGGCCCGCAGCCCGTCGACGCCGCCGAGATGGGCCAGGTCATCGCCGCCTACCTGGCCGCGCACCAACGGGGCGAGCGGGTGCCCTGGGTCCAGCGCTGCGCCGCCACCGGGGCCGTCGTCGGCACCACCTCGTTCTACGAGGTCGACCCGGACCGGCGGTCCGTCGCCATCGGTTACACCTGGCTCGGCCGGCCCTGGTGGCGGAGCGGGATCAACACCGAGGCAAAGCTGCTGCTGCTCACCCGGGCGTTCGAGGAGCTCGGCGCGGTCCGGGTGGTGTGGCACACCGACATCCGCAACGAGCGCTCGCAGCGTGCCATCGAACGGCTCGGCGCGACCCGGGAGGGGGTGCTACGGATGCACCGGCAGCGCGCCGACGGCTCCTGGCGGGACACCGTGCAGTACGTGATGACGGTCGATGAGTGGCCAAACGCACAGGTCAGCCTGCGGGAAAGGCTTCGCCGGCCGGCGGCCGTGGCGTGATGATGTCGGGCGTGCTGGGGATCACCGACATCTGGACATACGTGCTGGGCACCGTGGCGATCGTGCTGCTGCCCGGACCGAACTCGCTCTTCGTCCTCTCCACCGCGGCGAAGCGCGGCGTGCGGGCGGGTTACCGGGCTGCCGGTGGGGTCTTCCTCGGCGACGGCGTGCTGATGTTCCTCTCCGCCGCCGGGGTGGCGTCGCTGCTCAAGGCGTACCCGCCGCTCTTCCTGGTGATCAAGTACGTCGGCGCGGCGTACCTGGGTTATGTGGGGTTGACGATGCTGCGCGGCGCGTGGCGGCGTTGGCGCGACCGCAACGACCCCACCACCCCGCGGCTGATCGACGCCGCGGAGCCGGCGGCGCTGCGCAGCCCCTTCCGGCGGGCGCTGGTGATCAGCCTGCTCAACCCGAAGGCGATCCTCTTCTTCATCTCGTTCTTCATCCAGTTCGTCGACCCCGGGTACGCCTGGCCGGCGCTGTCGTTCCTGCTGCTCGGGCTGATCGCGCAGGTGACCAGCGCGCTCTACCTGAGCGCGCTGATCTTCGCGGGCACCTTCCTGGCGGCGCAGTTCCAGCGGCGACGCCGCCTCGCCGCGAGCGCCACCACCGGCGTCGGCATGCTCTTCCTCGGCTTCAGCTTGAAGCTCGCCACCGCCTCGGTCTGACGCCGTCCGGTCGGACGGACGGCGATCGTGGAGGTGCGGCACGCGCAAAAGCGCCCGATCGCGGCAGAACAGGCGCCACAATTCCATGATCGGCGCACAGCCCGGGCGTCAGGTGCCGGAGCTGCCGCCACCACCGCCGCCGATGCCGGCCCCACCGCCGGCCGTGCCGTGCAGCCCGTAACCGGGCGCGACCGGCTGATCCGGCGGGCGGCTGACGTGCGCCGACTCGGTGATCCGGGCCGACCAGTCGGAGTGCGCGGCGGCCGCGGCGTGCCGGTTGATGGCGTGCCGCAGCCAGCCGTCCACCGTGGCGACCCAGTCCCGCCGATCGGCGCCGGCGTGCCAGACCCGGAACCGGCTGATGCTCTGGTGGGTCACCCCGGCCAGGGAGAGCCGGCGGTCCATCCAGAGGACCACCTCCAGCCCCGCCGCGTTGGTCACGAAGATCAGCTCCAGCTCGGTGATCGGGCCGGCGTAGAGCGGCGCCACCCAGTAGCCGAGCCGCTGGTAGAACGGCAGCGTCTGCTCCACCCCGGGCAGCCGGCCCTGCTGCAGGCCCGCCTGGCGCATCACGAAGCCGAGGGTGTCCAGCGCGGCGAGGATGTGCTGCTGGGTGGGGAGCGGATGGACGAAGACCGGCACCATCGCGCCCTGGTCGAGGTACGGATCAAGGGAGACCTCGGTACGCAGACCGGTACGCAGGCTCATCAGCGGCACCCCGCCGAAGATCGTCACCGGGGTCTCCCAGGGCAGCGGCAGCGCGAAGTCCACCGCCCGCCGCCGCCCGGCCGGCACCGCGAACCGGCCGGCGACCGGGACCTGGTGGTACTGCACCAGGCGGCGTGGCGAGCCCGGGTCCTCCGGTTCGACCTGGGCGACCAGGCCGAGCCGGATGTGCCGGACCGGCACGTCGTCCGGCCCGGCGGTGACCGTCACCCGCCCCGGCAGGCGCAGACCGGGGCGGATGCTCGGATTGGTCAGGGTGGTGGTGACCGACAGCCCGGTCCAACCGGACTCCGACGACACCCCGGTCAGGCGCACCGCGCTCCCCCGTCCCGTCGACACCGACTTCGAGGGGTTTCCCGGCCGGGCGGGTTACGAACGCGACCGGCCGTCGGGTCCCCGGGGACCCGACGGCCGGTGGTGTCGGCCCGTCGGTCAGCGCATGCGCCGCCCGCGCGGCACCGGATCGGTCTCGTCGTCGAACTCGCCGATGACCTCCTCCAGCAGGTCCTCCAGCGCGACGAAGCCGATCGGCCGGGTCGGGCCGCCGCCGTTGCGGACCAGGGCCAGCTGGGCCTGCCGGCCCCGCATCGCCGCCACCGCCTGGGTGACCGAGGCCTGCGCGGGCAGGGTGAAGGCGGGGGACATCAGCTCGCCGGCCCTCGCCGGTCGACCCGTGGTGACCGCCCGAACCGCCTCCCGGACGTGCACCAGCCCGCAGACCTCGCCGGTCGGGTCCAGCACGGCCAGCCGGGACCGGCCGCTGTCCCGGGAGACCTGCTCGATCCGGTCGGCGGTGTCGTCCCGGCGGACCGAGACGATCCGGTCGAACGGCTCCATCACCTGCGCCACGGTGGTGCCCTGCAGCTCCAGCATGCTGGTCAGCAGCAGGTGCTGCTCCGCGCCGAGCAGCCCGTGCTCGCGGGACTGCTCCAGCAGGATGCGCAGCTCGTCCGGGCCGTGCACCTGGGCCAGCTGATCCTGCTGCCGCACCCCGACCAGCCGCAGGACGCCGTTGGCCAGCCCGTTCAGCGCGGAGAGCACCGGCCGGGAGACCCGAGCGAAGGCCCGGAACGGCAGCGCCAGCAGCATCGCCGAGCGCTCCGCGTCGATGATCGCCCACGACTTCGGCGCCATCTCGGCGACCACCAGGTGCAGGAAGGTCACCAGGCCGAGGGCGAGGAGCAGCGCCACCAGGTGGCTGACCGCGTCCGGCAGCCCGAGGGCGTGCAGCAGCGGGCTGAGCAGGTGCTCGATCGCCGGCTCGGCCAGGGCACCCAGGCCGAGCGTGCAGAGGGTGATGCCGAGCTGCGCGCCGGCCAGCATCAGGGACAGCTCCCGTACGCCGTCCAGGGCCGCCCGCGCGGCCCGGCCGCCACCGGCCGCCATCTGCTCCAGGCGGTACCGCTTCGACGCCACCAGGGCGAACTCGGCGGCGACGAAGAAGCCGTTCAGCGCCAGCAGCACCGCGGAGAAGAAGAGCGCAAAGCCGGGGCTCATGCCGCCTCCTCCCCGCGCGCGACCTCGGTCTTCCGGAGCCGGACGGAGTCGGCGACGTGCCGGTCCACGGCCAGCACCTCGACCAGCGCGCGCTGCTCGGCGTCGGGCGCCTCGCCGTCGACGACGAGGCTGATCTCCAGCCGGTCGCCGACCTCGGGCACCCGGCCCAGCTCCCGCATGACCAGCCCGGAGAGGGTGTCGTACTCGGGCGCCTCGGGCAGCGCGATGCCGGTGCTGTCGGCCACCTCGTCGATCCGCCAGCGCGCCGGCACCACCCAGGAGCCGTCGTCCTGCCGGGCCGGGGCGCGCTCCGGCGGGTCGTCCTCGTCGCGGATCGGCCCGACCAACTCCTCCGCGATGTCCTCCAGCGTGATCACGCCGGCGAAGCCGCCGTACTCGTCGACCACGCAGGCCAGCTGCCGGTGCCCGACCCGCAGCCGGTCCAGCACCGTCGGCAGCGGCAGCGTCTCCGGCACCAGCAGCGGGGCTGGGGCCACCGCGCCGACCAGGGTGGTCGACCGCTCGGCCGGCGGCACCGCGAGCACGTCGGCGATGCCGATCACGCCGACGAGATCGTCGACGCCCTCGGCCCCCCGCACGGGGAAGCGGGAGTGGCCGGTGTCGAGCAGCTCGACCACCCGGCTGACCGGCTCGTCGGCCCGTACCGTGTGCACGTCGACCCGGGGCACCATGGCCTCCCCGGCGGTCAGCTCCCGGAAGTCGAGGCCCCGGTCGAGCAGGGTGGACATCTCGGCGGTCAGGCGCCCCTCCTCGCGGGACTCGGCGATGATCTGCTCCAGGTCCGCCGGGGTGGCGCCGGTCGGCAACTCCTCGATGGGCTCGATGCCGACCCGGCGCAGCAGCCGGACGGCGGCCCGGTCGAAGAGCGTGATCGCCGGACCGGCGAGCTTCAGGTAGATGAGGGTGGATCGGCTCAGCGTCCGGGCCAGCGGTTCGGCGCGGGCGATGGCCAGGTTCTTCGGGGCCAGCTCGCCGAGGACCATCTGCACCACGGTGGCGATGATCAGGGCCAGCAGCACCGACAGCGGCAGGCTGACCGCCGCGGAGACCCCCGCGACGCCGAGCAGCCGGGCCAGCCCGGCGCCCAGGTACGGCTCGGCGACGTAACCGACCAGCAGGGCGGTCACGGTGATGCCGAGCTGGGCGCCGGAGAGCATGAACGAGAGCCGCCCGGTCACCTCCAGGGCCCGGGCTGCGGCCTGGTCGCCACCGTCGGCGAGCTGCTTGAGCTTGCCCCGGTCCACGGCGACGTAACCGAACTCCTGGACCACGAAGTAACCGGTGGCGGCGGTGAGCACGATGATGAGAACGAGACCGACGACGATCAGCACGGGAGGCTCAGGGCTCCCGGGGCCGTCGGGGCGAGGGGTTGCCGGGCACGACCCGGCTGGCTACTGCTGCCCTCCTGGGCAGAGGAGTCGATCATGTTGCCATTTTATCGGCGCTGCCTGGAAGTCCGCTGAAGGTGTGCGGAAGGGACTCCTGTTAATCTCTGCCGGCCAGCCCTGCAGAGCAGGTGCGGCGTACCGGACGGGCGTCCGGCGGCGGGGCTCAGCGGAGCGCGACGTCGCCGGCGGGCAGCCGACTGCTCCGGGTCGCGGCGCGGCGTCAGACGGGTCGCGCCGGAATGGTCGTAGCCGGCTGGCGCGACGGCCGCTCCCGACGGGTCTCCACCAGCAGGTCGGGGCGGCCGAGCTGGAGCACGGCCTTGTTGACCACCCGCTGCGCGGCGGCGAGGGACCGCACCGGAAGCAGCTTGCCCCGGCTCTCCCGCCGGAGAACGAAGTAGTGCACCGCGGCCCGGACCAGCCCCCGGTCGGCGGCGCTGGAGTGGGCGGTGGCGATGACCAGCTCCCGCAGGCAGCCGGCGAGCTGCTCGGCAAGCTCCAGCTCGGGGCCGTGCAGGCCGGCGCGGAGCGCGGCGAGGTGACCGTCGACCTTGCGGATGAGCACGTCACTCCCGGGCCCGGAGCCTCGCTCCTCGACGATCATCCAGGCCCTCCCCCAACGCTGCGTTGCGAGTGAAGTTACTTTATGTTGCTCGACGCAAGCAAGCAGTTAAGTAAGACTTAACGCATTCAAAATCGCATCCGTCGCGTAAGAGCCAGAGTCGGACAGAACCAGCGTCCGGCGGCGGCTGAATGTCACACCGACGGGGCAGTATGGGAGACGTGGCGGATGAGGTGACCGGCGGGGACGCGACGGTGCTGGCGGGGTTCGGCGCGCCGACCCGGGAGTGGTTCACCGCGGCGTTCGCCGCGCCCACCGCCGCCCAGGTCGGGGCCTGGCGTTCCGTCGCCGCCGGGCGCAACGCCCTGGTGGTCGCCCCGACCGGGTCCGGCAAGACGCTCGCGGCGTTCCTCTGGTCGCTCGACCGGCTGGCCAAGGAGCCGCCGCCGGCCGAGGCCCGGCAGCGCTGCCGGGTGCTCTACGTCAGCCCGCTCAAGGCGCTCGCCGTCGACGTGGAGCGCAATCTGCGCGCCCCGCTCGCCGGCATCCGGCAGGCGGCCACCCGACTCGGCGTCGCCCCGCCGGACATCGCCGTGGGGATGCGCACCGGCGACACCCCGGCCGACGAGCGCCGCGCCTTCGCCCGCACCCCGCCGGACATCCTCATCACCACGCCGGAGTCGCTCTTCCTGCTGCTCACCTCGGCGGCCCGCGACTCCCTGCGCGGCGTCCAGACGGTCATCGTCGACGAGGTGCACGCGGTGGCCGGCACGAAGCGCGGCGCCCACCTGGCGCTCTCCCTGGAGCGCCTCGACGAGCTGCTGGAGACGCCCGCGCAGCGGATCGGCCTCTCCGCCACGGTCCGGCCGATCGACGTCTGCGCCCGATTCCTCGGCGGCGCCCGCCCGGTGGACGTCGTCCAACCGCCCAGCAGCAAGACGATCGAGGTCAGCGTCCAGGTCCCGGTGGAGGACATGACCCGGCTGGACGAGCAGGAGCAGCCGGAGGACGACCTCGGCGGTCCCGGCCCGCGCCGGGCGTCGATCTGGCCGGCGGTGGAGGAGCGGGTCTTCTCGCTCATCCGGTCGCATCGGTCGACGATCGTCTTCACCAACTCCCGGCGCAGCGCCGAACGGCTCTGCGCCCGGCTGAACGAACTGGCCGCCGAGGAACTGGCCGCCGGCACGGGCGGGCCCGGCGGCACGCCGGGGGCCGGGGGCACCGCCCACGGCGGCGGGCCGGTGGGCGTACCGGAAGGGTCGGCGCGGGGGGACGGTCCGGCGGCCGCCGACGGCGGGCCCGGGCGCGGCGCCGACGCGTGGGCCGGTCCGGTGGGGCCGCTGCGGGCCCCGCGCCCGCCGGCGGAGGTGATGGCACAGGCCGGCGCGGCGGCGGGGGCGCCACCGGTCATCGCCCGTGCCCACCACGGCAGCGTCTCCCGTGAGGAGCGCAAGCACATCGAGGAGGCGCTCAAGTCCGGGCAGCTCCCGGCCGTGGTCGCCACCTCCAGCCTGGAGCTGGGCATTGACATGGGCGCGGTCGACCTGGTGGTGCAGATCGAGGCGCCGCCAAGCGTCGCCGCCGGTCTGCAACGGGTCGGCCGGGCCGGGCACCAGGTCGGCGCGGTCTCCCGGGGGGTGGTCTTCCCCAAGCACCGGGGCGACCTGCTCTCCTGCACCGTGGTCGCCGAGCGGATGGCCGAGGGCGCCATCGAGGAGCTGCATTACCCGCGCAACCCGCTCGACGTGCTGGCCCAGCAGATCGTCGCGATGGTCGCGCTGGAGCCGTGGCGGCTGGGCGACCTGGCCGTGGTGGTCCGCCGGGCCGCGCCCTTCGCCGAGCTGCCCGACTCCGCCCTGCACGCGGTGCTGGACATGCTCTCCGGCCGCTACCCGTCCACCGCCTTCGCCGAGCTGCGGCCCCGGCTGGTCTGGGACCGCGCCACCGACGTGCTCACCGGCCGCCCCGGCGCCCAGCGCCTCGCGGTGACCAGCGGCGGCACCATCCCCGACCGGGGGCTCTTCGGGGTCTTCCTGGCCGGCGCGGAACGCGCCGCCCGGGTCGGCGAGCTGGACGAGGAGATGGTCTACGAGTCCCGGGTGGGCGACGTCTTCCTGCTCGGCTCCTCCTGCTGGCGGATCGAGGAGATCACCCCCGACCGGGTGCTGGTCTCCCCCGCCCCCGGCCAGGCCGCCCGGATGCCGTTCTGGAAGGGCGACCAGCTCGGCCGCCCGGTCGAGCTGGGCCGGGCCATCGGCGCCCGGGTCCGGGCCCTGCTCCGGCGGGACGACGAGACCGCGATCGCGGCGCTGCGCGCCGGCGGGCTGGACGACTGGGCCGCCGGCAACCTGATGGCGTACCTGCGCGAGCAGCGGGAGGCCACTCGCTCCCTGCCCGACGACCGGACGGTGGTGGTCGAGCGGTTCCGCGACGAGCTGGGCGACTGGCGCCTTGCCGTGCACTCCGTGCTGGGTGCCCGGGTCAATGGCCCCTGGGCGCTGGCCATCGGCCGCCGGCTCGCCGAGCGGTACGGCGTGGACGCCCAGGTCATGCCCTCCGACGACGGCATCGTCGTACGCCTCCCCGACACCGCCGACGAGCCGCCCGGCGCCGACGTGGTGGTCTTCGAGCCCGACGAGATCGCCCAGCTCGTCGAGGAGTCGGTCGGCACCTCCGCGCTCTTCGCGTCCCGGTTCCGCGAGTGCGCCGCCCGGTCGCTGCTGCTGCCCCGCCGGGACCCGCGCCGCCGGCAGCCGCTCTGGCAGCAGCGCCAGCGCGCCGCCCAGCTCCTCGACGTCGCCCGCGAGTACGCCGACTTCCCGGTCACCCTTGAGGCGGCCCGGGAGTGCCTGCAGGACGTGTTCGACCAGCCGTCCCTGGCCGAGCTGATGCGCGACCTGGCGTCCCGCAAGGTGCGGCTGGTCGAGGTGGAGTCCGAGCGGCCCTCCCCGTTCGCCCGCTCGCTGCTCTTCGGTTACGTGGGCGCCTTCCTCTACGAGGGGGACGCCCCGCTGGCCGAGCGCCGGGCCGCCGCGCTGGCGCTGGACTCGGGCCTGCTCGGCGAGCTGCTCGGCCGGGTCGACCTGCGGGAGTTGCTGGATCCGGCGGTGCTCGCCGAGACCGAGCGGCAGTTGCGCTGGCTCACCGAGCAGCGTCGTCCCCGCGACGCCGAGGACGTGGTCGAGCTGCTCCGGGTGGTCGGCGACCTGAGCGAGGCCGAGCTGGCCGAGCGGGGCGCGCCGATCGAGTGGCTGGCCGAGCTGGCGGCGACGCGCCGGGTGCTGCGGGTCCGGATCGCCGGTGAGGAGCGCTGGGTCGGGGTGGAGGACGCGGCCCGGCTGCGGGACGCGCTCGGCGTGGCGCTGCCGGTCGGGGTGCCCGAGGCGTACCTGGCGCCGGTGGCGGATCCCCTCGGTGACCTGGTGGCCCGGTACGCCCGCACCCACGGCCCGTTCGCGGCGGCGACCTGTGCCGCCCGGTTCGGGCTCGGGGTATTCGTGGTGGAGCAGGCGCTGCGCCGGCTCGCCGCCACCGGGCGGGTGGTCTCCGGCGAGTTCGCCCCGGACACCGTCGGCATCCAGTGGTGTGACGCGGAGGTGCTGCGGCTGCTGCGCCGCCGGTCCCTGGCGGCGCTGCGCCGGGAGATCGAGCCGGTGCCGCCCCGGGCGCTGGCCGCGTTCCTGCCCCGCTGGCAACAGGTCGGCTCGTCGGCCCGGGGCGTGGAGGCGCTCGCCGCCACCATCGAGCAGTTGCAGGGGGCGGCGGTGCCGGCGTCCGCGTTGGAACGCCTGGTGCTGCCGGGCCGGGTGGCCGACTACTCCCCCGCCCAGCTCGACGAGCTCTGCGCCAGCGGCGAGGTGCTCTGGGCCGGGTCCGGGGCGATCTCCGGCGGCGACGGCTGGGTCACCCTGGCGTACGCGGATGTCGCCCCGCTGCTGCTGCCCCCGCCGGACGAGGCGCTCGCCCTCGCCCCGCTGCACGAGGCGGTGCTGGACGCGCTCGCCGAGGGGCAGGCGCTCTTCTTCCGCTCGCTGTCGGACCGGGTCGGCTCCACCGACGACGCCGCGCTGGCCGCCGCGATCTGGGACCTGGTCTGGGCCGGTCAACTCACCAACGACACCCTCGCCCCGCTGCGAGCGGTGCTCGGCGGGGGCGGCGCGCACCGGTCCCGCCCCGCCGCCCCGCGCACCCGCTACCGGCGACCCGGCCGGGTCGCGCTGCCGTCCCGCACCGGCCCGCCCACCGTGGCCGGCCGCTGGTCCCGGCTCCCGGAACGGGACCTCGACCCGACCCGCCGGGCCGCCGCCCTCGCCGACGTGCTGCTGGAACGGCACGGGGTGGTCACCCGCGGTGCGGTGCTGGCGGAGCAGGTGGCCGGCGGTTTCGCCGCCGTCTACCCGGTGCTCTCCGCGCTGGAGGAGCGCGGGGCGGCCCGGCGGGGCTACTTCGTCGAGGGGCTGGGCGCCGCCCAGTTCGCGGTGCCCGGCGCGGTGGACCGGATCCGCGCCCTGGCTGACCCGGCCGACGGCGGCCAGGGCCGGGGCGGTCCGACGCTGGTGCTCGCCGCGACCGACCCGGCCAGCCCGTACGGCGGTGCGCTGCCCTGGCCGGAGCGGGTGGTCGACTCGGGCGACGGCACCGCCCCGGCGACCGGCCACCGGGCCGGCCGCAAGGCCGGCGCACTCGTGGTGCTGGTCGGCGGCGACCTGGTGCTCTACGTGGAGCGGGGCGGGCGGACCATCCTCTCCTTCACCGACGACGCCGACGCGCTGGCCGCGGCGGGGAAGGCGCTCGCCGACGCAGTGCACTCGGGGGCGCTCGGGGCGATGTCGGTGGAACGCGCCGACGGCGAGGCGGTCCGCTCCTCGCCGCTGCGCGACGCGCTCACCGCCGCCGGCTTCCGGGCCACCCCGCGCGGCCTGCGCCTGCGCGGCTGACCCGACGCGCCCGCGGCACCGGATAGGGTGTCGCCGGCCCGGCGGGACCAAGGAGACGGTGTGATGGGCACGATCGACGTACGACCCGCGGAGCCCCGCGACCACGATGACGTCGCGGCCCTGCACCAGCGGGAGTGGGGCGGCCCGTACGTGGTGGTCCACGACACCCGCTACGACCTGCGTACGCTGCCGACGCTGGTGGCGGTGGACGACGCGGGCGGGTTCGCCGGCGCGCTGGCCTACCGGCTCGCCGACGGCGGGCTGGAGGTTGTCAGCCTGGCCGCCACCGCCGCGGCCCGGGGTGCCGGCAGTGCCCTGCTCGCCGCTGCCGAGGCGGTCGCCCTCGCCGCCGGCGCGGACCGGCTCTGGCTGGTCACCACCAACGACAACCTCGGGGCGCTCCGCTTCTACCAGCGCCGCGGGCTGCGGATCGTGGCGGTCGACGCGGGCGCGGTCGACCGGGCCCGGCAGGTGAAGCCATCCATCCCGTACCTCGGGGAGGACGACATCCCGCTGCACGACGAGCTGGTCCTGGAACGCCGGCTGGCGGCGGGGCGACGACCGTGACCGGCCCGTGGATCTCGCTGACCACCGACTACGGGCTCGCCGACGGGTTCGTGGCGGCGTGCCACGGCGTGATCGCCCGGCTCGCACCAGCGGCGCGGGTGATCGACGTGACCCACCTGGTGCCTCCGGCGGACGTGCGGCGGGGTGCGGCGGTGCTCGCCCAGACCGTGCCGTACCTGCCGGCCGGGGTGCACGTGGCGGTGGTGGACCCGGGCGTCGGCACCAGCCGTCGGGGGATCGGGCTGGCCACGCCGGGCGGGCTGCTGGTCGGGCCGGACAACGGGCTGCTGCTCGACGCCGCCGCGGCGCTCGGTGGGGTCACCGCGGCGGTCGAGCTGACCAACCCGGGGTGGCTGGCGCCGGCGGTCTCCCGCACCTTCCACGGCCGGGACGTCTTCGCCCCGGTCGCCGCCCGGCTCGCGCTCGGCGCGCCGCTGGCCGAGGCCGGTCCGGCGGTGGACCCGGCGACGCTGGTCCGGCTGCCGGCGCCGGTGGTCCGCCGCACCGACGACGGGTTCGCCGCCGAGGTGTTGACCGTGGACCACTTCGGCAACGTCCAGCTCGCCGCCCCGGCAGACCTCCTCGACGGGCTCCCGGTGCGGGTCCGGGTGGCCGGGCGGGAGGCGGCGCGCGGGCGTACGTTCGGCGACGCCGCCGTCGGGGAGCCGGTGGTGTACGCCGACTCGGCCGGCCTGGTCGCGGTGGCGGTCAACACCGGCCGGGCGGTCGACCTGCTCGGCGTACGCCCCGGGGACGTCGTGCCGGTGACCGGCGCGTGAGGCGGGCGCGCGCCTCGCCGTAAATGGCGACATATGCGAATCCCGCTCGGCGAGGCAGGATGGACGGGTGCCCGAAGGCGACACCGTCTGGAACACGGCCCGCGTCCTGCAGCGCGCGCTGGCCGGCGCCCGGCTCACCGGCTCCGACTTCCGGGTGCCGCAGCTCGCCGGGACCGACCTGACCGGCTGGACCGTCCGCGAGTCGGCCAGCCGCGGCAAGCACCTGCTGCTGCGGTTGACCAGCCCGCCGGAGCGCGGTGAGGGCGCCCGAGACTGGACGCTCCACTCCCACCTGCGGATGGACGGTGCCTGGCGGGCGTACGCGCCCGGTGAGCGGTGGGCGGCCCGGCCGGCGCACCTGATCCGGGTGGTGCTCCGCTCGGCCAGCGCGGTGGCGGTCGGCTACCACCTGCACGACCTGGCCCTCGTCCCGACGGCCGAGGAGGAGTCGCTGGTCGGCCACCTCGGGCCGGACCTGCTCGGCCCGGACTGGGACCCGGCCGAGGCGGTCCGCCGGCTCGCCGTGCACCCCGACGCCACCATCGGCGAGGCCCTGCTGGACCAGCGCAATCTGGCCGGGGTCGGCAACCTCTACAAGTGCGAGGTGCTCTTCCTGCGCGGCATTTCGCCCTGGACGCCGGTCGGCGCGGTGCCCGACCTGGCCGGCACGGTCACCCTGGCGCAACGGCTGCTGTCCGCCAACCGGGGCCGGTGGACGCAGAGCACCACGGGCTCGCTGCACCGGGGGCAGACCAGCTACGTGTACGGCCGCCGGGCGCAGCCGTGCCGCCGCTGCGGCACGGCGATCCGCAAGGAGGAGTTGGGCGAGCGGGTCACCTACTGGTGCCCGGTCTGCCAGCCGGAACGGTCCCGGCCCGCCGGCCCGACCACGTAGAACTTCCACGATCGGGCAAGATCACCCGAGACACGGACGAATGGGTAGTTCCCTGCCGGTCGTTGGCGTCGCATGCTGCGGTTGAGTGCTCACCGATCGTCAGCAGCGCGACCGCCCGCCACGCCGGGTGACGGCCGTCGCGCCCCGATCCCCGGGGGAGCCATGGCCCTGTTCCGCAGACTTCGGCCGAGCCGGGCGGACCGCGCAGTCCGCACCGGTGAGGACCACACGCCGACCGTGCCCGCCGCCCGGACCAGCGAGGAGAGCGACCCGGCGCCGGCCAGCCTGGACCCCGCCGCCGTGCCCCGCTGCTTCGGGCCGGTGCCGAACTTCGCCGGCAGCCCGCTGCCGGCGCTCGACCACGCCGGGCGGGTGGTCCCCGGCACCGGCATCCGCAAGTTCGTCGACGCGCTGCCGCTGCCCGGGCCGCTCGGTCGCAACGGGTTGGGCGCCCACCTGCCGGTGGCGGTGCCGGACACCATCACCTGGCCGGGCTGCGACTACTACGAGATCGGGTTGCAGGAGTACGCCCAGCGGCTGCACCGGGACCTGCCGGCCACCCGGCTGCGCGGCTACCGCCAGCTCAACCTCGGCACCGACCCGTCCGGGCACAACACGGTGAGCCCGCCGGACCGACCCTGGCACCTCGGGCCCCTGATCATGGCTCGGCGGGGACGGCCGGTGCGGATCAAGTTCATCAACCAGCTTCCGACCGGCCGGGCCGGCGAACTCTTTCTGCCGGTCGACGAGACCGTCGACGGCGCGGGGGTCGGGCCGCTGGACGGGCCGGCGCCGTACCCGCAGAATCGGGCGGTGCCCCACCTGGACGGGGCGCAGACCGCCTGGATCAGCGCCGGCAACCCGTGGCAGTGGGTCACCCCGGCGGGCGAGATCACCCCGTACCCGATCGGGGTGGGGCTGACCCCGGTGCCGGACATGCCACCTCCGGGGGCGGGCGCCACCACGCTCTACTTCCCGAACGAGCAGAGCGGCCGGCTGATGTGGCTGCACGACAACACCCTCGCGCTGTCCCGGCTCACCGTCTACTCCGGGCAGTCGGCGCTCTACCTGCTCACCGACCCGGCGGAGGAGCGGCTCGTCGCCGACGGCGTGCTCCCGGACGAGCAGCTGCCGCTGGTGATCCAGGACCGGACCTTCGTGCCGGACGACGCCCAGCTCGCCGCGCAGGACCCGACCTGGGACCGGGACCGCTGGGGCGCCAAGGGCAACCTCTGGCACCCGCACGTCTACCAGCCGCGGCAGAACCCGTACCGGGCGGCCGGGACGAACCCGACCGGCCGCTGGGACTACGGCCCCTGGTCGCACGACCCCGACGGCCCCGACAGCCCCTGGGTGGCGCCGGTGCCCAACCCGCACCACGACCCGGTGGCCGCGCCGGACGAGCCGCCGCTGGCGCCGGGCGTGCCGCACCCGTCGGCCGTGCCCGAGGCGTACGGCGACACGCCGTTGGTCAACGGCGTCGCCTACCCGTACCTGACGGTGGAGCCGAAGGCGTACCGGTTCCGGATCCTCAACGCGTGCGCGGACCGCGCCCTGAACCTCCAGCTCTACCGGGCCCGCTCGGACGGTCCGATGTGGCCGACCGATGGCGGACCGGCCGACCCGGACGCCGGGGAGGTCCCGATGGTCGAGGCGGTCCGGGCGGCGGACCGGCCGCCGTACTGGCCCACCGACGGGCGCGACGGCGGCGCGCCGGACCCCCGGGCGGCCGGGCCGGAGATGATCCAGATCGGCAACGAGTGCGGCCTGCTGCCCGCCCCGGTGGTGCTGCCGAACCGACCGATCGGCTACCGGTACGACCGGCGGGACCCGACCGCGCTCAACGTGGACGGGCACACCCTGCTGCTCGCCCCCGGTGAGCGGGCCGACGTGGTGGTGGACTTCTCCGCCCTGCCCCCGGGCGCCACGCTGATCCTCTACAACGACTGCCCGGCCCCACTGCCCCGCTTCGACCCCCGGTACGACCACCACACCGGCGCCCCGGACCGCACCGGGGTCGGCGGGCTCCCCGCCACCCGTCCCGGGTACGGCCCGAACACCCGTACCCTGCTCCAGTTCCGGGTGGCCGGCACCCCGGCCGACCGGTACGACCTGGCCCGGCTCGCCGAACGCCTCCCCGGGGCGTACGCGGCCAGCCAGCGGCCGCCGATCGTCCCGCAACCGGCGTACGACCGTGCGTTCGGCACCCGGACCCCGCTGGAGACGCTGGTGCCGGTGCACGCCACCTCGGTCAGCTTCACGCCGACCGGCGCCGCCGCCCCGGTCACCCTGCCGCTGGCGGTGAAGGCGGTCGGGCAGGTCTTCGAGTCGCGGCACGGCCGCGCGGTCGGGCGGCTCGGCGTCGGGCACCCGCACGCCGGCCCGCTCGACCCGGCGACCCTGCCGCTCGGGCCGGTCGACCCGGCGACCGAGGTGCTCTTCGTGACCGATCCGACGGTGCCGCTGGGCGCGCCGGCCGACGGCACCCAGCTCTGGCGGATCGTCGGCGATTCATCCCAGACCCAGGCCCTGCACGTCGGCGGTGGTGACGTGCAGCTGGTCAACCGGGTCGGCTGGGACGGCACGGTCCGCCCGCCGGACCCGAACGAGCTGGGCTGGAAGGAGACCGTCCGGGTCAACCCCCGGGAGGACGTGATCGTGGCGCTGCGCCCCGTCCCGCCCGCCCTGCCGTTCAAGATCGGCGACAGCGTACGACTGCTCGACCCGACCCGGCCGGCCGGCGTACGGCTGGACGCCACCCCGGTCAGCCCGATCGACGGGCGGCCGGCCATCGTGGTGAACCAGCTGGTCAACCTCGGCTGGGAGTACCGGTGGCACAGCCGGTCCGCCGGCCACCTTGACCAGGGGATGAGCCGACCGCTGGTGCTGCGGGTCTCCCCCAGGGCGCCGACCGGGCTGACCGCCACCCCGGCCCCCGGCTCGGCCACCGCGCTGCCGGCGATCGCGCTGGCCTGGACCGGCAACGGCCGGCGTCCACCGGCCACCAGCCACCTGCTGCAGCGGGCCACCAACGCCACCTTCACCGAGGGGCGGACGGAGATCACCGTGGCGGCCACCGCGACCCGGTACACCGACGCCTCGGTGACCCCGGGGGTGACCTACCACTACCGGATCCGGGCGGAGAACGCGGTGAGCTGCTCGGCCTGGTCGAACAGCGTCCCCGCGTCGGTGCAGCTCATCGGGCCGGCCAAGCTGACCGCGGCGGTGCCGCCGGCCGCGCCGCTGCGCGTCGCGCTGCGCTGGCTCAACCGCTCGTACGCCACCGGGATCGACGTGCAGCGGGCCACCAATCCGACCTTCACCAGCGGGCCGGGCACCACGGCCATCGCGGTTGGCGACAACCACGTCGACCCAGCCGTCGCCCCGGACACCACGTACTACTACCGGGTGCGGACCACCTACCTCGGCGCCGCCTCACCCTGGTCCACCGTGGCCACCGTGACGACCCCGCCCCGGCCCGGGGTGCCGACCGCGGTGAGCGCCACCGCCACCGCGCCGGCACCGGACACCGCGACGGTGATCCTGAGCTGGTCGGCCAGCACCCCCACCGGGCCGGGCTCCGGGTTCGTCGTCCAGCGCGCCACCGACCCGGCGTTCAGCCAGGAGCTGGCCACCTTCCGGGTCACCGGGCGGGGCTTCACCAACACCGGGCTCGCCCGTGGCGTCACGTATCACTACCGGATCCGCTCATACAACGTGGTCGGCAGCTCGACCTTCACCGGCCCCATCCCGGTCACCACCCCCTCCTGACCCGCGCCCCGACTCACCGTCCCGCACGCCTCGGGCCACCGCCCCGCACAAATTCACGGAATGAGGACTCATCGAGCGCCGATTGAGCCCTCATTCCGTGAATGTGGGAGCGGAGCGCGGGGAGCGGGCGGGTCGGGTCAGCGGGTGGGGGCGCGCAGCGGGTCGCCGACGGCGCGCAGCTCGGCCAGCGCCGAGGCCACCCCGTGCAGCAGGTCGGTCGCCTCCGCCAGCCGGGAGGCGGCCGGGTGTTCGGTGCTCGGGCGGGCGTCCTCGGCGACGTAGCTGGCCGCTGCGACGACCAGGCGCTCGTAGGCCGAGACGCCGTTCTCCAACTGGTCGACCAGGGTGCGGTGGGAGTCGGCGAGCGACGCCTGGGCCTCGGCCGGGGCGAGCTTGAGGGCGCGTTCCACGCTGGCCACCCGGCCGGCCAGGTCGCGCAGCGAGCGGTCGGCGGCGGCCGCCTCGAGCACCGCCGGCTCGGCCAGCCCGGTCAGCCGGCCGCTCATCCCGGCCAGGGTCAGCGCGGCGTGGTCCAGCCGCGCCCACGCCTCGGCCGCCGTGGTGCCGCGCAGCGCCAGCCGGGACCGGACCCGGCGTACCTCGGCCAGCACGCCCGGGCCGACGGGCAGTCGCTCGACGGCGGCGACAAGCCGGGCCCGGGAGCGGGCGGCGGCCTCGGCCGGGTCGAGCGCCGGCGGCGCCGGCGTGGCGGCCAGCGCGCGCAGGTCGATCCAGCGCCAGGCGGCGAACGCGATCGCGCTGCCGGCGGCGCCGGCCCAGCCCGCGTCGGGCAGTCCCAGCCCGGCGTACGGGGTCAGCACGGCGGCCGCGCCGCCGAGCCCACCGGCCAGGACGCTCCATCGCCGGGCGGAGCGTCGCAGCCGACGCAGCCGGCGGAAGTATCGGGCTCGCTCGTCTGCCATCCCCGTCTCCTCGCCCCGATCGCTCAGCCGGCGGCGGTGCTGTCCCCCGTGCCGTGTTCCCGGCTCATGCTGGCCCGGATCTCGTCGAGCCGGGCGGCGGCCGCCGGGTCGACCGCGGGCGCCGCCTGCCCGGCCTGCGGCACCGCCGGCCGCTCCTGCCGGCCGGTGAGCTGCTCGCCGGCCATGCTCGACCGGATCTGCTCCAGTCTGGCCGAACCCGCCGAGTCGAGCGTCGCTTTCTTGATCTCCAGCATCCGGCCCTCGACCGAGTTGCCGGCCAGCTCGGCGCGGCCCATCGCATTGGCGTACCGGCGCTCGATCCGGTCCCGCACCTCGTCCAGCGAGGGGGTGGTGCCGGGCGCGGTCAGCGCCGACATCGACTCCAGCGAGCGGGCCACGCTCTCCTGCATCTTGGCCTGCTCGAGCTGGCTGAGCAGCTTGGTGCGCTCGGCCAGCTTCTGCTGGAGGATCATGGAGTTGTTCTCCACCGCCTTGCGGGCCTGGGCGGCCGCGCCCAGGGCCTGGTCGTGCAGCGTCTTCAGGTCCTCGGTGGCCTGCTCGGCGGAGACCAGCTGGGTGGCGAGGAGCTGAGCGGACTGCTCGTACCGCCCGGCCTCGGCCTGGTCACCCCTGGCGCCCGCCTGGTCGGCCAGGACCAGGGCCTGCCGGGCGTTGGCCTGGAGCTGCTCGACCTCGGACATCTGCCGGGACAGCTTCATCTCCAACTGCCGCTGGTTGCCGATCACCGCGGCCGCCTGCTGGACCAGCGCCTGGTGCTGCCGCTGGGCCTCCTCGATCGCCTGCTGGATCTGCACCTTCGGGTCGGCGTGCTCGTCGATCTTCGCACCGAAGAGCGCCATCAGGTATTTCCAACCCTTGACGAACGGGTTCGCCATCTCCGCGTTGTCCCCTCAGTAGCGTCGCTCCGCCTCGACCGGGCCGGACGGGGCCGACCAGCGGGCCGCGGGGCATGCCCCCATCGTCCCAGTCGGACGCCAGCCCGGCTTCCGTACCGACGAGCGGGGGCAGTCACGCAACCCTGATCGACTCTACGCGGCGGGGGCCAGCCCGGCCACGGCGCGCGCCGCGCGGATCAGGCGTCGAGGCCGGCCCGGCCAGGGGCGCCGCAGATCAGGCGTCGAGGGCCGGCCCGGCCACGGTGCGCGCCGCGCGGATCAGGCGGCGCAGACCACGTCCCGGTCCGCGGAGCGGACCCGGGTGCTGCGCAGGGTCGCCTTGAGCGGCGAATCCTGCCGGACCTGGACGGAGACCGCGCCGTCCGAGGTCACCTGGCGGACGCCCCGGTTGGTGGCCTTGCGGACGGCGGCCGGAGCCACCGGCGTCGGCTCGACCGGCTCGTTGGCGACCGGGACCAGCACCCCAGGCATCTGCTCGGCCAGGGCTACGGTGTCGCTGACCTCGCGGAGCAGCTCGGAGAGACGGGCGCCGAGCGCGTCGCAGATCGCGGCCAGCAGCTCGCTGGAGGGTTCCTTCTGGCCACGCTCGATCTCCGAGAGGTAACCGAGACTCACGTTGGCGGCGGAGGAGACCTCGCGCAGGGTGCGGTGCTGCCCCTGCCGGCGCGCCCGTAGTGCGTCACCGATCACTCGGCGTAGCAGGACCATCGCACCTCCCCCTTTGACGGGACCATCTTCTCCGGCCGGACGTGCCGCGCCGGACGCGGCGGCCGCCCCCGGCGCCGGCGTCGACCGCCGGAGCCTTCCCGCAACCGTACCCGGTGCCCGCCGCCGCGACATCCCGCCCCGCCCCTCCGATCCGGCCGATCCCGTCACCGCCGCCCCGCCGCGGCAGGGTCGGCGGCATCCGCGTCGTCGGGCGTGTCGATGTCCGTGCCGTGAGCCGCGTCACCGGCCGGCCGGCGGAGGGCCGGGTCCTGTGCCTCGTCCACCTGGTGGGCGGGGTGCCGCGTCGCGTCGGCGGGTCGCGACTCGTCAGCCTGGTCCGCGGCGCGGATCCGCTCGGTCAACAGCCGCAGCGCCGCGATCACCGCGGCCGAGCGGATGTGGTCCCGCCCACCTTCCAGGTCGAGCTGCTCCACGCTTGTGCCGCCCGGGCCGGCGACCGCGACGTACACGAGGCCGACCGGCTTGCCGTCCTGGGGCTCCGGCCCGGCCACCCCGGTGGTGGCCAGCCCCCAGTCGGCCCCGCAGCGCCGCCGCCCACCCTCGGCCAGCGCGACCGCGACGTCCGGGTCGACCGGCCCGCGCTCCGCGAGCAGGTCCGCCGGTACGCCGGCCAGCTCCGACTTCAGCTCGGTGGCGTAGACCACCAGGCCGCCGCGGTACGTGCCGCTCACCCCGGCGATCTCCACGATCGAGGCGGAGAGCAGCCCCCCGGTCAGCGACTCGATGGTGGCCAGCGTCTCGTGCCGCTGCGAAAGGCTGTGCACGACCGCCGCGGCCGGGCTGCCGGCCGGCCGCTCCCCATTCGCATCCCGCTCATCCATGCCCCAAACCCTTCCCTCCCCGGCTCCGCCTACTCATCGTTCCCGGGACCCGTCGATCATGAAGTTATCGCCATGACACGCCGGTATCGAGGGAAATAACTTCATGATCACCCGTTCCCGGCGGGGGTGGGCCGGGGCGGGGTGGGGGTCAGGGGTGGGGGCGGCGGAGGCGGAGGGCCTGGGCGATGTAGTCGAAGCCGGTCACCACCGTGACCAGGACCGCGGCGCCCATGATCCACGGGCCGACCGGGGTCAGGGCGGCGGGCATCGGCCAGAGGTACCAGGTGATCGCCAGGATCTGGAGCACCGTCTTGATCTTGCCGCCCCGGTTGGCCGCGATCACGCCGAGCCGGATCACCCAGAAGCGCAGCGCCGTGATGCCCAGCTCGCGGGCCAGGATCACCGCGGTCACCCACCAGGGCAGCCGGTCGTACCAGGAGAGCAGCACCAGGGCGGCGCCGGTCAGCGCCTTGTCGGCGATCGGGTCGGCCACCTTGCCGACCGAGGTGACCAACTTGAACCGGCGGGCGATCCAGCCGTCCACCAGGTCCGTCACCGAGGCGACGACGAAGATCAGACAGGCGGCGATCCGCCAGCCGGCGTGGGTCATCCCCGAGACGACCACGGTCACCGCGAAGACCGGCACCAGCACCAGCCGCAGCGCGGTCAGCGCGTTGGCGGCATTGAGCACCGGCACCCGGGCGACCACGGGCGCCGTGGACTCGGCCCCGGTCATCGCCCGCTCCGTTCGCCGTGGCGTACCTGGCACCGCACCACCTGGCTCCCTCGCTCCGTCACGACCCGGCGTCACCGTGCCGCGCCGGGCGCCGCCGAGATCATCTCATCCGGTACGGCGACCAGGTCGACACCCTCGGTCGCGGTGACCGTGGCCCGGACCAGGTCGCCGGGGCGCAGCGCGGCCAGGTCGACGCCGCCGCCCTCCGGCGCGACGAGCGTGGTCGAGCCGTCGACCTCGGGGGCCTGGTGGGCGGCTCGGCCCTCGACCACGCCGTCGTCGACCGAGTCGACCAGCACCTCGACGGTGGAGCCGAGCCGCTCCTCGGCCCGCTGCGAGCAGAGCTCGTCGGCGAGCGCGCTGAGCTTGTCGTACCGGCGCTTGATGGTGGCCGCGGAGACCTTGCCGGGCAGACCCGCGGCCTCGGTGCCGTCCTCGTCGCTGTAGTCGAACATGCCGATCGCGTCGAGCCGCGCCTCGGTCAGGAAGCGGACCAGCTCGGCCACGTCGGCCCGGGTCTCGCCGGGGAAGCCGACGATGAAGTTGCTCCGCGCACCCGCCTCCGGGGCCAGCGCCCGGGCACCGGCCAGCAGCTCGAGGAAACGGTCGGTGGAGCCGAAGCGGCGCATCCGGCGCAGCACCGGCTCGCTGGAGTGCTGGAACGACAGGTCGAAGTAGGGCGCCACGCCGGGCGTGGTGGCGATCGCCTCGACCAGGCCGGGCCGGGTCTCGGCGGGCTGCAGGTAGCTCACCCGGACCCGGACGATGCCGGAGACGGCGGCGAGCTGCGGCAGCAGCTTCTCCAGCGCCCGGGGGTCGCCGAGGTCCTTGCCGTACGACGTCGAGTTCTCGCTGACCAGCACCAGCTCGCGGACGCCCGTCTTGGCCAGCCACTCCGCCTCGGCGAGCAGCTCGTCCGGGGTACGGGAGACGAAGGCGCCGCGGAAGGCGGGGATGGCGCAGAACGCGCAGCGCCGGTCGCAGCCGCTGGCCAGCTTGAGCGAGGCGACCGGGCCGGTGTCGAGCCGGCGCCGCAGCACCTGACGCAGGTGGGCCGGGGTGTGCTCGTCGGTCTCCGGGACCCGGGCCGGGCTGCCGTGCCCGGGCAGCGACACCGCGCTGTTCCGGCGGGCCACCGGGGTGAGCGGCAGCAGCTCGCGGCGGTCGCGCGGGGTGTGCGCGTCGATCGCCTCACCGGCGACCACGGCGTTCAGCCGGGCCGAGATGTCCGGGTAGTCGTCGAAGCTCAGCACCGCCTGCGCCTCGGGCAGGCTCTCGGCCAGCTCCCGGCCGTACCGCTCGGCCATGCAGCCGGCGGCGACCACCTTGGCGCCGGTGTCGGCGGCGGCGAGCAGCGTCTGGATGGAGTCCTGCTTGGCCTTCTCCACGAAGCCGCAGGTGTTGACCACCACCACGTCGGCGCCCTCGCCGTCGGTGGTCACCTGCCAGCCGTCGGCGTGCAGCCGGGCGGCCAGCTCCTCCGAGTCGACCTCGTTACGGGCGCAGCCCAGGGTCAGCAGGGCGACTCGGCGGCCGTCGGCAGCGTAAGGGGAGGTGGCAGACACCATCCGAGGGTACCGGGCCGGCCGGGCAACGCCGCGACGGCTGGCCGCGGGCATCGGCCGCCGCACACCCGGGCCGCCTCGTTTCCCCCGCCGGGGCCCCGCCGGGGCCCCGGCTTCTTGCGCTGGTCGTCGAGCCGGGGCGGGTCAACGCGCGGCGGCGCCGACCCGGGCCAGGCGGTCGAGCAGGAAGACCTCCGTGCCGGCCAGACCGGTCGAGCAGAAGACCGAGATCTGGTCCGCGCCGGTCCGCCCCGGGACCGCGCCCGCCAGCACCGCACCCAGGTCGCGCAGCCGGTCGGCGTACGGGGGCGCGGCGGCGAGCATCGGTGGGTCGTACGCGGCCGCCTGGGCCGGCGAGTCGGTGACCAGGACATCCGCGGCGTCCAGCAGGTCGGGGCCGAACTCGGCGCGGTTGCGTTGCTTGAAGCCCACGGTGTTGACGTGCGTCCCGGGGGCGAGGTCCCGGGCGTCCAGCACCGGGGTCCGGCTGGTGGTGGCGAGCACCACGATGTCCCGTCCGGTCACCGCCGCCGCGGCGCTGGGCACCGCCCGCGCCGGGATGCCCAGCTCGGCGCGGACCCGGGCGGCGAACGCCTCCCGGTTGGCCGCCGAGCGGCTGTGCACGGTCACCTCGCGCAGCGGACGGACCGCGGCGGCGGCCCAGACCTGGGTCCAGGCCTGCCGGCCGGAACCGACCAGGCCCAGCGTGACGGCGTCGGGGCGGGCCAGCGCGTCGACCGCGACCCCGCCCAGTCCCCCGGTGCGCCGGGAGCCCAGCTCCTCGCCGACCGCGATCGCCCGCACCGCCCCGGTACGCCCGTCGTGCAGCACGACCAGCTGCCCGCTCTCCGGGTGCCCGAAGGTGTCGTACGACCGGAAGCCGTACCACTCGCCGGTCAGGTGGCCGGCGGTGAGCACCATCCGACCGCCGCCGAGCGGGGCGGATGCCCGGGGCGGGGCGATCAGCCGACCCTGGTACGCGGCCAGCAGGGCGTCCCGCATCGCGTCGACCGTGGCGGAGGCGTCCAGCGTGGCCGCGACGTCGTCGTCGGAGAGGAGCAGGGTCATGAGCCCATGGTGCAACTTGAAGTTAACTTGAGATCCACCGAGGGTGGGCTTTCTCACCGCCCCGGCGGCCCGCCCCCGACGTGCTAGCGTCGGCCCCGGTGGCCGACGTTCCCTCGGGACCTCGGTCATCCCGGACGAGTCGTGGGCGTACCCGGTCAGGCCAAGACGCCCCGCGTAACCACAGACTCGTCCCGGCCCCGGTGGCCGGGCCGCATCGCAGAGGTGACTCCGATGGCCTGGATCGTGCTGGTGCTCTCCGGACTGCTCGAGACGGCGTGGGCGATCGCCCTCGACCGCAGCGCCGGCTTCAGCCGCCCCCTCCCCTCCGCCGTCTTCGCGGTCTCCCTCGTGCTGAGCATGGCCGGCCTGGCGTACGCGCTACGCGAGATCCCGGTCGGCACCGGCTACGCGGTCTGGGTCGGGATCGGGGCGGTGGGGACGGCACTCGTCGGCATGGTGGCGCTGGGCGAGCCCGCCAGCCTCCCCCGGATCGTCTGCCTGCTGCTGGTGGTGGCCGGCGTCGTCGGCCTGAAGCTCTTCCACTGAGCCGTCCGGTCCCCGGGAGTTCCCCCCGCTGCCCGGTATCGGACCCGATGCGTAGCGCGAGCGCGAAATGGGTAGACACCGGCCGACCCACCCAAGGGCCTACTTCACGGAGGACACCATGGCCGACATGCCCGCCACCACCCGACCGCGCGGCAACGCCGCCCGTATCTGCACGATCATCGGTTTCGTCTTCGCCGTCATCGCCCTCTTCTTTCCGTTCCTCGGCCTGGTCGGGCTGATCCTCGGCATCGTGGGCGCGGTGCTCGGCGACAAGCCGCTCGGCTGGTACGCCGCGGCCGCCAGCGTCGTCGGCGCCGTCATCGGCATGGTGATCGCCGCCGCGCTGCTGAACTCCTGACCGGACCCGTCACGGAAAGGGCTCGCCGGACCTCGGCGGGCCCTTTGTCGTCGCGGTCGACCTACTCCTCGCCCCCGCGCAGGCCGACCAGGACGTCTTCCAGCTCGTCCGGCTTGACCAGCACGTCCCGGGCCTTGGAACCCTCGGAGGGCCCGACCACGCCCCGGGTCTCCATCAGGTCCATCAGCCGGCCCGCCTTGGCGAAGCCGACCCGCAGCTTCCGCTGCAGCATCGAGGTCGACCCGAACTGGGAGGTCACCACCAGTTCGACCGCCTGGAGCAGCAGGTCCAGGTCCTCGCCGATGTCCTCGTCGATCTTCTTCTTGCCGTCGGAGGCCGGGGCGAGCACATCCGGGCGGAACTCCGGCTCGCGCTGGCCCTTGCAGAACTTCACCACGTCGGCGATCTCACGCTCCGTGACCCAGGCGCCCTGGATCCGGACCGGCTTCGACGCGCCCATCGGCAGGAAGAGGCCGTCACCGCGGCCGAGCAGCTTCTCCGCGCCCGGCTGGTCGAGGATGACCCGCGAGTCGGCCAGCGAGGAGGTGGCGAAGGCCAGCCGGGACGGGACGTTCGCCTTGATCAGGCCGGTGACCACGTCGACCGAGGGGCGCTGGGTGGCGAGCACCAGGTGGATGCCGGCGGCCCGGGCGAGCTGGGTGATCCGGACGATGGAGTCCTCCACGTCGCGGGGGGCGACCATCATCAGGTCGGCCAACTCATCCACGATCACCAGCAGGTACGGGTAGGGCCGCAGCTCCCGCTCGCTGCCGGGCGGGGCCTTGATCTCGCCGGTGCGGACCTTGCGGTTGAAGTCGTCGATGTGCCGGACCCCGTTGGCGGCGAGGTCGTCGTAGCGCATGTCCATCTCGCGGACGACCCACTCCAGCGAGTCGGCCGCCTTCTTCGCGTTGGTCACGATCGGGGTGACCAGGTGCGGGATGCCCTCGTAGCCGGTCATCTCGACCCGCTTCGGGTCGATCAGCAGCAGCCGCACCTCGTCCGGCGTGGCCCGGGCCAGAATGGACATGAGCAGAGAATTCAGGCAACTCGACTTGCCGGCGCCCGTAGCCCCCGCGATGAGGATGTGAGGCATCTTCGCGAGGTTGGCCACCACGTAGCCGCCCTCGATGTCCTTGCCGAGCGCCACCACCATCGGGTGGTGGTCGCTGGTGGCCGCCCGCGAGCGGAGCACGTCGCCGAGCGCCACGTTCTCCGGGTCGGTGTTCGGGATCTCCACGCCGACCGCGCTCTTGCCCGGGATCGGGCTGAGGATCCGCACGTCCGGGGACTTCACCGCGTACGCGATGTTGCGGGAGAGCTGGGTGATCCGCTCGACCTTGACGCCCGGACCCAGCTCCACCTCGTAGCGCGTGACGGTCGGCCCCCGGGTGAAGCCGGTGACCGCGGCGTCCACGTCGAACTGCTCGAACACCCCGGTGAGGGCGGCGATCACTTCGTCGTTGGCCTTGCTCCGCTTCTTCGGCGCGGCACCGCTGCTGAGCATGTTGGCCGGCGGCAGCGTGTAGTCGCCGGCCAGCCCGGTGAGCGCGAGCTGCTCGGCCCGGGTGGGCGCCGGCGAATGCTCCGGCGGCTCGACCGGCTTGCGGGTGGCCGGCACCTTCGTTGGCGGCTTGCGGGGCAGCGCCACGGTGTCCTGAAGGTCAACGCCGTCGTAGCCGTCATCGGGGTCGCCCGGATCCAACGGTGGCGGCAGGCGCTTGGCCGGCCGCTTCCGGGCCGGCTTCCCGGCCCCCTCGCCCTCGGCGGCCGGCGGCGCGACGAGCGTGCCGGCGAGCAGCCCGAGCCGCTCGGGGATCTTGTTGATCGGGGTCGCGGTGACCACCAGCAGACCGAAGACCAGCAGCAGGATCAGCAGCGGCACGGCCACCCAGGCGGTGATCGCCGTCTCCAGCAGGTCGCCGACGCCGGCGCCGATCAGGCCGCCCGCGTAGTCGCGCTGGATGGAGTCGACCGGGTCCTGTCCGATGTGCAGCAGCGCGGCGGTGGCGATCAGCATCGACCCCCAGCCGACCAGGCCGCGGCCGCGGTGCTCGGGGTCGGCCGGGGTCCGCATCAGCCGCCAGGCGCCGATCATCAGCAGCACCGGCACCACGATCGCGATCGCGCCGAGGAAGAGCCGGACCGTGTCGGCCAACCGCGCGCCGACCGGGCCGGCGCCGCCGAACCAGATGGCTACCCCGGTGAGGATGGCGAAGCCGAACAGCAGCAGGCCGGCGCCGTCGCGGCGGTGCTCCGGGTCGAGGTCGCGGGCCGAGGCGGCCTGCCGCCCGGCGGCCCGGACCGCCCAGCCCACGCCGTGCGCCAGCCCCATCCACAGCGCGCCGACCGCGCGACCGATGTAGACGGCCGGGCCCGGTCGGGCCGCCGTTCGCCGCCGGGCCCTCGCCCGGGTGGTCTTCTTCGCCGGCTGGCGGGCACGGCTGTTCGTGGTACCGCGCGGCGACGCGCCGCGCCGCCGGCTCGCCTGAGAGGTACGGCCCGCCATAGAGTCACCGTAACGGCGTCACCCGGCAGATCCCCGCTTTTCCGGGTCGTGTCCGCGCGTCGCAGCCGGGACCTGCGCCGTCGGTGTGTTATTCGCCGCAGAAGGGATGCCAATGGCGTCGCCGGGTTTCGAGGACGGTCCGGACGGCCCCCTGGCCGGACACCCGCAAGCGTTGCGGCCGCTGACCGGCGAGCTGATCGCCGCGGTGCTGGCCAACCGGGGGTACGCAGTCGCCGAAGACGCCGACGGCGACCTGGTCGGCCGCTGGGAGGAGAGCCTGACCTGGTTCTTCCGCCGGGGCGAGGCGGGCGAGCTGCTCCAGGTCCGCACCGTCGCCGCGCCCCGCTTCGGCGTGGAGCAGGTCCCGATCCTCCACGCCTTCTGCAACTCCTGGAACCACGACCGGCTCTGGCCCAAGGCGTTCGTGCACGTTTCGGACGACGGGTGGGCCCAGGTCAGCGGCGAGGTGATCACCGACCTGGAACGCGGGGTCACCCCGCACCAGCTCGACCAGCTGCTCGACTGTGGCATCTCGACCGGGTGCCAGCTCGCCGCCGAGGTGGGCCGACTGGCGGGCGGGCCGGCCCGATGACCACCTCAAGTGACCGGGGGCTGGCCGACGCCCTCGCCGACGCCCGTGACATGCCCGACGGCGAGGCCCGCTTCGCCGAGTTGGAACGGATCGCCGTCCAGGCCTACGCGGTGGGTGACCCACGTACCGCCCTGGCCGCCCGGTTCGCGCTGATCGAGGCGTACCTGCACCACGGGGAGCGGTGGCGGCTGCTCGAACCGGTCCGGCGCTGCCTAGCGGCGGTCGACCGGACGCCCGGCCTGCTGGACCCCGCCGACGCCCAGACGCTGCGCCGCCATCAGCGGCAGGCGGTGGAGGCGTTCTTCGGCACCCCACGGATCGGTCTGGACCAGGCCCGGTCCCTCCTGGACGACCTCGCCGGGCGGCTGGGCCCGGACGCCGAGGTGGTCGCCGAGCTGCGCTGCCGGCTCGCCGACCATCTCGGCGACGAGCCGACCGCCCGCCGGGAGTACGACCGCTCGCGCTACGACCATTCCGGCTCGGCGCGTCTGACGCCGCGCCGCGACCCGGAACAGTCGTACGACCAGTCCGGCTCGGCGCGTCTGACGCCGCGCCGCAACCGGGAACAGTCGGCCGCACCGGATCCGGTCGGCGGCTGCCCGGGCTGCGCTCCGGCCCGGCGGGCGGAGCTGCTGGCCGGGTGGGGCGAGCACGGTGCGGCCCTGGCGGAGCTGCGACCGGTGCTCGACGGGGAGGTCGGCTGCACCGACCAGCCCGAGCGGGCCCTCGCGGTGGCAATGCTGCCGTGGCTGCGCACGGGCGAGGCGGAGCGCGCCGGGCAAGCCCACGTACGGGCGTACCGGCGGCACCGTCGGGAACGGGCCGCCTTCCCGCAGCTCGCCGCGCACCTGCGGTTCTGCGCCCTGGGCGGGCACCTGGACCGGGGGCTGGACATCCTCGCCGAGCAGCTGCCGCGGCTGGACCACCCGTACGACGACCTGTCCGCGATGGAGTTCGCCGCGGCCGGCGCGCTGCTCTGCGGGCTGGCGGTCGAGGCCGGGCGGGGCGGGCGGCGAATCCACCGCCCCGGGCACGGTCCGCGCCCGGCGTCCGAGGTGGACGTGGCGACCCTCGGCGCGGACCTGTTCGCGCTCGCCACCGAGCTGGCCGGCAGTTTCGACGCCCGCAACGGCACCGGCCACCAGTCCGGCCGGATCGCCTCCTGGCTGGCGGAACGACCGTTGGGCGCCCCGGTGCCGCTGCCCGCCGACGCGCCGGACGACGGCTGGCCGGACGGCTCGGCGGAGGACCCCGAGCCGGCCGAGGAGGAACCGGCCCCGCTGAGCCTGCCGATGATCACCGCCGCCCTCGACCGGCGCGGCGACGGGTACGCGGTCGAGCCCGACGGCACGGTGGTGGGCCGGTGGGGCGAGGCGATGATCCAGTTCCGCCGGCTCGGCCAGCGCGGGGAGATCCTGCACGCCCGGGTGGTCGCCACCCGGCGGCTGCCGGTCGACCGGCTCGCCGAGGCGTACGCCTTCTGCAACGCCTGGAACCACGACCGGCTGCTGCCCAAGGCGTACGTGCACGACCCGGGCGACGGGGCGCTGGTGCTGGCCGGCGACGTCACCACCGACCTGGAGCACGGGGTGGCGCCCGCGCAGCTGGTCGTGCTGCTCACCTCGACCGTCACCACCGGCGTCGCGTACGCCGAGGCGGTGGCCGCCCTCCCCTGACCCGCCGCGTACCGGAAGGCCGGACGCGGCACCGCCCCGCCGCCGCCACCGGTACGCCGATGGCTGTCATCCGTCTGCGGTCCATCCGCCACGCTCCCCCCAGCGCCCGCCGGCACGGAAAACGTGGACGACCGACGATCGGTTGAGCGATCGACGGAAAGGTGCGTGCGGTCAGACCTCGACGACGGTCGGGATGATCATCGGTCGCCGGCGGTACGCGTCGTTGACCCAGCGCCCGACGGTGCGCCGGACGATCTGCTGGAGCTGGTGCGGGTCGGTGATGCCGTCCGCGGCCGCCCGGTTGAGCGCCTCGGTGATCAGCGGGACCACCGGGTTGAACGCCTCCGGGTCCTCGGAGAAGCCCTTCGCCGAGACGGTCGGGCCGCCGACCACCTTGCCGGTGACCGAGTCGACCACCACGGTGGCCGCGATGAACCCGCCGTCGCCGAGGATCCGCCGCTCGGTGAGCAGCGACTCGCTGACGTCGCCGACGGCGAGGCCGTCGACGTAGACGTACCGGCTCTTCACGTGACCGACCAGGCTGGCCCGCCCCTCCACCAGGTCGACCACGTCGCCGTCCTCGCAGAGCACCACCCGGTCCGGCGCGACCCCGGACTCGACGCCGAGGCGGGCGTGCGCACGCAGGTGCCGCCATTCGCCGTGCACCGGCATCAGGTTGCTCGGCCGAACGGTGTTGAGCAGGTAGAGCAACTCGCCGGCGGGGGCGTGCCCGGAGACGTGCACCTTGGCGACGTCCTTGTGCACGACGACCGCACCGGCCCGGGCCAGCCGGTTGATCACCCGGTAGACCGAGGTCTCGTTGCCCGGCACCAGCGAGCTGGCGAGCACGACGGTGTCGCCCGGTGCGATGGTGATGTGCCGGTGGTCGCCGCTGGCCATCCGGCCCAGCGCGCTCATCGGCTCGCCCTGCGAGCCGGTGGACATCAGCACGATCCGCTCCGGTGGCAGCGCGGTTGCCTCCTCCAGGCCGACCACCAGGCCCGGCGGGATGTTCAGCAGCCCCAGGTCGCGGGCGATGCCCATGTTGCGGACCATCGAGCGGCCGATCAGCGCCACCTTGCGGCCGTGCTCGGCCGCCGAGTCCATCACCTGCTGCACCCGGTGCACGTGGGAGGCGAACGAGGCGACGATGATCCGGCCGCGCGCCTTCTGGAAGATCGAGTCGAGGACCGGGCCGATCTCCCGCTCCGGCGTGACGAAGCCGGGGATCTCCGCGTTGGTGGAGTCCGACAGGAGCAGGTCGACACCCTCGGCGCCGAGCCGGGCGAAGCCGGCCAGGTCGGTGATCCGGCCGTCCAGCGGGAGCTGGTCCATCTTGAAGTCGCCGGTGTGCAGCACCAGCCCGGCCGGGGTGCGGATGGCCACCGCGAGCGCGTCCGGAATGGAGTGGTTGACCGCGAAGAACTCGCACTCGAACGGGCCGAGCCGCTCCCGGCCGCCCTCCTTGACGGTCAGCGTGTACGGCTGGATCCGCCGCTCGGCGAGCTTCGCCTCGACCAGGGCGAGGGTGAACTGGGAGCCGACCAGCGGGATGTCCGGCTTGTGGGCGAGCAGGTACGGCACGGCGCCGATGTGGTCCTCGTGGCCGTGGGTGAGCACGATCGCCTGCACGTCGTCCAGCCGGTCCAGGATCGGGCCGAAATCGGGCAGGATCAGATCCACGCCCGGCTGCTCGACGTCGGGGAAGAGCACCCCGCAGTCGACGATCAGCAGCTTGCCGTCGTACTCGAAGACGGTCATGTTCCGGCCGATGGCGCCGAGTCCGCCGAGCGGGATGATCCGCAGGCCGCCCTCCGGCAGCGGCGGGGGCAGTTCACCCTCGATGTGCGCCTCGGTCACGCGTCCACCTCATTCTGCGACGCCCTCATCCGGCGTCCGTCGTGTCGTTCGATCATTCGGGCAGTTCCAGGCCCGCCGCCGCGCAGTCGGCGCGCAGCTGGGCCAGTTCGTCGGCGGTGGCGTCCACCAGCGGCGGGCGTACCGGGCCGGCCGGCAGGCCCTTGGCCGCCAGGCCCGCCTTGACCAGGATCACGCCCTGGGCACGGAAGATGCCGGTGAACAGGGGCAGCAGCCGCCGGTGCAGGGTCCGCGCGGTCAGGGTGTCGCCCGCGTCGTACGCCTCGATCATCTGCTTGGTCGGCGCGCCGGTGAAGTGCGTCGAGGTACCCACCACGCCGACCGCCCCGACCGACAGCGCCGGCAGGGTCAGCGAGTCCTCGCCGCTGTAGTACGCCAGGTCGCTGCGGCTGAGCACCCATGAGGTGGCGGTCAGGTCGCCCTTGGCGTCCTTGACCGCGACGATCCGGCCGTGCTCGGCCAGCTTCACCAGCGTCTCGGTGGCGATCGCCGTCCCGGCCCGCTGCGGGATGTCGTAGAGCATGATCGGCAGCCCGGTGGCGTCCGCGACCGCGGTGAAGTGGCGCAGCAGCCCGCTCTGCGGCGGCTTGTTGTAGTACGGCGTGACCACCAGCAGGCCGTGCGCGCCGGCCTTCTCGGCCGACGCCGCCAGCTCGATGGTGTGCCGGGTGTCGTTGGTGCCGACCCCGGCCACGATCCTGGCCCGGTCGCCGACCGCCTCCACGACGGCCCGGATCAGGCGTTCCTTCTCCGCGTCGGTGGTGGTCGGCGACTCACCGGTGGTGCCGTTGAGCACCAGCGAGTCGTTGCCCTGCTCGTCGACGAGGTAATTCGCGAGCCGTACGGCGCCCTCGAGGTCCAGGGACCCGTCCCGGGTGAACGGGGTGACCATGGCCGTGAGCAGTCGTCCGAACGGGCGCGAGGCGCTCCGCTCGGGTACGGCAGGGTGGTCGTGCGTCATGTTCACAACCTAGCGGACGACCACCGGAGCCCCGGCGGGTAAGTGCTCAGGAGTCACTCGGCGTGCGGGCTGGCCGCCACCTCGGTCCCGTCGGGCAGGGTGGAGATCACGAAGTCGGCGAAGACGTTCGGCGCAACCTCCTGGAGCTGCCGCAGGCACTCCACGGCCAGCTCGCGGATCTCCACGTCGGCGTGCTCGGTGGCCCGCATCTTGATGAAGTGCCGCCAGGCCCGGTAGTTGCCGGTGACCACGATCCGGGTCTCGGTGGCGTTGGGCAGCACCGCCCGGGCCGCCTGCCGGGCCTGCTTGCGCCGCAGGGTCGGGTTCGGCTCGTCGGCGAAGCGCTGCTCCAGCCCCTCCAGCAGCTCGGTGTAGGCCCGGACGCTCGCCTCGGCGGCCTCCACGAACTTCTTGTGCAGCTCCGGGTCCTCGGCGATCACCGCCGGCTCCACCATGGCCGCGTCCCGCTCCGGCACGTAGCGCTGGGAGAGCTGCGAGTACGAGAAGTGCCGGTGCCGGATCAGCTCGTGGGTGAACGAGCGGGACACCCCGGTGAAGTAGAAGCTGACCGAGCCGTGCTCCAGCACGGACAGGTGGCCGACGTCCAGGATGTGGGCCAGGTAGCCGGCGTTGGTCGCCGTGGCCGGGTTCGGCTTCTTCCAGCTCTGGTAGCAGGCCCGGCCGGCGAACTCGGCCAGCGCCTGGCCGCCCTCGGCGTCGGTCGACCACGGCACCTCGTCCGGGGCCTGGAACTGGGTCCACGCAATGAGCTTGACCTGGGGCTGCACCATGTCCGGCATTCCTCGGACTGTAGTGGCCCCTGGGGTCTCGGCAAAGTTGGGCCCCGGCGGGTCGGAAACCCGCTGGACGGCCTCTGGAGCTGCCCGCACAGACGGGGCAGGCGCCGCATAACGGGTTACGGCGGCCCCTCGGGGTCGCCATTCGGTGCCAGCCACACCGGCCCGGCGGGCGCACAGCCGGGGCAGCTCCACAGCGACCCCGAAGCAGCCGCCGGCACGGCAGCCAACCGGCCGGATGCCGCGAAGAGCCGGGCCGGCCCCGGTGGAGGCTGGACCGGATCAGACGTAGAGCGCGGTGAAGGGGGCCCAGGGCAGGTTGCGCAGCACCGAGAAGGCGAGCCAGGCGGCGAGGAAGCCGCCGATCACCTTGGAGCTGATCCGCAGCTCCGGCAGTCGCCAGCCGAACGCCTGCTTCCCGGCCCAGGCGACGAAGAGGTAGGTCAGGAAGGGCAGCGCGAAGACGAAGAGGAAGTGGTGCCGGGCGGCGGCCGGCAGGTCGCCGTGCAGCACGTACCAGAGGGCGCGGGTGCCGCCGCAGCCCGGGCAGTCCAGCCCGGTGGTGAGCTTGAGCAGGCAGGTCGGCCGGGCGTCCGGGGCGCTCTGGGTCGGATCACTGATCAGCGCGTACGCCACGCCCATGCCGACGCAGCCGAGCGCGGCCAGCGGGACCGCCCAGCGCGGGGCCCGGTCGTAGAGCCGCATCACGAACCGGGTGAACCGGTCCGGCTCGACCGGCTGGTAGACCGGGCCCTGCGGCCAGGCGCCCGGCGGGACCTCACCCGCGGGCCACCCCCCGGGCGGGCCCTCCGCCTGCCCGCCGCCGGGAGCCGCCGGGGCGGTCGTCCCGACCTGCGGCGCGTCGGCGCTGTGCACCTGCGGGCCGGGCTGCGCGGCCGGCCGGTCAACGGTCGTCACGCGCTCACCGTACACCGGCCACGCCGGTCAGCGCGGCGGCCAGCGGGACCGCGAGGTCGCCGGCGGCCGGCGGGGCCACCGAGTCCAGGCCGAGCCAGCCGGCGAGCCGGTAGAGCTCCGCCGCCAGGGCGACGGCGGTCTCCCCCGGATGGACGCCCGGCTCGACCCAGGCCGCCGGCACCTGGAGCACCCCGGCCTTCCGGTCGGCCTTGAGATCGACCCGGGCGGTGAACCCTTCGCCCTGCAGGAACGGCAGCACGTAGTAGCCGTGCACCCGCTGCGGTGCGGGGACGTAGATCTCGATCCGGTAGCTGAAGCCGAAGAGCCGCTCGGTGCGGGCCCGCTCCCAGACCAGCGGGTCGAAGGGGCTGACCAGGGTGTTGCCCCGGACCCAGCGGGGCAGCCGGGCCTGCGCGTGCAGGTACGCCGGCTGCCGCCAGCCCTGCACCGTGACCGGCAGCAACTCCCCCGCCTCGACCAGCTCGGCAACCGCCCGCCGCGCCCCGGCCAGCGGCAGCCGGAAGTAGTCACGCAGCTCCGGTTCGGCGGCCACGCCGAGCGACCGGGCGGCGATCGCGACCAGGGCGCGGTAGGCGTCGGCGTCGCTCGGGGTGGGCGCGTCGAGTACGGCGGCCGGCAGCACCCGCTCCGGCAGGTCGTAGCGGCGGGCGAAGGAGGTGGTTCGCTCGGCGGCGGTCACCTCGCCGGACCAGAACAGGAACTCCAGCGCCCGCTTGACGGCCGACCAGTTCCAGCCCCAGTTGCCGGTCTCCCGGGGCGCGTCGTGCTCGATCTCGGCGGCGGTCAGCGGCCCCCGGGCGGCCACCTCGTCGCGGACCCAGGCGACCAGCCCCGGCTGCTCCTGGGCGATCCGGCGCATCCCGCCCCAGGCCTCCTCCTGGGCCTTGGCCATCCGCCAGCGCAGCGCGGGGTGCAGCCCGACCGGCACCAGCGACGCCTCGTGCCCCCAGTACTCGAAGAGCTCGCGGGGGCGGCGGTAGGCGGCGGCGTCGAGCAGCGTGGTCGGGTAGGGGCCGAGCCGGCTGTAGAGCGGCAGGTAGTGCGCGCGTTGCAGCACGTTGACCGAGTCCATCTGGATCAACCCGACCCGGTCGAGCACCCGACGCAGGTGCCGGCGGGTGGGCACACCGCTGGGCGCCGGGTCGGCGAAGCCCTGGGCGGCCAGCGCGATCCGCCGGGCCTGGGCGAGCGAGAGCGATTCCGGTACGGCCATCGTCGGGCACCCTAATCCAGTGGTACGACGCCCGGAGCGGGCGCTGGACCGATCGCCCGCCGAGGCATAGAACGGACGGATGCTCACCCTTCGCGGCGAGGAGCCGGACGACGCCGAGGCGATCGCCCGGGTGCACATCCGCAGCTGGCAGGCCGGCTACGCCGGGATCATGCCGGACGAGGTGCTGCGCCGGCTCAACGTCCAGGCCTGGGCGCAGCGGCGGCGGGACCTCGGCACCGCCCACCCGGAGCACCCGTTCACCACGCTGCTGGCCGAGGTCGACGGCACCGTCACCGGCTTCACCACCTTCGGTCCGTACCGGAACAACCAGGACCGCCGCGACCTTGACCCGGCGTACGGGGAGATCGTGGCCATGTACGTGGAGCCCGCGCGGTGGGGCACCGGGACGGGCCGGGCGCTGCTGGCGGCGACCCGCGCCGGCCTGGCCGGACGGGGCTGGACCGAGTACCGGCTCTGGGTGCTGGCGGAGAACGCCCGGGCCCGCCGCTTCTACGAGCGGGCCGGGCTGTCACCGGACGGCGCGGAGTCCACCTACCCCGTCCCGCTCTCCGGCGGGCGCCCGCCCCTCGACCTGCTCGAGCTGCGCTACGCCGCCCGGCTCGACGGCTGACCCGGCCGGCCCGCCTCCCCGGGCGACCCGTCGCCGGCCGGCGCGGCCCAGCGGCGGATCGGCAGGCCGAACAGCAGCGCCAGGCCGATCCATACGTAGGTGTTGCTGCCCAGGAAGCCGTCCACGCCGGTGAAGTCCTTTTCCCAGGCCCAGACGATCCGGCTGACCAGGAAGCCGTACCCGATGACCGCGGCGGCCAGCAGCAGGCGGCGCCGGCGGCTGCCCGCGGGCGCCGCCATGGCGTTGTCCACCAGCAGGATCAGCGCCGGGATCAGCCAGACCAGGTGGTGCACCCAGGTGACCGGGCTGACCAGGCACATCATCGCGCCGGTCAGCGCCAGCCCGGTGGCCTCGTCGCCGACGGCCACGGCGGCACGGGAGCGCCACACCCACCCGGCGAGGGTGGCGAGCACCAGCACCAACCAGGCCAGGGTGCTGGGATGCTCCGGGTTGAGCCGGGCCACCACCCCCCGCAGCGACTGGTTGGAGACGAACGCCAGCTCGCCGACCCGGGCGGTGTTCCACAGCGCCTCGGTCCAGAACTCCCGGGAGGCGTCCGGGAAGAGCGCGGCGGCGAGCAGGGTCGCCCCGGCCGCGGCGCCCATCGCGGTGAACGCGGCCCGCCAGCGACCGGTGACCAGCAGGTAGACGATGAAGACGCCCGGGGTCAGCTTGATCGCGGTGGCGAGCCCTACGCCCACCCCGGCCCAGCGATTGCCGGCCGGAAGCAGCCGCAGCAGGTCCACCGCGACCAGGACGAGCAGCAGCATGTTGACCTGGCCGAAGTTGATCGTCTCGCGCATCGGCTCGTACGCGGCGGCCAGGCAGAGCGCCACGGCCAGGGCGAACCAGCGGGTCCAGCCGGCGCGGCGGGAGATCGGGTCGACCAGCCACCAGATCACCACCGCGCTGCCCACCACGCTGGCGACCACGCTCACCGTGATGGCCGCCGGCCAGGGCAGGTACGCCATCGGCAGCATGACCAGCGCGGCGAAGGGCGGGTAGGTGAAGCCGTACTGGGTGAACGGCCGCAGGTAGTCGTAGAGCTCCCCGCCGTCGTGCACCCACCAGGTCAGCGCGCCGTAATAGACCTGGAGGTCGAAGAAGCCGTGCCGGACGGCCGCCACGGAGAGGAAGGCGGCCACCGCGACGGCGAGCAGGACCACGCCGACGACCTGCCCGAACGTCCGCCGGGTACCCTGCGCCACCGTCGCCTCCCTCGCCCTGCGTAGGCTCACGTGCCATGGCTCTCGGGTACGTCCGCCCGGCGCGTCCGGAGGACGCCGGCGAGATCGCACGCATCCAGCTCGCGACCTGGCGGGTCGCCTACCGCCGGATCCTGCCCCGGCACGTGCTCGACAACCTGGACGAGGCGTACCTCGCCCGGCGGTGGAGCGCGGCGGTGCAGGAGCCGCCCTCCGGCGCGCACCGGGTGCTGGTCGCCGTCGAACAGGCCGAGCGATCGTATCTGGTGGGTTTCGCCGCGTCCGGTCCGGCCGACGCGGAGGCGCTGGCCCCGGGCGAGCCGGCCGAGGCGCTCGGCGACGGCGTGGCCGCGGTGACCGACCTGCTGGTCGAGCCGCGCTGGGGGCGGCGCGGCCACGGCAGCCGGCTGCTCGCCGCCAGCGTGGACCTGTGGCGGGAAGACGGCTTCACCCGGGCGGTGGCCTGGGCGTTCGACGGGGACGCGGCGACCCGGAAGTTCCTGACCAGCACCGGCTGGGAGCCGGACGGCGCGGCCCGGGCCCTGGACGTCGACGACATGCTGGTCCCCCAGCTCCGCCTGCACGTCGCGGTCCCCACCGAGCCGGCCGCCGAGGCCTGAGTACGCGGCATTCGCGCATCGCCGGTGCGCCGATGTCGGAGGCTCGGCCTACGGTGGCCACATGACCACCGCGACGGCGACGACAGCCAGCGACCTGGAGGAGTTCCGGGTCGAGCTGACGGGCTACGCCTACCGGATGCTCGGCTCGGTCTTCGACGCCGAGGACGCGGTGCAGGAGACCCTGCTGCGGGCCTGGCGCGGGCTCGACCGCTTCGACGGCCGGTCCAGCCTGCGCACCTGGCTCTACCGGATCGCCACCAACGTCTGCCTTGATCAGCTCCGGGGGCGGGGGCGGCGCGCCCTGCCGGTGGACCTCGGCACCCCATCCGCGCCGGTGGCGGCGTCGCTCGGCTCGCCCGGGCCGGCCGGCGACTGGCTGGAGCCGGTCCCGGACGCGACGGTACTGCCCGCCGACCCCGCGGAGCTCGCGGTGGCCCGCGAGTCGGTCCGGTTGGCGTTCATCGCCGCGGTGCAGCACCTGCCACCACGGCAGCGCGCGGTGCTGATCCTGCGGGACGTGCTGCGCTGGCACGCCGACGAGGTCGCCGAGCTGCTGGACGCCAGCGTGCCGGCGGTCAACAGCGCGTTGCAGCGCGCCCGGGCGACGCTGACCGACCTCCGCGACACGGGCCGCCCCGCCGGCGGCGACCTGGCCGGCGAGCACCGTGACCTGCTCGACCGGTACGTGGACACCTTCGCCCGGTACGACATCGAGGCCCTGGTCGCGCTGCTGCGCGAGGATGCCGTGCACAGCATGCCGCCCTACCCGATGTGGCTGCGGGGGGCGGCCGACATCGGTCGGTGGCTGGTCGGGCCCGGCGCGGGCTGCCGCGGCTCCCGGCTGGTGCGGGTGGCGGCCAACGGCGGCCCGGCGCTGGCCCAGTACCGGCCGGATCCGGCCGGCGGTCACCGGGCGTTCTCGATCCAGCTGCTGGAGTTCTCCGGCGGTCGGATCGCCCGGCTCACCCACTTCCTCCAGCCGCGGCTCTTCCCGCTCTTCGGCCTGCCGCTCCACCTCGACCCCTGATCTCCCTCCGGCGGCGACGAGTTGCGGCCGGCCGCGTCGTCCACCCCTGCCACCCGCGCGGGACAATTCCGTCGCGGCACCCCCGTTCCACCCGAGAAGCATTTGGAGTCCCCCGTGATCGAACGTCACCTGCAACCCCTCCTGCACGACCTGGTCGGGGTGGTGTTCGCCCCGACCAGCGCGCTGGGTGACGAGTCGGGCCAGATCCGCCCGGCCGGCGTCCAGGGCGTCTTCCATGCCGACGCCCGGGTGCTCTCCCGGGCCGAGCTGCGCATCGACGAGCGGGAGCCCGAGGGGCTGATCCGGGGGCCGGTCGACCCGCACACCACCCGCTTCGTCGCCCTGGCCCGCTGGCTCGGCGACCCGGGTGCGGACCCCACCGTCCGCCTGGACCGGATCCGCCGGGCCCACCCCAAGGGCATCAGCGAGGAGTTGCGCATCGTCTCCACCGCCTCGGTGCCGGTACGCGCCACGGTCAGCGTCGACCTGGGCTGCGACCTCGCGCCGATCGAGGTGGTCAAGTCCGGCGGCGCAGCCACCGCGCTGGAGGCGAAGGCGGGCCAACCCGGCCAGCTGACCTGGGCCGCGGACGGGATCACCGTGACAGTCACCGGGGAGGCGGCCGAGGCCGACGCCGCCGGCGAGCGGGCGGTCGCGCCCCGGCTGAGCTGGCCGGTCGACCTCGCCCCCGGCGGCACCGCCACGCTGCGCTGGCGGCTCACGGTCGAGGACCCGAAGGCCGTGGTGATCGCCCCTTCTGGCGAGCCGGCCTGGTCCCGCCCGGAGGTACGCGCCGACGACCGCCGCCTGGCCCGGCTGCTCGACCGATCCCTGGCCGACCTGCGCGGGCTGCGGCTGGCCGACCCGGCCGCCCCGGAGGACGTCTTCCTCGGCGCCGGCGTGCCGTGGTTCCTCACCCTGTTCGGGCGGGACAGCCTCTGGGCCGCCCGGATGATGCTGCCGCTCGGCACCGAACTGGCGGCCGGCACGCTGCGGGTGCTGGCCCGCCGGCAGGGCGCCCGGGTCGACCCGACCACCGGCGAGGCGCCCGGCAAGATCCTGCACGAGCTGCGCCGACACGAGTTCAGCCTGGCCGGCGAGGGGCTGCGCCTGCCGCCGGCCTACTACGGCACCGTCGACGCCACGATGCTGTGGATCAGCCTGCTGCACGACGCCTGGCGCTGGGGCCTGGCCGCCGAGCAGGTCGAGCCGCTGCTGCCGCACCTGGAGGCCGCGCTGGGCTGGCTCGGCGAGCACGCCGACGCCGACGGCGACGGGCTGGTGGAGTACGTCGACACCACCGGCCACGGCCTGTCCAACCAGGGCTGGAAGGACTCCGGCGACGCAGTCCGGTTCCGCGACGGCCGGCTCGCGACGCCGCCCATCGTGCTGGCCGAGGTCCAGGGGTACGCGTACCGGGCGGCGATGGACGGTGCCGCACTGCTCGACGCCTTCGACCGGCCGGGTTCCGACCGTTGGCGGGCCTACGCCCACCGGCTGGCGGAGCGGTTCCGGGCCGCGTTCTGGGTGGACGGCCGGCACGGCCCGCACCCGGCGCTGGCGCTGGACCGGGACAAGCGCCCGGTCGACTCGCTGACCAGCAACATCGGTCACCTGCTCGGCACCGGGCTGCTGTCGGACGCCGAGTCGGCGCAGGTGGCCGCGCTGCTCACCGCCGACGCGCTGGCCGGCGGCTTCGGGCTGCGCACCATGTCCACCGACGACGCCGGCTTCAGCCCGCTGTCGTACCACTGCGGGTCGATCTGGACGCACGACACCGCGATCGTGCTCGCCGGGCTGGCCCGGGCCGGCTTCACCGACGCCGCGCTGACCATGGCCGAGGGGCTGCTCGGTGCCGCCGAGGCGTTCGACTACCGGCTGCCCGAGCTGTACGGCGGGGACGACCGGACGGTGATCGGCCGCCCGGTGCCGTATCCGGCGGCGTGCCGGCCGCAGGCCTGGTCGGCGGCGGCCGCGGTCCTGCTGCTCCAGGCCGGAGCCGGCCTCTACCCGGACGTGCCGGCGGGTCGGGTGCACCTGCGCCCGCTGGCCGGCCCGGAGCTGGGCGCGCTCGCGGTCGACCGGTTCCGCGTCGCCGGCGCCTCGGTCGACGTACACGTCGACCGAGCCGGAAACCCCACGATCACCGGCCTTCCGGCCACCCTGACCGTGACGGTCGAGCCCGCCGAGCGACTTGCCGCCGCCCCCGTCCCGACCCCCCGCACCCCGACCGCCGAGTCCCCCTTGTCCCGCTGACCCTCGACGCCCGCTGACGCCCTTCTGGGCCGATCATGGAGTTGTGGCGCCTGATCGGAGCCATTTGTGGCTTTTGGCGGGTGTCACAACTCCAAGATCGACGGAAGGCGGAGGTGGAGGTGGACGGGGTCAGGTGGCGCGGGCGGGGGAGAGTTCGGCGACGGCCTCGTCGTCCGCCATCGCACCGGTCCGCCGGCTCCACGGGCCCGGGGCCGGGCCTGGGCCGAGGTCCGGGCCCGCCGCTCGGCCGGCCGGTCGTCAGTCGAGCAGGGCGTCCAGGCCGACGGTGAGGCCGGGGCGGTTGCGCACCGCGCGGATGGCCAGCAGCACCCCGGGCATGAAGGAGGCCCGGTCGTACGAGTCGTGCCGGATGGTCAGCGTCTCCCCGGTGGTGCCGAAGAGCACCTCCTGGTGGGCGACCAGCCCGGTGGCCCGTACGGCGTGCACGCGTACCCCGTCGATCTCGGCGCCCCGCGCGCCCGGCACCTCGTCCTTGGTGGCGTCCGGCACCGGGCCGAGGCCCGCCGCGGCGCGGGCCTGCGCGATCAGCCGCGCGGTGTGCGTCGCGGTGCCGCTGGGGGCGTCCAGCTTGCGTGGGTGATGCTGCTCGATGATCTCGACCGACTCGAAGTGCCGGGCCGCGCGGGCGGCGAACTGCATCATCAGCACCGCGCCGATGCCGAAGTTGGGGGCGATCACCACGCCGACGCCCGGCTTGCGCTCCAGCCAGCCGCGCACCCGCTCCAGCCGCTGCTCGGTGAAGCCGGTGGTGCCCACCACTGCGTTGATGCCCTGGTCGATGCACCAGTGCAGGTTGTCCATGACGACGTCCGGGGTGGTGAAGTCGACGACCACCTCGGCGCCGGCGTCGGCGGCGTTGAACAGCCAGTCCCCCTGGTCGATCATCGCCACCAGGTCCATGTCGGGGGCGGCGTCGACCGCCTTGCACACCTCCATGCCCATCCGGCCGCGGGCACCCAGCACGCCGACCCGGATCGGCTCGTCCGTGGTCTTCTCCTGCGCGTCACTCACGGGGCACAACCTATCCCAATCGGGACGGCGTCACCCGTCGGCAGCGCCGCCGTTCCCGGATGATCGACTCCGATTGCGGCAAGTCGCGGCATTCTCGGCGGCGGAGACCGCCAGCTGCCGCATCTCGCCGGGCACATGGCCGGGTCAGACGGAGAAGGCGGACTGGTCGAAGGGGCCGACGACGGCCAGCGACATCGGCCGGGTGAGCAGCTCGGCGGCGAGGGTGTTGACGTCGTCCAGGGTGACCGAGTCGACCCGGGCGAGCAGCTCGTCCACCGGCATCAGGTCGCCGTAGAGCAGCTCCCCCTTGGCCAGCCGGCTCATCCGGGAGCCGGTGTCCTCGAGGCCCAGCACGAACGAACCCTTGGACATCCCCTTGCCCCGGGCCAGCTCGGCCTCGGTGAGCCCGTCGACGGCCACCCGGGCCAGCTCGGCCCGGGTCAGCTCCAGCACCTCGTCCACCTTGCCCGGGGCGCAGCCGGCGTAGACGGCGAACAGGCCGCTGTCGGCGTACTGACCGGCGTAGGAGTAGACCGAGTAGGCCAGGCCGCGCCGCTCGCGGATCTCCTGGAACAGCCGGCTCGACATGCCGCCGCCGAGGACGTTGTTGAGCACCCCGAGGGCGAAGCGGCGCTCGTCGGTGCGGTCGATGCCGGGGCAGCCGAGGATCAGGTGCGCCTGCTCGGTCTCCTTCGGCTCGACCAGCGTGGTGGCCGGCCTGGTGCGTACCGCCGGGGCGGCCGGGCGGCGCGGGGCCGGCGCTGCCGGGTCGGTGTCCAGCGGGGTGCCGCGCAGCGCCTGGCGGACCAGCTTGACCACGGCGGCGTGGTCGAGGTTGCCGGCCGCGGCGATGACGATCTGCGGCGCCGTGTAGCGGCGCCGGTAGAAGCTCTGGATCTGCCGCCGGCTCATCGGGGTCACCGTCTCCTCCGTGCCGGAGATCAGCCGGCCGAGGGGGTGCTCACCGTAGAGCGCGCGGGCGAAGAGGTCGTGCACCTCGTCGCCGGGCTCGTCGTCGTGCATGGCGATCTCTTCGAGGATGACGCCGCGCTCGGTCTCCACGTCGGCCGGCTTGAGGATCGAGTCGGCCACCAGGTCGCACATGACGTCGATGGCCAGCGGCAGGTCCTCGTCCAGCACGCGCGCGTAGTAGCAGGTGTATTCCTTGGTGGTGAAGGCGTTGGTCTCGCCGCCCACCGCCTCGATCTCCGAGGAGATCTCCAACGCGCCGCGCTTGCGGGTGCCCTTGAAGAGCAGGTGCTCCAGGAAGTGCGCGGCACCGGCCTGCGGCCCGGTCTCGTCCCGGGAGCCGACGGCCACCCAGATGCCGAACGAGACGCTGCGCATCGCCGGGATCGCCTCGGTGAGCACGCGCAGGCCGCTGGGCAGCACGGTACGGCGTACCGTGCCGCCCAGCGGATCGTCCTTCAGCGTGCGGGTGACCGCCCGGGTGGCGCCGCCGGCCCGCCCGGGCTCCGGCCCGTGCGGGACGGCGCCGGGCGACACCACCCCCCGTCGATCCGCAGGAAAAGACGAACGCCGGGCCCGACTCACGGAAACCTGCTCTCAGTTCGACGAGGGGTGGGTGGTGCGGTGTCACGGACCGGCCGGGTGGCGCCGACGGCGCCACCCGGCCCGGGCGAGGATCAGGTGTGCCGGGTCCGGCGACGCGGACGCTCGCCGCCCTCGCCACCCTCGCCGCCGCCCTGGCCGCGCTCACCACGGTCGGGGCCACGGCCGCCGCGCTCGCCCCGGTCACGCGGGCCCCGGTCGCCCCGGTCCCGGCCGGCCGGACGCTCGCCGCCGGCGGCCTCGCCGGCGGCCGGCGCCTCGGCGCCCTCCGGACGGACCTTGTCCAGGTAGATCTTGCCGCGCGCGTCGATGTCCGCGATCTCGACCTCGACCTTGTCGCCGACGTTGAGGTAGTCCTCGACCTTCTCGACCCGCTTGCCGTCGCCCACCTTGGAGATGTGCAGCAGGCCGTCGCGGCCCGGCAGCAGCGAGATGAACGCGCCGAACGCGGCGGTCTTGACCACCGTGCCGAGGAACCGGTCGCCGACCTTCGGCAGAGTCGGGTTGGCGATGGCGTTGATCCGCTCGACCGCGGCCTGGGCCGACGGGCCGTTGGTCGCGCCGACGTAGATGGTGCCGTCGTCCTCGATGGAGATCTCGGCGCCGGTCTCGTCCTGGATCGCGTTGATCGTCTGGCCCTTCGGGCCGATCACCATGCCGATCTTGTCGACCGGGATCTTGACGACGGTGACTCGCGGGGCGTAGTCGGACATCTCGGCCGGCGCCTCGATCGCCCGCTCCATCACGTCGAGGACGATGTGCCGAGCCTCGTTCGCCTGCTTGAGTGCGGCGGCGAGCACGTCCGACGGGATGCCGTTGAGCTTGGTATCGAGCTGCAGGGCGGTGACGAAGTCCCGGGTGCCGGCGACCTTGAAGTCCATGTCACCGAACGCGTCCTCGGCGCCGAGGATGTCGGTCAGCGTCACGTACTGGGTCTTGCCGTCGACCTCGTCGGAGATGAGGCCCATCGCGATGCCGGCGACGGACGCCTTCAGCGGCACACCCGCGGAGAGCAGGCCCAGCGTGGAGGCGCAGACCGAGCCCATCGAGGTGGAGCCGTTGGAGCCGAGCGCCTCGGAGACCTGCCGGATGGCGTACGGGAACTCCTCGCGCGACGGCAGGACCGGGATCAGCGCCCGCTCGGCCAGCGCGCCGTGGCCGATCTCGCGCCGCTTCGGCGAGCCGACCCGGCCGGTCTCACCGGTGGAGTACGGCGGGAAGTTGTAGTTGTGCATGTAGCGCTTGGACTTCTCCGGGGAGAGGGTGTCCAGCGACTGCTCCATGCGCAGCATGTTCAGCGTGGTGACGCCCAGGATCTGGGTCTCGCCCCGCTCGAACAGGGCCGAGCCGTGCACCCGCGGCAGCACGCCGACCTCGGCGGTCAGCGGGCGGATGTCGCGCGGGCCGCGGCCGTCGATGCGGACCTGCTCACGCAGCACCCGGGAGCGGACCTCGGACTTGGTCAGCGACCGGAAGGCGGCGCTGAGCTCCTTCTCCCGGCCCTCGAAGCGGGGGCCGAGCTCCTCCAGCACGCGGGCCTTGACCCGGTCCAGGGCCTCCTCGCGGTCATGCTTGCCGGCGATCCGCAGGGCCTCGGAGACCTCGCCGCGGGCCAGCCCGGCCATGGCCTCGTACGCGTCATCCTGGTAGTCGAGGAAGACCGGGAACTCGGCGACCGGCTTGGCGGCCACCTCGGCCAGCTCGCTCTGCGCCCGGCACAGCTCGCGGATGGCCGGCTTGGCGGCCTCCAGGCCGCTGGCGACGACCTCCTCGGTCGGGGCCGTGGCCCCACCGGCGATCAGCTTCACGGTGTGCTCGGTGGACTCCGCCTCGACCATCATGATCGCGACGTCGCCGTCCGGCAGGACCCGGCCGGCGACCACCATGTCGAAGGTGGCCCGCTCCAGCTCCTCGTAGGTCGGGAAGGCGACCCACTGACCGTCGACGTGGCCCATCCGGGTGGCCCCGATCGGGCCGGAGAACGGCAGGCCGGAGAGCTTGGTGGACATCGAGGCGGCGTTGATCGCCACCACGTCGTACGGGTGCTGCGGGTCGAGCGCGAGGACGGTCTCGACGACCTGGACCTCGTTGCGCAGGCCCTTGACGAACGACGGGCGCAGCGGCCGGTCGATCAGCCGGCAGGTGAGGATCGCGTCCTCGCTGGGGCGACCCTCGCGGCGGAAGAACGAGCCGGGGATCCGGCCCGCGGCGTACATCCGCTCCTCAACGTCGACGGTCAGCGGGAAGAAGTCGAACTGCTCCTTCGGCTGCTTGCCGGCGGTGGTGGCGGAAAGGACGACCGTCTCGCCGAGCTGGGCGGTGACCGAGCCGGCGGCCTGGCGGGCGAGCCGGCCGGTGGAGAAGGTGATCTGACGGGTGCCGAAGGACCCGTTGTCGATCACCGCGGTGGTGGATTCGGTGCCGAGTCTGCTCTCGGTCATTGCGCGGACTGCTCCTTCGCATCGGGGGCCCACGACGCTCAGGAGCTGTTCAGACGGCCGGTCTTCGATCGAAGCGCCCGGGTGGTCGGCGGGGTGCCGGAGTTCCCGGGGGCCACTACCGGAGACCGGTACGCTGACCGGCTCCCTGTCGGGTGGTCGCGCGGCCCTGTTCTTCTTTCAGGTGGCGGGACCGGAACGGGGGAGCGGCCGAGTGGCCACTCCCCCGTCACGTCACCGGCGCAGACCGAGCCGCTCGATGAGCGACCGGTAGCGGTTGATGTCCTTCTTCTGGACGTAGTTGAGCAGCCGACGGCGACGGCCGACCAGCAGCAGCAGCCCGCGGCGGCTGTGGTGGTCGTGCTTGTGCACCTTCAGGTGCTCGGTGAGCTCGGCGATCCGCTTGGTGAGGACCGCGACCTGCACCTCCGGCGAACCCGTGTCACCCTCGGCGGTCGCGTACTCCGCGCGGATCTTGGCCTTGGCTTCCTGGTCGAGCGCCATGTTCTCCCTGTTTCGGTGGGTTGATCACTGATGTCCGTCGTCGAGGTCCCGGGGGACCGGAGACGGACGAACCTCGCACCCGCGGCGTCGTGCAGGCACGCGAGGCCCCACGTCGGTCAGCCGACGTCCCCGCCAGACTACCAGTCCCCCGCGGAGCCGCCCGGTGAAGGGCCGGAGGCGGCTCCCCCGCGCGTCGTCGGGCGGGCTCAGTCGAGCGCCCGGCGGGTCCGCTCCACGTCCTCGGCGATCTGGGCGACCAGCGGCTCGATCGAGTCGTACCGGCGCTGCTCGCGCAGGTGGGCGACGAAGTCCAGGCCCAGCCGCTCGCCGTACAGGTCGCCGGTGAAGTCCAGGGCGTACGCCTCCACCCGGCGCTCCCGCCCGGAGAAGGTCGGGTTGGTGCCGATCGAGACCGCCGCGGCCAGCACCTCCCGCTGCCCTCGGCGCACCAGCCGGGCCGCGTACACGCCGTCTGCAGGGATCGCCGCGTACCGGTGGCAGAGCAGGTTGGCGGTCGGGTAGCCCAGCTCGCGCCCGCGCTGGTCGCCCCGGACCACCACCCCCTCCACCCGGTGCGGGCGGCCCAGCGCGGCGGCCGCCGCGGCCACGTCGCCCGCGTCGACGCAGGAGCGGATGTACGTGGAGGAGAAGACCGTGCCGGACTCGGCGACCAACGGGGCGGCCTCCACCCCGAAGCCGAAGGTTCGGCCGAGCCGCTCCAGCAGGGCCACGTCACCGGCGGCCCGGTGCCCGAAGCGGAAGTTGTCGCCGACCACGACCAGCGCGGCGTGCAGGTGCTCGACCAGGACGTCGTGCACGAACGCCTCGGCCGGCAGCCGGGAGAACTCCGGGGTGAACGGGATCACGCAGAGCACGTCGACGCCGAGCGCCTCGATCAGCTCCGCCTTGCGGGCCGGTTCGGTCAGCACGGCGGGGTGCGAGCCGGGGCGGACCACCTCCGCCGGGTGCGGGTCGAAGGTCACCACCACCGACTTGACGCCCAGCTCGCGGGCGCGGGCCACGGCGTGACCGATGGTCGCCTGGTGCCCCTTGTGCACGCCGTCGAAGACGCCGATGGTGACGACCGAGCGCCCCCAGCCACCGGGCGCCGCCTCGTACCCCCGCCACCGCTCCATACCGTCCTCCGCTCCTCCCCAACTCTCCCGCCGGTCGGCGGGTCGACCCCCGGCCGACCCTCGGCCGGCGGGCCCTCGCCCCGCCGTCAGGCCGGGGCGAGCACGATCTCCGCGCGGGCCCGCCCGTCCCGCTCGCTGACGATAGCGATCAGGCCGCCGTCGGGACCGAAGACGGCGTACGGCCCGGCGATGCCGACCGGGTCCAGCGGCCCACCGTGGGAGAGGACCTTCGCCTCCTCCCCGGTGGCGTCCCGGCGCGGGAAGAACCGGTCCGCGGCCACGTCGAGCGGCAGGTTGACCACCTCGGGCGCGTGCTGCTCCAGCTCGTCGAGGGTGGCCGCCTCGGCGAGGGTGAAGCTGCCCACCGCGGTCCGCCGCAGCGCGGTCAGGTGGCCGCCGACCCCCAGCGCGCGGCCCGCGTCCCGGGCGATGGCCCGGACGTACGTCCCCGACGAGCAGGTAACGTCCACGTCCACGTCCACCACGTCGGGGACGTCCCGCCGGATCGCGAGGACGTCCAGCCGGGAGATGGTGACCCGGCGGGCGGGCAGCTCGACGATCTCCCCCTCGCGCACCCGCTTGTACGCCCGCTGCCCGTCGATCTTGATGGCGCTGACCGCGCTCGGCACCTGCTCGATCTCGCCGGTGAGCGCGGCGAGCGCGGCGCGGATGGCCTCGTCGGTCACCGCGCCGGCCGGCGTGCTGGCGATCACGTCGCCCTCGGCGTCGTCGGTGATGGTGGCCTGCCCGAGCCGGATCGTCGCGGTGTAGCTCTTGCCGGCGCCGATCACGTAGGTGAGCAGCCGGGTCGCCCGGCCCACGCCGATCACCAGCACCCCGGTGGCCATCGGGTCGAGCGTGCCCCCGTGCCCCACCCGCCGGGTGCGCGCCAACCGCCGGGTCCGCGCCACCACGTCGTGCGACGTCATGCCGCCGGGCTTGTCGACCACGATCAGACCGTCTCTGCTCACGACCGCCAAGCCTGCCAGACCGGACAATGATCTTTACGGGGGATACCGCCGTGATCGGCCGTGGTGCCAAGATCAGCGCACGTCGCCGCACCAGTCCCGGGAACCCGATGACCGATCAGCAACCGCTCCCCGATCCGCACCGCCTCGACCAGCCGTTTCCGCCCGCCGACGGGCTGGGGACGGTCCCCGAGTGGCTGCGCCAACCCGTGGTGGAGGCCGAGCCGGACCGCGCCGACCGGCTGCGGATCTGGCTGGGCCAGCACTCCGCCAAGCTGCTCGGCGGCGCGGCGGCCCTGTTGCTGCTCACCTTCTTCGGGCTCGTCGGCACGGCCGGCTACCGGTCGTTCCAGCAGTGGGGCGAGCCGCCGGCGGCGTACCCGACCATCAGCCAGCCACCCGGGGAGCAGGCCACCACCTCGGCGTCACCGCCGTCGGCGGCCGGCCCGTTCGACGGCACCCCCGCCGAGTCGTTCCCCGAGGGTGCGGCGGGGATCGCCGTGCCCGCAGCGAAGCCGACCAACCCGTTCACTGAGAAGCAGGTGACGGCCGCGTTGTCGAAGGTTCGGGCTGCGCTGGTGACGGCCCGGTTGGACCGCACGTTCATGACCAGCAATGACCCGGAGCGGCTCATCCGGCAGTTCGCCCCGGACGCGCGGGCCGACCTGCGCAAGGACTTCGCTTCCGACACCTTCGCCACCTACGCCACCCGGCTGGCGCCCGGCGCCCGGATCACCGCCCACCAGCCCCGCGTGAAGGGGCGGATCAGCTACCGGGCCACGACGGACCCCCAGGACATCCGGATCTTGGAGATCACCACCAACTTCGTCTGGGTGTACGCCTTCCAGACGAGCGGAACCCTGCCCGGCGACGGGGTCGTCGTGGTGCACGACACGGTCATCTGGAGCGTGCCGCACCCCGACGACGTGGATCGCAGCTCGAACGGGCTGTGGATCGACGAGGCGAACTCGTACGCCTCCAACATCGACTGCGCGGCGTTCGAAAAGGGCCTGCTCGACGTGGGCACGCCCAGCTACGGCGGGCCCGAGGACCCGGACCCGGACGCGGACTTCGACCCCGACCGCACCCTGGACATCCAGGACACCTGCTGAATCAGCGGACCGCGCCGACCACCGCCCAGCCGCCGGAGCGCAGCCGCAGCAGCAGGGCGACCAGCCGCAGCACGACGAAGAGGGTCAGCCCCGCCCAGATCCCGCCCAGCCCGAGGTCGAGCCCGTAGGCGAGCCAGATCGCCGGCAGGAACCCGCCCAGCGCCGCCACGATGGTGAGATTGCGCAGGTAGCGGACGTCGCCCGCGCCGATCAGCACCCCGTCCAGGGCGAAGACCACCCCGCCCAGCGGCTGCAGCGCGACGAACCAAGGCCAGGCCACCATCGCCTGGTCGCGTACGCCGGGGTCGGAGCTGAACCAGGACGGGACGACGCCGGCGCCGGCGGCGATCAGCACCGCGAAGGCGACGCCGCAGGCGCCGCCGAGCAGGGCGATCCGGCGCGCGAGGGCCCGGGCGCCGACGTCGTCGCCGGCGCCGAGTGCGGCGCCGATCAGCGCCTGAGCGGCGATGGCGAGGGCGTCCAGCACCAGGGCGGTGAAGAACCAGAGCTGCACGGCGATCTGGTGGGCACCGACGGCGGCGGCGCCGAACCGGGCCGCGACCGCGGTCGCGGAGAGGAAGCTCGCCTGGAAGGCGACGCCCCGGATCAGCAGGTCGCGGCTGAGCACGAGCTGCTGGCGGATCACCCGCGGCCGGGGCCGCAGGGAGACCCGTTCGCGCACCAGCGCCGCGGCGAAGAGGCCGCCGGAGAGCGTCTGCGCGACCGCGTTCGCCACCGCCGAGCCGATCAGGCCGAGCCCGGCGGGATAGACCAGCAGCGGGCAGAGCAACGCGGAGAGCAGGTTGGGCGCGAGCACGAAGAGCAGCGGTCGGCGGGTGTCCTGGATGCCCCGCAGCCAGCCGTTGCCGGCGGCGGCGAGCAGGAGGCCGGGTGCGCCGAGCGCCGCGATGCGCAGCCACTGTGCGGCGGCGGCGGCGACGTCGCCGGGACCGCCGACGAGGGTACGCGCCAACGCCCCGCCGACGACCTGCATGCCGAGCGCCACCAGCACCCCGACCCCCAGCGCGAGCCAGGACGCCTGCACGCCCTCGGCCACCGCCGCCGCCCGGTCGCCCGACCCGAACCGCCGGGCCGACCGTCCGGTGGTGCCGTACGCGACCACGGTGCCGAGCCACGCGATGAGGGTCAGCACGGTGCCGCCGACGGCGAGCGCGGCGAGCGGGACCCGACCCAGGTGCCCGACCACCGCCGTATCGACCAGGACGTAGAGCGGCTCGGCGGCGAGCACTACGAGCGCCGGCAGGGCGAGTGAGGCGATCCGGCGGGGCGAGGCGACGCCGGCGGCGGTGGCGGTGGTCTGGCTCATCGCCGCCGATCCTGGCATGGCACGAGTAAGGGCCGCAACCCCCTGCATCACTTACCTTCCGGGACGCTGCCCGCACCTGCCGTTCCCGGGCCGGAACCCGCGCCCGGCGTCGTACGGTGGGGCCATGGCGGCCACCGGCGAGCGGATCGTCGACGGCACCGACCCGATCTGGTGGCGACGGGTCTTCGGCGAACTGCTCGGCACCTTCTTCCTGGTGCTGGTGTCCGTCGGCCCCGGCGTGGTCAACCAGCGCCTCGGCGGCGAGCCGGTCAGTCGCACCGCGGCGGTCATCGCCCCCGGCCTGATGCTCGCCTCGATCATCCTCTTCATGGGGGCCGTCTCGGGCGCGCACCTGAACCCCTCGGTGACGCTCGCCTTCGCCCTGCGGCGCGACTTCCCGTGGCGCCGGGTCCCCGGCTATCTAGTCGCGCAGTTCGCCGGGGCGGTGACGGCGGCCGCGCTCCTCGCCGGGCTGCTCGGCGGGCACGGGACCGCGGGCCTGACCGTCCCCGCCCCCGGCATCAGCACTCCGCTCGCCCTGGTCTGGGAGCTCATCCTCACGGTCGGCCTGCTCAGCACCATCCTCGGTACCGCCTCCGGCGCCCAGAACGTCGGGCCGATGGCAGCCGTCGCGGTGGGCGGCTACCTCGCGCTGGGCGGCCTCTGGGCCTCGCCGCTGACCGGCGCGTCGATGAACGTGTTCCGCTCGCTCGGCCCGGCGCTGGTCTACGGGCAGTCGCGGGGCTGGTGGGCGTACCTGCTCGGCCCGCTGCTGGCCGTGCCGGTGGCGGTCGGGATCGCGCGGCTGCTCCGCGGGCCGGGCGGTGGCCACGTCAGTCGGCGCACCGCGCAGGGCACCGCCTGACCGGGGACGGCCATCGGCTCGGGTGGCGTGCCGCGCCCGTCGCCCGGGTCGGCTTCGCGGTCGTCCGGGAGCCGGACCCGATCGGCGGGAGGCGGCCGGCTCAGCCGGTCGGGAGGGCGCCGAGCCAGCGTCGGACGTCGGCGCGACCGCGCAGTCGGACGACCGGCAGGTCCGGCGCATGTTTGCGCAGCGCGGCGAACACCCGGGGTCGGGATCGGCGCGGGTAGCGCCAGACGTACCGGAGGAATTCGAGGTCGATCTGCTCGGGGCAGCCGGCCGGCAGGTCCGGGCGGAGCGTGGCCCGGTGAGCCCAGCGGCGGCGCAGCACCCGGACGAGGCAGAGCAGCCGGGGCGGGTCGCAGAGCACCAGGAGATCGGCGCGAGACAGGCGGAGGTCGAACGTGGCCTGGTAGTTGCCGTCCATCACCCAGGCCGGTCCGGCAGCGAGTTCGGCGACCTCCGCACGGAACAGGGCCTCGTCGGCGGGGACCCAGCCGGGTCGCCAGTAGTGCCGGTCGAGGTGGATCAGCGGGAGGTCGAGCCGGCGGGCGACCTCACGGGCGAGGGTGCTCTTGCCGGCGCCCGCGCTGCCGACGATCAGGATGCGCCGCACCGGGCGAAGGTAGCGCCCGGCCTATTGCGGAGGCCAGTGCTCTAATGGGGCCGGTCGGGCGGTGACGCTGTCGACGGATCGGTCGGCAGCGTCACCGCCGGGCCTGCGTCACTGACGGGTGTCCATCGAGGTCTGCAGCGCGCGGCGCAGCTGCTCGCGCGCCTCGTCAGTGGTCTCGGGCTTGGGCTTGGTCGCCATGGGAGATCCCTTCCAGGGTGCGGACCACCGACACGGTGGCCCTACGGGCGGTCGTGCTGAACGCCCGGCGGCGGTCCGGGATCACCGGAGCGGCTCGCCTGGCAGCGTGAGCCCGGGTCGGTCTGACCCTGGAGGGAGGCGGCACCGGGTGTGGCGCCACCGCCCCTGACCTGCGTCGCGGCACGGCGCCGGTCCTTTCCCAAGCTATCGTTCAGGTCCACATGCTGCCCACTGTTCCCGACATTTGGACCCCAGGCTGGTCAGCGGGCGAGGAAGTGCCAGCCGAGCCACCACCAGAAGCCGAACAGGCCGATCCGCCCGACCGGGACCGGGCCGACCTCGTAGCGCATCACGAAGGCGCAGACGTCACCGAGCGGCGGGATCCGGGAACCCTCCCGACGGGAGGCCCACTCCACCGCCGTGAAGAGCAGGACGGCGGCCAGGAAACCGCCGATCGCCAGGGCCCGCATCATCGCCGCACCAGCCCCCAGAACGCGGCCAGCCAGGCGAACCAGGCCGTGGACCGGACCAGGTGATCCTCCAGCAGCGGATCCGCGAGCCGGGAGAAGGTGGGGAAGTCGTCGCCCACCGACACCACGAAGGTCGCCCCCTCGAGGACCCCGAAGACGGTGATCGGCAGCAGCCACCAGATCGCTCCCGGCGCGAGCCGACGGGGGCTGGCCCGGCGGGGCACGCGGTTGCTGAGGCCCAGCCAGATCAGTGCCCCGCCCGTGCCGAGGGTGTAGAGGTTGGCCTGTGGTGAGAACGATGGCAACTGCCCGCCCACCAGCGAGAGACAGACCAGCACCGGCACGGAGACGACCGGACGGTCCCAGGCCCGGGGCGCCTCGGCGGCGAGCTGAGTGGACTGCTCCATCACCTGATTGTCCCGGCCGTCACGCAGCGCGGAAAGACCGACACCCCCCGGAGTCGACCCTGATCTCAGGCCGCGAGCACGGCCCCGTCGAGCTCGGCCCGGATCCGGTCCACCACCTCGGCGAGGCTGCCTCGCCCGGTGAACCCGGCGGCCAGGCGGTGCCCGCCGCCGCCGAGCGCCACCGCCACCCGGCTCACGTCGACCGCTCCCCTGCTCCGCAGCGAGACCGACCACTCCCCGACCGCCGCCTGCTTGACCACGCAGCTCACGTCCGCCTCGGCGGTGCAGCGGACGGGGTCGATCAGCGCATCCAGCACGTGCGGCGGCTGGTCGTACCGGGCCAGGTCGTCCAGGGTGGCGTAGGTCCACACCAGCCCACGGCCGCCGGCCGCCCCCGGCTCCAGCCGGGCTCGGCCGAGCGCCTCCCCGAAGAGCCGGACGGCCCCGAACGGGCGGGTGTCGAAGATCCGCTGGGAGATCTCCCCGGGGCGTAGGCCGGTGGCCAGCAGCCGGGCCGCGAGCTCGTGCACCGCCGGGGTGGTGGCCTCGAAGCGGAACGAGCCGGTGTCCGTGCTCAACGCGACGTAGAAGCACGCGGCGATCTCCGCGTCCAGCGGCACGCCGAGCCGGTCGAGCAGCTCCGCGGCGACCACCGAGGTCGCCGCGGCGTGCGGGTCGACCAGGTGGATCCCGCCGAACCCGGTGTTCGACGGGTGGTGGTCGAGCACCAGCGCCGCCCCGGCCGACCCCAGCCGGTCGGCCAGGTCACCAAGCCGCGACTCGCTCGACGCGTCGAAACAGATCAGCAGGTCCGGATCCGGGTACGCCGCATCCTGCGGCACCAGCAGGTCGAGCCCGGGCAGCCAGCGGAACGGCTCCGGCACCTCAGGCGGGCCGGGAAAGGTCGCCTGGAGCCGGCGCAGGCCCAGCCGGCGCAGACCCAGTCCGAAGCCGAGCATGCTGCCCAGCGCGTCGCCGTCCGGGTTGACGTGGCAGATCAGCAGCACCCGCGCGTCGGCGGGCAGCCGTCGTATCGCGGCCACGGCCGCCGCCCAGTCGGCCTCCGTCGGGCCGCCCGGCGTGTCGTCGGCACCCTCAGCGGCTACGGTCACCGTCGGTCGCCGCCGCGCGGCTCGTCCTCGTCCTCGGTCTCCTCGCCTTCGAGCTCCGGCTCGGCGAGGCGGTACGGCTGGGCCTCGCCCGCGTACTGCGCCTTGGCGGCCAGCCGCTGCACCTCGGCGTCGGCGGTGCGGGCCGCGGCCAGCAGGTCGTCGATGTGCTTGACCTGGTCCTGCACCTCGTCGAGGACGAAGGTCAGGGTCGGCGAGTGGCGCAGCCCGAGGGCCTTGCCGACCGTGCTGCGCAGCATGCCCTTGGCGCTCTCCAGCGCGGCGGCGGTGCTGGACTGGGCCGCCGCGTCACCCAGCACGGTGTAGAACACCGTGGCGTCGCGCAGGTCGGCGGTGATCCGGGCGTCGGTGATGGTGATCATCCCGAGCCGGGGGTCCTTGATCTGGCTCCGCACCACCGACGCGACCAGTTCGCGAATGCGCTCCGCGTGCCGGCGTACCTTGGCCGGATCCGTCATCTCCCCCACCTCCAGGGCATCCTGCTCCCGGCCGGGACGACGGCGCGGGGCACCGGCGGTCCGACCGCCCAACATCTCGAACACTACCCGCGCCGTCGTGATCGTCGCGGACTGCCGCCGGTGCCGGCGGCCACCTCCGGCGTCAGTCCTCCTCGCCGTACAGCCGGCGGCGGACCGACAGCAGCTCGGCCTCGGGGCGGCCGGCCACCAGGCGCTCGCACGAGTCCAGCACCTGGCGGACGTGCGACGCCTCGGCGGCCACCACGGCCACCCCGATCTCGGCCCGACCGTGCAGGTCGAGCGCTCCCACCTCGGCCGCCGAGACCTCGAAGCGGCGCAGCGCTGCCACGATCGGCCGTACATATGATCTCTTCGCCTTGAGCGACCGTGAGTCGCTCGGCAGCAGCAGGTCGAAGACCGCGGTTCCGGTGAACATCGCTCCGGACGATACGGACACCTCCAGACATGATCAAGGGGTTTGCACCTTTCGGTGCAAACCCCTTGATCACTGTGTCACCGCCGGATCAGGCGCGCGGCTTCTCCCGCATCTCGAAGGTCTCGATGATGTCGCCGACCTGGACGTTGTTGAAACCGCCCAGCGTCAGACCACACTCGAAGCCCTCGCGGACCTCCGTCGCGTCGTCCTTGAACCGCTTCAGGGAGTTGACCGTGAGGTTGTCCGCCACGACCGCCCCATCCCGCAGCAGCCGCGCCTTGGCGTTGCGGCGGATGATGCCCGACCGGACGATGCAGCCGGCGATGTTGCCGACCTTGGACGAGCGGAACACGTCGCGGATCTCCGCGGAGCCCAGCTCGACCTCCTCGTACTCCGGCTTGAGCAGCCCCTTGAGCGCGGCGTCGATCTCCTCGATGGCCTGGTAGATGACGGTGTAGTACCGGATCTCCACGCCCTCGCGGTCGGCCATCTCGCGGACCTTGTTGGCGGCCCGCACGTTGAAGCCGATGATCGTGACCGCCTCGGACGAGGCGCTCGCGAGCATGACGTCGCTCTCGGTGATCGCACCCACGCCCCGGTGGATGATCCGCAGCTGGACCTCCTCCGGGATGTCGAGGTTGAACAGCGCGTCCTCGAGGGCCTCCACGGAACCGGAGACGTCGCCCTTGAGCACCAGGTTGAGCGAGGTCTTCTCGCCCTCCTTGAGCTGCTCCATGAGCGTCTCGAGGGTGGCCCGGCCACGGGAGTTGGCGAATGCCGCCGCCCGTCGCCGCGCCTGTCGCTGCTCGGCGATCTGGCGCACCGTGCGGTCGTCTTCGGCCGCCAGGAAGGTGTCACCTGCACCCGGCACCGCGGTCAGACCGAGCACCATGACCGGACGCGCCGGCCCGGCCTCGTCGACCGGCTTGCCGTTCTCGTCGAGCATCGCCCGGACCCGGCCGTGCGCCCCACCGGCGACGATCGAGTCGCCCGCCCGCAGGGTGCCCTTCTGCACCAGCACCGTCGCCACCGCACCGCGGCCCTTGTCCAGGTGCGCCTCGATCGCCACACCCTGCGCCGGCCCGTCGATCGGAGCGGTCAGCTCCAGCGACGCGTCGGCGGTCAGCAGGACGGCCTCGAGCAGGTCCTCGATGCCGATGCCCGGCTTCGCGGCCACGTTGACGAACATGGTGTCGCCGCCGTACTCCTCGGCGACCAGTCCGTACTCGGTCAGCTGCTGGCGGACCTTGTCCGGGTTGGCCTCCGGCTTGTCGACCTTGTTGACCGCGACCACGATCGGCACGTCCGCCGCCTTGGCGTGGTTGAGCGCCTCGATGGTCTGCGGCATCACGCCGTCGTCGGCCGCCACCACCAGGATCACGATGTCGGTCACCTGGGCACCACGGGCACGCATGGCGGTGAACGCCTCGTGACCCGGGGTGTCGATGAACGTGACCGCCCGGTCCTCGCCCTCGTGCGGGACGCGGACCTGGTACGCGCCGATGTGCTGGGTGATGCCACCCGCCTCGCCGGCCACGACGTTCGCCTTGCGGATCGCGTCGAGCAGCTTGGTCTTACCGTGGTCGACGTGACCCATGACGGTCACCACCGGCGCACGGCTGACCAGGCGGTCCTCCGCGACCTCGGCGTCGAGGTCGATGTTGAACTGCGCGAGCAGCTCGCGGTCCTCGTCCTCCGGGCTGACGATCTGCACGTTGAAGCCGAGGTGCTCACCCAGCAGCAGCAGGGTGTCGTCAGAGCAGGACTGGGTCGCGGTGACCATCTCGCCCAGGTTGAACATCTCCTGGACCAGCGAACCCGGGTTGGCGTTGATCTTGTCGGCGAAGTCCGACAGCGAGGCGCCACGGGAGAGCCGGACGACCTGACCCTGACCCCGGGGAGCACCCGAGCTCATGGTCGGGGCCGACAGGTTGTCAAACTCCTGTCTGCGCTGCTTCTTGGACTTGCGACCACGGGTCGGCTTGCCCCCCGGACGCCCGAAGGCACCCGCGGCGCCGCCGCCACGGCCACGACCGCCGCCACCCGGGCGACCGGCGCCACCGGCCGGGGCACCCGGACGGAAGCCACCACCGGCACCGCCGCCGGGGCCGCCGCGGTAACCACCGCCGCCACCGGCACCGCCGCCGGGGCCGCCGCGGTAACCACCGCCGCCACCGGCACCGCCACCACCACCACCGGGACCGCCACGGAATCCGCCGCCGCCACCGGGGCGACCGGCGCCGCCGCCGGGACGACCGGCGCCGGGGCCGCCGGGGCGACCGGGGCGCTGGCTCGGCATGGAGGCCGGGCTGGGCCGGGGCGGCATGGAGGCCGGGCTGGGCCGGGGCGGCATCGAGGCCGGGCTCGGCCGCGGGCCACCCGCGCCGGCGGCCGGCGGCCGCTGCTGGCCGCCCTGGATGCCGAACGGGTTGTTGCCGGCGCCGCGCGCCGGCGGGCGACCACCCGGCCGGGCACCCGGACCCGGGGTCGGCCCGCCGGGACGACCGGCGGCCGGCGCACCCGGTCGGGGCGGCATCGCGCCCGGACCCGGTCGCGGACCGGGACGGGCGCCACCCTCCGCCGGGGGCTCCCGGCGAACGGTCTCCCGCTGCTGCTGGCGGGCGGCCTGCGCGGCCTTGACCGCAGCCTCCTGCTCAGCCTTGAGGGCGGCGGCGCGCGCCTCGGCGGCCGCCACCTCGATGTCGTGGGCGCTCGCCGGCTTGGCCACCGGGGTCGCCGGCTGCGGCGGACCGGGGACCGGGCCCTTGGGCTTCGGGCCGGGGGTCGGCGCGGCCGGCCGCCGCGGCGGCATCGGCTTGGCCGAAACTCGGGGGGCGCCCGGGGTCGGGGTCGGCGTCGGGGTCGGCGTCGGCGCCGGAGCCGGCGCGGACGCCGGCGGGGCGGCCGGAGCCGGCGAACCGGCGGAGGCCACGAAAGCGCCGCGCAGCCGTCGGGCGACGGGCGCCTCGACGGTGCTGGACGCGGACTTGACGAACTCGCCCATTTCCTTCAGCTTGGCGAGAACGGTCTTGCTCTCGACCCCGAGCTCCTTTGCAAGCTCGTGTACGCGGGCCTTACCTGCCACTGCACTCCTCACTCCGAGGTCGTGCGGGCAGCACCCGCAGCGACCTCACTCGTGCACTTGAAGCCTGGTCATTTCAGGGACTTCATCGTGTGCTCATGTTGGTCGTCCTACCTTGCTAGCGATCCCTCGTCCGGTCGGGCTGACCGGACGTAGAGGTTGGCGCGTCAATGTGCTCCGCAAGCTCACCATGATCGATGATCCCGGTGATGCGCAGTGCCCGCCCGAAGGCGCGGCGCCGCACCGCCTGCGCGAAGCAGGCCGGATCAGGGTGCATGTATGCCCCCCGACCCGGCAGTCTGCGGCCCGGATCGGGCCGGAGGCTGTGACCAGCCTCGTCGCCGACCGCGGCAATCCGCAGCAGTTCGCTGGCCGGCGCACGTCTCCGGCAACCCACACAGGTGCGCACCGGTTGCGCGCGTCGTACCACCGGAAAGTCTACCCCTAGCTACTCGAGACCGCGCCGCCCGGCTCCGGGACGTGATCAGCTCCGCCCCGGCCGGCCGCGCCGCTCTGCTCCGCGTCGGAGCGGATGTCGATCCGCCAACCGGTCAGTCGGGCAGCAAGCCGGGCATTCTGCCCTTCCCGGCCGATCGCCAGAGAGAGCTGGAAGTCCGGCACGGTAACCCGGGCCGTCCGGCTGGCCAGGTCGACCACCTCGACCCGCAGCGCCTTGGCCGGGGACAGGGCGTTTCCGACGAAGGTCGCCGGATCGTCCGACCAGTCGATAATGTCGATTTTCTCACCGTGCAGCTCGCTCATCACCGCCCGCACGCGCTGACCCATCGGGCCGATGCAGGCGCCCTTGGCGTTGACGCCCGGGGTGGTGGAGCGGACTGCGATCTTCGTACGGTGACCCGCCTCACGGGCGATCGCGGCGATCTCGACCGTCCCGTCGGCGATCTCCGGCACCTCGAGCGCGAAGAGCTTCTTCACCAGCGCGGGGTGCGATCTGGACAACGTGATCTGGGGGCCGCGCATTCCCTTGGCCACGTGCACCACGACGCAGCGGATCCGCTCGCCGTGCGCGTACCGCTCGCCGGGGACCTGCTCGGACTGCGGCAGGACGCCCTCCAGCTTGCCCAGGTCGACGGTGACGATGCCCTTCTCGGCCCGCGCCTCGTGCGCCTGCACCACGCCGGTGACCAGGTCACCCTCGCGGCCCACGTACTCGCCGAGGTGCACCTCGTCGGTGGCCTCCCGCAGCCGCTGGAGGATCACCTGCTTCGCCGTCATGGCGGCGATCCGGCCGAAGTCGTGCGGGGTGTCGTCCCACTCCCGCACCACGGCGCCCTCGTCGTCCAGTTCCTGCGCGTAGACCGAGGCGGCCCCGGTCTTCCGGTCGATCTCCACCCGGGCGTGCGGCTCGGCGCCCTCGGTGTGCCGGTAGGCGGTCAGCAGTGCGGTCTCGATCGCCGAGAGGATCGTGTCGAACGGGATCTCCCGCTCGCGCTCGAGTGCGCGCAGCGCCGCGAGGTCGATGTTCACCTCTCCTCGTCCTCCACATCTTCATCGTCGATGTCGTCAGTGTCGTCCTCGAACTCGTCGGCGTCCGCCACCTCGTCGAGGCGGCTGAACTCCACCTGCACCCGACCGGGGCCGAGTTCGGCGTAGCGGTGTTCCGCACGGCCGGCGTCCGTCTCCAGCGTCACGCGCTCGTCGTCGGCGGCGACCACCCGCCCGGTGAGCTGCCGGTCCCCGGCAGGCTGCCCAGCCGCGCCCCGCACGGTCACCTTGACCAGCCGGCCGACGTTGCGCCGCCAGTGCCGGGGCAGGGTGAGCGGCCGGTCGACGCCCGGGGAACTCACCTCGAGCTGGTACTCCCCCGCGACGATGTCGCCGCCGGACTCCTCCGCGGCGTCCAGCGCCGCGGAGACCGCCCGGGAGACCTCCGCGACGGCGTCCAGGTTGATCCCGCCGTCGGCATCCACGATCACGCGTACGACGTGCCGCCGGCCGGCCCGGGAGACGGAGAGGTCCTCCAGGTCGTAGCCGGCCTCGGTCACCACCGGCTCGATCACCTCGCGCAGGCGCTCGCGCCGGGCGCCGAGGTCACCGCCGCGCTGGGCGCCGACCCGTTCCCCGCCACGGGGGCCGCCGGTCCGCCGGGGTCGACCCGACGGCCCCGTCGACCGGGTGGCGCGGCCACGCTGCGTCATCTGCCTTCTCCTGATCGAACTCCGGGCCCGATCGGCCCGCCATGCCGGCACGCCACCGGGGCGGTCGCGCCCGGTGGCTGCGCAGAGCGTAACGCGCGGGCGGGGCAACAGACCCGGCGGCGCACCGACGCCAGTGGCCCACGCCGGGCCACGGATGGTGTTGACTTGTCCAGGTGGCCACGGGCATGACGACACAGCGCGACCGAGCAGCGGGACATTCCCGGCGAAAGGTGCTGCGCGCCGGAGCGCTGGTGGCGCTCGGCGGCGCGGCCGTGCCACTCGCCGGCTGTGATCTCTTCGACCGGAACAACGAGCCACCGCCCCCCGACCCGCTGGAGCCCCTCGCGGCCGAGTCGGCCGAGCTGGCCGCCCGGCACCGGGCCGCCATCGCCGCCGTCCCGGGCCTGGCCGACCGGCTCACCCCGATCGCCGACGCCCACCAGGCGCACGCCGGCGAGCTGCGCCGGGTGATCGGACGCAAGGTGTCCTCCGGCGCCCCGGCCGGCACGCCGACCGCGGCGGCGACCGATCCCGACGAGGTGCTGGCCGCGCTCCGCGAGGCGGAGCAACAGGGTCGGGAGAACGCGGCGAAGGCGTGCGCGGCGGCGCCGGCCGAGCGGGCCGCGCTGCTCGGCTCGATCGCCGCCGCCCGGGCGACCCATGTGGAGGCGCTGAAGTGATCCCCCGCACCGCACCGTCCGGGGCCGCCGGGGCCCTCGCCGCGGCCCTCAGCGCGGAGTACGCGGCGATCTGGGCCTACGGCCCCATCGGCGTACGCCTCACCGACGCCGCCCGGACGGCCGCCCGCGCCGCCGAGGCGGCCCACCGGGCCCGCCGCGACGCCCTGGTCCTGCAGCTCAGCTCCGGCGGCGGTCAGGTCCCCGCCGACCGGGCCGGGTACGCGCTGCCCTACCCGGTGACCGACCGGGCGAGCGCAGTCAAGCTGGCGATCGAGATCGAGGAGCGGACGGCCGGGTTCTGGCGGGCGGCCCTGCCGCAAACCACCGGGGCCGACCGCAACCGGGCGTTGGCCGCGCTGACCGACTGCGCGCTGCGGGCGACCCGCTGGCGGCGCACCGCCGGCGTGACCCCGCTCACCGTTCCCTTCCCCGGCCGCCCGGCCTGAGCCGCCCCGACCGACGTGACCTGGTCACGCCCCACTCGTTCCGTTTGCGGCCCACATACCAGGTATGCATACTCCGTGGCATGTCCATCCGTCACGGACTGCTCGCCCTGCTTGAACGCGGCCGGATGTACGGCTACCAGCTGCGCGCCGCGTTCGAGGAGTCGACCGGCTCGACCTGGCCGCTGAACATCGGGCAGGTCTACACGACCCTCTCCCGGCTGGAACGCGACGGCCTGGTCCGGCCGCTGCCGGAGAACGAGAGCGGGCAGCGGCCGTACGAGATCACCGACGCCGGACGAGCGGAGCTGGCGCTCTGGTTCGCCACCCCGATCAGCCGGGCCGACCGGCCCCGCGACCAGCTCGCGATCAAGCTGGCCCTGGCGCTGACCACGCCGGGCGTCGACGTCCGCTCGGTGCTGCAGACCCAGCGCGGCGCCAGCATGCGCGCGTTGCAGGAGTTGACCCGGATGAAGTACGCCAGCGACGGGCCGGAGGACCTGCCCTGGCGGCTGGTGCTGGACGCGATGGTCTTCCAGGCCGAGGCGGAGATCCGTTGGCTCGACCACTGCGAGACGAGCCTCGTCCGGGCCGGGCCCGACCCGTCCTGACCCGGGACACGGGCGCGGCACGTCGGCGTGGCGGACGGTCCTGATTAGGGTGGTGAGCGGCGGATGGTCCGCGCTGCGCCGGTCCCGACCGGGCAGCGACGCCCCGGGCCGCCGGCGCCCCGGTGGCCCCGTCGTCGGACGGAGGTGGCCCGTGGACGGAAGCGGCGTGGAGGTGGAGACCGACCCGCACCTGGACGACCCACGGTGGAGGGTCGCCGAGCGGGTGGCGGAGGGGGCGCTGCGGCGGTTCCCGGCCGAGATCCTCGCCGTCGCGGTGCACGGCCCGCTGGCCCACGGCGACGACGACGGAGGCGGGGACGGCGAGATCGGGCTGCTGCTGGCCACCTACCGGCCGGGCACCGGCCCGATGCCGTCCACCCGCCGGGTGGACGGGGTGCTGGTCGACCTGACCGTCGCGGGCGCGGACGACTACCTGCGGCAGGCCCGAACGATCACATCGCTCTGGCCGCTGGCCGCCGACCGGTACGTCACCACCCGCGCGCTGCACGACCCGACCGGCTGGCTGCGCAGCCTGCGCGACGAGCACCTGGCGCGGCTGGCCCGGGCCCGGCCGGCCGAGTTCAGCGCGGCCGCCCGGCAGGCGTGGTACCGGGGCAGCGCCGCGCACGCCCGGGCCACCCGGCTCGCCGAGTGGTACGAGACCGACCAGGCGCTGCTCATGCTCGGCGAGGCACGGCTGGCGGCGGCCACGGTGCAGGGGCTGCTCAGCCGCACCTACTTCCGCGATCCCGGGGACGCCGTCCGGCGTACCGGGCTGGCCGGCGCGGACATGACCGAGGTTGGCGCGGTCCTGGCCCGGCAGGCCGAGGAGCTGGCCGCCCGTGGCCGCCCGGTCGACGGCACCGTCGACGACCTCCTCGACGGCTGACGCCTCCGCCGCCCCCACGGATCGCACTGTTTCAAGGAACGAGTGGCTATCCGACGCGGAATGGCCACGCTTCCGGGAAATGCGCGGGACGGCGGTGCGGCAGGGAGGGTCAGCTGACCCCGCCCTGGACGCCGATCAGGGCGCCCACCAGGTACGTCGCGGCGGCGGCCGCCGCGCCCAGGAGGAGCTGCCGCAGCCCGCTGGACCACCACCGGCGATTGGTGAACCGGGCGACGATCGCCCCGGCCACGAAGAGCCCCACCCCGCCGACGCCGAGCGCCAGCCAGAGGCTGGTGAAGCCGAGCAGGTAGGTCAGCAGCGGAACCAGGGCGCCGAGGGAGAAGCACAGGAACGAGGAGATCGCCGCCGCCCACGGGCTCGGCTGCTCGTCCGGGTCGACGCCCAGCTCCTCCCGGACGTGCATGCGCAGCGCCTCCTCCGGGTTGCGCCGCACCGCCTCGGCCACCTGCACGGCCAGGTCTCGGGGCAGGCCGCGGGCGACCCACGTCTCGGCCAGTTCCCGGGCCTCCGCCTCAGGATGCCGCTCCAGCTCGCGCCGCTCCTTGGCCACCTCGGCGGCGACCTGCTCGTTGGCCGACCGGACGCTGGTGTACTCCCCCAGGCCCATCGAGATGGCGCCGGCGACCAGGCCGGCCGCGCCGGTGAGGACGATGCTGCGCGGGGAGACACCACCACCGCCGACGCCCGCGATCAGGGCGATGTTGGTGACCAGTCCGTCCATCGCGCCGAACACGGCCGGTCGCAGCCAGCCGCCGGCCACGTCCGCGTGGTGCGCCTCGCGCAGCGCCGCCGGGGTCTCGGTCACGGCAGGGTGAGGATCTCGTAGCCGTCGTCGGTCACGACGATGGTGTGCTCGAACTGGGCCGTCCACCTCCGGTCCTTGGTGACCACCGTCCAGCCGTCGTCCCACATGTCGTACTGGTAGGTGCCCAGGGTGATCATCGGCTCGATGGTGAACGTCATCCCCGGCTCCATCACGTCGGTCGGACGGGGGCTGTCATAGTGCGGCACGTACAGACCGCTGTGGAAGGACTCGCCAATGCCGTGACCGGTGAAGTCGCGGACCACGCCATAGCCGAACCGCTTGGCGTACGACTCGATCACCCGGCCGATCACGTTGATCTGCCGGCCCGGGGCGACCGCCTTGATGCCCCGCATCATCGCCTCGTGGGTCCGCTCGACCAGCAGCCGGGCCTCCTCGCTCACCTCGCCCACGCAGAAGGTGGCGTCGGTGTCCCCGTGCACCCCGCCGATGTACGCGGTGACGTCGACGTTGATGATGTCGCCGTCCTCGAGCACCGTCGAGTCGGGGATGCCGTGGCAGATCACCTCGTTGAGGCTGGTGCAGCAGGACTTCGGGAAGCCCTTGTAGCCCAGCGTCGACGGGTATGCGCCGTGGTCGCACAGGAACTCGTGCACCACCCGGTCGATCTCGTCGGTGGTCACCCCCGGCTTGCAGTGCTCCCCGGCGAGCTGGGTGGCCTGGGCGGCGAGCCGGCCGGCGATCCGCATCTTCTCGATGGTCTCCGGCGTCTGCACATGCGAGCCGCGCCACTCCTGGGGGCGCTTCTTGCCCACGTACTCCGGCCTGGGGATGTGGGCTGGCACCGGTCGCCACGGGGAGAGCGTGCCTGGGGTCAGCGGCGCACGGACGGTCATGTCGACACCCTATCGCCGAGGGCCGGGTGGGCCCCGCCACAGCCCGCTCCCGCGGACTGTTGCCGGGCCGGGCCGGCTGTGCGATTGTGGCTGCGTGGATCAAGCGGGTGCACCTCCCGTCTTCTCCGCGACTTCGGAGGTCGACGGTGATCAGCTCCACGTGGTGGTGACCGGCGAGGTCGACATGGCCACCGCCGACAGCATGCTCCAGACCGCCCTCGCCGAGCCCGCCGGGCACGTGACGCTCGACCTGCGGGCGGTCACGTTCTTCGACTCGGCGGCCATCCACGCGGTGGTCCGGCTGGCCCAGCGCTACCCCGGCGCGCTGACCGTGCTGCCGTCCCGGCAGGTCCACCGCGTGCTGGAGATCTCCGGTCTAGGCGAGCAGGACTGGCTTCGCACGGCCTGAGCCGACCGGGTCAGTCCTGGAGCTGCCGGCGCAGCGTCACCTCGGTGCCGTCGGCGCTACGCCGCACCGTCAACTCGCCGAGCGCCTTGATCAGCGCCAGCCCACGCCCCCGGAAGCCCGAGCCGGTGGACTCCCGCCACCGCCCACTGTCGCGGACCGTGGCGGTCACCGTGCGGTCCTCGATCGTCACCTCGACGCTGATCACCGGCTCGGTCGGCGAGACCGGGTGCTCGATGGCGTTCGCGGCAGCCTCGGAGATCGCCACGGTGAGGTCGAACAGGTCGTCCTCGCCGATCTGGTGGGCGGCGAGGAAATCGTCCAGCCGCTTGCGCAGCACGCTGAGTCGGGTCGGGTCGGCCGGCAGCCGTAGCACGAACCGGTTCAGCTCGGTCGCCTCCAGGGCCAGCACGGCCACGTCGTCATGCCGGGGCCGGCTGGCGACCCGCTCGACCACCGCGTCGACCAGATCGGCCACGTGCGCTCCCCGGGTCGTCGCGTCCGCATGCAGCTGGCCGAGCGCCGCGTCGATGCCGAGCTGGCGGTCCTCGATGAGACCGTCGGTGTAGAGCAGCAACCGACCGCCGGGGGACAGCTCGCCCTCGACGGTCCGGTACGACGGCTGCGCGATGGCCCCGACGGGCGGTCCGAGGGCCCGATCGTGCAGCAACGCCACCTCATCCTCGCGGATCAGCAGGGGTGACGGATGACCGGCGCTGGCGTACCGCAGCCGGCGGGTGCGCGGGGAGAACCAGAGACAGAGCACGGTGGTGAAGGAGCCGCCCTCGGTGGAGCGGACCAGCCGGTTCAGCCGGGTCAGGGCCTGACCCGGGTCGAAGCCCTCCAGGACGTACGCCCGCAGCGCGTTGCGCAGCTGGCCCATCGCGGCGGCCGCCCGGACGCCCTTGCCCACCACGTCGCCGATCACCAGCACGAGCGCGTCGTCGGCGACCCCGATCACGTCGTACCAGTCGCCGCCCACCTCGACGTCCGCGCTGCCGGGCAGGTAGCGGCTGGCCACCACCGCGCCGGGCAGCTGCGGCAGGGTGCGCGGCAGCAGGCTGTGCTGGAGGGTGGTGGCGATCCGGTGCTCGGCCTCATAGAGCCGGGCGTTCTCCAGCCGTACGCCGACCAGGCGGGCCAGCTCGGTCAGCGCGGCCCGCTCGGTGCCGTCGCCGTCGCGGCGCCAGACCCGCAGCTCGCCGAGCTGCTCGCCGCTCGTGCCGGTCAACGGCAGCACCACCGACGGGTCGACCGGGGCTTCGCCGCCGCCGTCCGCCTCGTGGCGGGCGCCGGTGGCGGTGACCACCACCCGGGCCGCCTCGGCCAGACCGAGCGCGTGCCGGGCGGCGACCTGCACCACCTCGGCCGTGGACCGGGCGGTGTTGATCGCCACCGCCGCGTCGGCCAGCGCGCGGAGCCGGCGGATGATCTGGCCGCGCAGCTGGCCGAGCTCCACGTTGGCCCGGACCCGGGCGATCAGCTCCTGGCTGGAGAAGGGCTTGGTCAGGTAGTCGTCGGCGCCGGCCGAGAGCCCGGCGACCGCCTCGGCCGAGCCGGCCCGGGCGGAGAGCAGCACGATCGGCACGTGCCGGGTACGCGGGTCGGCCCGGAGCGCGGTGACCAGCCCGAAGCCGTCCAGCCGGGGCATCATCACGTCGGTCAGCACCAGGTCGAACGGGGACTCGACGGCCAGCCGGAGCGCCGCCACGCCGTCCGGCACGGCGACCACCTCGTACCCGGGGGCGAGCAGGCGGCTGACGTGTTCGCGCAGGTCGGCGTTGTCGTCGGCGAGCAGGATCCGGCCGGCGCCGACGGGTGCGTCGACCGGTTCCGGCAGCGGACCGGGGGTCTCCACCTGGTCGGTCCAGAGCGCGGTCTCGGCGACGTAGAGGCGGGCCTGCTCCGGCTCGGTCAGCGGCACCGGAGCGAGGGTGGCCACCCGGTCGGCGGGCAGGTGCACGTACCCGAACGGTACGGTGACGGTGAAGGTGCTGCCCTCGTCCAGTCGGCTGCGGGCCTCGACCGTGCCAATGTGCATCTCGACCAGCTCGCGGACCAGGGCGAGCCCGATCCCGGTCCCCTCGTGGGTGCGGGAACGCACGCCGGGCACCCGGTGGAACCGCTCGAAGACGTGCGCCAGCTCCTCCGGCACGATGCCGACGCCGGTGTCGGTCACCTCCAGCCGGGCGGCGCCGTCGGCGGCCCGGACCCGGACCCGGATCTCGCCGTCGAAGGTGAACTTGACCGCGTTCGACACCAGGTTGAGGACGATCTTCTCCCACATGTCCCGGTCGACGTAGACCGGCGCGGGCAGCGGTGGGCAGTCGACCACCAGGCGCAGCCCGGCGCGGTCGGTCGCGGAGCGGAAGGTGCTGGCCAGTCGGGAGGTGTAGTCGGCCAGGTCGGTGGGCTGGAAGCGGGCGGCCAGTCGGCCGGACTCGAGGCGGGAGAAGTCGAGGACGGTGTTGACCAGCTTGACCAGGCGCAGCGCATTACGGTGCATCACGGCCAGCCGCTCGGTGTCCGCGGCCGACAGCCCGGGGACGGCGAGCATGTCCTCCAGCGGGCCGAGGACCAGGGTCAGCGGGGTGCGGAATTCGTGGCTGACGTTGGCGAAGAAGTTGGCCTTGGCCCGGTTCAGCGCGGCCAGCTCCGCGGCCCGCGCGCGTTCCTGCTCGTACGCCCGCTGCTTGCCGACCGCGCGGGAGATCTGGGCCGCCACCAGGTCGACGAAGTCGCGGTATTCGTCGGTGAGCGGAAGCCGGCGGGCCAGGCCCACCACGAGCGCGCCGGCGGCCTCCTTCGTCGCGCTGATCGGCAGCACCAGCGCCTGTTCGGCCGCGTCCGGCGGCACCGCGCCGAGCAGGTCGGCCACCGGCAGCGTCCCGTCGCCGTCCGCGGCCCCGCCGGAGGCGATCCGGGCCAGCAGCTCCGGCGGTACGTCGATGACCTGCCCGGGATCGACGCCGTTGCATCCGGCCAGCGCCGGCCTGCCGTCCTCGTCATGCAGCCAGAGGAGGCTGAACGGCAGGTCCGCCCGGTGTCCGTCGAGCACCTGGGCCGCGGCCCGGCCCAGCTCCAGCGTGCTCTGCACGTCGGCGAGCCGGGTGCCCAGCTCGGCCAGGGCCCGCATCCGGCGCTCGCCGAGCACCCGGCCCGTGGTCTCGTTGACGACGCAGAAGACGCCGTTGACGGTGCCGTCGGCGTCGCGGATGGGGTCGTACGAGACGTCGAAGTAGACGTCCTCCAGGAAGCCGTGCCGGTCGATGACGAAGGGGTGGTTCTCGCCGCGGTAGGGCTCGCCGGTGCGGCGGACCCCGTCCAGCAACGGCCCGAGGACGTCCCAGGTCTCGACCCAGTGCTCGCGGGCCGGCTGCCCGATCACCGCCGGGTGCTTTGCCCCGATGGTCGGCAGGTAGGCGTCGTTGTAGAAGGTGCGGTGCTCGTCGCCCCAGAACATCGCGATCTGGGCCCCGGAGGAGAGCATCATGCTGACGGCGTGGCAGAGCGCGGGCGGCCAGCTCTCCGGCCCGCCGAGCCGGGTGGCGGGCCAGTCGAAGCGGCGCAGCCGCTCACCCATCTCGCCGCCCGCCGCGAAGGCCGCCGCCAGCAGCGGTGGGAGCTCCGCCTCGCCGGTCCCCGAGGACGAACGACATCCGTCCTCGCCCCGTTGGGCCGAACTCATGCAGCCTCCCGCACCGGCCATGTCCACGACGGCCGACAAAGCTCGCCGACCATCCCGCCCTAGTACCCGGACGGACGAGCGACGTAACGCGTTCGCGCGGCCGGTCGCTGGTTACCTACGCCTCATCCTGGCGTAACCCAGATCCACAGCGGTACGTCGAGAATGTGATGTGTGCAACAGGTCCCGCTCGCCCCGGGGCACCGGACGCCAGGCAGGGTCGCCGAGGCGCGCGTCGTCCGTCAGGTGGATCGCGCCGCCCGGACCAGCGCGGCGACCGGGCGGGGGTCGACGTCGTTCTCCGGGTGCCACTGGACGCCCAGCACGAAGCGCCGCCGCGGGTCCTCGACCGCCTCCACCACCCCGTCTTCCCCCCAACCGGTGACGGTCAGCCCGCCCGGGTCGGCCACGGCCTGGTGGTGGTAGGAGTTGACCGAGTCCACCCCGGACATCACCGACCCGGCCAGGCTGCCGGGCGTGAACCGGACCGGATGCGCGCCGTACACCCCGGGCGCGGGGCGGTGCCCGTCGTGACCGACCACGTCCGGCAGGTGCTGGTGCAGCGCGCCGCCGTGCGCGACCGCCAGCAGCTGCATTCCCCGGCACACGCCGAGCACCGGCAGGTCGGTGGCGAGCGCGGCGGTGAGCAGGGCCAGCTCGCCGGCGTCCCGGTCCGTGCGGCTCTCGGTGCGCGGGTCGGGCGGCTGGCCGTACCGCTCGGGGCCGATGTCGGCGCCGCCGGCCAGGAGCAGCCCGTCGAGGACCCGCAGCACGTCCGCGTCGACGTCGTCCGGGGGCAGCACCACGGCCCGGCCGCCGGAGGCGGCCACCGCCTGGACGTACGCGTGCGGGACCAGCGTCGCCGGCACGTCCCGCCACACCGCCCAGCTGGCCGGCTCGACGTACGCGGTGATCCCGATCAGTGGCCGGCTCACAGCGGGGTCACGTACGCGCCGGTGATCCCGCCGTCCACCACGAACTGCGCGGCGGTCATGAACGACGAGTCGTCGCTGGCCAGAAAGGCCACCGCGGCGGCGATCTCCTCCGGCTTGCCGAATCGGCCCATCGGCACGTGCACCAGTCGGCGGGCGGCCCGCTCCGGGTCGGCGGCGAAGAGCTCCAGCAGCAGCGGGGTGGCGATCGGGCCGGGACAGAGCGCGTTGACCCGGATCCCCTCCCGGGCGAACTGCACCCCCAGTTCCCGGGTCATCGCCAGCACCCCGCCCTTGCTCGCGGTGTACGCGATCTGCGACGTCGCCGCCCCCATCAGCGCCACGAAGGAGGCGGTGTTGATGATCGAACCCCGGCCCTGCCGGCGCATATGTGGGATGACGTACTTGCAGCACAGGTAGACGCTGGTGGTGTTGACCCGCAGCACCCGCTCCCAGGCGTCCAGACCGGTCTCCAGAATCGAGTCGTCGTCCGGCGGCGAGATGCCCGCGTTGTTGAAGGCCACGTCCACCCGCCCGTGCCGCTCGACCACCCCGTCGAAGAGGTCCCGGACCGCCGCGTCGCAGGCCACGTCGCAGGCCACGAAGTCGCCGCCGACCTCGTCGGCGGCCCGCTTGCCGGCCTCGGGGTCGATGTCCACGCAGACCACCCGGGCCCCCTCGGTGGCGAACCGCCGTACCGTGGCCAACCCGATCCCGCTGCCCGCCCCGGTGACCACGGCCACCCGGTCCTGTAGCCGACCCTGCACTTTGCTCACTCCTCTGTCGAGATGAACACGTTCTTGACGTCGGTGAAGGCGTGCAGCGCGTCCGGACCCAGCTCACGGCCCAGGCCGGAGCGCTTCATCCCGCCGAACGGGGTCCAGTAGCGCACCGAGGAGTGCGAGTTGACGCTGAGGTTCCCCGACTCCACCGCCCGGGCCACCCGCACCGCCCGGCCCACGTCCCGGGTCCAGATCGAGCCGGAGAGGCCGTACTCGGTGTCGTTGGCCAGCCGGATCGCGTCGGCCTCGTCGTCGAACGGGAGCACCGAGACCACCGGACCGAAGATCTCCTCCCGCCAGTGCCGGTCCTCGGGTGAGTCGGCGAGCAGCACGGTGGGGGCGTACCAGTAGCCGGGGCCGTCGGGGCGGGAGCCGGTGAAGGCGACCTTGGCGCCGTCGACGTATCCGGCGACCCACTCGGCGTGACCGGCTGAGATCAGCGGGCCCATCTCGGCGGTCTCTCGGGCCGGGTCCTCCACCCGGAAGCCGCGCACGGCCGGCTCGAGGAGTTCCAGGAAGCGGTCGTACACCGGTCGCTGGACCAGGATCCGGGACCGGGCGCAGCAGTCCTGGCCGGCATTGTCGAAGACCGCGTACGGCGCGGTGGCGGCCGCCTTCTCCAGGTCGGCGTCGGCGAAGACCAGGTTGGCGCTCTTGCCGCCCAACTCGAGGGTCACCCGCTTCACCTGTGCCGCGCAGCCGGCCATGATCCGGGTGCCGACCTCGGTGGAGCCGGTGAAGCAGACCTTGCGTACCGCCGGGTGGGTGACGAACCGCTCCCCCACCACGCTGCCCTGCCCGGGCAGCACGGTGAACACGTCCTCCGGGAGGCCGGCGTCGAGGGCCAGCTCGGCCAGGCGCAACGCGGTCAGCGGGGTCAGCTCGGCGGGCTTGAGCACGACGGTGTTGCCGGCGGCGAGCGCCGGGGCGAAACCCCAGCCGGCGATCGGCATGGGGAAGTTCCACGGCACGATCACGCCGACCACGCCGAGCGGCTCATGGAAGGTCACGTCCAGCCCGCCCGGCACCGGGATCTGCCGCCCGGTCAGCCGCTCCGGGGCGCCGGCGTAGTAGTCCAGCACGTCGCGGACGTTGCCCGCCTCCCAGCGCGCGTTGCCGATGGTGTGCCCGGCGTTGCGTACCTCGAGTTGGGCCAACTCCTCCAGGTGCGCGTCCACCACCCCCGCGAACCGCCGCAACACCCGCCCCCGCTCCCCCGGCGCGACGCCTCGCCACACGTCGAACGCCCGCGCCGCCCGCCCAATCGCCGCATCGGTCTCCGCGAGCGACGTAGCGGCCACCCTCGCCACAACCTCCCCCGTCGCCGGATTCCTCACCTCAGTCACGGTCCCGCCCTCCCAGGCCCTCGCGATCTTGCACTTTCGGTGCCGACAATCCGCGCCTGTCTGGACATCTCGCCAACCACAGCTGCAAGATCGCGGAGAGCGGGCGGAGGTCAGAGGCGTTCGAAGCCACGGGTTAGTTCCCAGTCCGTTACCGCGGCGTCGAAGGCCCTCAGTTCGACGCGGGCCTGGTTGGCGTAGTGGGCGACGACCTCGTCGCCGAAGGCGTCCTTCGCCACGGGGGAGGACTCCCAGAGGGTGAGGGCGTCGCGGAGGGTGCCGGGGACGCGCTCGGCGGCCGCGTCGTCGTACGCGTTTCCGGTGCACTCCTCGCCCAGCTCCAGCTCCTGCTCGATGCCGTGCACCGCCCCGGCGACCAGGGCGGCGATCGCCAGGTACGGGTTGACGTCCGCGCCGGGCACTCGGTTCTCCACCCGCATGCCCGGCCCGTGCCCGACCAGCCGCAGGGCGCATGTCCGGTTGTCGGTGCCCCAGCACAGCGCGGTCGGGGCGAACGAACCGGGTTGGTACCGCTTGTAGGAGTTGACGTTCGGGGCGAAGAAGAGGCTGAACTCCCGCATGGTGTCCAGCAGCCCGGCCAGCACCCGCTGCCCGGTCGCGGACAGGTGCGCGGGCCCGTCACCGAGCATCGCCGACCGGCCATCCCGATCCCGCAGCGAGAAGTGGATGTGGCAGGAGTTGCCCTCGCGGGCGTTCGGCTTGGCCATGAAGGTGATCGACATGCCCTCCTGGGCGGCGATCTCCTTGGCCCCGTTCTTGTAGATGACGTGGTGGTCGGCACAGGCCAGCGCCTCGTCGTAGCGGAAGGCGATCTCGTGCTGGCCCAGGTTGCACTCGCCCTTTGCGCTCTCCGGGGTCAGCCCGGCGCCGGCCATCTCGGTGCGGATCCGGCGCAGCAGCGGCTCCACCCGGGCGGTGCCCAGCAGCGAATAGTCCACGTTGTACTGGTTGGCCGGCGTCAGGTCCCGGTAGCCCCGCCGCCAGGCCTGCTCGTACGAGTCCCGGAAGAGGACGAACTCCAGCTCCGTGCCGGCGTACGCGGTCAGCCCGTGGGCGGCCAGCCGCGCCAACTGCCGGCGCAGGATCTGCCGCGGCGAGGCGACCACCGGGCCGGAGCCGTCCAGCCACTCCAGGTCGGCCAGCAGCATTGCGGTGCCCGGCTGCCAGGGCACCCGGCGCAGGGTGGCGAGGTCGGGCTTCATCGCGAAGTCGCCGTAGCCGCGCGCCCAGCTCGACATCGCGTACCCGTCGACGGTGTTCATGTCGACGTCCACGGCGAGCAGGTAGTTGCACCCCTCGCTGCCGTGCGCGACCACCTGGTCGAGGAAGTAGGGGGCGTGAAACCGTTTGCCCTGCAGCCGGCCCTGCATGTCGGCCAAGGCGAGCACCACCGTGTCGAGCTCGCGCTCGGCGACGGCGACCCGGAGTTGTTCCAGCGTGAGCGGAGCTTTCCTCATCGGCCAGCCTCCATAAGAAAGGTCTACTACCGAACCATTGCATCCGTCAATGGCCGGCCCGCCTCACCCGAGCAGACCGCGCAGCAGCTCCGCCGTGCCGTCGCAGTGCTCCTCCATCACCAACCGGGCGCCGTTCGGGTCGCCGGCCAGGATCGCATCCACGACCCGGGTGTGCTGGGCGTCGGAGTGGTCGAGGTTTCGGGTGATCACCGGGATCGCGGCGAGGAGCCGGTCGAGGGTCAACTGCACGTCGGCGACGGCCGCCGCCAACGAAGGGGAACCGCTGGCCGCGGCGACCGCCAGGTGCAGCCGGGAGTCCGAGACACGCCGGGTCAGCGGATCGCGGTCGCGGGAGGCGGCCAGTGCGGCGACCAGGTGCTGCCGTTCGATTGCCGACAGGCTGCGGTTGGCGGCCAGGGCCGCCGCACCCGACTCCAGTACCCGCCGGAAGTCCAGCGCGTCATGCAGCCGGTCGCCCATCTCGCGGGCCAGCTCTCCCGCGTCCGGGCGCCCGCCACCGGAACCGGATGCGGGCAGCGCCGAGCGGACAAAGGTCCCACCGGTTCGCCCTCGACGGGACTCCAGATAGCCCGCGTCGCGCAACGCCGCTATCGCCTCCCGCAGGGTCACCCGGCTGACCTGCAGTCGCTCGGCCAACTCGCGCTCGGCGGGCAGCCGCTCGCCGACCCGGACCATGCCCAGCTTGATCGCCTGGACGAGCCGGGCGACGGTGATCTCGAAGGCGTTGCCGCCACGCACCGGCCGCCACACCGGAAAGGCCGGTACGGCTTCCGCACTGGGGTCCGGCGCGGATGCCGCGCCGTCGCTCGCTACCCGAGCGGCGGCGACACCCGGCTCGGCAGTCCCGGCATTGATCGGCATCGGCCGTCCCCTCCCCACCGTCCGGGGCCGCGTGGCGGGTGCCCGCCGGAGCACCCGCCACGCCGGCAACCTACTCGGCGGTCGGCTCGGTGACGGGCTCGGCGCCCGCCGCCGGCTTGGGGATCACCGGATCCGGCACGTTGTGCCGGGGGCCGGTGAACCAGTGCCGGGCGCTCAGCAGCCACCAGAGCCAGGCACCGCCGAGCACGACGCCGACCGCGACGATCGTGTAGTTGAAGGTGCTGGCGGTGATGGGGCTGCTGGTGGGCAGGACGAACAGGACGCAGATGAGCGCGACCCAGACGACGGCGATCCATCCGACCGGCGCGCTCCACCGGCCCAGGTTCCACGGGCCGACCTGGAAGTCCGTCCTCCGCCGCCGCAGGAAGACCGGCGCCACGTACGCGATGTAGAGGCCGATCACCGCGATGGAGGTGGCCGCCAGATAGGCGGTGGTGTTCCAGAGGGACGGCAGGACGAGCAGAGACGAGCAGACGACGCAGAGCCAGATCGAGTTCGTCGGTGTGCCCGTGCGCGGGTTGACCCGCTTCCAGATGTCGGATCCGGGCAGCGCGCCGTCCCGGCTGAACGCGTAGGCCATCCGAGAGTTCGCCGTGACCGACGCCATGCCGCAGAAGAACTGAGCGGCCACGCAGATGAAGAGCAGGAACGTGCCGAGGTCATGCCCCACCGCGTCGATGAAGATCTGCGCCGGAGGCAGACCCAGCGCCGTTGTCCGCTGCGCCTCGTAGTCCTGGATGGACCAGGTGATGGCGAACAGGAGCACGAAGCCGGCGATGACCGAGACCACGACCGACATCACGATGCCGCGCGGCGCGGAGCGGGCGGCGTCGTGCGTCTCCTCCGCCACGTGCGCGCTGGCGTCGTAGCCGGTGTAGGTGTACTGCGCCATCAGCAGACCGATGAGGACGGCGTACCCGGCCGCGCCGGCGAAGGTGAAGCCGGTCTCGTTGCGTACCTCGAGGAAGACGTCGGAGATGGACTTGTGCTGGTCCGGCACGATGGCGAGCACGGCGACGATGACCGCCACACCGACGAGATGCCACCAGGCGCTGACGTCCGAGAGGACGCGCACGAGATTGACGCCGAAGGTGTTGAGCAGGCCGTGGGCGACGATGATCAGCAGGAAGATCAGGAAGGTGCGCCCGGCGGTCACCTCCATGTCGAAGGCGAGGCTCAGGAAGGCGGACGTGGTGATCGCCGCACCGAAGTCGATCGCGGCGGTCACCGCCACCTCGCCCAGGAAGTTGAACCAGCCGACGAACCACGCCCAGGCCGCCCTGTTCCGCTTGGCCAGTGCCGCGGCCCACCAGTAAAGGGCGCCGGCGGTGGGGTAGACCGAGCAGATCTCGGCCATGGCCAGCGCGACGAAGATCACCATGACGCCGACGAAGAGCCAGCCCAGGGTGATTGCCAGCGGGCCGCCCGCCGTCATGGCGATGCCGTACGACGTGATCGCGCCGGCCAGGATGGAGATGATGGAGAACGAGACGGCGAAATTGGAGAAGCCGGACAGCTTTCGACGCAGCTCCTGCTTGTATCCCAGCTGCGCGAGGCGTTCCTCGTCGGTGACGGGGGAAGCCGGGGGTACGCCGTCCTGGATCGTTGAGCTCATCGGTGTCTCCCTTGGACCGCGGGGGTAGAGACTGTGACCTGCGTCACCGCCTGACGGGATAATGGACCGCACCCTCAACCACGTCAATGGAGATCGACCGAAAATTCGATCAGGACCAGACCATTAACCGATGCCCGCGCCGCGCTTCCCCGCACCGCGCTTCCCGCCGCCGGTGCTAAATGCGTTGCCGCATCGGTTGCCCCGACCGCATCCTTGAGCCAGTGACCAGGCCCGATCGCGATGGGCCACCGCCGGGCGCTCGGCAACGCCCGGCCCGCGACGGCGCGGGGTGCACACCTCTCTCTCACCCGTACGGCGATCCGCCGTACCCTCCGGGCACCCCGCGCCGTCGCCCTTCGCACTGATCCCCAGTTTTGCCGCATGTCGCGGCGTCCGGCGCTCTGGAAGGCGTGGGATTCCGCATCCGGCGTGGATCTTCCGACCGGACCTCAGGCGAGCAGCAGGCCGGCGACCCAGAGGGCGGCGATCAGCAGGCCGGCGAGGAACTCGACCAGCATGGACAGACCGGCCGCCTTGAGCGCCTGCACGGTGGCCGGCCAGGCGAGCTGGTTGCTGCCCAGCCGAAGCCGTTCGGCACCCCAAACCCCGCCCACGAAGCCGATCACCAGGCCGACGACCGGGATGACGAAGAACCCGATCAACCCCAGCACGCCCCCGGCCAGCAGCGAGGAGGTCGGCACGCCGGTCCGTTTCAGGTGCCGCCCCGGCCAGAGGTACTTGACCACGGTACCGCCGGCGGCGGCCAGGGTGGCGGCGGCGAGCACCGCCCAGCGCCCCGGGCCGGCGTCGCCGAAGAGCGCCCAGACCAGCACCCCGCCCCAGCACAGCGGCAGCGCCGGCAGCCCGGGCACCACCACCCCGGCCAGTCCGGCCAGGATGGCCAGCGCGGCGACCACCGCGACGACCGCCTGCGTGTCGGTCAGCCCCACACCGCCACCTTCCGTCTCGGGCCGTGCCGCACGCTCGGCCCCGCGCTGTCGGCGCCCCGCCCGACGGCGGACCCGGCCGCCCGGCCGGCGCGCAGCCCGCAGCGCCTGGTCACGCCGCAACCTCCCCGCCCGCGAGCCGGGAGCGGATCTGCTCCGCGGGGACCGGCGCGCCGAACCAGCGTCCCTGCCCGGTGTCGCAGCGCAGCGCCCGCAACCGCTCGGCCTGCACTGCGGTCTCCACGGCCTCGGCGGTGACCCCGAGTTCCAGCGCGTGCGCCAGCCGGACCAGCGCGTCGACGATCCGCTCGTCCCGGTGGTCGGCGTCCGCGCCGTCGGCCCGGATGCCCTCGACGAAGGGTCCGGCCAGCTTGAGGCAGTGGATCGGCAACCGGCGCAGGTACGCCAGGTTCGAGTACCCGGTGCCGAAATCGTCGATGGCCAGGCGTACGCCGAGGTCGGCCAGCTCGTGCAGCGACCGCAGCGGCTCCCCGGCGCTGCCCATCACCGCGCTCTCGGTCAGCTCCAGTTGCAGCAGCTCGGCCGGGAGCCCGGTCCGGGCCAACGCGTCGGCCACCGTCTCCACGATCGCCGGGTCGTCGGCCTGCCGGGCGGCCAGGTTGACGCTGACCACCAGCCGCGCGTCCGGGTACGCCCGCCGCCAGCTCTCGGCGTCCCGGCACGCCTGCCCGAGCACCCAGGCGCCGAGCCGGACGATCAACCCGGTTTCCTCGGCCAGGCCGATGAACCGGTCCGGCCCGATCAGCCCCCGCTCCGGGTGCTGCCAGCGGACCAGCGCCTCCACCGCCAGCATCGTGCCGTCCAGCAGCGACACGATCGGCTGGTAGTGCAGCACGAACTCGCCCCGGTCGAGCGCGGCCGGCAGCCCCGCGGCCAGGGAGGAGCGGGCGATGTCGGCAGCGCTGCGCTCCGGGTCGTACACCGCCCACCGGCCGCGCCCCTCCGCCTTCGCCCAGTAGAGCGTGGTGTCGGCGGCCTTCATCAGCTCCGAGACGCTGGTCTCCGCGGCCGGGCACTCCACGATGCCGATACTGGCCGAGACGGCGAGCTGCTGGTCCCCGATGTGCACCGGGGCGGAGACCGCGGCCAGCGCCAGCTCGGCCACCTCGACCGCGTCGTCGATGCCGTCGCCGGAGTCGACCAGGATGACGAACTCGTCGCCGCCCATCCGGGCCACCAGGTGGCCACGCCCGGCGACGCAGTCGGCCAGCCGCCGAGCGATCTTGATCAGCAGCCGGTCGCCGAGGTCGTGGCCGAGGCTGTCGTTGATCGCCTTGAAGCCGTCCAGGTCGAGGAAGCAGATCCCGACCCGCTGCTCCGGGCCGGCCGTGTCGAAGACCCGCCCCAGCGTCTCGAAGAAGAGCGTCCGGTTGGGCAGGCCGGTGAGCGGGTCGTGCAGCGCCTGGAAGCGCAGCCGCTGCTGGAGTTCGTACCGCTCGGTGATGTCCTCGATCATCGCGACGGTGAACCGGGGCCGGCCGTCGTCGTACCGGATCAGTGAGACGGCCAGGTCGGTCCAGACGATGCTGCCGTCCTTGCGGTGGTAGCGCTTCTCCACCCGGGCGCTGTCCCGCTTGCCCTCGATCAGCTCCTGGTAGAGCTCCCACAGGCCGGGCGCGTCGTCGGGGTGGAAGAGCGAGGCGACGTTGATCTGGCGCAACTCCTCGAGCGGGTAGCCCAGCATGTCGGCGAAGGACTGGTTGAGGTCGATGATCTTCCCGTCGATGCCGGCGATGCCGATCCCGATCGCCGCGCCGATGAAGACCGCGCGGAACCGCGCCTCGCTGTCCCGCAGCGCCTGCTCGACGGAGTCCCGCGCCTGCCAGGCCGAGCGGGCGATCCGCTCCTGCTGGCTGAAGGTGCGATCGCGCAGGGCCCGGGCGAAGCCGGCGGAGAGCCGGCCCTGCAACGCCGCCACCTGCTGCCGCGCCGCGGGCAGCGCGGCCCGGGCGGGCAGCACCCCGGCCAGGAAGCGGTCGCCGAGGGCACGCACCGACCAGTCGAGCACGCCGGGCTCGGTGAGGTGGGCCCCCACCAGCGCCCGCCCGACGTCCTCCGCCGGCTGGGCGGAGAAGGTCCGGGCGAGCATGGCCTGGGCCAGTCGTACGGTGTGCACCAGCAGCAGCCGCTCGGTCTCGGCCGCGCTCAGCGGCACGAAACCGAGTCGGCGTACCGCCCGGGCCCACTCGGCGGCGTACGCCTGGGCACCCGGCCGGCTGAAGTCGTCCCCGTCGGGCCGCGGGACGGCGTGCATGTCGACTCAGCCGGCGGGCTGGTCGTACCGGGCGACGCCGCCGAAGGCGCCGAACCGCTCCGGATGGTCGTCCACGTCGGAGGGCGAGTCGGGGCGCCAGAGCGGCATGTGCACCACGCCCGGTTCGAGGATGGTCCAGTCGCCGAAGAAGCCGGTGATCTCGGCCCGCGAGCGCAGCGTGATCTCGGTGTCGGTACGCGCCGACAGCCGCTGCGCGTCGAGCATCTCCTGCGGCTGGTCCTCGAAGGTGGAGTGCGAGATGACCAGGTAGCTGCCGGGCGCGGCGGCGGCCCGCAGGGTGGACAGGATGTCGCCGGGGCGGTCGGCGTCCGGGATGAAGTGGACCACCCCGGCGAGCAGGATGCCGACCGGCCGATCGAAGTCGATCAGCCCGCTGGCCCGGGCCTCGTCCAGGATCAGCTTCGGCTCCCGCAGGTCGGCCCGGATCGCGGTGGCCCGGTCGTTGCCGGCGAGCAGCTCGCGGCTGTGCGCCACCGCCACCGGGTCGATGTCGACGTAGACGATCCGCGCCTCCGGGTTCGCCGCCTGGGCGACCTCGTGCACGTTGCCCACGGTCGGGATGCCGGAGCCGATGTCGAGGAACTGGTCGAGGCCCGCGTCGAGCAGCGCCCGGACGGCGCGGCGCAGGAACTCCCGACCGGAGCGCATGGTGGCGGCCAGGTTCGGCGTCATGCCGGCGATCTGCTCGGCGAGCTGTCGGTCGATCTCGAAGTTGTGCGCCCCGCCGAGGAAGTAGTCGTAGACCCGCGCCGCGCTGGGCCGGGTCAGGTCGATCTCGGCGGGAAGTCCATCCGGCATCTGCATCGCTTCGCCCCAGTTCGTCGCGGTGCGGGAGGGCACCGGGTGCCCGGGCGCGCGCGAGCACACGGAGGCACACCGGCCGACCCCGCGGATCGTGTGGTCTTGACCACTCTAGGCCCACACGTCCGGTTACGGGAGATCCACTTTCCGCTGTCGTCGGCCGCCGCGATGGAGTCGGCGTCTGCTCAGGCCGCCGACTCCAGCAGCAGCGAGATGCCCTGCCCCACCCCGACGCACATCGTGGCCAGCGCCCGCCGGCCGCCCCGGCGGCGCAGTTCGAGCGCGGCGGTGAGTGCCAGCCGGGCACCGCTGGCCCCGAGCGGGTGGCCGAGCGCGATCGCGCCGCCGTTCGGGTTGACGTGCTCGGCGTCCTCCGGCAGGCCCAACTCGCGCAGCACGGCCACGGACTGGGCGGCGAACGCCTCGTTCAGCTCGATCACGTCGACCGCGTCCAGCCCGACACCGAGCCGGTCGAGCAGCTTGCGGGTGGCCGGCACCGGGCCCATGCCCATGATCCGCGGCGGCACGCCGGCCGCCGTGGATCCGGCGACCCGGGCCAGCGGGGTGAGCCCGTACCGGGACACCGCCGCCTCGGAGGCCACCAGCAGGGCGACAGCACCGTCGTTGACGCCGGACGAGTTCCCCGCGGTCACCGTGCCCCCCGCACGGAACGGGGTGGGCAGCGCGGCCAACTTCTCCAGCGAGGTCTCCCGCGGGTGCTCGTCGGCCTCGACCAGCTTCGTCTCGCGCCGTCCCGCCGGCACGGTCACCGGCACGATCTCCTCGGCGAACCGGCCGTCGGCCTGCGCCTTGGCGGCCCGCTGCTGAGAGCGCAACGCGAACTCGTCCTGCGCGGCCCGGTCGATCCCGAACTCGGCGGCGACGTTTTCCGCGGTCTCCGGCATCGAGTCGGTGCCCCACCCCTTCTTCATCAGCGGGTTCACCAGCCGCCAGCCGATCGTGGTGTCGTAGACCTCGGCGGCGCGGGAGAACGGCGCGGTCGCCTTCGGCATCACGAACGGCGCCCGGCTCATGCTCTCCACCCCGCCGGCAACCACCAGGTCGGCCTCGCCGGCCACGATCGACCGGGCCGCAGTGGCCAGGGCGTCCAGGCCGGAGCCGCAGAGCCGGTTGACCGTGCTGCCGGGCACCTCCTCGGGCAGCCCGCCGAGCAGCGCCGCCATCCGCGCCACGTTGCGGTTGTCCTCGCCGGCCTGGTTGGCACAGCCGAGGATCACGTCGTCGGTGCGGGCCCAGTCCACCGACGGGTGCCGGGCGACCAGCTCGCGGATCACGTGCGCGGCGAGGTCGTCGGGGCGTACCCCGGCGAGGACGCCGGCGTACCGGCCGATCGGGGTGCGGACTCCGGCCACGAGGTATGCCACGGTCATCGGCGCTGTCCTTCGAGGGGTGGGAAGGGGCTCGGGTGGCGGCGTCCGCCGGGTCGCGGGGACGCCCGGCGCCAGGATATCCACGCCCGGAACGGATAGGTTGACGGCATGGCCCGGGCCCAGTTCAGCGCAGAGACCGCCGGCAGCGGGGAGTTCGTCCGCCAGCCCAACCGGTTCGCCGATCGGGTCACCCCGCACTCGACGTCCCCGCCGGGCGGCGGGCCGGACGAGCAGGGCCGCTGGCCGCTGGAGGCCGGCCGCTACCGGCTGATCTGGTGCCGGGCCTGCCCGTGGGCGCACCGGGCCCGGATCGTCCGCACCCTGCTCGGCCTGGAGGACGTCATCTCGCTGGGCACGGTCGACCCGATCCGGGACGAGCGGGGCTGGCGGTTCGCCCTCGACGCGGACGGCTTCGACCCGGTACTCAACATCAGCTTCCTCTCCGAGGCGTACCTGGCCACCGATCCGGACTACCTGGGGCGGGTGACCGTGCCGGCGCTGGTGGACACGCTCACCGGTCGGGTGGTGACCAACGACTACCCGCAGCTCACGCTGGACTTCTCGACCGAGTGGCGCCGGTTCCACAAGCCGGGCGCACCGGACCTGTACCCGGTGGAGTTGCGCCCGGAGATGGACGCGCTGATGGCGGAGATCCACCAGGACGTCAACAACGGCGTCTACCGCTGTGGCTTCGCCACCTCGCAGGAGGCGTACAACGAGGCGTACAGCGGGCTCTTCGCCCGGCTGGACGCGCTGTCGGAACGGCTGTCCGGGCAGCGCTACCTGATGGGTGACACGATCACCGAGGCGGACGTGCGGTTCTTCACCACGCTGGTCCGCTTCGACGTTGCGTACCACGGGCACTTCAAGTGCAACCGGCAGAAGCTGACCGAGATGCCGGTGCTGTGGGCGTACGCCCGGGACCTGTTCCAGACCCCGGGCTTCGGCGAGACGGTCGACTTCGACCACATCAAGCGGCACTACTACGCCACCCACGACATGATCAACCCGACCCGGATCGTGCCGCTCGGTCCGGACACCTCCGGCTGGACCACGCCGCACGGGCGTGGCTGAGCCGGGGCGGAGCCCCCTCCGGGCGGCCGCCGCGTCGGCCGCCGCCGGCTGCACGCTGGCGGGCAGCGTCGCCGTGACGGTCGCCGTGGTCGCCGGTCCCGGCCCGGGCCTGACCGGGTACGTCAGCGAGGCCGGCATCGCCGACACCGGGTACGCCCCGGCGTACCGGATCGGGGTCTTCGCCCTGGCCGCGGCGCTGCTGCTACTCGCCGTGGCGCTGCCGGCGGCGCTGCGGGTGGCCGCCGCGCTGCTCGCCGCCGGCGGCGGCCTCACCCTGCTCTCCGGCGCGGTGACGTGCAGCGCCGGCTGCCCGCTGCCGCCGTTCGAGCGGCCGACCGTGGCGGACCTGGTGCACGGGGGCGCGAGCGTCGCCGCGAACGCCGCCGTGGTCTTCGCGATGCTGGCGCTGGTCCTCTCCCCGGCCACGGACCGACTGCTGCGCCGGATCGCCGGGCTCGGGGTCGCCCTGGCCCTGCCGCTGGCCGCCGCGATCGCGCTGGCGATGCTGACCGTCGGGCGGGGCGGCCTGGTGGGCGGCCTGGAGCGGCTGCTGCTGGCGGTGGCCGCCGGCTGGGGCCTGGCCACCGCCACCGCGCTCGGTCTGGCCCGAAGGTGAGGAAGGGCCAGGCAGGCCGAAGCGAGGGATCATCGCCGACTACAAGGACAGCCACGAGCTGGACCTGATGCGCGGGCTCAAGCAGCTGTTCGATCCGCGGGGACTGATGAACCCGGGGAAGGTGCTGCCGGGTTGAGGTCACCCGTGATGATCTCTGGACGTGAGGACCAGGGCTGTAAGGAGCGTCACGCCGGTCGATCCTTCCGCCTGCGCGTTGGCCTGGCGTAGCGTCGCCAGGCGATGACCAACGTCTGGCACCTCACCGTGCGCCTGTATGTCGACCTCCGACTGCAGGCCAGCGGCGTCTGTCCGGCGCAGCCTCGTTCCTGACGCTGCCCCGTACCGACCCTTCTCCAGACCTTGGACGCACCCTCATGGCTTCCGCTTTGCGCAAGTTCCCCTTTTCCCTGCAGATCCTGCTCGGCCTCGTGCTCGGCGTGGCGCTCGGCTTCCTGGCCCGCGCCAACGACCTCAGCTGGCTGACCGGCACCCTCGACACCGTCGGCCACCTCTTCGTCCAGCTGCTCAAGCTGGCCGTCCCGCCGCTGGTCTTCACCGCGATCGTGGTCAGCGTGGTCAGCCTGCGCGGCGTGGCCAACGCCGCCCGGCTGGCGCTGAAGACGCTGCTCTGGTTCGGCATCACCGCCCTGATCGCGGTCAGCCTCGGCATCGGCCTGGGCCTGCTGACCGATCCCGGCAAGGGGGTCACCCTCGACCTGTCCGGCGCCGCCGCGCCGAAGAAGACCGGCTCCTGGACCGACTTCCTCACCGGCATCGTGCCGACCAACCCGATCGGCGCGTTCGTCGAGGGCAACGTCCTCCAGATCGTCTTCCTCGCCCTGGTCGTCGGCGCCGCCGCGCTGCTGATCGGCGAGGCCGCCGAGCCGTTCGTGGCGCTCAACCGGTCGCTGCTGGCCATCGTGCAGAAGGCGCTGTGGTGGGTGATCCGCCTCGCCCCGATCGGCACCCTCGGCCTGATCGGCAACGCGGTCGCCTCGTACGGCTGGGACCTGCTGGCCCCGCTCGCCAAGTTCACCACCGCCGTCTACGTCGGCTGCGCGATCGTGCTCTTCGTCGTCTACCCGGTGCTGCTGCTGGCCGCCGGGCGGCTCAACCCGCTGCGCTTCTTCGCGGGCGCCTGGCCGGCGATCGAGCTGGCGTTCGTCTCCCGCTCCTCGGTGGGCACCATGCCGGTGACCCAGCGCTCCGTCGAGCGACTCGGCGTCCCCCGCGAGTACGCCTCGTTCGCGGTGCCGTTCGGCGCCACCACGAAGATGGACGGCTGCGCGGCGATCTACCCGGCCCTGGCCGCGATCTTCGTGGCGCAGGTCTTCGGGGTACACCTGGGCGTCACGGACTACCTGCTGATCGCCTTCGTCTCGGTGGTGGGCTCCGCCGCCACGGCGGGCCTGACCGGCGCGATCGTGATGCTCACCCTGACCCTGAGCACGCTGGGCCTGCCGCTGGCCGGCGCCGGTCTGCTGCTGGCGATCGACCCGATCCTGGACATGATCCGCACCGCCACCAACGTGGCCGGGCAGGCTCTCGTGCCGACCGTCGTCGCCGCCCGCGAGGGCACGCTGGACCGGACCGCGTACAACTCCGCCGGCCGGCGCGAGCTGACCGACGCGGACGGGGCGGACCGGCCGGCTCGCTCGGACGAGCTGGCTCCCGTCCCCGCCTGAGCCGCCGCCGGCCACCGGCTTCGGCGCACCGCACCGATCGCTGACCGAGGAGGGTCCTCGCCCCGAGGGCCCTCCTCGGCGCCTCTGCCGAAGGATCACGACATGAGCGTCTTGTTCACGCCCCTCGCCCTGCGCGCGGTGACCCTGCCGAACCGGATCGCCATGGCGCCGATGTGCCAGTACAGCGCCGGCCCGGACGGTCTGCCCACCGATTGGCACCGGATCCACCTCGGCTCCCGAGCCGTCGGCGGCGCCGGCCTGATCGTCACCGAGGCCACCGCGGTGGTCCCCGAGGGGCGGATCAGCCCGCAGGACACCGGACTCTGGTCCGGCGCGCACGTCGACGCCTGGCGGCCGATCACCGCGATCGTCGCCGACCAGGGCGCGGTGCCGGCCGTGCAGCTGGCGCACGCCGGGTTCAAGGGGTCCACGTACCGGCCGTGGGCCGACCGCCGGGGCGGCGTACCGGACGCCGAGGGCGGCTGGACCCCGGTCGGCCCGGGCGCGGAGCCCTTCCTCCCCGACTACCGGGAGCCGACCGCGCTGGACGAGGCCGGGATCGCCCGCGTGGTCGAGGCGTTCGCCGCCGCGGCGGACCGGGCGATCGACGCCGGCTTCGCCGCGGTGGAGATCCACGCCGCGCACGGCTACCTGCTGCACGAGTTCCTCTCCCCGCTGACCAATCACCGGGACGACGGCTACGGCGGCGACCGGGCCGGGCGGATGCGGCTCGCCCTGGAGGTGGCCCGAGCGGTCCGCGCCGCGGTCGGCGAGGCCGTGCCGGTGCTGACCCGGATCTCGGCCACCGACTGGGTCGAGGGCGGCTGGACCGTCGAGGACAGCGTGGTGCTCGCCGGCGAGCTGGCCGCCGCCGGAGTGGATCTGGTCGACGCCTCGTCGGGTGGCACCTCGGCGGCGGCGAGCATTCCGATCGGCCCCGGCTATCAGGTGCCGCTGGCCGCCCGGATCCGACGGGACGCCGGCGTGCTCACCGGCGCGGTCGGCCTGATCGTCGAGCCGGAGCAGGCCGAGCAGATCGTCTCGGCCGGCGAGGCCGACCTGGTCCTGCTCGGCCGGGAGCTCCTCCGCGACCCGTACTGGCCCCGCCGCGCCGCCGCCAAGCTCGGCGCCGAGCCGCACTGGCCGGACCAGTACGCCCGCGCCTTCTGACGCCTGTCAACGGTACCGAGTGGGCCGAACCGTCGGGCATTCCGGGGAAGCGGCGGGACCGCCCAGCACACTTTGCTCTGCTTCAGCGACGATGGACCTGGGCTGGGCCAGCCTCGGGGCTCACGGCGATCCGGTGATCTGCCGGCGCCCCGGCGGCACTCAGCCGGCCAGATGACCCCAGTCGTCCTCCAGCTCGCGCCAGCTGCCCTGCGCCGCCACCGCCCCGTCGACCAGGACCACCACGTGGTCGGCCCGGACCAGCGCGGCCCGCTTGGACGTCGATCCGACCACGGTCACCCCGTGCTCGCGCAGCGCCGCCCAGAGCGCCAGCTCGGTGGTGACGTCCAGCGCGGACGACACGTCGTCGGCGATCAGCAGCTCGGTACGCGGCGCGAGCGCCCGGGCCAGCGCGAGCCGCTGGAGCTGACCGCCGGAGAGCCGGGTGCCCTTGTGCCCGATCAGCAGCCCGAGCCCGCCGCCGGCGGCGGTCAGGTCGTGCTCCAGCTGGGCGGTCGAGACCGCATCGGCGGCGTCCACCTCGTGCCCGAGGGCGATGTTGTCGGCGACCGTCCCGGAGAGCACCCGGGGCAGCTGACCGACGTAGCCGACCTGGTTGGGGCGGAGGAACAGCTCCGGCTCGGTGACCGGCTCGCCGTTCCAGCGCAGCGTGCCGGTGTGGTGCACGATCCCGGCCAGGGCCCGCAGCAGCGAGGACTTGCCGGAGCCGACCGGCCCGACGACGAGCACCAGCCGTCCCCGTTCGACGGTCAGGTCGACGTCGCGGACGGCGAGGGTCCCGTCGGTGTGCAGGGCCCCGAAGCCGGCGAGGTCCAGCCGGCGCAGCGGGTGCCGCGGCGCGGGCTCGGGCGCGGGCGCGGTCCCGGCGGCCAGGTCCACCCCGGGCACCCCCGCCGAGTACGGTCCGATCCCCGCCATCGCCACCGTCCGCCGGGTCCAGACCCGCGCCGACGGGTAGTGCGACACCAGCGATGCCGTGGTCCACGCGAACCAGCGGGCCGCCCCCAGGGTGGAGACCGCCACCAGGGTGGCCCCGGCGGAGAGCCCGCCGGCCAGGTAGAGCGCCCACGCGCCGATCGGCAGCAGCCCGCTGACCACCGACGGGGTCGAACGCGCCCACACCTGCATGGCGATCTCCCGACGCTGCCGCTCGCTGCGGACGGTGTCCAGCGCCGCGAGATGGTCCAGCACCGGGCGGGTGGCGCCGGCGAGCTTCACCGTACGGGCGGCGGAGAGCGCGGAGACCAGCGCGGTGGCGAAGGCCGCCCGGGCCTTGACCGTGCCGCGGGCGGTGCGTTCCAGCCGCGGCGCGAACAGCGTCGCCGCCAGCCCGGAGACCAGCATCGTCCCGAGGAAGAAGAGCCCCGGCACGACACTGCCGGTCACCACGGTCATGGTGACCACGATGGCCAGGGAGATGAACTGGTCCATCAGGTTGTCGGCGAGCTGCACCACCCGCTCGGTGTCGCCGCCCTGGGCGACCACCTCGGCCGGGCTGTGCCCGCTGACCCGGCGCGGCCCGGTCTGCCCGTGCACCAGGCGCAGGCTGATCCGCAGCATCTGCCGGATCCACCACTGCGGGAACCACAGGTTGGTCAGGTAGGGCAGCGGCAGGACGACCAGCAGCGCGACGACGATGCCGAGCGCCGGCAGCCAGGGATCGCCGCCGCCCACCACGTCGGCCCAGAGCCACGGCAGCACCGAGCCGTCCAGGCCCAGCAGCGTCATCACGATGAACAAGGCCACGGCGACCAGGCCGTACCGTGGGTCGTTGGTGCCGAGCCGCAGGATCTCCCGCATGGTCCGGGTGGGCGGCGGCGCGGGCAGCGGCGGCGGGTCGGTCCTCGGTACGGGCACCGTGGCCGCGTGCACCTCGACCGACGGGGACGGCTCCGCCAGGTCCGCCCCGTGCCACGGATCGCCCGGCCCGTCCAGCAGCTCCACCCCACCCCGGCGGCTCCCGGCGCCGGCGTACGCGCTCGCGTGGCTGGTCGCCAGCAGCTCGGCGAAGCGTTCCGACTCGCGCAGCGGCCCGGCCTCCAGCACCGCGCCGTCGGCCATCACCACCACCTCGTCACAGCGCCGCACCGAGGAGAGCCGGTGCGCGATGACGATGCCGATGCGTCCTTCGAGCAGGCGTTCGGTGGCCTGGCGTACCCGGGTCTCGGTCGCCGGGTCCAGCCGGGCGGTGGCCTCGTCGAGGATCACCACGTGCGGGTCCCGCACCAGGATCCGGGCGAACGCCACCAGCTGTTCCTGCCCGGCGGAGAGCACGTGCCCGCCCTCGCCGAGCCGGGTTCGTACGCCGTCCGGCAGTTCGGCGATCCAGCCGGCCAGCCCCAGCTCCTCCAGCGCCCGGGTGGCGTCGTCGAGCAGGTCGGGGTCGAAGAGCGCGACGTTCTGGGCGAGCGTGCCGGCCAGGATCTCGGTCCGTTGCGGCACCACGGCGATCCACCGGCGCAGCGCCTCGACGTCCAGGTCGCACAGGTCGGTGTCGCCGAGGAAGACGGTGCCGCGGGGCACGTCCACGGCCCGGGTGAGCACCTTGGCCAGCGTGGACTTGCCCGATCCGGTCCGGCCCACCAGCGCGTACGACCGGCCGCGGGCGAAGGTGAGCCGGATGTCACGCAGGGCCGGGCCACGGTCGTCGCCGGCCGGGTAGCGGAAGGTGAGCCCCCGGACGGTCAGGTCGCCGTCGGCCGGGACCGCCCCGCCGGCCGGCTCCTGCCGCGCGTCCTGGAGCAGCTGCACGCGGGCCCAGGCGCCGAGCGCGTACTGCAGGTGCGGCACCCAGCGGGCGATGTGCTCGACGGTCGCACCGAAGGCGATGGCGAGCAGCCAGATCGCGGTCAGCCGGGCCCCGTCGATCCGGCCGCTGGCCAGCGCCCAGGCGCCGCCGAGCACCACGGCGGCGATGCCGATCCGGATGCCGCCGGCGGCGATCGCGGTGACCCGGGCCGACATCCGGAACACCCGGCCGCCCCGGGCGATCACCTCGGCGGCCCGCCGGGCGTAGAGGCGCAGCACGTACGGCCGGGCCAGGCTGGTCCGCACGTCGTCCTGGCCGTGCACCGCCTCCTCCATCACCGCGGCCAGGTCCGACCAGGCCTCCTCCTCGGCCATCCGGGCCGGGGCGATCCGGGCGGTGGGGCGGCGCAGCAACACGGCGAGCAGCGCGGTCAGCAGGATCATCCCCACGCCGGCCGGCCACCAGACGACCAGCGCGCTCGCGGTGGCCAGCAGGCAAACCGCCAGCCCCTGGACGAGCCGGACGCCGGTGTTCCGCATCTCGGCGGCGACCTGGTAGACGTCGTTGTCGATGCGGTCGAGCAGCTCGCCGACGGGGGTGGTCTCCAAGGTGGGCAGGTCCTGCCCGAGCGCCACCCGACACAACCGCCGGCGCACATCGGCGGACCAGTCCGCGGTGAGACGGGCCATCAGCAGCCCGACGGCGAGGTCGGTGAGCACGGCGGCGACCAGTGCCACGACCAGGGCGGCGAACCACCCGACCGACCGGTGCACCAGCACGGGCCCGGCCAGCGCGGAGGCGGCCGCCTGACCGCCCGCGCCGAGCACGATGAGCAGCACCACAACCGCCATTCGGCGGGGCGCGGTGGCCCAGAGATCACGGAGCAGGCGCATCGGACATCCCCCGGCAGTCGATGGCGGAAGTCCCAGCCTGCTCCGGACACCCCCGGTCACTCAACGCATTTACGCCGGGCCAGTCAGGTCTGGGCGACCCGGCGGACGATGCCGAGCAGCGCCGCCTGCACGTCCTCGATCGGCCGTTCCGGCTGGAACACCAGCCAGTCCACGGCCACCACCAGCCCGACGCCGAAGAGCGCCGAGCTCGCGGTGCGCACGTCCAGGTCGGCCGGGAGGTCCCCGCTGGCCACGCCGGCCCGGACCGTCTCCGCGATCACCTCGATCGCCTCGCCGCGCAGCAGCCGAAGGGTCTGCTGCCACTCCCGGTTGGTCCGCCACATCTCCGAGAGCAGCAGCTGGGCGAAGGCCCGGTAACGGCGGATGTACTCCAGCTCGGCGCGGACCAGGGCGGCGAGGGCCTCGCGCGGCGGCAGCCCGGCCACCGCCGCCCGGAAGTCGGCGGTGAGCAGGCCGATGCCGTGCCGCAGGAGCTCCTCGAAGAGCACCGTCTTGGACTCGAAGTTGTAGTAGACCGTGCCCTTGGCCACCCCGGCCCGGCCCGCGATGTCGTCGACGGTGGTGGCGGAGAAGCCCTGCTCGGCGATGAGTTCCACCGCCGCAACGAAGAGGCGCTGGCGGGTGTCCTCCCGCCGCCGCGACCGTCCGTCCGTCACTCGTCCTCCACGTCGACCCGTCCGGCGCGCGCCGGTGGGCCGGCCCGTGCCGGAGCCCGGTGCCACTGCCGTCCGGCCCATCAGCATCCTCACATGGCCAGTTCGGGGTGGAGTTTGGCCGGGGTGAGCCGGCGGGAGCGGCGCGCCGCGCCGATGGTCAGCGCCATCGCACCGGCCCCGAACGCGGCGAGCACCAGCGCCCCGGTGACCACCGGTCCGGCCGGCCCGCCGTTGATGGTGTGTCGGAGCCCGGCCACCACGTAGGTCATCGGCAGCCACGGGTGAATCGCCTGGAAGAAGCCCGGCGAGGTCTGCACGGGGTAGGTGCCGCCGGAGGAGGTGAGCTGAAGCATCAGCAGGGCCAGCGCGGCCAGCCGACCGGCCGGGCCGAGCTGCGCACCGAGCCATTGCATGATCGCGGTGAAGGCGAGCGAGGTCAGCGCCAGCAGCCCGAGGGTCGCCGGCTCGTGCCTCGGGTCCAGGCCGAGCACCAGGGTCACCACGGTGAAGAGCACCCCGGCCTGGGCCAGCCCGATCGCCGCGGCGGGCAGCCAGCCCGCGAGCGCCACGCGCCAGCCGGACGCGCCGGACATCACGTGCCGCCGGTTGACCGGCCGCAGCAGCATGTACGTGATCATCGCGCCGACCCAGAGGGCCAACCCCAGGAAGTACGGGGCGAAGCCCACCCCGTACGAGCCGGCCGGGTGGTGGGAGTTGCGGATCAGGCCGACCGGGTCGCCGAGGATCTCGGAGCGGCTGTCCGCGTCGCCGTACCCGGGCAGCTTCTTCTCCCCGGCGGCGAGCCCCTCGGCGAGGTCGCCGGCACCCCCCTCCAGCTTGGTCAGTCCGTCCGCGAGCCGGTCGCTGCCGCTGCTGAGTTGGGCGAGGCCGCCGTCGAGCCGGCGGGCACCGGTGGCCAGCCGGTACAGCCCGCCGCGAAGCTGGTCGGCGCCGCTGGCCGCATCGCCCAGGCCGTCGCGCAACCTGGCGCTGCCGTCCGCGAGGGTGGTGAGCCCGCTGGCGAGCTGGTCCACCCCGGCCCGGGCGGCGGCGACGTCGTCGGCGAGGTGTGGCGCGGCGGCGGCGATCTGCCGGGCGGTGGCGGCGATCTCGGTCATCCGGTTCCGCAGCGCGGTGAGGTCGGTCCGGTCGAGCGTGGCGACGACGGCCCTGGCGGCGGTGACGGCCTGGTCGGCGGCCCGCCGGGCGGCGACGACGCTGGGGTCGTCGGCCAGTTCGGGGTGCGCCTGGACCACCGCGTCCAGCCGGTCGCGGACCTGCTCCGCCTGGGTCACCGCCTCGTCCGCCTTCGCCGGCAGCGCGTCGATCCCGTCGGCGAGCGCCTGCGCCCCCGACGCGATGGCGGTGGCGGAGCGCTGGATCAGCTCCGCGTTGTCCCGCAGCACCGGTTCGATGCGGTCGGCGGCACCGTCCACCCTGGCGGCGACCGCCCGGGTGGCCGCGGCCGCCTGGGCGGTACCGTCCGCGAGCTGCGCCGCCCCGGTCTGCAGTTGGTCGAGCCCGGTGGCCAGCTTGTCCGCGCCTTGGGCCGACCTGTCCAGCCCGGCGGCGAGTTGCCCGGCGCCGCCTTCGGCGGTGTCCAGCCCGTCGGCGAGCTGCCCGGCGCCGTCGGAGGAGGCGCCGAGCCCGTCGGCGAGCTGCCCGGCGCCGTCGGCGGCCCGCCCCGTCTCGGCCTTGGCGTCGGTGAAGCCGATCAGCATCTTGTCGAAGTACGACGCGGCGGCGCTCTCCGCGGCGGCGGCCCGGATCTCGCTGAACGCGGAGCGGGCGAGCAGTCCGGAGAGGTAGTTGGTGGCGTCGTCGTTGACCACCTTCAGCTCTCCGCGGCGGGCCGGCTGGTCCGGGTCCGGACTGGCCGCCAGGCTCGCGGAGAAGTCCCGCGGGATGGCGAAGACCAGGTGGTAGCGACCGCTGCGCAGGCCGGCGGTCGCGTCCTCGGCGTTGGTCACCGTCCAACCGAACACCCGCCGGTCCAGCAGTTCGTCGGTGAGGTCCCGGCCGGCGTGCACCTCGGTGCCGTCGCTGGCCCGGGCCGGTCGGTCGGCGTTGACCAGGGCGACGGGGATCCGGTCCAGGTTCCCGTACGGATCCCAGAAGGCGTAGAGGTAGAGGGCGCCGTAGAGCAGCGGGATGACGGTGAGGACGGCGAGCGCGGCGCGGGGGAGCCGGCCCCGGGTCATCCGGCGCAGCTCGAAGCGGGCGAGACGGAAGACACTCATCGGGTCACCTCTGCTTGAGGGGTGTCGGGGGTGGACATCCGGTCGTCGTCGGTGGTCTCCGCGGCCGCCGACGGGGGCGCGGCCGGCGCGGGGATGGCGGGCAGGGCGAGGTCGGTGCGGGCGGGCAGCGTCGGATCGCCGATCCGGTGCACGATCGCCGTGCTGCCCGGCTCGACCGCGCGGGCGCTGGCGATGACCGCATACCCCTGGTCGGCGAGGCGGGCCAGGGCGGCCCAGACCGCGGCCCGCTCGGGGGCGTCCGACCCGGCGTCCACGTCGTCGGCGACGATCAGGTTCGGGCCGCTCAGGCTGGCCAGGACCAGTCCCAGCATCTGCCGCTGCAGGGGGGTGAGGTCACGGCCGCGCACGTCCGGGTCGAGGGGCATGTCGGTGAAGCCGGCCCCGGCGATGGCGGCGGCGAAGGCGTCCCGGCGGTACGCCCGGCGGGCCCGGACGGCGGCGACCGGCACCAGCTGACGGCGGCGGCGCGGCACCGGCCCGAGCAGCAGCAGCCGCTCCTGGATGTGCTCGGCCACGGTCAGCGCCGGGTCGGGCTCGTGCACGCCGGTGACCTGCCCGAGCGCGGCGGGCCCCCGGCGGCGCAGCTCCCCCTCGGTGTACGGGAAGCGGCCGGCCAGGGCGAGCAGGAGGGAGGTGCGGCCGCTGCCGGGCGGGCCGGTCACCGCGTGCAGCTGTCCCGCCTCGGCCGTCAGGTCGACGTCCCGGAAAACCCAGCCCTGGCGGGTACGCAGACCCAGCCCGCTGGCCTCGACGATCCTCATCGCCCCATCCCGACTTATTACACTGACCGGTCAGTACAAAAACATGGTCAGCATAGCGCCGTACGTCCGGTTCGGCGCAATTCAGCGGGACGTGATCCCCGCCATTGCCGGGCAGGACGGCTCAGAAGAGCACGGTGGCGAGCGTGCCGACCGGGCGGAAGCCGCAGCGCTCGTAGACCCGACGGGCCGGCAGATTGAAGTCGTTTACGTAGAGGCTGACCGTCGGGGCGACCCGCATCAGGGCGTCCCGCACCACCGCCGCCATCGCCGCCGTGGCAATCCCCCGGCCCCGCCACTCCGGCGCCACCCAGACCCCCTGCACCTGGGCCGTCCGGCGGGTCACCACGGCCAACTCGGCCTTGAAGATGACCTTGCCATCGACGAACTGGGCGTAGGCACGGCCGGAGCGGACCAGGTCGGCGACCCGCCGCCGGTAGCCGCGCCCGCCGTCATCGGCCAGCGGCGAGATCCCGACCTCCTCGGTGTACATCGCCACCGCGGCCGGGAAGAGCCGGTCGATCTCGCCGCTGCGCACCCGCCGCACCTCGGGGTCGGCCGCCACCGTCGGCAGCGCGTCCGTCGCCAGCAGCGGCTGGTTGGGGCGTACGTCCCGGGCGGGTCCCCAGTACGCGGAGAGGCGACCCCAGAGCCCGAGCACCGCGTCCGCCCGGCCGACGATCGACGAGCAGAGCCGCTCCTCGGTGCTGAGCTGGTCGGCGAAGGCGGCGACCGCCGGCTCGGAGGCGAGCACCGGGGTCAGGTTGCCACCCAGCCAGCAGATCGACTCCAGGTGGCGGCGGGGGCCGTAGCCGAGGATCCGCCCCTCGGCCCGCCACCAGGCCAGCCCCCGGGCGGCCACCCGCTCGGCCACCTGCGCGCCCGCGAACGGATCGAGGTCGAGCAGCCGCTCGACCGCGCGGCGCTCCGACTCACCCAGTTGCCGTACCGGCACCGTCAGCACGGTTACCAGCCTGCCAGATCGGCACCGTGACGCGCGGGCCGACCTGACGACGCTCGCGGATTCCTGCGCGGCGCGCACCAGGCGGGGCCGCCCCCGCGTCAGCCCACCGGGACCGGCGGGGCCGCGGGCTCGACCGGGCGGGTCCGCGCCGCCCAGCGCACCACCGGCGGCACCAGCGCGCCGAGCAGCAGGAACAGCCCGCCCAGCAGCAACCAGCCGGGCACCCCCCAGCCGATCGCCAGGCTGGTGACCACCATCGGCGCGATCATCCCGCCGAGCTGCATGCCCATCCCGTACGCACCCTGGTACTGCCCCTGAGCGTGCGCCGGGGCGAGGCCGAAGGAGATCCCCCACCCCGCCGCCGCGTGCCACAGCTCGCCGACCACGTGCACGAACGCCCCGGCCAGCAGCAGCGCGACGGCGGCGGGGGTCGGTACGCCCCCACTCGCAGCGAAGAGCACGCAGGCGACCGCGATGACCACGCCGGCCCGCCGGGCCGCCCGCCCCGCTCCGGTCAGCTCCTCGGTGCCGCGCGCGGCACGGACCTGGAAGAGCACCACCATCACGGTGTTGACCAGCATGCAGGCCGAGATGAGCCAGTGCGGGGCGGAAGTGCTGTCGGCGATCCAGAGCGGCACGGCGATGTTGAGCAGCCCGAAGTGCATCGACATCAGCCCGTCGAGCACGGTGAAGGCCAGGAACGGGCGATCCCGCAGCGCGACCAGGCGCGGGCCGTGCGCGGGGGCCGGAACGGGCGGCACCGGCGCCAGCCGGAGCAGGATCGCCGCCGCGGCGAAGTAGGTCAGGCAGTCGAGCAGGATCAACGCGACGTACGCGGTCCGGGTGTCCGCCGCGATGCCGACGCCGGCGACCACGGCACCGACCGAGATCCCGACGTTGGTGACGGCGCGCAGGTAGGCGCGGGTGCGGACGCGCTGGTCGGCCGGGACCGCCCCGGCGATCAGGGCGCCCCGGGCACCCCGGCCGGCCGCGTCGGCGACCGCCATCAGCACGCCGACGAGGAGAAACGTCGGAAACGACCGGACGGCCACCAGGGCGGCGGTGAAGACGCCGGAGGCGAGCAGCGCGGTGAGCTGGATGCCGCGCGGGCCGTGCCGGTCGGCGAGGTAGCCCATCGGGGTGCTGGCGACCAGGCTGACCAGGGCGGTCACGGTGAGGCCGAGGCCGACCTGGGCCACCGACAGGCCGACCGAGCGGGTCAGGAAGAGCGCGCTGACGGTCAGCCAGGTGCCGCGGCCGACGGTGTTCACCAGGGTGGAAAGGGCGAGGGTCCGGGCCGGGCCCGGGTCGGGAAGCAGGCGCACGCCGAGGAGCGTAACAAGACGTACGTACGGTTTGGTGCTCACCTCCGAAACGAGTTGTCTCCGATGCATTGCCGATATATCGTCGATGCATCAGCGACCGAACGACAGAAGGAGCTTCCAATGGGTTTCCACCGACGGATGCATGCCATGCACGAGGCCCGGATGCGGGGTTTCGGCTTCCCGCCCTTCCCTCCCGGTCCGCCGTTCCCACCCGGCCACGGCGGCCGGGGTGGCCGGGGCGGTCGGGGCCGGGGGCGGCGCCCCAACGTGCGGGGCGCGGTGCTGGCCCTGCTCACCGAGCGACCGATGCACGGCTACGAGATGATCCAGGAGATCGACTCCCGCACCGGCGGGGCGTGGCGGCCCAGCCCCGGGTCGATCTACCCCACCCTGCAACTGCTCGAGGACGAGGGCGTCATCGCCGCCACCGACGGGTCGGGAGGCGGGCGGAAGCGGTTCACCCTCACCGAGGAGGGGCGTGCCGAGGCCACCGAGGCGGCACAGACGCCGCCCTGGGGTGAGTTCGCCGAGCACACCATCAGCAGTTGGCACGACATCCGGGACGCCGGCGCGCAGGCGATGAACGCGCTGCGGCAGGTGATGATGACCGGCACCGACGACCAGCGGGAACGCGCCGCCCAGGTGCTCGATGAGACGCGCCGCAAGCTCTACGCCATCCTCGCCGAATCCGACTGACCACCCGCGCCCAACCCCGAGACACCGAACGCCCTCATACCGAGAAAGAGTGGCTATTCCGCGCGGAATAGCCACTCTCTCCGTGAATTAGCGCCCTCAGGGCGGACGTGGGGCGCACGCCGCCCGGGGGGGTCGGGGGGTCAGTGGATGGTGACTCGGGGGCCGGGGACCAGGTCGCGGAGCTCCTCGGGGATTTCCGCGCCCATCTCGTCGGCGATCCGGAGCGCCTCCTCGATCAGCGTCTCGACGATCTGCCCCTCCGGCACGGTCTTGACGACCTGGCCCTTGACGAAGATCTGGCCCTTGCCGTTGCCGGAGGCCACACCGAGGTCGGCCTCGCGGGCCTCGCCCGGGCCGTTCACCACGCAGCCCATCACGGCCACCCGCAGCGGCACCGGCAGCCCCTCCAGGCCGGCGGTGACCTCCTCGGCCAGCTTGTAGACGTCGACCTGGGCCCGGCCGCAGGACGGGCAGGAGACGATCTCCAGACCGCGTTCGCGCAGGCCGAGCGACTCCAGGATGGCGGTGCCGACCTTGATCTCCTCCACCGGCGGGGCGGAGAGCGAGACCCGGATGGTGTCGCCGATCCCCTCGGCCAGCAGCGCGCCGAAGGCGACCGCCGACTTGATCGTGCCCTGGAAGGCCGGGCCGGCCTCGGTCACGCCCAGGTGCAGCGGGTAGTCGCACTTCTCGGCGAGCTGCCGGTACGCCCGGATCATCACCACCGGGTCGTTGTGCTTCACCGAGATCTTGATGTCCCGGAAGCCGTGCTCCTCGAAGAGCGAGCACTCCCAGAGCGCCGACTCGACCAGCGCCTCGGCGGTGGCCTTGCCGTACTTGGCGAGCAGCCGCTTGTCCAGCGAGCCCGCGTTGACGCCGATCCGGATCGGCACCCCGGCGTCGCCGGCCGCCTTGGCGATCTCCTTGACCTTGTCGTCGAACTGCCGGATGTTGCCGGGGTTGACCCGGACGGCGGCGCAGCCGGCGTCGATCGCGGCGAAGACGTACTTCGGCTGGAAGTGGATGTCGGCGATCACCGGGATCTGCGACTTCCTCGCGATCGCCGGCAGCGCCTCGACGTCGTCCTGGGAAGGGACCGCGACCCGGACGATCTGGCAGCCGGCGGCGGTCAGCTCCGCGATCTGCTGGAGCGTGGCGTTGACGTCGGCGGTCAGGGTGGTGGTCATCGACTGCACCGAGACCGGCGCGCCCCCACCGACCGGCACCGAGCCGACCATGATCTGGCGGCTGGCCCGGCGCGGGGCGAGCGGCGGCGGCGGTACGGGGGGCATACCGAGACTGACAGCGGTCACTTCAGGCACTCACCTTGAGAAGAGCGTGATCGGGTTGACGACGTCCGCGGTGACGGTCAGCAGCGTGAACGCGCCACCGATCAGGATCACCGCGTACGTGATGGGCATGAGCTTGAGGTAGTCGACGCGGCCCGGGTCCGGGCGGCCCAGCCGGGCGTAGACCCAGGAGCGGGCCCGCTCGAACCAGGCGATGGCGATGTGGCCGCCGTCCAGCGGCAGCAGGGGCAGCAGGTTGAACACGCCGATGAAGAAGTTCAACGAGACGAAGAGCATGAAGAACAGGAACCAGGCGTCGTTCGCCACGGCCTCACCGCCGAGCCGGCTGGCGCCGACGACGCTGATCGGGGTGTCCACGTCCCGCTCGCCGCCGGTGACCGCGGTCCACAGGGCGGGGACCTTCTGCGGGATCCGCTGCATGGCGTGCACCGTCTGCACCGCCATGTTGCCGGTGAAGTCGGCGGTCGCGCCGAACGCGGCGACCGGGCCGTACGTCACCCGGGTGGGCGTGCTGGGCTGGAGCGCGACGCCGAGCGCGGAGACCGCCGAGGCGGCGCCCTTCGGGTCGTCGAGCGGCGGGCGCTGCACGGCGGCGAGGTCGACGGTGGCCTTCGCCGGGGTGCCGTCGCGCACGTAGTCGACGGTGGCCGAGCCGGGCTTGGCGGCGCGTACCACGTCGAGCATGTCGCCCCAGGTGGCGACGGGCGTGCCGTTGATCGCGGTGATCCGGTCGCCATCCTTGAGCTGGGCCTTGGCCGCCGGGCTGGCCGGGTCGCCGGCCTGGCAGGCGCGGTTGGCGTTCTCCACCACCACGCAGGGGGCAAGGGCGACGACCGCCGGCTCGGCGCGAAATTCCTTCTCGGTGCTCGGGAAGTTCGGATTGGGCAGGCCGGCGGAGACCGCGATGATCCAGAGCGCGCCCAGGGCGAGGGCGAAATGGGTGATCGAGCCGGCGGACATCACGATCGTCCGCTTCCAGACCGGGTACCGCCACATGGCACGTGGCTCGTCGGCCGGGTCGACGTCGTCGTCCTGCGGGGTCATCCCGACGATCTTGCAGAAGCCGCCGAGCGGGATGCCCTTGACGCCGTACTCGGTCTCACCCCGCTTGAACGACCAGAGGGTCGGGCCGAAGCCGACGAAGTAGCGGGTGACCTTCATCCCGAACGCCTTGGCGGTGAGCATGTGCCCCGCCTCGTGCAGGCTCACGGAGATCAGGATGAACACGGCAAAGAGCGCCACCCCGAGCAGGTTTGCCATCAGGCTCCTTCCACCGACCCGACGATGATCTCCTGGGCGTGCGCCCGTGCCCACGACTCGGCGGCGAGCACGTCCTCGACGGTACCTGGTTCGTCGAAATCGGGAGCGTCCTCCAGCACCCGCTGGAGGGTGTCGACGATGCCGAGGAAGGGCAGCCGCCCGGCGACGAAGGCGGCGACGCACTCCTCGTTCGCCGCGTTGTAGATCGCTGGGCGGCAGCGCCCCGCCTCCCCGGCCGCCTTGGCCAGCGCGACCGCCGGGAACGCGGCGTCGTCCAGCGGAAAGAATTCCCAGGTGTGGCTCTTCGTCCAGTCGACCGCGGCGGCGGCGTCCCCAACCCGGTCCGGCCAACCGAGGCCCAGCGCGATGGGCAGCCGCATGTCCGGCGGGCTGGCCTGGGCCAACGTCGAGCCGTCGGTGAATTCGACCATCGAGTGGATCACCGACTGCGGGTGCACCATCACCTCGATGTCGGCGTAGGGCACGTCGAACAGCTCGTGCGCCTCGATCACCTCCAGGGCCTTGTTGACCATCGTGGCCGAGTTGATCGTGACCACCGGACCCATGTTCCAGGTCGGGTGGGCGAGCGCCTGCTCGGGCGTGACCTCGGTCAGCTCGTCCCGCCGCCGGCCGCGGAACGGGCCGCCGCTGGCGGTGACGACCAGCCGGCGCACCTCGCCCCGGGTGCCGCCGCGCAGGCACTGCGCGAGCGCCGAGTGCTCAGAATCAACCGGAACGATCTGGCTGCGACCCGGATGCCGCGCCAGCGCGGCCTTGACCAGGGGGCCGCCGGCGACGAGGGACTCCTTGTTGGCCAGGGCGAGCGTACGACCGGCGCGCAGCGCGGCCAGCGTGGGCGCCAGCCCCAGCGAGCCGACCACCCCGTTGAGCACCACGTCGCAGGGCCACCCGGCCAGCTCGGTCATCGCGTCCGGCCCGGCCACGATCTTGGGAAGCTTGAAGTCCCCGGTGGCCCAGCCGCGCCGGCTCGCCTCGGCGTAGAAGGCGAGCTGGAGGTCCTGCGCGGCGGACGCCCTGGCCACCCCGACCGCCTCGACGCCGAGCTCGAGGGCCTGGGCGGCGAGCAGCTCGACGTTGCCGCCACCGGCGCCGAGGGCGACCACCTGGAACCGGTCCGGGTTGCGGCGGACGATGTCAATGGCCTGGGTACCGATCGAGCCGGTGGAACCGAGCAGGACGAGGTCGCGGGGAGATGTCACCCGGCCATTCTTCCCCAGTCGTCCTGGACGCCCCTTGGGAGCCTCACTCCCCGGTGTCCGGCTCCTCCGTCGGAGCCTCCTCGTCGAGCAGCTCGGCGGGGTCGACGGAGAACTCGAAGGGCTGCCTCATGACGAAGGTGGTGCCCGCGGCGGCGGCGGCCAGCGGGCGGTACTCCCCCTCGACCAGCTCGTAGAGGGCCATCGCGGGGACCCGATTGCGCAGGTCGACCCGGAGAAAGAACGGGACGGCGGCCGCAGCGTACTCGCGGGGGCGGTCGATCACGTCCTTGCGCCGGTTGCCCGGCGACACGATCTCACCGAGCAGCACGGCCTGTTCGATGTCGATGGCGGACCGACCCCCACCGGAGGACCGCAGCACGGCGATGTCCGGGATGAAGAGATCCTTGCCGGAGACCAGGTTGATCTCCGGGTAGACCCAGAGCCCGGCTCGACGGGCCGCCCTGTGCAGGAGATAGGGCAGCTCCCGCTCGACCGACTGATGGTCAATACCCGCGTGTGGTGTCACGATCACGCTTCCGCTCAGGACCTCGACCTTGGGGCCGTTGGTCTCCGGCAACAGATCGAGAGCGAGCTGCGCGGTCCACGGCTCGTCGTGCCACCGCAGCACGTCGAACGACGGCTCCCCGTGCTGCGGCGTGGGCTCGGGCGTGAAAGCTGCCTGGGCCACCTCGGCTCACCTCCCTCAGCGGGACATCGTGCTACCGACCACCCTAGTCCCGCCGCCCCGAGGCGGACCGGATCGCACACCGGGTGCGCCGCCAGAGCGGTAGGCGAACAAACGCCTACCGGTCGGAGCCGGCCTCGGATGAGCCCTGATCGTTCGGTGCGACCAAGGCCGATCGGCCACCGAGCAGGCCGCGCTTCTGGATGAAGCTCATCAGCTCGTCGCGTTGCTCAGTCGACAGGCCCACCAGCGGCACGGCCATCATGTGACCCGCGCCAAGCCGGAGGAGCAACTGGTCCGGTAGCCGCTCGACGCTCGTCACGGCCGTCCACCGGATCAGGCTCTCGGCCCGCTCGGTGGCGCAGCGCAGCCCCTCCTCGCTGATCTCCCAGCTGCTGGGGAGCCCGCCGAACCGCCAGGCATCCGTCACCACCCGGTGGAGCATCAGGGCGGGCGAAAAGAAGATGAACAGGACTCCGGCGCCGGCGAGGATCGGCGCGACGAACGCCGGGTCCGGGACCAGCGCGACGACAGCGAGCAGGCAGAGAACGACACCGGTGCCCCGGTACGGGCGAAATGGCCCGCGAAGGAGCCGGCGGTACGCGGCGTTGAGGCGGACGCGGTCCGGGGCGGCGTCGAAGCGGATCAACACGAGCAGACAATACGGGCGGACCCGGTTTGTTGATCTCCCCCGAACGGTCAGCCCGTGGCGCAGAGGACGAAGGCCTCCAGTTCCTCACCGCCGTACCAGTCGGTGCGGGTGCCGACGTGCGTCATGCCCAGCCGGCGGGCCACCGCCATCGAGGCGTCGTTGCCCGCCATCACCACCGCGAACACCTGATTCGTGCCGGTGGCGAACTCCCGCTCGACGACCGCCCGGGCCGCCTCGGTGGCGTAGCCGTGCCCCCAGGAGTCCGGGTGCAGGTGCCAGCCGACCTCGATGTCGTCGGTGGGCGTGACGCCGTCCGCGTACAGTCCCGCCAGGCCTGCAGTCGTTCCTTCGCCTGCGCCGGATCGGTGAGCAGCCCCGATCCCCCGCCCAGCCAGCGCATCACCTCGGCGCGCGAGTAGATGTCGAAGATCCGGGCCAGGTCGGCCGATTCCCCGGTCCACTCACGCACCACTAGGCGGTCGGTCGAGACGATCGTCATGCCGCCGGATGGTAATGCGTGCCGAGTCGGCCCGCGGCGAAGGAGATCGCGATGGGGAGGCGATGGCAGGGGGTCCGGCGGATCGTCAGCGCGGCGTTCCGCCCGGTACGCGGCCGGGGCCTCTCGCTGCACGCCGCCGCGATCACTCTCTACGGGGCGATCGCCGTGGTGCCGGTGGCGCTGCTGGCCATCTGGCTGACCGGGCTGATCGCCGGGGACGACCGGGTCCACCGGCTCACGTCGTACGCGATCACCACGCTGCCCACCGACATCGGCGCGCACCGGGCGGTGGCCGCGCTGGTCGAGGCCGGTCTGGGGTTGACCCCGCTGGCGGCGCTGGCCTCGCTGCTGCCGGCGTCGCTGTACGGCGCGCCGGGCCTTCGTCTCGGTAGCCACCCCGCCCGGCCAGGCCGAGGCCCTGGTCGGCTGGCGGGGTCGGTGCTGCTGCTCCCGCTGCTCGCCCCCGCCCCGGCCCTGCTGCTGTCGATCCTGATGGCGCTGCCGCTCACCACCCACCTGGTCCGCCGGGGCGGCTGGGTCGGCGCGCTCGGAGTGGTGCTGTCGTTCCTCGGGACGTGGCTGGCCCTCACCCCGGTGGTGATGTGGATCTTCCGGGTGGTCGTGCCCGCCTCGCCGGACTGGCTGTCGACGCTCGGGGTGGGCTCGTTCACCGCGGCGAACCTCTCCGGCTTCCTGCACGGGTTCGTGCTGTTCTGCTCCCTCCCGCTCGACCTGGGTGTGCCGTTCGGCGGCTTCGACGAGATCGGCGGCGGGGTGGCGGTGCTGCTTTGGCTCTATCTGTTCCACGTGATCGCGCTGGCCGGGTACTCGGCAACGTTGGTGTTGAGCCGCTGGCGGGCCGTCCGGGCCCGATGACCTCCCGCCGGAGCCGTCGCGGCACTAGGCTGCCCGGGCATGAGCGAAGCGAATGAGCTGCCGTCCCGCGCCGACGTCGTGATCATCGGGTCCGGGCACAACGGCCTGGTCTCGGCGATCCTGCTGGCCCGCGCCGGCCTGGAGGTGCTGGTGCTGGAGGCTGCGGAGGTGATCGGCGGCGCCACCCGCACCGAGACCCCGTTCCCGAAGGTCCCCGGGCTGCGCCACTCCACCGGGTCGTACCTGCTCGGGCTGATGCAGCCGGAGCTGCTCGCCACGCTGGACGTGCAGATCCCGGTGCTGCGCCGCGACCCGCACTACTTCCTGCCTACGCCGGGCGGGCCCGGCACGCCGTACCTGCTCTTCGGCAGCGACACGGCGACCAGCCGGGAACAGCTCGCAAAGTTCTTCTCCCCCGCCGACGTGGCCGCCGACGACGCCCTCCAGGCTGAGCTGGCCGCGCTGCGCGAGGACCTCGCACCGGCCTGGCTGGCCGAGCCGCTGCCGGTGGAGGAGACCGCCGAGCGGTACATCCGCCCGGCGCTGCGCCAGGTTTTCGTCGACATGGTCCGCGGCTCGGTCGCCGACTACCTGGCCCGCTTCGACTTCCGTTCCGAGCTGCTGGTCAGCATGTACGCGGTCACCGACGGCATCTCCGGGCTGAACGCCGGCCCGGACGACCCGGGAACCGGGCACAACTTCCTGGCGCACAACATGTGCCGGCTGCCCGGCTCCGGCGGGACCTGGATGATCGCCGAGGGCGGGATGGGGACCGTCTCGCAGACCTTTGCCGAGGCCGCCCGGAAGGCCGGCGCGACCATCCTCACCGGCACGCCGGTCACGGCGATCACCCTGGACGGTGACGCGGCGAGCGGCGTGGTCCTCGGCGACGGCCGGGAGGTCGCCACTCCGGTGGTGCTCGGCGCGTGCGACCCGTACCGGCTGATGGACCTGCTGCCCGACGGCGCGCTCCCGGCCCCGCTCCGCGAGCGGATGGCGGCGGTCCGCCGCCCCGGCACCACGCTCAAGCTCAACCTGGCGCTGACCGGGCTGCCCCACTTCTCCTGCCTGCCCAAGCAAGCGCCGAGCCCGTTCGGCTCCACGATTCACCTGCTCCCCGGCTCGGCGTCGCTGGTGGGCGCGGGCGGCGAGTCGCCGATGACCGCGCTGCGCGCGATGTGGGCCGACGTGCAGGCCGGGCGGCTGCCCGAGGAGCCGACCATCGAGTGGTACCTGCACACCACCGTCGACCCGTCGCTGTCCGACCCGGCAGGGCACCACTCGTCGGCGCTCTTCGTCCAGTCGGTTCCCTACGAGCTGGCCGGTACGACCTGGGACGAGGCGCTCCCCGGCTACGTCGAGAAGCTGATCGCCATCTGCGAGCGGTACGCACCCGGCACCGGCGACCTGATCGCCGACGCCGTGCCGCTGCCCCCGCCCGGCATCGAGGCGCACTTCGGCATCACCGGTGGCCACATCCACCACGTGGACAACACCGTCTCGTTCACCGACCGGATGCCGTACGCCACCGGCATCGACGGCGTGTACGCGGGCAGCGCCGGCTGCCACCCGGCCGGCAGCGTCATCGGCGCCGCGGGCCACAATGCCGCCCACCGCGTCCTCGCCGACCTCGGCCGCTGACCCCACCCCCGCTCCCCGCGGTCGTGCCCGCTCGGCCCGTCCTCCGCGCAATACGCCGGGCCGGGTCGGGCACGACCGCGGGGTCAGGCGGGGGTGGTGTAGGAGGGCAGGTCGCCGGGGCCGCGGATCAGGTAGAGGCCGACCAGGAGGAGGTAGGCGAACAGGCTGAGGACCGGGTCGATGAAGACGACGGCGAAGGCGATCAGGTAGAGCAGCGGGCCGACGCGGAGCCGGCGGGCCACCGCCTTCGCCAGCCCCGGGTCCAGGTCGGGGTTGAGCAGGTGCCGCCGGCGGGCCCACCACCAGCTCAGGTTGAAAAAAAGCGCTTGGCCGAGCACGGTGCCGACGTAGAGCGCGCCGGTCAGCCGCTGCTCGGTCGCGCTGCCGCGCACATTGTCCGAGAGCAGGTCGGCGGTGAACGGGATCGCGGCGACGAAGAGCAGCAGGAGCAGGTTGAACACCAGCAGCGTCTGGTCGACCCGGACCACATACCGCCAGACGTTGTGGTGGGTGAGCCAGACCTGGCCGGCGATCGCGAAGGTGATCACATACGCCAGGTAGGACGGCCAGGCCTGGGAGAGGGCATCGGGAAGCTCCCTTCCGCCCACCCGGGCCGGGCCGTACTGGAGCAGTTCGACGGCCATCACCGTCAGTACAACCGCGAAGATCCCGTCGCTGAACGTCTCCACCCGGGAAGGGTCCCGGGCCATCTCCCGGTCCCGCCGGTACTTGTACGCCCTCTCCTGGTCGTCTGCCCCCGTCACGCCCCGCCCCGCTCTCGCTGGTGTCCGGTCGGTGCCGGCCTGCGGCGTTCGCCACCCTCCACTGCATCGTGGCGCACAGCGGGGGCCACGCGGGCGCGGATGCTGGGTGCGGCCGGAGCGCTACATCCGCGCGCCCCGGCCGGGTCGTCAGCTGGCCGCCTCGCCGGCCGGGGCCGGGGTCTCGGCGTCGGCGCGGTGGGCGCGGATCTTGTGGCCGACGCTGGTCAGGCAGCGGCCGCTGGACAGGTCGAACCGCCAGCCGTGCAGCTGGCAGGTGAGCTGCTCGCCCTCGATGACGCCGAACCGGCTCAGATCCGCCTTGAGGTGCGGGCAGCGCCGCTGCACCACCCAGTCCCCGAGGGTGATGTCCTCCGCGTCGACGGCCCGCTCGTGCTCGTCGTACCAGCCCTCGGAGTACTGCAGCCGCTCCTCGGAGAGGCACTTGAAGAAGGAGTAGACGAACTCGTTGTACTGGCCGATCCGGGCCGCGGAGAAGCGGCAGGAGAGGAAGAGCGAGTTGACCCAGTCCACCTCGCCGAGGTGCAGCAGGTGCTCGATCATCGCCCGCTCGGTGCGGAACCGGTAGCGCACCTTCTCGTCGGCGTACGGCCGCACCTGCTTGCCCGGGAAGTCCACCACGATAGATTCAATCGTCTCGCCGCCCGAGCTGTCGGTGCCGACCAGGTCGAAGCGGACCGGGCCGCCGACCCCCTTGGCGATGTAGATCGACTCGTCCAGCAGCGGCTCGATCCGCCGCTTCATCTCCTTGAGCACATCGATCTCGGGGTGCCGCCAGGACGCCTTCTCCGCCTCGATGATCGGGCGCTTGCGCTCCCGCATCTCCTCCAGGTGGGCGACCTTGTTGGCGAAGAACTCCTCCACCGGCACCGGGTGCGTGGTGGTCGCCCCCTCGGTGGTGATCTCCGTGACGCTGCCCGGCAGCAGCACGATCCCGTTGGTGCCGCCGACCTTGGCGTACTCGGAGATGAAGACCGACTGGTCTGGGAAGATGTTGCCCTCGTCGCCATGGATGTCGTTGAACTGCCACAGCCCATCGTCGAGGAAGCAGGGCGGCCCGGCGATCGGGAAGACGTGGTCGGCCTTCAGGTCGTCGATGTAGCGCCAGGTCCGGTCGAACTGCCGGTCCCGCTTCTGCTTGCCGAACGCGGTCTTCGCCGCCTGCGGCAGCTCGTAGACCATCGGGTACCAGATCGCGCCGGAGAACTGCAGCATGTGCGCGTGCACGTGGCCCAGCTCGGCGAAGACGCTCAGGTCGGTCGGGCGGGCGTCGTTCTGGTTGAGCAGCCGTACGCCGTCGTACTCCACCCACAGCGACGAGTCACCGATCGGGCCGTCGGTCGGGCTGGTCAGCGCCTGGATCATGATCTTCAGGCCGCCGCGCAGCTCCACCACCTGCTCGTTCGGCGCCCTGAGGAACCTGGTGAAGCCCAGCTCCCGCAGCTCGTCCTCCATCTCCGAGGTGGGGAACTCGGGGAGCAGGACGGTCGCGTCCTTCGACACGAAGTCACGCAGGTGCTTCGCGTCGAAGTGGTCGCGGTGCAGGTGGGAGACGTACAGGTAGTCAACCTGCCCGAGGGACTCCCAGTCGAGCTGGGAGTTGTCGGGGAAGGGGAACCACGAGGCGAAGTAGGCGGGATTGACCCACGGGTCGCACAGGATGCTGCCCGCGGCCGTGTCGATCCGCATGCTGGCGTGTCCCGTACCGGTCACTCGCACCGCAGTCCCCCTCAAGAAGGCAATCAAGGCGTACGTGAAGACGCTACCGGAGGCAGTGTGGTCGCCGACCCGCGACGGCGGTAGTGCCCTTCCGCCCCGCCGGAGACGGGTCCAACGGCCCCGGCGCTCAGGCCCCGGCCGGCCCCGTCCAGCGCCGCCGCGCCGGCGCGGCGGAGCGCCAGCGCTCCATCAGGCCTGGGATCTCGTCGACCGGGGCGGCGAGGTTCACCCCCTGCTCGCCGCCGACCTCGTGCTGAGCGTTCTGGGACACCCGGCCCTCGCTGCAGCAGGAGCAGATCATCCGGACCCCGCTCGACGGCTCGGCCGCGTAGCCGTGCGCGTCGAAGAGTGCGGCCAGGGCCCGCACGTCCTCGGCGTCGCCGACCACCGTCAGCGACGAGGTGGGCAGCTCGGACGCCCGGAACAACAGCAGTTCGTCGAAGACGGAGTACGTCCGGCCAGCGACCTCCCGCTCCCCGTTCGGGGCCCCGTCGTGCACCACGATCTCGCCGAACCGGCGCCCCGACTCCGGCGTCGGCACGTTCAGCACCCGCGCGCGGGCCGGACAGAGCCGCAGCGCCCAGACCACCTCGCCGCCGCTGCCCGGGTTCAGCCGGACCGGGGTGACCCCGTAGTCGCCCATGATCTCGCCGTCGCCGTCGGGGACCGTCAGGCCGTAGCCCCGCCAGGCGTTCCGGGCCGTGGCCCAGTCCTCCATGATCGTGGCCGCGATGCCGAGGTTCCAGAACGCCGGGTCCTGGGTGCCGGGCTCAGCCCGCGCCGCCGCCTCCCGGCCCAGCTCGTCCGCCTTCGCCCAGTTACGCAGGAACTTGTGGGCCAGCGCCGCGTCGTACCACCAGACCCCGGCCCGAGAATGGTCCGGATACCGCCGCGCCAACCGCTCCAGCAACTCACCGGCCACCGGCCAGTCCTCCGCGTCCCACGCCTGGTACGCCCTCTTGAGCAGTTCGCGGTCGTCCGCGCGGGTCATGCGTCCCCCATCAGGTCGGACCCTGCGCCGTGCCCGGCACGGGGCGTGCCAGACTAACCGGAGATCCGATCGCGAGGGAAGGACCGACAGTGGCAGGAAGCGAGCCGGTAACCGCGCCAGATCAGCACAAGCCCGGACACCGCAGGTCCGGACGGATCGGCGCGGTGCTCACCGCGCTGGCGCTGTTGGCGATGCTCTGCGGCAACCACCAGGGCAAGGTCGAGGACATCTGGCTGGTCGGGATCGCCGTGCTGCTGCTGGCCATCGTCATCGGCGACGTGGTGCTGCGCCGCAACGGCCTGCGGTCCTGACCTGCGGCAGACCGGCCCCGGTCGAGCGCCGACAGGAACGCACGAGGGCCCGCCCCCGGTCGGGGGCGGGCCCTCGTCGTCCTACCAGCTCAGCGGCCGAAGAGGATGTCCTGCACGTCCTTGAGCGCGGCGTCGACCTCGGCCTCGAAATAGCCGCCCTGCACCAGGCCGAAGCGCAGGGTGTCCAGGTCCTTCGGGTGGACCGGCATCGGGTTGCGGCCCTGCATGCCGCCGAGCAGGCTCTCGAAGAACCGGTCGACCTGGTCCGGGTCGTACCCGCTGCCGAAGCGACGCACCTGGAAGCTGCGACGGATCTGGTCCACCCGGTAGAGGTCGCTGCCGGGCGGCCCGGCCATCGGGGGGCCGACCATCGGCGGACCGCCCACGGGCGGGCCGGCCATCGGCGGGCCGGCCATCGCGGGGCCACCGCCCATGCCCTGCTGCGGCAGGTGCGGCGGACCGGCCGGGCCACCGCCGCGCAGGTCCCGATCGGGCATCCGCATCTCGGCGGTCATGTCCGGCCGGCCGTGCCGGCCGGCCTCGAACCCGTCGAAGCGCTGCTCGTCCGGGCCGTACCCGCCCGGGCCCGGCGGCAGGCCGCGCGACGGCGGGCCGCCGTGGCCCATCGGGGCGCCCGGTCCCATCGGGCCGGGGCCGCCCGGGCCGCGTGGGGCGTCGTAGCCGCCGCGAGGACCGTCGTACCCGCCGGCGAAGGCGCCGGTCGGCTCGTCGTACCTGCCGTAGGGCGGGCCGGCCTGCGCCGGCATGGCCCGGGGCGGCATCGGCGGCTGCGGCACCGGCGAGAGACCGCGGTCGTCCCGCATCGGGGGGCCGAGCCGATCGGCCATCCGAGGGTCGCCGCCCCGACCGCCGGGGCCGCGCTCCTCCAGCTCGGCGAGCTGCCGCTCGACGCGGTCCAGGTGCAGGTCGACCTGCCACTCGTCATAGCCGTTGAAGCGGACCCGGAAGACGACGTCGTGGACCTCCTGGGAGGCCACGGGGGCGCCGATCGGCTGGCCGGCAAGTGTCGCCTCGACCCGGTCCAGGAAGGCGTCCACCTCGTCGACCTTGTATCCCCGGCGGAGCGCCTTGCGCCGGAAACGCTGACCCTGACTCGCCACTATGTCTCCTGGTCTCGTTCGCTACGCCCGGTCACGCCGTTGCTTCGCGCGGCGGGTCGGTGTCCCTGTCCTCGGCGGCAGCGAGCTGCCCACACGCGCCGTCGATCTCGCGTCCCCGGGTGTCCCGCACCGTGGTCGACACCCCGGCGTCGCGCAACCGCCGGACGAACTCCCGCTCGACCGGCTTCGGGCTCGCGTCCCAGCGGCTGCCCGGAGTCGGGTTGAGCGGGATGAGATTCACGTGGGCAAGCTTGCCGGCCAGCAGCCGCCCGAGCAGATCGGCTCTCCACGGCTGGTCGTTCACGTCCTTGATCATCGCGTACTCGATCGACACGCGACGCCCCGTCCGAGCCGCGTAGTCCCATGCCGCGTCCAGCACCTCGGACACCTTCCAGCGCTGGTTGACCGGGACGAGTTCGTCGCGCAAGTCATCATCGGGGGCGTGCAGCGACAACGCAAGAGTCACTGAGAGGTCTTCGCTGGCCAGTCGGCGGATGGCCGGAACCAGGCCCACCGTGGAAACGGTGATGTGCCGCTGGGACAGGCCGAGCCCCTCCGGGGCCGGGGCGACCAGCCGGCGGATCGCCGCGATGACCCGCGTGTAGTTGGCCAGCGGCTCGCCCATGCCCATGAAGACCACGTGGGACAGGCGCGGCGGCGAACCGGCCACCGCGCCGGAGGCGGCCACGCCGGCGAGGTAGACCGCTTGGTCGACGATCTCGGCGGTGGAGAGGTTGCGGGTCAGCCCGGCCTGGCCGGTGGCGCAGAACGGGCAGGCCATGCCGCAGCCGGCCTGGCTGGAGATGCAGACGGTGACCCGGTCCGGGTAGCCCATCAGCACGCTCTCCACCAGCGAGCCGTCGTGCAGCCGCCAGAGCGCCTTGCGGGTGGCGCCGTCGTCGCAGGCCAGCTCGCGCACCGGGGTGAGCAGGGTGGGCAGCAGCGATTCGGCCAGCCGCTCCCGGGTGGCGGCCGGCAGGTCGGTCATCTGCGCGGGATCACGGACCAACCGGCCGAAGTAGTGGTTGGAGACCTGCTTGGCGCGGAACGCCGGCTCCCCCAGCTCGGCGACGAGCGCCTGCCGCCCCGGCAGGTCCAGGTCGGCAAGGTGCCGGGGAGGCATCGCGGGCCGGCGGCCGCGGGCGTCGGGGTCTACGGAGATCAAGGGCAGGCTCGTCATAGCGCGTCCAGTCTGACACGCCAGGAGCGGAGCGCAGCCGTCCGTAGGTGCCGAATCGGCCCCGACCGCGCGGAGGACTCGGGCCCACGGACGTGATTCATGCCTCAGTTCACCACCGGCACGAAGACCGCCAGCAGCAGGTACGCGGTCGGCACGGCGAAGAGGATCGAGTCGAGCCGGTCCATCAGGCCACCGTGCCCGGGGAGCAGGTTGCTCATGTCCTTCACCCCGAGGTCCCGCTTGATCATCGATTCGGCGAGGTCGCCGACGACCGCCGCGCAGGAGATCGCCACCCCGAAGATGGCACCCCACCACAGTGGCACGTGGAAGAGCAGCCAGATCAGCACGGCACTGCCGGCGGCCGCCGCCGTGACCGAACCGGCGAAGCCCTCCCAGGACTTCTTCGGGCTGATCGAGGGTGCCATCGGGTGCTTGCCGAACGCGACGCCGGCCGCGTACCCGCCGGTGTCGGAGAGGACCACGGCGACCAGGGTCACCAGCACCCGCAGGTGCCCGTCCCCGGGGACGGCGGCCAGCATCGCCGCGAAGCCGCCGAGGAACGGCACGTAGACCGCGATCAGGGTGGCCGCGGTCAGGTCGCGTTGATAGTTGCCCGGGCCGTCGCCCAGCCGCCAGATCATCGTGCCGAGCACGGTGACGAGCAGACCGAGGCTCAGCGCGTCCGGGCCGGCGAACCAGGCCAGCCCCACGGTGAGCACGCCGCCGGCGATCAGCGGCACCAGCGGCGGGTGCGCGCCGCCGCGGCGGACCGCCCGGGACATCTCCCAGGTGCCGACCGCCACGGCCGCGGCGATCACGCCGAGGAACGCCGGCCGGTAGAAGAAGAGCGGCACCAGGATCGCCGCGCCGAGGGCCAGTCCGACCGCGATGGCGGCCGGCAGGTTACGCCCGGCGCGGCCGGTCGGGGCCTGCTGGGTGGCCGGCCGGTCGGCGCTGGCCCGGCGTCGGCCGCGCTGGCGCCGGCCCGGCGGCCGCTCCGGCTCCGGGTCCGGCTCCGCCCGCACCGGCGCGATCTGGGCGGTCGGGTACTCGTCGTCCCGCGCGTCCGGGTGGGCCCGGCCCGGCTCGCCCCAGAAGCGGTCCTGACCCGGGTGGCCCGGGGTCTCGTCCCGGCCGGGATACCACCGGTCGTCGCGGCCGCCGTTCCGGTATCCCCGGTCGTTGTGGTCCCGGCCCGGAGGCCCGTCGCCGGGACCAGGTCGCTCGTCGTACGGGCCGGGTCGTCGGCCGTGCGGCGCGGCGTACCGGTCGTCGTCCGGCCGGGGCCGGGCATACGGGTCGCCGGTCGGGCGGACGCGCGGGTCGGCGTACGGGTTGGCCGTGGGCCGGGGGCGGCCATGCGGATCGGCGTACAACTCGGGGTTGTCGCCCGGTCGCCGCCACGGCCCCGGTCCGGGCTCAGGCTCCGGCCAGGGCGGCGCGGACGGGCGGTCCGGCCGGTCCCAGCCGTGCGGCTCGGTGCCGCCGTAGGGGTCGAGGTGGGACATCACGCACCGAGCGGAGCCGGTACGAGTTCCACCACATGACGCAAGACCAAGACATTCCCCTACAGGCGCGACTGTTCCGGTTGACCGGCCCGACGGCCGGCCGATCCCCGCCGTTCATTCGGTGGTGGTCGGGAATCGTGCCGAGCCTACTGCACCCGGGAACCCGGCACGGCGGACGATGGCCCCGGACGACGAAGGCACCGGCGTTCCACCACCTCGGAAGGCGGCGGCACACCGGTGCCACGGCAGGTCGTCGTGCGGGCTCAGACCTCGAGCAGCTCGTTCTCCTTGTGCTTGACCAGCTCGTCGACGGTCGCGACGAAGCGGTGGGTCAGGTCGTCGAGGTCCTTCTCGGCGCGGCGGCCCTCGTCCTCGCCCACCTCGCCGTCCTTGACCAGCCGGTCCAGCTCCTCCTTGCCCTTGCGGCGGATGTTGCGGATCGCCACCTTGGCCTCCTCACCCTTGTGCCGGGCGACCTTGATCATCTCGCGGCGGCGCTCCTCGGTCATCTGCGGGAGCAGGATGCGCAGCTGGTTGCCCTCGTTGTTCGGGTTGACGCCGAGGTCGGAGTCGCGGATCGCCTTCTCCATGGCGTTGATCTGCGAGTTGTCGTACGGCTTGATGATCACCATGCGCGGCTCGGGGATCGCGATGGACGCCATCTGGGGCAGCGGCGTGGGGCTGCCGTAGTAGTCGATGACGACCTTGGAGAACATGGCGGCATTGGCGCGACCGGTGCGGATGGCGCCGAACTCCTCCTTGGCGTGCTCGATGGCACGCTCCATCTTCTCCTCGGCCTCGAGGAGGGTGTCGTCGATCACCGGTCTCCTCGCCTCCTTCTGTTGCTCGTCGTGGGCTCTGTGTCGTTTCGGAGGACCGCTGCCGTCGGCAGGGCCGGTCAGGCGGTGATCAGAGTGCCGATCTTCTCACCGCCGACGGCCCGGACGATGGTGTCGTCGCCCTGCGCGCCGAAGACCAGCATCGGCAGGCCGTTCTCCATGCAGAGGCTGAACGCCGCGGCGTCGGCCACCCGCAGGTTTCGGCGCAGCGCCTCGGAGAAGGTGATCGAGTCCAGCTTGCGGGCCGTGGGGTCGACCCGGGGGTCGGCGGTGTACACCGCGTCCACGCCGTTCTTGCTCATCAGCACCACGTCCGCGCGGATCTCCAGCGCCCGCTGGGCGGCGACCGTGTCGGTGGAGAAGTACGGCATGCCGGCGCCGGCGCCGAAGATCACCACGCGGCCCTTCTCCAGGTGCCGGATCGCCCGCAGCGGGATGTACGGCTCGGCGACCTGGGCCATGGTGATCGCCGTCTGCACCCGGGTCTCGATGCCCTCCTTCTCCAGGAAATCCTGGAGGGCGAGGCAGTTCATCACCGTGCCGAGCATGCCCATGTAGTCGGCCCGGGCCCGGTCCATGCCGCGCTTCTGCAGCTCGGCGCCGCGGAAGAAGTTGCCGCCACCGACCACCACGGAGACCTGCACGCCGCGCCGGACCACGGTGGCGATCTGCCGGGCGATGGCCTGTACGACGTCCGGGTCGACGCCGATCGCGCCGCCGCCGAAGACCTCGCCGGAGAGCTTCAGCACCACCCGGCGAGCCCGGCCGGGCGGTGGGGCGGTCGGATCATCCGCCGCCAGGCTCCGGTCACTCACAACCTGCGTCATCCGACCCGCCCTTCCAGTCGCGCACCTCGCGTGCGCCGCGTACCGCATACCTGCCGCTGCCGACCCTATGCGACGAGGAGGCCGCGGTGCCTGTCATGTACACCGGCGGCCTCCTCGTCGACGTTCCATGCCCACGAACGCGTCATGCGCCCGATCTGGCGGCTCAGGCCTGGCCGACCTCGAACCGCAGGAAGCCGGTCACCTCGATGCCGGCCTCGGCCAGCACCTGCTTCACCGTCTTCTTGTTGTCGGCGACCGACGCCTGCTCGACCAGGACGAAGTCCTTGAAGAAGGCGTTCACCCGGCCCTCGACGATCTTCGGCAGCGCCGCCTCGGGCTTGTTCTCCTCGCGGGCGGTCTGCTCGGCGATGCGCCGCTCGGACTCGACGACCTCAGCCGGGACCTCGTCGCGGTTGAGGTACTTCGGCCGCATCGCGGCGATCTGCATGGCGACACCGCGGGCGTCCGAGTCGAAGGCCTCCTCGTCCGCCGTCGACCGGCCGGCGCTCGCCGGGGCGGCGGTGTACTCGACCAGCACGCCGACGGCCGGCGGCAGGTCCTGGCTCTTGCGGTGCAGGTAGACGGCGGTGTTGCCGTCCAGCCGGGCGAACCGGTTGAGCACGAGCTTCTCGCCGATCTTGGCGGACTGCTCCTGGATCAGGTCGGCGACCGGCTTGCCGTCGATGCTGCTGGCCAGCAGCTCCTCGGCGGTCCGCAGGCCGCTGCGCTCGCCGTGCTCGACCAGCTGCTGCGCCAGTGCGATGAAGGCGTCGTTCTTGGCGACGAAGTCGGTCTCGCAGTTGAGCTCGAGCAGCGACTTGCCGGAGTGCGCGATCAGGCCGTTGGCGGCGGTGCGGCCGGCCCGCTTGCCGACGTCCTTGGCGCCCTTGACGCGCAGGATCTCGATGGCCTTGTCGAAGTCGCCCTCGGCCTCGGTCAGCGCCTTCTTGGAGTCCATCATGCCGGCGCCAGTGAGGTCGCGGAGCTTCTTGACGTCCGCGGCGGTGAAGTTGGACATGACTCTCTCTTCGGTGTTGAGACTGCGGTGGGATGGTCTGGCTGCCGGGTTACCCGGATCCGGGCGGATTGTGCCCGGCGGATCCGCCGCGCCCCGCCGCCCGTGAAAACGGACGGCGGGACGCGGTGCGATCACTCCGCGGTGGCGGTCGCCGGCTGCTCCTCGGCCTTCTTCGGCTCCTCCAGCAGCTCGCGCTCCCACTCGGCCAGCGGCTCGTCGGCGCCGACCTGACCCGGCTCCGGCTTCTCCTCGGCGCCCCGGCGACGGCCGGAGCGGGCGATCAGACCGTCGGCGACGGCGGCGGCCACGACCTTGGTCAGCAGCTCGGCCGAGCGGATGGCGTCGTCGTTGCCCGGGATCGGGAAGTCGACCTCGTCCGGGTCGCAGTTGGTGTCGAGCACGGCGATCACCGGGATGCCCAGCTTGCGGGCCTCGTCGACGGCGATGTGCTCCTTCTTGGTGTCGACCACCCAGACCGCGGCCGGGAGCTTCTGCATGTCCCGCAGGCCACCGAGGGTGCGGGTCAGCTTGTCCTTCTCGCGGGAGAGCTGCAGGGTCTCCTTCTTGGTGTAACCGGCGGCGGTGCCGCTCAGGTCACCCAGGGCCTCCAGCTCCTTCATCCGCTGCAGCCGCTTGTACACCGTCTGGAAGTTGGTCAGCATGCCGCCGAGCCAGCGGTGGTTGACGTACGGCTGGCCGACCCGGGTCGCCTGCTCGGAGATGGCCTCCTGGGCCTGCTTCTTGGTGCCGACGAAGAGGATGGTGCCGCCCTCGGCCACGGTGTTGCGCACGAAGTCGTACGCCTTCTCGATGTAGTCGAGGGTCTGGCGCAGGTCGATGATGTAGATACCGTTGCGCTCGGTGAAGATGAAGCGCTTCATCTTCGGGTTCCAGCGCCGGGTCTGGTGCCCGAAGTGGACACCGCTCTCGAGCAGCTGGCGCATGGTCACGACGGCCATGGTGGGGTACTCCTTGCGATCCCTGGTTGTCCCGCCCGGCCGGCGGCCGGGCGTCCTGGCGCCCGGTCGCCGGCCGTGGCGGGCCCGACATGATCGGGACCAGGGAGGCCGTCGCCCCACGGGAAACCGTGGAAAGGGCGCGCGAGGTCGACCGCGCGAGGCGGTCGCCAGTTGACCAGTGTACGCCCCTGCTCTCCCCGCCAGCCCCCGGGTGGAAGGAAGGGCCACCTCCTGCCGCATTTCGCCCTAAAAGGGGCACCGCTGGACGACGGTGGGCGGTTGGTCGGCGCGGAACGGCCGGTGGGCCGGACGGCACTCAGCCGGCGGCGAGCGCGGCGGCCACGAAGAGCACCAGGCCGACGGTCAGGTACGCCGTCGGCGGGCGGAGCCAGCCGCGGGCGCCCTCGGCGAGGGCGAGCCCGCCGGTGCGCAGCCCGTACAGGCCGGCGGCGAAGATCGGCAGCCCGGCCACCAGGAAGGTGCCCACCACGACGTTGGGCGCCGAGACCGGGTCACCCACCAGCCCGTTGAGCAGGACCCGCACGGCGGGAAGCTCGAAGACCAGCACCAGCAGCGCCAGGAGCGCGGCCAGCGCCGGCCGCCGGGTCCGGTAGACGCCGTCGCCGGCCGCCGGGGCGTCCGGGCGCAGCGGGACCGCCGGCATCGGTCCGGTGGGCATCTCGAGCGGGTGCGGCATGGGGCCACCCGCCACCTCCGGCCCCGCCGTCGGGCCGGCCGGTCGGTCCCCGACGATGATCGGCGTCGGACCGGTGTGGGCCGGCTCGGCCGGGCGGGATGGCTCGACGATCGGGTAGCCACCACGGGGCCCGGGCCCCGCGTCGGGCACCCGGTCCGCGCCGAGCGGGTCGGCGGTTCCGAAGCGTCCCGAGTCGCCGTAACCGGCGGCGGCCGGGTCGGCGTGGCGGCCCACCTCGGAGCCGCCGCGCTGCTCCGGGATCCGGAAGTCGTCGTCGCGGTAGCGCGGGTCTCCCCCGCCGGTCCAGTCCGGCTCGCCGTACCCGCCGTCGCTCCAGCGCGACCCCTGCTGATCTTCGGGGAAGCTCCTACGTCCGTCCACGTCCGGCACCGTATGCGATCCGACTCCACGCGCGCCATCCGCCGGAAGGAGGCGCAACCGGTCGAGGCGGCACGAAGAGGACCATCATCGGTGCCCGATCCACGACGGCCGCCCGTCGGGTAGCACATCGCCAGCATGATCGTCGGCCCGTCCACAGGTCGCCCGGTTGTCCACAGATCCGGGCTCCGGGGCGGCCGGTCCGGCCCGGCGGGGCGCACCGTGGCCGCCATGACGAAGCAGAACCAGGCCGTCGGCGGGTACGGCGAGCGGTGCGCGATCCGGCACCTGATCGAGGCGGGACTGCGCCCGGTCGCCCGGAACTGGCGGTGCCCGGACGGAGAGATCGACATCATCGCCTGGGAGGGCGAGGTGCTCGCCTTCTGCGAGGTGAAGACGCGCCGTACGGGCGACTTCGGCAGCCCGGCCGAGGCGGTCGTACCGGCCAAGGCGCGCCGGCTGCGCGGCCTGGCCGCCCGGTGGCTGGCCGAGACCGGCACCACCGCCGACGAGGTGCGTTTCGACGTCCTCTCGGTCCACCTCTCCGGGGCCGGCGCGGCCCGGGTCGAGCATCTCAAGGGCGCGTTCTGAGATGGACGGCGCGGCATGAGCTACGCCAAGGTGCTCTGCGTGGGCCTGGTCGGGGTGACCGGGCACGTGGTGGAGGTGGAGGCCGACCTGGCGCCGGGACTGCCGGCCGTCGCCATCTCCGGCCTGCCCGACACCGCACTACACGAGGCCCGGGACCGGGTCCGCGCGGCGATCGTGAACTCCGGGCAGAAGTGGCCGAACCGCCGGATCACCCTCAACCTGCTGCCGGCCACCCTGCCCAAGTTCGGCTCCGCGTTCGACCTGGCCATCGCCACCGCGTTGCTCGGCGGCGCCGGGGAACTGCCGCTGCTGCCCCTGGAGCGGGTGGTGGTCCTCGGTGAGCTGGGGCTGGACGGCAGCGTTCGACCGGTCCGCGGTGTCCTGCCGATGGTGGCCGCCGCCGCCCGGGCCGGTCTGGAGCGGGTCATCGTGCCGGTCACCAACGCGGCCGAGGCGGCGGTGATCCCCGGCGTCCACGTCCGCGCGGTCGACACCCTGCACCGGCTGGTCAGCTACGTACGTGACGGCACACCGCTGCTGGAACCACCGGCCACCGGCCCGGCGCCGCGGGCGAGCGGGCCGGATCTGGCCGACGTGGCTGGCCAGGGGCTCGGCCGACGGGCGTTGGAGGTGACCGCGGCGGGCGGCCACCACCTCGCCCTGCTCGGGCCACCCGGCGCCGGCAAGACCATGCTGGCCGAGCGCCTTCCGTCGATCCTGCCGGAACTGGACGACGACGCCGCGCTGGAGGTCACCGCGCTGCACTCGATCGCCGGGCTCCTGCCCGGGGACGGGCGACTGCTGCGCCGTCCGCCGTTTCAGGCCCCACACCACACCGCCACCGTGCCGGCCCTGGTCGGTGGCGGTTCGGGGCTGGCCCGACCGGGCGCGGTGTCGCTCGCCCATCGTGGGGTGCTCTTTCTCGACGAGGCGCCCGAGTTCAGCAAGAGCGCGCTGGAGGCGCTGCGCCAGCCGCTGGAGCACGGCCGGATCCGGCTCGTCCGCACCCGGGGCGGCACGGAGTACCCGGCGGGGGTGCAGCTCGTGCTGGCGGCCAACCCCTGCCCGTGCGCGAAACCGGCCGGCGACACCCAGTGCGAGTGCAGCCCGTTGACCCGGCGGCGCTACCTGGGCCGGCTCTCCGGGCCTCTGCTGGACCGGATCGATGTGCAGGTGACCCTGCTGCCGGTGCGCGCGGCCGAGCTGATGGAGACGGGCGGGGCGAACGAGTCGTCGGCCACGGTCGAGGCCCGGGTGGCCAAGGCCCGCGCGGCGGCGGCCGGGCGGTGGGCCGCCATCGGCCGCCGGCTCAACGCCGAGATTCCCGGCCCGATTCTGCGCCGGGTGCCCTGGCGGTTGCCGGGCCGTGACACCGCCGAGCTTCGCGCGCGGCTGGACAGCGGGTCGCTGTCCGCCCGCGGCTTCGACCGGATCATCCGGGTGGCGTGGACGATCGCCGACCTGGACGGGCGGGACCGGCCGGATCAGGAGGACGTACGGGAGGCGATCGGACTGCGGACGGGAGAGGGAGCATGAACGTCGCCGAGAGGGCCGGCACGGAGGCACGCGCGGAGGACCGGCTGGCCCGGGTGGCGCTGACCTGGCTCACCGAACCGGGCACCTGGTCGGTGCACCGGCTGGTCGAGCGGCTCGGGGCGCCGGCCGCCCTGGCGCTGCTCCGCGATGGAGGTGCGCCGGAGGAGAAGCTGCGGGCCACGGTGGCCGCCCGCCTCACCGCCGGTGACCCACGGGTCGAGGCGGCGCGGGCGCTGGAGCGGGCGGACCGGCTCGGCGCGCGGGTCATCACGCCGGACGACGCCGAGTGGCCGATTCAACTCGAGGACCTGCGTCGACTCGCCCTGTCCGGCGCCAGCCGCCGGGTGGACACCGAGACCGCCCCCCCGCTCTGCTTCTGGGTACGCGGTGCCTGGCCGTTGGCCGAGGCGATGGAACGGTCGGTGGCGGTCGTCGGCGCCCGGGCCGCCACGCCGTACGGCGTGCACGTCGCCACCGAACTCGGGTACGGCCTGGCCGACCGGGAATGGGCCGTGGTCTCCGGGGGGGCGTTCGGCATCGACGCGGCCGCCCACCGCGGCGCGCTGAACTCCGGCGGGGTGACGGTGGCGGTGCTGGCCTGCGGGCTGGACCGCCCCTATCCGATGGGCAACACGGCGCTCTTCGACCGGATCGCCGAGACCGGTCTGCTGGTCAGCGAGTGGATGCCCGGCGAGGCGCCGCTGCGCCCCCGGTTCCTGATCCGGAACCGGGTGATCGCCGCCGCCACCCGGGGCAGCGTCCTGGTTGAGGCGTCAGCGCGGAGCGGGGCGACGCAGACCATGCGCCGCGCGCTGGCCATCGGCCGACCGGGGATGGTGGTGCCCGGTCCGGTCACGTCGGTCATGTCGGTCGGCGCCCACGAGCTGCTCCGGGACGAACCTGGGGCCCGCCTGGTCACCGGGGTCGCGCACGTGCTGGAGGAGGTGGGGCGGATCGGGGCCGACCTGGCCCCGCCGACCCGCGGCCCGCGGCGCCCCACCGACGAGCTCGACGACGAGGCGGCCCTGGTGCTGGAGTCACTGCCCCGCCGCGGTGTCCGATCCCCGGACGCCGTCGCCGCCCGGGCCGGGGTCAGCGTCCGGATCGCGCTGCGCAAGCTGTCCCTGCTGGAGGAGCTGGGGCTGGTGGTCCGCCGCGACGGCGGGTACGCCCTCGGCCCGCCATCGGATCGGGGTGCGGCTGATACGGAACCGGGAGGCCCTGCGGCACCCGAATGACGGTGGCGGACGTCGCCCGTCCACGGACAGGCTTGAGCCGGCCGGGGCTACGGTCGACTCAGTCCCCCTCGAAGCGGATCTCCACGTCCCGATTGGTCAGGCATCGCCTGGCGAGCAGTGTGATCCGGCGGACCTGGTCGACCTCGGCGGGCTCCCGGGCGACCTCGGTGAGGCAGCGCAGTTCCGTGATCAGCTGCGGCGCCGCCTCGGCGCCGACCACCAGCTCGCCGAGCGGGTCGACGCGGTCCAGCAGTGGCGTAGGGCCCCCGCCCCGCACCCGCTTGAGCAGGTCCAGCAGCACGTCGTCGGGATCGGGCACCACCTCGGCCGCGACGTACGACGGACGGCGCTGGCCGGGACCGGCCCGAACCAGTCGGTAGAGGACGGCATCCACACCCACGATCGGTCTCCTCCTCCGGTCGGCGTCACCTCGTCCGGGATCGACGCCCCTCCGTCCGCCCTCCGAGATCACCCCGGCCGGTACGCGTCCGGGGCGGCGTCGCCACCGTCCCCTTCGTACAAACAGTCTCCCCTGTTCGGACCGTTGCCTGCCAGCCCCGACGGCGTGCCGCGTCCACGTCGTAACCCGGGATCCTGTCCCTCGGCCGGCGCGGACGTAGGCTGAGCCGGTGCCGGCCGACAGCAGGATCACGACGCACCGCCCGGCCACCGGAGCCAGCGGGCCGCTGGTGACCGATCAGGCCCGCTGGCCCACGACCGGCGTGGGGCCGGGAAGCGCGAGTCGCGCCAGCGGAGCACCTCTTGCCGACCAGGTCGGCTGGCCCACGGCGGGCGTGGGGCCACGAAGCGGGAGTCCGCGGTGAGCGGCGGGGAGCGTCGCGGCACCCGAGCCACGCACGAGGCGCTTCCCCCGGCGATGCGGGAGGCGGTGGACGAATTCGCCGATCACCTGGCCCGGGTGCGCAACCGCTCGGCGCACACCGTCCGGGCATACGTCACGGACCTGGTCTCCCTGCTCGACCATGCCGTCCGGATGGGCTGCGCCGAACTCGCCGAGCTGGACCTGACGGTGCTGCGCAGCTGGCTGGCGAAGCAGCGGACGATGGGCGCAGCGCGGACGTCGCTGGCCCGCCGGGCCGCCTCGGCCCGTACCTTCAGCGCCTGGGCCCACCGCTCGGGCCTGCTGCCAACCGACGTGGCCGCCCCGCTGGCCAGCCCGAAGGCGCACCGCGAGCTGCCCACCGTGCTCCGCGCCGACCAGGCCGCCGCCCTGCTGGACGCCCCAGCCGTCGCGCCGGCCGTCGACCCGCGGGAGGCGGGTCCCGATGAATCCGCGACGCCCTCGGCCGCCGGGGCCGAGCACGATCCGGTCCTGCTGCGGGACCGGGCGCTGCTCGAACTGCTCTACGGCACCGGGGTACGGATCAGCGAGGCGTGCGGCCTGGACGTCACGGACGTCGACCACGGCCGCCGGGTGGTACGGGTCTTCGGCAAGGGCGGCCGGGAACGGGCCGTGCCGTACGGGGTGCCGGCGCAACGCGCGCTGGACGAGTGGCTGCGCCGGGGCAGACCCGAGCTGGTCGGCCCGGACTCCGGGAACGCGCTGCTGCTGGGCGCGCGCGGCGGGCGACTCAACCCGACCACGGCCCGGCGGATTGTCGCCGGCTACGCCGAGGCGGCCGGCCTCCCCAGGACCAGCCCGCACGGGCTGCGGCACTCGGCGGCCACCCACCTGCTGGAGGGCGGGGCGGACCTGCGGGCGGTGCAGGAGCTGCTCGGCCACTCCTCACTGGCCAGCACCCAGATCTACACGCACGTCTCGGTGGAGCGGCTGCGGGCGGCGTACCGGCAGGCGCATCCGCGCGCCTGACCGACCGGACCGGCCAGGGGGCGGCCGAGCTGATACGGCCATCACCGGGGCCGAACCGGGCCAGCCCCGACCGCGGCGCCGGACCGAGTACGTCGGCCGCCGAATCCGGGCGGCAGGCCTGCGTGGGAGCGTCCGGTGAACCGCAGGTTGATGATCGACGGCGGGCTACGATCTGCGAATGACGGTCCCGCAGCCGCCCGAGCCGATCCCCGGGGCTCGGCTGCTCTTCTCGCTCGATCCAGCGGTAAGTCACCTCAACCACGGATCGTTCGGCGCGGTCCCGATCGGGGTGCAGCGGGCCCAGCAGCGGCTGCGCGACGAGATGGAGGCGAACCCGCTGCGCTTCTTCGCCCAGGGCCTGGTCGACCGGATCGCTCACACCCGCCGGCACCTGGCCACGTTCCTGGGCGCCGACCCGGACGGCACCGCGCTGGTGGGCAACGCGACCACGGGGGTGGCCGTGGTGCTCCAGTCGCTCGGCCTGCGCCCCGGCGACGAGGTGGTCACCACCGATCACGGGTACGGCGCGGTCGGCTTCTCGGTGGAGCGGGAGTGCGGGCGGACGGGAGCGGTGTCCCGGACCCTCCGGGTGCCGCTGACCGCCAGCGACGAGGAGGTGGTCGAGATCGTCCGCACCGGCCTGCGCCCCGGCCGGACCAGGCTGCTCGTCATCGACCAGATCACCTCGGCCACTGCCCGGCTCTTCCCGACCGCCGCGATCGTCGGGGTGGCCCGGGAGCAGGGAGTGCCGGTGCTGGTCGACGCGGCGCACGCCCCGGGCATGCTGCCGATCACCGTGGCCTCCGTCGGCGCCGACTTCTGGGTCGGCAACCTGCACAAGTGGGCGTACGCGCCCCGCGGCACGGCCGTGCTGGTGGTGGCGGAGCCGTGGCGGGAGCGGATCCAGCCGCTGGTGGTCTCCTGGGAGCAGGACAGCGGCTTCCCCGCCCGCGTCGAGTGGCAGGCGACCCTGGACTACACCCCCTGGCTGGCCGCCCCGGTCGGGCTCTTCACCCTGCGCAGCCTGGATCTGGACCGGGTACGCGCGCACAACGCCGCGCTCGCCGCGTACGGGCAGCGGGTGGTGGGGGACGCGCTCGGGGTGGCGCCGGCCGACCTGCCGGAGCCCGGCGGACCGACGGTGTCCATGCGGCTCATCCCGCTGCCGCCCGGCGTCGCCACCACGATGGACGCGGCGACGGCGCTGCGGGCCCGGATCGCGGACCGGCTCGCCGCCGAGGTGGCGGTGATGGCGTGGAACGACCGGGGCTGGCTACGCCTCTGCGGCCAGGTCTACAACAAGCCGGACGAGTACGACCGGCTGGCCGTGCGGCTCTCTGCGCTGCTCGCCCAGGGCTGATCGCCCGGCCGGCCGCGGTCGCCGCTCCGGCGGGCTCGGCGGCCGCCGAGGCGTCGAGCGGGAGCAGCCGGACCGCTCCGAGGCCGAGCAGGGCCAGGGGGTCCAGGTACTCCTCGCCCCGGCGCAGGCCCCAGTGCAGGCACGCCGCCGCCGGGCAGTCGGGGTGCCCGGCGAGCAGGGTGCCGATCGGCGTTCCGGCGGTGACCCGGGCGCCGACGGCCAGTCGGGGGCGTACCGGTTCGTAGGTGGTCCGCAGCGCGCCGGCGTGCCCGACCGTGACCACCGGACGCCCGGCCACCATGCCGGCGAAGAGCACCACGCCCGCGCCGGCCGACCGAACCTCGACGCCCGGGACGGCGGCCAGGTCGACGCCGCGGTGACCGGGCAACCACGGCCGCGGCGGCGGATCGAACCGGCGCACCGGCCGCGGCACACCGGCGAGCGGCCAGCGAAACGCCGACCCGATCTCCGGGTAGCTTCCCCCCGCCGCCGAGATTCCCCGCGGCGCGATCGCGACCTCGATCGACATGGCCGAGACGGGCATGGGGCCGGACGTCGTCAGGGCCGCCGCCGGACCGGAAGCCGCCGGAACGACCACCGGACCGGACGCCGCCGGAAGGGTCAGCAGGAGGAAACAGAGGGCCATCGCGGCCGACCTCGGCAGTGTTCGCACGGCGGCAGCCTGCTCCCCAGAGCGCTGACCGCGCCACCACCGGCACCGCCGATTGTGGACGATGCTCCAGCTGTGGACACGCCTCGGCAGGAGAGTGGATCTGCTATGGGCCGTACGGCCACGCGGCGTGGTGTAGTCAGTGGCAGAAGCCGCCGTGAGCGATATGCGGCATATTTATGCCTCCGAGGCCTATCGCTCACTCGTTCAGGCAGCGCGGCCGGCGCTCGACCGGTTCGGTCGGATGCGTCAGCCGCCGAATCCGGAGTCTGCGGGAAGGGAAATGTCCGGCTTTTCGAGCTCTTCGACATTGACGTCCTTGAACGTCATTACCCGGACATTCTTGACGAAGCGGGCAGGGCGGTACATGTCCCATACCCAGGCGTCGTGCATCTCGACCTCGAAGTAGACCTCGCCGTCCGAGTTGCGCACGTGCAGGTCGACCTGGTTGGCCAGATAGAAGCGGCGTTCCGTCTCCACCACGTAGGAGAACTGGCGGACAATGTCGCGGTACTCCCGGTAGAGCTGCAGCTCCATCTCGGTCTCGTACTTCTCGAGATCTTCCGCGCTCATCGCACTCCGCCTTCCATGACCACATCTTCCCCCACCGGCGCCGGAGGTCGAGCCTGCTCGCCCAACGCCACGCCGACGGTACCCCCTGGCGCGCCGGATCGCCCCATCGCCTCATCCACGCCGATAACCGCCGGTCGTCGCCACCTGGCCGGCCGCCCGTCCCGCCCGGAGACCGCGGCGACGTTCACGTACGAGAAGCGGTGTTCCGCACAGGGGCCATGCTCCTGCAGGGCGGCGGTGTGCTCGGTCGTGATGTAGCCCTTGTGCTCGCTAAACCCGTAGCCGGGGTAGCGGCCGTCCAGCTCCACCATGATCCGGTCCCGGGTGACCTTGGCCAGCACGCTCGCCGCCGCCACGCAGGCGGCCACCCGGTCGCCCTTCCAGACCGCCAGCCCCGGCACGTCCAGGCCGTCGACGCCGAAGCCATCGGTCAGCACGTACTCCGGCCGGGTGGTCAGCGAGGCGAGGGCCCGCCGCAGCGCGGCCACGTTGCAGACGTGCAGCCCACGCGCGTCGACCTCCTCTGCGGGGATGACCACCACCGCGTACGCCAGGGCGCGCGCGACGACCTCCTCGTAGACCCGCTCCCGGTTGGCCGGGGTGAGCAGCTTGGAGTCGGCCAGCCCCTCGATCTCGCCACGCCGCCCCTCGGGCAGCACCGCCGCGGCGGCCACCAGTGGACCGGCGCAGGCGCCCCGGCCGGCCTCATCGGCGCCGGCCACGTGCCGGAAGCCGCGCCGCTGCAGCGCCCGCTCCAGCGCGTAGAGCCCAGCCTCGCGGCGCACCACGGTACGCGGGGGCGTCAGCATGCCACGCTCCCGTCACCGGCCGACCGGTCCGCCGCGAGCGCCCGGGTGAGCACGACCGGCAGGTCCTCCGGGTAGTACCGCTCCTCGGTGTGGGCCAGCTCGGCCAGCGACCACCACCGGTGACCGGAGACGCTGGCCCGTTCGATCTCGTTGAAGCCCGCGGTGTCCACCTCCCAGGCAGGCACCCGGACGATGAAGAACTCCTGCTCCTGCCGGTACCAGACGCCGTCGAACGGGAACTCCACCGTCTCGGACCACACCGGCACCCCCAGCTCGTCCGGGGTGAGCCGCAGGCCGGTCTCCTCGGCCAGCTCCCGGGCCGCCCCGTCGGCCGGGCTCTCCCCCGGGTCCAGCCCGCCACCCGGGGTGAACCAGTAGCTGTGGCCCGGTCGGGCCGGGTCGGTGCCGGCGAAGAGCAGCACCCGGTCGGCCGCGTCCACGAGCAGCACCCGGGCCGCGCGGCGGGGGGTGTAGACGGTCACCGCCCAAGCCTGCCAGATGCGTCCGGCGAACGCCCACGCCCTCCGGGGTCAGGGATTGGGGATCGCCGCGAACTGCTCCGGCACGGTGAGCCAGGTCGCCCGGTTGACCGGCCAGAAGATGGTGAAGGCCCGGCCGACCACCTCGTCCTCGGGGATGGTGGCGCTGGTCATGTCGTGGCCGGACTGCTGCCAGTGCTCCAGCGAGTCGCCGGAGGCTTCCCGGTGGTCACCCATGACCCAGAGCCGCCCCTGCGGGACGGTGATGTCGAAATCCTGGTCGGCCGGCTTGTTCCCCGGATAGAGGTACGGCTCGTCGAGCCGCTTGCCGTTGATGACCAGCTTGCCCGCGTCGCAGCAGATCACGTGGTCGCCGCCGACCCCGATCACCCGCTTGATGAAGTCCTCGCCCTCCGGGTTGCCGCTCCACTCGGTGGGCGCCTTGAAGACGATCACCTCGCCCCGGTGCGGCGCCCGGAAGTCGTACACCAGCTTGTTGACCAGCACCCGATCGTCGATCTGAAGAGTGTTCTCCATGGACGGGGAGGGGATGAAGAAGGTCTGCAGCACGAAGGCTCGCACCAGCACTGCGACCAGGATCGCCACACCCAGGAGGACGGGCAGTTCCTTCCAGAAGGAACTGCGCTGCTTATCGGTCTGCTCGTCAATCACGGGAGGAGCCTACGTTGCCGGGCGCGCCGGCGTCGCCCGGAAGCCGCGAGAACGGAGAGTGCCGCCGTAACCGGGAGAATCAGGACGACACCCCCCAGCGGGTCGGGGTCGACCGGAGCGGGCCCGGCCGGCGCCGCGGTGGCCCGGGGCAGGTTGGCGAAGGTGTCCGGGACCGACAGCGTGGTCCACCGCTCGGACGGCCAGACGATCATGAAGGCCCGGCCCACCACGTTGTCGATCGGCACCGGGCCCTGGCAACGGGCGTCCTGGGAGACCAGCCGGTGGTCGCCCATCACGAAGATCTGCCCGGGTGGCACGACGACCTCGGTGAACTGCCGGGACCGGCACTCCTTCGCGTTCGGCGGGAGCTCGGGCGGCGAATCCTCCGACACGTACGCCCGCTCGTCGAGCGGTGCGCCGTTGACCACCACCCGGCCCTGGTCACAGCACCAGATCTTGTCCCCGGGGACGCCGATCACCCGCTTGATGAAGTCCTTCTCACCCGGGCGACTGACCCCGACCAGGTCGCCGAGCGTGCGGCCCACCTTGCCGGCGAACCCGGGCTCGGGCTCCTGCACCTCCTGGGCGACCCACCGGTCGGTGCCCCGGAAGACCACCACCTCGCCCCGGGCCGGGTCCCGGACGTCGTAGACGACCTTGTTGACCAGCACCCGGTCGCCGATGAGCAGCGTGTTCTCCATCGACCCGGAAGGGATGAAGAAGGCCTGGAGCAGGAAGGTGCGGATCAGCACCGCGAGGCAGAAGGCGATCACCAGGAGGAGGGGCAACTCCTGCCAGAGGGGCATCTGCCGACGGGTGCGCCGGGCCCGCCGGCGCCACGGATCGACGGTGCCGTCCTCGTCAAGCATCTGCACCATGCCACTCTCCGGTCCGCGGAAACGACACTACCGCCCGGGAGTCTCGGCTGAGACCCCACGGGCGGTAGTGGACATCCGCTGCCGCGAGACGAGTTCGCGGCGAACGCTGCCCTGCTGCGCCCGTACGACCAGCGTAGTGTGCTCCGGTCGGTACGACATCCGCGCAGGTCAGGCGGCGTGCCGAGCGGAAAGTCAGCTGGGCTGCTTCTCGCGCAGCTCCTTGATCTTGGCCTTCTTGCCGCGCAGCTCGCGGAGGTAGTAGAGCTTGGCGCGTCGCACGTCACCGCGGGTCACGATCTCGATCCGGTCGATCGCCGGGCTGTTCAGCGGGTAGGTCCGCTCCACACCCACCCCGAAGCTGACCTTGCGGACCGAGAAGGTCTCGCGCAGACCGTCACCCTGGCGGCGGATGACGACGCCCTGGAAGATCTGGACACGGGACCGGTTGCCCTCGACGACCCGCGCGTGCACCTTCACGGTGTCACCGGCACGGAAGTCGGGGATGTCGACCCGCTTCGACTGGGCGTCAAGGGCGTCCAGGATGTTCATCGCTGTGTCCTCGTGAGGCTCACGGCGCACCGTCACTCGGTGCGCGGATGGGTGATTCTGACCCCCGGGTGGTGGCCGGCCGGACCGACCCCGGTCGAGGGTCCTCGCAGCCGCCCGCGGCGCGGACGGATGCGGCAACCCCTCTACTTTGCCACATCCCCCGGCGGCAACTGAAATCCGCCCCGGTCCAACGCGGCCCGGTCCCGCTTGTCCAGGCTCTCCGGGTCCAGCGCGGCGATCATGTCGGGCCGCCGCACGGCCGTCCGGAGCAGCGCCTCGTCCCGCCGCCAGCGGGCGATCCGCCCGTGGTCGCCGGAGCGGAGCACCTCCGGCACCTCATTCCCGCGCCAGCTCGCCGGCTTGGTGTACATCGGGGCCTCCAGCAGCCCGTGCGCGTGCGACTCCTCCTCCAGCGAGCCGACGTTGCCGAGCACCCCGGGCAGCAGCCGGGTGACCGCCTCCAGGATCACCAGCACCGCGACCTCGCCGCCGAAGAGCACGTAGTCGCCGATGGAGACCTCGGTCACCGGCATTCGGGTGGCGGCGTGGTCGAGCACCCGCTGGTCGATGCCCTCGTACCGGCCGCAGGCGAAGAGCAGATGCGACTCGGTGGCCAGCTCGTACGCCATGGCCTGGGTGAACCGGCCGCCGGCCGGTGACGGCACCAGCAGCCGGGGCGGGGTCGCCCCCGGCGGAGCGAGCGCGTCCAGCGCCTCGCCCCAGGGCTCCGGCCGCATCACCATCCCGGGCCCGCCGCCGTAGGGCGTGTCGTCCACCGTGCGGTGCACGTCGTGGGTCCAGGTCCGCAGATCGTGTACGGCCAGCCGCAGCGTCCCGTTCGCCCGGGCCTTGCCGATCAGCGACAGGTCCAGCGGGGCGAAGTACTCCGGGAAGATCGACACGATGTCGACGCGCATGCGGGTGCTCCAGCGGCCTAGAGATCGAGCAGACCGCCCGGCGGGTCGACCACGACGCGACCGCCGGCGAGATCCACCTCGGGAACGATCGCCTTGACGAACGGGATCAGCGCGGTACGCCCCTCGGGGCGACGCAGCACCAGCAAATCGGAGGCGGGGGCGTGGTCGATCGCGGTGACCTCGCCCAACCGCTCGCCGGTCGGGGAGACCGCGGTCAGGCCGACCAGCTGGTGGTCGTGGAACTCCTCCGGGTCCTCCGGGGGCGCGACGTCCTCGCTGTCCACACCGACCAGGGTGCCGCGCAGCGCCTCGGCGACGTTCCGATCCAGCACGCCCTCGAAGGTGACCAGGAGTCGCTCCTGGTGCCAGCGGGCCGACTCGACGGTCAGTTCGGCCGGAACCCGGTACGGCACGCCCGGCCCGGGCGCGGCCGGAGCGACCGCCCCCGGCTCGGTGCGCAGCACCGACCCGGGGGCGAATCGTGCTTCGGGCTCATCGGTCCGCACCTCCACGGTGACCTCACCGCGGATCCCGTGCGGCTTACCGATCCGGCCGACGATGAGCAGCATCAGTACGAGTCGACGATGTCGACGCGCACCCCGCGCCCCCCGATGGAGCCGATCACCTGGCGCAGCGCCTTGGCGGTCCGGCCGGACCGCCCGATCACCGTGCCCAGGTCCTCGGGGTGCACGCGGACCTCGAGCCGCTTGCCCCGACGGGAATCGACCATCCGCACCCGGACGTCGTCCGGGTGGTCGACGATGCCCTTGACCAGGTGCTCCAGGGCGGGACGCAGCGCCATGTCAGGCCTGCTCGCCGGACTCGGCACCGGTCTGCTCCTCGGCCGGCGCCTCGGCGGCCGGGGCCTCGGCCTTGGCGGCCTTCTTGGCCGGCTTGGCCGGGGTCTCCGCCAGGCCCGCGGCGGCCTTCGCCTCGGCCTCGTACGCCGCCTTGCGGTCGGCCCGCTCCGGGGCGACCTTCAGCGGCGGCGGGGCCGGCAGGCCCTTGAACTTCTGCCAGTCACCGGTCTTCTCCAGCAGGCGCTGAACCGCCTCGCTCGGCTGCGCGCCGACGGACAGCCAGTACTGGACCCGGTCCGACTTGACCTCGATCACCGAAGGCTCTTCCTTCGGCTGGTAGACCCCGACGAACTCGATCGCCCGGCCGTCGCGCTTGGTGCGCGAGTCGGCGACGACGATGCGGTACTGCGGGTTGCGGATCTTACCCATCCGCAGGAGCCGGATCTTTACGGCCACAGTTCTTTCGCTCCTGTTGCGATCTCACCAGCCCCGAAGGGGCGGTGCACGGGTGAGCGCCGACCGGCACAGTGGGGTTGGGCCGGAGACTGCTCGGTGGACTGGCGACGTGCCCGGGTTAGAGGGCGCCGGACGCGCGCCGGATACCAGCGAACCATTCTGCCAGATCCGGCGCCGATCTCTCACACCGGACCCGGACACGTCATCCGGGTCGGTACCAGAGTGACGGGGGACATCGTCAGCGGACCGGCGGGCGGTCCCATCCCGGCGGAAGCTCGTCCGGTATGTCCCAGTCCCCCGGCGGAGTGAAGTCGCACCAGGTGCCGTCGAAGGGGAACTCCCCCGCCTCGGCCAGGGCGATCACCCGCTCCCCCTCGGCCCGCACCGCCTTCTCATCGGTCACCCAGTAGTCGTCCGGGAAGGCGAGGCGCTCGACGAACTCCTCCTCGTCCTTCCACTCCCAGCTCAGGTCGGGCCGGACGACCACATCCAGGTCCTGGTCCACCAGGTCCACCCCGGCCACCGGGCCGTCGTCCCAGCGGACGCCCGGCTCCTCGAGGTTGACGTACCAGTTGCTGAACCGGCCCTGCGCGTCCCGGAACCACCAGACCGAGTGGGCCGCGCCGGTGGGCAGGAATTTCAGCACCGGCGGCCCATTCCACCGGCCCTGCGCCAGCCGGTAGGACAAGGTGATCCACTCGGCGAACGGCATCGCCCGCATGCCCAGTCCCGCCTCGGTGACCTCGTGCGCCACCGGCGAGTCCCGAGCGACCCAGAGGAGCAGGCCACGCTCGTCGTCGAGCACCACCCGGGCCGACCGAACCCAGCCGATCCGGCCGTGCCGCACGTTCCGGTGCATGATCAGCCGACCTGGCGCGAACCGGGCCGCGGGACCGCCGGGACGCACGTCAGTAGGCGCGGGCCAGGATGGCGACCAGGTCCGGCTCGTCCTCGGAGTCCGGGACCGACCCGTCGGCGCGAAGCAGGCAGCGCACCGTGACGCCCTGGGCGTTCGCCTCGGCCTCGCCCTGCGCGCCGACCGCCGACCACGGCACCCGGGCCCAGCCGGTGGCCGCCGCCTCGATCGCCTCGGCGAGCGTGGACACCTCCACGGTCCGCGACTCGCGGTGGGCCAGTGCCTGGTCGTGCAGCGCCTGCTGGTCGGCGTCGAGGGCCGCCAGCACCGCGCCGACCACGTCGGCCACCGGCACGGGGGACTTCGAGCCGTCCGTACGCCGGACCACGACCGCGTTGCCGGCGGCCAGATCGCGGGGGCCGACCTCGACGCGTACCGGATAGCCGCGCAGCTCGGCGTCGACGGCCCGGCGGCCGAACGGGGTGTCGGTGCGGTCGTCGAGCGCCACCCGGACGCCGGCGTCGCGCAGCGCGTCGCAGAGTTTTTGCGCCGCCTCGGCAGGGCCGCCAGGGCCCTCGCCATCCTTGACCACCATCACGTACGCCTGGACCGGCGCCAGCTTCGGCGGCACCCGCAGGCCGTTGTCGTCGCCGTGGCACATGATCAGGCCGCCGAGCATCCGGGTCGAGGTGCCCCAGGACGTCGTCCAGGCGTGCTCCCGGCCGCCCTCGGCCGAGGAGTAGGTGATGTCGAAGGCCTTGGCGAAGTTCTGCCCCAGCTCGTGGCTGGTGCCGAGCTGCAGCGCCTTGCCGTCGCCCATCATGCCTTCGCAGGTGTAGGTGGCGGTGGCACCGGCGAAGCGCTCCCGGGCGGTCTTCAGGCCGACCACCACCGGGATGCCGAGCACGTTGACCATCAGGTCCTCGTACGCCTCGTGCAGGATCCGCCGCGCGTAGGCCCGCGCGTCCTCGCGCGTGGCGTGCGCGGTGTGTCCCTCCTGCCAGAGGAACTCGCTGGTGCGCAGGAAGATCCGGGGGCGCAGCTCCCAGCGGACCACGTTGGCCCACTGGTTGAGCAGCAGCGGCAGGTCCCGGTACGAGTCGATCCACTTGGCCATGAACTCGCCGATCACCGTCTCGCTGGTGGGGCGCACCACCACGGGCTCGGCGAGCTGCTTGCCGCCAGCGTGGGTGACCACCGCCAGCTCCGGCGAGAAGCCCTCGACGTGCTCGGCCTCGCGCTTGAGGTAGCTCTCCGGAATGAAGAGCGGGAAGTACGCGTTCTCCGCGCCAGCCGCCTTGATCCGGGCGTCCATCTCGGCCTGCATCCGCTCCCAGATGGCGTAGCCGGCCGGTCGGATGACCATGGTCCCCCGGACCGGGCCGTTGTCGGCCAGCTTCGCCTTGGCGATCAGGTCCTGGTACCAGCGGGGAAAGTCCTCCGCACGGGGAGTGAGCACGCGTGCCATGACCGCACATCCTATGCGCTGCGGCGGCACCGCCCGCGCCCGGGCGCGGCGTCTGCCGTCCGGGTCCGTGTCCCCTTGTCGCTCTTGTCCTCTACTGGGCGCCCTGCCCTGCGATGCGACCAGGCTGCGACCCGTTCGCGACCACCTCGCTCCAGGCTGCGAAAAACGACCGGCGAACCGCCGGCACCACCGCAGGAGGAAGCGATGAACACACCGATCAGAGGCGGCCTCGCCGCACTGCTCGCGCTGGGCGCCGGCGTCGGCATGGCCGGGCCGGCGTACGCGGACACACCCGACCAGGAGAGAACCGTGATCCACTCGAGCCTGATGTGGGGGGACTGCGGATCTGTGACGGGCGGCGGCATGATCGTGGCCGAGGCCACGACCTACCTGCACTGGACCATCTTCCAGCAGGATGGCGAGTTCGTCCGGTGGGTGAGGCAGGGGTCGATGGACGCGGTCCTCCACGGGCCGCGGGGGGACGTGCTGTTCAACAAGGTCTGGCACGGGACCCTGGATGCCGGGAACATCGTCGAGGGCGAGGTCCGCGACATGTACCTCATCCCCGACCGGCCCACTTTGGTCCAAGCGGGCCGCTACGTCGTGGACCTGAACACCTCCGCGGCGGAGCTGACCCCCGGCCTCGGAGACCCCCATCGACCGCCGGCTGGGGAAGTGTGCGAGGCCATCGGCTGACGGACGATCACCCGCTTCAGCCAGGGACCGTAGACTTCCGCCACGATGAATGAGCTGCGGGACTCGGCACGGCAACGGTTGCGGGACGCCATCGTCGACGCCGCTCGCACGCAGACGGTCGCGGTCGGCTGGGACGCGGTCCGGATGGGTGCCGTGGCGGCCGCCGCCGGGGTGAGCCGGCAGACCGTCTACAACGAGTTCGGTAGCAAGGCGGGGCTGGCCGACGCGCTGGCCCGGCGCGAGGTCGACCGGTTCGTCGCGGCGGTCCGCGCGGCGCTGGACGAGCACGGCGCCGACGTCCGGGCCGGTGCGTACGCGGCCATCTCGCACACCCTGACCGAGGCGGCCGGGAACCCGCTGATCAAGGCGATCCTGACCAGCGCGCGGGGCGGCGCGGACGAGCTGCTGCCCTACCTGACCACCCGCTCGGAACTGGTGCTGGCCGAGGCCTCCGGCGCGCTGCTGGACTGGGCGAGGGTCCAACTGTCGACGGCCGAGCCGGCGGCGCTGGCGTTCGCCGCCGACTCCATCGTGCGCCTGGTGGTGAGCCACATCGTGCTCCCCCAGGCCCCGCCCGACCAGACCGCCGCGCGCCTGGCCGACCTCGCCCTGCATCTCTTCCTCACCGCCACCACCCCGACCACCTGACCCCCGACCGCCCAGGCATCCGTCTGCGTCGATCACGAAGTCGTTGTCACCCACGTCGGCGTGTCGTGACAACAACTTCATGATCATCGGCATCGGTCGGGGCGGCGGCGCTGGGGAAAGGGCAGTCAGCGGATGGGGCGGCCGCGGAGGACGATGCGGGACGGGGTGCGGACCACGCGCAAGTCGCGGCGGGGGTCCTCGGGGTAGACCACGAGGTCGGCGAGGCCGCCCTCGACCAGGCCGGGGAAGCCGAGCCACTCGCGGGCGCGCCAGGAGGCGGCGGCGAGGACGTCCACCGTGGACATGCCGGCCTGCTCGTGCAGCAGCAGCATCTCCTCGGCGGCCAGCCCGTGGTCGATGCCACCACCGGCGTCGGTGCCGACGTAGATCGGCACTCCCGCCTCGTGCGCGGCCCGGACCACCTCGGGGAAGCGGTCGCGCAGGGCGAGCATGTGGTCGGCGTACCCGGGGAACCTGGCGCGGGCCTGGTCGGCGATGCCGTCGAAGGTCTGAATGTTGATCATCGTGGGGACCAGCGCGGTGCCCTGCCGCGCCATCATGTCGATCATGTCGAGGCTGAGGCCAGTCCCGTGCTCCACCGAGTCCACCCCGGCGCGCACCATGATCTCCACGGCCGACTCGGAGAAGGTGTGCACCGCGGCGCGTACCCCGGCGGCGTGCGCGGCCCGGACGGCGGCGGTCATGGTGTCGGCGTCCCAGGCCGGCGCGAGGTCGCCCACGCCGCGGTCGATCCAGTCGCCGACCAGCTTGACCCAGCCATTGCCGGCGGCGGCCTGCTCGGCCACCGTCGCGGCCACCTCGGCCGCGCCGACCTCCACCCCGATGTCCCGCAGGTAGCGCTTGGGCGGCGCGACGTGCCGGCCCGCGCGGGCCAGTCGCGGCAGGTCCGGCGCGTCGTCGAGTTCCGGGTACGGGTACGGCGAGCCGGCGTCCCGGATCGCGAGCACCCCGGCGTCCCGGTCGATGCGGGCCAGTTCGCGGGCCTGGTGGAGGGAGGTGATCGGCACGCCGCCGCGCCCGATGCCGATGTGGCAGTGGGCGTCGGTCAGGCCGGGCAGCACGAAGCCACCGTCGACGATCGTCTCCGCCCCGGGCACCGGATCGAAGGTCACCCGGTCGCCGACCAGCCAGAGATCCCGGACCTCGTCGTCGGGCAGGAGCACACCGCGCACATGCAGAGCCATGTGCACAGTCCTACCGGATCACGCTCCGTCGCGACCAGCCCGGCCCGCGCGGTCCGCGCCGGCGAGCGATCTGCGGCATGTCGGGGGATCAGCGAGGACTGACACTCCGACATGCCGCATCTCGAGCGGCAAAACGGTCAGCGGGGGCGGTTCTCGCCCTTGCCGAGCTTGTTGAAGTCGATCTTCGGCAGCTTGAAGCCCGGAGGCAGGCCCTGGCCGCCGGCCAGGTCGCCGGGGTCGAGGCCCGGCGGGAGCTGCGGCATGCCGCCGGGGAAGCCCCCCGGCAGCCCGGCGCCCGCGCCGCTGCGCTGCCGGCCGCCCTTGGTGCCCTTGCGCTTGTTCTTCGGGCTCTTGGTCGCCTTGCGCCGGCCGCCGCCGGGCAGGCCCATCATGCCGCCCATCTGCTTCATCATCTTCTGCGCGTCGGCGAAGCGGTTGAGCAGCTGGTTGACGTCCATCACGGTGACGCCCGAGCCGTTGGCGATACGCGCCCGGCGGGAGCCGTTGATGATCTTCGGGTTGGTGCGCTCGCCCGGGGTCATCGACCGGATGATCGCGGTGACCCGGTCGAAGTGCTTGTCGTCCAGCTCGGCGAGCTGGTCCTTCATCTGCCCCATGCCCGGCATCATGGCCAGCACGTTGGCGATCGGGCCCATCCGGCGGACCGCGATGAGCTGGTCGAGGAAGTCCTCCAGGGTGAACTGCTCGCCGCCCATCAGCTTGGCGGTCATCTTCTCCTTCTGATCGGCGTCGAAGGCCGCTTCGGCCTGCTCGATCAGAGTGAGGACGTCGCCCATGCCGAGGATCCGGCTGGCCATCCGGTCCGGGTGGAAGACGTCGAAGTCCTCCAGCTTCTCGCCGGTGGAGGCGAAGAGGATCGGCTGCCCGGTGACCTCCCGGACCGACAGCGCGGCGCCACCGCGGGCGTCGCCGTCGAGCTTGGAGAGGACCACGCCGGTGATGCCCACGCCGTCGCGGAACGCCTCGGCGGTGCGGACGGCGTCCTGACCGACCATCGCGTCGATGACGAAGATGACCTCGTCCGGGTCGACCGCGTCGCGGATGTCGGCGGCCTGCTGCATCATCTCGGCGTCGATACCGAGGCGGCCGGCGGTGTCGACGATGACGATGTCCCGGGCGGCGCGCTTGGCGTGCTCGATCGAGTCGCGCGCCACCTGGACGGGGTCGCCGACACCGTTGCCGGGCTCCGGGGCGTACACCTCGACGCCGGCGCGGCCACCGAGCACCTGGAGCTGCCCGACGGCGTTCGGGCGCTGGAGGTCGGCGGCGACCAGCAGCGGCTGGTGACCCTGGGCCTTGAGCCAGCGGGCCAGCTTGCCGGCGAGGGTGGTCTTACCGGAGCCCTGGAGGCCGGCGAGCATGACCACGGTCGGCGGGTGCTTGGCGAACTGCAGCCGCCGCCCCTCGCCACCGAGGACGTTGATCAGCTCCTCGTTGACGATCTTGACGATCTGCTGCGCCGGGTTCAGGGCCTGGGAGACCTCGGCGCTGCGGGCCCGCTCCTTCACGTTCGCGATGAAGCCCTTGACCACCGGCAGGGCGACGTCGGCCTCCAGCAGCGCCATGCGGATCTCGCGCGCGGTGGCGTCGATGTCGGCGTCGGTGAGCCGACCCTTGCCGCGGAGCTTGGTGAAGATCCCGGACAGGCGGTCACTCAAGGTGTCAAACACACGAACATCCCGTTTGTCAGTGTTTCGGCGGGCACAAACTGGCCGGCACGCACAAGGCCGGCCACCCGCAAGGGTAACCGTCGGACGTCGCCACTGCTTCCCGCCGGCCCGGCCGCCCGTCCGGCCACCGTCTCAAGATCGCGGTGGTCACGGCCGCAGGATCACGACTCGACCAGTCCGGACTGGTATGCGAAGACCACCAACTGGGCCCGGTCCCGGGCACCCAGCTTCACCATCGCCCGGCTGACGTGGGTACGCGCCGTGGCCGGGCTGACCACCAGCCGGTCGGCGATCTCGCCGTTGCTCAGCCCCTCGCCGACCAGCCCCACCACCTCCCGTTCCCGGTCGGTGAGGGTGCCGAGGCGAGGGTGCGGGCGGGGCACCCGGGCCGGCCGGGTGGCGAACTCCCGGACCACCCGCCGGGTCACCGACGGCGACAGCAGCGCCTCCCCCTCGGCGACCAGCCGGATCGCCCGCAGCAGGTCGGCCGGGCGGGTGTCCTTGGTGAGGAAGCCGCTCGCCCCGTGGCGGAGTGCGTCGAAGACGTACTCGTCCAGCTCGAACGTGGTCAACACGATCACCCGGGTGCCGGTCAGCTCGGAATCCGCGACGATCCGCCGGGTCGCCTCGATGCCGTCGATGCCCGGCATCCGGACGTCCATCAGCACCACGTCGGGGCGCTCCCGCCGGGCCAGCTCGACCACGCTCAGCCCGTCGGCCGCCTCGCCCACCACGGCGAGGTCGTCCTCGCTCTCCACCAGGGCGCGCAACCCGATCCGGACCAGGTCCTGGTCGTCGGCGAGCAACACGGTGATCATTCAGCCTCCTCCACCGGCAGTGTCGCGTACACCCGGAAGCCCCCGCCGGGGACGGCGCCGGCGGTGAACGAGCCGCCCAGCGCGGTGACCCGCTCCCGCATGCCGGCGAGCCCGTACCCGCCGGCCTGCCCCGGCCCGGCGACCGGCCCACGGCCGGTGTCGGTCACCTCCACGGCGACCTCGCCCGGGGCGTACCGGAGTCGGACGGTGGCGGTGGCCGGGCCCGCATGGCGCAGCACGTTGGTCAGCGCCTCCTGCACCACCCGGTACGCGGCCAGGTCCACCGCGACCGGGAGCTGGCGCCGCTCCCCGCTGACCTCCACGGTGACCGGCACCCCGGCGCCGGCCAGCCGGTCGCGCAGCTGCGGCAGCTGGGCCAGCCCCGGGGCCGGCGCCCGCTCGTCGGCCGCCTCGTCCCGCCGGACCACGGTGAGCGTGACCCGCAGCTCGTCCAGGGCCTCCTTGCTGGTGCGGCTGATCGCGGTCAGCGCCGCCTCCGCCTGCTCCGGCTTCTTCCCAAGCAGGTGCAGGGCGATCTCCGCCTGCATGTGGATGGCCGCGAGGCCGTGCCCGACCACGTCGTGCACCTCCCGGGCCACCCGCAGCCGCTCGGCGTCGGCCAGCCGGCGGGCCTCGTCCACGCGGTCGCGGGCCGCGCTCTCCCGGATCAGCCGCACCGTGGTCCCGACCGCGAACGGCACCACCACCCAGGCGGCGGCGGGCATCAGGCCCAGCAGGCCGGGCGACCGGACGCCCACGAAGACGTGGACCAGCAGCACGGCCAGGGCCACGCCGCAGGCCACCGCCGCGGTGCGCAGCGGCCGGTACGCGGCGACCGTGTAGACCGCGACGAAGAACGAGAACAGGATCGGCCCGTACGGGTAGCCGAGCACCAGGTACGCCGTGACGGCCGCGGTGCCGACCGCCAGCGTCGCCAGCGGCCACCGCCGCCGGACCGCCAGGGCCAACGCGGCCGCCACCACCAGCGGATAGGTCGCCCGACCGGTGGCGATCCCCTCGTTCGCGCCGGCCGGACCGGTGCCGACCAGCCCGATCGCGACCAGCGCCAGAGCGACCAGGGCGTCGAAGAGCCCGTCGCGCCACCCGGTCCGGTTCCGGTCCACGCCCGTCCCTCCCCCGCCCGCCTAGCCGATGTCCCGTCGCTGCAGCAGCAGCCCGCCGACCGCCGCGAAGGCGACCAGGTAGCCGGCCACCACCAGCGCCGCCTGCCCGCCGCCGACCGCCGCCGCGACCCCCGGCGTGTCGCCGGGCGCGCCGAGCGCCGCCGCCAGCGACCCGGCGTTGGGCCCCGGCAGCCCCTTCTGCACCTGGGCCACCCAGTCCAGCAGGGGCGCGGCGATCGCGGCGAGCAGGTTCTGCACCGCGAGCATCCACACCAGCCCCAGCCCGACGGGCAGGGCCACCGCCCGCAGCGCGACGGCGAGCACGGCACCGAGCATGGCCCACATCGTCGCGATGAGCCACCCCGCCCCGATCCCGGTCAGCAGGTCGCCGGCCGAGGGCCAGTGCACCGGCTGCGACTCGGCGACCGCGATCAGCGCGCTGGAAACCGCCCCGACCGCGAAGACGGAGAGCACCACGACGAGGGCAGCGGCGGCCAGGGCGAGCAGCTTGCCGGCGTACACCTCCAGCCGGGTGGGGCCCTGGGAGAGCACGGTCTTCCAGGTGCCCCAGCCGTACTCGCCGCCGACGGCGAGCACGCCGAGGATCAGCACGATCGAGCCGAGGAAGACCGGCAGCCCGCCGAGCGAGTTGCCCACCAGCTGGTCGGGCAGCAGCATCGGCAGCGTCCGGTCGGTGTTCGGGCCGTCGGTCCCACCGGCGATGCTCGCGTACGGGAACAGGTAGGTGAAGATCAGGGCGAGCACCAGCGCGATGGCCAGCAGCAGCCAGGACGCCGGCCGACGGACGAGTTTGACCGCCTCGGCGTGGAAACTACGCAACATTGGCCGTTCCCTTCTCGATGAGGTCGAAGAAGACCTGTTCCAGGTCACGCTCGCGGGGACGCAGCTCGCGCACCGCCACCCCGGCGCCGACCAGTTCGGCGTTGAGCCAGGCGGCCTGGTCCGGCGCGACCGACAGCTCCAGCCCGCCGTCGACCACCCGCACCCGCTCGGCGCCGACCAGTTCCCGGGCCCGCGCCGCCGCGTCGTCGAGCGGGTCGGCGAGCACCCGCAGCCCGGCCGCGCCGCGCAGCTCGGCGACGCTGCCCTCGGCGATCAGCCGCCCCCGGGAGATCACCCCGACCCGGTCACAGACCTGCTCGACCTCGCCGAGCAGGTGGCTGGAGACCAGCACCGTGCATCCGGCCGCGCCGAGCCGGCGGATCAGCGTGCGCATGTCCGCCATGCCGGCCGGGTCGAGGCCGTTGGTCGGCTCGTCCAGGATCAGCAGGCGCGGGTCCTTGAGCAGGGCGGCCGCCACCCCGAGGCGCTGCTTCATGCCCAACGAGTAGCCGGCGTACCGGTCGCCGGCCCGCTCGGCCAGGTCGACCAGGTCCAGCACCAGCGACACCCGGTCGGCGCCGACCCCGCCGTAGCGGGCGAGCACCCGCAGGTTGTCCCGGCCCGACAGGTACGGGTAGAAGGCGGGTCCCTCGATCAGCGCGCCCACCCCGGTGAGCCGTCCGGCGCCGGGCGGCCGGCCGAGCAGCCGGACCGTGCCGGCGGTGGGCCGCACCAGCCCGAGCAGCATCCGCAGGGTGGTGGTCTTGCCGGCGCCGTTCGGGCCGAGGAAGCCGTACACCTCGCCGGCCCGGACGGTCAGGTCGAGATCTCGCACGGCGGTCAAGCCGCCGTACCGTTTCGTGAGCCCTTCGGTCTGCACTGGCAGGTTCATGCCCCGAGCGTGCCGCCCCGAGGGCCGGGGCACGTCGCCCGCCGAGCGGCTCCGCGACTACGCCCGCGGACGTAGTCGGCCCGCCCGCTGGCAGTCCCCGACGGCAGGCACCGGACTCAGACGGCGGCGAGGACGGCCGCTTCCAGGCGGGCCCGGTCGGCGTCGGAGGGCCAGCCGCCGACCAGGTAGAACGCGTCCACCACGTCGCCGCCGAGGGTGGAGATCCGGGCCGCGCGGACCTGGGCGCCGGCCTCGTCCAGCGCACAGGTGACCCGGTACAGCAGCCCGGCCGCGTCGGCGGCGCGCAGCTCCAGCAGCACCGCGTCGGTGGCCGCCTCCCGATGCCAGACCACCCGGGGCGCGGCCCCCGCGCCGCGCGCGGCCAACGCCCGGCCGCGCAGCCGCTGGGTGACCGAGACGTCGCCGGTGACCGCGCGGCGCAGGTCGGCGCTGAGCGCGATCGGGTCGGGCGCCAGCCCGTAGCGCGGCTGCACCCGGCACTCGACCAGGGCCCGGCCGTCGACCGTGGAGGCGTCCGCGGAGAGCACCTCAAGCCGGTGCAGGGCCAGGCAGCCGGCCACCGTCGCGAGCAGCCCCCGCCGGTCCGCCGCGGCCACCGCCACCCGGTCCTCGGCCAGGTGTACGACCGGCAGCGGCCCCGCCACCAGCGCTGGATCCGGGGCCGGCGGCGCGGGCAGCGCACCGGTGTCCAGCGCGGTGCGGACCCCGGCGACCAGCTCGGCGACCAGCCGCCCCTTCCAGTCCGACCAGGCGGCCGGACCGGTGGCCAAGGCGTCGGCGCGGACCAGGGCGTGCAGCAGGTCGAGGGTGGTGGTGTCGCCGACCAGCTCGGCCACGCCGGCGATGGTCACCGGGTCGGCGAGGTCCCGTCGGGTGGCCACGTCGGGCAGAAGCAGGTGCAGCCGGACCAGCCTGCCGATCAGCGCCACCTCCGGCTCGGGCAGGCCGATCCGGGTGGCCACCGCCTCGGCCAGCGGCGCGCCCACCGTGCTGTGGTCGCCCGGAAGTCCCTTGCCGATGTCGTGCAGGAGCGCGCCGAGCAGCAGCAGGTCCGGGCGGTCCACCTCGCGACTGTGCCGGCTCGCCTCGTACGCGGTCTGCACCAGGTGCCGGTCCAGCGTGAACCGGTGCACCGGGTTGTGCTGGGGCAGGCTGCGCAGTCGGGTCCACTCGGGCAGCCAGCCGTCGATCAGGCCGTACCGGTCGCAGGTCTCCCAGGCGGGCACCAGGCCCGGACCCGCCCCGAGCAGGGTGATCAGCGCGGCGCGGGCGGCCGGCGGCCAGGGCGCGGGCAGCGGCGGGCAGTACGCGGCCAGCCACTCGCAGGTGGCCCGGGCGATCGGCAGCCGGGTGGTGGCCGCGGCGGCGGCGACCCGCAGCGACAGGCTCGGGTCGGGGCGGGCGCCGATGGCGGTGCGGGCCAGCACCAGCTCGCCGTCGTGCTCGACCACGTCCCGGGCGACCGGGCGGCGGCCCGGACGGCCGTCGGCACCCCGGCGGCGGCCGGAGCGGAGCCGGTCGGCGGCCCGCCAGGCGTCGTCGAGGGCGTGGCTGACGGTCCGGGCGTCCCCGGCGACCCGGCGCAGCAGGACGTCGCCGTCGTGTACGACGGCTCCAGCGCCGGCTCCAGGTCGCTGCGCGGCGTCAGACGCGCCGAGCTGGTGTTGTCGCACGACGGCTCCAGGTCGCTGCGCGGCGTCAGACGCGCCGAGCTGGAGTTGTCGTAGGCCGAGCAGCGCGGCGACCCCGTCGCGTTCCTGGGCGACGAGCCGGTCGACCCGGCGGCCGACCTGCAGGTGCAGGGCGTCACGGGTGTCCAGCAGGCGCCGGTGGGCGGCGCGGACCGCGGGTCGCAGCGCGTCGGTGATGCCGGCGGTGGCGATGGCCCGGAGGATGCCGACGTCGCGCAGCCCGCCGGCAGCCTCCTTCAGGTCGCCCTCCAGCAGGAAGGCCAGCTCGCCGTGGGTCTCCCAGCGGGCGGCGGTGATCTCCCTGAGCCCGGGGAGCTGGCGGACGGCGGTACGCCGCCAGTGGTCGGTCGCGGTGCGGATCAGTGAGTCGGCGAGCGCCCGGTCCCCGGCCACGAAGCGGGCGTCGAGCAGGCCGAGGGCGACCTTGACGTCGTCCTGGGCCACCGAGAGCGCCTCGGCGACGGTGCGTACCGAGTGGTCCAGCCGCAGCCCGGCGTCCCAGATCGGGTACCACAGCGAGGCGGCCAGCTCGTCCGTCCCGGGCACCCCGGCGTGCAGCAGCACCAGGTCCAGGTCCCCGTACGGCGCGCACTGCCGCCGCCCGAGGCCGCCGACGGCGAGGAGGGCGACCCCGGGCCGCTCCGGCAGCAGCCGGCTGAGCCACCCGTCGAACGCCGCCGCCCGCGCCGCCCGCGCCTCCGCCCCGATCCCGCCCGGCACGCCGACGACCTCGTTGATCAAGAGGTCTGCGTCGCCGTTGCCGGGGTGTCCTGACGCATTCTTCTTGATCAACGAGGTCATCGAGGCGCGTTCCTCAGAGTGCGTCGAGACCGCGTTCGCCGGTGCGGACCCGGACGACCTCCTCGACACCGGTCACCCAGACCTTGCCGTCGCCGATCTTGCCCGTCCGGGCGGCCGCCACGACGGCGTCGACGATCTTGTCGACGTCCATCTCGTCGGTGAGCACCTCCACCCGGATCTTCGGCAGGAACTCGACCGTGTACTCGGCACCCCGGTAGACCTCGGTGTGCCCCTTCTGCCGGCCGTAGCCCTGGACCTCGCTGACGGTCAGGCCGGCCACGCCGAGGGCGTGCAGGGCCTCCTTCACCGCGTCCAGCTGGTACGGCTTGATGACTGCGGTCACCAGCTTCATGTCCAACCCCTCCATCACAGCAAAGTTAACCGGCGACCTTCTCGCTCACCGGCTCGGCGGGCTCCTCCGCCGGTTCGGCGGGCTCCGGGGCCGGCTTGGCGGCGCCGATCCCGGCCATGGCGAACGCTCCGCCGGCGCTGCCGCCCGTGGTGGGCGAGAGGTCGTACGCGCTCTCCGCGTGCTCGGCGACGTCGATGCCGGCGACCTCGTCGTCGGGGTCGGAGCGCAGGCCGATCAGGGCCCGGACCGCCAGCGCGATCAGCGCGGCCACGCCGAACGAGTAGACCGAGACGATGCCGCTGGCCAGGGCCTGGCGGCCGAGCTGGGTGAGCCCGCCGCCGTAGAAGAGGCCCTCGCTGGCGCCCAGGCCCTCGATGGCGGAGTTGACCTGGAGGGTGGCGAAGAGGCCGATGAACAGCGAGCCGATCCAGCCGGCGACGAAGTGCACGCCGACCACGTCGAGCGAGTCGTCGAAACCGAGCCGGTACTTCAGGCCGACCGCGACCGCGCAGACCGCGCCGGCGAGGAGACCGAGCAGCACCGACGGCAGCGGGGCGATGAAGCCGCAGGCCGGGGTGATGGCGACCAGGCCGGCCACGGCGCCGGAGGAGGCGCCGACCAGGGTCGGCCGGCCGCTGCGCAGCCACTCGACGAGGACCCAGCCGACCAGCCCGGCGGCCGTGGCGACCTGGGTGTTGACGAAGGCCACCGCGGTGGTGGTGTCCACGGTCAGCTCGGAGCCGGCGTTGAAGCCGAACCAGCCGAACCAGAGCAGACCGGCGCCGAGCGCGACCAGCGGGACGTTGTGCGGCTTGAAGCTCTCCTTCGGCCAGCCGATCCGCTTGCCGAGCACCAGCGCCAGGCCGAGCGCGGCCGCGCCGGCGTTGATGTGGACCGCGGTGCCGCCGGCGAAGTCGAGCGCCTTGATCTTGGCACCGATGAAGCCGCCACCCCAGACCCAGTGCGCGACCGGAACGTAGACCAGGGTGAACCAGGCGAAGGCGAAGAGCAGCCAGCCGGAGAACTTCAGCCGGTCGGAGACCGCGCCGCTGATCAGGGCGACCGTGATGATGGCGAACATCATCTGGAACACCATGAACACGTACGTGGGGATGCCGGTCCCCGTGCCGAGGAAGAGCCACTCCTCGCCGATGAACCTGGTCTCGGTGCCGAGGTACTGGGTGAAGCTGCCGATCACGTTGTTGACGCCGGCGCTGTCGTTGGTGCCGAACGCCAGGGTGAAGCCGTAGATGACCCAAAGAACGGAGATGAGCCCGATCGCGGAGAAGCTCATCATCATCATGTTGAGTACGCCCTTGGACCGGTTCAGGCCGCCGTAGAACAGGGCCAGACCCGGCGTCATGAGCAGCACGAGCGCAGACGACAGGAGCAACCAGGCGGTGTTGCCGGTGTTGATCTCCACGCTGCCTCCTCTCGGTGTGGAAGTCCTCCCTCCGACTGAGACCTGGCAGCATCGCCCGTCAGCCGGTTGCGCGGAAGCTTTCTCGCCGGCTGTTTCACCCACCGTCCCGGACCGGTTTCCGGCCGGTGACGGCTTGTTTCATACGTGTGAAGAAACCCGCACAGTCGCCGGCATGGACCGCGGTGGATCCGCCTTACGGCAGGCGTCGATGGCCGGCGGACTACCGGAGGGCGTACTCGAGGGCGTGCCGCTCGTAGTCGAGCAGCCGCAGGTCGCGCATCGGGCGACGGAGGTGCCCCTTGTGCACGATCCGGACGAACGCCGGATCGCCGGCCGCGGCCATCCGGCGGATCCCCTCGACGTGGTCCACGATCCGCTTGCGGATGGTCCGGATCAGCCGGTGCCGGTCCCGCGGGATCAGCCCGTACGCGTCGGCGAAGAGCCGCAGCCGGCGCGTCCGGTCCGGATGCTTCCAGCCGAGGGTGATCGAGTCGCGGTCGGAGAAGATCGGCACCCAGGTCCAGGCCGCGTACGCCACGTCGTAGATCCGCGCGCCGGGCGAGGCGAGGTCGAAGTCGATCAGGCTGAGGGTGCCGTCCGGCCGCCAGATCACGTTGTGCGGGGCGGCGTCGTGGTGGCAGATCACCTCGGTGTCCGGCGGGGGCGGGCCGAACGAGCGCCAGACCGCCCCCGGCGGCGGGGCGAAGCCGTACTGGGCGTCGTGGAACATCCGCAGCATGGTCGCCACCGTCACCAGCGCCTCGTCGGTGACCCAGTGCGGGGCGAGCGGGTACTCCCCGCACTCCCCCTCCAGGTACGACAGGACCTCCCGGTTGCGCTCGTCCATGCCGAGGGCGCGCGGGGCGCCGGTGAACCCGACGTACTCCAGGTGCCGCAGCAGGGCGTGCACGGAGGGGGTCCACGGCCCGGCGTTGCGCCGGACCGTGTCGCCCACCCGGACCACGGTGCTCACGTTCCCACCGTGCAGCGGGATCTCCTGCGAAGTCACGTACGGTCTCCCGAGGCGCGGCGACGGGTGGCTGGGGCCACGCCACCCCGCGTAGGCGCGATCGTCAGTCGTCACTCGAGGTTACGCGCCCCGGGCGAGCGGCTCGGTGCCGAGCAGCGCGTCGACGAACTGCGCCGGGTCGAACGGGGCCAGGTCGTCCGGGCCCTCGCCGAGGCCGACCAGCTTGACCGGGATGCCGAGCTTGCGCTGCACGGCGATCACGATGCCACCCTTGGCGGTCCCGTCGAGCTTGGTGAGCACCACGCCGGTCACGTTGACCACCTCGGTGAAGACCCGCGCCTGCTCCAGGCCGTTCTGGCCGGTGGTGGCGTCGAGCACCAGCAGGGTCTCGTCGATCGGGCCGTGCTTCTCCACCACCCGCTTGACCTTGCCCAGCTCGTCCATCAGGCCGACCTTGTTCTGCAGGCGGCCGGCGGTGTCGACCAGCACCGTGTCCACGCTGGTGTCGATGCCGCGCTTGACCGCGTCGAAGGCGACGCTGGCCGGGTCGGCGGCCTCGGGCCCGCGGACGGTCTCCGCGCCGACCCGGCCGCCCCAGGTCTCCAGCTGGTCGGCGGCGGCGGCCCGGAACGTGTCGGCGGCACCGAGCAGCACCGTGTGCCCGTCGGCGATCAGCACCCGGGCGATCTTGCCGCAGGTGGTGGTCTTGCCGGCGCCGTTGACACCGACCACCAGGAGCACCGCCGGCATCCCCACCTTCGGGTCGGCGTTCAGCGACCGGTCCAGCGTCGGGTCGAGTGCGTTGACGAGTTCGGCGGCGAGCAGGGCGCGCAGCTCCCCGACCGACCGGGTGCCGAGCACCCGGGTCCGCTCGCGGAGCCGGTCGACGATCTCGCGGGTGGCGTCGATGCCGACGTCGGCGGTGATCAGGCTGTCCTCGATCTCCTCCCAGGTGTCCTCGTCGAGGTGGTCGCGGCTGAGCAGGCCGAGCAGGCCCTTGCCGAAGACGTTCTGCGAGCGGGACAGCCGGGAGCGCAGCCGGACCAGCCGGCCGGCGGTGGGCTCGGGGACCTCGATGGGGGGCGCGGGCGGGGCCTCGATCACCGGTGGCGGCTCGACCAGGATCCCGGTGGAGACCTCGGATGGCGGCGCCTCGACGGGCGGGGCCTTCAGTTCCTCCTCAGGCCGGGCTTCGACCTCGGTCTTCGGCGTTGGCGGCTCGGGGCGCCGGCGCAGCCGGGGCACCACGAGGCTGAGGCCGCCGAGGATCAGCACGCCAAGCAGGGCGAGTACGACGAGGAGGTATTCCTTCATGCCGAAATCCTGTCAGATGCCGGCGGCGGCGTCCCAATCAGCGCCTCCGCACGTCGGCGAGCTGCGGGTAGGCTCGCCGCAGCCAGGCGTGCCGAATCCGCCGTCCGGGTAGAAAAGGTGAGCCGCTGCTCTTCTCGGAGGTACCCGTGCCCAGTTCCCGCCTGCTCATCGGCCCGTTGCTGCGCCGGGTCGTCGGCACGCGGGCGACCGTCTGGGTGGAGACGAGCGGGCCCGCCGTGGTCACCGTCCGCACGGCCGACGGCGCCTCCGGGGTCGCGCCGACCTTCACCGCGTACGACCACCACTACGCGATCGTGGTGGTGGAGGGGCTCACCCCGGACAGCGCCACCACGTACGAGGTGCTGATCGACGACGAGGTGGCCTGGCCGATGCCGGAGAGCGGCTTCCCGGCCAGCGTGATCCGCACCCGGGCCGCCGACGACCGGGACCAGCCGGTGACCCTGATCTTCGGCTCGTGCCGGGAGACCACCCAGCACGCCACCGCCCGGAAGCTGCCGCCGGACGCGCTCGACGCGTACGCCCGGCGGCTGATGGCCGACCCGGACCCAGCCGCCCCGCCGGACCTGCTGGTGCTCCTCGGCGACCAGGTGTACGCCGACATCACCTCGCCCACGGTGCGCAAGCTGCTCAAGCGGCGCCGGCGCCGGCCGAAGGGCGCCCCGACGACCCAGGTGGTCAGCTTCGACGAGTACACCAAGCTCTACCTGGAGTCCTGGCGCGACCCGGAGATCCGCTGGCTGCTCTCCACCGTGCCGAGCGTGATGATCTTCGACGACCACGAGGTCATCGACGACTGGAACACCTCCGCGGCCTGGCGGGCGGACATGCGCGAGCAGCCGTGGTGGGCGGAGCGGATCCGCAGCGGCCTCGCCTCGTACTGGGTCTACCAGCACCTGGGCAACCTCTCCCCGGACGAGATCGCCGCCGACCCGGTCTACGCCAAGGTGGCCGCCGCCGAGGACGCCACCGGGGTGCTGCGGGAGTTCGGCGAGCGGGTCGACAAGGAGGCCGACCTCGCACACGACACCGAGCGCTGGCGGGCGGTGCAGTACCAGTGGAGCTACGCCCTCGACCTGGGCCGGACCCGCCTCGTCATGCTGGACAACCGGTCCAGCCGGGTGCTCGAGGCGGGCAACCGGGCGATGCTGCCGCCCGGTGAGTGGTCCTGGTTCGTCGACCGCGCGCACGGCGTCTACGACCATCTGGTGGTCGGTAGCTCGCTGCCCTGGCTGCTGCCGCCGGGCATCCACCACGTGGAAGCCTGGAACGAGCGGCTCGTCGACTCCCGCCGGCCCTGGCTGGGGAAGGTCTCCGAGCGGATCCGGCGGGCGTGCGACCTGGAGCACTGGGCGTCGTTCGGTCGCTCCTTCGAGGCGCTCGGCGAGCTCTTCGCCCGGATCGGCAGCGGCACGCCGGGCCGCTCCGGGGACCGGGTCGGCGCCGGGCCGGCGTACGCGCCACCGGCGTCGATCAGCGTGCTCTCCGGTGACGTGCACCACTCGTACGTGGCCCGGGCCCGGTTCGCGGACTCGACCGTCCGCACGCCGGTGCACCAGCTGACCTGCTCCCCGATCCACAACCAGGTGCCGGCCGGGATGCGCCCGCTGATGAAGCTGGGCTGGTCGCCCGGGCCGGCGGCGGCCACCCGGGCCCTGGCCCGCTCGGCCGGGGTACGCGGGCCGGCGGTGCGCTGGCGGAAGCTGGCCGGGCCGTACTTCGGCAACGCGGTGGCCACGCTGACCCACCGGGGCCGGTCGGCCGACGTGGTGATCGAGGGGACCACCGACGACGGTCATCTCCGTCCGGTGGCGCAGCACCGGCTCACGGACGCCGCCTGAGTACGCTTTCTCCCGTGGATCAGCAGCTGCCGGAGACCGTGCGCGAGGTGGAGCACGAGCTGACCGCGCTGCTGCGGCGCGGTCGGGCGCTCTCCTGGGAGATCGCCCGCGAGGTGCACCCCAACCTGGAGCCGAACACGTACGGGCTGCTGCTCTGGCTGCGCCGGTGCGGGTCGGTCCGGCTCACCGAGTTGGCCGCCCGGCTGGGCATCGGCAAGGGCACGCTCAGCCGGCAGATCCACGGGCTGGAGACGCTCGGGCTGGTCCGCCGCGACCCGGACCCGACCGACCGGCGGGCGGCCCAGCTCAGCCTCACCGAGGAGGGCATCCGCCGCTTCGACGCGGCGCGCGCCGCCCGGCTCGGCCCGATCCTCCGCACACTGGAGAGCTGGCCGAAGCAGGACGTGGCGGACTTCGCCCGTCTGCTGCACCGGTTCAACGAGACCTTCTGAGCCACCCGGGACGGAATAGATCTCCGCCACGCGATGTTGTTGCTTTAGGCAACAAAGCCCTACGGTTGCCTGCGGCAACCCATCTTTCTTCTCCCCGGAGGCACCCCACGATGACCCAGGCGACAGCGCCCAGTCGGGCGACCGGCGTCGACATGAGCCACCGGCAGATCCTGGAGGCGCTCTCCGGCCTGCTGCTGGGCATGTTCGTCGCGATCCTCTCCGGCACGGTCGTCTCGAACGCGCTGCCCCGGATCATCACCGAGCTGCACGGCGGCCAGTCCGCGTACACCTGGGTGGTCACCTCGTCGCTGCTGGCGACCACCGCGACCACCCCGGTCTGGGGCAAGCTCGCCGACCTGACCAGCAAGAAGATCCTGGTCCAGCTCGCCCTGGCAACCTTCGTGCTGGGCTCGGTGCTGGCCGGGCTCTCCCAGTCCACCGGGCAGCTCATCGCCTGCCGGGTGCTCCAGGGCGTCGGCGCCGGCGGTCTCACCGCCCTCGCCCAGGTGATCATGGCGACGATGATCGCTCCGCGGGAGCGGGGCCGCTACAGCGGCTACCTCGGGGCGGTGATGGCGGTCGGCACCATCGGCGGCCCGCTGATCGGCGGCGTCATCGTCGACACCGACTGGCTCGGCTGGCGCTGGTGCTTCTACGTCGGGGTGCCGTTCGCGATCCTCGCCCTGATCGTGCTCCAGAAGACCCTGCACCTGCCCGTGGTCAAGCGCGCGGTGAAGATCGACTGGTGGGGCGCCACCCTGATCACCGCGGCCGTCTCGGTGCTGCTGATCTGGGTCTCCCTCGCCGGCGACAAGTACGACTGGATGTCCTGGCAGAGCGCGGTCATGGTGGCCGGCGCGCTGCTGCTCGGCGCCCTCGCGGTCCGCGTCGAGACCCGGGCCGGCGAGCCGGTCATCCCACCGCGGCTGTTCCGTAACCGCACCATCACCCTTGCCGTGCTGGCCAGCATCGCGGTCGGCGTGGGCATGTTCGGCGCCTCGGTCTTTCTCGGCCAGTACTTCCAGATCAGCCGCGGTGTGAGCCCGACCATGTCCGGCCTGATGACCCTGCCGATGATCCTCGGCCTCCTGGTCTCCTCCACGGTCGTCGGCCGGATCATCACCAACACCGGCCGCTGGAAGCGCTACCTGGTCGCCGGCTCGGCCCTGCTCACCGTCGGCTTCGCGCTGATGGGCACGCTCCGCGCGGACACCCCGTACTGGCGGCTCAGCATCTTCATGGCGCTGATCGGCATCGGCGTGGGCATGACCATGCAGAACCTGGTGCTGGCCGTGCAGAACACCGTCGGCGCGCACGAGCTCGGCGCGGCCAGCTCGGTGGTCGCCTTCTTCCGCAGCCTCGGCGGCGCGATCGGCGTGAGCGCGCTCGGCGCGGTGCTCGGCCACAAGGTCAAGGACTACATCGCCGACGGGCTGGCCGGCCTGGGCATCAAGGCGTCCAGCTCGGGTAGCGGCGGGACCCTGCCGGACGTGCACACCCTGCCCGCCCCGATCCGGGCGGTGGTGGAGTCCGCGTACGGCCACGGCGCCGGCGACATCTTCCTGGCCGCCGCCCCGTTCGGGCTGATCGCGCTGATCGCGGTCTGCTTCATCAAGGAGGTGCCGCTGCGGCGGCACACCGGCGACCAGCTCGCCGCCGAGGTCGAACGGGAGTCAACGGTGGCCACCGGTGGCGGGACCGCCGTGGTCCGGACCGGTATCCACGACTGAGCGAGGTGATGGCATGAGCGTCGGAACACCACTGGACCGCGAGGACTACGGCCCTCGGGCCCGCCTGCTGCCGTACGAGCGGGGCACCGACGGGCCCCGGGTGGTGCTGGTGGGGGTGGACGGCACCCGTACCTCGCTCCGCGCCGCCGCGTACGCCGCCGGGCTGGCCCGCCGGCAGGGCGCCGGCCTGGTGGTGGTCTTCGTCAGCTCCCCGGCCGCCTACACCGGGATCATGTCGGGTGTGGTGGCCGGGGCCGTCCAGCAGACCCACGACGAGCTCGCCGCCGAGCTGCGGGCTGAGTGCCGTCGGGGAGCCGAGGAGCTGGCGGTGCCGGTGACCTTCCTGTGCCGACGCGGGGACGCCTACACCGAGCTCTGCAAGGCGGCCGACGAGACCCGGGCCGACCTGGTGGTGGTGGGGTCGTCCGAGCAGGCCGGGCACCGGCTGGTCGGCTCGGTCGCCACCCGCCTGGTCCGCACCGGCCGCTGGCCGGTCGTCGTGGTGCCCTGAGCGCGGCCGGCGGCCAGCAGGCTCGTCCTCGACTCTGGCTTGCCTGCCGTTGGCCTCGGACAGCCACATCATTCCGAGCCTTATGACTGTCGGTCATGTTTATGACCGACAGTCATAAGAGTCAGAGACGAACTCATGGCCAGCGGGACAACCGCGTCCGGGAGCTGCGGCGACCCGTGTCCCGGCCCAGTCGGGGCACTGCGCAGCTCAGCGGCTCGCGCTAATCCGGTCGCGACTGTCGAACTCGACGGCCAGGATGGCGGGATGACCTGGAGAGCGCCGGAGATTGTCCGGAAGAACGAGCCCTACGTCGGCGACGAGCGCACCATGCTCGAAGGCTGGCTCGACTACCACCGCGACACCCTGCTACTCAAGTGCGCGGGCCTGACCTCCGAGCAGTTGAGGACGCCGAGCGTCGAGCCGTCCGGGCTCACTCTGCTCGGCCTCGTCCGGCACATGGCCGACGTGGAGCGCTGGTGGTTCCGGATCCGAGCCGCCGGCCAGGATATCGGCGGCATCTACGGCACGGATGAGGACCCGGACGCGGACTTCAACGCCGTCGCCAACGCCGACGCGGAGGGCGACTTCGCCACCTTCGTCGCCGAGGTCGAGGCCGCCCGGAAGGCCGCCGCCGGCCTCTCGCTTGACCAGACGTTCACGCGCCGTCGCCGGGACGGCGGCAGCGACGAGATCAACGTCCGGTGGGTCTACGTGCACATGATCGAGGAGTACGCCCGGCACAACGGCCATGCCGACCTGATCCGCGAGCGCATCGACGGCGTCACCGGCGACTGAGGCCGCGTTGATCCCGTCAGTACGCCAGCGCCGCCCGCAGATAGCGCAGGTCGCTCGGCCCACCCCAGCGGTGCGCGGACAGGCCGGCGGCACGGGCGCCGGAGACCGCCCGGTCCTCGTCGTCGACGAAGAGCACCCGCGAGGGCGAGGTCTCCAGCGCCTCGCAGGCCGCCTGGAAGTACTCGGGGGCCGGCTTGTGCACGCCGACGACCGCGGAGTTGACCACCACGTCGAACTCGTCGGTCAGGCCGAGCGAAGCCAGATCGGCGTCGAGCAGGTCGGTGGCGTTCGTGCCCAGGCCGACCCGCACGCCGGCCGCGCGGACCTGGCGGATGAAGGCCAGCACCTCGACGTCGACCTCGCCCCGGTAGCGCTGCCACTCCTCCACCGCGGCGCGGGCCCGCTCGGGGCTGCCGAGCGACGGGGTCAGGGCATCCGCCACGCTGGTCACCCACTCGGCATGGCTCACCTGGCCGGTCAGCACCGGCTGCAGCCGGCCCCACTGCATGGCGATCTCGCCGAGGACGCCCTCGGAGAGCCCGTACTCGCGCTCGACCCCGGCGGCCACCGCCGGGTCCCACTGGCGCAGCACGCCGTCGAAGTCCATCAGGAGCGCCGTCGCGCGTTCCCGAGCCACTACCCGTTCTCCTCGCCGCGGCCAGGCCGCTCGTCGTCGTCGGCCCGGTCGAGCCGTTGGCTGATCACCTGGGTGACCCCGCTGCGCATGGTCACGCCGTAGAGGGCGTCGGCGATCTCCATCGTCCGCTTCTGGTGCGTGATGACGATCAGCTGACTCTTCTCCCGCAACTGTGCCAGCAGCGTGAGCAGCCGTCCCAGGTTCACGTCGTCGAGGGCCGCCTCCACCTCGTCCATGATGTAGAACGGGCTCGGCCTCGCGCGGAAGATCGCCACCAACATGGCCACCGCGGTCAGCGAACGCTCACCGCCGGAGAGCAGCGACAGCCGCTTGATCTTCTTGCCGGGCGGCCGGGCCTCGACCTCGACGCCGGTGGTGAGCAGGTCCTCCGGGTCGGTGAGCACCAGCCGCCCCTCGCCACCGGGGAAGAGCACGCTGAAGACCTGCTCGAACTCCCGCGCGGTGTCGGCGAACGCGCTGGCGAAGACCTCCAGGATCCGGTCGTCCACGTCCTTGACGACGGTGAGGAGGTCCCGGCGGGTGGCCTTCAGGTCCTCCAGCTGCTCGGAGAGGAACTTGTAGCGCTCCTCCAGCGCGGCGAACTCCTCCAGCGCGAGCGGGTTGACCTTGCCGAGCAGGGCCAGCTCACGCTCCGCCTTGGCGGCGCGCTTCTCCTGCACCGGCCGCTCGTAGCGGACCGGCTCGGGCACCGGCAGGCCGTCCTTCTCGGCGGCCGCGATGTCCACCTGGGTGGGCGGGACGGGCTGGGTCGGGCCGTACTCGGCGATCAGGGTCTCGACGTCGAGGCCGAAGTCCTCGGCGGCCTTCGCCTCCAACTGCTCGATGCGCAGCCGCTGCTCGGCGCGGGCCACCTCGTCCCGGTGCACCTGGCTGGTCAGCCGCTCCAGCTCGGCGCCGAGGCGCTTGGCCGCGCCGCGTACCTCCTGGAGCTCGGCCTCCCGGGCGGCGCGCTCGCGCGCCACGGCGTCGCGCTGCTCCTCGGCCTCGGCGATCGAGGCGGTGAGCCGGGTGAGCGCCTCGCGGGCGCCGCCGACCACGGCCCGGGCGATCGTGGCGCCGCGGGTCCGCGCCGCCCGCCGGGCCGCCGCGCGCTCCCGCGCGGCCCGCTCGGCGGTGGCCTGCCGCGCCAGCGAGTCGGCCCGGCCGGCGATGGAGGCGACCCGCTCCTCGGCGGTACGCACCGCGAGCCGGACCTCCATCTCGTTCTGCCGCGCCTGCGGCACCATCGCGGCGAGCTGATCGCGTTCCTCGGTGGACGGCTCGGCGTCGATCGGGGTGGCCTCGGCCAGCCGCAGCCGCTCCTCCAGCTCGGCCAGGGCGGCCAGGTCCCGCTCCCGCGCCGCCTCGGCGCGGGCCCGGGACTCGCCCAGCCGGTCGGTCTCCGCCTTCGCCGATCGCGCGGCGGCGCCCAGCTCGGCCAGCCGGCGGGCGGCGGCGTTGCGGTGGCTCTCCGCCTCCCGCTTGGCGGCGGCGGCGTGCTGCACCGCCTCCTTGGCCGCGGCGACCTCGGCGCGTGCCTCGACCAGCTGCTCGCGCAGTTCGGCGCTGGTCCGCTCGGCGGCGAGCCGGTTGGCCCGGGCCTCCTCGACGGCCGCCTGCACCTCGATGTAGCTGGGCGCCTTGGCCGATCCACCGGCCGCCGCGTACGCACCGACCACGTCGCCGTCCGGGGTGACCGCCCGCAGCTCCGGGTTGCTGGCGACCAGCTCGGCCGCGGCGGCCAGGTCGTCGACCAGCACCACATCGCGCAGCGCGCGGTGCACGGCCGGGCGGATCTCGGCCGAGCACTCCACCAGGTCGGGCGCCCAGCGGGCGTTCGCCGGCAGCTTGGGGCGCAGCGCGTCGGCGGGACCGTCCATGCCGGGGCCGGCGGGGCTGCCCACCAGCAGTCCGGCTCGCCCGGCGTCGGAGATCTTGAGCAGCCGCATCGCCTCGACGGCCTCGTCCACCCCGCTGACCGCCACGGCGTCGGCGAGCCCGCCGAGCGCGGCGGCGAGCGCCGCCTCGTGGCCCGGGGCGACGGTGAGCAGACCGGCCAGGCTGCCGAGCAGGCCGGGCACCTCGTCGGCCCGGGCGAGCAGCGCGCCGGCGCCGTCCTTGCGCCGCAGGCCGAGGGCGAGCGCCTCCTCGCGGGCCTTCCAGGTGGCGGCGTCCTTCTCGGCGGCCCGCTCGGCGTCGGAGAGCCCCCGGACGGTCGCCTGCGCCCGCTCGTGCACCCCCACCGCCTCGGCGTGCCGGGCATCCAGGTCGGCGTTGTCCCGGTCCGCCTCGGTGGACTGCTCGGCCACCGCGTCCAGATCGGCCTGGGCCTTCTCGGCGCGGGCCATGGCGTCGGCGTGCGCGGCGGCGAGCCGTTCGATCTCCTCGCCGGCGCTGGTGGTCCGGGCCCGCGCCGAGTTGACCTGGCCGGTCAGCCGGGCCAGCCCCTCCCGCCGGTCGGCGATCGCCTTGGCGGCCGCGACCAGCTCACGCTCGGCGGCGGCGAGCTGCCGTTCCAGCTCCTGCCGGTGCTCGACGGCCTCGGCCAGCCGGATCTGGTCCTCGGTCAGCGCGGCGCGCAGCTCCTCCTCCTGCTCGCGGACCCGCTGCGACTCGGCCTCCAACTGGTCGGGGTCGCGACCGGGGCGCTCGTTGTCCGGGGTGGCGCTGAGGTGGCGCAGCCGCTCGCGGGCAAGCTGCTCGATGGAGCGGAACCGCTCCTGGAGGGCGGAGAGCTTGTACCAGGTGTCCTGGGCGGCCGCGAGCAGCGGCGCGTCCTCCGCGAGGGCGGCCTCCAGCTCGCCGAGCCGGGCCTGCACCTCGGTGTGCTCCGCCTCGACCTGCTCACGCCGCTCGCGCAGGGCGGTCTCGTCGGCGATCTCCTTGTCGAGTGTGGTGCGCAGGGTGGACAGGTCGTCGGCGAGCAGCCGCAGCCGGGCGTCGCGCAGGTTGGCCTGGATCGCGGCCGCCCGGCGGGCCACCTCCGCCTGCCGGCCCAGCGGCTTGAGCTGGCGGCGCAGCTCGGCGGTGAGGTCGGTGAGCCGGTTGAGGTTGGTCTGCATCGCGTCGAGCTTCCGCAGCGCCTTCTCCTTGCGCTTGCGGTGCTTGAGGACGCCGGCCGCCTCCTCGATGAACGCCCGCCGGTCCTCCGGCTTCGCGTGCAGCATGCCGTCGAGCCGCCCCTGGCCGACGATGATGTGCATCTCCCGGCCGATGCCGGAGTCCGAGAGCAGCTCCTGGATGTCGAGCAGGCGGCAGGAGTCGCCGTTGATCTCGTACTCGCTCTCGCCGGAGCGGAACATCCGGCGGGTGATGGAGACCTCGGTGTACTCGATCGGCAGCGCGCCGTCGGTGTTGTCGATGGTGAGGGTGACCTCGGCCCGGCCCAGGGGCGCCCGTCCGGCGGTGCCGGCGAAGATGACGTCCTCCATCTTGCCGCCGCGCAGCGCCTTGGCGCCCTGCTCGCCGAGCACCCAGGCGATGGCGTCGACGACGTTGGACTTGCCGGAGCCGTTCGGGCCGACCACGCAGGTGATCCCCGGCTCCAGCTTCAGCGTGGTCGCGGAGGCGAAGGACTTGAAACCCTTCACCGTCAGGCTCTTGAGATGCACCTTCTCGATCCTCGTCCGGTGGCCGCCGTACCGTCGCCGGCTGCGCGGACCTGGTGAACCCGCAGACTAACCCGGGGGCCGAGGGACCGCGGCACGCGACCCACCCCGCGCGGGGGTCGAGTCTTGATCGAGGGGGAGTCGTCGCGGTGCGGGGAACTACAAGATCCCTATTCGCCTTCCCCCGCCCGCCGGTCACGCATCTCGCGTCGATTCACGGGATCTGAGAAGCGATCCGGAAATGGGTGTGGACAAAGCTGCGCGCCGGCACTTCGGTGTCGGCGCGCGTTTTTTGTGGTGCGATTCAGTTTTCGGACAACCGGGGATCAGGTCAGCGCCGGCTCGGCCAGCCGGAGGAGGTCGTCGGCCTCCGCCGCAGCCGCCGCAAGCCGATCATTGTCGGCGCGCAGACGCGTGATCTCGAACTCCAGTGCCTGAACCCTGGCACGCAATCGGGTGACCTCGTCGAGCAGACGCCGGTCGGGCGCTGCACCTACGTGGCCGTAGAGGGCCTTCGCCATGCTGACTCCTTGATATGCGCTGCCGGAAGGCCGGCCAACGCGCGCCCTTGGTGTTCGCGGCTGCCATCCCGGGTAATTCGGGCATGGCCGGGCGCGACTGGCGACACCTATATATTGAGCCGATAACCCCTCCTTCGTCAAGTTCCCACAGGCCGTAGATCATCTTTTCGTCGACCTGTCCACTTGTCGGGGGGCTGCCGTGAGGCGCGGACACGCTCTGTCCGGACGTCTTAACTCTACGCCTTGGCTTGCGCGAACGCCTCACCCCGGGTGTCCGCTTCGCCTTAACTCTTTCTTAGCCACGTTGCCGCAGCTAGCGGCGCACACGTAGCGTCACCCGCGCCCGCAACCGACCCCGTGGAGGCGACAGCGCGTGTACGGCTGGACCGATCCGATCGACCCGGACGGCGCTCCCAAGCGCCCCGAGCCGCCGACCGATCAACCGCCGGCGTGGCTCACCGATCGACCGGAGCCGCGGTCGTCGTACCTCTTCGGGGAGGAGCCGGAGGAACCGGTCGACACCTGGCGGGAGCAGCCGACCGAGCGGTGGCACCCCGAGCGCACCGGAGAACTCCCCTTCCCGGTGACGCCCACCGAGCGGCCGGACGTGCAGCCGGGCGAGCGGCCTGATCTCGAGATGACCGCCCGGCAGCCCGCCGATCTGACCGCGTTCCGGGCCGCCGGTGCCGCCACCCCCGCCCGCACGGGCGAGGGACGGCACCGGCGGCAGCCCGGCCGCCGGTTCCCCCGTCCTCTCCTGATCGGTGGGGCCGCCGCCGTGGCGACGCTGGTGGTGAGCCTGGGAGTGGGTGCGCTGATGCTGCCGGGCAGCGACCAGCGGACCGATCCGACCGCGGTCGACGACGGGGTGGCCGCCGCCCCGGCCCTGCCGAGCACCGGCGCCGCCCCGGGCGACGCGGTCGCCCCGGCCTCGCCGACGGCGTCGCCCAGCACCGCCCGGCCCACCCCGTCGGCCAGCCGGACCGGCACGCCGACCCCCGCGCCCAGCCGGACCACCGCACCGTCGCGCCAGCTCCAGCGCATCCCGTCGCCGAGCAGCACCACCGCGCGGACCACCTCGACCGGCCGGATCAGCGCCGAGCTCCAGGCGGTGGTCGACCTGGTCAACGCCGAGCGGACCAAGGCCGGCTGCAAGGCGCTGACCATCGACGACAAGCTGATGCTGGCGGCCCAGCGGCACAGCCAGGACCAGGCCGACCACCAGACCATGACGCACGACGGCAGCGACGGCAGCGACGTCGGCGACCGGCTCGACCGGGTCGGTTACGACTGGCGGTCGTACGGCGAGAACGTCGCCTGGAACCAGCAGACGCCGGCCGCGGTGATGGATGCCTGGATGAACAGCCCGGGGCACCGCGCCAACATCCTGAACTGCTCCTTCACCGAGATCGGGGTCGGCGTCGCGCGGAGCAACGGGCCGTACTGGACGCAGGACTTCGCCACCCCGCGCTGAGCGCGAGTCGTCGACGGGTCCGCGCTCGTTTGACCGGGTGAGGTGCGCCGGGGCTGTCCGGGCGTACCGGCACAGGCGGCAGGATGCCGCCGGCGACCCGGGAGCTGCCGATGCGGATCCGGCCGGCCTGGCCCGTGCCGCGGGTCCGGCCAGCGCGCGCCGCCCGGTGCGGGCTGCACCGGGCGCTGCCGGCGGTCGTCGGGCTGCTGCTGCTCGCCCCGGTGTCCGGCTGCCGGACGGAACTCGTCCCGCCCGGGGCGCCCACCCCGTGGCCGGTGGAATCGGGCCGGCGATGGCAGTGGCAGTGGCAGCTCAGCGGCCCGCTCGACGTGACCGTCGACGCGGACGTCTTCCTGCTCGACCCGGCCCGTACCACCTCCACCGAGACCGCCGCGCTGCGCGCCCGGGACCGACGGCTGATCTGCCAGGTCAACGTCGGGTCGTACGCGGGTACCGACCCGGACGCGACCCGCTTCCCGGTGGCGGTCCGCGGCGCGGCGGTGGCGGGACGGCCGGGCAGTCGCTGGCTCGACGTACGGCAGTGGGACGCGCTGAAGCCGGTGCTGGCCGACCGGTTCCGGCTCTGCCGCGGGAAGGGCTTCGGCGCGGTCGCGCTCGCCGACGCCGACGGCTACCTGCACCGGTCCGGCTTCCCGCTCGGCTTCGACGACCAGCTGCTGTTCAACCGGCGGCTGGCCGCGCTGGCCCGCTCGCTCGACCTCTCCCCCGGCCTGGTCAACGACCTGCCGCAGGTCGCCGCCCTGGCGCCCGACTTCGACTTCGCGGTCAACGAGGAGTGCGTCCGGCGGCGCGAGTGCGCCAAGCTGCTCCCCTTCGCCGACGCCCACAAGCCGGTCTTCCATGTGGAGTACGCCGGCAGCCCGACGCAGTTCTGCGTGACCACCGTCGGGTACGGGTTCGCCTCCATCCGCAAGGACCGCGACCTGGACGCCTGGCGGGAGCCCTGCCCGCTGCCCTGACACCAGAGGCCCTGCTGTCGCCGGGCGACAACAGGGCCCCTCGTTCCGCCTCAGCGGGCGCCGACCAGCTCGGGCGCCGGGGCGGGCGGGTCGGCGGGCGGGGTGGCCGACCGGGCGCGGAGGAAGCGCGGCGCCCACCAGTTCCGGTCGCCCAGCATGGTCATCAGCGCCGGCAGCACCACCGCCCGGATGATCGTGGCGTCCAGCAGGATCGCCGCCGCCAGACCGATGCCGAGCTGCTTGAAGTCGATCGTGCTGAGCGTCGCGAAGATCGAGAAGACCCCGACCATCACGATCGCGGCGCTCGTCACCACGCCGGCCGACGAGGTGATGCCGTACGCCACCGCCTCGCGGTTCGACATCCCGGCCCGCACCCCCTCGCGGATCCGGCTGACCACGAAGACGTGGTAGTCCATCGAGAGCCCGAACAGCACCACGAAGAGGAAGAGCGGCAGCCAGGCCACGATCGCGCCCATCGAGGTGAAGCCCAGCAGGCCCTCGGCCCAGTCGCCCTGGAAGACCAGCACCAGCAGCCCGTACGCGGCGCCGGCGGAGAGCAGGTTGAGCAGGATCGAGCTGAGCGCGATCACCACCGAACGGAAGGTCAGCACCATCACCAGGAAGGTCAGCACCAGCACGAAGCCCATGACGATCGGCAGCTTCTCCCGGATGTGCTGCGCGTAGTCCTCGCTGTCGGCGATGTCGCCGCCGACCGCGTACTCCGCCTCGGGGATCCCGCCGAGTGCGGCCGGAACCAGGTCCCGGCGGAGCCGGTCCAGCGACTGCCCGGCCTTGTCGTCCCGGCTGACGTACGGGGTGGCCACCTCCAGCACGGACACCCGCCGGTCGGCCGACACCCGGATCTTCGGGCCGTCCGCCTCGGTCGGCGCGAAGAGCGGGTCGGCCGACGCCCGGCCGGCCAGGTCGGTCAGCGCCGCCTTCACCCGGTCCGCCTCAGCCGCGGGCGCCCGGACCGCCACCGTGTGGCTGGTGCCGTTGCTCGGGAAGGCCGCGGTGAGCCGGTCGTACGCCTGCATCGCCGGCGTGCTGCGCGGCACGTCCTCCATGCCGGGGAACTTCAGCTGCATGCCGAGCGCGGGCGCGGCCAGGGCGAGCAGCAGCCCGACCGAGATCACCAGGGTCGCCACCGGCGCCCGCAGCGCCGGCTTCAGCACGGCCGGCCAGAACCGCGGCTTCGCCGGTTCCCCGTGCCGCCCGGTACGCGGCGCGGTCAGCCGCCACAGCAGCGGCACCCGGGGCCGGTCGACCCAGCGGCCGAGCTTGGCCAGCAGGGCCGGCAGCACGGTCAGCGAGCCGGTCACCGCGACCGCCACCACCAGGATCGAGCCCACCGCGAGGGAGGAGAAGACCGCGTCGTTGGCGAGCAGCAGGCCGGCCATCGAGATGATCACGGCGAGGCCGGAGACCACCACGGCGTGCCCGGAGGTCTCCGCAGCGATCTCCACCGCGTCGAGCCCGGAGCGTCCCTTGGCCCGTTCCTCCCGCTCCCGTCGCACGTAGAACAGCGAGTAGTCGACCCCGACCGCCATGCCGATCAGCAGGATGACGCTGGACGTGACGTCGGTCGCCGGCACCAGGTGCGAGGCGAGGGTGGACAGCCCCATGGCGGCGGCCACTGAGGAGAGCGCGAGCAGCACCGGCACGCCGGCGGCGATCAGCGCCCCGAACGCGATGATCAGGATGGCCAGGGTGACCGGCAGGCTGAGCAGCTCCGCCCGCTTGAAGTCCTTGCCGAGCGTGTCGTCCAGCGCCCTGCCGATCGACGGCCCGCCGACCTGCTCGATCCGCAGCTGCGGGTGGTCGTCCTGTACCCCGGCCGTGGCGTCGCGCAGCGGCTGCACGCGGTCGGACGCGGTCTCCGGGTCACCGGACATGGTGATCGGCACCAGCAGCGCGGAGCCGCCCCGGGCCGGCACCGGCTGGCCGACCGAGGCGACCCCGTCGACCCCCCGAAGCCGGGCGGCCGCCTCGTCGGCCGCGGCCTTCGCCGCGGCCGGGTCGAGCGTGCCGCCGCGCGGCGTGATGAGGATGTTCTCCATCGCCGGATCGTCGAACTTCCCGGTCTCCACGATCAGCCCCGCCCGGCCCGACTCGCCGACGGCCTGGTCGGCGTAGGTGGCCTCGTTGAGGCCGGCGGCGTTCCCTCCGACGAAGCACACCGCCACGAACACCACCCACAGCGCGATGGCCCGCCACGGGTGCTCCGCACTCCACCGCGCCAACCGCACCGTCACCGGTCTGCTGCCCATCTCCGGGTCCCCCTCCAGACGTCGGTCCTCTGCCGACGGTCCCGACGCTAGGCGTGGCGACGTGGGCGGACATCCGGGTTCGGCCCCGGTTCGTCCCCCATCCGGAACGACCCGGCCGGCCGGATCAGGCCGGATCGGCCAACCGGACAGAGGGGAAGGAAACGGGCGACCGTCGCGGACCCGCCAGGAACGGTCGGGTGCGGCACACCGGCGCAACCCCGAGTCGCCTCGGGGTCATCCCCGGAGGGCCCCCCGGGGCCGCGGCTGGCAGCGCGGGCAGCTGTACGACGACCGGTTCATGAACGGCTCGCGGCGGATCGGCGTGCCACAGCGACCGCAGGGCTCGCCCTCCCGGCCGTACACGTTCAGCGACCGGTCGAAGTAGCCGCTCTCGCCGTTGACGTTGACGTAGAGGGCGTCGAAGCTGGTGCCGCCCTCGTTGATCGCCTCGCGGAGCACGTCCCGGACGTGCCCGAGCAGCCGCAGCGCGGCTGGGCCGGTGAGCGCGTCGGTGGGTCGGCCGCCGTGCAGCTTCGCCCGCCAGAGCGCCTCGTCGGCGTAGATGTTGCCGACGCCGGAAATCAGGGTCTGGTCGAGCAGGGCCCGCTTCACCTCGGTACGCCGCCGGCGCAGCGCCGCCACGAACCCCGCGTCGGAGAACTCCGGATCCAGCGGGTCCCGCGCGATGTGCGCGATCTCGCTGGGCAGCGCGGCGCCACCCTCCGACACGGACAGTCCGCCGAACGTGCGCTGGTCGACGAAGCGCAGCTCCGGGCCGTCGTCGGCGAACCGGAACCGGACCCGCAGGTGCAGCTCGTCGGCCGCCCCGACGGGCTGGAGCAGCAGCTGGCCGGACATGCCGAGGTGGCCGATGAGCGCGTCACCGCTGTCCAGCGGCAGCCAGAGGTACTTGCCCCGGCGCCGGACGTCGGTCACCGTCCGGTCCTTCAACACGTCGGCGAAGTGCGCCCCGCCGGGCTGGTGCCGGCGTACCGCGCGGGGGTGGCGCACCTCGACCGAGGCGATCCGGCGCCCGATGACCCACTGGGCCAGCCCCTGCCGGACCGTTTCGACCTCGGGCAGCTCAGGCACGGTGCGAGCCCGCCGCGGCGGGGTCGGTCCCGCGCCCGTCGTCGGCCGTCGCAGCGCCGCCGGCCGCCTCGGCGGTGGCCGCCTCGGCGGTGGCCGCCTCGGCCTGCTCGGTGAGCGTCCGCCAGGCCGACTCCGCGGCCCGCTGCTCGGCCTCCTTCTTGCTCCGGCCCTCGGCGCCGCCGTACCGGTTGCCGGCCACCACCACCCAGGCGGTGAAGGTCTTGAGGTGGTCCGGACCGGTGCCCTCGATGCGGTACTCCGGGACGCCCAGCCCCAGCGCGGCGGTCAGCTCCTGGAGGCTGGTCTTCCAGTCCAGGGCCGCGCCCCGGCCGGCCGACTCGGCCATCAGCGGGTCGAAGAGCCGGTGGATCACGATCGCCGCGGTGTCCAGGCCGTACTGGAGGTAGATCGCGCCGAGCAGCGCCTCCAGGGTGTCGGCCAGGATGCTCGCCTTGTCCCGGCCGCCGGTGGCCTCCTCGCCCTTGCCGAGCAGCAGGTAGAGGCCGAGGCCCTCCGGGCCGAGGCCGCGCGCCACGTCGGCGAGGGCGCGCATGTTGACCACGCTGGCCCGCAGCTTGGCGAGCTGCCCCTCGGGCAGGTCCGGGTGGTTGTGGAAGAGCGCCGTCGTGATCACCACGCCGAGCACCGAGTCGCCCAGGAACTCCAGCCGCTCGTTGGTGGGCAGGCCGCCGTTCTCGTACGCGTACGAGCGGTGGGTCAGCGCGCGCTCCAGCAGCTCCGGGTCGAGCGACACCCCGAAGGCCGCCTCCAGATGACCGACGGGAGCACGCCGCCGCTTGTCGTTCGTCATGCTGCTACCTCTTCATTCGCGACTGCGGGGCTCGCAAGCTCACTCCTCGCGCTCATGGCTACCTCTTCATTCGCGACTGCGGGGCTCGCAAGCTCACTCCTCGCGCTCATGGCTACCTCTTCATTCGCGACTGCGGGGCTCGCAAGCTCACTCCTCGCGCTCATGGCTACCTCTTCATTCGCGACTGCGGGGCTCGCAAGCTCACTCCTCGCGCTCATGTGGTCACCTCGTTGCTGTCACTGGGTGCGGGATCCTGCGGAGTGCCATGGAGCAGGGCGGAGACCAGGTAGGTGGCGCCGCGCCGCCACAGGTGGGCGGCGAGGGCGATGCCGGAGGCGACATCGTCGGGACGGGCCGCGCCGTGGCAGACGACCACCGTGCCGGCCACGCCGAGCACCGCGGCGGCCCTGGGGGCGCCGCCGCTGGCGGGGGGCCCACCGGCCATCGCGTACGCGCCCTCGATCGCCTTGAGCAGCACGTTACCGGTGAAGCCGTCGGTTACCACGACATCGGCGCGCGCGCCGAGCGCGACGTCGTACCCCTCGACGAGGCCGACATAGCGGGCGCCGCACGGCAGCGGCACGGCGGCGAGCGCGGGATCGGCGGCGCGGCGCAGGCGGTCGCCCTTGCCCGCCTCGGTGCCGACGGAGAGCAGCCCGATCCGGGGCTCGGCCACGCCGTGCGTCACCGCGGCGTAGGCGGCGCCGAGCACGGCGTGCCGGGCGAGGGTGGCCGGGCCGGGCTCCAGCGTGCCGCCGACGTCCAGCAGGATCACCGGGCCGGCGACCGCCGGCAGCGTCGCCACCAGGGCCGGCCGGCGTACGCCGGTCCACCGGCCGAGGCCGAGCGCGGCGGCGGTGACGGTGGCGCCGGTCGCGCCGGCGGAGACGAGCGCATCCGCGATGCCGTCGCGGACCGCGCTGACGGCCGCGCGGACGGTACTCTCCGCGCGCGCGGCGCTGGGATGGTCGGTCATGCCGACGGCGGTCCGGACCGGCCGGACCGTCACCCGGGCGCGCTGCGCCGGATCGAGGGCGTCGATCAGCCCGCCGGCGACCTCGGCCGGGCCGACGAGCAGCAGGTGCAGGTCGGGGTCGGCGCGCACGGCCCGCAGAGCGCCGTCAACCACGACGGCGGGAGCCTCGTCCCCGCCGAGGAGGTCAACGGCGATCCGCGCGGTGCCCGGCTCCATCGGTACGGCGGCCGCAGGGCGGCCGGCGGCGGAGGGAGCCGGGGCACCGGGCGATTGCCAGGGTGCGCGCGTCACCCGACCCGTGGTCGGGGGCGTCACTCGGCGTCCAGGTCAGACCTCGAGGACCTGGCGGCCGTTGTACGTGCCGCAGACGGAGCACGCGGCGTGCGGCAGCTTCGGCGACTTGCACTGCGGGCAGGCCACGGTCGCGACCGCCGCGGTCTTCCACTGCGCCCGGCGGGACCGGGTGTTGCTGCGCGACATCTTGCGCTTGGGGACGGCCACGGTTGTTACTCCTCTTTACGGGTCAGTTGCGACAGGGCCGCCCAACGCGGGTCGACCTGCTGGTGACTGTGGTCAGCTGGCAGTTCATCCCAGTGCACCCCACATTCGGGGCACAGCCCTGGGCAGTCCTCCCGGCAGAGCGGGTTGGTCGGCAGTGTGAGCACCACCGCGTCCCGCAGCGCCGGCTCCAGGTCGATCAGATCGCCCTGCATCCGGCCCACCTCGTCCTCGTCGGCCGTGATGTCCGTGGTGCTGTTCTCGTACGCGTACAGCTCCTGGATCCGGACGACCACCGAGTCGTTGATCTCGCGCAGGCAGCGGCTGCACTCGCCCTTGATGGGACCGCTGATGGTCCCGGAGACAAGTACACCCTCGGACACCGACTCCAACCTCAGGTCGAGGTCGAGATCCGCGCCCTCCGGCACGCTGATCAACTCCACGCCGAGGTCCGCCGGTGCCGGCACGACCCGCTGGACCGTACGCAACGCACCAGGCCGACGCGGCAGGTCCCTCGTGTCGAGGACCAGCGGCGACCTGGGGTCGAGTGGGGATGGCGAGTGTTTGGGCATAGTCAGACTCCGGCCGGTGAGAGGCCGACAAAAAGGTTACCTGGGCGACGGCCCGACCGTCGAACCGGGGCGTCGCCCGCCCCCCGCCTGTCGGCTGGTGGGGTGCCGTTCAGAAGGGTAGCGGGCGGTCGGCCTCGTCACCGGCGAAGGTGCCGATCTCGCGCAGCGCGTGCATCTTGTCCCGGCCGCGCTCTATCGAGGCGAGTGCCCGGGTGAGGAACTGCTCGAAGTTGGCCAGCGCGGTGTCGACGTAGTCGTCCACCTCCTCGCGAAGGCGCTGCGCCTCGGCGCGGGCCTCGGCGATGATCCGCGCGCCCTCGTGCTCGGCGGAGACCGTGATCTCGTTCACCGAGACCAGCCTGGCGTGTTCCGCCTCACCCTCGCTGATGATCCGGTCGGCCTCGCGCTTGCCGGCCTCCATGATCTTGTCTCGCTCCTCCAGCAGCGCGGCGGCCCGGCGCAGGTCGGCAGGGAGTTCGGCGCGCAGCTCGTCGAGGGCCGCGATCATCTCGCCCCGGTCGACCATGCAGTTGTTGCGCGACATCGGGACGGAGCGTGCCTGCTCCACCATCGCGATCAGTTCGTCGATGCGATCGAGCGGGTCCACCGGTGCCTCACCCCTGTCGTTCGTCGGCCGACCTCCATGATGCGGGCTACGGCCGGGTTCCCGCTCCACCAATGATGTCGTGCGCGGGCGACAGGTGGCCCATCCGCCCCGGTCCGGCGCGTCGCGCCGGACCGCGAGGCGGGGGTCAGCCGGGCTGCTGTGGCGCCAGCCGGGCGCGCAGCTGCTCGCGGACCACGTCCGGCACGTGGGCCGAGATGTCCCCGCCCCACTTCGCCACGTCCTTGACCAGGCTGGAGGAGAGGAACGAGTAGAGCGGGTTGGTCGGCATGAAGAGCGTCTCCACGCCGGCCAGGCCGATGTTCATCTGCGCCATCTGCAGCTCGTAGTCGAAGTCGCTGACCGCCCGCAGGCCCTTGATCAGCACGCTCGCCTGCTGGGCGCGGCAGAAGTCCACCAGCAGCCCACGGAACGACTCGACCCGCACGTTGTCGTATGACTTGGTCACCTCGCGGAGCATGTCGATCCGCTCCTCGACGGTGAACAGGCCGCGCTTCGACTGGTTCACCAACACGCCGACGATCACCTCGTCGAAGAGCCGGCTGGCCCGTCCGATGATGTCGAGGTGTCCGTTGGTGACCGGATCGAACGAGCCGGGACAGACCGCACGTCTCATGATCGGCGACCGTACCAAAGGGTGGTCTCGCCGTAGCGCCGGCTGCGCTCGGCAGTGATGCCCTCCACCCAGATGACCGGTCCGCTCCGGCTGGAGCGTTCCACCACCACCAGGGCGTCCGGGGCCAGCCAGCCCCGGTGGACCAGCGGGGCCAGCATCGCGGTGACCTCCTCGTCTCCGAGGGCGTACGGCGGGTCGGCGAAGACCACGTCGTACGGGTCGCCGGCCGGGCCGGCCGCGAGCACGGTGGCCACCTTGCCGGTGGCCAGCCGGGCGGCCGGGGCGGCCCCCAGCGCGGTGATGTTCTCCCGGATCACCCGGGCCGCCCGCGGGTCGGACTCGACCAGCAGCACGTGCTCGGCCCCCCGGGACAGCGCCTCCAACCCCACCGCCCCGGATCCGGCGTACAGGTCGGCGAAGCGGGCGCCGACCAGGTCGATCTCGGCCTGCACGGCGCTGAACAACGCCTCCCGGACCCGGTCGGAGGTCGGCCGCGTGCCGGCGCCGGGCGGCGCCGCGATCCGCCGCCCGCCGAGCGTCCCGGCCACGATCCGGGTCACCGTCTGCTCCTGCTCATGGCCCTGACGCTACGCGACGGCCGGACGGGCCCGGGCGACACGGCGCGTACCACTGGACGCAACGAATGATCACCGGGCGTGGATCAATGATCTCAAATTAATAACATCAGCTCGACGTGCCGTCGGTCGATGTAACGCAACCGGTGGCGATATCGCTAGGGTCTGCCCGGTTGTTGGGCGCGAGGCTTCGGTCCCCCGCCACACCCACCGAATTCCCCCCTCATCAGGAGTAGACGTGAACCGTCTGAACCTCCGGCGCGTCACGGCGGTCGCCGCCGGCGCGCTGCTCGGCCTCGCGGGCGTCGCCGCGGTGGCCGCCCCCGCCAGCGCCCACCACAGCGAGGTCAAGGTCACCGCCGAGTGTGACACCGCGAAGGGCGAGTGGGTCACGACCTGGACCGTGCAGACCTACGCACCGGAAGGGGTGAACAACTACCGGCTCGTCAAGGCGGAGGCCACCAGCCGGACCGGCGAAACCACCGCCCCGTTCACCGTCGAGGGCATCAATGTCACCGAGGACGGCGCGAACCCGCTGTACCCGCACTCGGTCTCGCAGCCCCTGGTCGGCAAGGTCCGCCTGGCGGGCAACGTCACGGGGGCCTCGCTGAGCGTCCGCGCCCAGTGGGACAACACGTTCCAGGAAAACGATGACAGGAGCGCCTCCATCAAGTTCAGCGAGAGCTGCGACAAGGTGGTGACGCCACCGCCGGCCGAGGCCAACCCCAAGGCCACGGTGACCGCCGACTGCACCGGCGACGTGGCGGTCACGCTCGAGAATGGCCGCGAGGCCACCAAGGACGCCTCCTTCACCGTGACGGGCACCGACGGCTTCACGAAGACCGCGACCGTGGGGCCGGGCAAGGACACGACGATCACGGTTCCGGCCAAGAACGCCGGCCGGATCAAGGTCACCGAGGCGGGCCAGGAGCAGCCGCTCTTCGACGACAAGCCCGCCGAGGCGAAGGACTGTGTCGAGCCGGGAGAGCCGGCGGGCAGCTACCGGTCCACCTGCGACGAGCTGATCTTCCAGGTCGAGAACCCGAAGGACGGCAAGACCGTCACCGTCACCTTCACCCCCAGCAGGGGCGAGCCGCAGACGCTGGTCGTGGCGCCGGGCGAGACCAAGACCGTGAAGTTCCCGGCCTCGGAGGGTCTGACGGTCACCCCGAAGGCCGAGGGCCTGGACGACACGTCGCCGATCGCCTGGGAGAGGCCGGCTGACTGCACCCCGGGCGGGGGCGGCGGCGACCAGGGCGGCCCCACCCTGCCGCTGACCGGTGCCGCGACGGGCGGCATCGTCGCGGGCGCGCTCGTGCTGCTGGCCGCCGGGGCAACCCTGTTCGTGGTGGCCCGCCGGCGTCGGGTGCGCTTCACCGCCTGAGCCGAGCTGAGCTGATCCGAGGGCGCACCGACCACCCGGTCGGCGCGCCCTCGGTGCGTGGGGCTCCCCTTCCGTAAGAACCCACCCGGGGCCGGGATGTGGCACCGGGTGATCGACTCAGGGTGCGAAACATCGGGGCATCCCGGCAGTGGGACAGCGCGAGGTGCCGCACCGCGAGTCGATCACGCAAGCCCGGTCAGCCCTTCTCCAGGTATTCGGCGCGTTCCTCGTCGACCAGGGCGGCCACCGAGGCCGCCAGCGCCGGGTGCCGGGTCAGCTCCGGGTCCTCCTCGACCAGCGCGATCGCCTCGGCCCGGGCGTCCCGGATCAGGTCGGCGTCGCGCAGCAGTGAGAGCAGCCGCAGGTGGGACCGGCGCCCGGACTGGGTGGCGCCGAGCACGTCCCCCTCCCGGCGCTGCTCCAGGTCCAGCTCGGCCAGCTTGAAGCCGTCGGTGGTGGAGGCGACCGCCTCCAGCCGCTCCCGGGCCGACGAGCCCTCCGCCGCCTCGGTCACCAGCAGGCAGAGCCCTGCGGCGGCGCCCCGCCCGACCCGGCCGCGCAGCTGGTGCAGCTGGGACACGCCGAACCGGTCGGCGTCGAGCACGATCATGACGGTGGCGTTCGGCACGTCCACGCCCACCTCGACCACCGTGGTGGCCACCAACACGTCCAGGTCGCCGGCGGCGAAGGAGCGCATCACCGCGTCCTTCTCGTCCGCGGGCAGCCGGCCGTGCAGCACCCCGATCCGCAGCCCGTGCAGCGGTCCGTCGGCGAGCAGCGGGGCGACCTCGGTCACCGCCAGCGGCGGTCGCCGCGCCGACTCGTCCGCCGGCGGCGCCTCCTCGTCCGACGCCGGCCCGTCACCGATCCGTGGGCAGACCACGTACGCCTGGTGGCCGGCGGCCACCTCCTCGCGCAGCCGGCGCCAGGCGCGGTCCAGGAACGCCGGTTTCTCGGCGGCCGGCACCACGTGCGAGGCGATCGGCGAACGGCCCTGCGGGAGCTGGGACAGGGTGGAGATCTCCAGGTCGCCGTAGACGGTCATCGCCACCGTGCGCGGGATCGGGGTGGCGGTCATCACCAGCACGTGCGGCGGCTGGTCGGCCTTGGCCCGCAACGCGTCGCGCTGCTCCACGCCGAAGCGGTGCTGCTCGTCGACCACCACCAGGCCCAGATCGGCGAAGTCGACCCCCTCGTAGAGCAGGGCGTGGGTGCCGAGCACGATCCCGGCCCGCCCCTCGGCCACCTCGGCGAGGGCCCGCCGCCGCGCTGCCGCGCCGAGCGAACCGGTCACCAGCTCGACCCGGGTGGCCTCGTCGGCGGCGGCCAGCTCGCCGGCCCGGCCCAGCGAACCGAGCAGGTCGAGCATGCCCCGGTAGTGCTGGGCGGCGAGCACCTCGGTCGGGGCGAGCAGGGCCGCCTGGCCACCGGCGTCAACCACCTGCAGCATGGCCCGCAGTGCGACCACGGTCTTGCCCGAGCCGACCTCGCCCTGGAGCAGCCGGTGCATCGGATGCGCGGTGGCCAGGTCGGTGGCGATCTCCGCGCCGACGGCCCGCTGGCCGGGCGTCAGCTCGTACGGCAGGCGGGCATCGAAGGCGTCGAGCAGCCCGCCCGAGCGCCCCGGGCGGGGACGGGCGGGCCAGTCGGCGGCGCGGTGCTTGCGCTCCACCAGGGTGAGCTGCACCGCGAACGCCTCGTCCCACTTGAGCCGCCGCCGGGCCCGGTACAGCTCCTCCTTGCTGGACGGTCGGTGGATCTCGCGCAGCGCGGTGTCGAGGCCGACCAGGTTGCGGCTGGCCCGGACGGTCGCCGGCAGCGGGTCCTGCGGCGGGGTCAAGGTGTCCAGCACGACCCGGACGCAACGGGCGATCACCCAGGTCGGCACCGCGGCGGCGGCCGGGTAGACCGGGATCAGCGCGCCGGCGAACTCCTCGACCTCCTCGTTGGCCGCCGCCTCGCCGTCCCCGCCCTCGCCGAGCAGCACGTACTCCGGGCCGTTGAGCTGCCGCTTGCCCCGGAACTCGGTGACCTTGCCGGCGAACAGCCCCCACCGCCCGGGGCGCAGCTCCCGCTCCCGCCAGGCCTGGTTGCCGAAGAAGGTGAGGGTGAGCACACCGCCGGAGCCGTCGCCAACGGTCACCTCGAGCAGATTGCCCCGCCGCTGCCGCATCGGCCGGACCGCGGTGCGCTGCACCTGGGCCAGCACGGTGACCTGCTCGCCCACGTCCAGCGAGCGGATGTCGGTGTGCTCGCCCCGCTCGTCGTACCGACGGGGGAAGTGGTAGATCAGGTCGCCGGCGGTGTGCAGGTCGAGGTGACTCGCCAGGGCCTTGGCGGTCTTCTCCCCGACCAGCTTCTTCAGCGGCGTCTCCATGGTGGCGGACTGCGACGTCATCATTCGACCCCAACCACGAGCGGATAGTTCGGCTGCCCGCCCTCGTACGCCTGGACCTCGACGAACGGCCAGGCCCGCTCGACGTGCTCGCGCACCCGGTCGGCCAGCCCCGGCGGGGCGTCCGCCCCGCAGAGCAGGGTGACCAGCTCGCCGCCGCCGCCGAGCATCCGGTCGACCACGGCGACGCAGGTCTCGAGCAGGTCGGCGCCGATCAGATGCACCTCCCCCTCGACCAGCGCCAGCACGTCGCCCGGGCGACACGGCCCGGCGACGGTGAGCGCCTCCCGGCTGGCGTGGGAGACCTCCGCGTACCGGCAGGCGCCGGCCGCCTCGGCCATGGCGATGACGTCGTCCTCGAACCGCCGGGCCGGGTCGCGGACGGCGAGGGCGGCCAACGCCTGCACCGGCGACCGGGTGGGCACCACGCTGACCTTGACGCCCAGCCCGTGCGCCTCCTTGGCGGCCGCGCTCGCCACCGCCTGGGTGTTGGGGTCGTTGGGCAGCACCACCACCCGGGCCGCGCCGGTGGCCCGGATGGCGTCGAGCAGCTCACCGGTGGAAGGGTTGGCGGGCACCACCGTGGCGCCCTCGGCGGCGAAGAGCTCGGCGATGCCGGCTCCGGTCGCCACCACCACGGCCGCCCGGCCGTCCGGCAGCAGCGTCGGCGGGGCTGGGGCCGGCGCCACCTGGTCGGCGAAGCGGGTCACCGAGATCCGGTGCGGGCGGCCGGCGACCACTCCCGCCTCGATCGCCGCGCCGACGTCGTTGACGTGCACGTGAACGTTCCAGGTGCCGCCACCGCCGTCGCCGACGATCACCAGCGAGTCGCCCAGCGCGTCCAGCTCGGCCCGCAGCCGGCCCACCGCCTCCGCGCCGGCGTCGAGCAGGAACTGCACCTCGTACGCGTACTCCGCCGAGCCGGTCTCCCGCACGGCGGTGGCCGGCGGGCGGACCGCGCGCGACGCGGGCGCCGGCTGCTGCAGGCTCTCCCCGGTGATCACCTCGACCAGCGCGTCCAGCAGCAGGCAGAGCCCGCGCCCGCCGGCGTCCACGACGCCCGCCCGGGCCAGCGCCGGCAGCTGCTCCGGGGTACGCGCGAGGGCGCGCGTCGCCCCGGTGGCCGCCGCCCTGGCGACCGTCCGCAGGTCGTCGCTGTCCGCCTGCTCGGCGGCGCGGGCGGCGGCGGCGACCACGCTGAGCAGGGTGCCCTCGACGGGCCGGGCGACCGCGGCGTACGCGGCGGTGGCCGCGTCCCGGAGCGCGGCGGTGAGCTGACGACCGCGGACCGCCGGGGCGGCGGCGAGTGCGTCGGCGAGGCCGCGCAGGATCTGCGACAGGATCACCCCGGAGTTGCCCCGGGCGCCGAGCAGCGCCCCCCGGGCCATCAGCCGCAGCGCGTGCCCGTGCGGGGTGTGCCCGTCCTCGGGGAGGGTGTCCAGGTCCATCGCCAGGGCCTGCTGCGCCGAGGTGAGGGTGAGCACCAGGTTGGTCCCCGTGTCCCCGTCCGGGACCGGGTAGACGTTGAGATCGTCGATCTCGCCCTGGTGCCGCTGGAGGGCGGCCAGCCCGTTCGCGCACCAGCGGCGCACCGCGGCGGCGTCGAGGGTGTCCAGCACGTCGGGAAGCCTACTGGCGGGAACCGACACCCGCCCGCGTCGGACGGCCCTCACCGGCGTGTCCGCCGCCCCGGACCCCCGGTCGCGCGACGGCCCGCACGGGTAAGCTGGGGCTGCCGCCACCGCGGTCGAGCGGGCCCGTTGGGCGGACCGGCGGCTCATCGGGTAACCTGGCCAGGTTGCCCGGGCAGCGCCTGGCGGCGACCTCATGAACGTTTCAATCCCAGGAGTATCCCGTGGCTAGCGTGTGCGACGTCTGTGGCAAGGGGCCGGGCTTCGGCCACAACGTGTCCCACTCGCACCGGCGGACCAACCGCCGCTGGAACCCGAACATCCAGTCGGTGCGTACCCCGGCCGGTGGCGGCACCACCAAGAAGATGCAGGTCTGCACCTCGTGCATCAAGGCCGGCAAGGTCACCCGCGCCTGACGCGGTAACGCCCGACCCAGTATCTCGTCAGTGCCGGCGGACCCGAGCGGTCCGCCGGCTCTGTCGTGTCCGCGGACAGGGCAACCGGGTCATGATCGATGCCGCGTCGGCCGGCGGGACGCCCGCCGGCCGACGCGCGGAAATGCCTCAGAGGGTGCGGCCGAAGGAGAGGCAGCCGGGGGCGTCCTGGTAGAAGCCGAAGTTCGGGATCCGCTCGTAGCCCGCCGAGGTGTACATGGCGATCGCCTCGGGCTGCTTGTCGCCGCACTCCAGGATGACCCGCTTGCGGCCCTGCTCCCGGGCCGACCGCTCGATCGCGACCAGCACCGAGCGGGCCACGCCCCGACCCCGGGCGACCGGAGCGGTGTACATCCGCTTCAGCTCGGCCGTGTCGCCGTCCTCGCCGTGACTACGCCAGCCGCCGCAGCCCACCGGCTCCCCGCCGAGGTAGGCCACCAGGAAGGCGCCGGCGGGTGGCACGAACTCCGACGCGTCGACCGGCGTGTCGTCGCCGCTGCCGCCGTACCGCTGGCCGAGATCGGCCAGGGCCGCCCGGATCAGCGCCTGCGACTCCGGCGCGTCGAAGCGCTGCACCCGGATCTCGATCTCACCCACCCATGAAGGGTACGACCGGCGCCGGCCCCGATCCCGGGCCGGCCACGCGCCTTGGTCGTACGTCACTCGCCACCGGTCAGCGGAAGTGGTCCCAGCCGGTGCGACCCTCGTACGCCGCGCCGTCCACGGTCACGCCGGCGCCCTCCACCACCCGGCCGACCGGCCGCCATTCCTCGGGCAGCGCCACCGACCGGGGGAAGGTCGCGGCCAGGGCGTGGTCGTCGCCACCGGTGAGGATCCAGGAGTACGGGTCGACGCCGAGCGCCTGCGCGGCGTCCCGCATCTGCCGGGGCACCTCGAAGGAGTCCCGGTGCACGTCGATGGCGACCCCGCTGGCCTTCGCCACGTGGCCCAGGTCGGCCAGCAGCCCGTCAGAGACGTCGATCATGGCGGTGGCGCCGAGCCGGGCGGCGTGCGGGCCCGCCGGGTAGGGCACCTCGGGCCGCCGGAACGCCTCGACCAGCAGCCGGGGCGTGCGGAAGCCACGGGAGAGGACGGTGTACCCCGCCGCCGCCCAGCCGGTCCGGCCGGCCAGGGCGACCACGTCCCCCGGCCGGGCGCCGGAGCGGACCACCGGCGGCCGCTCGGCCAGATCGCCGAGGGCGGTGACCGCGATGGTCAGGGTGGGGCTGGCGGACATGTCCCCGCCGACCACGCTCGCGCCGACCTTCGCCGCCTCCGCGCCGAGGCCGTCGGCGAGTTCCTCCGCCCAGATCGTCTCCAGGTCCGCCGGGATGCAGAGGGCGACCAGCAGGGCGGTCGGGGTGGCCCCCATTGCCGCGATGTCGGCGAGGTTGGCCGCCGCCGCCCGGTGCCCGACGTCCCGCGCACTGGACCAGTCCCGCCGGAAGTGCCGCCCCTCGACCAGCACGTCCGTCGAGGCGACGACCCGCCGGTCCGGCGCCGCGACCACGGCGGCGTCGTCACCGGGACCGAGCAGGCAGCTCTCCCCGTGCGTCAGCCGGGCGGTCACCCGGTCGATCAACCCGAACTCCCCGACACCCGCGACCGTCATCCCGTCCCCTCGCCGCGCTCGCTCACGCCCGCTCCTCCACGACGCCCGCCCACCTCCACCGTCCGGAGGCGCCGGGTGCGCTCGCTCACCGTCTTCGCCCGACCACCGATAGCGGTCGGAGCCGCTCCGTAAGGTAGTTTCACCCTTCGGGCCGCCCAGGGCGGCGACGGACGGAGGTCGAGTCGTGGTACAGGCGTACATCCTCATCCAGACCGAGGTCGGCAAGGCGCGTGACGTGGCCGATCAGATCTCGGACCTTTCCGGCGTGGTACGGGTCGACGCCGTCACCGGGCCGTACGACGTGGTCGTTCTCACCGAGGCGAACACGGTCGACGAGCTCGGCAAACTGATCGTCAGCAAGGTGCAGATGGTGCCCGGCATCACCCGCACCCTCACGTGTTCGGTGGTGCGCCTGTAAGTGGACAAGATCACGTCAACCCCCGCTCCCGCCGCGGCCGAGCCGACCCCGGCCGACGAGGCGACGACCCCGCGCCGGGACCGGTCCACCCGCAGCGCCGCGCTCTGGGCGACGCTGATCGCGCTGCCGGTGACAGTGGCGGTGGCCGGGTTCACCTTCGCCAAGCTCTCCCCGGACGAGCCGGCCGCCGCCCCGAGCGCGTCGGCGAGCGCGGCCCGGCCGCAGTCCACCGCCCCGGTGGAGATGGCCGCGCCGACGCTGGCCGAGCGGCCCGCCACGGTCTGCCGGGCCCTGCTGTCGCAGCTGCCGCCGAGCGTGCGCGAGCTGCAGCAGCGGCCGGTCACCGCGGGACACGAGCAGAACGCCGCGTACGGGGACCCGGCGTTGACCGTCGCCTGCGGCGGCACCCCGCCGATCGTCCAGCCCACGGACGACGTCTGGACGGTCAACAAGGTCTGCTGGCACGCGGTCGAGGAGGCCGACGCGACCGTGCTGACCGCGGTCGACCGGGAGACCCCGGTGCGGGTGCGGGTGCCGCGGGCGTACGAGCAGCCGCTGCAGTGGGTCACCCCGATCTCCGACGCGATCGTCGCCTCGGTCCCGTCGGCGAAGTCCGCCCCCGCCGGCTGCGCCGGCTGACCCAGCGTCTTGCCGTCCCGTGACGGGGCGCTTTCCCGGAAAGAGTGGCCATTCCCGCTCGGGAGGCCACTCTTTCCGGGAATCTGCGCGGATCTCGGGCGGCCGGTGCCCGGGCCGGACGCGTCAGCGGCCGGCGCGGCGCAGGGCGGTGCGGATGAGGCGGTTGACCAGCTTCGGGTACTCCAGGCCACTGGCCGCCCACATCCGGGGGAACATCGAGGTCGGGGTGAAGCCCGGCATCGTGTTGATCTCATTGAGGTAGACGTCCAGCTCCGGGGTGACGAAGAAGTCGACCCGGGCCAGGCCGGAGCAGTCCAGCGCGGTGAAGGCCCGGGTGGCGTACTCCTGCACCTGCCGGGTGACCCGCTCGGGCAGGTTGGCCGGGATGTCGTACTCGCAGGCGTCGTCGATGTATTTGGCCTCGAAGTCGTACCAGTCGTGCCCGGAGATCACCCGCACCTCGGCGAGCACGGAGGCCTCGGGCGCGCCGCCGGCCTCGCCCTCCAGCACGCCGCACTCGATCTCCCGGCCGACGATCGCGCCCTCCACCAGCACCTTGGTGTCGATCTCGCGGGCGGTGGCGACCGCCGCGTCGAGTTGCGACCAGTCGTCGACCTTGGTGATGCCGAAGGACGAGCCGGCCCGGGACGGCTTGACGAAGACCGGCAGGCCCAGCCGCGCCTTGTCCTCCTCGCTCAGCGTCATCCCGTTGCGCAGCACCACGTACGGCCCGACCGGGATGCCCTCGGCGGCGCAGAGCTTCTTGGTGAACTCCTTGTCCATCGCGGCGGCGGAGGCGAAGACGTTCGCCCCGACGTACGGGATGTCGGCCATCTCCAGCATCCCCTGGATCGTGCCGTCCTCGCCGTACGCGCCGTGCAGCACCGGGAAGACCACGTCCACGTCGGCCAGCGCCCGGGGGCCCTCCGCCGGGTCGAGCACCATCAGGCCGCTCGCGGTCGGGTCGGCGCGGAGCACCAGCTCGGCGCCGGAGCCGGAGGTGATCTCCGGCAGCTTGCGGTCCTGGATCGAGAGCTGGCCCGGGTCGCCGCTGGCCAGCACCCACTGCCCCTGCCGGGTGATGCCGACCGGCACCACCTCGAACTCGTCCGGATCGAGGGCGCCCAGCACACTGCCGGCGCTGACGCAGGAGATGCCATGCTCGGGGCTGCGGCCGCCGAAGACGATCGCCACACGGGTCTTGCCTGGGGTGCTCACTCCGGTCACCTCTTCGTTCGCGACTGCGGCTGGCCGTGCTCGCCCGTGGCGCTCACCCGGTTGACCTTACTGTGCGTGGCGAGAACTCGATGCCGATACCCGGGGACACGAGCCGGGACAGCGCAACCGGTCAACGAGTCGTATACGGGGAGTAACTGCAACCGATCCCCGCGCGCGGCGCGGGTGAGCGGATCGGCCGGCGCCGGCACTACGCTGCTCGTCCTATGAGCGCCGATCCCCTCATCGACAGTCTGCTGGCCGCCCTCGACGCCCGCCCGGACGACCTGCCGCTGCGCCTGCACCTGGCCGGGCTGCTGCTGGACGCCGACCGGGGCGCGGAGGCGATCGCCCAGATCGGGCAGGCGCTCGCCCGCGATCCGGGCAACGACCAGGCTCAGGCCCTGATGCAGCGGGCGCTCGGGGCGTCCGTGGCCGATCCGGCGTCCTCGGCCCGGCCGCCGGCGCCGCGGGCGGCGCCCGCCGGGCCCACGCCGCCCGGGGACGATCCGCTGGCCGCGTACGAGCACGAGCTTGCGGACATCGTGCCGCCGCGCTTCGCCCGGGCCGGCGACGAGCCGGAGCCGGTCGTCGGCGAGGCGGACCGGGTGTACGACGTCGAGTCCGCCACGGTACGGCTGTCCGACGTGGGTGGCATGGCGGCCGTGAAGGAACGCCTGGAGCTGGCCTTCCTCGGCCCGCTGCGCAACCCCGAGCTGCGCCGGATGTACGGCAAGAGCCTGCGCGGCGGGCTGATGCTCTACGGCCCGCCCGGCTGCGGCAAGACCTTCCTGGCCCGGGCCGTCGCCGGCGAGATGGGCGCCAAGTTCCTCTCGCTGTCCATCGTCGACGTGCTCGACATGTGGATGGGCAACTCGGAGCGGAACCTGCACGAGCTGTTCGAGGCGGCCCGGCGCAACGCGCCGTGTGTGCTCTTCCTCGACGAGATCGACGCCCTCGGCCACAAGCGCTCGCAGGTCGGATCGAGCTCGATGCGGACGCTCGGCAACCAGCTGCTGGCCGAACTTGACGGCATGGAGGGCAGCAACGAGGGGGTCTTCGTGCTGGCCGCGACGAACACCCCCTGGGACGTGGACCCGGCACTGCGCCGACCGGGCCGGCTGGACCGGGTGGTGCTGGTGCTGCCGCCGGACGCCGAGGCCCGCGCGGCGATCCTGGAGTACCACCTGCGGCAGCGGCCGATCGCCAACATCGACCTGCGCAAGGTGGTCGCCTCGACCGAGGACTTCTCCGGCGCCGACCTGGCCCACCTCTGCGAGACCGCTGCCGAGTTCGCGATGGCCGACTCGGTACGCACCGGCGAGGTGCGGATGATCGAGCAGCGGGACCTGGAACGGGCGCTGAAGGAGGTCCGGCCGTCCACCCGGCCATGGCTGTCCACCGCCCGCAACGTCGCCATGTTCGCCAACGAGGGCGGCGTGTACGACGACCTGGTGGCGTACCTGAAGCGACGCAAGCTGCTCTGAGCCCGACGGGGACGGCCGCGGCTGCCGGTTCAGCCAGCGACGACCGCCGGCGGGGTCGGCGCGGCACGCAGCGCCTCCAGCGCCGCGATGGCCACCCCGCGTGACCCGGCCATGTCCCGGTCCGGCACCAGAGCGAAGGTGGCGACGGCGGCCTGCTCGGCGCGGAGCACGGTGTGCGCGCGGACCGTGGCGAGGAACCAGTCCCGGAACTCCGGCGCCGCCTCCACCACCCCTCCGCCGACGAAGTACGCGTCCGGGTCGGTGAAGTTGGCCGCGATCGTGAAGAGCCGCCCCAACGCCATCGCCTGCTGGGCGAAGACCTCCCGGGCCAGCGGGTCGCCGCGCTCGCCGTACCCGCGGACCAGCTTCGCCGCCCGGCCCGGCTCCTCGGCCGCGAGCGGGTGTCCCGGGTGCCGGGCCAGAAAGTACGGCAGCAGGTTCCGCTCGATGGCGGTCAGCGAGGCGACGCTCTCCGCGTCCCCGGCGAAGCCGCAGGCGCAGCTGGGCACCGGCTGGCCGGGCGCCAGCAGCCCGTCCAGCGGGATGTGCACGTGCCCGAACTCCCCCGCCATGCCGGCGGCGCCGGTTACCACCCGGCCGCCCTCGACCACCCCGCCGCCGAGGCCGGTGCCGACGATCGCGGCCACCGAGGAGCGGCTCATCGCGTCCGCTCCGAAGTGGACGTGGTGGGCGTAGAGGGCGGCCGCGTTGCCGTCGTTGTGGTAGATCACGGGCAGGCCGAGCCGGCGCTCCAGCGCGCCGCGCACGTCGTACCCCCGCCAGGCCGGCTGGGAGAAGTTGGTCGAGCCCCGGGATGAGATGACGCCGGTGGCGCTGGCCGGGCCCGGGGTGTCCAGTCCGACGGCGCGGACCAGCTCGCGGGCGACGCCGGTCAACGCGAGGACGCCGTCCAGCGCCCGGGCCAGCGCCTCGATCGCCGCCTCCGGGCCGGCCTGGACCTCGCTCGGGATCTCCACCAGCCCGTCCACCAGAAACCGCCCGTCGACGGTCAGGACGGTCGCGTTGTTGCTGTTCCCTCCGTTGTCGAGGCCCACCACCACCGGCACACCCGCGCTACCCACCGCACCGCCTCCCGCCGACCGATTGATCCGAGGCTAGTTCCACCGTCAGCGTCCCGCCATGCCTCGAACCTCCGCCCGCCACCCCGGCTGCCGGTGCGCACCGGACTCCGCGGCCGGTGTCGCGGGTGCCGGAGGTGGCACCGGCGAGCTCTGCAAGGCGGTGCTCGCCCAGCGAGCCACCCGCGGGCGGCATATGCCCTGCGAGCGAATCGGCGACCACTGCCCCGCCGCCATAGGCCGAAGCCGGCGTGCGGTGGGCGGGGCAGGGCGCAGCGCCGGTGCGGTCACTCAGACCGGGCGGCGGGCGGTGACGGCAGTGGCGTCCAGGTCGTGGTCGTGCACCACCGCCGGCTCCAGACCGCGCCCGGCCAGCACCGCGCAGAGCGCGTCGGCCTGCCCGACGCTGATCTCCACCGCCAGGTGACCGCCCGGGGCGAGCCATTCCGCCGCGCCGGCCGCCACCCGGCGCAGCACGGCCAGCCCGTCCGCACCGCCGTCGAGCGCCATCGGCGCCTCGTGCAGCCGCGCCTCCGGTGGCATCAGCGCCACCGCCCCGGCCGGCACGTACGGGGCGTTCGCGACCACCAGGTCGAGCCGTCCCCGCCAGCGCGTGGGGAGCGGCTCGAACAGGTCACCCTCGAACACCGGCACGCCGAGTGGGGCGAGGTTGCGCCGGGCGCAGGCCACCGCGGCCGGGTCGAGGTCGGTGGCGGCCAGCCAGCGGGGCGCGAGCCGCCGGGCCAGCACCAGCGCGGCGGCGCCCGACCCGCAGCACAGATCCAGCACGGCGGGCGCGGGACCGGCCACCGCCGCGGCGGCGGAGACCAGCAGGGCGGTACGACCGCGGGGCACGAAGACGCCCGGATCGAGGGCCACCCGCAGGCCGCAGAACTCGGCCCAGCCGAGCAGGTGCTCCAGCGGCAGGCCGGCGACCCGGCGGTCGACCAGGTCGGCCAGCGCCTCGGGCGAGTCGGCGGCGTCGATCAGCAGTTCCGCCTCGTCCTCGGCGTAGACGCAGCCGGCGGCGCGCAGACGGGTGACCAGGGCGGGACGGTCGGGAGAGAGGGGGGACGGTGCCATGGGAAGCCTCCGGGAATGCTCTTCGGCACTCCCGGCGTCGCCTATCGGCGGGGCGACGCGGACTCGGAGGGGAGCGCCGGTCCTGTCTGATGGATCGGACTCACCTCCTCCGGTCGGGGCCCGCGCGGGCCGTGGCTGCCCGTACGGGCCGGGGTCACGATAGCTCAGCCGGCCCTCGTCGCGCCGCCCGGATTCGCGACCCGACCACCGGGAAGGCTGGCGTCCAGCGCGGCGGCGATGTCGGCCACCAGATCGGCGGGGTCCTCGATGCCGCAGGAGAGCCGCACGAAGCCGGGCGGGGTGTCGTCGCCCCACTGGGCCCGCCGGTCGGCGCTGGTGTGCAGCCCGCCGAACGAGGTGGCGGCGGCGACCAGCCGGGCCGCGTCGAGGAACCGGGCGACCCGGTCCGCGTCGCCGAGGTCGAAGGAGAGCACCCCCGGCATCCGTCGCATCTGGACCGAGGCAACCGGGTACGCCGGGTCGTCGGGCAGTCCGGGCCAGCGCAGGCCGGTCACGTCGGCGCGCCCGGAGAGCAGCCGGGCCACCGCCTCCGCGTTGGCGGACTGCCGGGCCAGCCGCAGGTCCATGGTGGCCAGGGACCGGTGGGCCAGCCAGGCGTCGAAGGCGCCCGGGACGGCCCCGGTGGTGGTCCGCCACGCGGTCACCGGGTCGAGCAGTTCGGCCGAGCGGGTGGCCACGTAGCCGAGCAGCAGGTCCGAGTGGCCGGTCAGCGCCTTGGTGCCGGAGGCGACCACGACGTCGGCGCCCAGGTCGAGCGGGCGCTGTCCGAGCGGGGTTGCGGTGGTGTTGTCGACCGCGACGAGGGCGCCGGCGGCGTGCGCCCGGGCGGCCAGCTCCGGCACGTCGGCCACGTCCAGGCCCGGGTTCGCCGGGGTCTCCAGCATCAGCAGCCGGACGCCCTCGAACGACGGGTACGGCCCGGCGGTCGGCACGAACCGTACCCGCACCCCGATGCCCTCCAGGGTGGCCGTGGCGAAAGCGCGCACCGGGAAGTACCCGTCGGCCGGGAGCAGCACGGTGTCGCCGGGGCGCAGCAGCGCCAGCAGCAGCCCGGTGATGGCCGCCTGGCCGCTGGCGAAGACGCGGCACTCGCCGCCCTCCAGCTCGCCGATGGCCGCCTCCAGCAGCCGGCGGGTGGGGTTGTCCGGCCGCCCGTACCCGTTCGGCGTCGCCGACGGCCCCTGCCACGGATCGAGGTGGTACGGCGCGGCGAAGACCGGACCGGGCAGGAACGGCTCCCCGGGCGCCGGCGCCGGCAGCCCGGCGTGCGCGCACCGGGTGCCGTCGGACCAGCCGTTCCGCTCGGTCATCCCGGCCTCACTCGTACGACTCGGGCTTGGCGGTCCGGCTCATCAGCGCGTCCACGGCGAGCCGCGGGTTCATCCCCTCGTGGCAGATCCGCTCGACCTGCTCGGTGATCGGCATCTCCACGCCGTGGGCCCGGGCCAGGTCGCGGACGGCGAGGGCGCTCTTGACCCCCTCGGCGGTCTGCCGGGTCGCCCGCTGGGCCTGCTCCAACGTGGCGCCCCGGCCCAGGTGCTCGCCGAAGGTGCGGTTGCGGGCGAGCGGCGAGGAGCAGGAGGCGACCAGGTCGCCCATGCCGGCCAGGCCCGCGAAGGTGATCGGGTCCGCGCCGAGCGCCACGCCCAGCCGGGCGGTCTCGGCCAGTCCCCGGGTCATCAGCATCGCCCGGGTGTTGTCGCCGAAGCCCATCGCGGTGGCGATCCCGTACGCGAGGGCGATCACGTTCTTGACCGCCCCGCCCAGCTCGCAGCCGATCACGTCGTCGTTGGTGTACGGCCGGAGGTACGACGTCCGGATGGACGACTGCACCAGGGCGGTGCGGCGGCTGTCGGTGCCGGCGACCACGGTCGCGGCCGGCTGCTCGGCGGCGATCTCGGGGGCCAGGTTGGGCCCGGAGACCACCACCACGCGGTCCGGGGTGACCCGGGCGGCCTCCACGATCACCTCGCTCATCCGCCTGGTGGTGCCCAGCTCGATCCCCTTCATCAGGGAGACCAGGGTGGCGTCCGGGGCGAGGTGCACCGCCCACTCGGCGAGGTTTCCCCGCAGCGTCTGCGAGGGCACCGAGAGGACGACCAACTCGGCGCCGGAGATGGCCTTGGCGGCGTCACCGGTCGCAGTGACCCGCTCGGGCAGCCGCAGTTCGGGCAGATAGTCCGGGTTGCGCCGGGTTGAGCGGATCGCCTCGGCCACCGACTCCCGGCGGGCCCAGATCGTCACGTCCCGGCCCGCGTCGGCGAGGATCTTGGCGAACGCGGTCCCCCACGACCCGGCGCCCAGCACCGCCACGTGTCCGCTCATGCCACACCGTCCTGCTGCCGCGGCTCGACGCGCGAACGGGCCGGTCGTTCCCAGAGCGGCGGTGGCGTGCCGCCCCGGATCTCGGCGACCAGGTCGCGCACCCGCAGCATGATGGTGTCGGTCATCTCCTCAAGGATCGCCCGGGTCGGCGTGGCTCCGGCCCACCGGCTGAGGTCGATCGGCGGGCCGGCGACCACGGTGACCGGGATCCGGGGCCGCAGGCTCAGCCGGTTGGTCCGCGGGTCGAAGATCTTCTCCGGGCCCCACATCGCCAGCGGGATCACCGGCGCGCCCGTGGCCAGCGCCAGCCGGGCGGCGCCGGTCTTGCCCTTCATCGGCCACAGCTCCGGCTCCCGGGTGGTCGTCCCCTCCGGGTAGATCACCACCGCGCCACCCTCGCGCACCGCGGCGACCAGCTTGTCCAGCGACCTGGCCGCGTCCATCGTGCCGCGCTCGACCGGGATCTGCTTGCACCGGTGCAGGATCCAGCCGATCACCGGCACCCGGAAAACGCTGGCCTTGCCCAGGTACTGCGGCCAGCGCCCCGCGTCGTGGATGAAATGCGCGGAGACCAGCGGGTCGGCGTGCGAGATGTGGTTGGGCACGATGATGATGCCGCCCTCGCGGGCCAGGTGCTCCGCCCCGCGCCAGGTGCGCCGGGTCCAGACGGTCAGCACCGGCTTGACCAGCGCCACGGCGAACCGTCGCCAGAATCCCAGCCTCCGCCGTGCCACCCTGCCTCCTCGTAGTGCCCCGACCCGCGCACCCGCGCCCGCGCCCCCGCGACGAAATCATGCCTGCTCGCCCCGGGCCCGGCCAGTGAGGGTACCGCCGTCCGACTGGCAGGATTGTCACGTGCCTGAGCCGACGTGGAGCGTGGTGGTTCCGGTGAAGCGCCTCCCCGCGGCGAAGAGCCGCCTGCGGGGCGCGCTGCCGGCCGTACCCCATGAGGAGCTGGCGCTGGCCCTGGTGGCCGACACGGTCCGCGCGGTGCTGGCCTGCGCCGCGGTGGCCGAGGTCCTGGTGGTGACCGACGACGCGCGGGCGGCGGCGGAGCTGGGCCGGACCGGCGCCCGGGTCGTGCCGGACGCCCCGGACGCCGGGCTGAACGCCGCGTTCCGGCACGGCGCCGCGGCCGCCGGCCGGCATGCCCGGGTGGCCGGCCTCACCGCCGACCTACCGGCCCTGCGCCCGGCCGAGCTGGCGGCGGCGCTGCGGGCCGCCTCCGCCGGTCCGCCGGGGGTACGCCGGTTCGTGGCCGACGCCCCGGGCAGCGGCACGGTGCTGCTCACCGCGCCGGCGGGCGTGCCGCTGGACCCCCGGTTCGGGGTGGCCTCGGCGGCCGCGCACGCGGCGAGCGGGGCGCTGCCGCTCGGCGGCGACTGGCCGACCCTGCGCCGGGACGTGGACACCGCCGAGGACCTGGCCACGGCGGCCCGGCTCGGCCTCGGACCGCGCACCGCCGCGCTCACCGGCGCCCGCCCCGCGGCCGCCACGCCGGGCTGACCCGGCCCCCGGTGTACGGTGCTGGCATGCAGGGCACGGTGGCCACCTTCGACGCGTCGAACCGCAACGGGGTGCTGCTCCTCGACGACGGCACCGAGCTGGCCTTCCCGGCCCACGCCTTCGACGCCTCCGGGCTTCGACTGCTCCGGCTCGGCCAACGGGTCCGGGTCGACCGGGACGCCGCGGGCGAGATCATCCGGGTGACGTTGCCGACGATGGCCTGAGCCGCCCGAGCGAAGTTCATTTTCCGTTCACCGAATTCGGGTGATTATGAGGTGGTGAGCACCCCTCGCGAACACCCCGAACGTACCCCGCACGCGTCTGACGCGGTCGAACGCCGCAACGGCGTCCCCACCCGCGGCGCCGGCGGCCGGTTCCGCTCCACCAGCGCCCCCGTGGAGAGCGTCCCGGCCACGCCCGAGTCCCCCGGCACCGACGCCGCGGCCGCCTCCGCGGGGCTGGAGGAGGTGCTCGATCCGGCAACCCGCCGGCCCGCACCGAGCGCGGAGGACGCCGCGCCACCGGCGGCCCCGCCGCTGCCCGAGGACCGGTTCCTCAACCGGGAGCTCGCCTGGCTCGACTTCAACGCCCGGGTGCTGGCGCTGGCCGAGGACCCGCGCACCCCGCTGCTGGAGCGCGCCAAGTTCCTGGCCATCTTCGCCAGCAACCTGGACGAGTTCTACATGGTGCGGGTGGCCGGGCTGAAGCGCCGGCTCTCGGCCGGCCTGCCGATTCGCGGCGGCGACCGGCTTCCGCTGCGTACCCAGCTGGAGCTGATCGCGGAGAAGACGGCCGGCCTGGTCGCCCGGCACGCCGCCTGCTTCGTCGACGACGTGCTGCCGAAGCTGGCCGGCGAGGACATCCGGATCCTGCGCTGGACCGACCTGGACGACGCCGAGCGGGAGCGGCTGCGCACCTGGTTCCGGGAGCACATCTTCCCCGTGCTCACGCCGCTCGCCGTCGACCCGGCGCACCCCTTCCCGTACATCTCGGGGCGGTCGCTCAACCTGGCCGTGTCGGTCCGCGATCCGGACGGCGGCTCGGAACTCTTCGCCCGGGTCAAGGTGCCGAACAACGTGCCCCGCTTCGTCCGGGTCGCACGGGACTCCGCCGGCGTCCGGTTCCTCCCGGTAGAGGACCTCATCTCGGTGCACCTCGGGCAGCTCTTCTCCGGGATGCAGGTGGTGGAGTGCCACCTGTTCCGGGTGACCCGCAACGCGGAGGTGGAGGTCGACGAGGACCGCGACGAGGACCTGCTCCAGGCCCTGGAACGGGAGCTGGCCCGGCGCCGGTTCGGCCCACCGGTACGCCTGGAGGTCGCCGCCTCCATCTCCGACCACATGCTGGAGCTGCTCGTCCGCGAGCTGGACATGGACGCCCACGACGTGCTGCGGGTGCCCGGCCTGCTGGATCTCTCCGCGCTCTGGCAGGTCTACGGCGAGGCCGACCGCCCCGAGCTCAAGGACCCACCGTTCGTGCCGGCCACCCACCCCCGGCTCGTCGAGGGTGAGGTGCCGCGCAGCGTCTTCGCCACCCTCCGGGACGGGGACATCCTGGTGCACCACCCGTACCACTCGTTCGCCACCAGCGTGCAGCGCTTCATCGAGCAGGCCGCCGCCGACCCGGACGTGTTGGCCATCAAGCAGACGCTCTACCGCACCAGCGGCGACTCCCCGATCGTCGACGCGTTGGTCGACGCTGCCGCCGCCGGCAAGCAGGTGGTGGTGCTGGTCGAGTTGAAGGCGCGCTTCGACGAGGTGGCCAACATCGGCTGGGCCCGGACGCTGGAACGCGCCGGCTGCCACGTCGTCTACGGCCTGGTGGGCCTCAAGACGCACTGCAAGACCGCCCTGGTGGTACGCCAGGAGGGCAACCAGATCCGCCGCTACTGCCACATCGGCACCGGCAACTACCACCCGAAGACCGCCCGGCTCTACGAGGACTTCGGCATGCTGACCGCCGACCCGGAGATCGGCGCCGACCTGACCGACCTGTTCAACGTGCTCACCGGCTACAGCCGGCAGACCGCGTACCGGCGGCTGCTGGTGGCCCCGCAGGGCATCCGAAGCGGGCTGATCGAGCGGATCGAGCGGGAGATCGCCCACGTCCGGCTCGGCGTGCCGGGGCTGGTGCAGATGAAGGTGAACGCCCTGGTGGACGAGGAGATCATCGACGCGCTCTACCGGGCCTCTCAGGCCGGCGTCCACGTCGATCTGCTGATCCGGGGCATGTGCACGCTCCGCCCGGGTGTCCCGGGCCTGTCGGAGAACATCCGGGTCCGGTCGATCCTCGGCCGGTTCCTGGAGCACTCGCGGGTCTTCCGGTTCGGCAACAACGGCGACGCCGAGTTCTGGATGGGCTCGTCCGACCTGATGCACCGCAACCTGGACCGGCGGGTGGAGGCGCTGGTGCAGGTGAGCGACCCGGTCGCCCGGGCCGAGCTCGACTACGTGCTCAGCGCCGCGATGAGCTCGGAGGTGGACGCGTTCGAGCTGGCCGCGGAGGGCACCTGGAGCCGGCGTACGAGCACGGCGGAGACGCCGCTGATCGACCTGCAGGAGCTGTTGCTGCGCCGGGCGGGCGGGACGGCCGGCTGAGCGGGCCACAGCGTGCCCCGGCCGGGCTTACGGTGACCAGGTGACGATCGACGAACCGGTGGACGTCCGGGCGGCGGGCGGGGTCGTCTGGCGGCCGGGTGCCCGGGGCGTCGAGGTCTGCCTGGTGCACCGCCCCCGGTACGGCGACTGGTCGCTGCCCAAGGGCAAGCTGGAGTCCGGCGAGCACCCGCTGCGGGCGGCCGTCCGCGAGGTGGCCGAGGAGACCGACGTCCGAGCGGTGCCGCAGGTGCGGCTGCCGACCATCCGCTACCGCAGCCAGGGTCGTCCCAAGGCGGTCGACTACTGGTCGATGCGGGCCGTGGCGGAGGGCGGCTTCCAGCCGGACACCGAGGTGGACGAGGTCCGCTGGCTCCCGGTCGACGAGGCGGTACGCCTGATCAGCTACCCGCACGACGCCGAGGTGCTCGCCGGGTTCGCGGCGCTGCCCCCGGTCACCGCCACGATGGTGCTGGTCCGGCACGGGCAGGCCGGCAAGCGGGGCATCTGGTCCGGGCCGGACTCCGGCCGGCCGCTGGACGCCATCGGCTGGGCGCAGGCCCACGCCCTGGGCGAGCTGGTGGCCCTGGTCCGCCCGGTACGCCTGCTGTCGGCCTCGGCCCGTCGGTGCGTGCAGACCCTGGACCCGGCCGCCGCCCTGCTGGACCTGCCGATCGAGGTGGTCGGCGACCTCGACGAGCCGAAGCCGGGCCAGCAGCCGGAGGAGTGCGTGCTGGCCGCCGCCGCCCGTCTCGTCGAGCTGGCCGGCGCCGGGGAGCCGGTCGCGGTGTGCAGCCAGGGCAAGGTGATCCCCGGCGCCCTGGAACGGCTGACCGGCCGGGCGGACGACTTCGCCACCCCGAAGGGCGGCGGCTGGCTGCTCGCCTTCACCGGCGACCGGCTGCTCGCCGCCGACCGGCTGTAACGGCCGCAGCCGACGCCCGCCCACGGGGCACCCGCCGCGTCGTACCGGAAAAGGGCGCCCACCACCGCGGGTGGACGCCCTTCGGGCCGGGGCGGTCAGCGCCTGGCGGCCGCCTTCTTGGCCGGCGCCTTCTTCGCCGGCGCCTTCTTTGCCGGCGCCTTCTTTGCCGCGGTGGTCTTCTTCGCTGCGGTGGTCTTCTTCGCCGGCGCCTTCTTTGCCGCGGCGGCCTTCTTGGCCGGCGCGGCCTTCTTCGCCGGAGCCGCCTTCTTCGCCGCGGCGGCCTTCTTCGCCGGAGCGGCCTTCTTGGCCGGCGCGGCCTTCTTCGCCGGAGCCGCCTTCTTCGCCGGGGCGGCCTTGGCCGCGGCGGCCTTCTTTGCCGGAGCGGCCTTGGCGGCGGCGGTCTTCTTGGCGGCGAGCGTGTTCTTCGGCACCTTGCCGCTGGCCACCATTTCCTTGAAGCCAGCGCCCGGACGGAAGGTCGGGACGGAGGTCTTCTTGACCTTCACCGCCTCGCCGGTCCGTGGATTGCGCGCTGTTCGGGCACCCCGGACGCGCTTTTCGAATGCTCCGAATCCGGTGATCGCCACCTTCTCGCCCTTGGTGACCGCCCCCTGGACCTCAGCGAGGACCGCGTCGAGCGCGGCCGTCGCCGTCTTCCGGTCCCCCAGGCGAACGGCGAGCGCCTCGATGAGCTCGGCCTTGTTCACGACTTCCTCCCGATTGTGCAACTGACTCGACGCGAGCCATTCTGCGCGCACGGTATGCCCTGTGCTGCCGGGACACAAACATTCGGAGGAAAAAAGCCCTTGTGTCCTAACGGATTCACCCCCGCCAGCGGCGCCGGCGGGGGCGAAAACCGATGTGCGGTCGGGCGTACGGCTATCCGACCGAGGGCAGGAACGACGGCCGGGACGCCTCGAAGGCGCTGATCTCGGCCTCGTGTCGGAGGGTTAGTCCAATGTCATCCAAGCCCTCCATCAGCCGCCAGCGGCTGTGGTCGTCGAGCGGGAACGCCCACGTGGCGGCCCCGGCGTGGACCTGGCGGGCGGTGAGGTCCACGATGATCGGGGTGGTCGGGTCGGATTCCACCAGATCCCAGAGCTCCTCCACCGCTTTCAATTCCAACTCCACCGGAAGGAGCCCTTCCTTGAGGGCGTTGCCGCGGAAGATGTCACCGAAGCGGGGCGAGATCACGGCCCGGAAGCCCCAGTCGCGCAGCGCCCAGACGGCGTGCTCCCGGGAGGAGCCGGTACCGAACTCCGGACCGGCCACGAGAATCGACGCACCGGAATGGACGGGATCGTTGAGCACGAATGTCGGGTCCTCCCGCCACGCGTTGAAGAGCCCGTCCGCAAAGCCCGTCCGGGTCACCCGCTTGAGGTACACGGCCGGGATGATCTGATCGGTGTCCACGTTGGAACGGCGCAGCGGCACGGCGGTGCCGGTGTGGGTGGTGAACTTGTCCATGGCTCGCAAGCTGCCCTTCTACAGGTCGGCGGGGGCGGCCAGCCGGCCGACCACGGCAGTGGCGGCGGCGACCGGCGGGGACACCAGGTGGGTACGCCCGCCCCGACCCTGGCGCCCCTCGAAGTTGCGGTTGGAGGTCGAGGCCGAGCGCTGGCCCGGCGAAAGGGTGTCCGGGTTCATCCCCAGACACATGGAGCAGCCCGCGAAGCGCCACTCGGCGCCGGCGTCGGTGAAGACCTTGTCCAGCCCCTCCGCCTCGGCCGCCTCGCGCACCGCCGCGGATCCGGGGACCACCAGCATCCGTACGCCGTCGGCGACCCGGTGCCCGCGCAGCACGTCGGCGGCGGCGCGCAGGTCCTCCAGCCGGCCGTTGGTGCAGGAGCCGACGAAGACCACGTCGACCGCGAGGTCGCGCAGCGGCGTACCCGGCTTCAGATCCATGTATTCGAGGGCCCGGCGGGCGGCGGCCCGCTCGGACTCCGTGACGAACTCCTCCGGGTCCGGCACCGCGGACCCCAGCGGCGCGCCCTGACCCGGGTTGGTGCCCCAGGTGACGAACGGGGTGATCCGGCTCGCGTCCAGGGTCACCTCGGCGTCGAAGGTCGCCCCCTCATCCGTGGGCAGCGTCCGCCAGTACGCCACCGCGGCGTCCCAGTCGGCCCCCTGCGGCGCGTTCGGCCGCCCCTTCAGGTACGCGAAGGTGGCCTCGTCCGGCGCGATCATGCCGGCCTTGGCGCCCCACTCGATGGACATGTTGGCGATGGTCATCCGGCCCTCCATGGAGAGGGCCCGGATCGCCTCGCCCCGGTACTCCACGATGTGGCCGCGGCCCCCGCCGGTGCCGACCTGGGCGATCAGCGCGAGCACCAGGTCCTTCGCGGTGACCCCCGGGCCGAGCTGGCCGGTGACGTTCACCGCCATCGTCTTCGGGCGGCTCTGCGGCAGCGTCTGGGTGGCCAGCACGTGCTCCACCTCGCTGGTGCCGATGCCGAAGGCGAGCGCGCCGAACGCGCCGTGGGTGGCCGTGTGCGAGTCACCGCAGACGATCGTCGTGCCCGGCTGGGTGAGACCGAGCTGCGGGCCGATGACGTGCACGATGCCCTGGTTCTCGTCGCCGAGTGGGTGCAGGCGTACGCCGAACTCGGCGCAGTTGCGGCGCAGCGTCTCGATCTGGGTGCGGGAGGTGGGGTCCGCGATGGTGAGCAGGTCGCCGCGCCGCTCGCGGAACGCGGGGTCGGCGTATCCGGTCGGGGTGTTGTGATCCTCGGTCGCGATCGTCAGGTCGGTGCGGCGGACCCGGCGGCCGGCCAGCCGCAGCCCGTCGAAGGCCTGCGGGCTGGTGACCTCGTGCAGCAGGTGCAGGTCGATGAAGAGCAGATCCGGCTCGCCCTCGGCGGACCGCACGACGTGCGCGTCCCAGACCTTCTCGGCCAAGGTCCTGGGCTCAGGAGTGACTCCCACCATCTGGACATCCTAAATTCTGGGAGGTAAGTTTCGGCTTGTGGGACACAGTATGAGCGGTGTCGGTGTTCTCGACAAGGCGGTGGTCATCCTGGCCGCCTGCGTCGACGGCGCCAGCCTGGCCGAACTCGTTGAACGCACCAAGCTGCCCCGGGCCACCGCGCACCGGCTGGCACAGGCGTTGGAGATCCACCGGATGCTGGTCCGGGACACCCAGGGGCGCTGGCGCCCGGGCCCCCGGCTCGGCGAGCTGGCCAACGCCGCGCCGGACGTGCTGCTGACCGCGGCCGAGCCGCTGCTCGGCGCGCTGCGCGACGCCACCGGCGAGAGCGCCCAGCTCTACCTGCGCCGGGCCGACGAGCGGATCTGCGTGGCCGCCGCCGAGCGGGCCAGTGGCCTGCGGGACACCGTGCCGGTGGGCTCGGTGCTGCCGATGACGGCCGGTTCGGCGGCACAGATCCTGCTCGCCTGGGAGCCACCGGAGGCGGTCATGCCGCTCCTGCCCCGCTCCAAGTTCACCGGCCGCACCCTGGCCGAGGTACGCCGCCGCGGCTGGGCGCAGAGCGTCGCCGAACGGGAGGCGGGTGTGGCGAGCGTCTCGGCCCCGATCCGCGACCGCACCGGCCGGGTGATCGCCGCCATCAGCATCTCCGGCCCCATCGAGCGCCTGGGCCGCCGCCCCGGCGAACGCCACGCCATGGCCGTCGTGCGAGCCGGCCAACGCCTCTCCGGCCTCTAACCCCCACCCCGCCTGCCCACACCCGCCCCGCCCCGCCCCGCCCGGCCCGGCCCCGATGATCATGAAGTTGTTGTCAGGACACGCCGATTTCGATGACAACAACTTCATGATCAAGGGCACGGGTGGAGCGGGGCCGCAGGCCGGGAACGGGAGCGGCCCGCCTCGCGGGAGCGAGGCGGGCCGATTCCGTGGTAGCCCCGACCGGATTCGAACCGGCGCTACCGCCTTGAGAGGGCGGCGTCCTGGGCCGCTAGACGACGGGGCCAGGGATTTTCCTGCTTCACCGCCCCGGCGGGCGGTGTGGCGGTAGTCTACCGGCACCGCCTCGGGCGTCCGCCGACGGGGCCGGACGGCGCACCCCCGGGACCAAACCGCCCCGGGGACAAAACAGGAGGCGGGACGGGCCGAAAACGCGAAGAAGCCCGTCCCACCGTGATGGAACGGGCCGTCAGCGCTGTAGCCCCGACCGGATTCGAACCGGCGCTACCGCCTTGAGAGGGCGGCGTCCTGGGCCGCTAGACGACGGGGCCAGAACTTGTGCCTCCCCACCCTGCGGGCGAGGACACTGCACTCTATCAGAGATCACCCGCCGCCCCCACACGAGGGACGGAACCGAACTCCGCCAGAATCCAGCGACCGTGGATTCTCGCGAACCCACGGCTGCGCTGGGGTACCAGGACTCGAACCTAGACTAACTGAACCAGAATCAGTCGGGCTGCCAATTACCCCATACCCCATTGGCCCCTTGCGGCGCCGGGAATGAACTTTACCCTCCCGGTGCCGACAGGCCAAATCCAATCCCCCGAACCGCCTCTGACCTGCGGTTTCGGGCGATCGAACGGATCAGGCGACCGAGACCACCGGGTTGGTGAGCTCGCCGATCCCCTCGATCCGCACGGTCACCGTATCCCCCTCAGCGAGCGGGCTAACCCCGGCCGGGGTGCCGGTCAGCACCACGTCGCCGGGGAGCAACGTCATCACGTGCGAGATGTACGACACCAGGGCCGGCACGTCGAAGACCATGTCCTTGGTCCGGCCGAGCTGGCGTACCTCCATCTCCTCGGGGTTGCGACCAACCTCACACCGGACCTCCAGGTCGGAGACGTCCAGCCCGGTGGTGATCCACGGTCCGATCGGGCAGAACGAGTCGAAGCCCTTGGCCCGCGTCCACTGCCCGTCCGAGCGCTGGAGATCCCGCGCGGTCACGTCATTGGCGCAGGTGTAGCCGAAGATCGCCCGCTCGGCGGCGGCGCGGTCGGCCCGGCGGGCGCCCGGCGCGCCGATCACCACGGCCAGCTCCGCCTCGTGCTCGACCTGCCTGGAGAAGATCGGCAACCGGATCGCGTCGCGCGGCCCGATCACCGAGGTGGAGGGCTTCAGGAAGAGCAGCGGCTCCTTGGGCACCTCGCTGCCGTGCTCGGCGGCGTGCTCGGCATAGTTGCGGCCGACGCAAACCACCTTGCTCGGCAGGATCGGCGAGAACAGCCGGACGTCGGAGAGCGCCCAACGGGCACCGGAGAAGGTGATCTGGCCGAACGGGTGCCCCTCGATCTCGGCGATGGTCAGGCCCTGCGGCCCGGCCTCCGGCTCGCCCTCGACGACCCCGAACGACATTCCCTTGGCATGAGCAAAACGAGCGATACGCACCCGGCCAATCTATCCCCGACGCCAGGCCGGTGACCCGGGCGCGGCCGGCGCCACGCCGCCGACGCGGGGCCGACGTGGCCGGGCGCGGCACAATACCCGCCCCGCCGCCTGATCGGGCGGGAATGCCGACTTCGTACCCGCACGGCGGTCCCGGACCCATAGCTTCGGGTCCGGAGGTTCGTTCGTATGCCTGCATCGAGACGACACCACAGAGTCCTCGCAGTGTTCGTGCACTGTCTCGGCGTCCTCGCCGCCGTGCCGGCACTGCCCGCCACCGCGCCCCGGGCCGCGGCGGCACCCGCCCACGCCGCACCGGCGCCGGCGGCACCCGCCACACCGGCACAGGCGACACCGGCCGCGCCGGCTCCCGCGGCACCGTCCGGGCCACCGGCCGTGCCCAGCACGCCCGTGCCGCTCCGGCCGCTGCCCTCACCGGTCACCGTGGCGGTGGCACCCGCCAGCACCCCGGCGCCCGCCTACCAGATCCAGGTCCGCAACGCGACCAGCACCCCGGTCGACACCACCGTGCGGCAGGCAGTGCCGCCCGGATCGTCGGCGACCATCGTCACCGCCGGCGGCCGGGCCAGCCGCCCGACCGGACCGGCCGCGGCCAGCGAGGTGACCTGGCGGCTGAAGCTGCCGGCGCGGAGCTCCACCACGCTGAACACCGCGCTCAAGATGACCGCGCCGGGACGGCCGGTGACCGCGCCGGCCTGCGCGTACGGCATCGACGGCACCCGGCCGTACGACTGTGGCACCGCCACCTGGAAGGCGGCGGGCCCGGCGCCGGTGGCGAAGGTGACCGGCGCGCCCGCGTGGCGCCGACCGCCGGTGCTGCTCGGCGCGTTTGCCGCGTTCCTGGTCATCACCGGCGGCGCGCTCTGGTGGTGGAGGCAACGTCGCCGGCGCTCGGCCGTCGCCCCGGCCGTCGCGGCCACCGCCGGGGGGTCGCCGATGGCCGGCGGGGCCGGTGGCCCGGGGGGCCCCGGAACCGTCTACCCGCGCCGGGCCATGCCCCCGTCAGCGGGACGACGGCGCACCCCGCCGGTCTGGCTGGTGGTGGGGGTCGCGGCGGTGGTGGTGGCCGGCGTGGTCGGCACGGCGACCTGGACGGCAACCCGGCGAGCCGCCTCGATCGACACGAAGCAGCAGCCGACCAGCGGCGCCTGGACGGGGAAGACCGTCAGCGGCAGCGTCGGCGTGCCGCTGCGCGAGTCGGCCTTCGAGTTCACCGTCTACCGGGTCGCCTGCGCGATGGCGGGCCAGCCGATCGGCACGACCGGCGGCCGGCAGTGCCAGGCCACCGTCGGGGTGCGCAACCTCACGCCCGAGGAGCAGTCCTGGCACGGCCAACTGCAGCGGGCGTACCTGCCCGGGGGCAACTGGGTGAGCACCGACGAGAACGCCACCCGGGTGGCCAACCTGGGACGGGACGTCTTCGCCGCGCCCGTCGCGGCGGGCAGCCGGGTCGTGCTGCCGCTGGTCTTCACGCTGAACGGCGCACAACCGCCGAAGCAGTTGGAGCTGCGCAGCGGGGTCTTCTCCGCCGGGGTGCGGGTGGACGTGCCCTGACCGGTGGTCGGGCGACGGTCGTACCCTTGGGTCCGTGACCGCCGCCCTCGCCCCCGCCCTCGACGTGGCCGACTGGCAGGCCCGGCGGCGGGCGCACGAGGAGCGGGTGGACGCCTGGCTCGCGCCGCACCTGGCTCGCCGGCGCACCGGGGCGACGCACCCGGTGGAGGACTTCCTCTTCAGCTACTACTCCCACCGCCCCGCCCAACTGCGCCGCTGGCACCCGGGCGCCGGGGTACTGCTGCGCGGGGCGGGCCCGGCCGAGTTCGGCCGGGACTACCTGACCACCGCCGCCGGCCGCACCCTCGACACCGAGGGGGTACGCGCCCGGCGCGCGGAGTCGATCCGGTGGATCCGCACCCTGCTCGCCGCGACCGCCGGCCGTCCGGCGCACTTCGGCTGCTTCGGGATGCACGAGTGGGCGATGGTCTACCGGCAGACCCAGGACGAGGTACGCCACAACGCCTGGCCGCTGCGGCTGAGCCCGGCCGAGACCGCCGCCGTCGTCGAGGAGCGGGGCGTGCGGTGCAGCCACTTCGACGCGTACCGGTTCTTCACCCCGCCGGCCCGCCCGCTGAACCTGCTCACCCCGACCCGGGAGACCCAGTACGCCCTGGAGCAGCCGGGCTGCCTGCACGCCAACATGGACCTCTACAAATGGGCGTACAAGCTCTCTCCGCTGGTGCCCTCGGAGCTGGTCGCGGACTGCTTCGCGCTGGCCCGGGAGATCCGCACGCTGGACATGCGGGCCAGCCCGTACGACCTCGCTGACCTCGGATACCCGCCGGTGCGGGTGGAGACGCCGGAGGGCCGGGCCGAGTACGCCGCCGCGCAGCGCGGCTTCGCCGAGCGGGCCGCCCCACTGCGGGCCCGGCTGCTGGCCGCGCTCGACTGACGGACCGGTCAGCCTGCCCACAGCCCGCGCAGCAGCATCTCGATCACCGCGTCAGGGCAGCCCGCGGGTGGCCGCGGTGCGCCGCCCACTCCGGGGCGAGGATCGACATGACGGTGGCGTCCACGGCTGCCGTACCAGGCCCGCAGCCGCTCGGTGTCGAAGCCGCCGTCGGGCGGGCTGCCGGTGAGCCGGGCGACCTCCGGGTCGGCCAGCGCCACCTCGAAGGCCGCCAGGTCGTCGTCGACGAACGGGCGTAGCACCACGCGCCCGCCGGTGAGCGTGGGCTTGACCGAGAAGCCGGGCGCCTGGTGGTCGACGGACATCCGGCGATTGTCGGCGTCGCCGAAGCCGCCCTCAAACCGTTTTCCGGAGCCGCTCGTCGAGCTCGGCGGGGCTGGCGAGGAACCAGAGCTGGCGGCCCCGGTTGGACTCCCGGACGAAGTCCCGCAGCGGCGCGCTGTCGGCCAGATGCCCAGCGATGTCGCCGACCACGGCCAGCCGCAACCGGTAGTTGACGAACTTCTGCGCGATCTCCCCGGCGACCCCGCTGCGCAGCCGGAAGAAGTCGCCGGTCAGCCGCTCCACCGGCAACACCACCAGCTCGGCGCCGGCGCCGAGGGCCGCCCCGACCACCTCGAGGGCGTCCGCGCCGTCGCGCAGCGGCGCCCCCTCCGCGGGGCAGGCGTACACCGGGATCCCGTGCCGCGTTTCGGTGGTCATGGTCGTGGACCATAGGCCCCGTGCCGGGCCGACCGCGCGCGATTATCGGCTCAGTCGCCGTCGACGCGGCGCTCGCGCTTGCGCTGGGACTGGCGCTTCTTCTCGGCGAGCCGGCGTTCCTTGGCCGCCCGGGAGGGACGGGTGGGGCGGCGCGGCTTCGGCGGCGGGGCGATCGCGTCGCGCAGCAGGGCGACCATCCGTTCCCGGGCCGCCTCCCGGTTGGACAACTGGGTCCGGTGCTCGCTGGCGGCGATGGTCAGCACGCCGTCGACCAGCCGGTTGGCGAGCCGCTCCAGCGCCCGGGCCCGCAGCGGCTCGGGCACGCTCGGCGAGCCGGCCAGGTCGAAGCTCAGCTCGACCCGCGAGTCAGCGGTGTTGACGCCCTGCCCGCCCGGCCCCGAGGAGCGGGAGAAGCGTTCCCGCAGCTCGGCGGAGGGGACCAGCAGCTGGTCATTCACCCGCAGTCCGTCGTCCACCCACTGAGGCTAGCGGTCCGCCCGGACGGTGGGGGTGGGCGACGGCGTCACCGACGGAGCCGGACCCGGATCTGCCCGCTCGTGATCGGGACCGACGGCGGCGTAGGCCACCGCTCCGAGAAGCAGCAGCGCGACCACCCCGATCCTCGTGGTTACCAACCGGATCAGCAACCAGGCGGTGCGGCGAGAGCCCGGCACGCTCTTCTTGATGGTCTGGTAGTCGGCCCATCCGCGGCGCGCCCGTGCGTAGGCCGCACCCAGCAGGCAGCCCATCACGACCCCGAGGGCGAGCAGGACGGAGAAGAGAGGTCGCTCCACCCAAGACAGTATCCACACTCAGCGTGATATTTCCATGGCCCCATGGCGTCGCGCCCGATATCCGACAGCCTCCCTCGCCCGCGCCCGGCCGGGAACTCCGGCAGGTCAGCCACCCCGGCCGATGATGGTGTCGGCGGTCTGCTGAACCTGGTCGATCGGGATGGCGAAGCCGATGCCGATCGAGCCGTTGCCGTCGATGGTGGCGATGGCCGTGTTCACCCCGACCACCTCACCCCGGGCGTTGACCAGCGGTCCCCCGGAGTTGCCGGGGTTGATCGAGGCGTCCGTCTGCACCGCGCTGTGCCGGCCGGAGCCGAGCCGGACCGGCCGGTTGAGCGCGCTGACGATACCGGCGGTCACCGTGCCGGACAGGCCGAGCGGGGAACCGACCGCGAGTACCGGCTCGCCGACCCGGGTGGAGTTCGGCTTGGCCAGCGGCAGCGCGGTGAGCCGGGCCGACGCGGGCACCTTGAGCACGGCGAGGTCGCTGCCCGGCTCCCGTCCCACCACCTCCGCGGTGAGCCGGCGGCCGTCCGGCATCTCCACGGTGACCGGTCCCCCGCCGCCGCGGGCCAGGATGTGGTCGTTGGTGATGATGTGCTGCTGGTCGTCGATGGCGAACCCGGAGCCGGTGGCCCCCGAGCCACCGCCACCGACCATCACCGAGACCACCCCCGGCACGGTCTTCTCGGCGGCGGTGACCAGCTCCGCCGGGACGGGCGCCGCGGAGGCCGCGGTGGGCCCCGGGGCGCCGTCCCGGCTGGCGACCCAGCCGCCGGCCGCCGCGCCGGAGACCGTGGAGAGGGCGATCACCGCCAGCGCGGCCAGCAGCCGGCCGCGCCAGCTCCGCCGCCGCCCCGGGTCCCGACCCGATCCGGGTACGTCCCACCGGATGCGCCCGTCCGGATCGAGGTCCGGCGAGACGAACCAGGGACCGCGCGGCTCGCCCAGCCCGCTCTGCACTGCCATCCGTGCGCTCCTCACCTGTCGTGCGGTCATCACGTGTCGTGCGGTTCAGGGCAGCCGGGAGAACCACCGCAGGGATCCGGCCGCGGCGCCCATCGCGAAGACCAGCCCGAGGCCGATGAACCGGGCCGAGATGTCCTGCCGCTCGGTGCGGTAACCGACCGAGGTCCCGAGGTCCTCGTAGACGGCGCGCAGTTCGGCGCTGCTCGACGCCTCGTGGAAGCGGCCGCCGGTCTCCTCGGCGACCGCCTTGAGGGTCTGCCCGTCGACCGGCACCTGGATGGCCCGACCGCCCCGATCCACCGAGCCGGACGGGGTGCCGAACGAGATGGTGTGCACCGGCACCTGGACCGCCACGGCCTGCGCGGCCGCCTCCATCGGGTCCATGCCGGAGGTGTTCGCCCCGTCGGAGAGGAGGATGATCCGGGCCGGCGGCGGATCCTTCGCGGCCTTGCTGTCCAGGCTCTTCACCGCGGCCAGCGAGGTGCTGATCGCCTCCCCGATGGCGGTCCCCTGCACCCCGGTCAACCCCTCGGCCAGCCGCTCGATCCCCTCGTGCAGCGCCTCCCGGTCGGTGCCCGGCGGAACCATCACCGCGGCGCTACCGGCGAAGGCGACCAGCCCGACGTTGAACTCGTCCGGCAGGCCGTCGACGAAGCGTCGGGCGGCCTCCTTGGCGGCGGTCAGCCGGTCCGGGTCGACGTCGGTGGCGAGCATCGAGGTGGAGACGTCCACCGCGACCATCACGGTGGCCCGTTCCCGGGGCACCCGGACCTCGGCGCTGGGCCGGGCAAAGCCCACCACCAGTAGCGCGAGCATGGCCAGGAAGAGCCCCGCCGGGACGTGCCGGCGCCAGGCCGGTCGCTGCGGCGCCACCCGGTCAAGCAGCCGCAGGTTGGTGAACCGGACGGCGTACCGGCTGCGCCGACGCTGCATCATCAGGTAGCCGGCGACGAGGGCGAGCACGCCGAACAGCAGCCAGAGCCGGGCCGGGGACTGCCAGGTCACGCGCCACCTCCCCGGGCCGCGGCCGGAGCGGCGGCCAGCCGGCGCTGGGCGTGCACGTGCCGGACGATGTCCGCGGTCCAGTCCCGGTCGGTGCGCAGCAGCAGATGGGTCGCCCCGGCCCGGCGCAGCGCCTGGCGTACCTGGTCACGCTGGGCGGCGGCGGCCGCGGCGTACCGCTCCCGCAGCGCGCGGTCGCCGGTCCACACCTCGCGCCGCCGGCCGGTCTCGGGGTCGACCAGGGTGATCAGGCCGACGTCCGGCAGCTCCAGCTCACGCGGGTCGGTCACCTCGACCGCGAGCACCTGGTGCCGGGCGGCGAGCCGGCGCAGGGTCAACTCCCAGGGCGGAGCCCCATCCGGGTCGTCGGGCAGCCCGTCGAGGAAGTCGGAGACCACCACGACCAGGCCGCGCCGGGCGGCCACCCGCTGCACGCCGTCCAGCCCGTCGACCAGCGTCGGCGGGGCGACGACGGCTCCAGCGACGGCTTCAGGTCGCGGCGCGGCGTCAGAGGCGCCGAGCTGGAGTTGTCGAGCCGGGGCGGACTCCTCGTCGTACCCGCCGGTGCGGGGGGCGGCGAGCAGCGCGCGGAGCAGCCCCAGCAGGTGGGTACGCCCGCCGCGGGCCGGGAACCGGCGCAGGCCGCCTGGGCCGAGGATCTGCGCGCCGAGCCGGTTGCCCGCTCCGGCGGTGAGGAAGCCGACGGCGGCAACGGCGGCCACCGCGAGCTCCCGTTTGTCCAACGTGGCCGTGCCGTACTCCATGCTGGGGCTGGCGTCCACCAGCAACCAGGTGGTCAGCTCCCGGTCGGCGTCGACCTCGCGGACGTGCGGAACGGTGGTGCGGGCGGTCACCGCCCAGTCCATCCGGCGCACCTCGTCCTCGCCGGGGCGGTACTCCCGGCTGCCCGCGAATTCGCTGCCCGGACCGGGTAGCAGGCCCCGGTGCTGGCCCTGCAGCAGCCCGTCGAGCCGGCGGGTGACGGTCAGTTCCAGCCGGCGCAGCCGCTGGTCGGGGGCGAGGTCGGCCAGACCGGGGTCGGCCGGGTGGCGCGGTGGCGCCGGGGCGGCGCGGCGCCTCATGCCGCCGCCAGGTCGGGCGCCGCCTCGGGGTGGCCGGTGACGACCCGGGGCGGTGGCACCGCCTCGATCAGCCGGCCGACCACGGACTCGGCGGAGACCCCGTCGGCGACCGCGTCGAAGGAGAGCACCAGCCGGTGGGCGAGCACGTCGACGGCCAGCTCCCGTACGTCCTCCGGCAGCACGTACTCCCGGCCGCGCAGCAGGGCCTGGGCCCGGGCTGCGGCGACCAGGCCGAGGGTGGCCCGGGGGCTTGCCCCGTACGCCAGCAGCGGCGCCATCTCCGGCAGCCCGAACCGGCCGGGATCCCGGGTGGCGAGGATGAGCCGAACGACGTACTCGGCCAGGGCGTGGTGCACGAAGACGTGGCCGGCACGGCGCTGCAGCTCGCGAAGCCGGGCGGGGTCGAGCACCTGGCGGGGTGTCGGCCGGTCCGTGCTCATCCGGTAGAGGATGGCCAGCTCGTCGGCGTCGCTCGGGTAATCGACCACGATCTTCATGAGGAACCGGTCGCGCTGCGCCTCCGGAAGCTGGTACACCCCCTCCGATTCGATCGGGTTCTGGGTGGCGAGCACCAGGAACGGGTCAGGGACCTCCCAGCTGCGCCCGCCGATCGAGACCTGCCGCTCGGCCATCGCCTCCAACAGCGCCGACTGCACCTTGGCCGGCGCCCGGTTGATCTCGTCGGCCAGCACCAGATTGGCCATGATCGGGCCCAGCTCGACGTCGAAGGTCTCGGTCGACGCCCGGTAGATCCGGGTACCGACGATGTCGGAGGGGACCAGGTCGGGGGTGAACTGGATCCGGGAGAAGGTGCCGCCGACCACCGTGGCGAGGGTCTGCGCGGCCAGGGTCTTGGCCACGCCCGGCACGCCCTCGAGCAGGCAGTGTCCGTCCGCGATCAGGGCCGTGAGCAGGCGTTCGACGAGCTGATCCTGCCCGACGATCACGCGTTTGATCTCGAAGAGGGTCTGTTCCAGCTCAACGCCGCTCGCGTCGGCATCGACCGGGCTGGGCAAGCTGGCCAGGGTGTCCGAGATGTCCGTCACGGTGCTTGCTTCCCGTGCCGGTGGGCCGACAAACGTCGGATTATCGGCCCCTCAGCGGCCCTTTGCGGCCGGATCAGGACGACTCGCCCGGGCGCCCCGCAAAGGGGCTCCCGGTACGGCCCGGCCCAGATCCGCCCAGACGGCACGGGCGGCCACAGTCCGCGGCGCGCCGGATGTTCGGGCAACGGCCGGGCGGCGGCAGGAAGGAGGTCAGCGGCGAGCGGCGGGGAGGCACCGGCGGGCAGCGCCGACCCGTACGGTGACCGCCGTGATCCTGTTGACACGGGGGCGGGTCGGCAGCCGGGCCCAGCGGGTGGCGACGGCGGGGTGCTGGCTCACGGTGGTGCCCGGAGTGGCCTGGGCCGCCGTCCGGCTTCCCGGGCTGGAACGGGGACCGCTGGTGCAGGTGGTCGCCTTCACTCCGTACGTCGCCGCCTGGACGCTGGTGCCGCTGGTGCTGGCGCTCGCCCTGCGGCGCCGCTGGCCCGCGGTCGTCGCGGCCGTCACGGCGCTCGCGCTGGCCGCCGCGGTGGCGCCCCGCGCGCTCGCCTCCGGGCAGCCGGCGGCCGGCGGGCCCACCCTGCGGGTGCTCACCGCCAACCTGCTCAAGGGCGCGGCGGATCCGCGCGTGGTGGTGGATCTGGTCCGGGCGCACCGGGTGGACGTGCTGACCGTGCAGGAGTTCACCCCGGCCATCGCGGCCGAGCTGGACCGGCTCGGGTTGGCCGGGCTGCTCCCCTATCGACAGTTGAACGCCGAGGTGGGCACCACCGGCTCCGGGCTCTACGCCCGCTTCCCGATCTCGGAGGTGGGCGTGCGGCGCAACCAGGGCTTCGGCTTCAGTCAGGCGTACGGCACGCTGGCCGTGCCGGGCGCGCCGCCGCTGCGGGTCGAGTCGGCGCACCCGGCCGCCCCGTACGCCGTCGAGGTGGTCCCGGACTGGTGGACCGACCTGCGGGCACAGCCCGCGGCCACCCCGAACGGCAGGCTGAGCATCCTGGCCGGGGACTTCAACGCCACCCTCGACCACGCGCCGCTGCGCGCCCTGCTGCGCACCGGGTACGTCGACGCCGCCGACGCGGCCGGCGCGGGGCTCACCGGCACCTGGGGCCCGTACGACGGGGACCCGATCCCCCCGGTCACCATCGACCACGTCCTGGTGGACCGCCGCATCGCCGTCGGTTCGGTCCAGGTGCACCCCCTCCCCGGCAGCGACCACCGCGCCGTCCTGGCGGAGGTGCGCCTCCCCACGGCACCCTGACCGACCATCGGGAGGCGTCAGACGCGGGCCCGGTCGAGGCCGTAGGTGAGGGCGTCGACGAGGGCGTGCCAGGACGCCTCGACCACGTTCGGATGCACGCCCACCGTGGTCCAGTCCCGGCCCGCACCGGCGGTCTCCACCAGCACCCGGGTCACCGCGCCGGTGCCGTGGCTGCCCTCCAGGATGCGAACCTTGTAGTCGGCCAGCTCGAAGTCGCGCAGCTCCGGGTAGTGCCGGGCGAGCCCGACCCGCAGCGCCTCGTCCAGGGCGTTCACCGGGCCGTTCCCCTCGGCGGTGGCGATCACCCGCTCGCCGCGTACCCGGATCTTGACGGTGGCCTCGGAGACCACCGCGCCGTCCTCGCGGTGCTCGACCAGCACCCGGTACGACTCCAGGGCGAACGGCCGGGGCGCCGCCCGGTCCGGCAGCTCGGAGCGGACCAGCAGTTCGAACGACGCGTCGGCGGCCTCGAACGACCACCCGCCGGCCTCCAGGTCCTTCACCCGCTTCGTCACCCGGGACAGGGTCTCGGGATGGCCGGCCAGGTCCAGGCCCAGCTCGCGGCTCTTGAGCTCGATGCTGGCCCGGCCGGCCATCTCGGTCACCAGGATCCGCATGTCGTTGCCCACCACCGACGGGTCCACGTGGTTGTAGAGCAACGGGTCGACCTTGATCGCGCTCGCGTGCAGCCCCGCCTTGTGGGCGAAGGCGGCGGCCCCGGCGTACGCCTGGTGGGTGTCGGGGGCGATGTTGGCGATCTCGGCGATGGCGTGCGAGACCCGCACCATCTGTTCCAGGCAGCCCTCCGGCAGGATGGGCAGCCCGAGCTTGAGCTGGAGGTTGGCCACCACCGCGAAGATGTCCGCGTTGCCGGGGCGCTCGCCGTACCCGTTGGCGGTGCCCTGGAAGTGCCGCACCCCGGCCTCGACGGCGGCGATGGTGTTGGCCACCGCGCAGGCGGTGTCGTTCTGGCAGTGGATGCCGAGCAGTTCCGGACCGACGCCGAGCCGGCCGGTGAGGTCGGCGATGGCTGCGGTCACCTGGGACGGCAGCATCCCGCCGTTGGTGTCGCAGAGCACCATGCGCTCGGCGCCGGCGGCCAGCGCCGTCTCCACCACCGCGGCGGTGTACGCCGGGTCGTGCCGGTACCCGTCGAAGAAGTGCTCGCCGTCGACGAAGACCCGGCGCCCCTCTCGCACCAGGTGGGTCACCGTGTCGTGGATCATCGCCAGGTTCTCGGCGGCGGTGGTGCGCAGCGCCCGCTCGACGTGCCGCAGGTCAGCCTTGGCGACCAGGGCGATCGCCGGGGTCTGCGCGTCCAGCAGGCCGCGCACCTGCGGGTCGGCGTCCACCGCGATCCCGGCCTTGCGGGTGGCGCCGAACGCGACCAGCACCGCGTGCCGCAGGTCCAGTTCGGTGCGGGCGCGGCGGAAGAACTCGGTGTCCTTCGGCACGGCGCCCGGCCAGCCGCCCTCGATGAAGCCGACCCCGAAGTCGTCGAGCAGGCGGGCCACCGCCAGCTTGTCGACCACTGAGTAGCTGAGCCCCTCGCGCTGAGCGCCGTCGCGCAGCGTCGTGTCGTACACCTGGAAGGTCATGGGAGTCCTCTTCTCGAACCACTACGGGAGCAACAAAAAGACCCCCCGCGGATGCGGGAGGTCTGCGCGCTCGGCGAGGGGAGGGCCGGCGCGCTAGGTGCCAATAATCAGAACGGAGCTGGTCACGATGGGTACTCTGCCATCCCGGTCCTGGGTTTGGGAGGCACAATCCACATATCGGGATGGCGACAGAGGGTTGCCAACACCGGATAGCCGGCCGGGTTCGTCGCGGAACCCGTAGCTGGTGATCGACTTCACAAGTCACTCGGCCGCTGTCCGGCGGAAACAACGCTGCGGAAATATCTGGAACTGATCCAGTTACCGGCCTCGCGCCGCTGACCAGCCGCTGCCAAGGAGGACCTGTGCTCACCGTGGGTGACCGTTTCCCCGAGTACGAACTCACCGCCTGCGTGTCGCTCGACCCGGACAAGGCGTTCGAGACGATCGATCACAAGTCGTACCAGGGTAAGTGGCGGGTGGTCTTCTTCTGGCCGAAGGACTTCACCTTCATCTGCCCGACGGAGATCGCCGAGTTCGGCCGCCTCAACGGTGAGTTCGCCGACCGGGACGCCCAGGTGCTCGGTGTGTCGGTGGACAACGAGTTCGTCCACTACGCCTGGCGCAAGGACCACCCCGACCTGCGGGACCTGCCGTACCCGATGCTCAGCGACATCAAGCGGGAGCTGACCACCGCCTGCGGCGTGCTCGGCGAGGACGGCGTCGCCCAGCGGGCCACCTTCATCGTGGACCCCGACAACGAGATCCAGTTCGTCATGGTGACGGCCGGCTCGGTCGGCCGGAACGTCTCCGAGGTGCTGCGGGTGCTCGACGCGCTGCAGACCGACGAGCTCTGCCCCTGCAACTGGAACAAGGGCGGCGAGACGCTCGACGCCAACGCGCTGCTCGCCGGCGCCGGGGCCTGATCATGGGTCTGGACGCGGTCAAGGCGGCCCTGCCGGAGTACGCCAAGGACATCAAGCTCAACCTCGGCTCGACCATCGCCACCTCGACGCTGACCCCGGTGCAGGCCTGGGGCACCGCCCTGGCCTGCGCGGTGGCGGCGCGCAACCCGATGGTGCTGCGGGAGATCGCCGCCGAGGCGGCCACCCAGCTCAAGCCGGAGGCGATCGAGGCGGCCAAGGGCGCCGCCACGATCATGGCGATGAACAACGTCTACTACCGGGCCAAGCACCTGATCGGCGACGAGCAGTACGCCTCGATGCCGGCCCGGCTGCGGATGCAGATCATCGCCCGTCCCGGCGTGGAGAAGGCCGACTTCGAGCTCTGGTGCCTCGCCGTCTCGGCGATCACCGGCTGTGGAGTGTGCCTGGAGTCGCACGAGAAGACGCTGCGCGGCGCCGGGTTCACCCGGGAGCAGGTGCACGAGGCGCTGCGGATCGCGGCCGTCGTGCACGCCGCCGCGGTGGCCCTCGACGCGGAGGCCGCGCTGGGCTGAACCACCTGGTGTATCGATCTCCGCAATCGGGTAGCAAGGATCCCGACAGGGCACATCCCCGAGAAAGTCGAGAAAGGGAGTGAACGCCATGGAGCGGCTCGACCCTCGAACGACCCACGGGACGCCGGACCCGCTCACCCACGGTGGCGAGGGCGCCTTCGCGGGCGGCGCGCCCGCCGGGCGCTTCGATCCGTGGAGCTACCGGGACGAGGCCGGAGTGACCGGCGTCGACCTGGTCGGCTACAAGGTGGAGGCGAGCGACGGCAGCATCGGCAAGGTGGACCGGGCCAGCTACGAGGTGAACTCCAGTTACCTCGTGGTCGACACCGGGCCGTGGATCTTCGGCAAGAAGGTCATGCTCCCTGCCGGCACCGTCAATCACGCCGACCACGACGAGCGGAAGGTCTACGTCGACCGGAGCAAGGACCAGATCAAGGCCGCGCCCGAGTTCGACGAGACCGTCGACGCCGACCCGGCGTACCGGGACAAGCTCGGCGGCTACTACGACGACACCTACTCGTCGATTCCGCCGGGTACCGCCCGGTAACGGAGGAACCTGCACCGACGGCCGGTGGGGCACCGCCCCGCCGGCCGTTACGGTGTCTGGGTGGACGCCATCGAAACCAGCCGCCGGATCCCGTTCTCCGCCACCTTCAACTTCCGCGACGTCGGCGGATATCCGGGTCACGACGGGCGCACCGTCCGCTGGGGCCGGCTCTACCGGTCCGACTCGCTGCACCGCATCGACGAGACCGACCGGGCGGCGTTCGCCGCGCTCGGCGTCCGCACCGTCATCGATCTGCGCCGTCCGACCGAGGTGGAACGGGACGGCCGGGTCCCCGCGTACGACGGGCTGACCTACCGGCACATCCACCCGGAACACCGGGACTGGGCCGAGATCCGGTACGACCCGGCGCAGAGCCTGGCCCGCTGGCTCGCCGACCGCTACGCGGCCCTCGCGGAGACCGGCACGGCCGGGCTGGCCGAGGCGGTCGGGCTGATCGCCGACAGCGCGAACGCGCCGGTGGTGGTGCACTGCGTGGCCGGCAAGGACCGCACCGGTATCGTCTGCGCGCTGACCCTCGCCGTGCTCGGCGTGGCCGACGACGACATCGCCGCCGACTACGCGCTGAGCACCGAAGCGTCGGAGCGGTTCAGCGCCTGGCTCGCCGCCACCACCCCGGACGGCGGGAAGCTGCCCAAGCCGTTCCTCGCCTCGCCCGCCGAGGCGATGACGCTCTTCCTCGCCGAACTCCGCGCGGGGTACGGCTCGGTGGAGGGCTACCTGCGCCACGCCGGGGTGACCGACGCCCAGCTCGCCGCCCTCCGCGACCATCTGCTCGACTGATCGGGGACGCGGCCCGACGTCAGCGCCGTCCCGCCGGCCACTGCATGAGTGACCGGAGGGACGGCGCGAGTGGAGCTACAGGACCCGCTGGACCCAGCCGTGCGGGTCCTCGGCCCGGCCACGCTGGACGTCGACCAGCCGCTGACGCAGATCCATCGTGGACCGGCCCGGCTCGCCGCCCCCGATGAGGAACTCGCCGTCCGGGAAGCGCACGCAGCCGATCGGCGTGATCACGGCGGCGGTGCCGCAGGCGAAGACCTCACGCAGCCGCCCGCTGGCGGCGTCCGCCTGCCAGTCGGCGAAGCTGATCGGCCGCTCCTCGACCCGATGCCCCGCCTCGGCGGCCAGGGTGAGGATCGCGTCCCGGGTGATCCCGGGCAGGATCGTGCCGGTCAGCGGCGGGGTGACCAGGGTGTTGTCGTCGTAGACGAAGAAGACGTTCATGCCGCCCAGCTCGTCGACGAACCGGCGCTCCACCGCGTCCAGGAAGACCACCTGGTCGCAGCCGGCGTCGATCGCTTCCGCTTGGGCGACCAGCGAGGCGGCGTAGTTGCCGCCGCACTTCGCCGCGCCGGTGCCGCCCGGGGCGGCGCGGGTGTAGTCCGGCGAGACCCAGACCGTGATCGGCTTGACCCCGCCCGGGAAATACGCCCCGGCCGGCGAGGCGATGACCAGGTAGAGGTACTCGTTGGCCGGCCGGACGCCGAGGAAGACCTCGTTGGCGAACATGAACGGCCGCAGGTAGAGGCTCGCGTCCTCCTGCTCGGGGATCCAGTCCCGGTCGATCTCGACCAGCCGGCGCAGCGACTCGACGAAGGTCTCCGCCGGCAGCTCCGGCATCGCCATCCGCCGCGCGGAGGCGGCGAAGCGGGCCGCGTTGGCCTCCGGTCGGAACATGGTCACCGCACCGTCGGCGGTGCGGTACGCCTTGAGCCCCTCGAAGATCTCCTGGGCGTAGTGCAGGACCGCGCTCGCCGGGTCCAGCGGGATCGGTCCGCGCGCCTCGACCCGGGCGTCGTACCAGCCCTTCCCCTCGGCGTAGCGGATCGTCACCATGTGGTCGGTGAAGACCCGGCCGAACCCGGGGTTGGCCAGCAGGGCGGCCCGGTCGGCGGCGGATACCGGCGCGGGATTCGGACGGATCTCGAATTCGAGCTTGTCACCACCGCTCATCGCGCTGACCTCCCTGCGGGTTCACGGCACGCGGGACCGCACGCCGACGTCACTGGTGCCAGAAACTTACCCCGAACGGTCGTTCAGGGGATAGCCGCGCCCGGACAGATCCAGTGCTCCGCATGGCGGACACGGCGGCGTTCACCGCCACCTCGACCAGGGGCGGACAGGTCCGGACCCGGGTCTGGCCACCCGGATCCGGGCCGGCCGAGCGGCCCGGTCAGGCTACGGCGTACCCGGCGAGCCGGTCGCCGACCTCGTCCGTCCGCAGCGACGCGCCCGGGGTCCGGCCGGCCAGCTCGGTGGCGACGGCGGCGGTGACCCGCGCGGCGGCGTCGGCGTGACCGAGCTGGTCGAGCAGGAGCGCGGCGGAGAGCACCGCGGCCACCGGGTCGGCGACGCCCCGGTCGGCGATGTCCGGGGCCGAGCCGTGCACCGGCTCGAACATCGAGGGGTAGCGCCCCTCCGGGTTGATGCAACCGCTGGCCGCCAGCCCGATGCCGCCGGTCACCGCGGCGGCGATGTCGGTGAGGATGTCGCCGAAGAGGTTGTCGGTGACCACCACGTCGTACCGCTGGGGCTGGGTGACCAGGAACATCGCCGCCGCGTCGACGTGCTGGTATTCCGTGGTGACGTCCGGGTGCTCGGCGGCGACCGCCTCGAAGGTGCGGGCCCAGAGCGAGCCGGCGTGGGTGAGCACGTTGGTCTTGTGCACCAGGGTGACCTTGCGCCGCTCCCGGCGGCGGGCCCGGGCGAAGGCGTCGCGGATCACCCGCTCCACGCCGTGCCGGGTGTTCAGGCTCTCCTCGGTGGCCACCTCGGCGGGGGTGTCCCGGTGCAGCGATCCGCCGGCGCCGGCGTAGAGGCCCTCGGTGCCCTCGCGGACCACGACCAGGTCGACCTCGCCGGGCTTGACGCTGGCCAGCGGGCCGGAGATCCCCGGCCAGAGCCGGGACGGGCGCAGGTTGACGTACTGGTCGAAGGCGAACCGCAGCTTGAGCAGCAGGCCCCGTTCCAGCACCCCCGGCGGGACGGTCGGGTCGCCGACCGCGCCGAGCAAGATGGCGTCGTGCCCGGCCAGCTCGGCCAGCACCGAGTCGGGCAGCACCTCACCGGTGCGGTGGTAGCGGGCGGCGCCGAGGTCGTACTCGGTGGCCTCGACCCCGGGGAGCACGGCGTCGAGGACCTTGCGGGCCTGCGCGACCACCTCGGGTCCGATCCCGTCCCCGGCCACCACCGCGATCCGTGCCACCTGCGCTCCTCACCTCGTCGTTCCCGTGAACGGTACGTCCACGTCCCGGCTCCCGGTACGCATCTTCCACTATTCGGGATATCGGGATGCTCAGGAGGCTCCCAGGTGACATTCATGGTGCGGTCATCTCCGCTGCCTATGGTCGGAGACGAAACGGGTCACGGGGGCCCGTGACGGGCTTCGCCGCGTCGCCGCGGCGCCGTCAGCGAAGGAGCAGGTGCCATGCGGATCGACGAGCAGCCACGGGCCCGATGGGCCAACGAGCAGCCCCGGACCCGGTGGGTGGACCAGGGGGCGTTCCTGAGCCGCCGTCCCGACCTGCGGCTGGGCACGCGCAGCCACCGGCTGGACCGGGCGGGCGGAACCGCCGTCGACCGGATCAGCGTGCAGCACACCGTCCGCACCTCCACCGCGGAGTACTCGCTGCTGCTCAACGCGCCCGAGTGGCTCGGCCGGCGGGGCGTCGGGGAGGCGCTGCGGGATGCGGTGGCCGAGCTACGCGCCATCGACCTGACCTACGGGCCGGCCCGGCCGGACAGCCTGGTCTCCCGGCTGCGCCGGGGCGAGATCGCCCCGGAGTCGTACCCGCCGCTGGCCGATCTGGTGGACCGCTGCGCCGCGATGCGGGCGGCAACCGACGGCTGGTTCGACGCCTGGGCGGTGCCCGGCGGCTTCGACCCGGGCGGCCTGCTCGGCGGCTGGGCGGTGGAACGGGCCGCGGCCCGGCTGCGCGCCGGCGGCATCCACGACTACGCCGTGCTCAGCGGCGCCGACCTGGTGGTACGCGGCCACGCCGCGCACGGCGGCCCCTGGCGGGTCGCGGTGCACCACCCGACCGACGCCCGGCGGACCCCGCTGGTGCTGGAGATGACGGCCGGCGCGGTGGGCACCTCCGGAGTGACCGGCCGCCACGGGCACGTGGTGGACCCGCACACCGGCGAGCCGGCCGACCAGCTCGTCGCCGCCACCGTTGTCGGGCCCGATCTGGCGGTCGCCGACGCCTACGCCACCGCGCTCTACGCCGCCGGCCCGGCCGGGCTGGACTGGTTCCGCAACGGCTCCGACTACCGGGCGCTCTTCGCCCACCGCCGCCGCTGACGGCGGCTACACCTCGACCCTCCCGCAGCCCGGCCTCGCATTCCGGACGCGGGCCGCGATCGACCCCCACGGTCTCGGCAACGACCGTGGGGGTCGGTCAGCGACGAGTGCGCGTGGCTCGCGCAATCGAGGGGTGCGGACCGGTTGGCCGGACGCCCGACCACGCCACCCGAAGACGGGCCGACGCCACGACTCAGCCAGTGACCGCACCGGTACGCTAGCCAATTGACGCAACTGGAGCAAGACTCTCCACAACGGACCGTCGCGCGGCCCGATCGGCAGCCCGGGGGCTGGCCTGCGGTGGGGCAGGCGTGACGCCGAGGGCCGAGGATGGCACGCTGTCCGCCGTGAGTTTCGATCTGAGCGTGTGGGCCCTGCCGGACGGGGCCACGCCCGACGAGGTGCGGGCAGCGGTGCAACGGTGCCGCGAGGGGCGGCACGGCGAGCGTCACCCCGACCCACGGGTGGTCGGCTTCTACCGGGCGATCACCGCCGCCTATCCCGACCGCCCGGCCGGGCCGGGCACCCCCTGGGAGGTCACGCCGCTGCACGCGGCCGGCGACCACGTCGAGATGAACCTCTTTCCCACTTGCGCGGACCAGGTCCTGCTCGACATCGAGCGGCTGGCCGGCGAGCACAACCTGATGCTCTTCGACGCCCAGGACGGCTCGGTCTACCCACCGCCCGCCCGCGCCACCCCCTGACCCCTCTCCCTCCCCCGTCCACCCGCCCCACCCGTCGCTGGGCGCGTCGCGCGCTTTCCCGGAAAGCATGGCCATTCCCGCCGGCAGAGCCCCTGTTTCGGAGAAGGTGGCGTCTGAGGGGAGGCGGAGGGTCGCGGAGACGACGAGGGGCCCGGCCGCACGGCCGGGCCCCCGATGTGTCGTGTGTGGACTACTCGTCGCGAAGGTCCGCGGCGCTGGCCGCGACCGCGCCGATCGAGTCGGCCGCCGAGGTGAGCAGGTCCGCGCCGAGCGCCTGGTCGACGGTGAGCGTCATCAGGGTCTCGCCGCCGGCCTCCCGACGGGCGACCTGCATCGCGGCGATGTTGATGCCGGCCTCGCCGAGCAGGGTGCCGACGGTGCCGACCACGCCCGGCCGGTCGACGTAGCGCAGGAAGACCAGGATGCCCTCCGCGCCGATCTCCACGTCGAAGCCATCCACCTCGGTCAGCTTGATGACGTCGCGGGTGCCCGTCTGCGTCACCGTGCCGGAGACGCTGACCGTCCGGCCGTCCGGCAGCGCGCCGCGGACCGTCACCAGGTTGGCGTGGTCGACCGTCTCGGAGTGGGTCGTCAGGGTCACCTCGACCCCCCGCTCGGCGGCCAGGTGCGGTGCGTTGACGTAGGTGACCTGCTCCTCCACCACCGAGCTGAACAGCCCCTTGGTGGCGGCGAGCTTGAGCACCGATACGTCGTTGTTGACGATCTCGCCGCGCACCTCGACGGTGACGCTGGCGGCCACCCCGCCGGCCACCGCGGTGAAGGCCCGGCCTAGCTTCTCGGCCAGCGGCAGCAGCGGGCGGACGTCCTCGGCGACCACGCCGCCGGCCTGCACGTTGACCGCGTCCGGCACGAACTCGCCCTGCAGCGCCAGCTTCACGCTCCTGGCCACGGCCAGGCCGGCCTTGTCCTGCGCCTCGTTGGTGGAGGCGCCCAGGTGCGGGGTGGCCACCACGTTGTCGAACGCGAACAGCGGCGAGGAGGTGCAGGGCTCCTTGGCGTACACGTCGACGCCGGCGCCGGCGACCCGACCCTCGGCGATCGCGTCCGCCAGGGCCTGCTCGTCGACCAGCCCGCCCCGGGCGGCGTTGATGATCCGGACGCCCGGCTTGACGATCGACAGCTCCTTCTCGCCGATCAGGCCCACGGTCTCCGGGGTCTTGGGCAGGTGGATCGAGATGAAGTCGCTCTCCCGCAGCAACTCCTCCAGCCCTACCAGGCGGACGCCGAGCTGCGCGGCCCGGGCCGGCTGGATGTACGGGTCGTACGCGATCAGCCGGGTGCCGAAGGCGGCGATCCGCTGCGCGAAGAGCACGCCGATGCGGCCGAGGCCGACCACGCCCACGGTCTTGCCCTGCAGCTCGACGCCGGTGTACTTGGACCGCTTCCACTCCCCCGCCTTCAGTGCGGCGCTGGCGGCGGCGGTGTTCCGCGCGACGGCGAGCAGCAGCGCGACGGCCTGCTCGGCGGCGGAGACGATGTTGGAGGTGGGGGCGTTGACGACCATGACGCCCCGCGCGGTGGCGGCCGGCACCTCGACGTTGTCCAGGCCGACGCCGGCCCGGGCGACCACCTTCAGGCGCGGCGCGGCGGCGATCGCCTCCGCGTCGATCTGCGTGGCGCTGCGTACGATCACCGCGTCGGCCTCAGAGAGCGCGGAGAGCAGGGCCGGGCGGTCGGTGCCGTCGACGTGGCGGACGTCGAAGTCGTGCGCGAGCACCTCGATGGCGGCGGGAGCGAGTTCTTCGGCGATCAGTACGACAGGATTCATTGGTCCTCGTAGACGTCGTATGCGGTCGGCTCGGGGCGACGGGACGCCGCGCTGCGCCCTGCGCTGATCCGTGCCATGGCCGTTCGGTGCCGGCTATGCACCTATCAGGGATGGTAGGGGGCTCACCGGCCGGCGTGTCCCGGACCGTGGGGTGAGGGCCCTCACACAGGGTTATCGCACGGCGTAGTCCCCCCACTCGCCCGGCTCGACCCCCTCCGGTACGACCCACGGCTGGCCGAGGCGTTGGTCACCCGGTCCCACCAGGTGAGCGGACTGCCCGGCTCGACCGTGCGCCGCACGGCGGTGGCGGAGGAAGCGGCCGGCCAAGCCACGCGGTTCGCGGGATGTCGCGCTGTCCGGCGGTCGGAAGACGCCGACATCCCGTACGTCGAGTAGCTCAGCGCCGCATACGGCGGCGGCCCGCGGCCCGACGCCGGGGAGAGCGTCGGGTCGCGGGCCGCCGGTGGGCCGCCGGGGCCTCGCGGCGGCCGACGGGACCGCTCAGGCGGTCTCGGTGATGGGCCGGTCGACCCAGCTCATCATGGAGCGCAGCTTCTGCCCGGTCTCCTCGATCGGGTGCGCCGCCCCCTCGGCCCGCCACTTGGCGAAGTTCGGCCGGCCCGCCTCGTCCTCGGCCACCCACTCGCGGGCGAACTCGCCGGACTGGATCTCGCCGAGGATCTTGCGCATCTCCTCCTTGACCCGGGCGTCGATGACCCGGGGGCCGCGGGAGAGGTCGCCGTACTCGGCGGTGTCGGAGACGCTGTAGCGCATCCGGGCGATCCCGCCCTCGTACATCAGGTCGACGATGAGCTTCAGCTCGTGCAGGCACTCGAAGTAGGCCACCTCGGGGGCGTAGCCGGCCTCGGTGAGCACCTCGAAGCCGGTCTGCACCAACGCCGCCGCGCCGCCGCAGAGCACCGCCTGCTCGCCGAAGAGGTCGGTCTCCGTCTCCTCCTTGAAGGTGGTCTTGATCGCGCCGGCCCGGGTGCCACCGATCGCCTTCGCGTACGACAGGGCCAGGGCGAACGCGTTGCCGCTCGCGTCCTGCTCCACGGCGACCAGGCAGGGCACACCCTTGCCGTCCACGTACTGGCGGCGGACCAGGTGACCGGGGCCCTTCGGGGCGACCATCGCCACGTCGACGTCAGCCGGGGGCTTGATCAGGTCGTACCGGATGTTGAAGCCGTGGCCGAAGAAGAGCGCCTTGCCGGAGGCGAGGTTGGGCGCGATCGCCTCGGCGTAGAGGGCGCGCTGGGCGGTGTCCGGCGCCAGGATCATGATGACGTCGGCCTCGGCCGCCGCCTCGGCCGGGGTGAGCACGCGCAGGCCCTGTTCCTCGGCCTTCGGCCGGCTCTTCGAGCCGACCGGCAGGCCGACCACCACGTCGACGCCGGAGTCGCGCAGCGACAGCGCGTGGGCGTGGCCCTGGCTGCCGTACCCGATCACGGCGACCTTGCGGCCCTGGATCAGGCCCAGGTCGGCGTCGTCGTCGTAGTACACCTCAACGGTCATTTGACTTCCCTTTCGTACGGCGGTCCGGACGGCCCGTCGGTGGACGTGCGGTTGGGTCAGGCGGCCCGCAGGGCCGGCCGGCAGTGGGTCAGGCGGCGCGCAGCGCCGGTCCGGCGGTGATGGAGCGCGAGCCGCGCCCGATCGCCACCGTGCCGGACTGGACCATCTCCTTGATGCCGAAGGGCTCGAGGTCGCGCAGCAGCGCATCGAGCTTGTCGGGGGTGCCGGTGGCCTCGATGGTCAGCGTGTCCGGCGCGACGTCGACCACCCGGGCGCGGAACAGGTTGACCGTCTCCAGCACCTGCCCCCGGGCGTTGCGGTCCGCGCGGACCTTGACCAGCAGCAGTTCCCGGGCCACCGAGACCTGCGGGTCCAGCTCGACGATCTTGAGCACGTTGACGAGCTTGTTGAGCTGCTTGGTGACCTGCTCCAGCGGGGACGACTCGGCGTTGACCACGATGGTGATCCGGGAGACGTCCGGGTTCTCGGTCTCGCCGACGGCCAGGCTGTCGATGTTGAAGCCGCGTCGGGGGAAGAGGCCGGAGACCCGGGCCAGGACACCGGGCTTGTTCTCCACCAGGACGGAGAGGGTGTGCATGGTCATGGCAGTGCCTTCCTCGTCATACCCTCACGGCCCTCGCTGCGCTCGGTGCGATCGGCCATGACTAGTGCCTTCCTCGTCATGCCCTCACGGCCCTCGCTGCGCTCGGTGCGATCGGTCATGACTAGTGCCTTCCTCGTCATGCCCTCACGGCCCTCGCTGCGCTCGGTGCGATCGGTCATGACTACAGCTCGTCCTCGTCGAAGGCGGGGCGGACGCCCCGGGCGAACATGATCTCGTCGTTGCTGGTCCCGGCGGCCACCATCGGCCAGACCATGGCGTCCTTGCCGACCACGAAGTCGATCACCACGGGCGCGTCGTTGATCGCCATGGCCGCCTCGATGGTCTTGTCCACGTCGGCGGCGTTCTCGCAACGCAGCCCGACGCAGCCGAGCGCCTCGGCGAGCTTGACGAAATCCGGGATGCGGTGCTTGTGAGTGCCCAGCTCGGTGTTGGAGTAGCGCTCGCCGTAGAAGAGCGTCTGCCACTGCCGGACCATGCCCAGGTTGCCGTTGTTGATCACAGCGACCTTGATCGGGATTCCCTCCAGCGCGCAGGTGGCCAGCTCCTGGTTGGTCATCTGGAAGCAGCCGTCGCCGTCCACCGCCCAGACCGTGGTGTCCGGCTTGCCGACCTTGGCGCCCATCGCCGCCGGCACCGCGTACCCCATGGTGCCGAGGCCGCCGGAGTTGAGCCACGTGTACGGCTTCTCGTACGAGATGAACTGGCTGGCCCACATCTGGTGCTGACCGACCCCGGCCACGAAGACCGTGTCCGGGCCGGCGATCTCGCCCAGCCGCTTGATCACGTACTGCGGGGAGAGGGTGCCGTCGGCCGGCTCCTCGTACCCCAGCGGGTAGCGCTTGCGCAGGTCGTCGAGCTGGGTCCACCAGTCGCCGAGGTCGGCGGCCGGGTGGGCGGACTTCTCGGCGGTGACCGCGGCGATCAGCTCGTCGATCACGTGCCGGGCGTCGCCGACGATCGGCACGTCCGCGTGCCGGTTCTTGCCGATCTCGGCCGGGTCGATGTCGGCGTGCACCACCGCGGCGTCCGGCGCGAACGAGTCCAGCCGGCCGGTGACCCGGTCGTCGAACCGGGCCCCGAGCGCCACGATCAGGTCGGCCTTCTGCAGGCCGTAGACCGCGGCCACGGTGCCGTGCATGCCGGGCATGCCCAGGTGCTGCGGGTGCGAGTCGGGGAACGCGCCGAGCGCCATCAGGGTGGTGACCACCGGGATGCCGGTCAGCTCCGCCAGCCGACGCAGCCCCTCGGTGGCCCCGGCCTTGAGCACGCCGCCGCCGACATACAGCACCGGGCGGCGGGCGTTGGTCATCAGCCGGGCCGCCTCCCGGATCTGCTTCCCGTGCGGGTGCAGGGTCGGCCGGTAGCCGGGCAGGTCGAGGGTGGGCGGCCAGGAGAAGGTGGTCGGCGCCTGGAGGACGTCCTTGGGGATGTCCACCAGGACCGGGCCGGGCCGGCCGGTGGACGCCAGGTGGAACGCCTCGGCCAGCACCTGTGGGATCTCCTCGGCGCTCTGCACCAGGAAGTTGTGCTTGGTGATCGGCAGGGTGATGCCCTGGATGTCCGCCTCCTGGAAGGCGTCCGTGCCGATCGCCGGGCGCGCGACCTGGCCGGTGATCGCCACCAACGGCACGGAGTCCATGTACGCGTCGGCGATCGGGGTGACCAGGTTGGTCGCGCCGGGGCCCGAGGTGGCCATGCAGACGCCAACCTTGCCGGTCGCCTGGGCGTACCCGGTGGCGGCGTGCCCCGCGCCCTGCTCGTGCCGGACCAGGATGTGCCGGACGGTGGAGTCGTAGAGCGGGTCGTACGCCGGCAGGATCGCGCCGCCCGGAATGCCGAACACCACGTCGACGCCGAGCGCCTCGAGCGACCGCACCAGCGATCCGGCGCCGGAGACCTGCGCCGGCGCAGGCTGCCGTTCAGTCGCGGTGCGTCCGTCCGCGCCGGCCGGGGCGCCCCTTCCCGCTACGGCCGGGGCGGCCGGGACGGCCCCGTTGCGGGGGGCGGGGGCGTGCTCGACGTCGGTCGCCGGCTCGGCGGCCGAGCGAGCTCGCCGGACGGAGTGGGCGAGGGTCTCTGGCGTGGGTCTCGTCATGGCGGTTCAGGCCTTCGGCTGGAGTGGGTGAGGCTCTTCACAAGGTGGGACGCGGGCGCCCCGATGAGGTCCGACGGCAATAAAAACGGCCCACGTGCAGATGCACGGGGCCAGCGCACTCTCGATCAGGGAGAGTGCGCTCAGGTAAGTACTCGCAGCGACCAGTTCGACGACATGTGGCTAAGCCTGACGCATCTCACGCGATGAGTCAACTGATCCCACATTCTGGTTAACAGACGTCGGCGTGTCGCCTCCCGACGCGCCCTGCGCGGCCGGTCCCACCTGCGGAGATCCCGCCGCCGAGGCGCGTGGGGCGGGCACCGGCGGGGCCGGGTGCAGCCCGAAGCGCGGGAACGGCGCCGGGGGGCGGGTCGGGGCCGCCGTCGGGCCCGGCGGCAACGACGCGGGCCGCGCGCCGGGCGAGGTGGCCGCCTCCAGCATCGCCTCCAGATGCTCGGCCGGCACCCCCCAGCCGAAGAGCGCGCCCTGACCGAAGCGGCAGCCGGCGGCGACCACCGCGGCCAGCTCGGTCCGGCTGGTGACGCCCTCGGCGATCACCTCCAGCCCGAGCTGGTGGCCGAGGCGCATGACGATGTCGACCATCGGCGCGAAGGCCGGCCCGTCCTTCCCCACTGGCCGGACCGGCTCGTGCTCGGCCACCAGGCTGTGGTCGATCTTGAGGATGTCGATCGGCAGCCGGCGCAGCTGACCCAGCGAGGAGTAGCCCGCGCCGAAGTCGTCCAGGGCGATCCGAACGCCGGTGAGCCGGAGCGCGGTCAGCCGTCGGATCAGCTCGTCGAGGTCGGTGGCGACGGCGTGCTCGGTGACCTCCAGCACCAGCCGCTGAGGCGGCACGTGATGCGCGCGCAGCGCGTCGGCGACCTGGACGACGTACTCCGGGGCGTGCAGCTCGCGCGGCGAGACGTTGACCGAGACCCAGACGTCGTGGCCGTCGGCCAGCCAGCGGGAGAGCTGGTAGCAGGCCTCGTGCAGCACCCAGGCCCCCAGCTTGGCGATCATCCCACACTCCTCGGCCAGCGGGATGAACTCGTCCGGGCGGACGTTGCCCAGCTCCGGGTGGTGCCAGCGGAGCAGCGCCTCGGCGCCGACCGGACGAACCGACGGCAGCGACGCCACCGGCTGGAACGCCAGCCGCAGCTCGTCCCGCTCGATCGCGCCCCGCAGCTCGTGCTCGAGCAGGGTGCGCCGGCGCAGCAGCTGGTCGTACGCGGCGTCGTAGCGCTCGATGCGGTTCTTGCCCCGCTGCTTGGCGTAGCGCAGCGCCAGGTCGGCGTGGCGCAACAGCAGCTCCACATCCGGCTCACCGCAGTGCCCGGCCACCCCGATGCTGACCGACAGGAAGACCGGCCCGTCCGCCTCCTCGTACGGGCGACCGAGGACCCCGAGCAGCCGTTCGGCGACCCGGTCCGCGTCGGTCGCGCCGTGCAGCAGCACCGCGAACTCGTCGCCGCCGAGCCGGGCGGCCAGGTCCCCCGGCCGCAGGTTGCCACGCAGTCGCCGGCCCACCTCGGCCAGCACCGCGTCGCCGATGTCGTGGCCGCGCATGTCGTTGACGTTCTTGAAGCCGTCCAGGTCAAGACCGAGCAGTACGCAGGGCACGTCCGCCTCGGCGCAGCGGTACAGCGCGCGCAGCAGTCCGCGCCGGTTGGCCAGGCCGGTCAGCGGGTCGGTGTGCGCCAGCTCGCGGAAGTGCGCCTCCCGCTCGGCCAGCCGGCCCGCGTAGCCCCGCACGTCGTTGAGGGCCAGGTACTGCCGGGTCACCAGCGCAAAGCCCTCGACGCTGCCGGCGATGATGCCGAACGCGTCGAACCGGCCGCCCTCGACCAGGTGGTACATCGCCGAGGCGGCCATGGCGAACATCGGCACGAAGGCGTACTCGCCGTCCCGGCGGATCAGATCGACGTCCACCTGCCAGGGTGGGTCGACCCGCCGCACGGCGAGGGCGGCGGCGAGCAGCCCCACCGCCAGCACGGCCGCCCCGGTCAGGCCCATGGCCGGTCCGCCCTGGCAGAGCCCCGCGGCGAGGCCGAGCCCGCCGCAGGTCACCGCGGTGGCACCGGCGCCGAGCAGGACGAGCCGGTGCCGTGGCGGGGCGGTCCGCAGCACCATGATCAGGGTCAGCCCGGCGGTGAGCGCCGCGCTCACCGTGGGCAGCAGGATCGGTACGCAGGCCACCGGGGTGGCCGCGCCGAGCAGCAGGGTCGGCTCGGAGAAGAGCACCCAGCCGACGAACCAGAGCGCGGTCCCCATGATCACGCCGTCGAGGAGCAGCCGGGCGGTGGCGGCCGGGGTGGCCGCCGCGCCGGGCAGCCGGAGCAGGGCGGCACCGAGGGCCAGCCCGCTGATCGTCGTGCCGATCGAGACCACGGTCGCCCAGCCGGTGCGCTGCCCCTGCTGGTGCGCCCAGTGGTCCCCGCTGGCGAACACGGCGGTCACCCCGACGAGGAGGCTGAGCAGCGCCGCCCCGGCGGCTGCGGCGAGCAGCACGTGGGCCTGCCGGTGCGGTCCGACCCGGCGGCGGGCCGACGCGGCCAGCAGCGCGCCGCCGGTGGCGGCGACGAGCCCGCTCAGCAGCGCGACGACGACCATGCCCGGGGGGAAGTGCACGACCTCAACTGTGCCGGATCGGCGCCGCCCGTGGGGCACCGGGTGTGCAACTGTTGGGACACGGCGCGCGCGCCCGGGGGTCTCCGCGAGGACAGTGCCAGACTGGTAGCCATGCCTGAGCTGCGGTCGAAGACCTCCACGCACGGTCGGACGATGGCCGGCGCCCGGGCCCTGTGGCGGGCCACCGGGATGACCGACGACGACTTCGGCAAGCCGATCGTCGCCATCGCCAACAGTTTCACCCAGTTCGTACCCGGGCACGTCCACCTCAAGGACCTCGGCGGCCTGGTCGCCGACGCGGTGGCCGAGGCCGGCGGGGTGGGTCGGGAGTTCAACACCATCGCGGTGGACGACGGCATCGCCATGGGCCATGGCGGCATGCTCTACTCGCTGCCCAGCCGTGAGCTGATCGCCGACGCGGTGGAGTACATGGTCAACGCGCACTGCGCGGACGCCCTGGTCTGCATCTCGAACTGCGACAAGATCACCCCGGGCATGCTGCTGGCCGCGCTGCGGCTGAACATCCCGACCGTCTTCGTCTCCGGCGGCCCGATGGAGGCCGGCAAGACGGTGGCGATCGAGGGCGTGGTCCACTCCAAGATCGACCTGATCGACGCGATGATCGCCGCGTCCAACGAGGCGGTCAGCGAGGACCAGCTCGGCGCCATCGAGCGCTCCGCGTGCCCGACCTGCGGCTCCTGCTCCGGCATGTTCACCGCCAACTCGATGAACTGCCTCACCGAGGCGATCGGCCTGGCGCTGCCGGGCAACGGCTCGACGCTGGCCACCCACGCCGCGCGCCGGTCGCTCTTCGTCGAGGCCGGCCGCACCGTCGTGGAGATCGCCAAGCGGTGGTACGACGGCGACGACGCCTCGGTGCTGCCCCGCTCGATCGCCAGCCGCGCCGCGTTCGAGAACGCGGTCGCCCTGGACGTGGCGATGGGCGGCTCGACCAACACCGTGCTGCACCTGCTCGCCGCGGCCCGCGAGGCCGAGCTGGACTTCGGCGTCACCGACATCGACGCGATCTCCCGCCGGGTGCCCTGCCTGGCGAAGGTCGCCCCGAACTCGCCGCAGTACCACATGGAGGACGTGCACCGGGCCGGCGGCATCCCGGCCATCCTCGGCGAGCTGGACCGCGCCGGCCTGCTCAACCGGGACGTGCACGCCGTGCACTCCCCGAGCCTGGAGCGCTGGCTCGCCGACTGGGACGTCCGCGGCGGCAAGGCCACGCCGGAGGCGGCCGAGCTGTTCCACGCCGCCCCGGGCGGGGTGCGCACCACCGAGCCGTTCTCCACCACCAACCGCTGGTCGTCGCTGGACACCGACGCGGCCGGCGGCTGCATCCGGGACCGGGAGCACGCGTACTCGGCCGACGGCGGGCTGGCCATCCTGCACGGCAACCTGGCGCCGGACGGCTGCGTGGTGAAGACCGCCGGGGTGCCCGAGGAGTGCCTGACCTTCCGCGGACCGGCCCGGGTCTTCGAGTCCCAGGAGGCCGCCGTCGAGGGCATCCTCAACAAGTCCGTCGTCGCCGGGGACGTGGTGGTGATCCGGTACGAGGGGCCGAAGGGCGGCCCGGGCATGCAGGAGATGCTCTACCCCACCTCGTTCCTCAAGGGCCGGGGGCTGGGCCGCTCCTGTGCGCTGCTCACCGACGGGCGGTTCTCCGGCGGCACCTCCGGGCTGTCGATCGGGCACGTCTCCCCCGAGGCGGCCTCCGGCGGCCTGATCGCGCTGGTCCAGGAGGGTGACGAGATCGTCATCGACATCCCGGCCCGGTCCATCCAGCTCAACGTGCCGGAGGACGTGCTCCAGGCCCGCCGGGTCGCCGAGGAGAAGCGAGACCGGCCGTACACCCCGCTGGACCGGCAACGCCCGGTGTCCGCGGCGCTTCGCGCGTACGCCTCGATGGCCACCTCGGCCAGCGACGGCGCCTACCGCCGCGTGCCGGAGTAGGCGACCCCCACGTCGCGCCCCGACGCCGGTATCGTCCGGCGTCGGGGAGGCGATCATGATGCCGGGCTAGCGGCCGGTTGCCGGCGCGTCCGCGAGGGCGACCGTGCGGGCGTGCCGGATGGCGGCGGGGGTGTCGGGGAAGACCAGTCCTTCGCGGCGCAACTCGTCGGCGACCCCGAGAGCGCCCAGGACCTGGTCGTGGCCGGGAGTGATGCCGGAAAGCAGGACGGTGATCCCCCTCGCCCGCAGCCGGGTGATGGCGTCGCCGAGGACCTGCGCGCCGGTGGCATCCTGCGGACAGCAACCGGCCCAGGACCACCAGGACGGCGGCCATCCCTTACCGGGACACCGACCGGGACTCCGCGAACCAGGCCTCCACCCGCTCGGCGGTCGCCGGCCCGGCCAGCGCGAAACCCTGGCCGTACCGGCAGCCGGACCGGCGCGCCCCGGCCACCTGGACGTCGGACTCCAGGCCCTCGACCACCACCTCCAAGCCGAGCCGGCCGCCGAGGCTGACCACCACGTCGATCAGCAGGCGCTGCGGGTCCCCGGCCGGCCCGACCAGGTCCGGGCCGACCTTGAGCAGGTCGATCGGGAGCCGGCGGAGCTGGGCCAGGGAGGCGTGCTCGGCGCGGAAGTCGTCCAGCGCGGTCCGCACGCCCAGGGACCGCAGCCCGGCCAGCCGGGCCACCACTGTGGGCAGCTCGGCGCCGACGCGCGACTCGGCCACCTCGACCACCAGCCGCTCCGGCGACACGCCGTGTGCGGCGAGGGCGGTCGCGGTACGCGGCACGAAGTCCGGCGCGGCCAGCTCCCGCGGCGTGACGTTGACCGACAACCAGAGCTCGCGCCCGCCACCCGACCAGTCGGCGAGCTGTCGGCAGGCCCGGTCCAGCACCCAGCGGCCCACCTCGCCGACGAGGTCCAGGTCCTCCGCCACCGGCAGCAGCTCGGCCGGGAGCACGGTGCCCAGCACCGGGCTGCGCCAGCGCAGCAGCGCCTCGACACCCACCGGCAGCCGGTCGCTCAGGGCGAGCACCGGCTGGTAGACCAGGTCCAGTTCGCCCCGGGCCACCGCACCGGGCAGCTCGCGTTCCAGGTCGAGCCGCCGGACCAGCTGCTCCTCGAGGTACGCGTCGTACCACTCGACCCGGTCCCGGCCGAGCTGCACCGCCCGCCGCCGGGCCAGGTCCGCCTGCCGGAACACGTCCTCCGGGTCCCCGCCGGCCGTCTCGGCCAGCCCGATGCTGACCTGCAGCCGCGCCGCCCCGACCGGGAGCGGATACGGCTCGGTCAACGCGGCCAGCAGCCGGGTGCCCAGCGCGTACGCCAGCACCGGCCCGACGTCGGTGAGCACCGCGAACTCGTCGCCGACCAGCCGGGCCACCAGATCCCGGGGGCCGCAGCCGGCACGCAACCGGCGGGCCACCTCGACCAGCACGTCGTCCCCGATTGCCGGACCGGGCCCGTCGTCGGCCACGGCGTGCCCGTGCAGATCGACGACGAGCAGCGCGCCGGTCGGCGACCCCGCTCGACGGCCCAGCTCGCGCAGCAGCTCCCGCCGGCCGGCCAGCCCGGTGAGCTGGTCGGTGTCGAGGAGCCGGTGCACCGTCCGGTCCCGCTCGTCGACGTCGCCGAGCAGGTCGCGCAGCCGCGCCTCGCGGGCGGCGAGCCGCTCGGCACGCCGGCGGTGGTCGGCGGCGGCCAACAGCTCCTTTAGCACCATCGGCGGGATCACCGCCAGGCCGAGCGCGACGGCGGGGGCGCTGAACTCCCCCACCGCCCAGAGGTGGTGGCCGGCGGCGAGCGCGGCGATGCCCGCGGGCGCGGTGACCCGGGGCCAGGCCGCCGCCCGCCCGCCGGCGCGGGGCGGGTCCCCCGTCAACACCCGCCGGGCGCCGACCGCGGTGACGAACGCTCCGGCCAGCATCGGTGGCGGGACGGCCAGGCTGGCCCACTCCGGCGCCCGGTAGGCCAGCAGCAGCACGAGGGCCACCAGCCCGGACAGGGTGGCCGCCGCGCCGACCCGGCAGAGCGCCGCGCCCGGGCGCCGCCGCCGGTCGGCCAGCGCGGCGACCGTGAGCACGGCGAGCCCGAGGGCACCGGCCACGGCGGCCGTACGGGCCGGCGGGGGCACCGCGCCGGGCGGGAGGAGCACCCAGCTCGCGAAGACCAGGCTGGTGCCGAGGCCGACCACGTCCACCGCGCGGCGCAACCGCTCGGGCACGGAGAGCCGCGACCGTCCGGGCAAGCGCAGCAGGCCCACCGCGTACAGGGTCGCGGTGACGGCCAGACCGGCCTGCGCGACCGACGGCCGGTGCGCCGGATCCGCCAGCGGCAGCATGGCCGCGGTGAGCCCGGCCGTCAGCACGGCACCGGCGAGGGCGAGCAGCGCCCCGACGGCCGGCACGACAACATGGGGAAGCGGCGGGCGGCGCTGATCGCCGGAGGGGTACGCGACGGGCACGGCGGTCGCCTTCGTGAGGGGACACGGGGCGGTGCGGTTGCGGAGCGACGGGCGGCTGTCAGCCGGAGGTGCGGGTCGGACGAAGAAACGACTTCCGGCGCGGGCGGTTACGGGGTCGGCGAGGTGACCCCCATCACATACGCGACCGGTCAGTTACCGCCCCGGGCGGAGTGGGGCCGCGCCGGGGGTGCGATCATCGGGTGGTGAGTCGCGTCCACACCGTCCGCTTCCGGCACAACCAGGCGATCGTGGTCGCCGCGATCGTCGCGTTCATCGGCGCCCTGCCGCTGGCCACCGCCCGCTGGTGGCTGCTCTGGGTGCTGCTGATCCCGCTGGCCGTCCTGGTCTGGGCGTGGCGGTCGGGCACCGACGCCGACCCGCGGGAGCTGCGGCTGCGGGCGCTCGCCGGGCAGCGCCGGATCACCTGGGACCGGGTCGCCGAGCTGACCGCCGACCCGCGTGGGCGGGCGGTCGTCCGGCTCGACGACGGCGAGCAGCTGGTGCTGCCCGCCGTCCGGGCCGCCGATCTGCCCCGGCTGATCTCCGCCACCGGGCAGGAGCTCCCCGAGAGCAGCCGCTGAGCACGCTTGGTCAGTAGCCGTCCACCACTCTGTTCACCAGCGGCTCCCCCGCCGCGAACCGCCGCACCTGCTCGCCCACCAGCCGGTACGCCCGCGGCAGCAGGCCGCGTACCGAGCCGGCGACGTGCGGGGTGAGCAGCACGTTCGGCAACTCCCACAGGGGATGGTCGGCGGGCAGCGGCTCGGGGTCGGTGACGTCCAGCGCGGCCCGGAGCCGGCCGGAGGTCAGCTCGGCGACCAGCGCGGACGTCCTGGCTACCGGGCCCCGGGCGGCGTTGACCAGCAGCGCGCCGTCGGGCATCGCGGCGAGGAACTTCTCGTCCACCAGACCGCGGGTCTGCTCGGTCAGCGGCACCAGCAGCACCACCACGTCCGCCTCCGGGAGCAGGGAGGGCAGCTCGTCCACCCCGTGCACGCCTTCGGCGGGCCGGGCGGTGCGGGCGACCAGTGTGAAGGTCACCTCGAACGGGGCCAGTCGGGCCTGCAGGGCCGCGCCGATCGAGCCCGCCCCGACGATCAGCACCCGCTTGCCGGCCAGCTCGTCGGTCGGGGCCACCTCGTCGTACGCCCACTCGCGACGGGCCTGCGCCCGGGCCAGCGGTCCGAAGCCGCGCAGCTGGGACAGGATCGCGGCGGCCGCCCACTCGGCGGTGGCCGAGTCGTGCACGCCTCGCGCGTCGCAGAGGGTCACCCCATCGGGTATCCGGCTCACCCAGGCATCCGCCCCGGCGGAGAGCAGCTGCACCACCTCCAGGTCGGGCAGCTCGGCCAGCAGCGCGGTGGCACCGGGTTTGGCGAGGAACGGCGGCACCCAGAACCGCACGTCGGCCGGGGGCGAGGGGAGCCGGGCGGGGTCCTCCATCAGCTCCACGGTCACGCCCGGCGGCAGCTCACCGAGGAGGGCGTGCCCGGCGCGGTGCGGAATCCATACCTTCACGACCGCCGACGATAGCCGCCGGACGGGTGGTCGGTTCGTCGCGCCCGGACACTCGCCCGTCCGGACTACGCTGGGCCGGGTGAGCGCCCGTCCCCCGTACCCTCGCACCGGCCGCCTCCGCGCGGCGCTCGTGGCGTCCTGCGCGGCGCTGCTGCTGGCCAGCGGCGGCTGCGCCTTCGGCGAGCCGGATCCCGACCCGGCCGGCGAGCCGCCGAACCTCCCGACTCCGTCCGCGACCGCCACCACGGGCGGTGCGGGTCAGCAGGTGGTGGCCACGGTGCTGGCCAAGGGGCTGGACGTGCCGTGGGCCATCGCCTTCCTTCCCGACGGCGGCGCGCTGGTCACCGAGCGGGACAGCGGCCGGATCCTTCAGGTCGGCCCCGGGTCGGGGCCCGAGGGACTGAACGTCACCGTCGTGCAGACCGTGCCCGACGTGGCGGCGGGCGGCGAGGGCGGGCTGCTCGGCATCGCGGTCTCCCCGTCCTATGCGAAGGACCGCACGCTCTTCGTCTACTACACGACCAGGCAGGACAACCGGATCGCCCGGCTGCAGCTGGGCGAGCGGCCCACCCCGATCCTCACCGGCATCCCGGCCGCCGGCAACCACAATGGCGGCGGCCTGGGCTTCGGCCCGGACGGCTACCTCTACGCCAGCACTGGAGACGCCGGGCGGCAGGCGACGGCACAGGACCAGAAGAGCCTCGGCGGCAAGATCCTCCGGCTCACCCGGGACGGGAAACCGGCGCCCGGCAACCCCTTCCCCGGCTCCCCGGTCTGGTCGTTGGGCCATCGCAACGTCCAGGGCTTCAGCTGGGACGGCGCCAAGCGGATGTACGCCGTCGAGTTCGGCCAGAACACCTGGGACGAGATCAACCAGATCACCAGGGGCGCCAACTACGGCTGGCCACGGGTCGAGGGACGGGCCGACGACGGACGGCACGTGGACCCGATCGTGCAGTGGCGGACCCCGGAGGCTTCCTGCTCCGGGCTGGCCTCGGTGCAGCGGCTGCTGATCACCGCGTGCCTGCGCGGCGAGCGGCTCTGGCTGGTTGAGCTGACCGACAAGGGCACGGTGCTCGGTCAGCCCCGCGAGCTGCTGAACGGCAGGTACGGCCGGCTGCGGGCCGCGGTGGCCGCCCCGGACGGCTCGATCTGGGTCACCACCTCCAACCGGGACGGCCGGGGTAAACCGGCGCCGGAGGACGACCGGATCCTGCGGCTGGTCTTCGCCGACGGCGGGGCCGGACGCAGCTGACCCGGTCGAGGCGGCCGACACGCCGACCGGACCGGTGGAGAACGCGCGGGCTTCCGTCGGGTTTAACAAGATCTTCAGCGGGCAGGTCAGAATTTCAGCATGGACGGCCAGGAGAACGAGCAGCGGAGGACCGGGGACGAGACCACCCCGGCGACCGGGCGCACCCGACGCTGGATGCCCCGGCTACGCCCGGGCCGGACCAGCTGGCTGCGGCGGTCCGGGATGGTGCTGGCCGTCCTCGCGGTCGCCCTGGCCGGGGTGGTCATCGGCACCTACGCCGGCGGTCACGTCGGTACCGATATCGGCCCGTTCCGCGCCGAGCTGAACCTGACCCCGGCCCTCACCGGCGGCACCACCGTCGACGTCCCGCCGCTGGGCGCGCTGCAGCTGGACAGCCACGACGGGCCCACCCACCTCACCGTGGAGCTGGGGGCGCTGGACCAGCGGCGTACCCAGGCGCTCATCAACGATCCGGCGAGCATCAGCCGGGCCAGCCAGTCGGCCGTCGAGGACGTCCGCGCCGGAGTTATGCGCCTCGGCGTGCGTACGCTGGCCTGCGCCGTGCTGGCCACCCTGCTGCTGGCCGCGCTGGTGTTCCGCGACGTCCGCCGGACGGCCTGGTCCGGCGGGCTGGCGCTGGCGGTCGCCGGCGGCAGTCTCGGGCTGTCCGCCGCCACCCTGCGCCCGCAGGCGATCGAGGAGCCCCGCTACGAGGGGCTGCTGGTCAACGCCCCGGCGATCGTCGGCGACGCGCGCCGGATCGCCAACGACTACAGCAGGTACGCCGAGCAGCTCCAGCGGCTGGTCGGCAACGTCAGCAAGCTCTACACCACCGTCTCGGCGCTGCCGGTCTACGCGCCGGCGCCCGGCACCACCCGGGTGCTGCACGTCTCCGACATGCACCTCAACCCGACCGGGTGGTCGCTGATCCAGACCGTGGTGGATCAGTTCGACATCGACGTGGTGATCGACACCGGGGACATCACTGACTGGGGCAGCGAGCCGGAGGCGTCCTTCGTGGGCTCGATCGCGCTGCTCAAGAAGCCGTACGTCTACGTCCGGGGCAACCACGACTCGGGCAGGACGGCGGCGGCGGTGGCCCGGCAGCCGAACGCGATCGTGCTGGACAACACGACCACCACCGTGGCCGGGCTGACCATCGCCGGGATCGGGGACCCGCGGTTCACGCCGGACAAGAACACCTCGCCGGCCGGCAGCGGGCTCACCAAGCAGGTCGCCGAGCGGGTCATCGGGGCCGGCGAACAGCTCGCCATGACCGTACGGAACTCGCCGCAGAAGGTGAGCATCGCGCTGGTGCACGACCCCGCCTCGGCCGGCCCGCTCTCCGGCACCTGCCCGCTGGTGCTCGCCGGGCACACCCACGCCCGGCAGGTGTCGAAGCTGCCGCAGCTGCCCGGGCAGCAGCCCACGCAGCTCATGGTGGAGGGCTCCACGGGCGGCGCCGGGCTACGCGGCCTGGAGGGCGAGAAACCCACTCCGCTGTCGATGTCGGTGCTCTACTTCGACCGGCAGAAGCTGCTCCAGGCGTACGACGACATCACGGTCGGCGGCACCGGCCAGTCGCAGGTCAACCTGGAGCGGCACGTGATCAAGGAACCGGCCAGAGGGGAACAGGTGCCGGTCACCCCCACTCCCACCGTCGGGCCCGGGCCGGTCACCCCGACACCCACCCGCTGACCCGCGCCCCGGTCCGAGTTGGCCGGCTGCTCGGGGCCGGCCAGCCGGGCGGCGTTGGGCTGGCGCGGACAACGAGGGGCGACCCGCCAGGACGCGGCATAAGCATGACCGCCGGTCACCAAGAGTGACCGGGCCGGTGGCCGGCGCGCCGGCGGCGGCCACCGCCCGGCACACCGGAAGCGATCGCGCCCCGCCCGTCACAGAGGGGCGGGGTGGGCGCTCAGCGCAGCGACAGGGCCGCCAGGGCGGCGTTGACGATGCTGCCCGGGAGCAGGTCGTGCAGCTCGTACAGCTCCTGGACGCTGCCGGACTGGCCGAACTCGTCCACGCCGAGCGGGACCGCCGGGGCGCCGAGGGCCGAGCCGAGCCAGGCCATCGCGTGCGAGGCAGCATCGTGCACGGTCACCACCGGAACCCGGTCCGCGAAGGCCGACCGCAGCGCGCCCGGCACGCTCGGCACCGTCGCCGTGCGGACGCCCTGGCGCAGCGTGCGCTGCCAGGCCCGGTAGAGCCGGTCGAGCGAGGTGACGTCCACGACGTGCGCGGCCACCCCCTCCTCCGCCAACTCGGCCGCCGCCGCCAGCACCTCCGGCAGCACCGCGCCGGAGGCGGCCAGCTGCACGACCGGGGCGTCGGCCAGGTGTGGATGCGCCTCGTGCGCGTCCACCAGCCGGTACGCCCCGGCGACCACCTGCCGCCGCAGCACCGCGTCGCCGATCCGGGCCCGGGCCGCCTCGAAGGGCGCCTGGTCGATCGGGCGGGTGCTGAGCCGGAAGTAGTAGGCCCCGTCCTCGGCCGGTGCCGCGGTGGCGGCCAGCGCCGATCCGCCGGCGATCTGCCCGAGCGCGTCGCAGAGCAGCCAGTCCAGGCTGGCCGCGTACGCCGGCTCGATGAAGGTGACGCCGGGCAGTTCCAGCCCCACCGAGGCGGTGATGGTGGACTGGTGGGCGCCGCCCTCGGGGGCCAGGGTGATGCCGGACGGGGTGCCGGCGACCACGAAGCGGGAGCCGGAGTAGGTGCCGTAGAGGAAGGCGTCGAGCCCGCGCAGCACGAACGGGTCGTAGACCGTGCCGACCGGCAGCAGCGGCTGCCCCGACAGGTCCCACGACAGGCCGAGCTGGCCGAGCAGCAGGAACAGGTTCATCTCCGAGATGCCCAGCTCGATGTGCTGGCCGGCGGGGCTCTCCGTCCAGCGCAGCATCCGGTCCTCGGACCAGGAGCGCTGCTCGGTGGGGGCGAAGACACCGGTCTTGTTGATGAAGCCGGCGAGGTTGGTCGAGGTGGCCACGTCCGGCGCGGTGGTGACCAGGTAGGGCGCCACCCGCTCGTCCCGGGCCAGGTCCACCAGCACCCGGCCGAAGACCTCCTGCGTCGAGATGGGCTTGTTCGCGCGTACCTTGGTGGTCTCCGGGACGGCGACCCCCAGCGCCCGCTCGCGGGGCGGGCGGGACAGCGCCTCCCGACGCTCGCCGGCCCGGATGCCGGCCGGGGACGCCGGGTCGAGGCGGTCCCACTCGGTCTCCCGGGTCAGGCCGTGCGCGGCGCGCAGGGCGTCGACCTGCTCGGTGGTGAGCAGCGCCGAGTGGTTGCGCGGGTTGCCGGCGATCGGCAGCCCCCACCCCTTGACCGTGTACGCGAAGACCACGCTGGGCCGGTCGGTCACCGCGTCGCACTCGGCGTACGCGTCGAGCAACGCCTGAAGATCGTGCCCGCCCAGGTCGGTCACCAGCGGGCCCAGCTCGTCGTCGGGGATGTCGGCGATGAACTCCTCGATCCCGGCCGGCGCGCCGTCGAGGAACTGCTTGCGCAGCGCCGGCCCGGTCAGCCCGAACAGCGACTGGTACTGCTCGTTCGGCATCAGGTCGATCCAGTCGCGTAGCGCCGCTCCGCCCGGCCGGGCGTACGCCTCGGCGAGCTTGCGGCCGTACTTGACCTCGACCACGTGCCAGCCGGCGGCCTCGAACTGGCCGCGCCACTGGTTGATCCGCACGCCCGGGACGACCCGGTCCAGCGACTGTCGGTTGAAGTCGACCAGCCACATCACGTTGCCCAGGCCAGTGGTGGCCGGGTCGGCGACCGCCTCCCAGATGTTCCCCTCGTCCAGCTCGGCGTCGCCGATCAGCGCGATGAACCGGGCGTGCGGACGCGCGCCGAAGTGCGCGTCGACGTAGCGGCGGGTGACGGCGGCGAAGAGCGGCGCGGCCGCGCCGAGGCCGACGGAGCCGGTGGAGAAGTCCACCCCGTCCGGGTCCTTGGTCCGCGACGGGTACGACTGGAGCCCGCCGCGGGCCCGCAGCTTCGGCAGGTACGACCGGTCCAGGTTGCCGAGCAGGTACTGGATGGCGTGGAAGACCGGCGAGGCGTGCGGCTTGACCGCGACCCGGTCCTCGGCGTTCAGGTGGGCGAACCAGAGCGCGGTCATCGCGGTGACCAGCGAGGCGCTGGACGCCTGGTGCCCGCCGACCTTCACCCCGTCGCCGGTGTTCCGGTCGTGGTTGGCCGCGTCCACGATCCGGGTGGCGAGCCAGAGCACCCGCCGCTGGATCTCGTCGAGAACCTCGAGGTCGTGGTGGGGACGGTCGTTCACGGTGGCTCCATCCGGGCGTCGCCGTTGACGCCCTCGCGAGGGGTGCGGGGTTGCCGCGTACTCGAAAAAGCGGGAAGGCCGCCGCCGGTCGGACGGCGGCCTTCCCGGTGGGACTCAGCCCTGGGCGCCGAGGCGCTCCAGGATCAGCTCGCGGACGGTCTTGGCGTCGGCCTGGCCGCGGGTGGCCTTCATGACCGCGCCGACCAGCGCGCCGGCCGCGGCGACCTTGCCGCTGCGGACCTTGTCCGCGACGTCCGGGTTGGCGGCGATCGCCTCGTCCACGGCGGCGGTGAGCGCGCCGGTGTCGGAGACGACCTCCAGGTTGCGGTTGGTCATGATCTCGGTCGGCGAGCCCTCGCCGGCCACCACGCCCTCCAGCACGGTCCGGGCCAGCTTGTCGTTGAGCTTGCCGGCGTCGACCAGGCCCTGCAGCTCGGCGACCTGCTCCGGGGTGGCCCCGACGTCGGCCAGCTCCACGCCGGTCTCGTTGGCCCGCCGGGACAGCTCGCCCAGCCACCACTTGCGCGCGGCGGCCGGGGTGGCGCCGGCGGCCACGGTCTGCTCGATCAGCTCGACCGCGCCGGCGTTCAGCACCGACTGCATGTCCAGGTCGGACAGGCCCCACTGCTCCTGCAGCCGGCGGCGGTGCAGCCGGGGCAGCTCCGGCAGGGCGGCCTTCAGCTCAGCCACCCAGGCCGGGTCCGGCGCGAGCGGCACCAGGTCCGGCTCCGGAAAGTACCGGTAGTCGGTGGCGGTCTCCTTGGACCGGCCGGGGGTGGTGTCGCCGGTGTCCTCGTGGAAGTGCCGGGTCTCCTGGGTGATCTTCCCGCCGGCGTCGAGCACCGACGCCTGGCGCAGCATCTCCGAGCGGACCGCCCGCTCGACCGAGCGCAGCGAGTTGACGTTCTTGGTCTCGGTGCGGGTGCCCCACTCCTGGCCGGGCAGGTTCAGCGACGTGTTGACGTCGCAGCGCAGCGAGCCCTCCTCCATCCGGACGTCGGAGACGCCGAGCGAGCGGATCACGTCGCGCAGCTCGGTGACGTACGCCCGGGCCACCTCCGGCGCCATCGCGCCGGTGCCGGGGACCGGCTTGGTGACGATCTCCACCAGCGGGATGCCGGCCCGGTTGTAGTCGACCAGCGACTCGGTCGCCCCGTGGATGCGGCCAGTGGCGCCACCGACGTGCAGCGTCTTGCCGGTGTCCTCCTCCAGGTGCACCCGCTCGATGCCGATCCGGACCAGCTCGCCGTTGACCTCGACGTCCAGGTAGCCGTCGACGCAGAGCGGCTCGTCGTACTGGCTGATCTGGAAGTTCTTCGGCATGTCCGGGTAGAAGTAGTTCTTCCGGGCGAACCGGCACCACTCGGCGATCGAGCAGTTCAACGCCAGGCCGATCCGGATCGTCGCCTCGATGGCCGCCTTGTTGGCCACCGGCAGCGAGCCGGGCAGGCCCAGGCAGACCGGGCAGACCCGGGTGTTCGGCTCGCCGCCGAAGTCGGTCGGGCAGCCGCAGAACATCTTGGTCTTCGTGCCCAGCTCGACGTGCGTCTCCAGACCGATCACCGGTTCGTAGCGCGCGACAACCTCGTCGTACGCGGGCAGTGTCGTCGTCATCGGTGCTCCTGCCTCACAGTGCCGGTGGGGTGAACGTGCCGACCGTGGACTCCAGCGCGGCGGCGACCCGGTACATCCGGTCGTCGGCCATCGTCGGGGCCATGATCTGCAGGCCGACCGGGAGCCCGTCGGAGAGCCCGCACGGCACCGAGATCGCCGGTCCGCCGTACAGGTTGGTCGGGATGGTGAACAGGTCGGCCAGATACATCTGGTACGGGTCGGCGGTGCGCGCCCCGATCGGGAAGGCCACGAACGGCGTGGTCGGCGAGATCAGCGCGTCCACCTGCTCGAACGCCGAGGTGAAGTCCCGGGTGATCAGCGTACGGACCTTCTGCGCCTGCCCGTAGTAGGCGTCGTAGTAGCCCGAGGAGAGCGCGTACGTGCCGATCATGATGCGCCGCTTGACCTCGGGGCCGAAGCCGGCCTCCCGGGTCAGCGACATGACCTCCTCCAGCGACCGGTTGCCGTCGTCGCCGACCCGCAGGCCGAACCGGACCCCGTCGAAGCGGGCCAGGTTGGAGGAGCACTCGCTCGGCGCGATCAGGTAGTAGGCCGGCAGGGCGTACTTGAAGTGCGGGCAGGAGATCTCGACGATCTCGGCGCCCAGCTTCGCCAGCGCCTCCACCGACTCGCGGAACGCGGCCATCACGCCCGGCTCCGCGCCCTCGCCGGTGAACTCGGTCACCACACCGAGCTTCACCCCGGTCAGGTCGCCGGTCGCGCCCAGCCTCGCGGCGCCCACCACGTCCGGCACCGGCTGCGGGATCGAGGTGGAGTCGCGTGGGTCGTGGCCGCCGATCACCTGGTGCAGCAGCGCGGCGTCCAGCACCGTACGGGCGCACGGGCCGGGGGTGTCCAGCGACGAGGAGAACGCCACCAGGCCGTACCGGGAGGTGCCGCCGTAGGTGGGCTTCGCGCCGACGGTGCCGGTGACCGCGCCGGGCTGGCGGATCGACCCGCCGGTGTCCGAGCCGATCGCCAGCGGCGCCTCGTACGCGGCCAGCGCGGCCGCGCTGCCACCACCCGAGCCGCCCGGGATCCGACTCAGGTCCCACGGGTTGTGAGTCGGCCCGTACGCGGAGTATTCGGTGGAGGAGCCCATGGCGAACTCGTCCATGTTGGTCTTGCCGAGCATCACCGTGCCGGCGTCGCGCAGCCGCTGCACGATCGTCGAGTCGTACGGCGGGCGCCAGCCCTCCAGGATCTTCGACCCTACGGTGGTCGGCACGCCCTTGGTGGTGAGCACGTCCTTGACCGCGACCGGCACGCCGGCCAGCGGGCCCAACTCCGCGCCGGCGGCCCGGCGCTCGTCCAGCGCACGGGCGGCGGCCAGCGCGCCCTCGGTGTCGACGTGCAGGAAGGCGTGCACCCGGTCCTCGACCGCGGCGATCCGGTCCAGGTGGGCCTGCGTCACCTCGACGGCCGAGGTCTCTCCACCGGCCACGAGCCCGGCGATCTCCGCCGCGCTGAGCTTGGTCAGGTCGCTCATGAAGCCACATCCTCGTCCAGGATCCGCGGTACGCGGAACCGCTGCTCCTCGGCGTCGGGCGCACCCGACAGCGCCTCCTCGGGGGTCAGGCACGGCGTCACCACGTCCTCCCGGAGGACGTTGGTCAGCGGTACCGAGTGGGAGGTCGGCGGGATGTCCGCCGCGGCGACCTCGCCGACCTGGGCGACCGACTGGAGGATCACGTCGAGTTGGCCGGCGAAGGTGTCCAACTCCTCCTCGGTGACGGCGAGCCGCGACAGTCGCGCCAGGTGCGCGACCTCCTCGCGGGAGATGGCGGCCATCGGTGCCCCCTTCGTGGCTGTCCTGCTGCCTCTGCGTGTGCCGGCCGCGCGGGGTCGAGATGACGCGCGGTGACCGGAGCGAGTCTATTGTCCTGCGCTCGCCCCGACGCCTCCGACTCCCCCCTCCGCCCGGGACGCTGAGTCGTTCACGACATCAGCTCCACCGCGCCCATCCGCCAGTCCCGCCGCCGGCCGGCGAACCGCTCAGCGCGTCGGGCGGCGGGAATGCTCCGCGTCGCCGGACACCGCGGGGCGGACCGGCCGATACCGGGACAGCCAGGTCCCCAGTTCCTCGGCCGGCATGGGACGGGCGTAGAACCAGCCCTGCGCCACATCGCAGCCGGCCGCGTGCAGCAGCCGCCAGGTCCGCTCGTCCTCCACGCCCTCGGCCACCACCCGCAGCCCGAGCGCCCCGGCCAGCTCGATCATCGACCGGACGATCGCCGCGTCGTCCGGGTCGTCGGCCATCCCCAGCACGAACGACCGGTCCACCTTCACCTCCGACAGCGGCAGCCGGCGCAGGTGTTGCAACGACGAGTAGCCGGTGCCGAAGTCGTCCAGCGCGATGCCGACGCCGGTCCGGTTGAGCTGGGAGATGCTGGCCAGCACCCGCCGGGGATCCATCAGCGCCCCCTCGGTGATCTCCACCTGCAGCCGGTCCGGGTGTACCCCGTAGCGGGCGAGCCGGTCGGCGATCTGGTCGGCGATCTCCCCGGTGTGCAGGTCCCGGACGCTGACGTTGAGCGCGGCGCGCAAACTGATCCCGGCCGCCGACCACTTGGCGAGCTGCTCGACCACGTCGTCGACCACCCGGCGGGTGAGCAGGCGCATCACCGCGCTCTGCTCGGCGACCTGGATCAGCTCCCCCGGGTCGACCATGCCGCGGCGGGGATGCCGCCAGCGCAGCAACGCCTCGACCCCGACGACCTCCCCGGTGGCGATGGCGATCTGCGGTTGGTAGTACATGGTGATCTCGCCCGCATCGGCAGCCGGCTCGGCCTCGGCGTCGTCGGCCGGCGGGGCCGGGACGGGCGCCTCGTCCGGCTCGTCGACCGCCTCGGGCAGGACGGCGTCGGGAAGCGGCTCCTCGGTCGGACGGGCGGCCCGCCGACGGATCGGGTCGGCGCCGGTGACGATCCGGTTGATCAGCTCGTCGCCGTGCGGGATCCGCGACCGCTCGCGGCGGCGGCGCAGCCGCCACCGGCTGGGCGCACCGTTGCCGCGGACGTCGTCGCCGTCGAGCGGTACGCCGCCGGCGGGCAGCGCGGCGCCGTCACCGCCGCGCACCCCCCGGTCCGCCACCCCGGCGACGCCGGGCCGACCGGGGCGGTCCGCCGGGTCAGCGCGTGGGCCGGCCTCGAGTACGCGGCGCAGGTCGGCCAGGAGGCTCAGCCGCTCGGCCGAGTTGTGGTCGGACTCGGCGGCGTAGACCGCGACGGTGTCGTTGCGGTGCTTCGCGTCGTACATGGCCACGTCGGCGTGGCGCATCAGGGTGGTGAAGTCCTCGCCGTGCTCGGGGAAGATGGCGATACCGATCGAGCCCCCGACGTCCAGCGGCAGGCCATCCATCAGGACCGGCTCGGCGAGCGCGCCGGCCACCCGGTCGGCCAGCTCCCGGGCCGCGTCGGTGCCGGTGAGCCGGGTGACCACGATCGCGAACTCGTCCCCACCGAGCCGGGCGACCAGGTCCCCGTCGGGCACCACGTCGGTCAGCCGGGCGCTCACCTCGACCAGCAGCCGGTCCCCCACCGCGTGCCCGAGGGCGTCGTTGACGTGCTTGAACCGGTCCAGGTCGATCAGCAGCAGGGCCAGGTGGAAGTCGGGCTCACCCCGCGCGGCCCGCTCGGCGTGCAGGTGCACCTGCTCGGCGACCTCGGCCAGCAGCGCCTTGCGGTTGGGCAGGCCGGTGAGCGGGTCCAGCGCGGCGAGTTGCTCCTGCTCGGCGGAGAGCCGGGCCATCCGGTAGACGGCGAAGAGCGGCACCAGCACCAGCGGGATCAGGGCCGCGCTGGCCCGGGCGGCGGCGACCAGCACCGGGGCGAGCAGCAGCAGGGAGCCGGTGGAGATCAGCTCGTACGGCAGCCCCTGCCGCAGGCTCGGCCACCACCGGTCGCCGAAGCGCAACCGGACCGCGGTGCTGACCAGGCCGTAGTTGACCGCAAACCAGGCCGCGGTGGCGCCGCCCATCGCCGCGACGTCCATCCAGCGCAACCGTCCGTCGTCGAAGATGCCGCCGGGGCCGAGCCGGGTGATCACGTACGCGGCGCCGAGGGCGCAGGCGTACTGGGCGGCGTTGAAGCCGGTCCGCCACACGGCGTGCCCCATCCGCCAGCCCGAGACGACCACCGCCACCGCCTGCACCGCGACCGCCGGGCCCAGCCCCCAGCCGAGCAGGATGGCGAAGGTGAAACAGGTCGACGGGAAGACCGCCGAGGTCTGCCGCCGACCGGGCGGGACGAACGGACGCGCGTCGCAGGCGACGGCGAGCGCCGCCATGGTCCAGAACGCCGCCGGCAGCTCGGGCAGCCGCTCGGCGAGCCTGGCCAGCGGCTCGGCCGAGACCAGCGCGGCCAGGACGAAGACCGCGGCGATGAAGCCGAAGAACGGCGCCACCCGTCCGGGAGGGACGGAGTTTCGCGGATCGGCGGCCTCCATCGCACCTCCCGGGAAACGGCCGTGGCATGCTCGGCGCACGCCGTGCATCAATGAAACGCCCTTGGCCCCGGTTTCCCCCGCAGGACAGTCATGAAGCGGTCACAGTCGTAACGAAGTTGGTATCGGCGGCGAGGACCGCTGCCGATTCACGTTGAGCCGGGCCTCAGCCCTCGGTGCGGGCGACCTCCCGGGCCGCCTCCGGGCCGGACTCGAGCAGCACCCGGAAGCCGTCCTCGTCGAGGATCGGGAGCTTGAGGCTGGCCGCCTTGTCGGCCTTGGAGCCGGGGTTGTCCCCCACCACCACGAAGCTCGTCTTCTTGGAGACCGAACCGGTGACCTTGCCGCCGCGGCTCTGGATCGCCTCGGACGCCTGGTCCCGGCTGAACCCGGCGAGCGTGCCGGTCACCACCACGGTGACCCCCTCCAGCGGGCGGGGCCCCTCGTCGACCGCTTCCTCGGCCATCCGGACGCCCGCCTCGGCCCACTTGCGCACCACCTCGCGGTGCCAGTCGACGGCGAACCACTCCTTGATGCTGGCGGCGATGGTCGGGCCGACACCGTCCACCGAGGACAGCTCCTCCTCGCTGGCCCGGTCGATGGCCTCGATCGAGCGGAAGTGTCGCGCGAGGGCCTGCGCCGCGGTGGGACCGACATGCCGGACGGAGAGCGCGACCAGCACCCGCCAGAGGTCGCGCTCCTTGGCCACGGCGAGGTTGTCCAGCAGCTTGGTGGCGTTGGTGCCCAGGCTGCCGTCCTTGTTGACGAAGAACGGCGAGCGGGCGAGCTGTTCGGCGTCGAGCTGGAACAGGTCACCCTCGTCGGAGATGATCTGCGCGTCGAGCAGGGCCGCGGCGCCCTTGTAGCCCAGCACCTCGATGTCGAAGGCGCCCCGGCCGGCCAGGTGGAAGACCCGCTCGCGCAGCTGCGCCGGACAGCTGCGGCTGTTGGGGCAGCGGATGTCGACGTCGGCCTCCTTGGCGGGGGCGAGGGGGGTGCCGCAGGCCGGGCAGGTGGTGGGCATGACGAACGGCCGGGCGTCGGCGGGCCGCAGGTCGACCACCGGGCCGAGCACCTCGGGGATCACGTCGCCGGCCTTGCGCAGCACCACCGTGTCGCCGATCAGCACCCCCTTGCGCTCGACCTCCCGGGCGTTGTGCAGGGTGGCCAGAGCGACGGTGGAGCCGGCCACGCGCACCGGCTCCAGCACTGCGAACGGGGTGACCCGGCCGGTGCGCCCCACGTTCACGTCGATGTCGATCAGCTTGGTGGTCACCTCCTCCGGCGGGTACTTGAAGGCGATCGCCCAGCGCGGAGCCCGGCTGGTGGAGCCGAGCCGCCCCTGGATGGAGACCGGATCGACCTTGACCACCACGCCGTCGATCTCGTGCTCGACGTCGTGCCGGTGCTGGGCGTAGTACGCGACGTACTCGGCGACGCCGGCCAGGTCGGGGACCACCCGCCACCGGTCGCTGGTCGGCAGCCCCCACGCCTTCAGCGCCGCGTACGACTCGGACTGGGCGGCCGGCTGGAAGCCGCGGCGGGCGCCGATGCCGTGCACCACCAGGCGCAGCGGCCGGGAGGCGGTGACCCGCGGGTCCTTCTGCCGCAGGCTGCCGGCGGCCGCGTTGCGCGGGTTCGCGAACGGCGCCTTGCCCTGCTCGACGAGGCCGGCGTTGAGGTCGGCGAAGGCGGCGACCGGGAAGTAGACCTCGCCGCGGACCTCGAGAAACTCCGGCACGTCGGGGAAATCCTCGGTGCCGGTCAGCCGGCTCGGCACGTCCCGGATGCTGCGGACGTTGGCGGTGACGTCCTCGCCGGTGCGCCCGTCGCCCCGGGTGGCGGCCCGGACCAGGCGGCCGCGCTCGTAGGTGAGGTTGATCGCCAGGCCGTCGACCTTGAGCTCGCAGAGGTACGGCACCGGGCCGCCGGCGTCCCGCTCGACCCGCTCGGCCCAGGCGGCCAGCTCCTCGTCGGCGAAGGCGTTGTCCAGCGAGAGCATCCGCTCGGCGTGGGTCACCGGCGTGAAGTCGGTGGAGAAGGTGCCACCGACCCGCTGGGTCGGCGAGTCGGGCGTGCGCAGCGCGGGGAACTCCGCCTCCAACGCCTCCAGCTCGCGCAGCTGCTTGTCGAACTCGGCGTCGGAGATGGTCGGCGCGTCGAGCACGTAGTAGCGGTACTGGTGCTCGGTGAGCTCCTGGCTCAGCGTGGCGTGCCGCTCCCGCGCCTCCGGGGTCGGCTCGGCGCCCGCCGCCGCCTCCTGCGCCGGGCTGACCTGCTGGGGAATCGCTTCCTCGGACACCCTGCCGCCTTCCGACACCGCTGCTGACCTCCTCTGATCCTGCTACCCCACGAACGTTAGCCCCGGGGTGGGACAACCGTCCCCCCACACCCGCCCCGCCCCCCGACCAATCCGGTCGATCATGAAGTTATTGCCCTCGATTCCGGCGTGTCCATGACAACAACTTCATGATCAACCAGCACAGGGGGCGGGCGGGGAGGGGCGGGCGGGGAGGGGCGGTGGGGGTGGGGGTGGGGTGGGGGTCAGTCGTGGGGGGTGGCTAGGGCGGTGAGCTGGTCGGCGTACTCGATGCGGGTGGACCAGTCCGACGGCCAGGCAGCCATGCCGTGGGCGGCGCCGACGAAGGCGCCGGCGAGGGCGGCGATCGAGTCGGAGTCGCCGGCGGTGGTCGCCCCGCGGGCCAGCGCGCCGACCGGGTCGTCGGCGTGCCGGAGGGCGCAGAGCAGCGCGGTCGCCAGCGCCTCCTCGGCGATCCAGCCCTCGCCGGTGTGCCGGCAAGGATCGCCGCCGTCGTCGGGACGGGCCAGCGCCGCGTCGAGGCGGGCCAGCGCCTGCAGGCACTCGTCCCAGCCCCGGGCGATGAACTCCGCCGGCGTCTCCGCCCGCGAACGCTGCCAGAGGTCGCCGAGCCAGTCGGCGCGGTAGACCAGGCGCTGCTCGCGTGCCCGCGCGGTGAGCAGGCCGGGCAGCTCGGCCAGCCCGGCGCCGTCGCGCAACAGCCGCACCGCGTACGCGGTGAGCTCGCTGGCCGCCAGGCCGGTGGGGTGGCCGTGGGTCAGGCCGGCCTGGAGCTGGGCCAGCCCGGCGAGCGTGTCCAGGTCGACGTCGAGCAGCCCGACCGGGGTGACCCGCATGTTGGCGCCGCAGCCCTTCGAGTCGGCCACGGTCGCCTCCTGCCAGCGGGTGCCCCGGGACAGCTCGGCGCAGGCCCGTAGGCAGGTCATGCCGGGCGCGCGATTGTTGTCGGGGCTGACCGACCAGTCGAGGAAGCGCCGCCGCAGCAGCGGCTCCACCCCCGCCGGGGTGAACGCGGGCGCGTCGTGCAGCGCCCAACCCACGGCGAGCCCCATCTGGGTGTCGTCGGTGACCAGCGCGGGATCACCGACCAGCTCCCGGGGCCCGGTCGGGCCGTACCGGCGCTCGATCTCGGCGACGGTGAGGAATTCGGTCGGCTTGCCCAGGGCGTCACCGTAGGCGAGACCGAAGAGCGAGCCGGAGGCCCGCCGGAGCGAGGTGTCGATCACGGTGGCGATCATGCACCGTGGCCGCACCCCCCGCCAGGCTGGCCTCCCGCCCCTCCCGGTCAGTCCCAGCAGAGGCAGAACGGGTGCCCGGCCGGGTCAGCGTAGACCCGGAAGCCGTCACCCTCGCCCGGCAACCGCCGGGCGCCCAGGGCCAGGGCCGCCTTCTCCGCGGTCTCGATGTCGTCGACGGTGACGTCGAGGTGGAACTGCTGGGGCCGCTCCGGGTCGGGCCAGGCCGGCGCCCGCAGGTTGGGCGCCTTCTGGAACGCGATCCGCGGCTGATGTCCGGGCGGGCCACCGAGGATGACCCAGTCGTCGCCGTCGGAGTTGTCCTCGATCAGCGGCAGGCCGAGCAGCTCGGCGTAGAAGCCGGCCAGGGCGCGCGGATCCGGGCAGTCGATCACCACTGAACGCAGCTGTCCAATCATGCCCGTCATCCTGCCCTGGGGGTACGACCGGAAACCTCACTCACTCCTCGTACAGCCGGCGGCCGGCGTCCCGGCAGGCGGTGAGGACGGCGCGGGCGTACTGCGGGGTGGCCGCCGCGAGGCCGCAGGCCGGGGTGACCACCACCTGCTCGGCGAGGCGGCGACGCGGGAAGCCGAGGCGGTCCCAGAGCTCGCGTACCCGGTCGGCGACCTGGGCGGACGTCGGCGCGCGACCGGCGGACGGCGGCAGGGCCGGCGCGGCGCCGGCCAGCAGCCCGAGCCCGGCGTCGATCGCCTCGCCGAGCGGGTCCAGGTCGGTGACCAGGCTGAGGTCCAGCGCGACCCCGACCGCCCCGGCCGAGCGGATCAGCTCCAACGGCACGTCCGGAGCACAGCAGTGCACCACGGTCGGGACGCCGGCCGCCTCGATCACCGTGCCCAGCAGGGAACCGGCGACGCTGGACTCCACCGGCCGGTGGGTGCCGAAGCCGCTCTCGGTGGGCACCCGGCCGGCGAGCACCGCCGGCAGGGACGGCTCGTCGAGCTGGAGCAGCACCGAGGCCCGGGGCAGGCGGCGGGCCACCGCCTCGACGTGCCCGCGCAGCCCCTCGGCGAGCGAGCCGGTGAGATCGCGCACCGCGCCCGGGTCGCGCAGCATCCGGCCGCCGATCGGCAGCTCCAGCGAGGCGGCCAGGGTGAGTGGACCACCGGCCTGCACCTTGATCGGCCCGGCGTACTCCTCGGCCTGCTCGGCGAGCTGGTCCAGGTCCCGTTCCATCAGGTCGCGGGCCCGGCGCAGGTCCCGCCCCGGGCGCGCGGCGATCCGCCAGCGGGCCGCGTACAGCTCGACCGGCAGTTCGACGAGGAGGCCGCCGGTGCGGCCGATCAGGTCGGCGCCGGGGCCCCGGGCGGGCAGCTCCGCCAGGTGCGGCAGGGCGGGCAGCTCACCGAGGACGACCCGCTGGGCCTCGGCGATGTCGGTGCCGGGCAGCGAGCCGATGCCGGTCGCCGCCCCGGCGGGCCAGGGCCAGGGCTGATCAGTCACGGCCGAAGATTATCCGTTGCGCCCGGTGGCCGGGGCGCGGAGCGGTCAGCCGGTGATGGTGGCCGAGCCGAGCACCACGTCCCCGGCCGGGTCCGGCCGGTACGCCACGATCGCCTGGCCGGCGGCGACCCCGCGCACCGGTCGGCGCAGCTCGGCGGAGAGCCCGTCGCCGCGGAGCTCGACGGTGGCCGGCACCACGTCGCCGTGCGCCCGCAGCTGCACCTCGCACTCGACCGGCGCGGTCGGTCGCTCGCCGCCGGTCCAGACCGGGCGGGTCGCCCGCACCTGGGAGACCTCCAGCGCCTCGGCCGGGCCGACGGTCACCGTGTTGGTCTTCGGGGTGATGGAGAGCACGTAGCGGGGGCGGCCGTCCGGGGCGGGCCGGTCCAGGTGCAGGCCGCGCCGCTGGCCGACGGTGTACGCGTAAGCGCCGGTGTGACTGCCGACCACCGCGCCGGTGAGCGCGTCGACCACGTCGCCGGGCGTCTCGCCGAGCCGCTCGGCGAGGAAGCCACGGGTGTCACCGTCGGCGATGAAGCAGATGTCGTGCGAGTCCGGCTTGTCGGCCACCGCGAGCCCGCGCCGGGCCGCCTCCTCGCGTACCTGCGCCTTGGTGGAGTCGCCGAGCGGGAAGATCGACCGGTCCAGCTGCTCGCGGGTCAGCACCGCCAGGACGTACGACTGGTCCTTGGCGAGGTCGACGCTGCGCCGCAGCAGGCCGTCGGGGCCGAGCCGGGCGTGGTGACCGGTGACCACCGCGTCGAAGCCCAGAGCCACGGCCCGGTCCAGCACCGCGGCGAACTTGATCTTCTCGTTGCAGCGCAGGCAGGGGTTCGGGGTACGGCCGGCCGCGTACTCGGCGACGAAGTCGTCCACCACATCCTCGTGGAAGCGGTCCGCCATGTCCCAGACGTAGAACGGGATGCCGATCACGTCGGCGGCCCGCCGGGCGTCCCGGGAGTCCTCGAGCGTGCAGCAGCCGCGGGCCCCGGTGCGGTAGGTCTGCGGGTTGCGGGCCAGCGCCAGGTGCACCCCGGTCACGTCGTGCCCGGCCTCCACCGCGCGCGCCGCCGCCACGGCGGAGTCCACCCCGCCCGACATCGCCGCCAGAACCCTCACCAGTCCACTCCCCTCATCCCACCGAGCGTATCCGGGTCAGCGGGGGGTACGGAGGGCGGCCGCGCGGCGGGCCCGGTCGACAGCCGCCGGGAGGGCGGCGATGAGGGCGTCGACGTCGGCGCGGGTGCTGGTGTGGCCGAGGGTGAAGCGCAGCGAGGAGCGGGCGCGGTCGTCGTCGGCACCCATCGCCAGCAACACGTGCGAGGGCTGGGCCACCCCGGCCGAGCACGCCGAGCCGGTCGAGCAGGCGATGCCCTGGGCGTCCAGGAGCAGCAGCAGTGCGTCCCCCTCGCAGCCGGGGAAGGAGAAGTGGGCGTTGCCGGGGAGCCGATCGACCGGGTCGCCGTTGAAGACCACCTCGGGCACCGCCTGCCGGACCCGTTCGACCAGCTCGTCGCGGAGGGCGGCGACTCGGGCGGCGTACTCCTGCTGGCCCTTCACCGCGGTCTCGACGGCGACCGCGAAGGCTACGATGCCGGCGGTGTCGAGGGTGCCGGAGCGGACGTCGCGCTCCTGGCCGCCGCCGTGCAACAGCGGGGTGGCCGCCACGTCCCGGGCCAGCAGCAGGGCGCCGACCCCGGTCGGCCCGCCGAGCTTGTGCCCGGTCACGGTGAGCGCGGCAACGCCGCTGGCGGCGAAGTCGACCGGCACCTGGCCGACCGCCTGGATCGCGTCGGTGTGGAAGGGCACGCCGTGCTCGGCAGCGACCGCCGCCAGCTCGGCCACCGGCTGCACGGTGCCGACCTCGTTGTTGGCCCACATCGCGGTGGCCAGGGCGACCCGCTCGCCGTGCTCGGCCAGCTCGGCGCGGAGCCGGTCCGGGTCGAGCCGACCGGCGGCGTCGACCCGCAACCAGCCGACCTCGATGCCCTCGTGTCGGGCCAGCCAGTCCACCGCGTCCAGCACCGCGTGGTGCTCGACGGCGCTGGCGACGACCCGGACCCGGTGGGGCCGGGCGGCGCGGCGGGCCCAGAAGATGCCCTTCACCGCGAGGTTGTCGCTCTCCGTGCCGCCGCCGGTGAAGATCACCTCAGACGGGCGGGCGCCGAGCGCGGCGGCCACCCGTTCCCGGGACTCCTCCACCCGCCGCCGGGCACGCCGGCCCGCAGCGTGCAGCGACGACGCGTTGCCGACCTCGCGGGCGGTGGCGACGTACGCCTCGAGTGCCTCGTCGAGCATCGGGGTCGTCGCCGCATGATCCAGGTATGCCATCACCCTTAAGCCTATCGGCCGGGAGCTGACCCGCCGGATGCCGCAGTGCCGGTCTGCGCCGGGCCGGGCGGCAGCGAATCTCTCGCGGAGTCCGGGGTACTACGGGGTCGGGCTGATCGATCCCCAGGAGCATGCAGATCCTCCCGGCCGGTACGCTCGCCCCGGGCTCTCGCGCCCCCCTGAACGGGCTGATCGGCGGGCCGGCTCAGCTCCCCGGCTCGCCGATCAGCTCCCATCGTCGCCCGCCCGCTGCGGAATACGGGCAGACAGATACCGAGAAAGAGTGGCCATCCACCACGGAATGGCCACTCTTTCTCGGTATCTGCTCCCAGGGGCCGGGGCGCCGGCGGCGCCCGCCCCCTGTCTCACTTGCGCTTGCGGATCTCCTCGGCGGCCTGCGGCACGACCTTGAACAGATCGCCCACCACACCGAAGTCGGCCAGCTCGAAGATCGGGGCCTCGCCGTCCTTGTTCACCGCGACGATGGTCTTCGAGGTCTGCATGCCGGCCCGGTGCTGGATCGCGCCGGAGATGCCGAGCGCGATGTACAGCTGCGGGGAGACGGTCTTGCCGGTCTGACCGACCTGGAACTGGTGCGGGTAGAAGCCGGAGTCGACGGCCGCGCGGGACGCGCCCACGGCGCCGCCGAGCAGGTCGGCCAGCTCCTCGACCAGCTTGAAGTTGTCGGCGTTGCCGACACCGCGACCGCCGGAGACGACGACCGACGCCTCGGTGAGCTCGGGACGGGTGCCCTTCTGCTCGGCGACCCGGTTGACGACCTTGGCCAGCTTGTCGGCGTCGGTGACCGCGACGGTGAGCTGCTCGACCGCCGGGGTGGCCGCGGCGGGCGCCGGGTTGATCGAGTTCGGCCGGACGGTGACCAGCGGCAGGCCCTTGGTGACCTTGGACTTGACGATGGTGGAGCCGGCGAAGGCCACCTGGGTCGCGGTGCCGTCGGCCTCGAGGCCGACCACGTCGGTCAGGATGCCGTTGTCCAGCTTGACCGCCAGGCGGGCGGCGATCTCCTTGCCCTCCTGCGAGGAGGCGAGCAGCACGGCGGCCGGCTGCACTCGGTTGACCAGCTCGGCCAGCACGGTGGCCTTCGGGGCCACCAGGTAGCCGTCGATCTCCTCGCTCTCGGCCGCGTAGACCTTCTCCGCGCCGTACTCGCCCAGCTTGGCGCTCAGCGCCTCGGCGGCGCCGGGGCCGCCGAGCACGACCGCGCTGGGCGTGCCCAGCTCGCGGGCGAGGGTGAGCATCTCCAGGGTGACCTTCTTGACGCCGAATTCCCGGGTGGCTTCGACGACGACGAGAACCTCAGACATGTCCAGACCTCTCACACGAACTTCTCGGTGGCGAGGAACTCGACCAGCTTCGCGCCGCCGTCGCCCTCGTCGGTGATCTTGGCGCCGCCGGAGCGCGGCGGGCGCTTGGTGTGCTCCAGCACGGCGCTGGTCGCGCCGTCGAAGCCCACCTCGGCCGGGGCGACGCCGAGGTCACCCAGGGAGAGCGTCTGCACCGGCTTCTTCTTGGCGGCCATGATGCCCTTGAAGGACGGGTAGCGCGGCTCGTTGATGGTGTCCCAGACGGAGACCACGGCCGGGGTCGAGGCGGTGACCACCTCGTAGCCCTCCTCGGTCTGCCGCTCGACGGTCAGCGTGGCGCCGTCCACGGTGAGCTTGCGCGCACCGGTCAGCGCGGCGACGCCCAGCCGCTCGGCGATCATGTGCGGCATCACCTGGACCCGACCGTCGGTCGACTCGGCGCCGCAGATCACCAGGTCCGCGTTGAGCTGACCGAGCGCGGCGGCGAGCACCTTCGAGGTGGCCACGGCGCAGGACCCGTGCAGGGCGTCGTCCACCACGTGCACGGCCTTGTCCGGGCCCATGGACAGCGCCTTGCGGATCGACTCGGTCGCCCGGTCCGGACCCATGGTCAGGATGGTGACCTCGCCGCCGTGCGCCTCCTTGATCTTCAACGCCTCTTCGATGGCGTACTCGTCCATCTCGTTGATGACGTTGTTCGCCGAACCGCGGTCGACGGTGTTGTCGTCAGAACGCAGGTTGCGGTCCGCGCCCGAATCGGGCACCTGCTTGACGAGTACGACGATGTTCATCGCGCTTCGACGACCCTCCTGTTTGGTGTTGCGATCGCTCGCCCGGTCACGGGCGCAGCCTCCCGCGTGACTTAACGCTCGGTCAACCGCGGGCTGCTGTGCAGTTGCCCACGGGCGCCATGTTACCCGCAAGTAGCATGGCCGCTTCGGGACCTCGGAGTGACACAGGTCACCGCGAGTCGCCCGGCGCGGGTAAGCTCGCAAATCGGGAGGTGACGTACATGTCGGAAATTAGCAGTTCGGCGGCGACAGGTCGGGCCGCGGGAGACGTGGCCGCCTCCCGCCGGCCCTGCCGCCGGATCAGCCCCGACACCTACCGGTGCGCCTGCGGGCGGGTCCGCGACCGCTGCGTCCGGACCAGCGTCCGGGCGCTCTGGTCGGTCGGCGCGGTCAGGCCGGCTCGGCCAGCGCGGTCCTGATCCGGTCGATCATCGCCGCCTCGGCCGGCGCCACCCCCCGGTCCGCCCCGGCCACCCGGTCCACCGCGGCCAGCACCACCGACCGGTACGTCTCCAACTCGTCCGGAGCCTTCTCCCGCAGGATCTGCAGCGCCCGGGTCAGCGCCGGCAGCACCACCGATTCGATCTCCAGCGTCGAGTCCCGGGGCAGCTTCGGCAGCGGGCCGGTGGTGAGCGCCTCCCTCACCACGCCGCTGGCGTCCGCCATCACCCCGGACGCGGCCATGCTCTCCCTGATCATGGCGAGCATCCCGGGCTCGACGTTCGACACCAGGAAGACGGCGCCGAACGCCCCCGTCTTCAGGATGAGTCGCTCCTCCTCCGTCAACCGCTGCTCCATGATCACGGAGTGTAGACGTACGGGGTGGTCGTGGTGACCGGGACGAGGCCGAGCCGCTCCAGGATCGGCCGACTGTCCGGCGAGCAGTCCACCTGGAGCAGCGTCTTCCCGCGCTGCTCGGCCAGCCGCGCCCGGTACGCGACCAACGCCCGGTAGATGCCCCGGCCACGCCACTCGGGCAGCGTCGAGCCGCCCCAGAGGGTCGCGAAGCCGGTGTTGCGCAGGTAGCGGACCCAGCCCGCGCTGACCACCGTCTCCCCCGTCTCGGCCACCACCACGGTGATGGACTGCGGGTCGGCGTCGATCTCCTTCGCCAGCCCGGTCACCAGGTGGCTCCGGTCGTCGTGCCAGACCGCCTCCTCCATCGCGGCGATCCGCTCCAGGTCGGCGCGGGCGGTGACCTCACGCAGGCGTACCCCGTCGGGCAGGACCGGGACGGCGGCGGCCAGCGCCGCGACCGGACCGACCACCACGGTCTCCAGGTCCTCGGGGACGAACCCGGCGGCACGCAGCCGATCGCCCAGGTCGGCCGGCTCGTCGTGGCCGTTGAGCTTCCACTCCACCGCCTCGCCCCGGCGCCGGAAGAGCTCCACCTGCCGGGCGATCAGCTCGTCCAGTTCCGCGCCGGCCAGCCCGCCCAGGTCCCGGTACGTCAGGAAGCCGCGTTGGTCCAGGCCGAGGATGCGGACCAGGGGGCCGTCCCGTTCCACGGTCACCCCGGCCGGCAGCGGGTCGGGGATCTCCGGACGGATCTGGGTGTCGTAGGCGTCCCGCAGCGTGCGGGTGTCAAGATCGGTCATCCTCTCAGGCTATGCATCGGACAAAGCGGATAATCGACGGCGTGTGGGAGGCGATCAGGCGGTGGTTCGATCCCCGTGAGCTGCGGTCGGTCGGAAGCCGGCCCGACTACCGGTTCTCGCTGGCGAACGAGCGGACCTTCCTGGCCTGGCTGCGGACCGGGCTGGCGCTGATCGCCGGCGGGCTGGCCGCCGCGCAGTTCCTGCCGCCGCTGCCCCTGACCCACCTGCGCGAGGCGATCGCCATCGCGCTGCTGCTGTTGGGCGGCACGGTCGCGGTGCGGGCGGTGGACCACTGGGCGCGTACCGAGCGGGCCATCCGGCTCGGCGAGGAACTGCCGGCGTCGCGCTTCCCGGCGGTGCTGGCGCTCGCCGTCGCCCTCGGCGCGCTGCTGCTGGTGGCCGCGGTGCTGGCCCGGGCGATCGGATGACCGGCGACCCGGGCCTCCAGCCGGAACGGACCCGGCTGGCCTGGCGACGCACCCTGCTGGCGTTCGCCGCGGTGGTCGTACTGCTGGTCCGGCTGGCGCTCACCGGCGACCTCACCGACGCCCTGCTGGCGGCGGTCGCGGTGGTGGGTTGGCTCGGCGCGCTCGCGTTGAACTGGCGGCGGGCCACCGGCACCGGACCACGTCGCGCCCAGCGCTGGTCGTTCCCCCTGACCGCGCTGACCGCCGCCGGGCTCGCGCTGCTCGGTGTGCTTTTGGTGCTACGCGGGCTGCGCTGAACGGCATCCGTGGGCCATGATGTCCGACATGGTTCGCCTGTACGGGCTTCTCTTCCTGGTCGAGATCGTTCTCGCCATCTGCGCGCTGATCAGCTGCCTCTCCGCAGAGGAGGGCGAGATCCGGGCGCTGCCCCGGATCGCCTGGGTGCTGATCATCCTGTTCTTCCCGCTGCTCGGGTCGATCGCCTGGTTCGCCGTCGGCCGGGAGACCGGCCCGGGCCGGCCGCGGACCGCGTGGCCGATGGGGAACGGGTTCTCCGAAGTGGACCGCCGCCGGCAGGTCGCGCCGGACGACGACCCGGCGTTCCTGCAGTCCATCGGGGACCGCCCCCGGCAGCAGGACCAGGAGCTCTTCCGCCGCTGGGAGGAGGACCTGCGCCGCCGCGAGGAGGAGCTGCGCCGCCGCGAGGCGGACCCGCGGCGCGAGCAGGACCGGCCCGAGGTCTAGGCGCTGGGCCGGTGCGCCGGCTCTCCCGCCGACCCCGCCGTGCGGCTGGGCCGCCCGGCCGTCGCCGCGCGGCTGCGCGGCGCGGCGACGGGGGTGCGGGCGGAGGCGGCGCGGGTCACACTCGACGCCTGAGCGCCCGGACCGCCAGCGGGGCGAACACGGCGGCGAGGGCGGCGGCCCAGATCAGCGACTGGACGACCGGCCCGGCCACCGGACCGCCGACCAGCAGGCCGCGCAGCGCGTCGGCCAGGATGGTGACCGGGTTGACCTCGACCCAGTTCTGGAGCCAGCCCGGCATCCGGTCGGTAGGTACGAAGACGTTGCTGGTGAAGGTCAGCGGGAAGATCACCATGAAGCCGAAGATCTGCACCTTCTCCGGCTCGCTGACCAGCACCCCGACCAGCACCGAGATCCACGACGCGGCCAGCGAGAAGCCGAGCAGCAGGGCGAACGCGCCGAGCAGCCCAACCACTCCGTTGCCCAGCCGGAAGCCGAGGATCGCACCGACCCCGACCAGCAGCGACACCGACCACGCCTGCTTGACCGTGTCGGCGAGGATCCGGCCGGCCAGCGGCGACCAGCGGGCGATCGGCAGCGCGCGCAGCCGGTCGAAGACACCCTTGGTGAGGTCGTTGTTCAGCCCGAACCCGGTGGTCATGGTGGCGAAGAGGGCGTTCTGCACGATGATCCCGGGCAACGCGAACTGCAGGTAGTCGCCCGGGGAGCCGGAGATCGCCGTGCCGAAGACGTACGTGAAGAGCAGCACGAACATCACCGGCTGGATGCTCAGGTCGAGCAGCTCCATCGGGTTGTGCTTGATCTGCACCAGGCTGCGCCAAGCGAGGGTGAGGGTGTGCCGCAGCCCGGCGGCGAGGCTGAGCCGGCGGGCCGGGGCCAGCGGCGTGGCGGTGGCGGTGGTGACGGCGGCGGTCATGCCAGGCTCCCTTCGAACGTGCCGGCATCGGTGCGGGCGTCCTGCTCGGCCCGGTGGCCGGTCAGGGAGAGGAAGACCTCGTCCAGGCTGGAGCCGCGCAGGGCCAGCTCGGCGATCGTGATCTCGGCCTGGTCGAGCCGGCGGACCATGGCGGGCAGCACCCCGGGGTCGTTCACGGGCACGGTCACGGTGGTCTGGGCGACCTCGGGGGTCGCCCCGGCGACCTCGGCGGCGATGGACACCACGGTCGGCAGGTCGCTGGCGTCCGCCGGCCGGACGGCCAGGATCTGTCCGCCGGTCTTCGCCTTCAGCTCCTCGGGCGTGCCCTGCGCGATGACCCGGCCGTGGTCGACCACGGCGATCTCGCCCGCCAACTGGTCCGCCTCCTCCAGGTACTGCGTGGTCAGCAGCACGGTCACCCCGTCGGCGACCAGGCCGCGGACCATGTCCCACAGCTCGTTGCGGCTGCGCGGGTCCAGCCCGGTGGTCGGCTCGTCGAGGAAGAGCACCTGCGGCCGACCGACCAGGCTGGCGGCCAGGTCGAGACGGCGGCGCATGCCGCCCGAGTAGGTCTTTGCCGCCCGATCTGCGGCGTCCGTGAGCTGAAAGTCGGCGAGCAGCTGGCGGGCGCGGACCCGGGCGTCGGCCCGGCGCATCCCGAGCAGCCGGCCGATCAGCAGCAGGTTCTCGGTGCCGGTGAGCGTCTCGTCGACCGAGGCGTACTGCCCGGTCAGGCCGATCAGCTGGCGCACCCGGTGTGCGTCGCGGCGGACGTCGTACCCGCCCACGGTGGCGTGCCCCTCGTCGGCGCCAATCAGGGTGGCGAGCACCCGGACCGCCGTGGTCTTGCCCGCGCCGTTCGGCCCGAGCAGGCCGAAGACCGTGCCGGTGGGGACGGCCAGGTCCACTCCGGCGAGGGCGGTCGTGGCGCCGAACCGGCGTACCAGGCCCTCCGCGCGGATCGCGTATTCCATCGCAACTCCTGTCGTCGTCTCTGGTCACCCCACCCTGACCGACGGCACTGACATTCCGTCGACCCGGCGCTGACGTTACGACGACAGGCGCTGACAATCCGCTGATTTTGCTGCCGGAAGAATTTGAACCGGCTCAGGCCAGGTTGGACGAGCGGGGGTACGCGTCGGCCGGGTCGGTCAGCACGTTGACCAGGTACGGCACGCCGGCGTCGAAGGCGCGGGTCAGCGCCGGGCCGAGGTCGGCGGCCTTCTCCACCGTCTCGCCGGCACCGCCGAGCGCCTCGACCACCTTGTCGTAGCGCAGCCCCGGCTGGAGGTCGGCGGCGACGTCGTAGCCGTACATGGCCCGCATCGGGTGCTTCTCCAGGCCCCAGATGCCGTTGTTGCCGACCACGATGACCACCGGCAGCTGCTGGCGGACCAGCGACTCCACGTCCATCAGCGAGAAGCCGGCGGCGCCGTCGCCCATCAGCACGCAGATCTGCCGGTCCGGGTGGCTGACCCGGGCCCCCATCGCGTAGCCCATGCCGGTGCCGAGGCAGCCGTACGGGCCGGGGTCGAGCCAGGTGCCGGGCTGGGCCGGCTCCAGGTAGCGGCCGGCGTACGAGACGAAGTCGCCGCCGTCGCCGATGGTGATGGCGTCGCGGGCGAGGACCTTGCGCAGCTCGCCGTAGACCCGGGCCGGGCGGATCGGGTCGGTCTCGGCGGCCATCTCCTCGGCGTCCCGGGCCTTCGCCGCGTCCTCGGCGACCCGCAGCTGCGCGATCCAGTCGGCGTGGTCGGCCCGGTCGCCGGGGTGCTCGGCCAGCGCGGTGAGAATGAGCCGCAGGTCGCCGGCGGGGGCGGCGGCGGGCCGCACGTGCCCGGCACGCTGGCTGGGGGCGTCGACGATGTGCACGACCTTCGCCTCGCCGAAGTCGCCGAAGCCGAGCCGGAAGTCCAGCGGGGTGCCGATCACCGCCACCACGTCGGCGCCCTTGAGCGCGACCCGGCGGGCCTTGGCGAAGGCGAGTGGGTGCTCGGGCGGCAGCGCTCCCCGGCCCATCCCGTTGGTGAAGACCGGCACCTGCAGCGCCTCGGCCGCGGCCCGCAGGGCGTCGACGGCGTCCCCGACGTAGACGTCGGAGCCGGCGATGACCACCGGCCGGCTCGCCCCGGCGAGGAGGGCGGCCGCCGTGGCGACCTCGTCGGGGTCGGCCTCGATCGGCGCGATGGCGGACGCCGGCGGGAGCTGCGCGTCGCCCACGGAGAAGACCGCCTCGAGCGGGAAGTCGAGGAAGGCCGGCCCGCGGTGCGGGGTGAGCGCGGCGGTGAGCGCCGCGGTCACCGCGCGTGGGATGTCGTCCGCGCTGAACACCGTCTCGGCGTGCTTGGTGACGGGGGCGACCAACGGCAGGTGGTCCATCTCCTGCAGACTGCCGGAGCCCCAGCGGAACTGCGGTGCCCGCCCGCCGAGCACCAGCACCGGGGAGGCGTTGAAGAAGGCACTGGTCAGCCCGGAGACGCCGTTGGTGACGCCGGGGCCGGCGGTGAGCACGGCCAGACCGGGTCGGCGCTGCAGCTTGGCCACCGCCTCGGCGGCGAAGACGGCGGACTGCTCGTGCCGGACGTCGTAGATGGGGAAGTCGTTCTTGTGCGCGGCGTCGTAGAGCGGGAAGACGTGGCCGCCGGAGAGGGTGAACATCTCCCGTATGCCGTGGGCGCGCAGCGCCGCCAGCGCCAGTTCTCCGCCGTGACCCTCGACCCGTTCCGTCATCGCCGCTCCCCTCGTCACAGATGCGGAGTCATACGCTACTGGCCGGTAGGAAGAATGTGAACCGTTCTCGGGTCGGCGACGGGGCGCGCCGCCGACCCGGGCCGGCTCAGCGGCCGGTGAAGTTCGGCTTGCGCTTCTCGACGAACGCGGCCATGCCCTCCCGCCGGTCGTCGGTGGCGAAGAGCGCCGCGAAAAGCTGACTCTCCCAGGCCAGACCGGAGTTGAGGTCCATGTCCAGGCCGCCGTCGACGGCCAGCTTGGCCGCCCGCAGCGCCTGCACCGGGCCGGTCAGGAACGGCTTCACCAGCGCGACCGCGGCGTCGTAGACCTGGGCCGCCGGAACGACGCGGTCGGCCAGGCCGATCCGCAGCGCCTCCTGGGCGTCGACCATCCGGCCGGACATGATCAGGTCCTTGGCCCGGGCCGGGCCGACCAGGCGGGCGAGCCGCTGGGTGCCGCCGGCACCGGGGATGATGCCGAGCTTGATCTCGGGCTGGCCGAGCTTGGCGTCCTCGGCCACCACCCGCCAGTCACAGGCGAGGGCCAGCTCGCAGCCGCCACCGAGGGCGTACCCGGTGATGGCGGCGACCACCGGCTTCGGGATCCGGGCGATGGCGCCCAGCGCGCTGGAGAGGTCGGCGGCCCGCTCCGCCATGTCCACGTAGGACATGTCGGCCATCTCCTTGATGTCCGCGCCAGCGGCGAAGACCTTCTCCCCGCCGTACACGATGACCGCGCGGACCTCGGGGTCGGCGGTGGCCGCCGCCGCGGCGGCCCGCAACTCCTCCTGCACCTGGGTGTTGAGCGCGTTCATCGGCGGCCGCTCCAGCCGGATGGTGCCGATGCCGTCCTTGGTCTCCAGCCGAACGAACTCGCTCACACTGCCCTCACTTCCTCGTCGAAGTCGCGTGCCAACCTTACGGCCCGGGTCGTTGGGGAAAGTAGTCTGGTGTCAGCCCCGCCACCGGGAGTCAGACCATGATCACGTACTACGACGACAGGTCCGTGCAGGTCACCTCCACCGCCGTCCGGGTGGACGGCCGGACGTATCCGCTGGCGGAGATCAGCATGCTGTGGCACCGGCGGGGCAGCCGTTCCTGGCGGGTGCTCGCCGGCCGGGGCGCGATCGGCGCCGCGCTGGCCGGACCGCTGGTGGCCGCCGTGCTCGGCGTCGGGCTGGCGGTCTGGCTGCACCGCTCACTGACCGTCACGGTTGCCATCGTTGGCGTGTCGGTGCTGGTCGGGCTCGGTGTCGGCCCGCTGGCCGACTTCCTCTTCGAGCACCTGGACCGCTCGTACGCCCGCGGAAGTCGGCAGTTGGAGATGTGGGCCCGCTGGCGGGGCCAGCCGGTGCGGCTGCTGCGCACCGGCGACGCGCTGCGTTTCGGCCAGATCTACCGGGCGGTGCAGCGCGCGATGGAGAGCGGGCAGGCGCCGGGTCAGAACTCGATCGGCTCGTCCGGCAGCATCGCCAAGCCGCGCAGCAGGCCGTAGAGGTCCTGCTCGCCCCAGAACTGGACGCCTGAAGCGCTCGGCGACCAGCAGGATCGCGGCTCCGGCACCGCTCGCCGCCGACAGCCGAACGTCACTCTCAGCTCCGCCGGCTCGAGGTCCAGGAGCCCGCACCACCGCCTTTGCTCTGCTGCAGCGGAGGCAACAGTCACCGATGGTCACTGTTGCCTCAGTTAGCCCGACCGGAGTTTCCGGTGGTCAGAAACGGTGTTGCCGGGAGTGCAGCAGAGCAAAGGAGGGAACCGGGCCATCGAAGGTGCCACCCGGCATCACACACCGTGGAGGCGGCCGTCAGTTACCGTCAGGGCGTGGGCAGGTCGGGTCAGGTCAGCGGCAGGGTGGTGGTCAGCGGCCAGGCCAGCAGCACCGCCCCGACCAGCGCGGGCAGCCAGCGGGGCGCGCCCGCGCGGCGCAGGGTCACCGCCCAGGCCGCCTGCCAACCGAGCAGCAGCGCGAACAGCGGCACCACCAGCACCACGAACCCGGGCGCCAGACCGACCATGGCGGAGGCGGTGAGCGCCAGCACGGCGGTCGCGCCGACGGCCGCGTGCACCCAGGCGCGGCCGCGGGCGGCCAACTCGGCGCCGAGCAGGAAGACCAGGCAGCCGAGCGCGACCAGCGGCAGCAGCCACCAGCGGGCACCGACCGGCAGCGCCGAGGTGAGTCCGAGGTGGATCGGAACGGCGACCGCGACCAGCGCGTATCCGCTGAGCACGGCCACCGCGACAACGGTCCGCACGGGTGGGCATTGCGCGACGGGCTCGTCGGGTGGGCACTCGACCGCCGCGGCCGGCCCCGTCGCCGCACGTCGAGTCCGCCATCGGTGCGCCGCCGCCAACAGCAGACCGGTGACCAGCAGGAATCCGGTCACGTAGCCGCCGACCGCCAGCGGCAACCGGGCGGTCGGCAGCGCGCCGGCGACGACCGCGCCCGGCCCGGCGGCCAGCACGGCCAGACTGAGCGAACTCCAGGCTGGCACGACACGCGATCCCCGGGGGCCGCTGCCAGCGGTCCCGCCGCCACCCGACGGGCGGCGGAACAGCAGGGCCACCAGCGGGACGAAGCCCAGCCCGAAGCCGACTAGCAGCAGGCCGCCGCCGACCAACCGGGCGGCCGGCTCCGGGCGCGGGTCGTCCGGCGCGCCGGGCAGCGCGCCAAGGACGGCGTCATGGGTACGGCCGGCGAAGAGCACCGAGATGTGCTCCGTCCCCGGCACCACGACCAGCCTCCGCGCACCGGCTGGGGCCCGCCGCACCGCCTCCTCTGCGGTGCGTCGGAAGTCGGGGAACTCGGCGTCCCCGACGACCAGCACCAGCGATCGGGGCCGCCCGTACGGCAGGTCGGCCGCGTCCGGCAGGGAAATGGCGACGGTGCCGGCGATCTCGGGGTGACCGCCGGCGTACCGGGTCACCGCCCCGGCACCCATCGAGTGTCCGACCAGGACGATCCGATCCGGGTCCACGTCGGGCAGGGTGCGCAGGTGCGCGACGGCGACGTCGAGGTCGCGTTCCAGGGTGTCCCGGCCGGCGGCAGCGTCCCGGCCCGCACCGGGCAGCCGGGCCGGGTTGGCGCCGTGGCCGGCGAAGTCGAGCAGCACCGCGACGCCGCCGTGCCGGGCCACGGTGTCGGCGATCGGTCGCATCAGCCGGGCGGAGCCCGCGAACCCGTGCGCGATCACCACTCCGGGCCGCCGGGTGTCCGCCGACGCCGGGGTGGCGCGTATCTCGGTGAGCGGCACACCGGCGACCGTGACCTGTCGGGTGGTCAGCCCGGATCCGGCCCGGACCAGCACCAGTCCGCCGAGCGCCACCGCGAGCAGGGCGAGGACGGCGAGCACCGGGGTGCGCCGGACGGCCGGGCGTACGCCGGGCGAGGGGGCCGACATGCCGGCACCCTACCGTCGCGGCCAGCCGCGCCGACCGTGGCCGGCACCGGCCCGGCGACCCGGTGCTCCCTCCCGCTCGCGGTCGTGAAGACGACCGCGCCGCCGCCAACCGGCGGTCCTGGCGGACCCGACGCACACTGGTTCCCATGGCGATTCCCCTCCCCCGGCCGCGCGCCGTCGCCGGGCTCACCCGCTCCGCCCTGGACCAGGCGCTCGGCTCGGCCGCCTCGTTCGCCGCCGTACCGGCCCGCGCCTTCGGGGTGCTGGACGGGGTGGAGGCGCTGCTGCGCCGGATCAACGGGGTGGTGGACCGGATCGAGGGCACCCTGGACCGCACCGACCGGGTGCTCACCGCCGCCGAGGCGGCGGTCCGCGAGGTCGCGGTGATCAGCGCGCCCGCCACCACCGCGATCGAGAACGCCACCGAGGTCGCCGCGGCGGCCGCCGTGGTGGTCGGCGAGGCCGAGCGGGTCTCCGCCGCGGCGTCCGTCGTGGTCGGCGAGGCCGAGCGGGTAGCCCGGGCGGCCGGCACGGTGGTCGCCGAGGTGGACGCGGTGGCCGGCCGGGCGGCCGGGACCGTGGTCGCCGCGGAGGAGGCCGCCGGCTCGGCGGCCGGGCTGCTGGCGGCGTACGAGCCGGCGCTGCGCCGGGCCGCGCCGATGGCCACCCGCTTCGTCGCGCAGCTCAGCCACGAGGAGGTGACCGCGGCGATCCGGCTCGTCGACGAGCTGCCCAAGCTCAAGGAGCACCTGACCTCGGACATCCTGCCGATCCTGGCCACCCTGGACCGGGTCGGCCCGGACCTGCACGACCTGCTCGAGGTCACCCGCGACCTGAAGCTGGCGGTCGCCGGCATCCCCGGCCTCGGCATGCTGCGCCGCCGGGGCGAACGTCTCACCGACGAGCCAGCCGACTGACCGGGCCCGTCAGCAGTCGCACACGACGGCCGATCGAGGCGCGGTGAGCTCGTCCACCTGCCGGCGGACCACCCCGGCCGGCGTGGCCACCGGCAGCCCCTCCCGGGCCCAGTACTCGAAGCCGCCGATCATCTCCTTGACCGGGTGGCCGAGCCGGGCGAACTGCAGCGCCGCCCGGGTCGCCCCGTTGCAGCCCGGCCCCCAGCAGTACGTCACCACGGTCGACCCGACCGGCACCACCTCCCGGGCCCGAGCGGCGATCTCGGCGGTGGGCAGGTGCACGGCGCCCGGCAGGTGCCCCTGCCGCCAGGCGGCGATGCCGCGGGAGTCCACCACCACCAGTGCCGGCGTGCCCGCCGCCAGGTCGGCGTGCACGTCGCTGACGTCGGTCTCGAAGCTGAGCCGGGCGAGGAAGTGGGCGGCGGCGGTCGCCGGATCGGCCGGCGGTACGGAGAGCGTCATGTCCCCGATCCTGCAGCCCGCGCCGATCGGCAAGGGAGTGGCGGGAACGCCGTCCTCCGCTAACATCCCGCCATGTCGCCAGTCGAGCGAACCGTCGCCGTGCTCGCGTTCCCGGGGATGTCGGTCTTCGAGACCGGCATCGTGTCCGAGGTGTTCGGGCTGCCCCGCCCGGAGCTGAACGTCGACTGGTACCGGCTCACCGTCTGCACGGAACGCCCGGGGTCGGTGCCGGTCGTCGGCGGCGCTGCCCTGCACACCCCGTACGGCCTGGACGCCCTCGCCGAGGCGGGCACCGTGGTCCTGCCCGGGGTGCCCGACGTCACCGCCGACCCGTCGCCGGAGCTGGTCACCGCGCTGCGCCGAGCGCACCGCCGGGGCGCCCGACTCATGTCCATCTGCTCCGGCGCGTTCGCCCTGGCCGGCGCGGGCCTGCTCGACGGCCGCCGGGTCACCACCCACTGGCGGTACGCGGACCTGCTGGCCCGCCGCCACCCCGCGGTGACGGTCGACCCCGACGTGCTCTACCTCGACGACGGCGACATCCTCACCAGCGCCGGCAGCGCCGCCGGCCTCGACCTCTGCGTGCACGTCGTCCGGCGCGATTTCGGCGCCGCGATCGCCAACGCGGTCGCCCGCCGGCTGGTGATCCCGCCGAACCGCGACGGCGGGCAGGCCCAGTTCATCGAGGCGCCGGTCAGCGTCGATCCCGACGACGACCGGATCGCCGGCAGCATGGCCTGGGCGATGGCCCACCTGTCCCAGCCCGTCACCGTGGCGGCGTTGGCCAGGCGGGCCCACATGTCACCCCGGACCTACCTGCGGCACTTCTCCCGGGCCACCGGGACCAGCCCGATCCGCTGGCTGATCGACCAGCGGGTCCGGGCGAGTTTGGCCCTGTTGGAGACGACGGACGCCGGGGTGGAGGAGATCGCGACGGCGGTGGGCTTCGACAGCCCGGTCACCTACCGGCACCACTTCGGCCGGGCGATGCGCACCTCGCCGTCGGCGTACCGGCGGGCGTTCCGGACCGGCGGGGCGTAACGCCCGCGGTCAGGCCGGTGGGGCGTACAGCTCGTCGATCTCGACCCGGCGGGGTAGCGCCACGGAAGCGCCAAGCCGCCGTACGCAGGCCGCCCCGGCCGCCGCCGCCCAGTGCACCGCGTCGACCAGCTCCCGGCCCTCGCCCCAGGCGACCGCCAGCGCGGCGGTGAAGGCGTCACCGGCGGCGGTGGAGTCGACCGCGTCGATCTTGACCGCGGGGACGTGCACCGCGGTCCCGTCCCGGTCGCCGTACCAGGCGCCCTGGGCGCCGAGGGTCAGCACCGCCCGGGGCACCAGGGCGAGCAGCGCCTCCGGCTCGTCCCGGCCCCGGCCGGTGAGCGCCAGTGCCTCGGTCTCGTTGACCACGAGCAGGTCCACCGCGGCGAGCAGGTCGGCCGGCACCTGCCGGGCCGGCGCCGCGTTGAGGACCACCCGGGTGCCGGCGGCCCGGGCCGCGAGCGCCGCCTCGGTCACCGTCTCGACCGGCACCTCCAGCTGCGCGACCAGCACGTCCGCCTCGCGTACGGCGTGCAGCTCGCCCTCGGTCAGCCCGGTGAACGCCCCGTTCGCGCCGGGCGTCACCAGGATCGCGTTCTCCCCCTCGGCGTTGACCATGACCAGCGCCACCCCGGAGGTCCCGTACACCACCCGAAGGTGACTGGTGTCCACGCCGGCGGCGGTGATCCGGGCTCTGAGGGTGACCCCGAAGGCGTCCGAGCCGATCGCGCCGAGGAAGGCGCAGGACGCCCCGGCACGGACCGCGGCGATCGCCTGGTTCGCGCCCTTGCCGCCGGGGACCATGACGAAGTCGCTGCCGAGGACGGTCTCCCCCGGTCGGGGCAGCGCGGCCGCGGTGCCGACCAGGTCCATGTTCGCGCTGCCCACCACGGCCACCCGGGTCTGCTGCATGGTGGTTCCTGTCCGCCTCAGGCGGCGCGGGCGGTCCAGCGCTCGCCGGAGCGCTCGACGACGAGGGGCAGGCCGAAGGTCTTCGACAGGTTGTCGGCGGTGAGGGTGTCCGCGAGCACGCCCTGCGCCACCACGCCCCCGTCGCGCAGCAGCAGCGCGTGGGTGAAGCCGGGCGGGATCTCCTCGACGTGATGGGTGACCAGCACCAGGGCCGGCGCGTCCGGGTCGTACGCCAGCTCGGCCAGCCGGGCGACCAGGTCCTCGCGCCCGCCCAGGTCGAGCCCGGCGGCCGGTTCGTCGAGCAGCAGCAGCTCGGGGTCGGTCATCAGCGCCCGGGCGATCTGCACCCGCTTGCGCTCCCCCTCCGACAGCGTGCCGTACGCCCGGTCGGCGAGGTGCCCGGCGCCGAGCTGCCCGAGCAGGGCCCGGGCGCGGGCCTCGTCGGTGCGGTCGTAGCTCTCCCGCCAGCGGCCGACCACCGACCAGGCCGCGGTCACCACGACGTCGCTGACGCGCTCCTCGACGGGGAGCCGCTCGGCCAGGGCGGCGGTGGAGAGGCCGATGCGCATCCGCAGCTCGTTGACGTCGGTGCGGCCGATCCGCTCACCCAGCACGTGCGCGGTGCCGGTGGTCGGGTGCAGCCGGCCGGCGGCCAGGCTGAGCAGGGTCGTCTTTCCGGCACCGTTCGGCCCGAGCACCACCCAGCGCTCGTCCAGCTCGACCCGCCAGTCGACGTCTTGCAGCAGCGCCGTGCCGGAGCGCCTGACGCCGACCCCGTGGAGGCTGACCACCAGATCCGCGTCCACGGTGGAGGGGGCGGCAGGGGCGCCGGCGGCGCCGGGGATCAGGTCACCAGTCACCGGTCCATCCAACCACGCACCGCCGCGGTGCCCCCCACGGGCGGCGCCGCGGCCCTACGCTGAGGCGCCGTGTCGTTGGTCACCACACCCGGAGGACAGTTCATGCCCGACCGCTGTCAGGAGCCGCGCGGATGAGCGCGGTCATCGAGATCGACGGCCTCCGCAAGACGTTCCACACCCTGCGCCAGGGGCGCCGGGTCGCCGTCGACGGCTTCGACCTGCGGGTCGACGCCGGGCAGATCCACGGTTTCCTCGGGCCCAACGGCTCGGGCAAGACCACCACGCTGCGTGCCCTGCTCGGGCTGGTCCGCGCGGACGGTGGCCGGATGAGCATGCTCGGAGCGCCCTCACCGCAGCGACTGCCCGAGGTCGCCGGGCGGGTCGGCGCGATCGTGGAGAGCCCGCAGTTCTTCGGCAACTTCACCGCGCGCCGCACGCTACGGCTGCTCGCCCTGGCCGGCGGCGTGCCGACCGGCCGGGTGGACGAGGTGCTCGAGCAGGTCGGTCTGCGCGACCGGGGTGACGAGCGGGTCAAGGGCTACTCGCTGGGCATGAAGCAGCGGCTGGCGGTCGCCTCGGCGCTGCTCAAGAGCCCGGAGCTGCTGATCCTCGACGAGCCGGCGAACGGGCTGGACCCGGCCGGGATCCGGGAGATGCGGGACCTGATGCGGTCGCTGGCGGAGGCCGGGGTGACCGTGCTGCTCTCCAGCCACATCCTGGCCGAGATCCAGCTGATCTGCGACCACGTGACGATCATCTCCCACGGCCGCCGGGTCGCGGCCGGCCCGGTCGACGAGGTGCTCGCCGGCTTCGACCAGCATGAGTACGCCGTCCGGGTGGCCGAGCCGGAGCGCGCCGGGGAGCTGCTGCGGGCGCTCGGCCTGTCCGTCACCGCACAGCCCGACCGCCTGGTGGTCGGCGGGGTGGACGAGCCGGAGCTGATCACCCGAACGCTGGGCGAGCAGGGCGTCTGGGTACGCGAACTGGTCCCGCTCCGGCCCGACCTGGAGAGCGTCTTCCTGGAGCTGACCGGGACCGGGCCGCACCCGACGATCCCGCGCCAGGTGGACGACTCGTTGCTGCCCGAGCAGACGCAGAAGGACGCGGCGATCGACCTCGACGCACGCGTTGGTGACTCCCGGGAGGTGGGGGCGTGAACCTGGTCCGCGCCGAGCTGGAGCGGCTGACCGCGCGCCGCTTCGTGCAGCTCATGGTGGTACTGCTGGTCCTGGCGTTCGCGGTGACGGCGGCGACCACGCTGGCCGGTTCCCACCGGCCGACCCCTGCCGAACTGAGCCAGGCCCAGGCCCAGGCCGCCGCGGAGCGGGGCCGTCTGGAGGAAGCGCATGACCGGTGCCTGCAGATCAAGGCTGGCCAGTCGGCGCCGGAGGAGAGCGACTACATCCCCGGCGACTGCAGCGAGATCGATCCGGCCCGGATGGAGCGGGTGCCGGTGGCGGCGGACTTCCTCCCCGGGGTGTTCAACTTCGCCACCCAGGCCCGGCCGCTGCTCTACTTCCTGGTCGCCTTCCTGGTGCTCTTCGGGTTCCTCGTCGGCGCGTCCTACATCGGCGCCGACCTGAACTCCGGCGGTGTCGTCAACCTGCTGCTGTGGCGACCGCGCCGGCTGGCGGTGCTCGGCGCCAAGCTCGGCACGCTGCTCGGTGCGCTGCTGGTCCTCTCCGCGGTGGCGTCGGCGGCCTACCTGGCCGTGTTCTGGCTGATCGGGCAGACGGCGGGGCTGCCGGGCCACCTGGACGGCGAGTTCTGGCGGTCGCTGGGGGCCACGTACGGGCGCGGGCTGGTGCTGGTGCTGCTCGCCGCCACGCTGGGCTTCGCGATCGCCACGCTGGGCCGGCACACGGCGGCGGCGCTCGGCACGGTGGCCGCGTACCTGGTGGTCTGGGAGCTGGGCGCCCGGCTGGTGCTGCAGATCCTCGACGCGGCCCGGCCGGACCAGTGGATGATTTCCAGCTATCTCATCGCCTGGCTGAGCGGAGAGGCCCGTTTCTGGGACAACCACGCCTGCCGGGGCGATGTGGCCGGCTACTGCGACGGCATGTACACGCTGAGCTGGGCCCCGGGGCTGGCGGTGCTGCTCAGCATCACGGTGCTGCTGGCGGTGGCCGCCTTCGGCGCGTTCCGCCGCCGCGACCTGATCTGAGTGGGGAGCGGAGGACCCGGGTGCGGCAAGACCTTGCAGCACCCGGGTCCGTGGTGAAAGATTCCTTCGCGTGGGAGACCGAGGTGGACCGGCGCGCGCCGGGTCAGCCGACCGTCGAGCCGAAGACCTCGTCCCGGACCGCGTCCAGCGCGGTCCGCAGCGCACCCCGCAGGATCGGCTCCTCGGTGAGCCCGGTGGGCACCACCCGCGGGCGGACCAGCGTGATCGCGGCGACCTCGTGCTGCACCCGCTCGGCCAGCGCGGCGCCGCCGGCCTGACCCACCTCGCCGGCGAGCACCACCAGCGGCGGGTCGAGCACGACGCAGGTGCTGGCCACCCCGAGGGCCAGCCGCCGGGCCAGCTCGTCGAGCATCGGGTCGCCTTCCGTGCCGGCGGCGATGGCCGCGCGCACCGCGTCGGCCGCGCTGTCGCCGGCGAAGCCGTGCTCGGCGGCCACCGCCTGGACCGCGTCGGCGCCGGCGAGCTGCTGAAACGCCGGCTTCGCCCGCTTGGAGACGTCCCGCGGAATCGGCACCCCGGGCACCGGCAGGTAGCCGATCTCACCGGCCGCGCCGCTGCTGCCATGGTGCAGCCGGCCGCCGAGCATGATCGCCAGGCCGACGCCGGCCCCCAACCAGACCAGGACGAAGTCCTGCACCCCCTGCGCGGCGCCGGACTGCGCCTCGGCGACGGCGGCGAGGTTGACGTCGTTCTCGAAGACCACCGGCGTGTGCAGGTCCTCGCGGAGCGCGGCGAGCAGTCCGCGGTGCCAGCGCGGCAGGTTGAAGGCGAAGGTGATGTCGCCGGTGCCGGGGTCGACCAGACCGGGGGTGCCCAGCACGATCCGCCGTACGCTCGACAGCTCCGCGCCGGCACTGCTCGCCGCCTGGACCACGGCGTTGTGCACCACGCCGACCGGGTCGTCGGTGTCCCGGGTGGACTGCTCGACCCGGCCGATCACCGCACCGGTGATGTCGGCGCAGGCCGCCACCACCCGCTCCGCGCCGACGTCCACGCCGACGACGTGGGCGCTGTCCGGCCGGACGGCGTAGAGCTGCGCGTTCGGGCCCCGCCCGCCGGCCTGCTCACCGACCCGGGTGACCAGGCCCCGCTCCTCGAGCCGTTCCACCAGCTGGGAGGCGGTGACCTTGGACAGCCCGGTCAGCTCGCCGAGCCGGGCGCGGGTGAGCGGGCCCCGCTCGAGGAGCAGCTCCAGCGCCGCGCGGTCGTTGAGCGCCCGCAACAGGCGGGGGGTGCCGGGCAGCCGGGTCGTACTCATGGCACGTCCTCTATTTTCAGTAAACTTTGCTAATCACAAAAGGGCCTGCGGACGGGTGTCCGCAAGCGTATCGGCCACCGGGGTCCGGGGTCTTCGGACGGCCCGGTGGCAACGCGGCCCCGGGGCCGCCACCTCCGGTGCGACACTCGTGCCGTCCGGCACCGAACGGGGAGACCAGAGCCGTTTCGGCACCGTAAGGGGGGAGACCAGTGCCGTCGCGGCACCGTAAGGGGGGAGACCAGTGCCGTCGCGGCACCGAAAGGGGAAACAGGTGGGGCTGGATCCAGGACTTCGTCGGCTCGCGCTGAGCACGCTGCTCGCCGCGTACCCGGGGCCGGTCCCGCCCGACTGGGCGGTGGACCTGCTGGCCGAGGGGCTCGCCGGGCACACCCTGTTCGGCACCAACATCCACAGCCCGGCCCAGGTGGCGGCGAGCACCTCGGCCCTGCGCGCCGGCCGGTCCGACGTGATCATCGCGATCGACGAGGAGGGCGGCGACGTCACCCGGCTGGCCCACGCCACCGGCAGCCCGTACCCGGGCAACGCCGCCCTCGGTGCAGTGGACGATGTGGCGCTGACCCGCGAGGTGTACGGGGCGATCGGCGCGGAGCTGGCCGCGCTGGGCATCACCGTCGACCTGGCGCCCACCGTCGACGTCAACAGCTCGGACGACAACCCCGTCATCGGCACCCGGTCGTTCGGCGCCGACCCGGCCCGGGTGGCCCGCCACTCGGCCGCGGCGGTGGCCGGGCTCCAGGCGGCCGGGGTGGCCGCCTGCGCCAAGCACTTCCCCGGCCACGGGGCGACCGTCGCCGACTCCCACTACGAGCTGCCCACCGTTGACGTGCCGCCGGCCGTGCTGCGAGAACGGGACCTGCCGCCCTTCGCCGCGGTCGTCGGCGCCGGCGTCCGGGCGATCATGACCGCGCACATCCGGGTGCCGGCGCTCACCGGCGACGGGCCGGCCACCTTCAGCCGAGCGGTCCTGGTCGACCTGCTGCGCGGCGAGTACGGCTTCACCGGCACGGTGATCACCGATGCGCTGGAGATGAAGGGCGCGGCACTGGCCGCCGGCGGCGTCGGCCCGGCCGCCGTGCGGGCCCTCGCCGCCGGGGCCGACCTGCTCTGCATCGGCGCCCGGGTCGACGCCGGCCTGGTCGAGTTGGTCGTCGCGGAGATCGTCGACGCGCTCGCCGACGGCCGGCTGGAGCGGGCCCGGGTCGAGCAGGCCGCCGGCCGGGCCGCCGAGCTCGCCGGCTGGGCCCGGGCCGCCGGCACGCCCGCCCCGGTCACCGAACGACTCGGGTACGCCGCCGCGCTCCGCGCGGTACGCGTCGAAGGCGATGTGACCGGCCTGGCCAAGCCCCTCGTCGTGCAGCTGCACGCCGCCTCCACCATCGCCGAGGGGCGGGTGCCGTGGGGGCTGGGTCCGCACCTGGCCGACGCCGAGGAGGTCCGGGTTGTGGCCGGCGAGACCGACCCGGAGGCACTGCGGCGGCTGGCCGGGGCGCGGCCGATCGTGCTGGTCGGCCGCCACCTGCACCGGCTGGCGGGCGGTCCCGAGCTGGTCGACGCGCTCGCCGCCACCCATCCGGTGACCGTGGTCGAGATGGGCTGGCCCGGGCGCTGGCGGCCGACCAACGCCCGGGCGTTCGTCACCACGTACGGCGCCAGCCACGCCAACGGCCGGGCGGCGGCGGAGGTGCTCGGCCTCGCCGGCTGAGCGGCCGGTCTGAGCTGGCCCGGTTCCGGGTATGCGCGGAGGATGAGCGCCACCGAGCCCTGGCACCGGGCCCTCGCCGACCTCGCCGCCCGGTCGCACCGGTTGCTGCCGGATTCGCTGCCGGGCGGGGTGAACGCGGCACTGCGCGAACTCGGCGTCACGGTGACCATCTACCTGGTGGACGTGGAGCAGGACCGGCTGCGCCCGCTGCCCGAGCCGGGCCGATCGACGGCCGACCCGCTGCCGATCGACACCAGCCTGCCCGGCCGCGCCTACACGGAGGTGCGGGTCCGCGCCGGGCAGGACGGCCGGCTCTGGGTGCCGGTGGTGGACGGCACGGACCGGCTCGGGCTGCTGGAGGTGTCGCTCCCGGTCAACCTCGACCCGGACGACCACGCCGTCCGCCACGGCTGCCGCCTGATCGCCGGCATGGTCGGCCATCTGGTCGTGGCCAAATCGACGTACGGCGACCCCCTGCACCGGGTCCGGCGCAGCGGCCCCATGGCGGTCTCCGCCGAGCTGCTCTGGCAGCTGCTGCCGCCGCTGACCCTGGCCACCGACCGGGTGGCCGTGAGCGCGATCCTGGAACCCTGCTACGAGGTGGGCGGGGACGCCTTCGACTACGCGCTGGACGGTGCGACGCTCGCGCTGGCGATCCTGGACGGGGTCGGGCACGGCCTGCCCGCGGTGCTCACCACCTCCGTCGCGCTGGCCGCGCTCCGGGCGGCCCGGCGGATCGGCGCCGACCTGCCCGAGCTGGCCGCGGCGATCGACGCGGGGCTGCGCAGCCAGTGGACGGACGGGCGCTTCGTGACCGGGGTGCTCGCCGGATTCGACACCGTCGGCGGCCGGCTCCGCTACGTCAACGCCGGGCACCCCGCGCCGGTGCTGCTGCGTCGCGGCCGCGCCGTACGGGCGCTCACCGGCGGACGCCGGCTGCCGCTGGGCCTGACCGCGGGCGGGGCGTCGGTCGCCGAGATCCGGCTGGAGCCGGGCGACCGGCTGCTGCTGTACACCGACGGGGTGACCGAGGCCCGGAACGCGGCCGGGGAGATGTTCGGGCTGCGCCGACTGGCCGATCTCGCCGAGCGGCACATCGGATCCGGCCGCCCCACCCCCGAGACGCTGCGTCGGTTGAGCCGGGCCGTGGCGGACCACCGGGCCGCCGCGTCCCGCGACGACGCGACCCTGGTGCTGGTGGAGTGGTCGGACCAGGCGGCGGCACGTCCGGAGCCGTGACGCCGGTCCGGCAACCTGCCGGCCCGGCACCGACGCCCGGGAGGTCAGCGGAGCCGGCGCCAGCCCGGCTCGACCGTCGAGGTGCCGTCGGCGTCGCCGCCGGGGAGGCCCAGCAGGATGTCGACCGCGGTGATCCGCAGGACCCGGGCCACCACCGGCCGCGGGTTGGTCACCCGTAGGGTCGCGCCGCGGCCGACCGCTTCGGCCGCGGCGCGCAGCAGGGTCGCCACCCCGCTCGAGTCGAGGAACGCAACCTCGGCGAGGTCGACCACGACCTCCACCACTCCGGGCCGGTCGAGGACGGCGTCCAGCGCCCGCTCGAGCTGGCGGACGCCGGCCATGTCGATCTCGCCGACCGGTGCCAGGACCACGCGCCCGGGCTCCGCGTCCCGCGTACCGACCTGCATGACTCGCTCCAATGGGGAATCCGGCCTTCGTCGGCGGCCGCCCGTCGCCGACGCGACCATACCGGTCCGGACGGGAGCCAGCCAGGCACGGACGGACCACTTCGTACTTGAACGTGTTCAGAATCTGCCCTAAGCTGAGGCGCACCTCATTTTGAACGCGTTCAAGAAGGGCGACGAGATGGACGTCAAGGTCTGGATGTACCTGGCCTACCTGGTGGTCAGCATCGGACTGACCGTGTGGGTGGCCCGGGCGCTCTCCCGCAACGGACTGGTCTTCCTGGAGGACGTCTTCGCCGACCAGCGGCTGGCGAACGCGGTCAACAGCCTCCTGGTGGTCGGCTTCTACCTGCTCAACCTCGGCTACGTGACAGTGGCGATGAAGGACACGGACCCGGTGCACACCACCAGCCAGGCGTTGGAGGAGCTCTCCATGAAGGTCGGCCTGGTGCTGCTGGTGCTCGGGGCGCTGCACTTCTTCAATGTCTTCGCGCTCGGCCGGTACCGCCGCGGCCGGCTCCGGCAGCTCGCCACCCACCCGCCGATCTCACCGGTGGGTCACCTGCCGATCCAGCCCGGGTCGCGGCTGGCCGGCCCGCCCGAGCCGGCGACGGGCGGCCCGACTGCGTTCCCGCCAGCGCAATGAGCGCACCGCCGGGCGGCGGGGCGCAGGTGCCCCCGTCGGACCCCACCGGGCACGGGGCCGATGGGGTCCGCGGGTTCACCGTCCTCTACGACGCACACTGTCCGCTGTGCCGGGCTGCCCGGCGGTGGCTGGCATCGCGCGCCCAGCTCGTGCCCCTGGAGTTCGTGCCGGCCGGCTCCGCCGAGGCCCGGCGGCGCTTCCCCGGCCTCGACCACGACGCGACGCTGCGGGAGCTGACCGTGGTGGCCGACACCGGCGAGGTGTACGCCGGGGACGGCGCCTGGTTCGCCTGCCTCTGGGCGCTGGCCGACCACCGGTCGACCGCCGAACGCCTGGCCCGCCCGCACCTGCTGCCGCTGGCCCGGCGGGTGGTGGCGACCGCCTCCTCGGTACGCGAGCTGGTCCGGGAACCTTGGCCGGACCCGGGATACGGTGACGACGATGACCGAGCAGACTGCGCCGACGACCAGTGCGGGCGAACCGGCGACCGCCCGGGGTGAGCAGACCCGCCAGCTGATCCTGGACACCGCGATGCGGCTGTTCCGCGAGCGCGGCTACGCCCGGACCACGATGCGCGCGATCGCCCAGGAGGCGGGCGTGGCGGTGGGCAACGCCTACTACTACTTCGGCTCGAAGGACCACCTGATCCAGGAGTTCTACGCGGACACCCAGGTCGAACACCGGGCCGCGACCGCACCGGTACTCGACCGGGAACGCGAGTTCGCCGCCCGGCTGGCCGGGGTGCTGTACGCCGGCGTGGACGTGCTCACGCCGTACCACTCGTTCGCCGCGAGCTTCTTCAAGACGGCGGCCGAGCCGACCTCGCCGATGAGCCCGTTCTCCACCGAGTCGTCCGCTCCGCGGGAGGCGTCGATCACGCTCTTCCGCGAGGTGCTGGAGGGTTCCACCGCCCGGGTCGACCCGGAGCTGCGTCCGGCGCTGCCGGAGCTGCTCTGGCTCGCCTACATGGGGGTGGTCCTCTACTGGGTGCACGACCGGTCGCCGGAGCAGGTCAAGACCCGGCAGCTGATCGACTTGGCGGTGCCGCTGATCGACCGGCTGGTCGGGCTCTCCCGGCTGCGGGTGCTGCGGCCGGTGACCCGCCAGGTGCTCACCCTGATCCACACTCTCCGGCACTGACGACGGTTCCCGCCGGCTGGACGGTCCTCAAATTGGATACACCCCGCACGACCGCCAGCCCCGGTCCGGGAAGCCGGCCGCCTCGGCCACTCGACGCCCACCCGTGTCCAGCGGAACGAGGGCCCCCGCTCCGCCCCGGCGTCGCGCCCGGAGCTGACGTGCGCGCGGCCCCGCCACAGGCCCGACCCGGGCGGCGCCAGCTCCACCAGGGCCGTACCGCCGGAGCGCAGCAGGTCGGCACAGCGACGCAGCAGCCGTGCCGGGTCCCCGCCGATGCCGATGTGGCCGTCGACCAGCACGGCGTGCGCCCAGCGCCCCTCCCCCGGCAGCGGCGCGGGGACGTCCCGGCGCAGCACCACCGCGCCCCGCCCCGGGGCCAGCCGGACGGCGGCGGCCGAGACGTCCACGCCGAGGGCGACGATGCGGCGCTCGGCCAGCGCTGCGGTGAGCCGGCGGGGCTGCAGCCCAGGTCGATCGGCGGGACCGGCCAGTGCCGCCTCGAACCCACCGGGGAGCACGGCCGGATGACTCACCGGCCGCCTCCGAGCCCGATCCGCTCGCGGGCCGGCCCAGCGACGACCGTACGGTCCGGACCCACGCCTGTCCGGCGAGCCAAGCCCTCGGCCAGTCCGGCGGCGATCCGGCCTACCGCCTGGCGGAACCGGCCATCGGGCGCGGCGGTGGCGACGGCGAGCGCGGCCGCCCAGTCGTCCACGTCGGACAGGGTCGGCAAGCTGTCGGCCGCCAGGCCCCGGTCCAGCAGAGCCGCCCGGGTCAGGCGGCCGGTCTCGCGGGTCGACATCGGCACCTCGCGGAGCACGCTGGCGGCCCCGGGATCCCGCATGCCCAGCGCCCACCAGCCACCGTCCACGGCGGGGCCAAGCACCGCATCCGCCTCGGCCAGCGTCCGCACGGCCGCGCCGAGCAGCTCGGCATCGAGCTGCGGGGTATCCATGCCGATCTGGAGCACCGGTCGGCCGGGAAACGCTGCGCCGACGTCGCCGTGCGCGGCGGCCAGTCGGTCGCCGAGATCCTTACCGCGCTGCGGCAGCAGGCACCAGCCGGCCAGCGCCGCCCGGATCTCCGCACCGCGTACCGCGTCGGCGAGCCGGCCGGCCAGGGCCAGCACCGGCACCACGCCGGGCACCGCGCCGACCGCGTCCAGGGTGTCCAGCAGCGCGGCGGCGGCCACCTCGGCGGCCTGGGCGGGGCTCGCCGGCGGGCAGAGCCGGGTCTTCACCCGGCCCGGCACCGGTGCCTTCGCCATCACCAGCAGCACCGTCATGAGCCCACCCCGGCGCGGAGGACCGCCGTCATGTCCCGGACCGCGCGGGCGGTGCCGCGGACCGAACCGGAGACCTTGGAGCGGGTGCCGGCGGCGCGCGGCGCGTACGTGACGTCCAGTTCGACGATCCGCCAACCGGCGGCGGCCGCGCGGAGCAGCAGCTCCAGCGGGTAGCCGAAGGCCCGCCCGGAGCCGCGCCGGGGCTCGTGCACTACCCGCGCGCCGTGCGCGGCGGCCATCTCCGGCGAGCCGTCGGTAGAGCCGCTGTCCACCACGATGGCGCGGTACCCCGGCGGCAGCCCAGCAAGCACGCCCGGCAGGGCGGCCGCCTCGTCCAGGCACGGCAGCACCACGTCGACCGCTGTCTCCATGACCGGCACGCTAGGCGGCAGCGGCCCTGTGCGGACCGCCCGTCGCGGTTACGGAACCCTTACGCCACAAGGGTTCTTACGAGACGCTGACGTACCCGCCGCACCGCTTCCGGACCCGGTCCCACCGCCGTAACCTGCACTGGCCACCGGACGGTACGGCCGGGCCGTAAGGAGCTCGAAATAGATCAACCACCCCACCCGTCGATACGCTGGGAGCCAGGAGGGGAGGTCGCCGGTGGCGCAGCGGGTGCTGGTGGTCGACGACGACCGGACGGTCAGTGACGTGGTCTGCCGGTACCTGGAGCACGCCGGCTACGAGGTCAGTCACGTCGGCGACGGGGCGGCCGCGCTCGCCGCCGTGGCGCGGCAGCCGCCCCACCTGGTCGTGCTCGACCTGATGCTGCCGGTGCTGGACGGGTTGGCGGTCTGCCGGCGGCTGCGGGAGCGGCCGGATGGCGTACCCATCATCATGCTGACCGCACGCGGCGACGAGGCCGACCGGATCCTCGGCCTGCAACTCGGCGCGGACGACTACCTGAGCAAGCCGTTCTCCCCGCGCGAGCTGGTGCTGCGGGTCCGCTCGGTGCTGCGGCGAGCGGGCGGCGAGCCGTTCGGCGCGGTGCCGGAGGTGCTGGCGGACGACGGCCTGGAGCTGGAGACCGGGCCCCGGGTGGCCCGGCTGCACGGCCGGGAGCTGACCCTCACCCTGCGCGAGTTCGACCTGCTCGCCCATCTGATGCGGCATCCCGCGCGGGCGTTCCGCCGGGCGGAGCTGCTGGACCGGGTCTGGGGTTGGAGCTTCGGCGACCAGTCCACGGTGACCGTCCACGTACGACGGCTACGGGAGAAGATCGAGGCCGACCCGGCGAACCCCCGACGGATCGTCACCGTCTGGGGCGTCGGCTACCGGTACGAGCCGGCCGATGCGTGACTTGGCGCTGATCTTCGGGGCCGCGCTCGGCGCGGCGCTCTGCGTCGGGCTGGTCGGTGCGGCCGCGCTGCGGCTGCTGCGCGGCCGGTCGATCACCGTGCACATCTTCGTGCTGCTGACCATGACGGTGACCGCGGTGGTGGCCGGGGTGGCGGTGATCGCCGAGGCGATGTTCCTCTCCCCGCACGACCTCGAGGTGGTGCTGATCACCGTCTCCGCCGCGGCCGTGGTGAGCCTCGCGGTCGGCTGGCTCTTCGGGCGCCGGCTGGCCGCCGCCGCGGTCTGGGCCGATCAGGCGCGGGAACGGGAGCGACGGATCGAGAAGGGTCGCCGCGACCTGGTCGCCTGGGTCTCGCACGACCTGCGGACGCCGCTGGCCGGGCTGCGGGCGATGGCCGAGGCGCTGGAGGACCGGGTGGTCCGCGACCCGGAGACGGTCGACGAGTACCACCGCCGGATCCGGGTGGAGACCGACCGGATGACCCGGCTGGTCGACGACCTGTTCGAGCTCTCCCGGATCAACGCCGGCGCGGTGCGGCTGTCGCTGTCCGCGGTGCCGCTCGGTGACGTGGTCTCCGACGCCCTGGCCAGCACCGCGCCGCTCGCCGCCGCCCGGCGGATCCGGCTGGTCGCCGGCGAGTCGGGCTGGCCGACGGTGACCGCGAGCGAGCCGGAGCTGGCCCGGGTGGTGGGCAACCTGCTGCTCAACGCGGTCCGCTACACCCCGCAGGACGGCACGGTCCGGGTGGATGCGGGCCGGGACTCGGACACCGCCTGGCTGGCGGTGGCGGACACCTGCGGCGGCATCCCCGAGGCCGACCTGCCCCGCCTCTTCGACGTGGCGTTCCGGGGCGAGCCGGCGCGCACCCCGCGCCCGGGCAACGGCGGCGGGGAGGGATCCGGCGGTCTGGGACTGGCGATCGTGCGCGGGCTGATCGAGGCGCACGGCGGGCGGGTAGACGTACAGAACATCGCCGATGGCTGCCGTTTCGTGGTCCGGTTACCGGCGGCGGGAACCTGAGGCACGGATCCCGCGTCATACCTATTTCCATGCATGTACAACTTTCTCTGGGATGGTAATGGTCATGCCGAATCAGCCGAATGACCGGTACCAGCAGGACACCGAGCGGAGCTGGCCGACCACGGCGGCCGCCGGACGGTTCCCGGCGCAGCCGCCGTACCGGGAGGCACGGACGCGCGGTCCGCTCTCCTGGGCCGAACTGAACGCGCTGCCGGCCAGCGCCTCCACCCGGCGCGCCCTCAACGCTCGCTGACGCACCAAGATCCCGCAAGAAGTGGTGCGCCTGGCAGCCAGGATATGATGTACGGTGATGGACATGACGCGCATCACCGTGGATGTCAACGATGAGTGGCTGGACGCAGCCCGGGAGGTCCTGGGTACCGACACCAAGGTGGCGACCATCAACGCGGCGCTCCACGCGTTCGCCGTCCGTCGTCAGGCCAGGGAGATTCTGGCGGCCTTCGACCAGGTGGAGATGGACTTCGCCGAGTCATCCGAGGCGTGGCGGTACGGCGGCGGACGCGACCTGAGCCGGCTGGCGGAGGACGCGCGGGACGCAGAGGCGGCGTGATGGCCGGTCGGGTCTACCTGGCGGACACCTCGGTCTACGTCCTTCAAGGGCGCCATCCGTCCGTCCGACGGCGTTTCGAGACGTTGCTTGCGGAGGGACGCCTGGCCGCTTGCCAGATGACGTCGCTGGAATATCTGAACAACGCGCCCCATCCCAAGGGGTACGAGATCCTCTGGCAGGCTCTGCACGGGCACCGGTGGATGGACGTGACGGCGGAGGCCATGGACCGGGCCCTGGCCGTCCACCGGATGCTGGCGGCGGACAGTCAGCACCGCAACTTTCGGCTGCCCGACCTCATCATCGCGGCGACGGCGGAAGCGCACGGCGCGACGGTGCTTCACTACGACGCCGGCTACGACCGCATCGCCGCCGCCACGGGGCAACCCACCGAGTGGGTCGTCCGCAAGGGAAGTGTGTGACGAATCAAGCGAACGAAAGCGGCGCCCCGCACCGGCGCTCCAGCCGGGGCTTTCGCACACCTGTCCGGTAGCGTCTCCTGGTCCAAGATCTCGGCGTACGACAGGAGAAGCTCGCGCATGGGCAAGAAGACGATCCACGTCTCTGACTTCAGCGGCACGGTTCTGCAGCCGGGCGACGAGGTGGTGCGCGTCGTCGTGCTGGAGCACCCTGACCTGGTCGTCGGGCCCGTGCAACTGGAGGCCACCCCGGTCGAGGTGGAGAGCATCGACGACGCCGCGCTCGACGTGGCGGTGGTGGAGATCCACGACCGGCACGGCCGGGGCGAGCCGCGCCGGCTGGTGCTGACCGCCAGCGAGTTCGACGCGATGGCCACCGACGTGCCCATGGCGCAACTGCTGCGGACCGCCGAGCGGGTGAAGCCACCGAAGGCGCGCCGGAGCGCGGAGAAGATCGACTACGGCACCATCGAACACGCCGGCAGGCCGCACCGCGGCCGGGTCACCGAGGAGGAGGCCCGGCTGGTGCGGGAGCGGCTGGACGAGGTCAACAAGTGCCTCGCCGACGCCGGCATCCGCCAGGTCGACCCGGCCGACCCCGAGCACGCCGCCCGGTACGGCTTCCCCGCCGCCGACTGACCCTGGGACTCTGCCGGCCGGGTGCACCCCGCTGATCCCCGCTGCGGGGGATCCCACTCCCCCGCGCCGGGGTCAGCGCTGCCGGGTGGCCTCGGTGAGGGCCGCGGTGACGCTCGCCTCCACGGACGCCTTGTCCAGCCCGAGGCCGGCGAGCACCCCCTTGCCGTCCTCCTCCTCCAGCAGGGCGAGCAGGATGTGCTCGGTGCCGACGTAGTTGTGGCCGAGCCGCAGCGCCTCCCGGAAGGTCAACTCCAGGACCTTCTTGCCGCGCGCGTCGTAGGGGATGAGGTCCGGGACCTGGTCGGCCGCCGCGGGCAGGGCCGCGGTGACGACTTCGCGCACGCTCTCCAGGGGTACGCCCCGAGCCACGATCGCCTTCGCGGCCAGCGCCTCCGGTTCGGCCAGCAGTCCGAGGACCAGGTGCTCGGGGCCGATCTCCGCGTTTCCGGCGGCCCGCGCCTCGTTCTGTGAGCTGACCACCACGTTGCGGGCGCGATGGGTGAAGCGGCCGAAGCCGGCGTTGGGGTCGAGCGCCGCGGCGGTCTCGGCCTTGGCGGCGGAACGCTTCTGCGCCGCCTGCTTGCTCACGCCCATGCTCCGCCCGATCTCCGTCCACGAGGCGCCGGAGCGACGGGCCTGGTCGACAAAGTGGCCGATCAGGTGGTCGGCGACGTCGCCGAGGTGGTCGGCCGCCATGACGGCGTCGGCGAGCTGGTCCAGCGCGTCGGTGTGCACCTTCTTGATGGCCTCGATCAGATCGTCGAGCCGTACCGGGTTGCTGATCTGCACGGGATTCGTCATGCGTCAACCATAGGTTGACGCCATCGCCCCGTCAACCACCAGTTGACGCAAGCCGGCTCAGGGCTCGGACCAGGCGGTCTGCACGACTCGGGCGCCGTCGCGGCGGCGCACCAGCGTGCCGCGACCGGGTGGCATGGGACTGGGCCGCAGCCCACCCAGGAGGGCGCCCTCCTCCCGGTTGCCCGACATCAGCAGGCCCGGCGAGTCCAGCTCGCGCAGTCGTTGCAGCACCGGCTCGTAGAGCGCCCGGGCGGCGCCGCCGACCCGACGGGCGGTGATCAGGTGCAGGCCGATGTCGCGGGCCTGCGGCAGCAGGTCGTGCAGGGCGCTGAGCGGGTTGCTGCCGCCGGTCGCGACCAGGTCGTAGTCGTCCACCAGCAGGTAGAGGTCGGGGCCCTTCCACCAGGTGCGGGTCCGGAGCTGCTCGGTGGTGACGTCCGGCCCGGGGAGCCGGTTCAGCATGGCCTCCCGGACGGTACCGAGCACCTCGGTGAAGGCCTGGTTGGAGACCACGTATCCCAGCAGGTGCTCGCCCTCGACGGCGCCGAGCAGACTCCGGCGGTAGTCGGCGATCACCAATCGCGCCTGCGCCGGCGTCCGACGCGCGACTAGCTGACGGGCCACGAGCCGCAGCAGGTTGCTCTTGCCGCACTCGGCATCGCCGAAGACGGTCAGGTGGGGGTCAGCGTCCAGGTCGAGGTGAACGGGGGCGAGCGCGGCCTCGTCGACCCCGATCGGCAGGCCGGCGGCGGACGGGTCGGTCAGCCGGTTCAGCTCCGTCACCGACAGCCGGCGCGGCAGCAGCCGCACCGGGGGCGCGGACGCATCCGGCCACGCCCCGGCGATCCGGTCGGCGAGGGCGGCCGTCGACTCGGTCAGGTCGTCGACGCCGTGCCGGCCGTCGATCCGCGACAACGCGGTCAGGAAATGCAGCTTGCCGGGGGCCAGGCCGCGCCCGGGCGAGCGGGGCACGTTCGCCGCGGTCCGCCGGTCAATCTCCGACTCGATCGGGTCACCGAGCCGCAGCTCCAGCTTGGTGCCGAGCAGGTCGCGCAGCCCGATCCTGATCTCCGCCCACCGGGTGGCGGTGAGGACGAGGTGCACTCCGAAGCCCAGCCCCCGCTGCGCGAGGCCGACGACGGTCTCCTCGAGCTCCTCGTACTCCTGCCGGATGGCGCTCCACCCGTCCACCACGAGGAACACGTCGCCGAACCGGTCGTCGGCGAACTCCCCGGCCGCGCGCCGCCGTCGGTAGCTCGCCATGGACTCGATGCCGTGTTCGGCGAAGCGCGCCTCCCGCGCGTCGAGGACCGCGGACACCTCGGCGACGGTACGCCGGACCGCCTCCGCGTCGCGGCGGCCGGCGACGCCGGACACGTGCGGCAGCCGCTCCAGGCCACGCATCGCCCCGCCGCCGAGGTCGAGGCAGAAGAACTGCACCTCCCGCGGCGTGTGGGTCAACGCCAGCGAGGCCACGATGGCCCGCAGCATCGTGCTCTTGCCAGACAGCGGCGCACCGACCACCACGACATGCCCGCCGGCCCCGGCCAGTTCGAGCAGCAGCGGCGCCCGCCGCTGCTCCCTCGGCACGTCGACCACACCGACCGGCACGGTCAGGGTGCCGGCCGCACCGGCCGTGGTGAGGCCGCGATCCGGGTGTTGGGTCAACGGGGGCAGGAGCTCGTCCAGGCTGGGCGGGTCGGCCAGCGGCGGCAGCCAGATCTGGTGCGCGGCGAGCCCCTTCCCGCGCAGCCGGTCCACCACGATGTCGAGCAGGCTCCACCCGGCCAGCTCGGGCGGCACGGCGGCCTCGGCCTCGCCGGCGGGCAGCCCGGAGACGTACGTCGTCCGGAACCGGGTCATCCCCGCGCCGGCCTTCAGATAGCCGTGGCCGGGGGCGTTCGGCAGCTCGTACGCGTCCGGCACGCCGAGCACGATCCGGCTCTCTACCGCGGAGAAGGTCCGCAGACCGATCCGGTACGACAGGTGGGTGTCCAGACCGCGCAGCTTGCCCTCCTCCAGCCGCTGGGAGGCGAGGAGCAGGTGCACGCCGAGCGACCGGCCGAGCCGCCCGATCATCACGAACAGGTCGATGAAGTCCGGCTTGGCGGCGAGCAGCTCGCTGAACTCGTCACAGATGACGAGCAGGCTGGGCATCGGCTCCAGCTGCTCGCCGGCCGCCCGGGCCCGCTCGTAGGCTGACCGGTTGGGGAAGTTGCCGGCCGACCGGAGCAGCTCCTGGCGGCGGGCCAGTTCGCCGGTCAGCCCGTCGGCCAGCCGGTCGATCAGCGAGAGGTCATCGGCGAGATTGGTGACGATCGCGCTGGTGTGCGGCAGTAGATCCAGCGAACCGAAGGTGGCGCCGCCCTTGAAGTCCAGCATGAGGAAGTTCAGGTCGCTGGACGTGTGCCGGGCGGCCAGCGCCAGCACGATCGTGCGGAGCAGCTCGCTCTTGCCCGACCCGGTCGCGCCCACCACCAGCCCGTGCGGACCCATCCCGTCCTGGGCCGATTCCTTGAGGTCGAGGTGGACCTGCCGCCCGGTCTCGTCGATACCGACGGGCACCCGCAGGTGGTCCGGTCCGACCGGCGTCCGGTGCCCTTCGAAGCTCCACAACGCGGCATAGTTCGGCAGGTCGAAAAGGGCCAGTAGCTCGTCCCGCAGCCCTTCGGCGACCGGCCGGACCATTCCCGATCCGGCGCTCGAGGCCGGCATCCCCCAGGCCTCGGCGATCACCGCCACCAGTCCGCCGGCGCCGTCCGGCGTCCCGGCCTCGGCCTCGGGGTCGATCTCGCGGTCACCGGCGGCCAGCTCGGGCAGCGCGATCCGGAAGGTACGCCGGCCGTGGATGGCCCAGCCGGGCGTGTTCAACGGGAGGCGGGCCGCCTGGTCGGGGTTGACCAGCGACTCGTGCGGCTGCGACAGCCGGGTCTCGATCCGGGTCTGCGGCAGCTCCCGCAGTTCCTCCGGGATCACCCGCCAGCTGCGGTCGAGGACGACGACGTGGAAGCCGTACCCGAGGCCCTTGTTGGCGAGGTCGACCAACCGGGGGGTGAAGTCGGGCAGCAGGGTGGCGAAGTCCTGCCACCGGTCGACGACCAGGAAGACGTCGGGACAGGCCCCGGCGTCGAGGTCCGCCCGGCGGGCGCGCAGGCTGGTCGGCGACTCCAGCTCGTACCGGCGGAAGAGCTGCTTGCGGTCCAGGACGTCCTGCTCCAGGCGGTCGAGCAGCTTGCCCACCTCGGTCACCTCGTCGTCACCGAGGACCGTGCGGACGTGCGGCAGCCGCCCCATCGGCCCGAGCCAGTTCCCGCCCGACTCCAGGCAGTGGATCGCCACCTCGTCGTCGGAGTGGGTGAGCGCCAACCCGCCAATGATGGTGCGCAGCAGGGTGGTCTTGCCGGTGCCGGCGCGCCCGACGACGAGCAGGTGCCCCTCGGAGGACGCCAGGTCCAGCCAGACCGGCTCGCCGGCGGGCTGGTCGATCCGCTGGGCCTGGCCGACCGGCACCTTGAGCAGCCCGCGCCGACGCCAGTCGGTGGCGCAGAGCTTCACGTCGCCGGCCGGCTCCAGCGGGCCGAGCAGATCGCCGAGGCGTGGTTCCCGCTGGTCCCGCCGCCGCCGCTGACGGTGCTGCCCGTCCCGGGACAGGGCGATGTGTATCTCGTCGCTGGCGCTGCCGAACTGGCACGGCGTCTGCGCGGAGCGTTTCGGCAGCTCCAGGTGCACGTACCGCCACAGGTCGTCCGGGGTGATCCGGCCCTGCCCGGTGATGTCCGCGGCGCCGGTGCTCAGGCCCTGGATGATGATCTCGGTGAAGGCGGAGCGCAGCCGGGGCTCGGTGTCGGAGGCCGGCCTCCCGTCGTCGGCCCTCTCCACCGAGTTGGTCGCGGTGATGACGTAGCGCCCGTACCCGGTCCGCAGCTCACCGTCGATGGCCAGGTCGTCCGTGGTCTTCAGGCCGTGCCCCTCGAACGCGCCGCTGTAGCAGCAGTCGAGCAGGAGGACCGAGCTGGCCGCGTCGGACTCGTCGAGCAGTTCGCGGATGAACGAGGCGGAGATCGCGGTCGAGGAGAGGTGGTCGACCTCGGTGTTGGCGACCGCCAGGTGCAGGCGCCCGCGCTTGCTGCTGCGGACGCCGTGGCCGGAGAAGTAGAGCAGGACCAGGTCGTCCGGCCCGGCCGCCCGGAGCATCGACTCGATCGCCCGCTCGATGGAGCTCTTCGACTCGTTCTCCAGCAGCACGGTCTGGTCGAACGCGCCGACGTCCGCGTCGGCCAGGAGGCTGAGCAGGTCGCGCGCCTCTTCGCGGGGCGCGTAGAGGTCCGCCAGGGACTCGTCGATGTACCGGTCGTTGGCGATCAGCAGCGCCCGTCGCTGACCCACGACTCAGCTCCCGGTGGAGACGCCGTTCCCGGTTGGTCCCGCTAGGGCCGCGGTCGTGGAGCCGGTGGTGGTCGCGGAGGGCCCGGCCAGCAGCCCTGCCAACTGGTCGACGAGCTGCGGATCGACCCGGGTGGCTCCGGTGATGACCAGCTCGTTGTCACCGCTGCGGAGCATGATCGAGCGGGCCTTGATCCGGTCCGCGTACGCGATGGCGATCTGGGCCAGGGCCCGCATGGTGGTGGCCGAGAAGAGGCCGCCGACGACCAGCATCCCCAGCTCCCAGGCCTGCTGCGACTTGCCGTGCCCGTCGGCCGGCGACTGGGCGTACGTGATCCGCAGCCCCCGGACCGTACGCAGGTCGTCGGCGAGCCCGGCGGTGAGCGCGTCGATCCGGTCGGCGGGCAGCGCGGTGGACGGCTCGATCAGCAGGGAGAGTTCGGACACGGCGCACCTCCGGCAGGACGACAGTCTACATTCAACACCACCGACGCGGACGGCCCCGGCCCGTCCCGGACCGGGGCCGTCGGGAGACCACTAGGCGACGAAGCGGGTGCGATGGGCGGCGGCGGATGTGCCGCTGGCCGGCACCCGTGTTCGGGTGCCGGCCAGCGGCTTGGTGCTCTGTGTCAGTTGTTCCAGTGCTGGGCGACCAGGTCGGCGGCCTGCTGCTCCCACTGGGCGTAGGCGTGCGGGTAGGCCGACACCTGCACCGTCTGGGCGGCCTCGGTCAGCGGCATGTCGTGCCAGCCGTCGACCTGCTTGAGGCCCTTGAGGAACGCCATGGTCGAGTACTGCGGGTCGGTGATCTGCTCCGGGGTGCCCCAACCCGAGGACGGACGCTGCTGGAACAGGCCCAGCGAGTCGTGGTCGTTGCGCTCCCCCAGGTGACCCAGGTTCTCCAGCTTCGACTCCTGCAGGCTCGTGGCGATCGAGACCACCGCGGCCCGCTCGTCCATGCCCGACTTCTTCGTCGCGGCGATGATCGCCTTGACGTTGCCGATCTGCTCGTCGTTCAGCTTGATGTGGGACTGGGTGCCCTGCACACCGTGCGGAATCAGCTTGCCGGTGTCGACACCCGGCTTGTCCGCCTGCACCACGGCGACGGGCTTGGCGTCCACCGCGGCGGCGTGAGCGGTGGCCGGGCCGGCGAACACGCCACCGGTGAAGGCCAGACCAGCGATACCGAGCACGCTCTTACGCAGCATCGTGTTCATGATCAAAGCTCCAATTCGGGGGTCAGGCACACCCACCCGATAGGGGGCCGGGTAGATGCGCACGCACCACGGACGGGCGCTCAAAAAGTCTTCGGGGGAAAGATCCGACCGCCGGGCGGGGCTGCCACTCGCGGCGCCGGGACCGTGTGTAACGACCGGCGGCCCACCAGCATTCCGGGGCCCGTCCACCAGCCCCCAGATCAGGGGGCGGTCCTCGGTCGTACGCCAGGTATAACGACCCCGCCCCGGCCACGATTCCGGCCCCACAATGCCGCCGGTCACACCTGCCAACCGGACAATCCGGCACCAAATCGCCCAGATGGCTACGTCCCCGCCGCCCGGACAGCCGAATACGCCGGACACCAAGACCGCCCGGCGCCACGCCGCTCGCCGGATCGCATTCCGGACGGCACGAACCAACCGCCTGAATAGTCAGCTTCGCGGGAAGTAGGGGCCTGGCAGGGTTGTCAGGTGCGTCCCGCGATCGGCACGAGGGTCTCCCCGGCGAGGGCCGTTCCGTTGGCATCGAGTGGGGTCACGAGAACAGCAACGTCGGTTGGCGCGACGACAGCAGCAGGAGCCAGAAACAGCCCGGCGTGGACGTTTGCTCGCACGGCCGTCCCCTGCGACCTGACCGACACGGCTTGTGTTCCGGGCACCGGCACGTTGCCGACGAGCCCATTGAGGACCTCACTGACGCTGTACTGGTCGCCGCCACCGGCCGCTGCGACGGCTGCTTCGTGCCGACCAGAGGTGACGCTTTCGACGTACCAACCTGACGGTCCCGTCCAGAGACGCAACGTCTGGTTGCCTCCGAGGGAAGTCGTGTCGGCGATGGTGAAGCCGGCTGGCGGTTGCCACCCACGTTCAGGTTCCGGCGACCGCGGTGCGAAGACGATGATGGCGGCAATGGCCAGCGAGACAGCCGAGAGTCCGAGGATGCTTCGCGCGTTTGAGCGGGCCTTGGCGGCGTCCACGCCGCGATCGTCGCACCAGTAGGCCAGGGGCTCCAGACAGTGACAGCAAGGTCAGCCAGGATGAGTCAGTCGCCGGTCACTCTCGCGGTCGCGCGGGCGTCGAGTAGTCGGTCGAGGTTCAGGGCGGTGCCGATCAGGGAGAGGTGGCTGAACGCCTGCGGGAAGTTGCCGGTCTGCTCGCCGGTGGGGGCTATTTCCTCGGAGTAGAGGCCGAGGGGGCTGCTGTAGGTGAACATCTTCTCGAAGGTCAGCGTGGCGTCGTCGAGACGTCCGGACTGTGCGAGAGCTTGCACGTAAAAGAATGTGCACATGGTGAAGGTGCTCTCGTTGCCGGGCAGGCCGTCGGGTGAGGCGTTCGGGTCGTACCGGTAGACCAGGCTGTCGGAGACCAGTTCTGTGTCCATCGCCCGCAGCGTCGACTGCCACATGGGGTCCATGGGCGACACGAAGCCGAGGGAGGGCATGGCGAGCAGTGACGCGTCCAGGACGTCGGTTGCATAGTGCTGCACGAAGGCACGGCGTCCGGGGTGGAAGCCACGGGCCATGATCTGTTCGTAGATCTGGTTCCGGCTACTCACCCACCGGCTGGTGTCGCCCGGTCGTCCGCGTCGGTGCGCGAGGCGGACCGCCCGGTCGAGGGCTACCCACGACATCAGGCGCCCGTAGGTGAAGTCCTGCCGGCCGCCGCGGGTTTCCCAGATCCCGTCTTCGGGCTGGTCCCAGTGCTCGCAGAGCCAGTCCACCACTCGCACGGTGTCCATCCACCCCTGATGCGGGCTCTGCAGGCCGTGGCTGTCGGCGACGTGGAGGGAATTCAGTGCCTCGCCGTAGATGTCGAGTTGCAGTTGGTTGGCCGCCCCGTTGCCCACCCGCACGGGTGCCGATCCGCGGTAACCCTCGAAATGGTCGAGCACCTCCTCGGTGAGATCCGGTGAGCCGTCGACCCGGTACATGATCTGCAGCGGCACCTCCCGTTCCCTGGCCTCCCGGATCCGGTCGTCGACCCAGCGCAGGTACTGCCACGCTTCGTCGGTGAAGCCCAGCTTGAGCAGGGTGTGTACGGAGATTGACGCGTCGCGGATCCAGGTGTAGCGGTAGTCCCAGTTGCGCTGGCCGCCGATTTGCTCGGGCAGCCCCGCGGTGGGCGCGGCGATCAACGCGCCGGTCGGCGCGTACGTCATGAGTTTGAGCGTGATCGCGGACCGCTCGACCATCTCCCGCCACCGGCCGGTGTACCGGGAGCGAGCGAGCCACCGCCGCCAGAAGTCGCGGGTCTGCACGAGCAGCTCACGTACCTCGCCGGGACTGATCATGCGGGGCGGATCAGGCGATCCTGTTTCCAGGACCGCTCCGCCATAGTCGCCCTCGCGCACGGTGCCGACGATGGATATGCCCTCCTTGCTACGTTGGATCTCCACGCCAGCCTCGGGCCTGCCGTAGCTCACGGGACTCAGGGTCACCGTGAGACCAGGACTGCGGAAGATGTCACCGCCCGAGTGCACCTCGAGTTCGTGCGGATCCCGCCCATAGTTGAAGCGCGGTCGGCAGTCGAGACGGAACCGCATGGTGCCACGGACCATCCGGAGCATCCGCACCAGGCGGTGGCGGTCGGTGGGGCGATCTCCCGCGACGGGCATGAAATCCACGAGTTCACCCACGCCGTCCGCGCTGAGAAAGCGGGTGATCAGGATCGGCGTACCGGGCAGGTACAACTGCTTGCTCACGTACTCGACGCCATCCGGCGACACCTGGAAATGCCCACCCTTGCGCCGATCGAGCAGGCCGCCGAACAGGCTCGGCGAGTCGAAGCGAGGTGCGCAGAACCAGTCCACCGTCCCGTCCATCGCCACCAGCGCCGCGGTCTGCAGATCACCGATCAAGCCGTGGTCCTCCACCGCAGGGTACGAGTCCACTCAGCCCTCCCCACCCTCATCGCACCGACTGCGCCGACTACCCATGGCTGGACGGGGCACACATCGGGCTGAAACGACATCTGGGATGCCCAGAGGTCATGCGCTCCGCAGGTTGCGTCGGATTTCGGCGTACCGCCACCTGACGCCGCAACCCGACGTCGCCGGCTGCTGCGACGGAGTAGACGGCGAGGTGCATGCTCCGACATGATGAGGGATCTCTTCCCTGGGGCGCTTTATCCGTTCGTCGGGAACTAGGCCGCATTGCAGGCTTGGCTGGTCGTGCTGTTTTAGCGACCGGTTGGGGTTCGGCCGCGGTCAGGCACCGGCTGCGACTGCGACACCGAGGCACGGCAGTGTCACTCCTGTAATTACGTGCATGAGACGCCGGAATTTTGGTCTGGTGACCTGGGAGCGCCCCTTGTCGATGGCCCACACGAAGCAGCAGAACCAGGCGCCTGACACGGCCGCCCATACGACGCCGAGGGCGATGCAGGATGCGAGCACCGGGCCCTGCGCTGTGACGAACTGTGGCAGCAGTGATACGGCGAAGACACCCGCTTTGGGATTCCCGAGGCTGGTGGCCAGGCCGACGACCAAGGAGCGCCCGCCCTCTCCGGGTTTCCGTTCCTCGACCATCTTTAGCAGCGCGACAGCCGGCTGACGCAGCGACCACAGGGTCTGCGCGCCGAGGGCACAAAGCACGGCGGCACCGCCGATTCGGATGGCCAGGTACGCGCCAGGGTTGGCGAGCAGCACCGCTGACAGCCCCACTGCGGCGGCGATGGCCCATACCAGGATGCCCGTGGAGGCGCCCACGACGGTCAGCAGTCCTAGCCCTCACCCCCGCCGCCGTCTCCGGGCAGCTCGCCCGGGCAGAACGGGACTGGAAGGTGCCCCTGGTGGTCAGGGGTCCGCGAGGCGCCCGTCTGACTCCGCCCGGGCATGTTCTCGCCGATGCCGGCGACGTCATCAATGAGCAGTGCGGGCGGGTCGCCGATCGACTCACCGCCCTCATCGGCCCCCTGTCGCGGCGGCTACGGATCGGCACTTTTCAGACGGCCGCTCAGCACCTGCTACCGCCGGCGTTGACCGCGCTGCGTCACCAGCACCCCGATGCCGAGCTGTCAATCGTGGAGATCGCCTCCGACCATGGCATCGGCCTCGTTGAGGCGGGAGACCTCGACGGCGCCGTCATCTCCAGCTACCCGGCCGATATCACGCCTCCACCGACCGTTCGCGCGCATCGGCTGCTGACCGACCCGCTCGCACTGTGCCGGCCCGACGATCACCCGCTCATCCGTCGCCAACGGAAACCGCATGGGCTGCGGCTCGACCAACTTCGAGACCAACCGTGGATCGTCATCATCGCCGGGCACGCTGCCCGCCAGCAGTTCGACCAGGCCGCCGCCAACGCAGGCTTCACCCCACGGGTGCAGTTCGAGACAGAGAACTACAACGTCGCCCAATCCCTCGTCGGCACCGGCATCGGCGTCGCCATGCTCTCCCGACTGACCATCGCCCCCACGCCCGGAGCCGTCCACCGCGAGCTGACCCGGCCCCGCCTACACCGCCAGATCTACGCCGTCACCGCAGCCGACACCACCTTGACTCCGCTCGCACCGCGGTTCACCACCCTGCTGAGCCAGGTCAGCACGGAACTCGCCAACGCTTGGGCAGCACACCCAGTAGGGGCCTGATCCGCGTACGAGTCCTTTGAACATCCGCTCGCCGCGAATGTTCCGCGAGTCGCGCTGCGGCCGCGGTCACTTCAAGCTACCTCCCAGCTTGGCTAATTACTGTCGGTGACGACCGACGACCGGGTGGCGGCCGGCTGGGACGTAAGGGGCTGGAGCGGGTGCAACGAAGATCACGACGAATTCTGATCGGTGTGCTGGCGACACTGCTGGTGCTGGGCGGGGGGATCGTCGCCATCGGGGCCTACGGCCGTTCGCTCAACGACAACCTGGCCCGCACGGACGCCTTCGCCGGGCTCCCGGAGAGCGCCCGCCCGACGCAGGCGGTCACCGGCGCCATGAACGTGCTGCTGCTCGGCAGCGACTCCCGCGACCCGGACACGACCGCGAACTCCCGGACCGACACGATCATGCTGCTGCACCTCGACGCCGACCACAAGAAGGCGGAGGTCATCTCGATCCCTCGGGACACCTGGGTCTTCGTCCCGAAGTCGACCAACGGCCGGCACGGAGACACCATGGCGAAGATCAACTCTGCGTACGCCTGGGGCGGCACCCCGCTGATGGTGCAGACCGTGGAGACCTTTACCGGCGTCCACATCGACCACGTGGCACTGATCGACTTCGCCGGTTTCAAGCAGGTGGTCAACGCCCTCGGCGGCGTGGATCTGAAGATCGAAAAGAACATCACCTCGATCCACCCGCCGTACCGGACCTTCAAGAAGGGCACCCAGCATCTGGACGGCGCGGAAGCACTGGACTACGTACGCCAGCGTCACCAGTTCACCGACGGCGACTTCAGCCGGGAACGGCACCAGCGGGAGTTCCTGCAGGCACTGCTCGACCGGGCGGCGAGCATCGGCACCCTGTCGAACCCGGTCAAGCTCAACGCCTTCCTTCAGGCCGTCACCAAATCGGTAACCGTTGACAAGAACTTCGACCTGGTCGACGTCGCACTGGAACTGCGGGACCTGCGCAGCGAAGATCTAACCTTCCTGGGCAGCCCGAGCGCGGGGAGCGGCACCAGGAATGGGCAAAGTGTAGTGCTGTCGGACACCGCCAAGGCCCGAACGCTCTACCAGGCGGTCGCCGACGACACGGTCCAGGAGTACGTGAGGGGAAGCACGGCGCCGAAGCCGTCCCCGACCCACTCCGCCAACTCCCGTCTCTAACTCGGCCTGATCTGGGCCTTCGTTGGCGTAGTTCGGACAGCCGCAGGCTCCCCGCTACTCCCCATCTGGCCCCGCGGCGCCACGGATTCTGGATGCGTTCAAGAAGAAACTGGAGCATACTGCGCAGAGTGCCCACGACCTCGGACTTCGAGCGCATGCTGCGTGGGGCCGCGCTCCGCGTGACCCGTCCGCGGCTGGCGGTGCTGACCGCAGTGCACGCGCATCCGCACGCCGACACCGTCTCGATCTTCGGTGCCGTGCGCAGGGAGCTTCCCGAGGTATCCCACCAGGCCGTGTACGACGTGCTGCGTGCGCTGACCGCTGCGGGGCTGTTGCGGCGCATCGAGCCGTCCGGCTCGGCGGCTCGCTACGAGTCGCGGGTCGGGGACAACCACCACCACGTTGTATGTCGGTCGTGCGGTGCCATCGCCGACGTCGACTGCGCCGTGGGCGAGGCTCCCTGTTTGGCCGAGTCCGACAGCCAGGGCTTCCGGATCGACGAGGCTGAGGTCACCTACTGGGGCGTTTGTCCCGAGTGTCTCGCGGCACCACCAATCAGTTGACTGAACGAGACATCAAGACAGGAGAAGGACCGACGTGTCTGATCGCGGCAGCGAAAGCGAGAACCCAGTAATCCCCTCCCCGGCTCCCAAGCCGACCAAGCCCAAAGCGAACCAGGACTGGTGGCCGAATCAGCTGAACCTGCAGGTTCTGCACCAGCACTCGCCGCGATCCAATCCGATGGGCGAGGACTTCGACTACGCCGAGGAGTTCAAGACCCTCAACATGGAGGAGCTCAAGCAGGACATCCTCGACGTGATGACGACGTCGCAGGACTGGTGGCCGGCCGACTACGGCCACTACGGACCGCTCTTCATCCGGATGAGCTGGCACGCCGCCGGCACGTACCGCATCGAAGACGGCCGCGGCGGGGCCGGCGACGGCGCCCAACGTTTCGCCCCCCTCAGCAGTTGGCCTGACAACGCGAACCTCGACAAGGCCCGCCGGTTGCTGTGGCCGGTCAAGCAGAAGTACGGCCGGAAGATCTCGTGGGCCGACCTGCTGGTCTACACCGGCAACGTTGCCCTGGAGTCGATGGGCTTCAAGACCTTCGGCTTCGGCTTCGGGCGAGAGGACATCTGGGAGCCCGAGGAGATCTTCTGGGGGCCTGAGGACACGTGGCTCGGAGACGAGCGCTACAGCGGTGACCGGGAACTCGCCGGTCCACTCGGCGCCGTGCAGATGGGCCTCATCTACGTGAATCCGGAGGGTCCCAACGGCAACCCGGATCCGCTGGCGGCCGCCCGGGACATCCGGGAGACCTTCGGCCGGATGGCGATGAACGACGAGGAGACAGTGGCGCTCATCGCCGGCGGCCACACGTTCGGCAAGACCCATGGTGCCGCCTCGGCCGAGTACGTCGGCCCCGAGCCCGAGGGTGCTCCAATCGAGAGCCAGGGCCTTGGCTGGAAGAACACCTTCGGCAGCGGCAAGGGCAAGGACACGATCACCAGCGGGCTCGAGGGTGCGTGGACGCCCACCCCGATCACGTGGGACAACAGCTTCTTCGAGACCCTCTTCGGTTATGAGTGGGAGCTGACCGAGAGCCCGGCCGGCGCCAAGCAGTGGAAGCCGAAGGACGGCGCCGGGGCGGACGCCGTGCCCGACGCGCACGACCCGTCGGTCAGGCACGCCCCGATGATGGCCACGACCGACCTCGCGCTGCGCGTGGACCCGATCTACGAGCCGATCTCGCGGCGCTTCATGGAAAACCCGGATCAGCTCGCAGACGCGTTCGCCAAGGCGTGGTACAAGCTGTTGCACCGCGACATGGGGCCCGTCTCGCGCTACCTCGGCCCGTGGGTCCCGGAGCCGCAACTGTGGCAGGACCCCGTCCCGGCGGTCGATCACGAGTTGATCGCGTACGAGGACATCGCGGCCCTCAAGGACAAGGTCCTCGCATCGGGACTGTCCATCTCCCAGTTGGCCTCGACCGCTTGGGCGTCGGCGGCGAGCTTCCGCGGCACCGACAAGCGCGGCGGGGCCAACGGGGCGCGGATCCGCCTCGCGCCGCAGAAGAACTGGGAGGTCAACAACCCGGCCGAGCTCGCCACGGTGCTGCAGACACTGGAGCAGATCCAGCAGGACTTCAACAACTCACAGTCCGGTGGGAAGAAGGTCTCACTTGCTGACCTGATCGTCCTAGGCGGATGCGCGGCGGTCGAGCAAGCGGCGAAGAACGCCGGCCATGACATCACGGTGCCGTTCGTGCCGGGCCGTACGGACGCCTCCCAGGAGCAGACCGACGTGGAGTCGTTCGCGGTGCTCGAACCGACCGCCGACGGGTTCCGCAACTACCTCCGAGCCGGAGAGAAGCTCCCGGCGGAGGTCCGGTTGTTGGACCGGGCCAACCTGTTGACGCTCAGCGCTCCCGAGATGACGGTTCTGATCGGCGGCATGCGGGCCCTGAACGCCAACGTGGGGCAAGCACCACACGGTGTCTTCACCGACCGGCCCGGGTCGTTGACGAACGACTTCTTCGTGAACCTGCTCGACATCGGCACGGACTGGAAGGCATCCACCTCGGCCGAGAGCGTGTTCGAGGGTCGCGATCGTGCCACGGGCGAGGTCAAGTGGACCGCCACCACCGTTGATCTCGTCTTCGGTTCGAACTCCCAGCTTCGAGCGATCGCGGAGGTCTACGCCAGTCACGACGCGCAGGAGAAGTTCGTCCAGGACTTCGTCGCGGCGTGGGGCAAGGTCATGAACCTCGACCGGTTCGACCTCGCCTGATGCGACGGGGGCCCCGGTCACCGAGGACGTGACCGGGGCGCCTCCGTCGCCGCAACGGACTCGTGCGGTCCCGCCGAGCACCTGGGATCGCATCCGAGAGCACCGCTGAGCCGGGGGCGTTGCTGGCCCGACGCCGGCGCCGCTGTGGTGCCGGGCGCCGACCAGATCGCCCCAGCACAGCCGCCAAACGGCCACGAATCCATCGCCCGAGGACTCGGACGCGCAGAGCCATCCGCTTGACCCACGCCGGCAGCGACGGGCCGACGGCGTGCGGCCCAGCAGGGCGAGCTTGCTCCGGCCGCTGACATGAACGGCGCGAATGCGGGAAGAAGCGGTTCTCCGTCGTGAGCGGATCAGGTCGAGGAGGGCAGTCGTACGAGTGGGGCGAGCATGCGGGTGGTGATCCCCACGCACCTGTTCTGCAGCACCTGTGCGATGTGCTCCTGCGGGCTCTCTTCGGGCCGGGCCGAGGGGCCGGGCGCCGCGTACGGCTACGCCGGGATGGGCCCCTATCAGGCGCCCAGGCCGACCTGCGCCGCTTGCCGTGGGCCGACGCGAACCGCCCACAGGTGCCCGGGGAGCCCGGCGACGCGCACGAGGACGACTTCGTCCTGACTCGCCGGTGTATTGGGCGCGATCGCGCTCGGTCACCTTTGTCCGGTACGACGCCTTCTGACCGATTCTCCGATCGCACCACACGCTCGCCGGCGGATCCCGGAGATGCCGACGGTTAACGGGCGAACAGGCGGGGCGGGTGCGGAAGGGGGTCTTGTGACTGGGAAGGCGCAGGCGGCCGGCGTGGCGGCCAGGCCCGTACGAACCGCCGCGTGGTCGTGGTGGGCCGACGTGATCGCCTCGGCCGGCGCGTTCAGCCTGCTGATCGTAGTCGCGCTCTGGGTGCGGGGCGGTGGTGTGCAGGGTCTTCGTGGCTGGGCGGCGGGCCTGACGTCGGTCGGCCGGTTGACCGGGCTTGTCGCGGCCGACCTGCTGCTCATCCAGGTGCTGCTGATGGCGCGCGTGCCGTGGATCGAGGGCACCTACGGACAGGACACACTCGCCCGTTGGCACCGCGTCGTCGGGTTCGTGTCCTTTGATCTGCTGCTCGCGCACATCGTGCTGATCACGGTCGGGTACGCCGCGACGGATGGGGTCTCCGTGACAGGCGAGGCGTGGAGCCTCGTCACCACGTACCCGGGAGTGCTGCTGGCGGTGGCCGGGGCGGCCGCCCTGGCGATGGTCGTGCTCACCTCCCTGCGGGCCGCGCGGCGGCGGCTGCGCTACGAGGCGTGGCACCTGCTGCACCTGTACGCCTACCTCGGCGTCGGCCTGGCGCTGCCGCATCAGCTCTGGACCGGGGCCGACTTCACCAGCTCCCGGGCCGCGACGTTGTACTGGTGGACGGCGTACGCCGCGTGCGCCGGCGCGGTGGTCGCCTTCCGGCTCGGGCTGCCGGCCTGGCGGACGCTGCGGCACCGGCTCACGGTCGCCTCAGTCGTCCCGGAGGCTCCCGGCGTTCACTCGATTTACATGCGCGGACGCCACCTGGACCGGTTGCCGGTACGCGCCGGGCAGTTCTTCCAGTGGCGCTTCCTCAGCGGCCCGGGTTGGAGTCGCGGCCATCCGTACTCGCTGTCCGCGGTACCGCGTGAGGACATGCTGCGGATCACGGTGCGTTCCCGCGGCGAGGGCAGCGAGAAGGTATCAGAGTTACGGCAGGGTACCCGTGTGCTGATTGAGGGGCCGTACGGCCGGCTGACCGCCGCCCGGCGCACGGCTCCCCGGGTCACCATGATCGCGTCCGGGATCGGAATTACCCCGCTGCGGACGTTGTTGGAATCATTACCGTACGCGCCGGGCGAAGCCACGCTGCTGTTCCGGGCGCGCTCGGCAGAAGACCTGGTGTTTCGCCAGGAACTGGAGCGCCTGACGGCCGTCCGTGGCCTGCGCGTGGAGTACCTGTTGGGGCCGCGCGGGCGGGCGGGCTCGTGGTTGCCCGCCGGCTTCGCCGACGACGCAAAAGCCTTGCGTGAGCTTGTCCCGGACATCGCGCAGCACGACGTGTTCGTCTGCGGACCGGATGAGTGGATGCAATCGGTGGTCCGGGCGGCGCGGCAGGCAGGCGTGCCGGCGGAGCACATTCATCTTGAGCGCTTTACCTGGTAACTCCACCACCCATCCTCATGGGCACTCACAATCCTGAGGAGGACGACATGCGCAAGATCACTATGTGGTTCCTCGCCACGATCGCCGTGGTGGTACTTCTCTTCAGCTACCGGACGTCGACCGGACTCGGCGGCTCGCCTTCGGCCGGGACCTTTGGCGGCGCAAGCGCGCCGGCCGTGGAGACCGGCCCCGGTGCGGCGGCGGACCCCAAGGCGTCACGCGGCACCGTCACACGGTCCGGTTCCACCACCGTCGCCGACGGTCCAGTCGTGCAGACGAAGCGGGGGCCCGTCCAGGTGCAGGCCCACCTCAGCGGCGGCCGGATCACCGACATCACACCGGTGACGGTGCCGGACGAGAACAACCGCTCCCGCGAGATCAACAAGCATGCGGTGCCGCAGCTGCGCGCGGAGGCGCTCGCCGCGCAGAACGCGCAGGTCGATGCGGTGTCCGGGGCGACGCTGACCAGCGAGGGCTACACGAAGTCGCTCCAGGCCGCGCTGGACTCCGCTCAGTTCAAGGCCAAGCCGTGACCAGGCGGGCGTTCGTCGAGCAGATCATGGGTCTGCCCGTCAGCGTGCATGTGCGCGGTCCCGGTGCCGACTCCCCGGCGGCGGCGAACGCCGTCGCCGGGGCCTTCGCCGAACTGCGCGCGATGGACGCCGTCTTCAGCCCGTACCGCCCGGACAGCCGGCTGAGCGCGCTGAACCGGGGAGAGCCGGTACATGATCCGTTGGTCGACGCCGTACTCGACCTGTGCGAGCAGGCGCGGCAGCGTACGGGCGGCTACTTCAACGCGTATCTTCCCGAACCCGGCGGTGGCACCCGCTTCGACCCGTCCGGCCTCGTCAAGGGCTGGGCCGTCGAGCGCGCCGCGGAGCACATGGAGGGGTACGAGTTCTACCTGAATGCCGGTGGGGACATGACGGTACGCGGATCCTGGCGCGTGGGCGTGGAGGATCCGGCACAGCCCGATCAGCTCCTCACCACCATCGAGGTCGTCGACGAAGCCGTCGCGACCTCGGGCAGTGCACACCGCGGAGCGCACATCGTCGATCCGCACACCGGCGCCCCCGCTCGGGGCCTGCGCTCGGTCACCGTCACCGGCCCGTCCCTGACCTGGACGGACGTGTACGCGACCGCAGCGGCTGCCCAGGGACCTCAGGCGGTGACATGGCTCGCCACGCTACCCGGGTACGAGGCCCTGCTCGTCGGCGACGACGGTGCCCTACTGGCCACGCCCGGCTGGCCACTACCCGCGTAACCTGGGCCATCGCTCCCCGACCATCACCAAGTCTCCGCGGGTCAAATCTCGGGCAAAGCCGGCAGGACGGGCGGGAAGATGACGACACGCGGTGCCAGCCCGCTGAGAAGGCCCGGGGAGCCGCGGCGGGCGAACTTCCTGGAGCTGTTTCTTCGACCTGGTGTTTGTCGTCGCGCTCGCCCAGCTCTCGCAGGCCCTGACGCAGGCAACTGAACATGTCGATGTCGAGCACCTGATCGGCCACGATCTTCTTCAAGCGCACGACGTACACGAGCGATGCTGGCGGCGATGACGGCGACCGCTGTGGCGACCTTCATTGGGTCCATCAGCCGGCCCCCGGAACGAGCCGCACCGAGGCGAGCACCTCGCGCAGCTGCTCGACCGTTACCCCGGGCTGCAGCAGCGGGGCGAGCGCCTCCGCAAGAGCTTGCTCGTCGACGTCGGCCAGGGGCCGCGCCTGCAGCTCCTTCACGCCGCGGTAGGTGTCCTGCAGCGCCACGCCGACGGTCGGGCCGGTGCTGCCGAGTATCCGGCCGAGTAGCCGGGTGGCCACGAGGTCGGCGTCCGCGTTGGTCAGTGGCATGTCGTCTCCTTGTCCCCATTGGCCGTAGTCAGCTGCCTTGGCGCGGCACAGGTCGACGGTGCCGCCGGCGAGGGCCACGTGATTGCGGTACTGCTCGAGATGGTTGCCGGGCACCCACACGCCACCCGACCATGCGTAGGTCTGCCAATACCACGCCGCGACCCGGTCACGCCGGGCCCATTCGATCGCCCGCCGGCCGCCGTACACCCCGACCCGGCCGGCGCCGATGACGCTGGCCGCGCCGCGCAGCGCGTCGGCGACCACCGACCACTGTCCCGAGGTCACGTCGAAATCCACCGACAGGTAGATCGGCCGGTCGGCAGGCATGCCCACCGCACGGAAGTGCGCGTCGGCCTGACGCGCCCAGTCGATGCCGGCCGACCGGCCGCCAAGCAATCCGTCGGCTGCGCCTTCGGCGTTGGCCACGATGGACAGCCCGGCCTTGATGAGTGCGCTCGCTTCCGCGGCGTCGATGTGCTTCCAGCTTCCGCCGGGCCCGCCGTACCTGACAACGAACTTCTTGCCGGCCGCGACCAGCCCGGCAACGCTCGGCCGGTCCCCGGAGTAGTCAACACCCTCGATCACGAGTCACCTCTCGCTACGGTGTCGTTTGAACGACAGGCTCCGCTCGCAACCTGAATGCACGCTGATTGCCGTGACGCCGATCGATCTGGACCGGCCGCCGCTCGGTCGTCACCGGCGTAATCGACGCCTTCGATCGCCATCACACCCTCGACCAGGATCTTGCTGACGGCCATCGACGGCCCAGACGGCCCCGAGACGGCCCAGGGAATTATTGGGCTACCTTTCCGAGGTGGTCACTCAGCGTTAGGTGACACGAGGCCCAAGCCACGGGGGTGGAGGCGGATGAACTCGCGCCACCCTGTGTCTGTTTCCTCGGCGGCCACCTGCTGGAACGTGGCTACCAGGGACCTGCTAACGGCGTCGAACAGGTTCTGTAGCGGCGCGACATCCTCCAGCGCACGCATTGCCGAGTCGGGGTCGACCGCGTCGCTGTCACTGTGCTCCAGGAAGGTCAGACATGCCAACAAGCTATCGATCAACGCCTTTTGGAGATTGTCTGGCATGAGGCGACGCTACAGGTGCCACTTGGCGTTGAACTGTCACCCGCCTGTTGCCCTATTCGGCGAAGCTGGTCAACCCGCGTTGAGCTGCGTAAGCCCATGGTGTCGATGGTCTTCCTTGGTCATCGCTGGTCCGCCCTTGACGGCGTGGCGACGGCCTGGACCTGGTCCTCGTCGACTCGCATGAAGCCGGCTCCCCGGCCGCCTCACTCCCTTGCGAGTTACCGGCGTTTGGCAGGCGCGTCGAAGTGAACGCACTCGTGGGTGGCTTTTCGACCGATGTATGAGACCGGCAGCGGGAGCCGGGCCGATGTGACCCGGCTCCCTTGCTGATCAGTACGGGCGGAGCGACGTGAAGAACTGCCTCAGTTCGCCGGCGAGCAGGTCCGGTTCCTCCAGCGGCATGAAGTGTCCGCCCCTACCTGGCTCGCTCCAGTGCCGGATGTCGGTGCAGGCGCGTTCGGCGATCTCGCGGGGGAAGTTGGCCTGCGAGGGTTCGGTGCTCACCGTGAACGCGGCGGGCACGGTGATAGCGGGTCGTGGGCTGTTGTGACCAAAGTCGAAGTACTGCCGGAACGAGGAGCCGATTGCGCCGCTGGTCCAGTACAGGGTGATGGTCGTGAGCAGGGTGTCCCGGTCGAACCGGCTTTCCAAGTCCCCGTGGTTGTCGCTCCAGTCTCGGTACTTGTCGACGAGCCAGGCGGCCAGTCCGGCTGGGGAGTCGGTCAGTGCCGCGGCGATGGTGTCCGGCCGGGTGCCCATGATGGCGCTGTAGCCGCCGTCCGTCTCGTCGTACGCCGCTTCGGCATCGAGATACGCCTGCTCGGCGGGCGAAAGCGGATGGGAGTCGAAGCTGGCCGGGAACGGTGGGTGGATCATGTGAATGCCGGCCACCTGCTCGGGGTACAGCGCGCCCAGCCAACCGGTGACGACACCGCCGACATCGCCACCGAAGGCGCCGTAACGCCGGTAGCCAAGGACGTCCGTCATCAACAGGTGCAGCGTCTGCGCCATCGTAGCGCGGGTGAGCGGACCCTTCGGCAGCTCCGAGTAGAGGAAGCCTGGCAGCGAGGGCACCACCACGTCGAACGCGTCGGCGGGGTCGCCCCCGTACTCGGCGGGGTTGGTCAGACGATCGACCAGCGGCAGCATCTCCACGAAGCTGCTGGGCCAGCCGTGGCTCAGGATCAGCGGCAGCCGTGCGGGCGCGCCTGCCGGACGCACCCCTGGCACGCGAAGGAAATGCATGCGCCGGCCGCCGATCTCGGTCTGGAAATGGGGCAATGCGTTGAGTTCGGCTTCGCGAGCGCGCCAGTCGAACGTATCGACCCAGTAGGAGACCAGGTGCCGCAGGTAATCGGGGTCCATGCCGGCCTGCCACGGCCGATCGCCACTACGGTCCGTGAAGCGGGTACGGGCCAGCCGAGCCCGCAGGTCGTCGAGTACCTCGTCCGATACATCGATACGAAACGGGGAGAAGGTCATTGTTCCTCCGGTTAGGAGGGCGCTCCCCGACGCGAGGTCAGCGGACAGGGATGGCCGGGTGGAGCGCCCAGACGTGACATTGGGTTCTCACCGGGCTCACCTCCCCTCATCGCTGACAGCGGTCACCATACACGAACTTTTCTGCCGCTGACCGCGCGCCTCTGACCGACTGTCGAGTCCGGCCCGGCGTCCGGCTGAGTAGTAACTCGGTGTGACAGTGGCAGCCCATCGCGCGGGAACCCGGGTCGCGGTAGACCTCCGTCAGCGGTTCGACGTCCTCGTCACTCCACGTCCGCAGGAGCAGGGCGGCGGCGGCGGCGGTACTGCATCAACCCGCAACTCGACGGTCATGGCGGCCGCTACGTTGGTGTCCGGGCACTCAAGGCCCGGATGGTCCAGTGGAACACCGGCCCCAGGCTTTCGGTCGCCGGCCAGCCGTTGATCACAGAAAGCAGCTGCAGGTACCGCTCCCTGCGCGGGTCGCTCGCACACTCCAGCCGGACCAACAACCAGCGCCGAAGGTCGACGTCGTCGGGGCGACCGCAATCGCGCGCGTACTGATCCATCACCGCTGCGACGACAGGATCGGCCTGCGGTGACACCGGGTCGATGCCAGCCACCAGGGCTGGCACGACCTGGTCCCGGACCATCGCGACAGCATCACGGCGCACGCCCAAAGTGTTGCCATGGGCACGGTCGGCCGCGTGTTGCTCAGCCACACGCCGCATGCCGGCGCGAAAGTCCGGGTCCTGGGACAGTTCGGCCAGCTCGACCCACGCCTGGACCTGCTCGGCCTCGGGGTTGTCGGGCAGCTCGGGCGTCATCGAGCGCATGATCCCCGCGAACTCAGGGTTGGCTTCCAGGCCGCCGAAGGCAGCGTCAAGAAATTCGCTGATCAGGCGCTGCCGTTCATCCTCGGAGAGCTTAGCCAGCTTGTGCATGAGATCCATCTCCTCAGGGGTGGACCCGCGCTTGGCCACTGCCGTCAACACCGCGCGCCGTCGGCGCAGCATTCGGATCTGCACCGCCAGTGCTTCGGCGTGCGCTGCGGCGACCTCTTGGAGCGAGATCTCCCGGTCCACGACCTTGCGGATCGTGGCAAGGTCCAATCCCAGGTCGCGCAGCGTCCGCACGAGGTCCAAGCGTGCGACGGCCTCGATCCCGTAGAGGCGGTAGCCGGTCGGGCTGCGGTCAGTCGGCGGCACGATCCCGCGGTCGGAGTAGAACCGGATGGTCTTGACCGTCAGCCCGGTCCGCCGCGCCAGATCGCCGATCGTGTAGAGCGTGTCGCCGTTCATGCCATCACCCTCGCGCCTCCCCCTGATGGAGACTCAAGCCGTTCGCCCGCCACCAGCCCCTGCTCGTCCACACCTGCGGCAACTTTGTCGCGGTTTCTGCCAATCGCCAAAGCGGAGATCGTCTACCCATACCTGTCACGCACGTCCCGAGACCCGACACGGCCGACGGCCGGCCCGATCGAACGCATGTTCGACTAGGGTGCTGGGGGTGGACACGGCCGCTGGTGGAATGGGGCATGGGGCCGCATGGCCCGGCGGGACCGGCCGCCACCTGCACTCAAGCACGAAGCCCTTCCGCCAGGCCCACGGCAGGGATCCTGCGTGTCGGGTACAACAAGTGCACCCGGAGTCACCTCACCGTCCCGGGCGGGCGCTTACGTCCGGACCACTTACCGGTCCGTTGCCCTGCCAGGGCCAGCGTCCGCCGAGCTCCACCTGCAGCGAGAGGCTGAGGAAGGTCCGGACCAGCACGATCAGGGCCAGCACACCGACGCTGTTGAAGGTGGGTGAGACCGCCACCGAACGGATGATGTCGCCACCGACCAGGAACTCAAGGCCGAGCAGGATGGCCCGCCCGACGCCCTGCCGGTACGGCGGGTAGACGTCGACCAGCCGACGGGTCCGCCACCAGCCCAGCGCGAAGACGACGGTGGCGATAGTGACGCCCACTGCGATAACCAGTACTCCGGCGAGGTCCAGAAGCGTCCCGATCGTCTGGATGATCTCCTTGGTCAACACCCGACACCCCCGCACGGCACCCTGCGGAACTACCATTCCGCATCTCCTGCCACCGTCGGGTCCGTTTCGGCAGTTCAGCGCTATCTCTGCTGCTGGCTGGGTGTTCCGCCGCGAGGATGACCCCCGTCGGGGGAGCCGGATACACCTCGTCGTCTCGTGCCGATCGTTGCCGACCACGGTCGAGCGGCTGACGCTAAGCGTCCTCTGCCGCCTCGTACCCGCCTGGATCAAAGCGCTTGCTGCCTCGTTGCTGCCTCCGGCCTCGGCCTGGTCGTCGCCGTAGCCATGAACCTATGGTGTTGGAGTGACCCGGTCGGACAACGCGGGCGCGTACGGGTCAGCGGCGCGTCGCGGCCTCGGTCGGCCCGGTTCGGGCTGGTCGGTTGCTGTACCCCGCTGCTGTACCGGGCTCCGGGTGCTGTGCGTCGCGTCGTCCGTTGTCCTGGTGCGCTCGATCCGTCTCGCGCCATGATCGGCAGCGCGAATCGCTTAGGCTTGCCGCGTGGCAGGCATCGCCCAACTCAGCGGCATCGCCCTGGAATGCCCCGATCCGGCCGCGCTGGCAGGCTTCTACAGCGCGGTCACCGGCTGGCCGATCGTGTACGCCTCCCCAGATTGGTACTCCATCGGGCCGGGTCAGGACGCGTCACTGCACCTGTCGTTCCAGTTGGCGCCGGGCCACCAACCGCCGGCCTGGCCCGACCCTGCCTCGTCCATGCAGTTTCACCTGCACCTGCGCGTCGACGACCTGGAGGAGGCGGAGCGGATGGTCGTCGAACTGGGCGCGACGAGGTTGGCCGGGCAACCAGATCTGGCGCGCTTCCGCGTCTTGGCCGACCCAGCAGGCCATCCGTTCTGCCTCTGCCCCCGCCCACGCCCGGCGTCGACCGAGGCGGCCGGCTGCGCTACCACGTAGGAGACTGAGCCACCGCCTCGGTTGCAGCAGTCCGCTGCTGGTTCGGCTCGTCGTGCTGCTTCATGGGGTTGGATTCAGGTAGGAGCCAAGGCTAGGAGCGGCAAGCGGTTTAGGAAGGGAGTAGCTCCACTCGCGGCTGGATCGAATGTTTGCGTAGCAGGGTGCGCTCCACCAACGGGCTGCCTCCGTGCTGGCGCAGCCGTCGGACAGGACCTTGTCGGCGACCTGATGCTGGGGCGACTCTGGAAGGCTGCGCTCACGTCGTTGGAAGCGCCGCGGGTAGGTAGGTCACGTGGCCAGTGGCCACCGGTCCGACGTCAGACGGGAGGTGTTGGTGGTGGCGGAGACCGACGCTCGGCGGGGCGCCTGGGGTAATGGCCGGTTCGGGATTGCGTGGCGTGCCACAGCGCCGTACCGGCCATTGATGATGCTGATGCTGGTCAGCTCGACGGCGTCGTTCGCGGCGCTCGGCGCTTTGTCGTTGTTCGCCCGGGACGAGCTGGGCGCCTCGGACACCATGGTGACGGTCAATTTCGTCGTCGTCGCGCTAGCCAGCATGGCGGTGATGCTCGCAACGGGCCACGTCTCCGACCGTGGTGGCGTCCGACGAGTGATCATTCCGGCGAGCCTTGCGTGGCTGGGCATCGGCTACGCGATATTGGCGAGCGTGCGGTCGTACCCGGCGATGCTCGCCGTCGGGGTCGTCTTCTTCTGCGCGGTTGGCGTCCCCAACGCGCAGTTGATGGCTTACGCGCGTGACCTCGTCGAACGCCGAGACGGCACCGCCACCTCCACCGCCGTGATTGCCATGATGCGCATCGTTTTGTCCATCGGTTCGTTCACCGGATTCGGCATCGGCGGTCTCGGCCTGGCCTATCTCGGGGCGCGTCCGCTCTTCCGGGTCGTGGCCGTCGTCTGCCTCGGCTGTCTGGCGCTGTCGTGGTACCTGCTGCGCGGGCGCGGCGCCGTCGCCACCGCGGAACCACAGCCGCTCATGGATGAGAACAACGATGGCAGGCACGGTGTCCGGGAGAGGACAGCCGGTGGTCAACGGCTACTGCTGATCCTCGTGGTCGTCATGGTGCTGTTCTCCAGCGGACGCGTCATGGTGCTGTCCCAGCTACCGATCCTAATGACCGTGTCCCTGCACGGCCCGCTGCAACTGACTGGATTCGCGCTCGCGCTACCGCCACTGTGCGAACTGGTCCTCATGCCGACGATGGCGTTTGCGGCCGTGCGCTGGGGACGCGGCAAAGTGTTCCTGGTGGGCGCTGCCGCCAGCGTGGTCTACTACGGCGGCCTCGTCGTTGTCACCACACCTGGGCTGCTGATGCTGCTGCAGGTCGTCTACGCGGTTTTCGGCGCCGCCACGGTCATAGCCGGCATCGACCTCGCCCAGCGGTTGATGGCAGGTCGTGCCGGCATGGCCACGTCGATATACCTCAGTCATGAGAACGTGGCGACCATCAACGGAAGTCTCGTGGCCATGGTGTCCGTTGCCACGCTGGGACACCAGATCGGCTTCCTCGTCCCGGCAGCGCTGTGCCTGGTGGCTTTCGCCTTTAGCACCTGGGCGTTCGCCCGGCACCCAGACACGTTCGACCTACGCCGCAGGCCACCGAGCGGACAGCGCCCTCGGATACCCGCCGGGACGGCCTGACCTCACCGACCGACCATGCCGACCCTTACAATCCGTCGGCGAAGGTCTCCCGGCCCCAGTGGCCGAGCCGGACGAATACCCCCCGATCTCGGCGTGAGCCTGCAGCTGATCAAGCGGTGCTGCCGCCCTCTCCGAGCCATCGACGGATCGCTGGAAAAACCCACTCGCCCTGCGGGCAGATGCGGATGTCACCCCCACCGCCATCAACGAATGGTTGTGATTGCCCCGCCGGCTCTGCCCGGGATGTCGGAGGCGTCGAGCAGTTCCTCCACAAGGTCAATGACCAGCTCGGGTCGTCCGATTAACGGTGAATGACCTGACTGCCACTCGCGAATGGAGTCGCAGCGCGCAGCCATCATCCGTTGCAGGCCGGCGTCGATTGCCCGATCTTGTGTGCAGACGACGTAGGTGGAGGGTCTGTGCTTCCAGCTGTGATGCTCAGGGACGCCCCGCCCGCCGCCAGACGCTTGAGCGCGCAGCAGCCCAACCGCCCAGCCAGCGAGGTGCTCAGGGCAGTCGGCATAAAGGACATCCGTGGCGGTGATGTAAGCCGTGAACCAGCACCACACCGGCCACTTCAACCACCTCCCTGCCACGCCGAGATAGCGATCTTAAGCCACTGGGCACAACCGCTGATCCATGTGGAACGCGCCCGAGCGCCACCGGCCAGCCGTCGGCAAGCGACTTTCGGCATGAGGGGAAGCCGTCGACTAGCGAATGCTCTCCCCGCTGCTCACGTGCACGTGAAGGTGTTTCGAGTCCTGGTACCCACCGAGATTAGTGAGCACCCTGGCCGCCCCGTGCTCGTCCTCAATTTTGGCAGCGACAATGGCCACCACGGCAAGGAACTCTCGCACCAGAGGCTCGTCGGCCGTTGTTAGCGTTGTCAGAGACTTAACGTGTCGCTTCGGCACCACCACGATGTGTGTCTGCCAGAACGGACGGGTGTGGTGATAGGCGAGCACGCCGCGAGTCTCGTGGATCACGTCCAAGCTGTCGATGTTCGGCAGGGCCACATCGCAGTAGAAGTCATCACCCTCGTACGTCTCATGCAGGGAAGCCATGCCGTGAGTCTGTCAAAGCCCTGACCTTCGCCGCGAAGTGCCGGCACGGCGGAACATCCGCACATCGGACGTTTCGCCGGCGGCCAACCTGCCGCCCCTAGACCGCTGGATCTGTCGCACATCAGTTGGCGGACATGTGTCGCGGACCTGTTGTCGGATCACACACACGTCGGGACCATGTCGTGCCCCGGCTGATGCTTCACGCATGCGTCCCACCTGATGCTTCACGCGTGCTGTAGCGTTGCCCTTCGCCGGCCACTCGCACATGGGAGCACGCAGGCCCGGGCAATGTCTGCCGCGAGCACGTGCAACTGCGGACGCCCTTAGGCGAACAGATGAACCGGTATATGCAGGCTGGGCACCTTGTCCCGGATCAGCTGACCACGAAGGCCATCGCTGACGCCCTAGCCGACGTGGATGGCGGCTGGCTGCTGTGCAACTACCCGCTCAACTCTGCCTGGGGTGGGGTCACGGGGCGACCCCACCCGCTAGCGGACGGCTCACTCGTTGTGGAGCACCTCGGCGATCCTCAGGCGGGCCGCGCGGCGGGCCGGGACCAGTGCGCCGACGAGCGCGATCAGGACACCGGCGATGGCCAACAGGATCAGTGTCGGCGCGTGCCACACGTCCAGGACGATGGCCGGGATGGCGACTTTGGCCGCATCGGCGGTGAGCGGGACGATGGACCGGTGCGCAACGATCCCCAGCGGGATGCCGAGCACCCCGCCGGCCGCGCCGAGCAGCGCCATGGAGGTCAGCACCATCGTCACCACCTGGCGCGGGGTCATCCCGATCGACTTCAGCATGCCGAGGTCGCGGCGGCGCTCGTGGACGTTGAGCACGACCGTGTTGAAGACACCTAGCGCCGCGACCATGGACAGCAGCAGCGCTAGCATCGCCGAGAAACTGATGACGGTCACCGCGAAGTCGCTTAGCTGCGAGGTGTCCCAGGCGTCGATCCCCGGGTCGGCGGCCTTGACCGCTGCGACGTACGACGCGACGTCGCCGCCCCGTACCAGCTGGACCTGGTAGTAAACCTCCCACGGCTGGACGACGCGGTCCGGGGCCAGCTCGGTCAGGATCCGCCAGTCGACGAAGGCGGCGGGTGGACCGGGGGCGCCGTCCATCGTCTCGCCCACGATCGTCAGCACCATCCGCCGCCCGTCGAGCTCCAGGGTGACCCGCTCGCCGACCGCCAGCCCCCGCTCGCGCAGTACCTCCGACGGCACCACCGTCTCGTCCGTCCGCCTCACCCAGCGGCCCGCGGTGAGCTCGTCCTCGTAGCCCATCGATGAGGAGTCGCCGCGCACGAAGTTCACCGGCAGCGGCTGCGTCTGCCCCAGCGCAGGTACCGGCATCCCCAGCATGGCCGTCACGCGCGCCACGTCCGGCAGGCCGCGCAGCAGCTCCTCCACCTGCGCGTCGGTCCGGTTGGTCGTCGACGGCACCGCACCCGGGTCGGGCGGCTGACCCTCGGGGGCGACCCGGCTTCGGCCGTCAGACGGCCGGACGCCGATCTGCCCGGACGCCCTGTCCTCGATGGCGGAGATCCGGGTCAATGTGTCGGCCAGCCCGGTCGCGAACGTCACCGTGGTCACGCCCAGCAGGACGGCCGCGACCGTGAAGGCGGTCCGGCCCGGCCGCGCGAACGGCAGCCCCAGCCCGAGGCTGACCGATCGGGGCAACCGGGCACCGGCCAGGCGGCGCTGCACCCGCAGGCCGCGACCGGTCCGGGGTGCGCTGCCCGCGCTGATCGCCCCAGCCGCCGACAGCCCCCGCGCCCGCATCGCCGGCACCAGCGCGGTCACGGCGACCAGGAGCGGCACGCCCAGCAGCGCGGCCGCCCACACCCATGGGCCGGCGCCGATGCCGCCACCGAGCCCGAGCCCCTCGAACCCCTCGCTGAGCAGCGGTTGAGCGGCGAGGACGCCGGCCACGGTACCGAGGACGCAGCCCACGACGGCGGGCACCGACACCATGACGAGGTACACCGCCACCACCTGCCGCGGCGTGAACCCGAGCGCCTTGAGCACCCCGATGTGCCGGAACCCGGAGACCACCGCGCCGCTGACCACGTTGCCCACGATGACGATCGCGACGACGAGCCCGAGCACGCCGAACGTGGCGAGCAGCGGCACGTACACGCCGATGTCCGACGCCACCTTGTCCTTGACGACGAGGTACGGCTGGGCGGCGATCAATGCGGCGGGAGCCAGCCCGCTCGTGATGGCGGCGAGGTCCGCCTCGACTGCGGCCTTCGTCGACACGTCCCCGGTGAACCGGTAGAGCATCTGCACCGCCGCCGGCTTCAGCGCGACCACCTGCTCCGGCGTGACCCAGGCGTCCGCGGTCTGGCCGAGGCTGTACGCCCGGCCGACCACCGCGAACGTCTTGCCGCCGAGCGTGACCTCGGTGGGCAGGCCGCCCGGCGGGCCGGCGCCGTCCATCGGCGGCTGGTTGAGCACCACTTCGCCGGGTCCGGTCGGCCAGCGCCCCTGCCAGAGGTCGAGCCGGTCAACCTGGCCACCCGGGTCGGCGCGCCCCACGACGGTGAGCGGCCCGCGCGGACCGGGCCCGCCGCCCGCGCCGAGGTCGAGCGTCACCTGCCCGAACGGGCCCGCTGCCGCCGCCACGCCGGTACGCCGGCCGGCGAGCTCCGCGTCGGTGACCTTGGCCGGGTCGAACACCGCGATCGCGTGCGCGCCCCGCTGGGCGGCGAAGGCACGGTCGAAGGGCGCCGAGGACGCCTCCAGCAGCACCAGCGCGACCACCATGGTCGTGGTCGACAGCAGCACGACCAAGCCGATGACGAACGTCTGCAGCCGGCGCCGCCGTACCGCGGCTTGGGCCGCCCGCCACACGGCGCTCATACCCGGTCCAGGGTGCGCTCGTTGGCGATCCGGCCGTCAGCGAGCTCGACAAGACGGCTCGCGCACCGGGTGGCGAGCCGTTCGTCGTGCGTGACGATCAGCAGCGTCTGCCCGATCTGGTTGAGATCCAGTAGCAGGTCCATCACCTGCTCGCCGGCGCGGCTGTCCAGCGCGCCGGTCGGCTCGTCCGCGAGCAGCAGCGCCGGGCGGTTCATCAGCGCCCGCGCCACGGCGACCCGCTGCCGCTCGCCACCGCTCAACGCCGCCGGGTACACGTTGCGCCGGTCCGCGATGCCCAGCTCGTCGAGTAGCTCCAGCGCCCGCCTGCGCGCCGGCCCGGCGGCGGTACCGGTCAGCTGCGCCGCGAGCGCCACATTGTCCAGCGCCGGCAGGTCATCGAGCAGGTTGAAGAACTGGAAGATCATGCCGATGCGGTGCCGGCGAAACAGGGCCAGCCTGGTCTCGTTGAGCCGCCCCAACTCCTCCCCGTGGACGTGCACCGACCCGGACGTCGGCCGGTCCAGCCCGGCGATCATGTTCAGCAGGGTGGACTTGCCGCAGCCGGACGGTCCCATCACCGCGACCGCCTCGCCGGTGCGGATTTCCAGCGACACGCCGTCCAGCGCGATCGTCTCGCCATACTCCTTGCGCACGCCATCCAGCCGTACGACGCAGGTGTCAATGGTCATGGCAGCAAGCTATGCGGGCCGGTACCGGCAAAGCATCGGCCCACGGATGCAACCCGGCGGCAGCGTCATCCCGGGGATGTACGCGGCTGGACACCGGGGATGATGCCGCGACGGGGCGAAGCTGCGAAGGTGGTGGTTGTGCAATCGGGGACGGTGTGGCTCGGCGGCGCTCTCACGGTGGCCTGCGCGGTCGCCGCGTGGCTCGGCGTGGCGTTCCTGTGGGCGCGCCGCCGGCACCACCGCGCGCTAGAGGAGCGGGGCTGGCTGCTCGAACGCGAGCGGGAGAGCGCGGCCCGGACAGCCGTCGACGCCGAGCGGGCCCGGATCGCCCGTGAGCTGCACGACATCGTCAGCCACAACGTCAGTCTCATGATCGTCCAGGCGGCGGCGGCGCGCGAGGTGCTCGCGAGCATGCCGGAGGAGGCCGCGGCGGCACTGTCGGCGGTCGAGTCCGCCGGCCGGGACACCATGACCGAGCTGCGGCATCTTCTCGGATTGCTGGCACCGGCCGCGGACGGCGACGACGAGCGGGGCGACGACCAAAGCGGCCTCGCGCCGCAGCCCAGCCTGAGCCGGCTCAGCCCGCTCATCGACCGCATCTCGTTCGCCGGCCTGCCGGTGGACGTGCGCATCTCGGGCGAACCGCGACCGCTGCCGACCGGGATCGACGTCACCGCCTACCGCATCGTCCAGGAGGCCCTGACCAACGCACTGAAGCACGGTGCCGGCGGGAAGGCCGAGGTGACTATCCGCTACGCGGAGCGCTCCCTACGCATCGAGGTGCTCAACACCGGCCCGAGCGTGCTGACCGGCGACGGGACCGGTGCGCGGGCTACCGGCGGCGGTGACGGCGCGGGCCGTGGGGCTGCTCGGGCTACGGCAGCGGGTAACTGTCTACGGCGGGGACCTCGACGCCCGGCGCCGGCTCGGCGGCGGGTACCGCGTCCGCGCCCGCATCCCGGTGGAGCCGGGATGATGCCGGTTGCGGGCTCGGCGGGTGTCGCGGGGCCGACGGGTCCTGGCAGGCCGGCGGATGGTGTCGGGCTGACGGGAGGCTCCGGCGCGGGGCCGGCTGCCGGGTCGGACAACGAGCTTGCGACGCCCGAGCCGCGACCGGCGCCAAGGGTCCTTATCGCCGACGACCAGGAGCTGATCCGGACCGGCTTCCGGCTTATCCTGACCGTCCGGGGCATTGACGTGGTCGGCGAGGCCGCCGACGGGGCCGAGGCGGTGGCGGCCGAGCGCCGGCTCCGGCCAGACGTCGTGCTCATGGACATCCGCATGCCGGCGATGGACGGGCTCGAGGCGACCCGGCGCATCCTCGAACACAGCCCGCGCTGCCGAGTGCTCATGCTCACCACGTTCGACCTCGACCGCTACGTCTACGCCGCCCTGGCCATCGGCGCGAGCGGCTTCCTGCTCAAAGACGTCACCGCGGACCATCTCGCGGCGGCGGTACGGCTGGTCGACACCGGTGACGCGCTCCTCGCGCCCTCGATCACCCGGCGGCTCGTCCAGCGCTTCGCCGCGGGCGACCAGCGCGTCGGCGAGCGCCCGTCAACGCCCGCCATCCACCGCGATCTCGCCGTCCTGACTCCGCGGGAGCTGGAGGTGCTCACACTCCTCGGCCGCGGCCTGTCCAACACTGAACTGGCCCAGCAGCTGACCCTCAGCGAAGCGACCGTGAAGACGCACGTGGCGCGGATCTTCGCCAAGCTGACGCTACGCGACCGGGCCCAAGCGGTGGTGCTCGCGTACGAGACCGGCCTGCTAAGCCCCGGCGACGCGTGATGCGGGTGGGTCGGGCCGCGCTGATGCCGCGTCATGGTGGGCACCAGGTCAGGGCCTTGATCGATTCGGCGGCCACCGTTGATGTCAAGGACTGATGTCAGCGCTGCACCTAGGCATGTGCAGGACGATGCCTCTCAGAAGGTGTGCATCGGGTCAGCCGGGTCCTGCAGTCTGCGGCCGGGCAGGATAGGAGCCGGGCGGGGGGTGGTGGTCGGCACCGGCCGACAGTCAGGAAGGAGGCGAGCCTGATGTCGTCATGGGAGTCGTTCACACTTGCTGAGCAGACCCTGCTGCGGCGCGCGATGTCGGACAGCTGGCTCGCCGGGACGGTGCAGGCCCACGGGGTGAATCTGCGGTGGACCGGCGCTGACGGGGCTCCTCCGCCGCGCAGCTATACCGAGCACGAGCAGCGCGCACTGGTTCCGCTGCTGTCCGCGGTGGCCACGGATCTGGCCGACCGTGGACTGCTGACCATCCATGAGTCGGCCCGTGCGGTCTCCTCCGACTCCGAAGCCGGCGTGGGTGGCAGCCGCCTGAGCGCGATCCTCGCAACCGCGGACAACTGGATCTGGTCACGACGTCGCCCGTCCGAGATCCAGCTGTCCGCCCCTCGAACCGTGCACGAGCGGTGGTTCGACGACGCGTACCCGAAGGCGGACAACAGCGGCCTCCCCCGATGGGATGAGCTGAGCCTGGATCAGCGCAGGGTCCTGGTCTGCGCCGCTGAGGCCAGCGGGATGCTGACAGGGCCGTTCGGTGTCTTGGACGGCCCACCAGCTGAGCTCGACGCCACACGGCGCCTGGACTGGATCGATCGGCAGCTGGCCCCCCTGGCGCCCTTCGCCCGCGACCGCTTGATCGAGGTTCGCCGCTACCCCGACCCGACCAGCGACGAATTCACGCTCATCGAAGTGGACCGCCTGCGCGACACGCTGGCCGATCCCGCCCTCTGGTCGGATGACCTCGACTGGGGTGTCGGGGTGGGATGCGTGTTCACCTACGCCGGACTAGCGGCATGGCGCGGTGCCTGGAGCAGCGCCTGGAACGCGCGCCTGACGTTCGAGTGACCTATGAGGCACGCTCGGGAGTATCGGGCCTGCCAGAAGTGCCGCGTCGCGTCACCGGGCCGCCAGCTCGGCTTAGCTCCAGCCGCGGAGGGCGCGGCATCACCGTCACAGGTGTCTGCGACCAGCTGACGTGGAAGAACATGAGGTCAAGGCACCTTCTGATCTACGCGCCACGCCCGCCAGGTCGCCCGGCGATGGCTTGGTGAACGCTCATGTGTCTCGATGTGCGGTACGGTGACCCGGTTCCTCGGATTCGGCTGAGAGGCGCTTGAATGAGCCAGCAGTCACCGGCCGTAGGGTCTCCGGGATACGGCGACTCTGCGCATTACGACGAGAAGTACCTTGCCTGGCAGAGCCAGAGCATCGACATCAAGGCGCGCAGGAAAGTCAGGACTTTCCAGCGGTACGTGAAGCCGACCGACACCGTGCTGGACTTTGGATGCGGCGGGGGCAGTCTCATCGGCGGCCTCCGGGCGACGCGCCGGATTGGTGTGGAGATCAACGATGTGGCCCGGGCCGTCGCCGTGGAACAATACGGCATCGAGGCATACCGGTCTCTTGCGGAGGTGGCGGACGACAGTGTGGACGTGGTCGTCACCAACCACACCCTGGAGCACCTGGCCTCGCCCTATGAGGCCCTTCTGCAGATTGCACCGAAGCTGAAGCCGGGCGGCAAGCTGGTGATCGTCGTGCCGATCGACGACTGGCGGGCCCAGCGGCGCTGGTACCCCGGTGATATCAATCGGCATCTTTTCACCTGGACGCCGCTGAACCTCGGGAACCTCTTGGATGAGGCGGGCTATGCGGTGCAAGAACAGCGAATTATCCGAAGGACGATCATGCGTGGGCACGATCTCTATGCGAAACTGCCCGAGCCGATCTTCGACTTCGTGCGCTGGGTCTACTCGGTCGTGCGCCATCGCCAACACCTGTTGATGGTGGCAACCGTTAAGCAGTGAGGTCAGGTCGGGCCGATCACCATCACCGCCCTCAGCGTCGGCGGCAACAACTCCCCTTCCACCTCCAGCTCGGCAAGCAGAACGGCCTCACCCATGGGTGCCGTCCGGGCGGAGCACGGTCGCATACGAGTGCCCGCCGTCGCGGTCGAGGATGTCCCAGAGGTTGATCCGGTCACCGTCGGACAGTTGCAGCGCCAGCCGCGCGGCGGGTACGGGCCCGGCGACGCGAGGTCGGCCGGGCCCGCGTACCGGTGATCAGTTGACCCCGACCGGCGTGCCGTTCACCGCGGGCCGCTCCACGGTCGGGCCGGTGGCCGGCGCGACCCCGGTGCGGACCGCGTCCAGCAGCGCCATGCCCTGACCGGCCAGCGACGCGACCACGCTGCTGAGCCCCTCGGCGCCGTTCAGCACGGTGACGTTGGCGCCCTGCAGGCCGGCGGCGGCCGCGCGCAGCAGGTCGGGCAGCTGCTCGATGACCCGCTGGTCGAGGGCGATCCGGTCCTGCGCGGCGGCCGCCTCGGCGGAGAGCTTGGTGGCGTCGGCCTGCGCCTGGGCCAGGGTGCGGATCCGCTCGGCCTCGGCCTGGGCGGGACGGATCACCTCGGCGATCAGCTCAGCCTGCCGCAGCTCGGCGTTGCGCTCGGCGACCCGGGCGCGCTCGACAAGCACCTCCTGCTGTGCGCGAGCCGCCGCCAGCGGGCCGGCCTGGGCCGCCGTCTGCTGCGCCTGGTCGATCTCGGCCTGGTACTGGGCCCGGGCGATCGCGGTCTGCCGGGCGTACTCGGCTTGGTGCCGCACGCTCTCCTGCTGCGCCATGGCGCTGGCCTGATCCGCGGCGGCCTGCGCCACCTTGGCGTCCTGGTCGACCTTGGCCTGGTGCGGCGCGGCGAGCGCGCGGATGTAGCCGACGCCCTTGTCGTCGATGCTGCTGATCTGGAGCGAGTCGACGGCCAGGCCGATCCGGGCCATTTCGGTCTTGCTGGCGTCCACGATGGCGTCCGCGAGGGTCTGCTGCTCGCGGATGATCGACTCGACGGTCATACTGCCGATGATGCTGCGCAGGTGGCCGCTGAAGATCCGCCCGACCAGGGTCGGCATCTGGCTCTGGTCGCCCTGAAAGCGCCGGGCGGCGGCGGCGATGGACTCGTGGTCGTCGCCGACCTTGAACGCGATGACGGCCTGCACGGTCAGCGTGATGCCCTGCTTCGTGTAGCAGTCCTCGACCACCTCGGCCTCCTGCATGGCCAGCGTGAGCCGGGTGGCCTTGGAGAAGACCGGCACCACGAAGACGCCGTGACCCGTGACGATCTTGAATGGCAGCGCCTCCGCTCCCCGCTGCTTGCGTCCGCTGATGAGCAGAGCCTCGTTGGGTGCGGGCACGCGGTATCCGAACACTGGACGACCCTTCTGTCCTACCGGGAGCCCTCGCCCCCGGCCACGGTGGGCCATGGCTCGACGTCGACCTGGCGCGCGCCACGGTTGTTGATGATCAGTACCTCGGCGCCGGCCGGAACCGGCGTTGACGCGTACGCGAGGTAATAGTGCGCGATGCCGTCCACGACGACGCGGACCTCTCCTGGGCGGTCACCGCCGCGCAGCGCGTGCACCACCCGCGCGATCCGGCCCACCAGCGTCCGACCGTCCACCATGCTCCCCGCGAACGTGCGTCGACGCTTGTCCGCGCCGCCCGCGGATCATTCTCCGCCCGGGCCGGGCGCCAGGGAAAGGGAGACCGCGTCGCTCGTCCCCCGGGCGGGACGACCGGAACCACGCTCCTGTACGAGCAGGGCGTTCCCATCGAGAAGATCCAGGACATCCTGGGCCATAGCTTCCCGAACATCACCAAGGTCATCTACGTTGAGGTCACCCGGCAGTCCCAGCGGCCATCCGTCGACAAGCTCGGCTTTCTCTTCGACGTCTGACGTTGGGGTCGGAAAGAGGGATCAGGCCCGGTCCATGAGGACCGGGCCTGGGATGTTCCTGCTGGTGCGCCGCCAGGGACTCGAACCCCGAACCCGCGGATTAAGGGCACAGCCCCAGCCATGATGGTGCCATAGCCGCCTCGGCAGCTATGACGGTCGGTTCTCGGCTGTGGTCGGTGCGACTCGCCTCGGTTGCTGTCACCGTTGCTGTCACGACGACCAAGCAATGACCAGTCCGTATGGAAGTAGTTACTCCCCCGGACGACACAGGCGCTGTGTCCATTCGGAGCGACGCGACGGACCGATCGGCGGGCATCGCATCACCGACAGTCGATGCCAAGGGAATACCCAGTGTGTTTCGCTGACTACGGGGTTCTCTGAGCGGCGATCGACGGAGTATCCATGAGCCGAAACCTCGTGGTCTGTCTTGATGGAACGCGCAACGAGCCGGAGACCGGAACCACCAACGTGATCCGGCTCTACCGGATGGCGGCCAAGAGCGACAACCAACTCGTGTACTACGGCCCGGGCGTAGGCACCATGGGCGCCCGGAGCGCGACTACGCGGTTCGGAAAGACACTCACCCGGGCGGCCGGCCTCATCGTCGGCGACGGGGTGAAGGAGAACATCGAGGAGGCGTACCGCTTCCTGATGGAGAACTACCAACCGAACGACCGGATCTTCATCTTCGGCGGTACATCGGGCCGACCGACGAAATCCATCCCAGCGTGCCCCAACGCATTCGCAGCGACCAGCGCGGGCGCAAAGCCGTACCGTCCAAGGATTCCGCAGGTGACGGCATGAGAAACTTCCTCGACCAGGTTTTGGCTGGTCCCACTCTCAGTGATCCAGTGTGGCAGGGTATTGGAGCAATAGCTGCGGTAGTTAGTGTTGGCTTATACCTATGGTTTGAGATCTGGCGCCGTCATCAGTGGCAGCCTGGTCCGACTACAACTTCTGCGCGGGTACGCCATTTCCAACTAGACGAGCCTTCCGAAGAAAAAGCATTCTACGCGGAGTTGGCCGACTCCATCAGCAAAGCAAAGCAGTCGATCTACCGTTCGGGGCGTGGATTCAATCACGATGCTCACGAATCATATGGTGTGCAGTTGATTTCGGCCGAGCGAGAAGCGTTGAACCGAGGCGTGGAGGTCAGCCGGATTCAAACGAGCGAGCCAGTCATAGAGTCCTGGGCAGATGGCTTTGCAAACTTGCTGGAGATGTTCCCACAAAAGCTCAAAGTTTTCGCCGACCCGGCCAGCCCCCCTCTGGTGAACGTAGGAGTAATCGATCCGCTTTCTAATCAACCGGTCATTCAACTCCTATTCGAGACGAACGAGCCGGACTCCAACGGCTCCCGCTCCCAAGGGGCGACAGCGATCTTCCTGTACGGCCAGAAGAGCCTTGCTGTAAGCCTGGCGTACCAGTTCAGCGCTAGAACTGCCAAGCTTGCCCCCATGACCGCTGCAGCTATGCGAAATCTCGCTCGGTCTTACATCTATTTCGCTTACGGATCTAACACGTCAACCGGGCAGATGAGAGCGCGAGTTCCGGGGGCGCGCCCCATCGGGAAAGCCGTCTTGTACGGCTGGAAATTGAACTTCCGGGTGTCCGCGCCACACTTCGATGATGGATTTGCCGCTGGTGTCGAACGGTCGTCCGACGATGACTTCGTCGAAGGAGTGGCCTACTCTCTCTCAATTTCAGACAAGCGAAGTCTTGATGAGATTGAGTTCGGTGGCTACAAACCGGCCATTGTGAACATAAAAGTCGATGGGGAGCATGTGGAAGCGTACGTGCATGTACCCCTTGCTCTGTCAAAGAGAACCGACGCGCTCCCGCCCATACCATACATCGAATTGATGATCGCAGGAGCCAAGGAGTACGGACTCTCGAATTCGCTTGCCCGACTTGAATCGATGAGAGAACGCGCCTACCGCAAAAAAGCCAGTCAAGTAGCCGGAGTCCAAGTTCAGTACAAGGGGCTGCTCCAGCGGATGGCGATCCCTGACCTCTTCGGTGTGAACGAGGATACGAGGCACCGTTCGTTGTCATCAGATGGCGTCTTGTACTGCAGAGCAGGGAGACTCTGCTGCCTTGTGTCGTCTGTTGGCGGCCGCTGCTGGTCGTCTCGCTGCCTGATCGCTGCCTCTCCCGCTTCAGCCAGGGCCGGTGAGGGCCCATGATGGAGTTCTGGAACCCCACACGATCACATCGCGGCAGATCGGGTCGTCGTAGCGACCGCTCGGCGGCGTGTCCGTGCGGGCGATACCGTATCGACCCATGGATCCCAGGGAACGCATGCGGGACATCATGAGTTCGATGTCGCAGGGCGGGGGTCGGGCCACTCTTCGACGCGATGGCGGAGGACGTCACGTGGCGCTGGATGGGGGTCAGTCAGTCCCAGTTGGTCACAGAGACGTTCGGGCCGAATGTCGAGAGCTCGTGACACGAGCTCGGTCGATCACGTCCTGCTCGACGCCCGCCGCGGCGCGTCGTCGCCGACTCATGCGGTCGCCTGGCACACGCTTGCGGACGCGCGCTTTGCCAGCGGCACGAGTAGCCCTGTGTCAAGCGGGAGGGGCGAGGACGGCCTGCAGAGCTCGGTGGCGGGTGGGGTCGTAGGCGACACGGTCTTGCCAGCAGCGCCAGATCACGTGCAGCCAGGCGCGGGCGAGGATTCGAGTGGCGTGGGGGTGGTCGTGGCCTCGAGCCCGGGCCCGCCGGTAGAGGTCGGCGGCCCAGGGGTTGGCGTGGTGGGAGTCGCCGGCGAAGTCGATGACTGCTCCACGGAGTTGTTTGTCGACGGCCCAGCGAAAGCTGACGACTTTCACCTTCCCGGACTGCCTGGTCGAGGGCGCGGCGCCGGCCAGGCAGGTGAGTGCCTCGGGCGTCGGGAAGCGGCCGCGGGCGTCACCGATCTCAGCCAGAAGCCGGGCCGCTCGCACGATCCCCGCCCGGGGCAGGGACGTGAACACTGCCGCGTCGGGATGCTGCAGCAGCTGGAGCTCAATCTGCTCTTCCAGCGCGTTGATCTGCTCCCGCAGGGCGGTAAGCCCAGCCACCAACGCAGCGGTGACGTGCGCCCGGGCGGTGGCTTCAGGACCGGTGGTCCCGCGGGTAGCCGCACGCAGATGGGCGTGCAGCAGCCCGGCTCGTGCCGGGTTGGGGTAGGAGACGCTGCGCAGCCAGTTCTGCAGTCTGCGTGGCGACAACCAGTCGACCTTGTCCTGAGTCGCGAACCGGGTGAGGAAACTCAGGGTGATCGCGGAGTCGATGTCGCGGAACAGCCCGATCACGGCGGGCAGAACGTGTTCGAGGTGGGCGCGGAGCTGATTGGCCATCGCGACACGGGCGGCGATGAGGTCCTTGCGGGCGCGGACGGTCATCCGCAACGTGAGTGTCGCGGGAGAGTCGACGGTGAGGGGACGCAGGCGATGGCGGTCGGTGCGGACGGTGTCGGCCAGGACGTAGGCATCGAAGCGGTCATCCTTGTTGCCGGCTGCGCCGTAGCGGCGGCGCAGGTGCTTGATCTGGTTCGGGGCGATCACGAAGACCGTGAGCCCCGCATCGAGGAGGGCCTCGACGATGGGCCCGTCGGGGCGTTCGATACCGACCTCGAGCACAGCGGCTTGCTGCAGGCATCGCAGCAGCTTCCGCAGCCCCGCAGCGGTGTGCTCGACGAGCATCCGTTGAACCTCAACACCGTCGGGGCCAACGACCGCGAGGGCGTGCTCACTACTGGCCCAGTCGATGCCCGCAGTGGGTCGACGCATCGAGGAGTCGTGTCCGACACTCATAGTGTCCTCCTTGCTGTTGCAGCAGCAGGTGGGCACCCAGTGGTCTCAGGACACGGAAGCCGGTCGCTCACTGATCGGCGCTCGACGGCGCTCAGCCCTGTCGCCAGTCATACGTGTCCTGGGACCACCGGGCCCCGCGGAACTCATGCCGGACCTCTGACGGTCAAGCGTGCAAGGCGGTGGCCCGGTGGAGACCAGGTGCGCCGACGACCCGAGATCGCCGGCACCAGACACGGTGCCCGACGAGACCGCCGACAGGAAGAGTCTGCGCAGTGAGCGTGCGCCTGTCAGCCATCATGTGCGGACGGCGGCAGACATCTCGACCACGCTTTTGAGCGATGTGGAGATGGAACAGCTCGAACTCCTCGCCCGGTATCTCAACACCGAGCTCGACCAGTTCGAGCAATGGCGGTCGAGTCAGCCTACGGGCCGTGTTCACGGACATCTCAAGCCGGTTCGAGCGTGCGTTCGACCAGGCTCGTGCTGGTGGAGGTACGTGGTCGTTGGTGGAACGGGAGCTGGGGCCGCATGGCCCGGCGGGATATCTGGCTGGTCTGCCTCCGGCTGAGCACGGGAGACAATCTGGGCACGCAATCGGACAGCAGCCGCGCGCCGACGCCCACAGGAGCCACACCATGACACGGACCGAGAAAGCGAGGTGCCGATGAGTGAGCCGGCCGACCTGGACGCCCTGCGACGGCTCATGCCGCCGCCGGCGGACGGTGGTACGAGGGTCGACTGGGACGCCGTCACCGCGTCCTGGGGCAGGCCGTATCCGCCTGACTACCAGCGCTTCATGGAGGTCTACGGCGCTGGTGCGGTGCAGAACTACCTGTCGATCAACAAACCTGAGCCCAAGGTCCCGCTGTCCGAGGCGCAGCGGGACGGGATGGTGATCGAGACGGCGAACGCCGAGGCCGACTGGGAGACTGAGGACAAGGCGCCCGAACTGGAAGGCACCTCTCCGATGCTGATCAACTGGGGTGTCGACGCCACCGCCGACATGCTGTGCTGGGATGCCTCGGACAACGATCCTGCAAAGTGGCCGGTCGTGGTCTACAAGCGGAACGGCTCGCTGTGGAGCCGCTACGACTGCGGCATGGTGGAGTTCCTCGTCCGGGTGCTGCGGGCTGACTTTCCCGAGTGTCCCCTCGGCGGCCTGTTCCTGTGGGGCGTCGGTGAGGCGGCCTTCGAAAAGAGGGGCGGCTGACCGCGACCCTGCTCCGCACAGGGGCGCCCACGAAGGCCTGGACCGGGCACAGCCCCTGTTGGTAAACCGGTGAGGCCTGCTTGTGCTGGGACGCCTCCGGCGAGGATCCGGCCGCCTGGCCGGTCCTGGTGATCAACCGGGGCAGGATCGAGTTCAGCCGCTACGACGCTGAACACTCTGGGATTGTCTGTGAGCTGGAAATAGCTCACCCAGCCAGCGGTGAAGCGGCGGGCCGGCCACCGGTTAATGCGTGTCCACGTCCGCCGCGCAGTCCCCCGGCACAGCGCTCTCCCGGATCGCGGTCTGCGTGCCGAGGGGCTCACGCAGTACGAACGCGCGGCACACGGGCTCTCGGTCGGTGAGGAACCGCGCCACGATCCGGGTCTCGCCGTCTGTCCGGCGGGCGAACCACTGCCGCGGCGCCCCGGGGGCGGCCGCGATCTCCTCGTCCGTCAGCCGCCCGTCCGCGGCGGCGGCGCGCAGGCCCGCGGCGAAGCGGTCGGCCTGCAGGCGGACCCGGTCTTGGGACTGCCGCTGGATCTCGTCCTCGTGCTCCGGCAGCTTCACCGAGAACACCCAGGCCACCAGCCCCGCCACCGCGAGGAAGGCGAGGACGGCGAGCAGCCCGGAGGCCCCGGCCAGCCGCGCCGTGAAGCACGCCGCCGGACCGTTCGGGTGGTGCCTGGTCATGTCAAGACCCCTTTAGACCCTGTGTCGGTTGGGGTTGTTGATGGTCAACAGGTTGAGTCGGTCGGCGCGGCGGTAGCAGATCAGAGCACAGGCCAGGCGCAGGAATCTGAGGAAGTGAGAAGCCTTGCGCTCGTAGCGGCGGACCAGGCGCCGGTACCGGGTGGACGCAGGCGTTGAAGCGGTCGATGGAACGACGGGTACGTGCTCGCATGCGCGTAACGCTAGGTCGCCGTGGACCGGCGGCCCCGAACTGAGAGTGCGCGAGGGCTCGGTAGGTTGTCGGTCATGACGAAGGTACGGCTGGAGCCGATGACCGAGGATCAGTACAAGCCGTGGCGGGCCGAGGCCGAGGCGCACTACGCGCAGAGCGTCGCCGCGTCGGGCCAGTCGGCGCAGGACGCGGCCCGCAACGCCGCCGACACCTACGCGCAGCTGCTTCCCGACGAGTCCGCCACCCCTGACCACCATTTCTGGTACGCCTACGACGGCGACCGCCGGGTCGGTTTCCTCTGGGTCAAAGTCACCCACGACACCGCGTTCGTCTACAACGTCGCCGTCGAACCCGACGTACGCCGCCAGGGCTACGGCCGCGCGATCATGCTGGCCGCCGAGCGCTGGTGCCACGACAACGCGCTGACCAGAATCGGTCTGCACGTCTTCGCCCACAACACCGGCGCCCGGGCCCTCTACGAGCAGCTGGGCTTCACCGAGACCGGCCGCAACATGGCCAAAGACCTGTGACCGCGATCCGCCCGACCGCCCGGCTTCTCGACCTCCTGCGACCCGTCGGAGGTGCTGATTCTCGGTAGTGGACTCGTGCGGCTCCGAGGTCGTCTCCGTCACGAAGCGGCCGGTGCTGGCGCTGCGGTGCACCTCGCGGTCGCCTGCGCTCCCGTCGACGTGCTCGGTCGTGGTGCCCGGGGGTCGCGCTCGGCCGTGCTCTCCTTGACGAACTGCCCGCTGCGCGTGCTCCGGTTGACGTCGCGTTCCATGAGGACCTCCCTGTCTCGGCTGCGTCGTACTCCTTAGCCTTGCTGGCGCCGTTGCTGTCACTCACCCCGAAACGACATCTGGGCACCCACCCTCAAAGGGTGAACGCCCAGATGATTGCTGGTGCGCCGCCAGGGACTCGAACCCCGAACCCGCGGGTTGAGAGGACTTGGGGTCAATGCTCTTCGCCATCATGGCAGCCCTGCACAACGCCACCATCGGCGCACTACGCCTGGCCGGCGTCACCAACATCGCCGCCGCCAACCGGCGATGCGTTCCCGGGGCGGCCGGCCGAGCAATTCCGGCTCTCGCTGGAGACCGACCGCGGCCGTCACTCGCGCTGCCGCCTGGATCTTGGCCGAGCACCCCGGCGGAATCGGCTCGGTCGGCCATCTCGGCCCGTACGCTGGTGCTGGGGCTTCGGGCTGCGCTGGGAGGGCGCCGTGGAGAACATGCCGAGGCGGGCGACGCCCGCGGATCCGCTGCCCGGGATCACCGTCGACGTGCGAGCGGCCGGCGAAGAAGTGGCTACGCTCCCTCCGGGGCTGGGTCCGGACGCGATCGGCGTGCTCGACGGGCGGACCTTCATGTACTCGGACGCGTCGGGCGACGTCCCGCCGGGCTCGATCGGCGGCCTGCTGGTCGAGGACACCAGGTATCTCAACCGGTGGCTGCTCACGATCAACGGCCAGCGGTTGGTCACCTTGGGTTCGGCGGTGACCGACTACTACTCCGCCGACTTCTTCCTGACCAACCCCGGCCACCCGCAGCTTCCCGCGAACGCGATAGACGTGCGGCGGCGGCGTATCGTCGGTCGGAACGGGCTGCACGAGCGGATCGACATCACGTCGTTCGCCGCCAGGCCGGCCAGGGTCGAGCTGCGATTGCAGGTCGGGACTGACTTCGCCGACTTGCTGGAGATCAGGGGCAGCGGGGTACGCGACCGGTCCGCGAAGATCACCCGCGAGCACGCCGCGGATGGATCACGGCTGCAGTTCTGCTACGCCAACGGTGGGTTCACCGCGGACACGGTGGTGCACGCCCGCCCGCCCGCAACCCTGGTTGACGGTGACGACCTCGTCTGGGATCTCGACCTGCACCGCGGTGAACGGCAGCGGATCGACCTGCACGTGCCGCTGGCGCTCGGGCCGATGGATCTGCCGTCCGTGCACATCCGCTTCGACGAGGGCGAGCCGCGCGATGACCCGACGAGCCGGTGGCTCGCCGAGCGGCCCAATATCGAAACTGACTCCCAGCTGCTCGCCGGGATGCTGTACAAGGCGTCGGACGACATCCCCGCCTTGCGGGCGAGGGCCAAAATCGGCGGCGAAGAGGTGCTTCTGCCGAGCGCCGGAGTGCCGTGGTTCCTCACCCTCTTCGGCGGGACGCGCTGATCATGGCGTATCAAACCATCGTCCTGAATCCGTACCTGGCCCGCGGCACCCTGACCGCGCTGGCCCGGTTCCAGGGCAGCAAATGCGACGACTTCACCGACGAGGAACCGGGCAAGATCCTCCACGAGGTCCGCGGCGGGGAATTGACCCGACTGGGCGAAAAGCCGTACGGCCCGTACTACGGCACCGCCGACGCCACCCAGCTGTGGCTCATCCTGTTGTCGGAATACTGGCGGTGGACCGGCGACGACGAGTTCGTCCGTGCCTTGCGGGACAACGCGCTCGCCGCGCTGAACTGGATCGACCGGTACGGCGACCGCGACGGCGACGGGTACGTCGAGTACGCCACCCGATCGCCGGAGGGTCTCGGCAACCAGTGCTGGCGGGACTCCTGGGACGGGATCCAGTTCGCCGACGCCGAACTCCCCATCCTGCCGATCGCGACCTGCGAGATCCAAGGCTACACGTACGACGCGAAGCTGCGGATGGCTGAACTGGCCGACGGCCCGCTGGCCCACCCCGCGCTCGCAGCCCGGCTGCGGGCGGAGGCCCGGCAGCTGTTCGAGCGATTCAACCGCGACTTCTGGATCGAGGAGCGCGGCGGCTACTACGCCGTCGGCCTCGACGGCGACAAACGCCCAATCGACTCGATGACCTCGAGCATGGGCCACCTGCTCTGGAGCGGCATCGTGCCGGCGGACCGCGCACCGATCGTGGCCCGGCAACTCATGTCCGAGCCCATGTTCTCCGGCTGGGGCATCCGTACCCTGTCCACAGATGACCGCGGCTACAACCCGATCGGCTACCACAGCGGCACCGTGTGGCCGCACGAAACGTCGCTGATCGCCGCCGGGCTTACCCGGTACGGCTTCCGCACGGAGGTGAACCGGCTGGCGCTCGCGATGCTCGAGGCCGCCGCAGCCTTCGACTTCCGGCTGCCCGAGACGTTCGCAGGCCATTCACGTACCCACGGAAGGTTCCCGGTGCCGTACCCAACTCCGTGCAGCCCGCAGGCGTGGGCGACCGGCGCGCCGGTGCTGATGATGCGGGCGATGCTCGCTGCCGAGGCGCGCAACGGTGAACTCGTAGTAGATCCTTGCCTGCCCGACGAGATCGGCCGGGTACTGATCACCCGGCTACACGCCTTCGGCAAGCGCTGGAACATCGAAGCCATCGGCACCATCGGCCACGTACGGCTGACGACCTGACCTGCCGGCGACGCCGGCACCGCGACCGCTGACGATGATCAGCTTCCCGGTGGCCGGGTCCGGGGCTGGCTCGTCCTGGTCCTCGCGCTGCAACTGCAAGTCCGCGCCGTCGAGGAGCCCTACCTCATCGCCACCCACGGCGACGACTACCGCCGCTGCGCAACCAGGGTCGGACGTTGCCTGCCCGGCGTCGGAAGGTATGCCCCATGACCGACAGCTCGTCGGGAGCCACTAATGGTGCGCCGTTGTTCGTCATCGTTGCTACAGGCGCCGCTACACCCTGCCGTCGGCCTCAGGCGAGCAGCGGTTCGAAGATGTCGCGGCCGAGCGTGACGGCCTGGTCCTGGTCGAGAACAGTGGCGGCCAGGTTGGGATGGGCGGTGATCCACGCCTGAGCGCTGGAGGCGCTCGTGAAGAAGTTGATGGTGGAACAGCAGGTGTCCACGGAGCGACCAGCTTCTCCGGTGGCCGCGTACACGATCACCGCTCCCGCCGGGTGGTACGTTGCGGCACCGTTCGTGATGGTCACGCGGACCGGTTGGCCGGTGTGCGGATCGGCGGAGGTGATCGCCGCGTCGGTGCCGAGCATGAACGGCATGCCCAACGCGTCGATGGCACACATCGCGTACACCTCGACATCGCCGAATGACACCACGTGCGGCGTTGGCGTTGGGGAGAACGGGTAGGCCGCGACCAGACGCCCGGCGCTGTCGACGGCGACAAGGTCTTCCCGGGCAAGTTCCCGCAGCGCCTTCGCGGTGTCCAGGTCCGCCGCGCTGAGGCCCGTGCGGATGTCGGGGTCGGTGGGGGCAGTCCCGGTGGCGGCGAAGTGCTGCAGGATCGCCCGGTGCACCTGCCGGAGGCTGTCGGGGAGCTGCTCGGCGCGGCGGGGCCGGTCTGTCCGGATCGCGTTGCCCGGCTGCGCGCAGCAAGCCCCCCGGCTCTGCTCCGTCGCGGCGGTAGCGGGTACGGCGCCTGTCGCCTGGCGCAGGGCAGCGCGGATGCGCTCGCCGGTGGGGAGATCCAAGCGACAGGCCGCCGAGCCGTCGCCGGCGCCGCCCATCACGTCCACACCGTTGACCAGGATCGACGGCGACGGATAGTCCCCCACGACCTCGGTGACCACCGCGAGGGGCAGACCGAGGTCGGCCAGCGCGGCCCGCAGCTCGTGCCGAGCCGGGGCGAGGTTCGGACAGTCCGGCACGGAACGAAGCTCAACAGCCACCCGGCCCTCTGCTGCGCGATCTGCTGCTGCGCTCATCACAGCCCTCCTAGCAACCGGCTCCCGGTGGCATCACGCACACCGCTGGCCGTCACGGCTCTACCCGTACGAGACTGAACCTTCCAGTGCAGGGGAAGGTCAAGGCGCGACGACAGGAGCCACCAGATGCGGATCGGGGAACTCGCCGAGGCAACCGGCACCACCACCAAAACTCTCCGCTTCTACGAAGCCAGCGGCTTGCTCCCACCTCCCACCCGCACCCCCGCCGGCTACCGCACCTACGAGGATCAGGCCCCCGCCCGGCTCGACTTCATCCGCCGCGGCCGCGCCGCCGGCCTCACCCTCGCCCAGATCCGCGACATCCTCACCGTCCGCGACACCGGCCAGGCCCCCTGCGGACACGTACGCCAACTACTCGCCCAACAGCTCGACGCCATCGACGCTCAGCTCGCCGAGCTGCACGCCCTCCGCGCCACCGTGGCCCAGCTCCACGACGCGGCCAACAACGCCGAACCAGAAACCTGCCCACCAGAGCAGGTGTGTCGCTACCTGTGACCCGCATCGTGCCGAAGGGAATCTCTGTGACCGTCGCCGCCGAAACCGTCCGGGAATCCGACCACGAACACTGCGGCTGCTGCGGCCGCCAGCTACCCAGAAGCGAGGTCGTCGAGCTGGGCAACACCCCAGGGGTGTTCATCTGCGTCGGCTGCGCGATCTGGGCCGCCCGCCGCATTGGTCCGGCCGCGACACTGCGTCAGCTGCGGTTCACGCCGCTGGGGGCACTGATGCGCCGGCTCGCCGGCAGCCGCACCGACGCCGGACCGCAGGCAGCCATCCCGATCCTGCCCAGCACCGACCTGGACCGCACCGCGGCGTTCTACACCACGGCCGGGTTCACCGAGACCGGCCGCCACCCCGGCTACCTGCTGATGCGCACCAGCGACGCGGAACTGCACTTCTCCCTCGAACCGGACAGCCCGGCACCCGGCCAGTGCTTCATCCACGTCACCGACGCACTCAAGCTCTGGAAGCAGCTGCGCCACCGCGCCACCGCCGGCGTAAGCCCGATCGCCGATCAGGACTACGGGCTGCGCGAGTTCGTCCTGACCGACCCCGACGGCAACCGAGTCCGCTTCGGCTAGCTCATCTACGTTGAGGTCACCCGGCAGTCCCAGCGGCCGTCGGTCGACAAGCTCGGCTTTCTCGCCTGACGTAGGGGTCAGAAAAGGGTCAGGCCCGGTCCATGAGGACCGGGCCTGGGATGTTCCTGCTGGTGCGCCGCCAGGGACTCGAACCCCGAACCCGCGGATTAAGAGAAGATCGCGGATGGCTGGTCACGGTACGGCGCCTCTGCTCAGACCGTCCGCCGCCGTCGGCTCGTGTCGGCGTCGGCCGCCGGTCTTGGCTGTACGGATGGCTGTACAGGCATGAGCGGGGAAGGTACAAAGACAACTCGTGCCCGTCATCACGGTTCGGCGAGCCTTGAACCTTGTTCTGGCCCGACCTATGAAGGTCGAGATCGACGGGCAGATCGTTGGGCGCCTGGAGCGTGGCGCCAGCCAGAGCTTCGACGTGGCACCAGGCCCGTATGTGGTGCGGGTCCATCTCGACTGGCGAAGCAGCTTGCCGATCCACGTGGACCTTGACGACGACGAAACGATCACGTTGGAGGCGGCGGTAGGCGAGCGATCCTCAACGTTCAGGGCGAGGTTCTTACGGCCGAAGGCTGCGCTCGACTTGCGGCTGGTGTGACCTACGCATTACGAGATCAAGATGGGCGACCCATCGACCTGGGCACATGGTGGTCTAGCAACGGAAATGCCTTCTGACATCTCTCACCGCTCCCCCGCTGTCCCTGGACCTCTTGCGGCTTGACGGCCTGGTCTCGGCGGTCTCGCGTGGCCTCGGCTGGCCCCCGCTGTCCTGGCCCAATGGCACGCTGGGTCACTCCTGGGTCCTCGACCAGCGCTACCAACTTCGGGTCGAGCGCCATTCGTCCGCAGCCTTCCGCCCGGCCTTCGCCGCCCGCCCTATCCAGCTCACGCCTCCGGTACGCGAGGAGCTGTTGCACCGTAACCCCGCGCTTGCCGTCCGGGCCCCGTCGATCCGACAGCAGGAGCGGCGGGCACTGACGGTCGAGGAAGCCCGGCGCCTGATCGAAACAATCCGGGGTGATCGTCTCGAAGCGCTGTGGGTCTGCGCCCTGACCGTCGGTCTGCGGCGCGGCGAGCTGCTCGGGCTGCGCTGGAGTGACGTGGACCTCGCGGCTGGCACCCTCACCGTTCGGCAAACCCTGCTCCGCGCTGGCGGACAGCTCCACTTCGCCGAACCGAAGACGGAACGCTCACGGCGAACGGTGCCGGTTCCCGAACAGACCATGGCGCTCATCCGCGCCCATCGGCGCCGGCAGGCTGCCGAACGGCTCCAGGCGGGCGAGCGCTGGCACGACTTCGGCCTGATCTTCGCCTCTACGATCGGCACGCCCACGGAGCCGCGCAACGTCGACCGCGTTTGGCATGCGACGCGAGCGCAGGCCTGCCCTGGCTACGGCTGCACGATCTCCGGCACGCCTGCGCCACGTTCCTTCTCGCGTCGGGCGCCTCACCTCGGACGGTGATGAAGACCCTCGGCCACAGCCAGATCACATTGACGATGAACACATACGCGCACGTCTTAGCCGAGGTCGAGCGGGCGGCCATGGACGCGGCCGCCGACCGGCTCTTCGGTTGACCTCGGCTGTACCGATGGCTGTACCGCTGAAAACCGCGAAGGCCCAGGAACAGCCGAGATGGGCTGTGGCCTGGGCCTTCAGTGGTGCGCCGCCAGGGACTCGAACCCCGAACCCGCGGATTAAGAGGCACGTGCAAAGTCGCGGGCAAGAGACGTCCGCCCCGGTGGCCTGGGTGGTCGAGGCTGGCACCGACCGGTGCTCTGTGCAGCGGTTGCTGTCTGGATTGCTGTCGAAAAGAGTGCGGTTGGTAGTCTGCGCTCAGTGTCAGGGGGTTGGTGCGCTGTTGCGGTGGTTGGATCCTGGTGGTTGGTGAGGCCCGACTCTGGCTACTCCTCCTACCCCAGGCGCTGGTCACTGCTGGCCCGGCTTTGGTGCTAACCGACGCTAGTACTCCAGCCGGGGATGTTGACCTTGGCTGAGCTGTGGCGTGATGCGGCGCGGGAACGAGGGCAGCCACCGTCGATCATGGACGGTTGTGTGGACTGACCATGACGCAGCGGTGGCTGCCGGATACAGGGTAGACGCCCAGCGATGGCGGATGTTGTTCGACGACCTGCTGTTCACTGTCGGCCAACGTTTCCGCAGGCCGGAGCCCCGGCGGCGGGTACGGGACTTTGTCCGAGGCCTGCTGGCGCCGCTACCGCGTAAGAACTGCTGGACGATCGCTGAGCACGCCGGCGACGCCGGTCCGGACGGGATGCAGGACCTACTGACCCGGGTGAAGTGGGACGACGTGGCGGTCCGCGCCGACGTGCGTGAGTTCATCTGCGAGCAGTTCGGCGACACCGAAGCGGTACTGGTCATCGACGAGACCGGTGATCTGAAGAAGGGCCGGCACACCGTCGGCGTTCAACGGCAGTACTCCGGCACCGCCGGGAAGATCGAGAACTGCCAGCTCGCCGTGCATCTGGTCTACGCCACCGAGGTGGTTCACGCGATGCTCGACGCGGCCCTCTACCTCCCGAAATCGTGGTGCGACGACCCGCAACGCCGGGCTGAGGCGGGTGTCCCGGAGCAGGTGCGGTTCGCGACCAAGCCACAGCTGGCGTCCCGGATGATCGAGACCGCGGTCACCGCCGGGCTGCCCTGCCGCTGGGTGGCCGGCGACGAAGCCTACGGCGCTGACCCGCGCCTGGCCGCCCAGCTTCGTCAGTTGCAACTGGGCTACGTCCTGGCGGTGGCCTGCTCACATCAGGTGACCACCAGCCTCGGTGTCTACCGCGTAGACGCGCTGGCCACGGGACTGCCCGCTTCTGCCTGGCAGCGCGTGTCCGCCGGTCGAGGCGCCAAGGGACACCGCTACTACGACTGGTCCTTCACCGCCCTACCCGCCCACCGCGACCAGCACGGAGGACACCACTGGCTCCTGATCCGCCGCAACCGGACAACCGGCGAGCTGGCCTTCTACCGCTGCTGGTCACCCGAACCCGTCCCGCTGCACACCCTCGTCACAGTGGCCGGGCGGCGCTGGAAAATTGAAGAGTCGTTCCAAGCCGCGAAGACCGGCCTCGGCCTCGACCAGCACCAGAACCGCCGCTGGACGTCCTGGCACCGCTGGACCACCCTGGCGATCCTCGCCCACGCCTTCCTCGCCGCTGCCACCGCTCACCGCGACCGGCCCGACCCGGCCGGGCTGATCCCGCTAACCGTCAACGAGCTACGCCACCTGTTCAACGTCCTGATCATCGAGCCCACCCGCCGCCACACCGATCCCTTGCTCTGGTCGGTCCGCCGACGCCGCCACCAAGCCCGCGCCATGAAAAGCCATTACGCCCGACAAGCCCTCATCGAGCCGTGATCACGATCCCCGGCTGGAGTACTAGGCGCCGCTATGCCCGCTCTACTCGTCAGTCGCAGGCACCTCGTGAATGTCCTCCCACTCCGACACTTGCCCCCACTGGTCTCGCGTGAGCCAGTCAGGATCTAACTGATGCGCTTCGGCTGCAGCCAGACGAAGCGCCGCCGTGACAAAGAACTCCAAACAGAACGTAAATTGATCGTCGTCGGGCCCGTAGCCCTCGCGCGCCGTGTAGACCTGCCTCCCGTCGCCATGAGTGGATGAACTGGGTAGAAGCAGGTCGAACCGTAGGTAGGTTGGGAAGTCGAGGACACCGGAGTCCCCACGAGCTCGTGGGGATCGCCCTTGTCTTACAACGGGTTGCGTCGAACTGCCACGGCCTTTCGGCGACCCAAACCGAACGCCTCAAGGGCAAACCTCTTCACCTCATTCAGAGAACCTACGGCTGTCGTTCCATGACCCTTCGGTCGCATTCGCGATTCGCTCACCAGCCGGCCTTATTTGACGTCCAGTCGATCGAGAACTCGCTTTTGACAACCAGTCTTTGCCCAGTCCTGCTCTCGCACGCTTCTTGGCGATTTGGAAATGAACGCCGCCAACGTACATCTCACAATTTGGCGAAGAGGTTTCGGCAACACTCGAACGAAATTATCTATTTAGAGATCAGGACTTTCCTGGGCAGCGTAGTCGCCGACCGCCACATCGTCGAGAAATGCCGACCAAAACCCGTCTGGATCCGCCGTCGCAATACCATCGATTTCCACCAGTATTTGGCGAAGTTCCGCCTCTGCCTCCTCGGCCATTTCCAGATTTCGGTTGCTCGGGTAGAACGGATATCTGGCATCAACCTGAAGCAACGACTCACGGAATGCACCCAAAGAGGTATTGACCACAGTGTGGCTCGAATCCCCCCGCCAGAGCAGCCAGACATTTTCTGACTCAAAATCTAGGTACAGTTCAGCGCCTTCTCTAGAATATCCAATCACAATCCCACCCGTCCGACCACCAGCGACTTCCGCGGATACCGGCACGGGCTGAAGCGAAGGCTTGAAGATATTTATAGCGATTTTTGGCAGGCCGATCCGGCAGAGGTCGCCCCAGATAGCTTCCGAGCATCCGTGGGGCGCCTCCCCCTCATAGGTAACAAACTCCACACCTAACTCCATTGCCCTCATCCGAAAATGTCATTAATGAGGCCCTTAAGCGCAGTTCTCGCTGCGGGTCGCGAAGCCGGATTTGCGAATGGGATACTGTAAGTCCAGGTAGATTGAGATTGGCAACTTGCCGGGTGCGTAACTGAGGATAGGAAAGTGACTGCTTCGGTCGAGATGGTCAAGCACTAATTGGAGTACGGTCTCGTCAACGTCAAACGTTGCGGCGATCGTGGCTAACTCCGGTGCTCGCCATTCGGATAGGTCGTCTTCCATCACCCTTCCAGACTGCGGGTAGGCATCATTGAGACGTTCACCATGCCACACCGGCAGCGCCACTCGCATCCGAGAATGGACGTCATGCGGGCTCGGGCCTGGTGCATTAGCGGGTCAGGGTGCTTCACAACATGAGACCTCGTCTACACGGTATAGGCAGGTTGCCGCTACGTCGGACCGGTAGGTCGGCCGACGTGCGAAGTAGTCGTAACTCTTCAGCCAGCCCTATGGCCATCCCGGCTGCCGTCGACCCGCCGTTCAGGGAGCGGGCCGCCGCCCGGCCCGCCACGTCAAGACGGCCTTGTCGGAGGTTCGGACGCTGGCGGGTCGGGTGGCGGTCTGCTCGGCTTGCCCGGGTCGAGGGCCGCCGGGATGGCCTACCGCAACCACCCACGGACCGTGACCCGCCGGCGCAGCCCCGGCCATCCTGGAGCCGGAGCGCCCCCGCCGGAGGCGCAGTAGCCGCAACCCCGCGACCGCCGGCAGCTCGCCGACGCGGCCGGCGTGCCCTCCCTTACGCCGCGCGGGCTCGTGGCCGCGCGGCCCGGCCGGCTGCCGGCCCACCATCTCACCGGGCAACGCTCCTGTCGTTCTACGGCGGCCCTCCGGGCACTCCCGCTGTCCGCGCCAGCCGCCGGGCGTCAGGCGTGACGGCCGTAGAGCGACAGCGGCAGCGGCCGGCGCGCGCCCAGGCGGCGGCGCGTGCGGCCCGTCAAGGGCCGCCTTGAAGACGTACAGAAACTTTGCACAACATCGCCGGCAGCCGGCAGCCGGACTAGACACCGCCGGCAGCCGGCAAGACTGGACGATCTTGTGTCCGACGCCGGCAGATGCTAGACACGGCGGCCTCGGCTAATGCTTGTCTCCGGCCGCTCGGTCCTCGCTTCGCCTTCGGATACACGCGGGAGGGATCCGCCCGATCGTGCATCCCCCGGGTGATAAGCGAAGAAGATAATCCTGTGAGGCATATCTCGTGGCCCCGGCCGGTATTGACCGAAGCGACGCAGCGCGCGACCTTGTTCGAGATCTTCTTCGACCTGGTCTACGTCTTCGCCCTGACCAGGGTCATCGCGTTCATGGGGCATCCGCTGACACCCCTCACCTTGGCGCAGGGGCTCATCCTTCTACTGCTGTTCTGGGTCACCTGGACGAACTACACCTGGCTGGGCAACCAGGCCCGCGCCGACCTCGGCCCGGTCGCCGCCGGCACCACCCTGGCGATGGCCGCGATCTTCGTGGCCGCCCTGGTCATACCCGACGCCTGGCAGCACGGCGCGACAACGACGGGCGCCCGGCTGACCCTGGCCTTGGCCTACATCATCCCCACAGCACTGCACCTCACTCTCTACTTCTATGCGGCGACCGGGGACCGGCAACTGCACACCACCCTCGGCATCTACGCCACAGCCGTGGCGTTGGCCTGGATACCGCTCGTCCTCGGCGCGGTACTCGGCGGCACCGCGCAGACCCTGCTGTGGGCGGCGGCTTTCCTGATCAACTTCACCGGAGGAGGCGTCCTCGCCTCCCGGGTCAGCGGGTGGCCAGTGCGTAGCCCCAGCCACTTCACCGAACGGCACGGCCTGGTATTGATCATCGCACTCGGCGAGTCACTGGTATCAGTGGGAGTCGGGGCCGAGCCGGCGGTGACCCACGCCCCGGTACTCGTAGCGGCGCTACTCGCCTTCACCTCGACGGTCTGCCTGTGGTGGCTCTACTTCAAGCGTTCCGCGTCGGCCGCCGGCGTAGCACTGGCCAGGGCATCCACCAAACGGCGCAACCAAGCAGCCGTCAACGCATACAGCTGGGCGCACATTGCGCTGATCGCCGGAGTCATCTACATCGCGCTAGGCATCGAGCAGGTCCTCGTGCACCTGACCCACAACCAGCCCCGACACGCCGCCGGAACGCCGCTGGACTGGACCTCCACCCTCGCGCTGTACGGCGGGGCATTCCTCTACCTCGCTGGCCGGGTGACGTTCCTCCGATTCACCGTCCGGTCCACCCCGCCAGGGCATCTCGTCGCTCCCGGCGTGGCACTGTTGCTGTTGCCAGCCGCCCGGATCCTGCCTGCCCTGGCCGCGCTCGGCCTGCTCACCGTCTTCCTCGTCGCCCTGGTCGTCTACGAGTGGCTCGGCGGACGCGAACAAGACCCGACCGCAGATGAAACCACCAAGCTCTGACCCCGTTCAATTACCGCCCGCATCAACATCATCGGCCTCGCCGTCCCACCATCGCCACCGCACCACGGTCGGTATTCGATCATGATCTGGCGTCAAGGATCGAGCGAGGCCGTTTCGCCAAGCCCTCATCCGCCTCGACGGCGTCCACCCCACCGACCCCACCGCCGTCATCCCCCCACCGGCCGGGTTCACCGCCTCCGACCTCGACGACGCCATCCGGCACGCCGCCGCCCAGGTCGACTACACCACCCCCGGCCACCCCGACCGGCCCGCCGGCTGGCCCGTCGTCTGGGGCCGACAGCTCGACATCCGCCCCATCTCGCTGACTGGTCGTGGTGAGGTCACCGATGGCATGGTCGCGGGCTACCTTGCCAAGTACGCCACCAAGAGCACCGAGGTAACCGGGCACCGCTCCGTCCGGCTCGACGCCGACACCATCGGCGACTACGCCGACCCCGACGGCGACCACACCGCCCGCCTCATCGACGCCTGCTGGCGCATCGGCCGACCCACCAGCACACCCCGGCCGCTGCTCGACCGGCCCCGGGACCACCGGCCCCGGCCCGGCTTCGTCGACCGCTGGGAGTGCCCCGACTGCGGCACCCACACCCGATACGCCGCCTGCCCCGTCTGCATCGCCGAACGTCAAGCCGTCCTTGACGCCGAGTCGACGAAACCGGCGACGACCAACCCTTACGCCCGGCTGCGGCGGTGGGCGCACATGCTCGGCTTCGGCGGCCACTTCCTCACCAAAGCCCGCCGCTACTCGGTGACCTTCCAACTCCTGCGCGACACCCGCGTCACCTACCGCCGCAACGAGGACCAGGACCAGGGCGCCGGCGAGGAAATCAAGGCCGTCGACCACCTCGACGACACCACCCTCATCGTCGGCACCCTCACCTTCGCCGGCGTCGGCTGGCACACCACCGGAGACGCCCTCCTCGCCAACACCGCCGCCGCCCTCGCCCGCGAACGACGAACCACCGGCCGCGAAGAACTCGCCCACGAACTCGGCACCACCCCCGCTGGCACCGACTCGGTCGCCGCGTGACCTATCAACTTGTGAGAGGAGATCAATGGACACTTCCAAGCTCTTGGCCGTGCCTGAGGCCGCGGCCCGGCTCCGGGTCAGCAAGTGGATGCTCTACAACCTGATCCGGTCGCGTCGCCTGCGCTCGGTAAAGATCGGGGACCGTCGGTTGATTCCGGTGGCCGCGCTGCGAGCGTTCCTGGCTGCGCTTGAGGAGGATGCTGCCTGATGGGTGCCGTCATCGCGTTTCCGGCTCCCGAGCCGGAGGAGCCCCGGCGTCGTCGCTCCAAGAAGCGATCCAATGGCCAGGGGTCGATCTATCAGCGCAAGGATGGCCGATGGGCAGGGGCCGCCTACGTCCTCACCGCCGACGGCACCTTCAAGCGGGTGCCCGTCTATGGCAAGTCGGCAGAGGAGGTCGACGCCAAGCTAACTGAGATCAAGAGCCGTTCCAATCGGGGACTACCGGCTGAGGCCACCGGCTGGACGATGGCGTCCTACGCGGATTACTGGATGGAGCACGTTGCCTCACCCAAGCTGCGCCCGACCACCCTGGTCCGGTACCGGTCATCGGTCGCGCGCTACGTGGTGCCCGCTATCGGAAAGAGGCGTCTTACCGCCTTAACACCGGCCGATGTCCGACTCATGCTCTCCAAAGCTGCGGCAACGCGTACCGCCGGTCGGAAGGGTCAGCCTGAGGACGAGCGTCCCACCGTCTCGCCACGAACCGTCCAGCAGGTTCACGCGGTGCTGCGGGCGATGCTCAGCCAGGCCGTACGTGAGGAGCTGCTCGCCCGCAACGTCGCCCGGTTGGTGCAGGTGCCCACGCCTGATCGGGAGGAGATCCACCCTTGGACCGAAGCTGAGGCTCGCGCGTTCCTGGCCTCAGCGAGGGCGCACCGGCTGCATGCCCTGTTCGTGGTCGCGTTGGCTCTTGGTCTCCGCCGTGGTGAACTTCTCGGGCTGCGGTGGTCGGATCTCGATTTGAACGCCGGACAGTTGCGGGTGTGGCAGACATTGCAGCGAGTCCGCGGCGACGGCGTAGTTTTTGGTCCGCCCAAGTCGCGCCGCTCCCGTCGGGTCCTGACGATGCCGGCCGTCGTGGTGCAAGCGCTGAAGCGCCATCGCAACGTTCAGGAGCAGGAGCGCAGACTCGCCGACGGGCAGTGGCAGGAGACAGGGCTTGTCTTTACGACCGCCACCGGTCGCCACGTTGAACCACGCAACCTGAACACGGCCTTCGGGCGGTTGATCGCGCGAGCCGGTGTGCGGCTGATCCGGTTTCATGACCTGCGGCACACCTGCGCCACGCTACTTCTGGCCGCCGGTGTGTCGCCTCGGGTGGTCATGGACATCCTCGGTCACTCGCAGATCGCGGTGACCATGAACATCTACGGGCACGTCATGCCGGCAATGCAGCAGGAGGCGGCGGGCCACATCGACGCGGCGCTGAGCGAGCAGGAAGAGACGGGTGACGATGGTGACGACTGACACGGTTGCTGTCGCCGTTGCTGTCACTCACCCCGAAATGACATCTGGGCACCCACCCGTGAGGGGTGAATGCCCAGGTGATTGCTGGTGCGCCGCCAGGGACTCGAACCCCGAACCCGCGGATTAAGAGTCCGCTGCTCTGCCAGTTGAGCTAGCGGCGCTCGCTGGCAACGGGGAGAACACTAGCACGCCTCCCGACCCGGGTTCCAATCCGTTCCCGGGCTCCCCCCTTCGGCCGAGCTTAACGGGCAAAGCCCCGGAAACTGCCCAGCTCACGGCCAGCGGGGCCCAACGTGATGGCCGTGATGTTGCACGATGTGCGCCAGGTACGCGAGAACAGAGGTGGGGATGGGCAGGTTCGCGCGGACCAGGGCCATGGTGGGCGCCCTGGTCCTAACGGCGTCGCTGGCACTGACCGGGTGCGGGGACGACCACAAGCAGCCGGAGGTCGTCAGCGGTGGCCAGCAGGCCGGCGCCTCGGCGACGGTGGGGCCGACGGGCGAGCCGTCGCAGCCGGCCGCCCCGCTCCGGGTGAGTCCGGCCGACGGGGCGGACGACCGGCCGGTCAGCACCGAGATCAGCGCGAAGATCCCGGGCGGCGGGCAGGTGTCGGAGGTCGTCCTCACCGCCGCGAACGGCGAGACGGTGGCGGGCCGGATGCGCCGCGACGGCTCGTCGTGGGTGCCGTCCGCCTCGCTGAAGTACGCCACCCGCTACACCGCGACCGTCACCGGGACCGGCCCGGACGGGCAGACCCACGAGGGCACCAGCACGTTCACCACCATGGCCAAGCCCAAGTCGATGATCGGCTCCGGGCTCTACCTGTTCAGCGGGAAGACCTACGGGGTGGCCATGCCCGTGGTCGCCGAGTTCTCCCCCGGTATCCCGAAGAAGGACCGGGCCGCCGTGCAGAAGCGGATGTTCGTCCGCACGGACCCGCCGCAGCCGGGCGCCTGGCACTGGCTCTACAACGGCACGCAGGCGTACTACCGGGCTCCGGAGTACTGGAAGCCGGGTACCACGATCACCGTACGCCTGGCGCTGGCCGGCATCCCGCTGAGCAACGGCCGCTACGGCAACGTCGACCGGACCGCGACCGCGAAGATCGGCCGATCCTTCGAGATGAAGGTCGACAACGCGACCAAGAAGATGAGCGTGTACGAGGACGGCGCGCTGGTGCGCACCCTGGCGGTGAGCCTCGGCAAGAAGAGCACCCCCTCCTCGAGCGGCACGATGGTGGTGATGGAGAAGAAGGAGTCGACGGTCTTCGACACCCGGGACGAGCCGGACCCGGACAACCAGTACGTCACGAAGATCGATTTTGCCCAGCGGCTCACCTGGGGTGGCGAGTACATCCACGCCGCCCCCTGGTCCGAGGGCGTGCAGGGCCGGGTGAACGTCTCCCACGGCTGCGTCAACGTCTCGATGGCGAACGGGAGGTGGCTCTTCGACCGGACCCTGATCGGCGACCCGGTCACGGTCCGGGGCACCGAACGGAAGCTGGCGCCGGGCAACGGCTGGACCGCGTGGAGCATGAGCTGGTCCGAGTTCATCAAGGGCAGCGCTCTGCCGGTGCCGGAGGGCGGCGCAGGCCCGGCCTTCTGAGCGTTGGTCAAGGTGGGCTGAGGGGTCACCGTGACCGGAAGCGCGCTGCGGCGGCTGGTAGAGATGTGCCTCACTCACAAAGCACCGCATCCTACCAAAACCCATACATCCTGGCCGGGATGTTCGGTTCACTCCCGGCAACGGGTATCCGTATCCCTGCGTCAGTAGAGGACGATGGGACCGGGGATCACGACTGTGAGGGAATCATGCGAGCTAGCCAGGATGAGCTGATCCGGTGCGGGACCGTCCGGCGCGGCGGGCGACGCCGGTTGTTCGCGGCGGGCATGCTCGCCGCCGCCATGGCGCTCACCTCCGCCTGCAGCAGCGGCGACGGCGGCAAGCCGTCGAGCTGGCAGGGCCCCAGGGAGAGCCCTCCGAAGGCGGCGGCCACCATCACCGAGCCCCAGGCCGATGCCAAGGACGTGGCCGCCTCCACCGGCATCGCCTTCACCACGAAGGACGCCCAGGAGACCACCGTCGAGCTCAAGGACTCGGCCGGCAAGGCCGTCGAGGGCGAACTCTCCTCCGACGGCAAGAGCTGGCTGCCGGACGGCGCCCTCAAGTACGGCGAGACGTACACGGCGACGGTGACCGCGACCGGCGACGACGGCAAGCCGGCGACCGCGACCAGCACCTTCACCACCATGCAGCGGCCGTCGAAGCAGATCCGGGTGGTCAGCTTCCTCGGCGACAACCAGGTGGTCGGCGTGGGCATGCCGCTGATCGTGAGGTTCAGCCGGGCGATCCCGGAGGACTACCGGGACGACGTCCAGAGCCGGATGACGGTGACCGCCAAGCCGGCCCAGGAGGGCGTCTGGCACTGGGTCAGCCCCACCGAGGTCCGCTACCGGCCGAAGGAGTTCTGGAAGGCCAACAGCACGGTGTCGTACCGCGTGCAGGCCGGCGGTCTGCCGCTCGGCGACGGCTGGTACGGCCGCTCGGACCTCGCCGTGGACATCAAGATCGGCCCGTCCTTCGTGATGAGCGTCGACAACCGCACGAAACGGATGACCGTCACCAAGGACGGCAAGGTGATCAAGACAATCCTGGTCAGCCTGGGCAAGAAGACCACCCCGTCCTCCAGCGGCACCATGGTGGTGATCGAGAAGCTCCGCAAGACGGTCTTCGACACCCGGGAGGAGCTGGGCCCGCAGGAGGGCTACCGGACGGACATCGACTACGCCCAGCGGCTCACCTGGGGCGGCGAGTTCATCCACGCCGCCCCCTGGTCGGAGGGGCAGCAGGGCACCGTCAACGTCTCGCACGGTTGCGTGAACGTCTCGATGGCCGACGGTGCGTGGCTCTTCGCCAACACCCGGATCGGCGACCCGATCACGGTCAAGGGCACGGAACGCAAGCTGCAGAACGGCAACGGCTGGACCGACTGGAACATGAGCTGGGACGAGTACGTCAAGGGCAGCGCCCTGCCGTACGAGCCGCCCGCCGAGCCCGGCGACGAGGCCAGCGCCGAGCCGACCGCCTGATCGACCGGCAGGAGCCCCCGGCCGACCGGAGGGGGCTCCTGCGTCTGCGGCCACGAATCCCCGCACAACGACGGAAGCCCCTCCCGAGGGAGGGGCTTCCGTTTCTGGGGTGACTGATGGGAATTGAACCCACGACAACCGGGACCACAACCCGGTGCTCTGCCAACTGAGCTACAGCCACCATGCTCTCCGCGGCCGGTCGAGCCGGGCGGGGTGCGGACCAATAATAGCCACATCCGTGCCCACCGCGTCCAGCGGGTTCCGCCCAGCGGCCGGGGCGCAGCCGTGCCGCCGGGGTCAGAGCTGGGCGGCGATGGCCTTGGCGCTCTCCACGTCCGGTCCGGGCAGCGGTACGAAGATCGTCCGGCGGTAGTACTCCAGCTCGCGGATGCTCTCCCGGATGTCCGCCAGCGCCCGGTGGGCGAGCCCCTTCTGCGGCTGCCCGAAGTACACCCGCGGGTACCAGCGCCGGCAGAGCTCCTTGATCGAGGAGACGTCGATCATGCGGTAGTGCAGCTGGGCGTCGAGGCGCGGCATGTCCCGGGCGATGAAGCCGCGGTCGGTGGCGATCGAGTTGCCGCAGAGCGGCGCGCTCCCCGGGACCTTCACGTATGTGCTCACATAGTCCAGCACCATGTCCTGGGCCTCGGCCAGACTGACCGTGGACCGCCGGACCTCCTCGGTCAGCCCGGACTTGTCGTGCATGGTCCGAACGATCTCCGGCATCCCGTCCAGCGCCGCCTCGTCGGCGTGGATGACCACGTCGACGCCCTCACCGAGCACGTTCAGGTCGGGGTCGGTGACGAGGGCGGCGACCTCGATCAGTGCGTCCCGGCCGAGATCCAACCCGGTCATCTCACAGTCGATCCAGACGAGAAGATCAGCCACCGGAACAGACTACGCGTAGCCCGCGTGCCCGCGCCTCGGCACTGTGGCCGGAGGGGACCAGTAGGGTTTCCCCGTGCCAGCCGAACCCGTTGCGCCACCCGCCGTCACCGAGGACGACCCGGGCGGTCGTACGGTCCGTCGGCTCGTCACGGTGGTGGCGCTCGCGGCGGTTCTGCCGGCGCTCTACCTGCCCGGCCGGGTGCACGACTTCTTCGACCTGAAGATCTACATGCGGGCGATGGACTGGTGGGCGGCCGGCCACCCGCTCTACGACTATGTCCAGCCGGACCGGGTGCAGGGCGCACTCTACTTCACCTACCCGCCGTTCAGTGCGCTGCTGCTGCGACCCTTCGCCCTGCTACCGCTGGGCGCCACCGTCGCGATCTTCACGACCCTGACGGTGATCGGGGTGGTGGTCACCACCCGGTGGCTGGTGCGGCCGCTCGCCGAGCGGCACGACCTGCCCCGGCTGTTCACCGTCACCCTGGCCGTCCTGCTGGTCTTCGCCGTGGAGAGCACCCGGGAGACCATCACCTTCGGTCAGATCAACATGCTGCTGGTGGTGCTGATCCTGGCCGACCTGCTCTTCGCCGTACCGCAGGAGCGGCGCTGGGCCGGCGTGGGCGTGGGGCTGGCGACGGCGCTGAAGCTCTACCCGGGAATCTTCGTCGTCTACCTGCTGGCCGCCCGGCGGTGGCGGGCGGCGGTGGTGGCGGCGGGGACCGCGGTGCTGGCCACCCTGCTGTCGACGGCGGTCGCGCCCACGGACTCGTGGCGGTTCTGGACGCACGAGCTCTGGGCGACCGACCGGGTCGGTCGCACCGACTACACCGGCAACCAGTCGCTGTTCGGCCTGCTCAGCCGGTTCACCGCGCCGGAGAAGCCCGGCCAGCTCCCGTGGCTGCTGCTGGTCGCGGTGGTCGCCGGGTACGGGCTGTGGCGGGCCGCCCGGGCGGCGCGGGCCGGCGACACGCTCGCCGGCCTGACGCTGACCGGGCTGGTCGGCGGGCTGGTCAGCCCGATCACCTGGACGCACCACCTCTACTGGTTCATCCCGGCGGTGGTGGTGCTGTCGGACGCCGCACTGGACGCCGACCGGAGCACGGCCGAGGGGGCCCGCCGCCGGCGCTGGCTCCTCACCGTCGCCGCCGGTACCGCGTTCGTGATCATCTACGGGGTGGTGTCCTTCCAGGACTGGGGCGTCGCCCCGGCCCACACCGACAACCTCGGGGAGTTCGTCGCCCGCAACCCGTACGTGCTGCTCAGTCTGCTGCTGTTGGTGGTGCTACCGACCCGGCACGCCGCCCGGCCGGCCGAGCCCGGCGCATCGGCCACACCCTGAAACCCTGCCTGAAATGGGCATATTTCCCAGTCGGTGCTGTTCGGCGTTAATCTGGTCACAACTACCTCAATTTTCTCCGAGGTAGCACCGGATCCCCCCGGTGACGGTGGCCCTCCGCGTCGGCAGCGCGGAGGGCCACCGTCGTTCCGCCGGCCGCTCAGCCGTCCGCGGTCGCGTCGCCGGGCTGCGCGGGCCGGATCGGACGGTCCACCTGCGCCGGTCGACCCCCCGTCGTCTCCGGGGGCCAGGACCAGATCGTCGTCGTCCCCTGGCTCGACGGCAGGTCGGCCAGGGTGGCCGGTCGACGGCTCGGCACCGGCCCGATCGCGGCCCGGGGGCGCTCGGCCAGGGCCGAGCCGACGGAGACCAGTTGCCGCTCGGCCAACGGCCGCCGCCCCTCGGCGGTGGGCTGCGCGCCCAACCCGCTGAGCGAGGTCACGCCGAGCCGGCCGGCGAGCACCGGGACCTGGTCGGGTTCGACGACGAAGACCACCTCGCGCGGGCGGACCGGGCGCAGCAGCAGCGCCACGGCCAGCGACACCAGCAGGATCCCGCCGGCGAGCAGCCCCCACGCCGCGGCGGGGAACCAGCCGACCCGCAGTTCGGCGCGCAGGTCGAGGGCCAGGTCGGCCCGGCCGTCGGGGCGCATCACCACGAGGCTCAGCGACCGGTCGGCCAGCGCGCCGGGGTTCCACTCCAGCGAGCCGATCCCCTCGCGTACCCAGAAGCGCTGGCCCAGCGGGACGGCGACGGTGTCGGCAGCCGGCGGCCCAGCCGGATCGAGACGGACCGGCAGCGGCCCCCGGGCCAGGGCCACCCGCCGCACGGTCGCGTGCGGGACGGGGTCGAGCCAGCGCTGCACCGCGTCGGTGGGCGCCAGGCCGATGAAGGCCGGGCCGCCGGCAGTCCGCGCGGTCAGCCGGAGCCGGGCCTGCCCGGTACGAGCGAACGGCGCCTCGGCGCGGAGCAGGTCGTCCACATCGGTGACCACCACCGCGCGCCCCGGGGTGCGGACCGTCTCGAACCGGGCGCCGAAGCCGCCGTCGGGGTCGGCGTGCCGGGCGACGGCCCAGAGCGCGCCGGCGGCGAGAAGCGCCGGGATCCCCACGGCCAACAGCAGCATTCCGGCGATCGTCCGCACGAACCGCATTCGCGTCGTCCCCTTCGGTAGCCAACCAACCCGGCCGACCTTACCGACGCCAACCGCCCAATCGCCGGATATCCACGGCAAGGGCCTCGAAGGACCACAGAAAGGTCGCCGGCCCGCCGGATCTACCGACGGGCCGGCGCCAGGCAGGGGTTCAGGCCTTCGGCGCGGGCTCTCGGCGGGTCCGCAGAAATGCCAGGCCGCCCAGGATCAGACCGGCCAGGCCGGCGACCAGACCGGCGACGCCAAGCGCGGTCCCCGCGCCGTCGGCGTCGTCGTCGGTGTCGGCCGGGGCGGCCGCGACGGCGTTCGCGGCGGGGGCCGCCGACGGCGCCGCGGCGGTCAGGGTGAGCACCGGCGCCGGCTTCTCCGGCTCCTCACCGCCGGGTGTCGGCTCCTCGATCCAGCGGACCACGTTGCCGTCGGAGTACGTCTGGAGCGCCTTGAAGACCATCTTGTCCACCTGCGGCAGCGGCCCCACCGAGACCGGGAACTCCTGGAACTGGCCCGGCTTGATCGCCGCGTCCCCGGTGGCCGTCCAGGTCAGCTTGGCCACCGCCTCGGTGAGCTGGCTGCCGTGCACCTCGATCGGCGGCTCGACCTTGCGCTTCTCCACCGCCACCGTCCACCCCGGCACCGGCATCGTGGAGACCGAGCCGACCGGGGCGTTCTCCGGGAGCACCACCTCGACCTTGGTGGTCGAGGCGCTGTCGCTCTCGTTGGGCACCCGGAACGCGAATCGGCCATAACCGCCCTGGGTCGCCTCCTTCGGGTTGACCGAGACGTGCGCGGAGGCGGGCCCGGCGAAGCCGAGCACGGCGGTGGCGACCGCCGCGAGCGCGAGCGCGGCGGCGGTTCCGGGACGTCGGAGACGGAACATGGACGAGAGCCTCGCTTACTTGATGGGCACGGTGGCGGTCACCGTGGCCTGGTCGATGTCGGACGTGCGGACGGTGAAGCGGAACTTCCACTCCCCCGCCGCCGGGAGGTTGATCTCCCCGGTCACGTGGTTGTCGGTCAGCGGCAGCAGCGGGATCTCGATCGGCTCGATCCCGGCCGACGGCAGCGCGGCGGTCGCCCTCCACTCCGCCACCGGCTGCGGCCGGTTGTCCTTGCTGTACGCGTAGAGGTGCATGGAGTTGTTGCCCCGCGCGGCCGGGTCCAGCTCGACCTGCAGGGAGTAGAGCGGGCTGGAGAGCGTCGTGGCGTAGTAGCCGGTGGGCGTCCCGGCCACGTCGGCACCGGCGGTGCGGGCCGGGGTGGTCTGCACCAGGTTCGCCGAGACGCCGAGCACCACCGCGGTGATCGCCAGCTCCACCCAGATCGCCCGGCGCACGGGCGCCGGCCGCTGCGCCGCGGTGCGCCGCCGCACCAGCGACCGGGAGTACGCGGCGACCGCGATCACCAGCGCGAACAGCCCGATCTTGGCGAGCAGCAGCCGCCCGTACGTGGTGTCGACCAGGGCCTTCGGGGTGGCCACCTCGATCAGCCCCTGCACGGTGCCGGCGAGCAGCAGCGCCGCGACCGCGAGAGCCGCCCAGCGGGACCAGATCGGCAGGATGGCCGCCAGCTCCCGCTCGTCGGCGCGGCGCAGCAGGAACACCGCGAGCATCACCAGGCCGCCCAGCCAGACCGCCATGCTGCCGAGGTGCACCGCGTCCACCACCACCGAGACGGCCGGCGCCGGCGAGGCGGCCGGATGGCCGGCCAGCGGCCAGGTGAACAGCGCCGCCCCGCCGAGGAGGGCCAGGATGATCCCGTCGGTGCGGCCGACCGGCCCGGCGAAGAGCGGCCGGACCAGGAATGCCGCCGCCGCGAGCAGCCCGAGCCGGACCAGGTGCGCCGTGCCGTACACGCTGCCCAGCACGTCACCGAGCCCGGAGCCGGTCACGTCGAGAAGCCCGCCGCCGACGGTGTAGGGCACCTGGAGCCACAGCTCGGCGAGGGTGGCGAGGAGCACCAGCCCCAGCCCCGCCCAGCCCAGCCGGGCCGGGCCGCGCCGGGACAGCCGGCGCGGCCAGAGCGCCGCGAGTACCAGCGCCGGGCCGACCAGCAGCAGCAGGCCGGCGTAGCCGAGGTACTTCGCCACCTTGACGGCGGTCTCGACCACCGGATCGGCCCGGTTCTCGGTACCCGAGTCGACCGGCTGCGGCGACGGCGCACCGACCGAGTAGGTGAAGGCGCCGGAGACCGGGTGACTGTCGGCGGAGATGACCCGGTAGCTCACCAGGTAGGTGCCGCGCCCGCCGGCCGGGTCCACCGGTACGGTCACCACCGCCCCCTTGAAGGACGGCTCGCCCCGGTCGGCCCGCGAGCCGTCCGGCGCGATGACCCGGATCTTGCCGGGCACCTTGCGGACGCCCTCGCTGAAGGTCAGCACCACCTCGGCCGGCCCGCTCGGCACCACCGCCGACGCCGCCGGACTGCTGCTGACCAGCACGGCGTGCGCGCTCGCGGGGGTGGCCGGGGCGAGCAGCAGGGCGACGACGGCGACCAGGAGGCCAACGGTGGCCCCCAGTCGGGCGCCCCATCGGCGGTCGGCAACGGCCACGGACCGGCGGCGTACGGCGAGAATCATGGCCCCCATGCTCTCCGACCGCACCCGGGACCGGCGACCCCGCCTCACCCGCGTCCCGGCGCGAGGACGGTGGGCAGCGGAGGCTCGGGGTCACGGCTGACCCGGCTCAGTGCCCAGAGCAGCCCCGCCTGGACCGCGGCGGCCAGGTGGCCCACCTCGTGCACCAGTGCTGTGGTCGACCTGGCGACGTCCACCGCGCTGGTCCCGGCGAGGCAGACCGCCAGCACCAGCGCGACCGGCAGGAACGCCCGGGCGCGCTCCGGTCGCCAGGCGGCCAACGCGAACCCGACCGCCACCGCCGCGTCGAAGGAGGCCATCTCCCGGCTGGTGTGCGGGTCCGCCTCCACTCCGAGCCCGGCGAGCAGGATCGGCAGCGCGATGGCGAGCTGGGCGATCGCGGCCACCGCCACGGCCACCCGGAGCACCTGGCGGCGGGCCCGCGTGGTGGCGGCGGCCGTGTGCCGCGCCGCCGCCTGGTCCGCGGCGACCGCGGCCAGCACCGGGGCGGTCAGGTCGGGTACGTCGACCGCCTGGAGCCGGGTGAGCCGGGTCACCCGCTCCGCCCGGGCCAGCCAGGAACGGCAGCCCGGGCAGGAGTCGGTGTGCGCCTCCAGCGCCGTCGCCGGCACCTGCGGGTCCTCCCCGTCCAGCCGAGCCGACAGCGCGACGCGTACGTCGTCGCAGTTCATGAGGGGGTAGTCGACCGGCGCGACGGAAAAGTTCCCGGCGTGGCGCAGGCCATGAAGGGTCGAAGGACTCTGTTCGGTCCGTGACCGCCGCGTAACCTGGTCTGTCGTGATCCCCGCCCCGCGCGACACCGCCGCCGGTCCGACCCACGCGGCGGACGATGCTGGGCGGGAATCGGCCACCCACTGGGCGCTCGCCGCACGGGACGGCGATCCGGTCGCCCAGGCCGCCTTCGTCCGGGCCACCCAGGCCGAGGTGTGGCGCTTCGCCGCCGCGCTGGTCGGCCCGGGGAACGCCGACGACCTCACCCAGGAGACCTACCTGCGGGCGTTCCGGGCGTTGCCGGGGTTCGAGGGGCGGGCCAGCGCGCGTACCTGGTTGCTCGGCATCGCCCGGCGGGCCTGCGCGGATCACCTGCGCACGGTGGTGCGCCGCCGGCGGCTCGACGAACGGCTCGCCGCGCACGCCCTGACCGACCTGCCGTACCCCGACCCGGCCGGTCAGCTCGGCGCCGCCGACCTGGTCCGCCGGCTCCCCGCCGAGCGGCGCGAGGCGTTCGTGCTCACCCAACTGCTCGGCCTGTCGTACGCCGAGGCCGCGGCGGTGGAGGGGGTGCCGGTGGGCACCATCCGCTCCCGCGTTGCCCGGGCCCGCGACGAGCTGGTCAGGGCGGTCGGCGACGGGCTCACCGGTTGACGCGGAACTATCGCCGGATACGGGACGACCAATGACCGTGACTGCACCGAGCACCCGGGCCGCCCGCTGGCCCGCCCTCCGGCCCTGGCTCGGCACCGCCGCCCGGCTCGGGCTGGCCGCCGTCTGGTTGGTCGCCGGCGGCGCCAAGGTTGACGACCTGGCCGCCTCCGGCCGGGCCGTCAACGCCTACCAGGTCATGCCGTACGAGCTGGCCACCGTGATCGGCGCCGCGCTGCCCTTCGTGGAGCTGGCGCTCGGCGTACTCCTGCTCATCGGGCTGGCCACCCGACTGGCCGCCGGCGTTTCCGCGGCGCTGCTGGTGGTCTTCATCACCGGCATCGCCTCGGCCTGGAGCCGCGGCCTGGCCATCGACTGCGGGTGCTTCGGCAGCGGCGGGCAGCTCGCCGCCGGTCAGGCCCCGAGCTACCTCCCGGAGATCCTCCGGGACCTGGGATTCCTGGCGCTGGCCGGATTCCTGCTGATCTGGCCCCGCACCCCCGTCTCGGTGGACGGCTGGCTGGCGGGCGAACCTCCCGTGGAGGGCGAGGATGAGTAGTCGCAAGGGGCAGAGGAGCGCGGCGCGGGTGGTCCGGGAGCAGATCGCCCGGGAGAAGCGGCGCAAGCGGACGATCTGGACGTCCGTCGCCGCCGTGGTGGTGCTGGTGATCGCCGGTCTGATCGGGTGGAGCGTCTACTCCAGCCAGCGCGCCGGCGAGTTCACCGCCCCGCCCGGCGCGAACGAGGCGGGCACCGGCGTCGTCCTCGGCAGCGGCCCGGTCACCATCGACCTCTACGAGGACTACCTCTGCCCGGTCTGCAAGCAGTTCCAGCAGACCAGCGGCCCGACCATCAACCAACTGGTCAGCGAGGGCAAGGCCAAGGTGGTCTTCCATCCGGTCGCCTACCTGGACCGGTTCTCCACCACGGAGTACTCCACCCGCTCCTCGGCCGCCTCGGGCTGCGCCGCAAAGGGCGGGAAGTTCAAGGAGTTCACCGACGCCCTCTTCGAGCGGCAGCCGGCGGAGGGCAGCGCCGGGCTGAGCAACGACGAACTGATCGACATCGGCGCGGGCGTCGGGTTGAACCGGGACGACTTCGGCTCCTGCGTCAGGGACGGCACGTACAAGGCGTGGACCGAGCACGTCACCGAGGACGCCAGCAAGTCCGGCGTCACCGGCACGCCGACCATCAAGGTCAACGGCAAGGAGCTCACGGACCGCAGCCCGGAGGGGATCAAGGCGGCGGTGGAGGCGGCCCGGTGATCCTGGTCCTGCTCCGGCGGGCGGGGCTGGTCGTCACCGCCGCGCTCGCCGCCACCCTCGCCCTGGCCGGGCCGGCCTTCGCGCACGGCGCGGACGCCCCGGACGGCACCGACTACCGCACCGAGGTGACCGGCCTCGCCCCCGCGCGGTCCGGGCTGGCCGTCCGGGCCATCGAGGCGGGCGCCCGGCTGGAGCTGGTCAACCGCACCGGGCGGGACGTCGAGGTGCTCGGCTACTCCGGAGAGCCGTACCTGCGGGTCGGCCCGGGCGGGGTCTACGAGAACAGCCGCTCCCCGGCGACGTACCTGAACCGGACCATCGCCGGGGACACCGAACTGTCGCCGGAGGCCGACCCCGCGGCGACGCCGGTCTGGCGGCGGATCTCCGGCGGGCAGTCGGTGCGCTGGCACGACCAGCGGGCACTCTGGCTCGAGTCGGCCCCACCGGCCCAGGTGAGCGTCGACCCCGAACGGGAGCAGCGGGTCCGGGACTGGGTGGTGCCGGTCCGGGACGGCGACGAGACCGTGGAGATCCGGGGCACCCTGGACTGGGTGCCGCCGCCGGACCCGTACCCGTGGTGGGTCGCCGCCGCGCTCGGCTTCCTCGCCATCGGGGCGGCCGGGCTGGCACCGGCCGGCTCGGCGGCCGGGACGCGGGCGTTGCGCGGGGTGGGGTTCCTGCTCGTCCTCGGCGGGGCGACGGCGGTGGCGTTCACCGTCGGTCGGGAGCTCGACGCCGGCGCCCAGGGCGTCGGTGGGGTCCTGCTCGGGCTGTTCAGCGGGCAGATCTGGGCGCTGCTCACCGGGCTCGGCGCCATCGCGGCCGGCGGGTACGCGCTGACCCGCCGGGCGGCGGGCGACTTCGCGCTGGCCCTGGCCGGGGCGTGTCTGGCGCTCTTCGCCGGGTTCGCCAACGTCGCCGTGCTCTCCCGCTCGGTGGCCCCGGTGCCCTGGCCCGCCACCGCGGCCCGGGTCATGGTGGTGCTGGTCCTCGCCGCCGGTGCCGGCGCGGTGGCCGCCGGCGTCCTCCGCCTGCACGCCGCCTCCCGCACGGCGGCCTCGCGCAGCGGCGATCAGGGGCGGGCGGCCGTGTGGGGGTTGAAGCCGTAGGGGAGTTCGAGGCGGTGGGCCGCCAGGAGATCCTCGTCGGTGAGGATGTCGACGGTGGGGGCGTCGGCGACGATGCGGCCGGCGTCGAGGATCACCGAGCGGTCGCAGAGCTCCGCCGCGTACGGCAGGTCGTGGGTGACCATCAGCAGGGTCACCGGGAGGGCGCGCAGGATCTCCGCCAGCTCGCGCCGGGCGGCCGGGTCGAGGTTGGACGACGGCTCGTCGAGGACCAGGATCTCCGGGTGCATGGCGAGCACGGTGGCCACCGCCACCCGACGCCGCTGGCCGAAGGAGAGGTGGTGCGGCGCCCGGTCCCGGTGCTCGCTCATCCCGACGGCGGCGAGCGCCTCGTCGACGCGAGCGGCCAGTTCCGCCCCGCGCAGCCCCAGGTTCGCCGGGCCGAACGCCACGTCCTCGGCGACCGTGGGCAGGAAGAGCTGGTCGTCCGGGTCCTGAAAGACGATGCCCACCCGGCGGCGGATCTCGGCGAGGGTGTCCCGGTCCCGGCTGACCGTCAACCCGCCGACGCTGACCGTCCCCTCGGTCGCCGTGAGGATGCCGTTGAGGTGCAGCACCAGGGTGGTCTTGCCGGCGCCGTTCGGCCCGAGCAGGGCCACCCGGTCCCCGCGCGGCACGGTCAGGTCCACCCCGCGCAGGGCGACGTGGCCGTCCGGGTACGCGTACCGGACGCCGCGCACGTCGAGGGAGGGAGCCGTCTGCACGTACCCGATCATGTCAGCACGACCGCCGCGGCGGCGATGGTGACCGCCGCCAGCGGCACGGTGGCCGCGGCCGCCCACTGGCCGGCGGTGGCCGCGCCGGTCCCCTGCCAGACCGCCGGCATCCGGCCGGAGTAGCCGCGCGACACCATGGCCAGGTAGACCCGCTCGCCGCGCTCGAAGGCGCGCAGGAAGAGCGCGCCGACGCCGGCGGCGAAGCCGCGCAGCTGCCAGAGGAAGCGCGGGTCGTCGCCCCGGGAGACCCGGGCCACCCGCATCCGGCGGGCCTCGCCGACCAGCACGTCCAGGTAGCGCAGCATGAAGGTGGCGATCTGGGTGAGGATCTGGGGGCAACGCAGTCGGTCCAGGCCGACGATCAGGTCGCGCGTCGTGGTGGTCGCGGCCAGCAGAAGCGACGCCAGTACGCCCAGCGTGCCCTTGGCCAGGATGTTCCAGCCGCCGAGCAGCCCGTCGACGGAGAGGTTCAGCCCGGCCACCTCGACCCGCTCCCCCGCCCCGAGGAAGGGCAGCGCGAACGCGAAGAGCACGAACGGCAGCTCGATCAGCGCCCGGCTGAGCAGCCAGCGGGGGCCCACCCGGGCCAGCGCCGCCACACCGGCGACCAGCAGGGCGTACCCGCCGAAGGCCCAGTACGCCTCGCGCGGCGTGGCGACCACGGCGACGGTGAAGAGCACCATCGCGGCGATCTTCACCTCGGGCGGGAGGCGGTGCACCGCCGAGGTGGACTCCCGGTAGAGGACGTGTGCGTGCCCGGCACCCATCGGGCGTACCCCTCAGCCGGCCCGGGCGGGCGTCGACCGCCCGTCGGCCTGCTCGTCGGTGGCCGCGTCGGGGCCGGCGTCGCCGGCCCGCTCGCGCTCCGGCCGGTCGCCGTCGACTCGGTCGCCGGCGGCCCGGGGGTTGTCGGTTCGGTCGCCACCGGTCCGGGGGCCGTCGGGTCCAAGGCCGCGGCGGCGGGTGAGCCAGAAGAGGCCGCCGCCGAGGACGAAGGTGAGCAGCACGCCGGCCACCCCGGAGAGGCCGGTGGAGAGGAACCGGCTGTCCACACCCTTGATGCCGTAGTCGGCCAACGGGCTGTCCGACAGCTCGTGGTCCTTCGTCCGCTGCGCCGGGCAACTGCCGCCGGTGATCTCGCCGTTCGCGTCGACCGTGCACCCCTTGAGCAGCGACGAGTCCAGGCCGTCCGGGTGCGACGAGGCGTAGTTGCTCACCACCCCGGCGAGCAGCAGGGCGACCAGCAGGCCGCCGAGCACGAAACCCCAGGACCGCTTCCTCATCGGACACCTCCGGCCACCGGACCGGCGGGAACCGGCGCGGCCGGCTTCCGGGCGCCCAGCGCGTACACCAGGTCGGGACGGACCTTGGCGACGGTGACCACGGTGGTGGCGGTGATCAGGCCCTCACCGATGCCGATCAGCAGGTGGACGCCGGCCATGGTGCCGGCCAGCCCGGCCAGGTTGCCGCCCAGGTCGGTGGTGCCGCCCAACCAGTACTGCAGGACAAAGCCCTGGCTGGCGACCAGGACGCTGACCAGGCCCGAGACGAACGCGGTGACGCCGAGCCCGGCCGGGGTGCGGGGCAGCACCCGCAGCAGCAGCGCGATCAGCAGGTACGCCGTCGCGGTGCCGAGGATCGCCATGTTGGTGACGTTGAGGCCGAGCATGGCCACCCCGCCGTCGCCGAAGACGAGGGCCTGCACGACGAGGACCACGGCCACGCAGAGCGCGCCGACCCAGGGGCCGACCAGCAGCGCGGCGAGCGCGCCGCCCAGCAGGTGGCCGCTGACCCCGGCGGTGAAGATCGGGAAGTTGAGCATCTGCACGGCGAAGATGAACGCGGCCACCAGGCCCGCCATCGGGGCCAGCCGGTCGTCCAGGTCACGGCGGCCGCGCAGCACGCAGAGCGTGAGCACGGCGAGCGCGAAGGCGGCGAAGACCGCGGCCACGGGACCGTTGATGATCCCGTTCGAGATGTGCATCGCCAGCGTTTCCACTCGACCTCCCGGTGCGGCGGGCGGATCTCCACCGTGATGGTCAGCTTATTTCCACCGCGTCCTTGTTGCCAATCCATTGCAACAAGCCATGCTCTTGATCACCCGCGGCGCGGCGCGGCACCCCGTCCGCGTACGCAACGGCGGCGGTATCGTCTCCGCCATGACCGACCGTCTCAACCCCGGCGACCCCGCGCCCGAGTTCACTCTCCCCACCGACACCGGCGGGTCGATCTCCCTGGCCGACCTGCGCGGCCGCAAGGTCATCCTGTACGCCTACCCGGCCGCCATGACGCCCGGCTGCACCAAGCAGGCCTGCGACTTCCGCGACTCGCTCGCGTCGCTCCAGGCCGCCGGCTACGAGGTAATCGGCATCTCCCCGGACAAGCCGGAGAAGCTGGCCAAGTTCCGCGACCGGGACGCGATCACCTTCCCGCTGGCGGCCGACACCGACAAGGCGGTGCTGACCGCGTACGGCGCGTACGGCGAGAAGCAGATGTACGGCCGCACGGTGACCGGCGTGATCCGCTCGACCTTCGTCATCGACGAGGACGGGAAGATCGAGCGGGCGCTCTACAACGTCAAGGCCACCGGGCACGTCGCCAAGCTCCGCCGGGATCTCGGCCTGGACTGAGGTTGTCGTACCGGGCCGCTACGGTGCGTGCGTGGTCCGGTACAAGTACACACCCGAGGCGCTGGCCGAGGCCGCCGCCGGTGCGCAGAGCATTGCCGGGGTGATGCGGGCGCTCGGCGTGCGGATCAGCGGCGGGTCGCACGCGCATATCAGTCGGCAGCTCAAGCGGTTCGGCATCGACACGTCGCACTTCACCGGCAGCGTGCACAACAAGGGGCAGCGCGGCGCTCGCCGGACCAACTCCTTACAGCTCCTGGTTCAGCTGCCAGCCGGTTCCCGCCGCGCACCTGGCGGCCGCCTGAAATGGGCGCTACGCGACATCGGCGTTCCAGAGGAGTGCGAGGAATGCGGCGTCGGGCCGAGGTGGCGAGGCCGACCCCTGACGCTGCATGTGGACCACATGAACGGCGACTTCCTCGACAACCGGCCGCCAAACCTCCGAATACTCTGCCCGAACTGTCACAGTCAGACCGACACCTACGCCGGTCGAAACAAGCGCAGTCCTGGCCCGGGGCAGCCACTCTCGGCCGCGGCACCGACACCCCCCATACGTCACGGACCACTGCCGGTGGACGAGGTGGAGGAGGTGGTCAGGCAGGTGGAAGCCGGCCTCCTCGGCCCGAGCGAAGCCGCGAGGTGGATCGGTTGCCATCGGAATCACATCGCTAGGCTCCGGAAGCGACTCGCCACCCGAGGCACCCTCGTCACCGCGCCACAAGCTCCCCGAGCAACAGCGACCTCCGCTCGGGACGGCATGGTCATCAACTACGCCCTGGCTAACCCCAGGCTCGGTCCGCGGAAGCTTGCCGAGGTCATCAAGACAGCCACCGCCGGGGAATGTCTGGTGAGCCATGGCACCGTGACCAACATCCTCCGACGGGCGGGACTGCACACCGCCTCCGTAAGACGCTCTAAACTCAGCGGATCTGCGGGAGTGGCGTAACAGGCAGGCGCGCGGGCCTTAGGAGCCCGTGTCCGAAAGGACGTGGGGGTTCGACTCCCCTCTCCCGCACTATCGGTGGTGTCGTGATCGTCACGATCGGGGGCTCATCCGCCGGCATTCCAGCAGGATGTCGCGGGTGAGCCTGCGTTTCGTCATCGATCCCGATCTCACCCCAGCGCTGCGCGAGCAGATCGTGTCCCTCTGGGCGGACGTCACCAACGCCGGCGGCGCCGTGGGCTTCGTCGCCCCGGTGACCGCCGCCGAGGTCCGGCCCGTAGCCGAGGCGACCTTCACCGACCTCACCGAGGGGCCGGACCGGCTGCTGGCCGGCTACGAGGGTGACCAGCTGGTCGGGGTCCTGATCATCGCCGACAACCGGTTCCGCCTGAAGACGCACTGGCGGGTCCTCCAGCGGGTGATGGTCCACCCGAAGACCCAGGGCCGCGGGTACGGCGCCGCACTGATGCGCGAGGCCGAGCGGATCGGCCGCGAGCTGGGCTTGGAGGCGCTGCACGTGACCGTCCGGGGCGGGCTCGGTCTGGAGTCGTTCTACGACCGGCTCGGCTACCGCGAGGTGGGCCGGCTGCCCGGCGCGCTGCGGGTCGCCCCGGGCGACGACCGGGACGAGATCTTCATGTGGCTCGACCTGGGCACCCGGGCGGCCTGACGGCACGGTTCCCGGCCCCGATCGGGCGCGGATGCCGAGCCCCTCGCCCTGGGGATCCGGCCACGTCGTCGCGGGACCGGACCCACGACGGCGCTACGAACCTGATGTCGTGGATGAATCGCCGGCCGGCGGATGCCCCGGGTACCGCCGAGGTGAGTCGTTCACGTCATCAGGTTCGTAGGACGAGAAGGGCACCGTCGTCTTACCGAGCTGGAGACGCGGGTCAGGGGTGCCGGGCGCGGAGCAGTCCGGCGGCGATCGTGGTGAGGGACCGCAGCTCCTCGGCGACCTCCGGCCGCTCGCGCAGGGTGTCCTCCAGGCGGACCCGCCACCGGCCGGACTCCACCAGCGCGCGGTCGCGGCCGCCCCGGCGCACGTGGTCCCGGGTCTCCCGGAGGGCGTCCTCGGCGGCCGGTCCGAGCAGGTTGCCGATCTCGTGGCTGAGCCACCCGAACAGTTCCTCGTCGTGCACTGCGCCGACGATCACCCGGGCCGTGTCCCAGGCCACCCGGGGTGGTGGATCACCTGCATCTCGACTCCTCTGCCGACGTGACCACTTCGGTCATCATCGAACCCGGCGCCGTGCGGCGACAAGAACCGGTACGAGGTCAGCCCTCGACGGTCACCGGGTCGCCGACCGTCAGCCTTCCCGGCGCCTCGGGGACCATGTGCAGCCCGAAGAGGAGCTTCTGTCCTACGTTGCGGTGCCGGGCGAGGGTGCGCAGCGGCTCCTTGCCGCGTACCCCGGTCTCCTGGTCGGTGGTGGTGACCAGGCAGCGGTCGCACGGCCCGGCGGCGCGGAAGACGGCCGATCCGACGCGGAGCCGGCGGCCGGCCCAGTCGTCCTCGGCCCAGGCGGGGGCGCCGGCGACCACCAGGTTGGGGCGGAACCGGGCCACCGGCACCGGCGGCTCGCCGGCCTCGGCGAGCCAGTCGTTGAGCGCGTCGAGCGAGGCGGCGCTCGCCAGCAGCAGGGGGTAGCTGTCCGCGAAGCTGACCTGGTCACCGGTGTCGTGGTCGCGCTCGCCCGGCTTGATGTGCCGGGTCGGGCGGCCCAGCCAGACCAGCCGGACCGGCCGGCCGAGCAGCGCGCCGAGCCAGTCGTCCGCGGCCGGCCCGGCGGGCAGCGCCGGGACCGGCAGCCGGCTGCGGAACACCCGCACCAGGACCGGCTCGACGGTGGCCGGCTCGGGCACGTCGAGGTCGGGGCCGTCGGGGGCACGCAGCGTCAGTCCGCCGTCGCGTGGGGTGGCGCGCAGGGTGACCAGCTCAGCGGCCTCCCGCTGGGTGACGCCGACGCCGTCGGCGTCGATCACCATCCAGCGCCGGTCGCCCGCCAGGCCCCAGGGCTCGACCCGGGCGCCGTCGTGGTCGAGCCGGTGGCACCCCTTGACCGGGTACGTGTGGACCGCGGCGAGCCTCACCAGGCGACGCCGATGCCGTCACCGGGGTACCAGTGCCGGGCCGGGGTCTCCCGGTAGGCGAGGAAGCGCCGGCCGCTCCGCTCGGCGTGCTCGGCGAGGACGTTGGTGATGGTGACGTTGTCGGTGAGCAGCATCGCGCCGGGGGCGAGCTTCGGCTCGATCGCCTCGAACTCGGCCTTCTCGTGCACCCGGCTGTGGTCGCTGTCGTGCAGGAAGAGGTCGACGGGGCGGTCCAGCGCGCCGATGGAGGCGACCGAGTCGCCGATCACCAGGTCGACCACGTCGGCCCAGGGCGTCGCGCGGGCGAGGTAGCCGGCCTCGGGGTTGATGTCCAGCGAGGTGAGCCGGCCGGGGTGCCCCTCGGCGGCGTTGCGCAGCAGCGCGGCGGCCAGCACGCAGCTGCCCAGCCCCTTGTCCACGCCGGTCTCGACCACATGGGCGGGCTTCCGGGCGCGGACGATTGCGTACCAGCCGATCCGGCGGGCGTACCGGACCTGCCTGTCGGCGAGGCCGCGGCGGGAGGCGGCGGCGGTGGCCTGTTCGATGTGCCCGCGCAGCTCCCCGTCGGTCTCGATCTCGTTCAGGTACGCCCTGACCTGCTTCACCGGCACGGCGCAGACCACGCTGACGAACCAGGCGAGATGGTTCCGGCTCAGCTTGGTCAGCTCGTACGTGTAGTTGTGGTGCTCCCGCGAGGTGACCAGCCAGCGGGCCGAGGTGCGCAGCACCTTGGCGTCGTGCCGGGCGACCCGGGCCAGCCGCTTGGGGAAGGCGGCGACCGGAGCCAACGGGGTGCGGGCGATGGCCCGCCGGAGCTTCGTTGCGTCCACTGAGGGGTTCCACCAGTTCGACGAGGGGTCAACGAGGAACATTTTTCATCACCGACTGGGGGTGCCCGTCGGTCGAACGAGGGTACCCGGGCAAGAGCGGCGGTTGCGCTGTGAAAGTTTTTATGCATAGAGTCCCACCATGAATGAAAGCGGTGCGGCGCCGGCCGACCGCGTGCTCGACCTGTTCCACGGGGTCCGGCTCACCCCGACGCAGCGCCGGATCGCGCACTGCCTCGTGCAGCAGGCCGGGGCGGCGGCGTACCTGTCGGCGGCCGAAGTGGCCGAGCTGGCGGGGGTCAGCCAGCCTTCGGTGACCCGGTTCGCGATGGCGCTCGGCCACGACGGCTACCCGGCGCTGCGCCGCCGACTGCGGGAGCTGAGCGCCACCGACGCCGCCGACCCGACCGACGCCGGGAACGAGCTGCAACGGGCGGTCCGCGCCGAGATGGGCAACCTCGACCGGCTGGCCGGACAGCTCGCCGACCGGGCGCGGATCGCCGAGGTCGGGAAGCTGCTGGCCGCCAGCCGCCCGCTGCCGGTGCTCGGGCTGCGCGCCGCCGCCCCGCTGGCCGCGTACTTCGCCTACTTCGCGGCGAAGGTGCACCCGGACGTCCGGGTGCTCGACGACGGCGGCAGCCTGCTGACCGACCGGCTGGAGCAGGCCGCGGTGGCCGGGGCCCGGGCGCTGCTCGCCTTCGTCCTGCCCCGCTACCCCCGGGAGACCCTGGACGCGCTGCGCGAGGCCCGGGCCGCCGGGCTGACCGTGGTGGCGATCACCGACTCGCCGGTCAGCCCCGCCGGCGAACACGCCGAGGTGGTGCTCCCGGCCGCCGTCGGCACCGACCTCGTCTTTGACCTGCATACCGCCCCGATGACCCTGGCCATGGTGGTGCTCCAGGCAATCTGCGACGCCACCCCGGCCGAGACCCAGACCCGGCTCGAGGCGTTCGAGTCGTCCGCTGCCCGCCGCCAGTTGTTCCTCGGCTGAGAGGAGTACGAGATGCACCAGCCCGTCCGCGCCGCCCGCGGCACCGCACGCACCGCCCAGGGGTGGCCGCAGGAGGCCGCGCTACGGATGCTGATGAACAACCTCGACCCGGAGGTGGCCGAGCGCCCCGAGGACCTGGTGGTCTACGGCGGCACCGGCAAGGCCGCCCGGGACTGGCCGTCGTACCACGCGCTGGTGCGGACGCTCACCGAGCTGCGTGACGACGAGACGATGCTGGTGCAGTCCGGCCGCCCGGTCGGCGTCATGCGGACCCACGAGTGGGCGCCCCGGGTGCTGCTGGCCAACTCCAACCTGGTCGGCGACTGGGCCACCTGGCCGGAGTTCCGCCGGCTGGAGCAGCTCGGCCTGACCATGTACGGGCAGATGACCGCCGGCTCCTGGATCTACATCGGCACCCAGGGCATTCTCCAGGGCACCTACGAGACGTTCGCCGCGGTCGCCGCGAAGCGGTTCGGCGGCAGCCTGGCCGGCACGCTGACCCTGACCGCCGGCTGCGGCGGGATGGGCGGGGCACAGCCCCTGGCGGTCACCATGAACGGCGGCGCGTGCCTGATCGTGGACGTGGACCGCAGCCGGCTGGAGCGGCGGGCGCACGACCGCTACCTGGACGAGATCGCCGACAACCTGGACGACGCGGTCGAGCGGGTGCTCGCCGCGAAGCGGGAGCGGCGGGCGCTGAGCGTCGGCGTCGTCGGCAACGCGGCGGTCGTCTTCCCCGAGCTGCTGGTCCGGGGCGTCGAGATCGACATCGTCACCGACCAGACCAGCGCGCACGACCCGCTGTCGTACGTGCCGGTGGGGGTGGAGCTGGCCGACGCCCGGGACTACGCGGCGAAGAAGCCGGCCGAGTTCACCGACCGGGCCCGGGCGTCGATGGCCCGGCACGTGGCCGCGATGGTCGGCTTCCTGGACGCCGGCGCCGAGGTCTTCGACTACGGCAACTCGATCCGCGGCGAGGCGAAGCTCGGCGGGTTCGAGCGGGCCTTCGACTTCCCCGGCTTCGTGCCGGCGTACATCCGGCCGCTGTTCTGCGAGGGCAAGGGCCCGTTCCGGTGGGCGGCGCTCTCCGGCGACCCGGCCGACATCGCCGCCACCGACCGGGCCATTCTGGAGCTGTTCCCGGAGAACGAGTCGCTGGCCCGATGGATCCGGATGGCCGGCGAGCGGGTCGCCTTCCAGGGGCTGCCGGCGCGCATCTGCTGGCTCGGCTACGGCGAGCGGGACCGGGCCGGGGTGCGGTTCAACGAGATGGTCGCCTCCGGTGAGCTCTCCGCGCCGGTGGTGATCGGCCGGGACCACCTGGACTGCGGCAGCGTGGCCAGCCCGTACCGGGAGACCGAGGCGATGGCCGACGGCTCCGACGCGATCGCCGACTGGCCACTGCTCAACGCGCTGGTCAACACCGCGAGCGGGGCGTCCTGGGTGTCCATCCACCACGGCGGCGGGGTGGGCATCGGCCGGTCCATCCACGCCGGGCAGGTCTGCGTCGCCGACGGCAGCGAGCTGGCCGGGCAGAAGATCGAGCGGGTGCTCACCAACGACCCGGCGATGGGCGTGATCCGGCACGTGGACGCCGGCTACGACGACGCCCGCGAGGTCGCCGAGCGCACCGGGGTCCGGGTGCCGATGGCCGAGGGTGCCGCGTGAGCGCGAGGAGTGCAGCGCAGCGGAGCCCCGCAGTCGCGAACAACAGGGGTGCCGCGTGACCGACCTGGCCGCCCGGTTCCGGAAGCTCTGGGACGAGATCGCCCCGGTCGGACGGGACGAAGGCAGCGGCGGCTACCTGCGCTACGCCCTGACCGAGCCGGAACTGACGCTGCGCGCCTGGTTCCGGGAGCAGGCCGACGGTCGGGGCATGCCGGTGCAGGAGGACGGCAACGGCAACCTCTTCGCCTGGTGGGGCGACCCGGACACCGGGGACGCGGTGCTGACCGGCAGCCATTTCGACTCGGTGCCGCACGGCGGCGCGTACGACGGGCCGCTCGGCATCGTCAGCGCCTTCCTCGCCGTGGACGAGCTGCGGGCCGCCGGCGTCGCGCCGGTCCGGCCGGTGGTGATCGCCGCGTTCGTCGAGGAGGAGGGGGCGCGGTTCGGCGTACCGTGTCTGGGGTCGCGGCTGCTCACCGGGGAGATCGCGGTCGACCGCGCGGCCGGGCTGCGGGACGCCGCCGGGGTGAGCTTCGCCGAGGCGCTGGGTGAGCGGCCCGCGGGCGCCGACCCGGCGCTGGTCGGCCGCTTCGCGGCCTTCGTGGAGCTGCACGTCGAGCAGGGCCGCGCGCTGGTCGAGCGGGACGCGCCGGTCGCGGTGGCCAGCGCCATCTGGCCGCACGGCCGCTGGCGCTTCGACTTCCACGGCGAGGGCAACCACGCGGGTACGACCCGGATGGCCGACCGCCGCGACCCGATGCTCACGTACGCGTTCACCGTGCTCGCGGCGAACAAGGAGGCCCGGCTGCGCGACGCGAACGCCACCGTCGGCCGGGTACGCGTCGAGCCGAACGCCACCAATGCCATCCCGTCCCGGGTGACCGGGTGGCTGGATGCCCGGGCGGCCGAGCCGGAGACCCTGCACGGGCTGGTGGAGGCGGTGCACGCCAAGGCCGCCGAGCGGGCCCGGCGGGACGGCACGGAGCTGTCGCTGACCGAGGAGTCGGCCACCCCGCTGGTCGCCTTCGACGGCGGGCTGGCCGACCGGTTGGCGCGGCTGCTCGACGCGCCGGTGCTGCCCACCGGAGCCGGCCACGACGCGGGGGTCCTCGCCGCGCACCTGCCCACCGCGATGCTCTTCGTCCGCAATCCGACCGGGGTGTCGCACTCCCCCGCCGAGTCGGCCGCCGACGCCGACTGCGCCGCCGGGGTGACCGCCCTGGCCCGGGTGCTGGGGGAGCTGTCATGCCGCTGAACCGCTGCTCCGGCCGCTTGCCGGCGGCCGGCTCCGCCGTGGCCGGCCGGTGCCACCGGTGGATGCCTTTGGACCTGCCCCCACAGACGGGGCAGTGGCGCGCCCCCGGTAGCCCGGTAGCACACACGGGGCAGCTCCGAAGGAAGCTGACACCATGACCACGACCCGCTGGCTCGCCGAGTACGCCTGGCTGCCCGACCACGCCGAGCCCACGCCCGACGTGCTGATCGAGACCGAGGACGGACGGATCACCGCCGTCGCCCCACTGACCGCCGGGAGCCGGCCGCCGGCCGGGGTTGAGGTGCTGGGCGACGCGGTCCGGCTGCCCGGACTCACCCTGCCCGGGCTCGCCAACGCACACTCGCACGCCTTCCACCGGGCGCTGCGCGGCCGCACCCACGGCGGCCGGGGCGACTTCTGGACCTGGCGGGAAGTCATGTACGACGTCGCCCAGCGGCTCGACCCGGACTCCTACCTGGCCCTGGCCCGGGCCGCGTACGCGGAGATGGCGCTCGCCGGGATCACCTGCGTCGGCGAGTTCCACTACCTGCACCACGGCCCCAACGGGACGCCGTACGCCGACCCGAACGCGATGTCCGCGGCACTGGTCGAGGCCGCCGCCCAGGCCGGCATCCGGATCACCCTGCTGGACACCTGCTACCTCACCGCCACCGTGGACGGTGAGCCGCTGACCGGGCCGCAGCAGCGGTTCGGCGACGGCGACGCGCTGCGCTGGGCGGAGCGGGTCAGCGCGTTCAATCCCGAGAACGAGCACGCCCGGGTCGGCGCGGCGATCCACTCGGTGCGGGCGGTGCCCGCCGAACAGCTCGCCACGGTGGCCGGCTGGGCGGACCGGCGGGGCGCACCGCTGCACGCCCACCTCTCCGAGCAGCCCGCCGAGAACGACGCCTGCCGCGCGGCCCACGGCTGCACCCCGACCCGGCTGCTCGCCGATCACGGGGTGCTCGGGCCGCACACCACCGCCGTCCATGCGACCCATCCCACCGGCGCGGACCTGGCGCTGCTCGGGGAGAGCCGGACCGGCGTCTGCCTCTGCCCCACCACCGAACGGGACCTGGCCGACGGGATCGGTCCGGCCCGGCGGATGGCCGAGGCGGGCAGCCCGCTCAGCCTGGGCAGCGACAGCCACGCCGTGGTCGACCTCTTCGAGGAGGCCCGGGCGGTGGAGCTGGACGAGCGGCTGCGCACCCGCAGGCGCGGGCACTTCACCGCCGCCGAGCTGCTGACCGCCGCCACCGTCGCCGGGCACGCCGCGCTGGGCTGGGGGGACGCCGGCCGGCTGGCCGTCGGCGACCGGGCCGACCTGGTCACCGTACGCCTGGACAGCGCCCGCACCGCCGGCGCGCCACCGGTCGGGGTGTTCTTCGCGGCCACCGCGGCCGACGTCACCCATGTGGTGGTGGACGGGCGGGTCGTGGTCGCCGACGGGCGGCACCAGACCGTGGACGTGCCGACCGAACTGCGCGCGGCCATCGAGGAGGTGACCTCGTGAGCGCGAGGAGTGAGCCGGGTTTGCGAGCCCCGCAGTCGCGAACGGAAGAAGGCACGGGATGAGCAGCCTGCTGGTCGACAACATCGGCGAGCTGGTCACCAACGTGGTCGGCGGCGGTGAGGCCGGGCCGCTGGGTATCCGCCGGAACAGCGCCCTGCTGGTGGAGGACGGCCAGGTGGCCTGGATCGGACCGGCCCGGGACGCCCCGGCCGCCGACCGGCGGATCGACGCCGAGGGCGCGGCCGTGCTCCCCGGCTTCGTGGACAGCCACGCCCACCTGGTCTTCGCCGGGGACCGGGCCGCCGAGTTCGCCGCCCGGATGGCCGGCCAGCCGTACACCGGGGGCGGTATCCGGACCACGGTGGGCGCGACCCGGGCCGCCTCCGACGACGAGCTGCGGGCCACCGTGCGCCGGCTGCGCGCCGAGGCGATGCGGCAGGGCACCACCACCATCGAGATCAAGAGCGGGTACGGGCTCACCGTCGCCGACGAGGCCCGTTCGCTGCGGATCGCCGCCGAGTTCACCGAGGAGACGACGTTCCTCGGCGCGCACGTCGTCCCCGCCGAGTACGCCCACCGCCCCGACGACTACGTGGGGATGGTCTGCGGGCCGATGCTGGCCGCCGCGGCCCCGTACGCGCGCTGGATCGACGTCTTCTGCGAGCGGGGCGCCTTCGACGTGGACCACGCCCGGGCCATCCTCGCCTGCGGGCAGGCGGTCGGGCTGGGCGTACGGGTGCACGCCAACCAGCTCGGCCCCGGCCCGGGCGTGCAGCTCGGAGTGGAACTCGGCGCGGCCAGCGTCGACCACTGCACCCACCTCACCGACGCCGACATCGACGCGCTGGTCTCGACCGGGACGGAGGGGGCGGGGACGGCCACCGTCGCCACCCTGCTGCCGGGCGCGGAATTCTCCACCCGGTCGCCGTACCCGGACGCCCGTCGGCTGCTCGACGCCGGGGTGGCCGTGGCGCTGGCCACCGACTGCAACCCCGGGTCGTCGTACACCTCGTCGATGCCGTTCTGCATCGCGCTCGCCGTGCGCGAGATGCGGATGACCCCGGCGGAGGCGGTCTGGGCCGCGACCGCCGGCGGCGCGATGGCGCTGCGCCGCGACGACGTCGGACGGCTGCGGCCCGGCGCCCGGGCCGACCTCATGATCCTCGACGCCCCATCCCACCTGCACCTGGCCTACCGACCGGGTGTGCCACTGATCCGCCAGGTTCTGTACAACGGAGTGCCGCAATGTCGACCGTGACCATCCAGCCCACCGGAATCTCCCCCGCCGACGTGATCGCGGTGGCCCGCGGCACCGCCAAGGTCGTCCTCGACCCCGCCGCGGTGGACGCGATGGCGACCAGCCGCTCCATCGTGGACGGCATCGAGGCGGCCGGGCGTCCGGTCTATGGCGTCTCCACCGGGTTCGGGGCACTCGCCAACACCTTCGTCGCGCCCGAGCGGCGGGCCGAGCTGCAGCACGCGCTGATCCGCTCGCATGCCGCCGGAGTGGGCGCGCCGATGCCCCGCGAGGTGGTCCGGGCGATGATGCTGCTGCGGGTGCGTTCCCTCGCGCTCGGCCACTCCGGGGTCCGCCCGCTGGTCGCCGAGGCCCTGGTCGACCTGCTCAACCACGAGGTCACCCCGTGGGTGCCGGAGCACGGCTCGCTCGGCGCCTCCGGCGACCTGGCCCCGCTGGCGCACTGCGCGCTGGTGCTGCTCGGCGAGGGCTGGGTGCTCGGCCCGGCCGGTGACCGGATCCCGGCCGCCGACGCGCTGCGCCGGGCCGGGCTGAAGCCGATCGAACTGGCGGCCAAGGAGGGGCTGGCGCTGATCAACGGCACCGACGGCATGCTCGGCATGCTGCTGCTGGCGATCCACGACGCCCGGCACCTGTTCGCCATGGCCGACGTCACCGCCGCCCTGGCGATCGAGGCGATGCTCGGCTCGGAGCGGCCGTTCCTGCCGGAGCTCCACGCCATCCGGCCGCATCCGGGGCAGGCGACGTCGGCGGCGAACATCCACCGGCTGCTCCAGGACTCCCGGGTGATGGACTCGCACCGCGACGACCTGTCGCACGCCGTGCAGGACGCGTACTCCATGCGCTGCGCCCCACAGGTGGCCGGCGCGGCCCGGGACACCCTCGACTTCGTCGCGACGGTGGCCGGGCGGGAGCTGCTCTCCGTGGTGGACAACCCGGTGGTGCTGCCGGACGGCCGGGTCGAATCCACCGGGAACTTCCACGGCGCGCCACTCGGCTTCGCCGCCGACTACCTCGCCATCGCCGCCGCCGAGGTCGGCGCGATCGCCGAACGCCGGGTGGACCGGCTGCTGGACGTCACCCGCAACCGGGAGCTGCCGGCGTTCCTCTCCCCCGACGCCGGGGTCAACTCCGGCCTGATGATCGCCCAGTACACCGCGGCCGGGATCGTCGCGGAGAACCGGCGGCTCGCCGCGCCCGCCTCGGTGGACTCGCTGCCCACCAGTGGCATGCAGGAGGACCACGTCTCGATGGGCTGGGCGGCGGCCAAGAAGCTGCGCACCGTCCTGGACAACCTCGCCAGCCTGCTCGCGGTGGAGCTGCTGGCGGCGGTCCGCGGGCTCCAACTCCGCACCCCGCTGGAGCCGTCGCCCGCCGGCCGGGCGGCCATGGCGGCGCTGGGCGGGATCGCCGGCGAGCCCGGCCCGGACGTCTTCCTCGCCCCGGTGATGGAGGCGGCTCGGGCCGTGCTGACCGGCCCGGAGCTGCGCGCGGCGATCGAGCGCGAGGTCGGGCCGCTCGGCTGACCGATCCGGCACGTCCCCGTTCCAGACTGGAGAGGTGGAACCGACAACCGCTCGGGTGCTGGACGATGCTGGGCTCAGGACTGCGGGAGCACCTTGGCGACCAGCTTGCCCAGCTCGCGCAGCGCCTTGCCGCGGTGGCTGACGGCGTCCTTCTCCTCCGGTGTCAGCTCCGCGTTGGTCCGGTCCTGGCCGTCGCCGAGGAAGATCGGGTCGTACCCGAAGCCGCCCTCGCCGCGCGGCGCGCGCAACAGCCGACCGGCCTGGCGGCCGTCGACCAGGTGCTCCTTGCCGTTCGGCAGCACCAGCGCGACCGCGCAGACGAAGGCGGCGCCCCGGTGCTCGTCCGGCAGGTCGGCGATCTGGTCCAGCACCAGCTGGAGGTTGGCCAGGTCGTCGCCGTGCCGGCCGGACCACCGGGCGCTGAACACGCCCGGCATGCCGTTTAGCGCGTCCACGGCCAGCCCGGAGTCGTCGGCGATCGTCGGCAGGCCGGTCCGCCGGGTGCCCTCGCGCGCCTTGATCAGCGCGTTCTCGCCGAAGGTCAGGCCGGTCTCCGGCAGCTCCGGGTACTCCTCGACGTCGTCCAGCCCGAGCAGGGCGATCCGGTGCGCGCCGAGCGCGGTGTCCAGGATCCGCTGGAGCTCGACGAGCTTCTTGCGGTTTCGGGTGGCGAGCAGAAACTTGTTCATGATGCGAGCGCCTTCCGCTGAGCCTCGGCGAGATCCAGGCAGCCCAGCACGCCCAGGTCGAGCAGGGCGTCGAGCTGCTCGCGGGCGAAGACGTTGGCCTCACCCGTCCCCTGCACCTCGACGAAGTCGCCGCTGCCGGTGCAGACCACGTTCATGTCCACCTCGGCGGCCACGTCCTCTTCGTAGCAGAGGTCCAGCCGCGGCTCGCCGCCGATGATGCCCACGCTGACCGCGGCCACCGACCGGTGCATCACCTTCTCCGCCTTGCCGACCAGCGCCCTGCGCTCGGCCAGCCAGCCGACCGCGTCGTGCAGTGCCACGTACGCCCCGGTGATCGCCGCGGTGCGGGTGCCGCCGTCGGCCTGGAGCACGTCGCAGTCGAGCACGATCGAGTTCTCGCCGAGCGCCTTCAGGTCGATGGCGGCCCGCAGGCTGCGGCCGATCAGCCGGGAGATCTCGTGGGTCCGACCACCGATGCGGCCCTTGACGCTCTCCCGGTCCGAGCGGGTGTTCGTGGCCCGGGGCAGCATCGCGTACTCGGCGGTCACCCAGCCGAGCCCGGAGCCCTTGCGCCAGCGGGGCACCCCCTCGGTCACGCTCGCCGTGCAGAGCACCCGCGTCGCGCCGAACTCGACGAGCACGGAGCCCTCCGGGTGCGTGCTCCAGCCCCGGGTCAGGGTCACCGGTCGGAGTTGGTCGGGCCGCCGCCCGTCAGGTCGCGCCATGCCTGCACCTTATGCGGTGCCGTGATCGAACCGTCCCGGGGTGCCGGGCTGGCCGGCTCAGACGTCGTAGCAGGCGCCGGGGCGGACCACCTCGAGCGGGCCGGCGTACGCGGCGGCGGCCGACTCCAGGGTGTGCGCCTCGCTGCCCCAGGCGGGCACCAGATGGGTGAGCAGCAGCCGGCCGACGCCTGCCTTGGTCGCGGCCTCGCCGGCCTCCCGCCCGGTGAGGTGCAGGTCCGGCGGGTTCTCCACACCGTCGAGGTAACTGGCCTCGCAGAGGAAGAGGTCGGCGCCCTGGGAGAGCCGCAGCAGCGCGTCGCAGGGGGCGGTGTCAGCGGAGTAGCAGAGCACCCGCCCGCCGTGCTCCAGCCGCACGCCGTACGTCTCGACCGGGTGGTTCATCCGGTCCACGGTGACGGTGAGCGGGCCGATCGGGAAGGTGCCCGGCTCCAGGGCGTAGAACTGGTAGACGTCCTCCACCGTGCTGTCCTCCTGCCCATACGCGTCTGACGCGGCGGCCAGCCGGTCCGGCGCGCCGGCGGGCGCGTACACCGGCAGGGGCGGGTACGGCCCGTCCGGGGCGTACCGGCGCACCACCACGTACGACACGGCGTCGAGGATGTGGTCGCAGTGCAGGTGGGTGAGGAGGATGGCGTCGGGGGCGTGCAGCCCGACGTAGCGCTGGAGGGTGGAGAGCGATCCCGAGCCGAAGTCGATCAGGAGCCGGAAGCCCTCCGCCTCCACGAGGTAGGCCGAGCAGGGGGACTCGGGGCCCGGGAAGCTGCCCGCGCAGCCGAGGATGGTCAGTCGCATCCGGTGGTCCTGATGTCACGCCCCGTAGTCGCCACGCCGGCTCCTGATCCGCCGATGATCTTTACCGACGCGTACGCCACGCTGCGCAGCCTACGCTGAGGTACTGCGGGGCAAGAATCATCCCCTGGAAGTTGTCGTCAACGTGACACCCGTACACGTCCGCCGGGTCGGGCCCGCGGGCCGGCCGGCGGCGAGCCGACCGGCCGCCCGTCGTCAGGCCCAGAGCTGACCCTCCAGGGCGTCCTCGGCGTCCGCGAGGGTGCCGCCGTACGCCCCGGTCGAGAGGTACTTCCAGCCGCCGTCGCAGACCACGAACGCCACGTCGGCCCGGCGGCCGTCCCGCACCGCCTCGTGCGCCACCGCCAGGGCAGCGTGCAGGATGGCGCCGGTGGAGAAGCCCGCGAAGACGCCCTCCACCTCGACCAGCTGGCGGGTGCGCAGCACGGCGTCCCGGGTGCCCACCGAGAAGCGCCGGGAGAGCACGCCGGCGTCGTAGAGCTCCGGGACGTATCCCTCGTCGATGTTGCGCAGGCCGTAGACCAGCTCGCCGTAGCGGGGCTCGGCGGCGACGATCTGGATGCCGTCGACCTTCTCCCGCAGGTAGCGCCCGGTGCCCATCAGCGTGCCGGTGGTGCCCAGGCCGGCCACGAAGTGGGTGATCGTGGGCAGGTCGTGCAGCAGCTCCGGCCCGGTGGTCTCGTAGTGCGCCCGGGCGTTCGCCTCGTTGCCGTACTGGTAGAGCATCACCCAGTCGGGGTGCTCGGCGGCGGTCTGCTTCGCGGTGGCGACCGCCTGGTTGGAGCCGCCCGCGGCCGGCGAGAAGATGATCTCCGCGCCGTACATCCGGAGCAGCTGCACCCGCTCGGTGGAGACGTTCTCCGGCATCACGCAGACCAGCCGGTACCCGCGCAGCTTGGCCACCATGGCCAGCGAGATGCCGGTGTTGCCGCTGGTCGGCTCCAGGATGGTGTCGCCCGGGCGGAGCCGGCCGGCCTCCTCGGCCGCGCGGACCATGAACAGGGCCGCCCGGTCCTTGATGCTGCCGGTCGGGTTCCGGTCCTCCAACTTCGCCCAGAGCCGCACCGGCGGCGCCCCCTCGGGCACCGTCGGCGAGAGCCGGGGCAGTCCGATCAGGGGCGTGCCGCCGCAGGCGTCGAGCAGGCTGTCGTACCGCGCCATGGGGCTGCCCTCAGCGGGCGGCGACGGCCGACCGCGGGGCGGTCGCCGCGACTGCCGCCGCACCGTGCTGCGCGATCGCCGCTGCCGCGGCACTGTGCTGCGCGATCGCCGCTGCCGCGGCACTGTGCTGCGCGATCGCCGCTGCCGCGGCGAAGCCGAACGCGCCACCGGCCACGGCCGGCAGGATGGTCACGCTGTCGCCGTCGTTGAGCTTGGCGTCCAGCGCGCCGAGGAAGCGGACGTCCTCGTCGTTGACGTAGACGTTGACGAAGCGGTGCAGCGCCCCGGCGTCGGTGACCAGCCGGGCCTTCAGGCCGGCGTGCCGGGAGTCCAGGTCGGTGAGCAGGTCGCCCAGGGTGTCCCCGGTGCCCTCGACGACCTTCGCGCCGCCGGTGTAGCTGCGCAGGATGGTGGGGATGCGAACCTCGATGGCCATGATGTCGTGCTCCTTGATGATCGGGTGTGCCACGGTGACGGGAGAGGAATTGGTGAGCCGGCGCTGAGGGATCAGCGGCCGGAACACTCGTAGTCGACCGTCGCCGGGCTCTGCCCGAACATGTAGGACTGGACGGCGTGCGGGTCCACGGCGGGATCAACGATCCGGACCGGCTCCTCGGTCACCACGCCGTCGACGATGCGGAAGGAGCGGATCTCCTCCGTGTCGGGCTCGCGGGTCGAGACGAGCAGGTAGTGCGCCCCCGGCTCACCGGCGAAGGAGACGTCCGTGCGGGACGGGTACGCCTCGGTGGCGGTGTGCGAGTGGTAGATGACGACCGGCTCCTCGTCGCGGTCGTCCATCTCCCGCCACACCCGCAACTGCTCCATCGAGTCGAACTCGTAGAACGTCATGGACCGGGCGGAATTCTCCATCGGGATGTGCCGCGCTGGAATGTCGCTGCCGATGGGACCGGCGACCACGCCGCACGCCTCGTCCGGATGGTCGCGGCGCGCGTGGGCGACGATCGCGTCGACGATCGACCGGTCGATGCTCAGCACGCCGAACAGCCTAACGCCTGCCCGTGACGCCCGGCGAGGTGGTGACCGTCACGGCTCAGTCGATCAGGGCGTTGAGCAGGGATTCCTGCAGATAACCCAGGTACGCGTAGACCGATAGTTGGAACACCCGGGAGGAGGTCGGGTCCTCGGCGATCGCGTCGTCGAGCTCCTCGCCCAGGTCGGTGCCGTCCTTGATCTCCAGCCGGACCCCCATCGCGAGCCGGGCGTCGTTGAGCGCGCGCAGCCAGGCCTCGGCCGCCTCGCCGTCGAGCTTCACCTCGCCGCCGGCCTCGCCGGATTCGTCGGGCAGGGCCGCGAGGATCGCCCCGGCCTGGTCGATCTTGGCGGTCTTGAGGTCGCCCTCGGTGTACCGGCGGAACTCGGCGGTGCTCGCGGAGTCGTCCGGGTAGACCTCCGGAAAGAGCCGGCCGACCACCGGGTCGCTGTGGTCGAAGCCGTCGGTCAGCAGCCCGACCACCTCCGTGGCGACCTTGCGCAGCACCCGGACCTCGTCCGGGGCGAAGGTGGCGACGTACCGATCGCCCTGGCGACGGAACATGCTCACGACCGGTCCACCGTCGCCCAGAGCCCGTACGCGTGCAGCTGCGACGCGTCGTGCTCCATCCGCTCCCGGGCCCCGCTGGAGACGACGGCGCGGCCCTTGTGGTGCACGTCCAGCATCAGCTGCTCGGCCTTCTCCCGGCTGTACCCGAAAAGCTTCTGGAAGACCCAGGTCACGTACGTCATCAGGTTGACCGGGTCGTCCCACACGATCGTCACCCATGGCCGGTCGGAGACCGGCACCTCGTCGGTGTCCGGCGTCTCGACCGGTGCAACCTGTGGAGCCGCCATGCCACCCATCGTGCCACCGGATTCGGCGAACCGATGAACCGGAACGCCGGGCGGCCCCGGATCACCCTCCCGGGCCGCGGCGAGCGGCCCGGGAGAGCGGTCGGCGGCGCCGGCCTCAGGCGAGCAGGATGCCGTGGTCGACAGCATCGGTGAGCACCGCGCCCAGCGAGAGGCGGATCACCTCGAAGCGGCGGGACACTTCCCGGGTGAGTTCCAGCTCGACCTCGCGCAGCGCCCGCTGGGCCCAGGAGCGCGCACGGTTCGGGTCGTCGTTGCCGGGGCTGCGCCAGTGCTGCCAGCAGCCACCGGAGAGGGCCACCGCCACCGGCGGGAGCACCTCGACGCGCTCCGCACCGGGAAAGCCGGCCAGCGCGTCGGTGGCGCCGGCGCCGGTGAGCTCGGCCACCCCGGCGGTGCTGGTGACCAGGAGCACCCGGTCCAGCTCCCGGCCGGTCGGGTGGTCGACGAGGCCCCAGCGGACGGCTGCGGCGATCCGCCGGCGCACCCCCTCGGCGAGCGGAGCGCCGAAGACCTGGGCCGCCGCCTCGTCGACGATGCCCCGCACGGCCTGGTCGCCCTGTGCCGTGGCGAGCAGGGACAGGGCCTGCATCTCCCGGTCGAGCAGCTGTGGCAGGCCGGCGCAGCCGACCCCGAAGACGATCTCCTGCACCACCCGGAGGTGGATGTTGGCCAGTTCCAGGGCGAGGTGCTGGCGGATTCGCTGGGCGCAGGAGCGCACCTGACGGTCGAGCCGCTCGGGGAGCTCGCCCGGGTCGAGCCCGGGGACCACGCTCACCCGGCCGTGCGCACCCGGCGGCACCGGCGGCTGGGCGCTGGCGCGGCGCAGCCCCTCGTCGGCGGCCCAGCCGACGAGCGCCCGGCGCAGGGCGGCGTGGTCGGCCTGCCGAATCGGGTACCAGCGGGCGGCGGCGAGCCCGGGCACGGCCGCGAGCAGGGCGGCCCGGTGGGCCGCGACGGAGACCTCGACCGGATCGACCGGGCGCCGGCGCTGGGCCGGAGCCCGGGTGCGGAGGGCCGGCGGTAGGGACGCCCCCGCGTCCTGCCTCGGCGTCCCGCCGTCCGACCCCGCGGCCCAGCCGGCCGTCCCAGGGGTGACCGCGAAGAAGACCTCGACCCGGGCCTGGGAGATCTCCGCCAGCAGGTGCAGCTCGGCGGCGGTGAACGCCTGGTCGGCGGAGATCACGAAGAGCAGCGCGCCGCCCCGGCCGACCGCGTCGAGCAACACCCGTCCCCCGGCCAGGCCGAGCGAGCCGGTGTCGGGCGTGTCGAGCACCTTGAAGTGCCGCAGCAGCGGCTCGGGAATGCTCAGCTCCACCCGGCGCGGCGGGCGGGCCAGCGCCGGACCGGCCGCGGCGGGGTCGGCGCCGTAGGAGTGCGGCTGGCGGTAACCCGGCACGTACGCGGCACGGGTCGGCGTCCGCGCATGGCTGACCACCAGGCAGCTACCGTCCGGCACGGCGAGCATCTCGGGCTCGAGCCCGAGCAGGGCGGCCAGCAACTCGCGGCGGTCGGCGCCGGACGGACCGGCGGCGACGACGGCCAGCGGCTCGTCGGGGTTCGGGGTGGTCACGCCGAGCCGGACGGGCAGCGGCGCACCGCGGGGCAGCTCAACAGTCGGCCCGCCCGCGTCGTCGGGGACGGCGAACGCGGGGACAGGACCCGGCTTCATCAGACGGCCTCCCGGAGTGGACGACCGGGTTGCGGGCCGGTCGCTAGGTAATCCGGCGGTGGCACCCGGATGCCGGAAGAGTACGGGCGGAGACCCTACCCTCCCGAACAACTCGGATACTCACCAGTAATGGACAGGTTACTCAACTTCGGTGGGTGACGGTCTACTCGCAGCCGGATTTCCGTCGATATGCTGCTCCGATGAGTCGGTGGGACTTCGTCGGTCGAACCGATGAGCTCAACCGTCTGTTGTCGGCGGTCGGCGGCCCCGAGGGGCGCGGACTGCTCTTCAGCGGCACCGCGGGCGTCGGCAAGAGCCGACTGCTGCGGGAGGGAGTGGCCGCCCTCCCCACCGACGGGTACGCGATCTGGACGGTCGCGGCCAGCGCCACCACGGCCGCCCTGCCCTTCGGCGGGCTGGTCCAGGTGCTCCCGGCGGACCAGCCGCAGGGGCTCTCCCCCGCCGGCATCCTGCGCTGGGCCGTGGAGGTGCTGCAGGAGCAGGCCGCCGGCCGGCCCATCGTGCTGGCGATCGACGACGCACACCTGCTCGACCCGCCGTCGGCGGCGTTGGTGCACCTGCTCTCCCACTCGGAGAACGCCACCGTGATCGGTACGCTGCGGGACGGCGAGCAGATCCCGCTGCCGATCCGTGCCCTGTGGACCGACGACATGGTCGACCTGGTCGAGCTGGGCCCGCTGGGCGCCGCCGAGACCACCGGGCTGCTCGCCGCCATCCTGGACGGTCCGGTCGACAGCGGATCGGCCGAGCGGCTGTTCCGGCTCTCCGCGGGCAATCCGCTGCTGCTCCGCGAGCTGGTGCTGGCCGCCACCGCCGGCGGCGAGCTGACCCGCACGTACGGGATCTGGAAGTGGACCGGCCGGCTGGAGCTGGCGCCGAGCCTGACCGAGCTGATCGGCACCCGGATCGGCCAGCTCACCCCCGGCGTGCGGGCGGTGGTCGAGCTGGTCGCGTTCGGCGAACCGCTCGGTCTGCACCTGCTCGAGCAGGCGGTGGACCCGGCCGACGTGGAGACCGCCGAGGAACGCGGCCTGATCAGGATGCTCCGCAACGACCGGCGGCTGAACGTGCGGCTCGCCCACCCGCTCTACGGGGAGGTGATGCGCCGGCAGTGTCCGGTGAGCCGCACCCGCCGGTTGCAGGCGACCCTGGCCGAGCTGTTGGAGCAGGTCGGCAAGCGCCGCCGAGACGACCTGCTCCGGGTGGCGGTGTGGCGGTTGGACTCGGGCACCGCGCAGGATCCGGCGCTGCTGCTCGAGGCGGCGGCGCAGGCCTTCGGCCGGTACGACGTACCCCTGGCGACCCGGCTGGCCCGGGCGGCGCTGGAGGCCGACGGCGGGTTCGACGCCGCGGAGCTGCTCGCCACCATCCTGATGTTCGGCGACCAGCCGGACGAGGCGATCCGGGTGCTGGACTCGGTCGCCCGGGAGATCCACTCCGACGGGCGGCGCAGCCGGTGGCTGACGGTGCGCGGCATGGTCAGCTACTGGGGACTCAGCCGGGAGTCCACCGTGGAGGAGATCGCGGCGCGGGCCGGGGAATTGGCCGACCTCACCGCCCGGGCCCGAGTCCGCGCCTTCGAGGCGATCATGCGGCTGCACCGGTTGGACACCCGCGCGGCGCTCCGGCTCGCCCAGGCGGTGCTGGACCGACCGGCCTCCTCAGTGGCCTCCCGGGAGCTGGCCCGGTGCACCATCGCCCACCTCCGGGCCGGGCAGGGGCAGTACCGGCGCAGCGCGACGGCAGTCGCCCGGGTACAGGCCGAGGCGGCGCGCTGGCGCGGCGAGATGCCCTACCTCCAGCTCGCCATGGAGCTGGCCCGGGGGACCCGGCTCGCGCTCTCCGGCGACCTGCCCGGCATCGACGCGATCGTGGCCGACGAGTTCGCCGACCTGGCGGGCGCGGGCGAATTCCGGCTGGGCACGGGCTACCTGGCCATCCTCCAGGCGTACGCGGCGCGGCTGCGGGGGCAGAGCGACGAGGCGCTGAGGACCAGTCTCGGCGCCTGCGCGGTGCTGGCCACCAGCCGGGTCTACGCCGGGCTGGCGCACGCCGAGCGCGCCCAGGCGGCCGCGCTGCGCGGGGAAACGGGACACGCCGTCGAGGCGATGGCCGAGGCGGACCGCACCCACGCACCGGGGATGGCGGTGCTCTACCCGTGGCTGGAGCAGGCCCGGGGTGCGGTGTACGCGGCCGCCGGCGACCTGCCGGGCGCGACCAAGCACCTGTGCGCGCTCGCCGAGCGGGTCCGCGCGGACGGGCTGGCCGGTCACGAGGTGCTGGTCCTGCTCGACCTGGTCCGGCTGGACCAGGCCGCGGCCCCGGTCGGCCCGACCTGCACGGACGGCGGCCGGCGTACCGTCGCGCAGCGGCTGGCCGACCTCTCCGAACGGGTCGACGGGGCGCTGCCGCCGCTGGTCGCCCGGTACGCCCGCGCCGCCGTCGAGGACTCCCCCACCGAACTGCTCGCGGTCGCCGACGCTCTCGCCGCGCGCGACCTGACCGTCTTCGCCGCCGAGGCGGCCGCGCTGGCCCTGCGCCGGCTGCGCCGCTCCGCCGCGACCGGCCCGGCGCGGGAACGGCTCGCCGCCCTGCTGAGCCGCTGCGACCAGGTCTCCACCCCGGCGCTGCGGCTGCTCCGGCCGGCGCTCAGCGACCGCGAGCGGCAGGTCGCCCGGCTCGCGGCCGACGGCGCCACCAGCCGGGCCATCGCGGAGCAGCTGTATCTGTCCAGCCGGACGGTGGAGAACCACCTGCAGCGCGTCTACAGCAAGCTCGGCGTGGCCGGGCGGGCGGAGCTGCGGGCCGCCCTGCGATCGATGCCGGGCCACGACGGCGCGGATTCCGCTTGAACTCTAGGCTGGAGCGGTGAGCACCCTTCGCCCCGCGCTGCTGACCGATCACTACGAGCTGACGATGGTCAACGCCGCCCTGCGGGACGGTACCGCCGACCGCCGATGCGTCTTCGAGGTGTTCACCCGGCGGCTGCCGGCGGGCCGCCGTTACGGGGTGGTCGCCGGGACCGGGCGACTGATCGAGCTGATCCGCGACTTCCGGTTCGACTCCGACGAGGTGGAGTTCCTGCGCCGGACCGGGGTGGTGGACGACCGGGCCGCCGAATGGCTGGCCAGCTACCGCTTCACCGGCGACGTCGACGGGTACGCCGAGGGCGAGCTCTTCTTCCCCGGCTCCCCCATCCTCAGCGTCTCGGGCGGCTTCGCCGAGTGCGTGGTGCTGGAAACGCTGGTGCTGTCGGTGCTCAACCACGACAGCGCGGTCGCCGCGGCCGCCGCCCGGATGGTGACCGCGGCCCGGGGCCGGGCGCTGATCGAGATGGGCTCGCGCCGGGCCCACGAGGAGGCGGCGGTGGCCGCGGCCCGGGCGGCGTACCTGGCCGGCTTCCGGTTCACCTCCAACCTGGCCGCGGGTCAGCGCTACGGCATCCCGACCGCCGGTACCGCCGCGCACGCGTTCACCCTCCTGCACGACGACGAGCAGGCCGCGTTCACCTCGCAGGTCGCCACGCTGGGCAAGGAGACCACGCTGCTGGTCGACACGTACGACATCAGCCAGGGCATCCGCAGCGCGATCGCGGTCGCCGGGCCGGAGCTGCGGGCGATCCGGATCGACTCCGGCGACCTGGCGGTGATCGCGCAGCAGTCCCGGGAGCTGCTCGACTCGCTCGGCGCCACCGAGACCAAGATCATCGTTTCCGGCGACCTCGACGAGTACGCCATCGCCGCGCTCGCCGCCGAGCCGGTCGACATTTACGGCGCGGGCACCGCCGTGGTGACCGGCTCCGGCGCGCCCACCGCCGGGCTGGTCTACAAGTTGGTCGAGGTGGACGGGCGGCCGGTGGTCAAGCGCTCCGAGCACAAGGCCACCATCGGCGGGCGCAAGGTGGCCGTCCGCCGGCACAAGCCGACCGGCACCGCCACCGAGGAGGTCGTCGTGCCGCAGGGGGTGCCGGACCGGCAGCCCAACGACCGGCTGCTCCAGCGCTCGTTCGTGGTCCAGGGCGAGCCGGTCGCGCTGCCGACGCTGGACGAGTCCCGGGAGCACCTGCGGCAGTGCCTGATCTCCATTCCCTGGGAGGGCCTGAAGCTCTCCGGCGGCGACCCGGCCGTCCCGGTGACCGTCGTACCCGCGACCTGAGGAGGACCTGGCATGAGCAACGCGCTGATCATCGTGGACGTGCAGAACGACTTCTGCGAGGGTGGCTCGCTGGCCGTGGCCGGCGGAGCGGGCGTCGCGGCCGGCATCTCCCGGCTGCTCGCCGCCGAGCCGGACCGGTGGGACCACGTGGTCGCGACCAAGGACTACCACGTCGATCCGGGCGCCCACTTCGGCGACCCGCCCAACTTCGTCGACACCTGGCCCCGGCACTGCGTGGTCGGCACCTCCGGCTCCGAGTTCCACCCGAGCCTGGAGACCGGGCGGGTGGAGGCGATCTTCCACAAGGGCGAGCACGCGGCCGCGTACTCGGGGTTCGAGGGGCACGCCGACGACGGCGAGTGCCTGGCCGACTGGCTGCGCCGGCACGGGGTGGACCGGGTCGACCTGGCCGGCATCGCCACCGACCACTGCGTCCGGGCAACCGCCCTGGACGCCGTCCAGGAGGGCTTCGACACCACGGTGCTGCTGGACCTGACGGCCGGGGTCGCGAGGGAGACCACCGACCTGGCGCTGCGGTCGATGGATGGCGCCGGGGTCACCATGGTCGGCCGGCCTGTGATCAGCAACGCTTGACCAGGTAATCGCTTGCGGCTGTCGTACCCCCGGTCGAGGATGGCGCCGGAGGTACGGACCGTCGTGAACTTGAAGCCTTACCGGCAGGCGCTCGCCCTGCCTGGTCTCCGGTCGCTGCTGCTGGTGTCGGTGCTGGCCCGCATCCCGCTCACCGCGACCGGGGTGACGCTCACCTTCTACGTCGTCCTCGACCTCGGCCGCGGGTACGGCGCCGCCGGCCTGGTCGGCGCCGCGCTGACCGTCGGCGCTGCGCTCGGCTCGCCGCTGCTCGGCCGGCTGGTGGACCGGCGCGGTCTGCGCCCGGTGCTCGCATTGACCACCGTCGCCGAGGCGATCTTCTGGGCCAGCGCCCCCGCGCTCTCCTACCCGGTCCTGCTGCCCGCCGCGTTCCTCGCCGGGCTGCTCGCCCTGCCGGTGTTCTCGGTGGTCCGGCAGTCGGTCGCCGCGCTGGTACCGGCCGAGCGGCGCCGCCCGGCGTACGCGCTGGACTCGATGTCGGTGGAGCTGTCGTTCATGGTCGGCCCGGCGCTGGCGGTGGCGCTGGCCACCGCCGCCTCCCCGCGCACCACCCTCTGGGCGGTCGGCGCCGGGATCGTCGCCTCCGGCGTGCTGTTCTGGCTGCTGAACCCACCCACCCGCAGCGCCGACGAACCGGCCGGCCCGCACCGCAAGGTGCCCCGCCGGGAGTGGCTGACGCCCCGGCTGCTCGCCGTGCTGGCGGTGAGCCTCGCCGCCACCCTGGTGCTCGGTGGCACCGACGTCGCGGTGGTCGCCGTGCTGCGGGCCAGCGGGGAGGTCGGCTGGACGGGGGCGGTCCTGGCCATGTGGGCGGTCGCCTCGCTGGTCGGCGGCTTCGCGTACGGGGCGGTCAGCCGGTCGTTCTCGCCGCTGACGCTGATGGCCGCGCTCAGCCTCTGCACCATCCCGGTCGGGCTGGGCGGGGCGCACTGGTGGCTGCTCTGCCTGACGCTCGTCCCGGCCGGTGCGCTCTGCGCGCCGACCATCGCCGCCACCTCCGACGCGGTCAGCCGGCTCGCCCCGGCGGGCGTGCGCGGCGAGGCGATGGGCCTGCACGGCTCAGCGGTCACCGTCGGCATCGCGCTCGGCGCCCCGCTCGCCGGCGCGGTGATCGACGCCTCGCTGCCGCTCTGGGGCTTCGCGGTGACCGGCGCGATCGGCCTGCTGGTGGCACTGGTGGTGCTGCCCGTGGAACTGCGCCACCGCCGCGAGACCCTCCCGGCCGCCCCGGAACCCGAGCTGGCCCCCGCCACCATCTGAGCGCCCCGCCGCCCGCCCTGCCGGACGCGGTCGACGGCGGCTGTCGCCGCACAGGGCGTCCAGCGAGGGCCTACCGCCGCGGCCGGAGCCCGCACGCGTAGTCGACCCCGGATCCGCTCCAGCAGAGGGCCACGCGCGGCTGCGCACGCTCTATCGCTGCACCACCACCCGCTGACCGCCGCGTACGGCCGACAGGCGGTGGAGAACTAGCTGCTGGCCGGCCAACGGCCTCGTGGGCACCCAGTCATCGGGCGCCTTCGGCCGGCGCGAAGGGGCCCGCTTCCGCCTGCACGCGGCGGCCCCCACCCGCACCCGACTGGCGGGCGCCGCATGGGTCGGCGTGTCGGCCGCCACCAATGTATGCCTGGAGAGCGATATGACTGTGAGTCATAAACATGCCTGACAGTCATATCGCTCTCCAGGTGTGGTCGCCTTGACGGCGCCACCTGGGCGGCAAGCCGCCCTCGCCGCCCGGCGGGACCAGCCACCGCCGACCGGGGCCCGGCGGCCCGGCTCGGCGGCCGGTGGCCCGGCGCCCCGGTGGCCCGGCGGCCCGGCGCCCCGGTGGCCCGGGCGCCGCGGTGGCCCGGCGGCCCGGCGGCCCGAAGATCCACACAACTTCTCGCCAGTTGTCGCCTCCCGCGACCGGGAGACAGCAACCTTCGGGAAGTTGCGGCCCGAACCGGGCCGGGAGCCCGATCGGGGAGACGGAGAGGCGAGACGGGACGGGGCCGGGGCGAGACGGGGCGGGGGCGGGGCGAGACGGGGCGGGGGCGGGGGCGGGGGCGAGACGGGGCGGGAGCGGGGGCGGGGCGAGACGGGGACAGACGGCGACGGGCGCCGTACCCGAGGGGTACGGCGCCCGTGGCGCGGTGTCCGCAGCGCGTCAGCGGCGGTCGAGGTTGCCGGCGGTGTCCTCCTGGTAGCTCGCACCACCGTTGGACTCGCTGGTCAGCGGCTTGGCGCCGCCCTCCGGCGGACCGGCCAGGGTCTGGCCGGCAGCCAGCTCCGGGAACTTGAGGTCGAACGCCGGGCGCTCGGAGCGGATCCGCGGCATCCGGTCGAAGTTCCGCAGCGGCGGCGGGCTGCTGGTGGCCCACTCGAGCGAGTTGCCGTGACCCCACGGGTCGTCGACCTCGACCACCGGGCCGGCCTTGTACGACTTCCAGCAGTTGTAGATGAACGGCAGGGTCGAGATACCGGTGAGGAACGCGCCGATCGTCGAGACCGTGTTCAGCGTGGTGAAGCCGTCGCTGGGCAGGTAGTCGGCGTACCGGCGCGGCATGCCCTCGTTGCCCAGCCAGTGCTGCACCAGGAAGGTGGTGTGGAAGCCGATCATGGTGAGCCAGAAGTGCACCTTGCCGAGCCGCTCGTCGAGCATCCGGCCGAACATCTTCGGGAACCAGAAGTAGATGCCGGAGAAGACGGCGAACACGATGGTGCCGAAGAGCACGTAGTGGAAGTGCGCCACCACGAAGTACGAGTCGGAGACGTGGAAGTCCAGCGGCGGGCTGGCCAGCAGCACGCCGGTCAGACCACCGAAGAGGAACGTCACCAGGAAGCCGACCGCGAAGAGCATGGGGCTCTCGAAGCTGATCTGGCCGCGCCACATGGTGCCGATCCAGTTGAAGAACTTCATGCCAGTCGGCACGGCGATCAGGAAGCTCAGGAAGCTGAAGAACGGCAGCAGCACCTGGCCGGTGGCGAACATGTGGTGCGCCCAGACGCTCATCGACAGGGCGGCGATGGAGAGGGTCGCGGCGACCAGGCCCTTGTAGCCGAAGATCGGCTTCCGGGAGAAGACCGGGATGACCTCGCTGATGATGCCGAAGAACGGCAGCGCGACCACGTACACCTCGGGGTGCCCGAAGAACCAGAACAGGTGCTGCCAGAGCATCGGCCCGCCGGTCGCCGGGTCGAAGACGTGGGCGCCCACGAGCCGGTCCGCCGCGAGCGCGAAGAGCGCGGCGGCCAGCAGCGGGAAGACCAGGATCACCAGGAGGCTGGTGACCAGGATGTTCCAGGTGAAGATCGGCATCCGGAACATGGTCATGCCCGGCGCGCGCAGGGTCAGGATCGTGGTGATCATGTTGACCGCGCCGAGGATGGTGCCGAGACCGGAGATGGCCAGACCGATGATCCACATGTTGGCGCCGACGCCCGGGGAGTGCTCCGCGGTGCTGAGCGGCACGTAGGCGAACCAACCGAAGTCGGCCGCGCCGCCCGGCGTGATGAAGCCGGCGGTGGCGATCGTGCCGCCGAACACGTACAGCCAGTAGGCGAAGCTGTTCAGCCGGGGGAACGACACGTCCGGCGCGCCGATCTGGATCGGCACGATGTAGTTGGCGAAGGCGAACACGATCGGCGTCGCGAAGAACAGCAGCATGATCGTGCCGTGCATGGTGAACAGCTGGTTGAACTGCTCGGGCGACAGGAACTGCATCCCCGGCCGCGCCAGCTCGGCGCGCATGATCAGGGCCATCAGGCCACCGATCATGAAGAACGCGAACGCGGTGACCATGTACATGATCCCGATCTGCTTCGCGTCCGTGGTGCGCAGCAGCCGCGCGATGGCCGACCCCTTGACCGGCTCCCGGACCGGCCAGGGCCGGGTCACGACCGGCTTGGGTGCGACGGTGGTCACGAGTGGCCTCCGGTTCTGGTTGTCTCGCTTGGCACGCGCTGGTTATCTGCGAGCCGTCATCCGCAAGGAGGATAGTCCCCGGCAGGTGACCCCGCCGCGTGGGGTGGGCGGCTACGATCACCGCCCGCTGGGCCGCGCTCAGAGCGGGTCGACCAGCAACCGGTAGTGCTCCTGGAAGATCCGTCCGCCACGTCCGCGCAGCAGCGGGTCGCGCAGCGCCGGCGGCACGTCCCGGGTCCGGTTGCGGTCCCGGGTCCGGTCCCGCACCCATCGGGTACGCGGCCGCCGACGACTCTCGTACGCCAGCAGCGCCGCCTCGACGCTGCCGGCCGCCTTCAGCGACTCGGCGAGCACGACGGCGTCCTCCAGGGCCATTGCCGCGCCCTGGGAGAGGGTGGGCGCGGTGGCGTGGGCCGCGTCGCCGATCAGCAGCACCCGGCCGTTGAACCAGCGTCCCAGCTCGACCTCCTCGGTGACGCCCACGTGCACCTGCTCCAGCGCCGCCAGCACCTCCGGCACCGGGCCCCCGTAGTCATCGAAGAGTTCCCGCAGCCGGGCCGGCGGATCGGCCGGCGGCACGGTGCCGGCCTCGTCGGCGTAGCAGTACAGCCGACCGGCGCCGATCGGCGCCACCAGGAAGCCGGCGCGCTGGCCGAACAGCGCGGTCCAGTCGGCGACCCGCGGCCCGTCGCGGACGACGCTCCGATAGACGACCTGGCCGGCGGGGCGCGGCGGGCCGCCGAGCGCGGCGAGGGTACGGACCGCGGACCGCGGCCCGTCGGCGCCGATCACCAGGTCGTACTCGCCGGAGGTGCCGTCCGTGAAGCCGACGGCGACGCCGCCGGGCAGCAGCTCGACGGAGCTGACCTCGGCGCCGTGCCGGACTGCGCCGCCGGCCCCGGTGAGCAGCACCCGGTGCAGTTCGGCGCGGGGCAGCGCGCGACACTCCCCCACCCCGGCCCAGAGGGCGTCGAGGTCGACCTCGCAGAGCGGCGCGCCGGCCGCGTCCAGGAAGCGCTGCCGATGGATCACCTCACCGAGCGGACGCACCGGCCCGTCCAGGTCGAGCCGGCGCAGCGCCCGGGCCGCGTTGCCGGGCAGGTAGAGGCCGGTGTCGACGAGCTCCCCGGCGGGCAGCTTCTCGGTGACGTCGGGCCGGAACCCCGCCAACCGCAGCGCCCGGGCCACGGCCAGGCCGGCGAGGCCCGCGCCGACGACGAGGATGCGCACGGGGGAGCTGCCACCCATGGTGCTGTACGCCTCCGGAGGGGTTCGGAACGCGTTGGAGGCAAGACATTACTCGGCGCTATCGAGGCGCACCAGGGCCGATCGGCCCGCCCCGGCTCAGGCGGATGTCAGGCCGAGGGCGTCGATGTCGCGCATCTCCTCGGCGGTGAGCGAGAAGTGGAAGACGTCGATGTTGGCTCGGATTCGGTCCGGGGTGACCGACTTGGGGATCACCACGATCTCGTGGTCGATGTGCCAGCGGAGCACCACCTGCGCGGGCGACACGTCGTGCGCCTCGGCGATCCGGACCAGCACCGGGTGGGTCAGGTCGCTGGTCTTGAACGGGCTGTAGCCCTCCAGCACCACGCCCCGGTCCCGGTGGGCGGCGTGCGTCTGCCGGTCGTACAGCGACGGGCTCCACCGGATCTGGTTGACCGCGGGGGTCTCCTCGGTGGACTGGATCAGCTCGTCGATCTGTCCGATGCTGTAGTTGCTCACCCCGACCGTCCGGGTCAGGCCCTCGTCCCGGGCGGCCAGGAACTCGCGCCAGATCGGGATGCTGTCGCCCGGCGAGGAGGGCGGCCAGTGGATCAGCCACAGGTCGACGTGGTCGGTGTCCAGGGCGCGCAGGCTCGCCTCGATGGTCTCCCGTTCCCGGCCCGCCCGTTCCGGCGGCAGCTTCGTGGTGATGAAGACGTCCTCCCGGCGCAGTCCGCTCTCCTTGATCGCCCGGCCCACCTCCTTCTCGTTCCCGTACATGGTGGCGGTGTCGATGAGCCGGTAGCCCGCGTCGAGGGCGGCGAGCACGGCCTCGTAGCCGGCCTGGCCGGTGGCCTGCCAGGTGCCGAAGCCGAGCAGCGGTATCCGGGCGTCGCCGGCGAGCGGGACCGTGGGCTGTTCAGCGGTGGTCATGGCGGCTGTTCTACCCCTGATCACGGCGGCCATGCCCGCGACCCGCCGGGGCCGAAAGACTCGCGGAGGAGGAAACGGGACGATCCGCCGCGCCGGTCGGCTGCGGACCACCGCCGCGTACCGGAGAATGCGGGAGTGGCTGACCGGTTGGAGGAGTACCGGCGCAGACGGGACGCGAAGCGTACCCCCGAGCCGGTGCCGGAGCGGACACCCGCGCGGAAACGGACCGGCCGGGGAAAGGCCCGCTTCGTCATCCAGCAGCACCACGCCCGCCGGCTGCACTGGGACCTGCGACTGGAGCACGAGGGGGTGCTGGCCTCGTGGGCGGTGCCGCGCGGCCTGCCCCGGGAGCCCGGCCGCAACCACCTCGCCGTGCACACCGAGGACCACCCGATGGAATACCTGACGTTCCACGGCGAGATCCCGGCCGGCGAGTACGGCGGCGGCAAGATGATCATCCACGACACCGGGACGTACCGGGCCGAGAAGTGGCGCGACGACGAGGTGATCGTGGTCCTGGACGGCAAGCGGACCACGGGCCGCTACGTGCTCTTCGCCACCGGTGGCCGGGACTGGATGATCCGCCGCACCGACCCCCCGCCGGCCGACTGGACCCCCATGCCCGAGCTGGTCCGACCGATGCATCCGACCCCGGCGGGCAGGCTGCCGAAGGACGAGAGCGAGTGGGGGTACGAGCTGCGCTGGGACGGCGTCCGGGCGATGGCGTACGTCTCGGGCGGCCGGCTGCGGCTGCTGTCGGAGTCGGACGAGGACGTGACCGGGACGTACCCGTGGCTGCGGCAGATGGCGGAGGAGCTGGCGCCGACGGAGGCGGTGCTGGACGGCGTGCTGGTCCGGATCGACGCCGCCGGACGGGTCCGGCCGGCGACCGGCAGAGACGGCCAGTTCCTGATCTTCGACCTGCTCTGGCTCGAGGGCGCGACCAGCATCGACGTGCCGTACGCGCAGCGCCGGGAGCTGCTCGACGGTCTGGCGCTCGCCGGCCCGCACTGGCAGACCCCGCCGTGGTTCCCCGGCGTCGGCGCGGACGCCCTGCGCACCGCCGCCGAACAGGGGCTCCCCGGAGTGGTCGCGAAGCGGCTCGACTCCCCGTACGAGCCGGGTCGGCGCAGCCGGCGCTGGCTGAGCATCGACACGAGCTGAGGATCATCGTGCACCTGACGCACCTGGAGTGCCCGCGCTGCGGCCGGGAGCACCCGACGGAGAAGTTGCAGAACCTCTGCGACTGCGGCTCGCCGCTGCTGGCCCGCTACGACCTGGCCGCGGTGGCGGAGTCGGTGACCCCGGAGCAGTTCGGGCTGCGCCCGGCCGATCTCTGGCGCTACCGGGAGCTGCTGCCGGTGGCCGACCCCCGGTTCGTCACCACGTTGGGCGAGGGCTGGACGCCGCTGCTGCGGGCCCCGGCGTACGGGGCGGAGATCGGCATCCCGGACCTGCTGGTGAAGGACGAGGGGCTCACCCCGACCGGCTCGTTCAAGGCGCGCGGCGCGGCGGTGGGCGTGAGCCGGGCCCGGGAGCTGGGCGTCGAGCGGATCGCCATGCCGACCAACGGCAACGCGGGGGCGGCCTGGGCGACGTACGCGGCCCGGGCCGGGATGGGCGCGACCATCGCGATGCCGCTGGACGCGCCGGCCATCTGCCGGCGCGAGTGCCTGGCCGCCGGCGCGGATCTGCGGCTGATCGACGGCCTGATCAGCGACGCCGGCCGCTGGGTCGCCGGCCAGATCGCCGAGTCGGGCGGCCGGGTCTTCGACGCCGGGACGCTGCGCGAGCCCTACCGGCTGGAGGGCAAGAAGACGATGGGGTACGAGATCGTCGAGCAGCTCGGCTGGCAGGTGCCCGACGTGATCATCTATCCGACCGGCGGCGGGGTCGGGCTGATCGGCATCCACAAGGCGCTGCACGAGCTGCGGGAGCTGGGCTGGGTGGAGGACCGGCTGCCCCGGCTGGTGGCGGTGCAGTCCACCGGCTGCGCGCCGATCGTCCGGGCCTTCGCCGCCGGGGAGGAGCGGGCGACGCCGTGGCCGGACGCGCACACGGTGGCATTCGGCATCACCGTGCCGTCCCCGCTCGGCGACGAGCTGATCCTGACCGCGCTGCGGGAGAGCGGCGGGACCGCGATCGCGGTCGACGACGCGGAGATCCTGGCCGATCTGCGGGACTTCGCCGCCCGGGAGGGGCTGCTGCTCTGCCCGGAGGGGGCGGCCTGCCTCTCCGCCGCCCGGCACCTGCGGGCGGGCGGCTGGATCCGGGCCGGCGAGCGGGTGGTGGTGCTGAACACCGGCGCGGGCCTGAAGTACCCGGAGACGGTGGACGTGTCGGCGGTGCCGGTCATCCGTGACCTGGCGGCCTGGGGCCCGGCACGGTACGCGATCAGGCAGGTGATCGCCCGGCTCAGACCGTCGTCGGGTCGGTCAGTCGCCAGGCCGCGTTGATCAGGCCGATGTGCGACAGCGCCTGCGGCGTGTTGCCCAGCTGCGCCCCGGTGCTCAGGTCGATCTGCTCGGCGAAGAGGCCCAGGTCGTTGCCGTAACCGAGCACCTTCTCGAACAGCGCCCGGGCCCGGTCCATCTCGCCCGCCATCGCCAGGCACTCCACCAGCCAGAACGAGCAGACCACGAACCCGGCCGGGTCGGTGTTCCAGCGCCGGACCAGTCCGTCCTCGGTGCTCAGCTCGCGCTCGATCACGTCGATGGTGGAACGCATCCGCGGATCGGACGCGGGGAGGAAGCGCACGATCGGCATGTAGAGCGCCGAGGCGTCCAGCTCGGCCGAGCCGAAGGCGGCGGTGTACGCGCCGATCCGGTCGTTCCAGCCCTCGCGCAGCACGGTCTCGCGGATCTCGTCCCGGATCTCCGCCCAGCGGCGCGGGTCGGCCCGGTCCCCGAGCTGCGGCGCCAGCCGCACCGCCCGGTCCAGCGCCGCCCAGCAGAACACCTTGGACGACAGGTAGTGCCGCTCGCCGTCCCGAATCTCCCACACCCCCCGGTCGGGCAGCCGCCAGGTCGCGGCCACGTGCTCGGCCAGCCCGACCACCATCTCCAGGAGCTCCTCGTCGAGCGTGGCGCCGAGGTAGTCGTGCAGCCGCCAGACCGCCGAGAGCACCTCGCCGGGCACGTCGAGCTGACGCTGGCGCCAGGCGTCGTTGCCGATCCGCACCGGGCGGCTGTCCGCGTACCCGCGCAGGTGGGTGCACTCGTGTTCGGAGAGGTCCCGCTCCCCCTCCAGGCCGAAGACCACCGGCACCGGCTGGTCCCCGACCCGGCCGATCGAGCGGGCCGCCCAGGCGAAGAGGCGGGACGCCTCGATGGGGCAGGCCGCCACCCAGAAGGCGCGCATGGTCGCCGCGAAGTCGCGCAGCCAGGAGTAGCGGTAGTCGTAGTTGCGGTCGCCGCCGATTCGCTCGGGCAGCGAGGTGGTCAGCGCGGCGGCGACCGCGCCGCTGCGGGTGTACGTCAGCCCGGTGAGCACGGTTGCGCTGTTCCGGACCTGGTCGGGATAGCAGCCGGAGTACCGGTGGTTCTCCCGGTACGCCTCCCACGCGCGCGTCGTCTCGGCGAGAGTGGTGACCGGGTCGAGCCGGGCCGGCGGGTTCCCGTAGACCGGGGCGTACGCCAGGTCGAAGCCGACGACCTGGCCGGCGGCCACCTCGAAGGTGTGCGCGACCCGGTCCCGGTCGGTGCGCAGCGCCTGCCCGCCGCCGCGCAGCGTCAGCCGCACCGGTCCGGCGGCGGCCAGCACGCCGCCGTCCGGCTGCTCGTGCAGGTATGGGGTGAGCAGCCCGTACTCCGGTCGGGGGGCGAAGTCCAGGTGCATCCGGACCCGACCGGTCAGCCCCTCGACCACCCGGAGCAGCACCGCCGGGGAGTTCATCCCCAGCTGGTGGCCGCGGGCGCCCAGTTCGGCGGCCAGCGCGTCGGTGACCGCGACGCTCCCGTCCGGGGTGTGGTGGACGGTACGCAGGACCAGCGTGTCCGGGTGGTACGCCCGCTCCACCCGGCTCGCCGCCAGCGGCGCGATCCGCCAGTGCCCGCCGTCAGGGTCGAGCAGCCGGCCGAAGACCGAGGGGGCGTCGAACCGGTCCGGGCACCACCAGTCGACCGACCCGTCCCGCCCGACGAGGGCGCCGGAGCGGCAGTCGGAGAGGAATCCGTAGTCGGAGATCGCCGGCTGGTCCACCCGGTCCTGGTACCCCGACCGGAAGTTTTCAGACCGTATGGCCCCTGGCGGTCGGCGGCTCGTCCTGGCCCGCCGCCTCTGCCGCTTCGGCCTCCTCCTTGGTTCGGTGCACCACCTGGTCGGCGTGCTCCGGCGGCCCGTAGACGGTGTAGAGGACCAGCGGGTTGGGACCGGTGTTGACGAAGTTGTGCTTGGTGCCGGCCGGCACGACCACCAGGTCCCCGGCGACGACCTCCTTCTTCTCGCCGGCCACCCGGGCCTCGCCCGTGCCGCTGACGAAGGTGAGGATCTGGTCGACGTCCTCGTGGACCTCCTCGCCGATCTCCCCGCCGGGCGGAATGGTCATGATCACCAGCTGGGTGTACTCCCCGGTCCAGAGCACCCGACGGAAGTCCGGGCTCCTCTCGGCGACGGTCGCGATCGTGAAATGCTCCATGGCGCGCACATACCCGGTCCCCGCCGCCGCCACGCCGAGACTGCCAAATGATGGAATTCCCCACTGATTCCTGGTTTGCATCCCCGCTGGACGGGCATGTGGATCGGCAAGACCGGTGCACGGACGGCCGGTCGAGCCAGGTCCCCGCTGTCGTACCGCCGTACGGCTGCGGTGGTGGGAGACGGCCGAGCGCGGCGACGTTACGACTGAGGTCGAGCGGCGCCGTGCGCTCGTGTGCGCGTACCCGTCCCGGCTGGTCGTCACCGGTCGCCGAGCCGACGCGTGTGCGCGGCGAGCAGCGCCCGCAGCCCCGCCGCGTCAGTCTCCCCCATCGCCCGCTTCGGCAGCACCAGCACGGCGGCGCCGAGCCGGTCCGAGGCGAGCAGGGCGAACGACCGCGCGGTCTCCAGGTGGTAGGGGTACTGGCTCCAGGCGGTCCTCGTCTCGCCGGTGGCCCCGGCGATGTGGACACCGGCCTCGCCGACCGACACGCGCAGCGGCCGGGCCAGCATCGGGTTGCCCTGGATCAGCTGTCGGGACGACCACCGGTAGGTGAGCCGGGCCGGGTTGAGCCGCCGACGGAACAGCAGGGTGAGCCCGACCGAGAACAGCAGCATGAACATCGCCAGGATGGCCAGCGCGACCCCGACGGTGGGCGTGAGGTCGCCGGACAGGGCCGACTTCAGCGCGACGACCAGGACGATGCCCAGGGTCAGCAGCGGGGCGAGCCAGCGCAGGTACCACGGGCGGCGGATCACGCGGTGCGCGGCGGTGAGCCCGTCGAGCAGGTCGTCGGCGGTGAGGGTGAACTCCAGCAGCACGGGCTGGGCGGTCGCGTCGGCGGACATGGTGTCGAAGCTTACGACCGGGTCACCGTGAGGTGCCGCGCCGGAAGGACCGGTGACTAAATGCGAATGTTTGGTTACATTGAACTATGGTGCCCGCCCACGGGGGTCGGGCGGCGGAACCGGTCTACCGCCCTATCCTGCTCAGCCGACGTGGTGAGCTGGAGGCGCTGACTCATCTCGACGGCGCCACCGCTCCCCTGCTCGGTCCGATTCTCTACGTCCCCGCAGTCGATCCGTGCATTGTGGACCTGCTCGGTCGGTTGCCCGCCGGGCTGGTCCCGGCCGTCGACGTCTCCGCCCTGCCGGACACCCCGGAGGCCGAACTGGTCCGCTGGGGCGTACCCCTGGTGCCGGTGCTCGGGCTCGCGGAGAGCAACCGACGGCTGGTGGCGCACGGCGTCGCGGCGCGGGCGTACGCCCGACGGGCGGTGGTCCGGCTGCGGACGGGGCAGGACCGGGCCGGCCCGGACGCGACGACCACTGCGATGGAGCGGGTCTGGCGGCTGGCCCGGCTCGTCCCCGAGCAGTGCGACCTGCTGGTCGACGCGGGCGACGTCTGCTGCCCGGCGGACGTGCGGTTGGTTGAACCCCGGGTCCGGCGGCTGCTGGAGTGGGCCCGGCGGCACGCCTGGCGGTCGGTGACCGTGGCGGCCGGCGGGATGCCGCCGACGCTGACCCGCCTGCCCACTGACGAGCCGGTACGCCTGGAGCGCTTCGACTGGCAGCTCTGGCAGCGCCTGGCCGACCTCGGCGTCGGCTATGGCGACTACGGGGTGAGCCACGCGGCGCCGAGCGCGGACGGGCCGGGCGACCGGCTGCCGACCTTGCGGTACACCGCCGACGGTGCGTGGTGGATCTACCGCTGGTCTCGGCGGGGCGGGCGGGGCGACGAGCGCTTCGCCGACCTGTGCCGGACGCTGGTCTCGGCCCCGCACTGGCCGACCGCCGGGGCGGCCTTCTCCTGGGGCGACCATGAGATCGTGCGGCGGGCCCGCCGGGTGGCCGGCCCGGGCTCGTCGACCAACTGGGTTGCCTGGGGCACCTCGCACCACCTGGCGCACGTGCTGGGCGCGCTGCTCCGGCCGAGCCGGGAGCAGCGTCCCGGGCCCTGGCGCGCCGGCCAGGACACCCCCGAACGTGGACGGTCGGGCCGGCCGCAACGCGGCGGCGAGACCCGCCGTGCCGGCTGAGCCGGCGGCGGTCACTCCTTCTCGGTGAAGCCGAACTGGACGATCCCCTCGTCGTCGACGGTGGCGTCGACGGAGGTGTCGTTGAGCAGCTGGGCGGCGTCGGTGTCGAGGAAGATGCGCGCGCCCTGGTTGTCGACCACCTGGTCGCCCTGCACCGGCTGCGGCACCAGCTCGATGGAGAGCGAGCCGGCCTGGGTGTCGGCCGCGATGCGCAGCCCGCCGGCCTCGCCGACGTCCTGCTGGTAGGCGAGGTCGCGGATCACCATGACGGCGTTGTCGGTCATGGTCAGCATGAGGAACTCCTAATGGCTGTTGGGGATCGCGGCGGGTCTGCCGGCCGCTGTCGGCCGGGCCCGGGACCCAGGAAGGCGAATCGGGCCGCCGTGAACCGGGGCAGGTCGAAGGCCCCTCAGGGCCTACGGTGCCCCCTGCCGAGGCATCCGTCAAATAGAGCGAGGTCAGTCGAGAGTGCCCACGGGACCGGCGCATGTCCCGCCCGGCAACGGGTAACCGTGCTGGTTCGGGCGGATCGCGGCAATAACTTTCGCTGTAGAGGGTTCTCCGGAGGAAACCTCCATGGCAGCATCGACGCATGCATCGTCGTCTTTTTCCGCGGACGCTCGCGGTACTGGCGCTGGTCGCCACCGCGGCCACCGCCGGCGCGCCCACCGCCACGGCCGAGTCGCCCACCCCCGCGCAGACCCGCCTGAACGCCACCATCGACGCGGTCCTGGCCGACTCCCGGCTCGCCGGGGCACAGGCCGGAGTGGTCGTTGTGGACACCGCCACCGGCCAGACCCTGTACAACCGCAACGGCGACCGCCGGCTGGTGCCGGCCTCGAACACCAAGCTGCTCACCTCGACCGCGGCGCTGCAACTGCTCGGCCCCGGCCACCGTTTCAGCACCGACGTCGCCACCAGCGGAGCACGCGGGGCCGGGATCGTCTCCGGCGACCTCTACCTGCGCGGCGGCGGCGACCCGACGATGCTGGCCGAGGACTACGACGCGCTCGCCGCCCAGGTCGCGGCCGACGGCGTACGGGTGGTGACCGGCGATCTGGTCGCCGACGACACCCGCTACGACAAGACCCGGCTGGGCAACGACTGGACCTGGGACGACGAGTCCTACTACTACGCCGCGCAGGTGTCCGCGCTGACCGTGGCGCCGGACACCGACTACGACGCCGGCACCGTGATCGTGCACGCCGCCCCGGCCGCCGACGCCGGCGCGCCGCCGGTCATCACGATGACCCCGCCCAACGGCTACCTGCGGATCGAGAACCGGGCCGAGACAGTCGCCGACGGGAAGACGACGATCTCGTTCGAGCGTGAGCACGGCGGTAACACCATCGTGGTGACCGGGCAGATCGCGGTCGGCGAGGCCCCGCAGAGCGACTGGATGACGGTCTGGGAGCCCACCGGGTACGCCGCCGACATCTTCCGGTCGGCGCTGACCCGGCACGGGGTCCGGGTGCTCGGGCGGACCGTCCTCGGCCAGGTCACCCCCGCCGAGGCGACGCCGGTCGCCCGGCACGACTCGATGACCCTCGCCGACCTGCTGGTGCCGTTCCTCAAGCTCTCCAACAACGGGCACGCGGAGGTGCTGACCAAGGAGGTCGGCCGGGTCCGCGCCGGCTCCGGCACCTGGTCGGCCGGCCTCACCGCGATCGGCGAGTACGTCGGCGACACCGGCATGGACACCGGGACGCTGCGCCAGCGGGACGGCTCCGGCCTCTCCAGGCGCAACCTGATCCCGCCGGCCGAGTTCGTCAAGCTGCTCTCGGCGGTCCGCGCCGAACCCTGGTTCGACACCTGGTACGCCGCGCTGCCCATCGCCGGGAACGCCGAGCGGTTCGTCGGCGGGACGCTGCGCAGCCGGATGCGCGGGACGCCGGCGGCGAACAACGTGCACGGCAAGACCGGCAGCCTGACCGGGGTGTCCAGCCTCTCCGGCTACGTCACCGACGCCGACGGCCACCTGCTGGCCTTCTCGATCGTGCTCAACAACTATCTGGCCTCCTCGGTCAAGGGGCTGGAGGACCAGATCGCGATCGCGCTGGCGTCGTACACCGAGCAGGAGACGACCGTGGCGCGGCTGGCGGTCCCGACGGCGCCGGAGTCGCCGCGGGTGCCGGAGGGGCTGGAGTGCTCCTGGGTGAAGCCGATCGTCTGCTGACCCCGCGCGGGCCCCTTCCCCTCGGGTGGGAAGGGGCCCGTGACCCGGGGTCAGACCCTCAGCCCGCGTTGGGGATGCGCTCGCGGAGGCGGGCGGCGGTGCGGGCGGCGTCGTAGTCCGGCCCGACTCCCTCGACGAGGATCGCGGAGCCCTCGATGTGCCGCAGCCGCAGCGGCAGGATCTCCTGGTACGCCGGCGAGGCGTACCAGGCGCGGGCCCGCTCGACGTCGGGGAACTCGATGATGACGACGGTCCCGGGCCAGTCGCCCTCGATGACCTCCGGCTTGGGGCCGTGCACCAGGAAGCGACCCTCGTACGGGTCGAGGGTCGCCTGGATCTTCTCCAGGTACTCGAAGATGTCGTCGTTGAGCTGCGGGGTACGCAGGTGGGCGAGCGCGAACGCGGGCATGGTCCCTCCCCTGTGGTCAGATCCGTTCGAGCACCACGACCGGGATATCCCGATCGGTCCTGGCCTGATAGCCCTCGTACGCCGGCCAGATGGCGGTCATCGTCCGCCACATCCGCGGCTTCTCCTCCGGGCCGGCGGTCCGCGCCCGGGCGGTGAACTTCTCCGCGCCGACCTGCACCTGGACCTCCGGCTCGGCGAGCAGGTTGAGGTACCAGGCGGGGTGCTGCGGGGCGCCGCCCTGGGAGCCGACCACCAGGAGGTCGTCCCCGTCCCGGCCGTAGATCAGCGCGGTACGCCGCAGCTTGCCACTACGCCGCCCCCGGGTGGTCAGCAGCAGCGTGTGGACCCCGGGCCGCCACTCGTGCCCCTCCGCACCGTCGGTCTCGACGTACCGGCGGATGTGCTCGGCGACCCACCCCTCGGGACTGTCCAGCACCTGCTCGCTCGCCGTCATGTATCCCTCCCGGATGGTCGGCGCGTCGTCGCGCCCACGCTACTCCCGGGCTGCGGCGGGCACCCGGATGAACCGCGGGTCAGCGCAGCGCGGCCGCCTGGATGCCGACGTTGCCGCAGTCGCCGAAGGTCTCCTCCACCGTCCAGTTCATCAGCAGCTTCGCTCCCTTCGGCGCGCGGAACCGGACCGTGAACTCGGCGGTGTGCTCGGTGTGCGGGTCCTCCATCCGCAGAGTTCTGGTCGGCCCGCCGGTCGAGAGCCGGACGTCGAGGCGACCCCGGGCCATCCAGAGCCCGGCGTAAAGCCGTACGGTGCGCAGTTCGCCGTTGGCGGCGACGGAGAGCGCGAAGCCGTTGCCGGTGTAGCAGGTGTAGACCCCGCTCGTGGTGCCGCTGACGAGCCCGACGGGTGCCCCGTCCCGCCAGGCGTACGCCTCCGGGTTGTTGCTGTAGCTCTCCCGCTGGCCGCGGCCGCCCTCGTCGCGGATCTCGCCGGAGCCGTTCCGCCTGCGGACCGGCCGGTCCGCGCCGAGCAGTCCCCAGTGGACCCAGTCGACCGGGCCGACCACGGTGAGGTCGACCAGCGCCGGCACGTCCCCCGGGTGACGGTGAGGAGCGGCTCGATGGCCGGTTTGGACGGCGACGGTGGCCGCTGCCGGGGGCGCAGCCCCGGCGAGATCGCCCCGGCGTCGACTCCCGGCTGCCGCTCACCGGGGGACGGGACGATTGGCCGCCCCGCCCCGGTCGGCGGCCCCGGGAGGACGGCGTTTTCCTCCCGGGGCGCGGGGTGCCGCTCGCTGCCGAGGTACGCGACGAGGGCGGCCAGGCAGGCGAACGCGACGAGCGCCTCCAGCAGCCAGCGGCGGCGCCGCCGAGTGCGGGCGATCCGGCGCAGCGCGGAGCGGGTCTGGCGGCAACCGTAGGGGGACCAGGTTCGGCCGCCGACCCGGTCACGGTCGTCCTCCGCCACCGCACCTCCGCTCTCCGCGCACCCCCGGCCGCCACGACGGCCGGGCATGACCCGGCTTCACGTTTTCACCGGGCGGGCTTGTGCGCCATACGTGCGCGGGTGGGCGTTTCCAGTTTGTTACCAAGCGGTAGTGACGATGGGATCGCTCCCGGTGAGCTACGCAGGGCGTTTCCCGACCGGGCCGCCGCGGACGGCAGGGTCACCTGCGCTGGCGTCGGCGCAGTCCCCGGCCGGGATGCCAGCTCTCGATCACCAGATGGTCCGGTGGATCGCCGACCCGGGTCAGCACCACCTCGGTCAGCTCGATCCGGAACCGGTGCGAACCGTCCTCGGCCGGCGGCTCCTCGTGCGCCAGGCCGGCGATCTTCGCGTCGCCGCCCCACGACCCCGGATCATCCTCCGGGGTGTCCTCGGTGGGGCAGTGCAGCGCCACCCGGGCGTCGCGCCGCAGGTCCAGCGCCTTCACCGCGTTGGCCATGCTGCCCAGCCGCAGCTGCCCGTCGTCGGCGAAGTCGAACTCGGTGCCGCTGATCCGGGGCGACCCGTCCCGGCGCAGCGTCGCCATCGTGCCGTGCTTGCGTACCGAGAACCGGGCGCGGACGCGCGCCGCGAACTCGGGTTCGGACTCGACCAGATCCGCCCACCATGTCATGCGGGCCAGCCTGGCAGGAAAACCTGACAGGAGGCGACTCCTTTCGCACGTGATCAGCGGATCTCGAAGCCCAACGCCTGGGCCACCACGATCGCCTGCTCCGCGTCGATGATCGCCCCGGCCCGCTCGACCACCGTCGGGTCCAGCGCGGTCAGGTCGCTGCCCCGCAGGTCGGCCTTGATGAGCCGGGAGCTGTGCAGCTGGGCGCCGGACAGGTCGACGCCGGTCACGGTCGCGCCGGTGAGGTCGGCGCCGGTCAGGTCAACCTCGCGCATCCGTACGTCGGTGATGCTGACCCCGCGCAGGTCCGCGCCGGGCAGCGCGACGAAGGACCAGTCCCCGCCGCTGATCCGCAGCGGCCGCAGCTCGCACTGGTCGAAGCTGCTGCCGACCAACTTGCAGCCGGTGAACTCGGCCTCGAACAGGTTGCACCGCTTGAAGGTGCAGCGGGTGAAGGCGGAGTCGATGTGGCGGGACGCGTTGAAGGCGACGTTGCCGAAGGTGCACTCGGTGAAGACCGTCCCCTGGCTGACCGCCTCGGTGAGATCGACGTGGAAGAAGGAGCAGCGCACGAAGTGCCGGTCGACCAACTCCTCGGCATACCAGTCCTCGTCACGGTAGGTGACGTCCTCGGTGGGTTCCGGCACCGGGCCAGATTAGTGGTGCCCGCCGACACTTCCCGGTGGGCGTACCGACTAGTAGGTTCAGCGGCGTGAGCGTGGCAGTCAGCACCGACCCGGACCGTATCGGCTTCGACCCCGCCCGACTGGCGCGGATCGACCGGCATTTCCGCAGGTACGTCGACGACGGCCGGCTCGCCGGCTGGCAGATCGTGGTCGCCCGTCGCGGCGAGATCGCCCACTCCGCCACCTACGGGCTGCGGGACCGGGAGGCCGGCGCGCCCGTCGAGCAGGACACCCTCTGGCGCATCTACTCGATGACCAAGCCGATCACCTCCGTCGCCGCGATGATGCTCTGGGAGGAGGGCCGCTTCGAGCTCAACGACCCGATCAGCCGCTGGCTGCCCGAGTTCGCCGATGTCCGGGTCTATGACAAGGGGTCGCTGCTCAAGCCGTACACGGTGCCCGCGGTCGAGCCGATCCGGGTCTGGCACCTGCTCACGCACACCTCCGGCCTGACGTACGGCTTCGTGCAGACCTCGGTGGTCGACGGCCTCTACCGGTCGGCGGGCTTCGACCTGGGCGTGCCGGCCGGCGCGGACCTGGCGGCGGCGACGGAGGGGCTGGCCCGGCTGCCGCTGCTCTTCCAGCCGGGCACGAGCTGGAACTACGGCGTCTCCACCGACGTGCTGGGTCGGCTGATCGAGGTGATCTCCGGGCAGCGGCTGGACGAGTTCTTCACCGAGCGGATCTTCCGGCCGCTCGGCATGACGGACACCCGCTGGTGGGTGGACGAGCCGGACGCCAAGCGGCTGGCCGCCCTCTACACGCCGCACCCGGCGACCGGTGAGGCGGTGCGCGCCGACGGCGTGGGCCGGGCCGCGCTGACCGAGCCGAGCTGGCTCTCCGGCGGCGGCGGGCTGGTCTCCACGGCCGCCGACTACCACCGCTTCACCCAGTTCCTGCTGCGCGGCGGCGAGCTGGACGGGGCACGCCTGCTGGGCCCGCGGACGCTGCGCTTCATGACCCGCAATCACCTGCCCGGCGGCCGTGACCTGGCCTCCTTCTCCCCGGACGGCTTCGAGACGGTGCTCGACGGCATCGGCTTCGGCCTCGGCTTCGCCGTGGTGCTGGATCCGGTCCCGGCCCGGGTGCCGAGCAGCGTCGGCGAGTTCTACTGGGGCGGACTGGCCAGCACCGCGTTCTGGGTGGACCCGGTGGAGGAGGTCACCGCGCTGCTCTTCACCCAGCTCATGCCGTCGAGCACCTACCCGCTGCGCTCGCAGCTGCGCCAGCTGGTCTACTCCGCCCTGATCGACTGACCCGAGCGGGTTGCCGTCGGGGGACGGCTCGGGTCGCCCGCCGCCGGGATCGCCGTTACGCCACCGGGCGGGCGGCCCGCTCCATAGCCTGGGAGTCGGAACACGTCCCGCCGGGAGGTGATCAGGCCATGAGCAACATCGTCGTGTTCGGCGCCGGTGGCACCGCGGGATCGCGGATCACCGACGAGGCGGTGAACCGGGGGCACCGGGTCACCGCGGCGGTACGCCGCCCGGAGGCGACGAGCTACCTGTCGGGCTCGGTGCGTACGGTCACCGGCGACGCGACGTCGGCGCGGAGCGTACGGGAGCTGGCCGCGGACGCCGACGTGATGGTGGTGGCGCTCGGCGGCGGCGAGCGGGAGCTGTGGCCGGACGCGGCCCAGACGCTGGTCGACACGCTCCGCGAGCTGCCCGACCCGCCCCGGGTGATCCACGTGGGCGGCGGGGCGACGCTGCTGACGCCGAAGGGCACCCCGTACCTGGACGAGCCGGACTTCCCCGAGGAGTACCGGGACGCGGCACTGGGCCAGGCCGAAGCCCTGGCCGTCTACCGCTCCTCGGGCGACGGGGTGACCTGGACGTACGTCTCCCCGCCGCCGTTGGAGTTCCACCCGGGCGAGCGCACCGGGCATTACCGGACCGGCACCGACCACCCGGTGACGGACGAGCAGGGCCGCTCGGTGCTGACCTACGAGGACCTGGCGGTGGCGATCGTGGACGAGATCGAGAATCCGCGCTTCCCGAACGCCCGGTTCACCGCGGCGTACTGACCGGGGCTCAGTCGGCCAGCCGGGCCGGGAAACCCCCGGTGGCGATCGGCCCCCAGCTGTCGATGGTGACCCTGATCAGGGACTTGCCCTGCTTGACCATCGCCTCCCGGTACTCGTCCCAGTCCGGGTGCTCGCCCGAGATGCTGCGGAAGTACTCCACCAGCGGTTCCAGCGCCTCGGGCAGGTCGAGCACCTCGGCGGTGCCGTCCACCTGCACCCAGGGCCCGTTCCACTCGTCGGAGAGCACGCAGGCGGAGACCCGGGGGTCGCGCCGGATGTTGGCGACCTTGGCCCGCTCGGGGTAGCTGGAGATCACCAGCCGGCCCTCGGCATCCACCCCGCCGGTGACCGGCGACGACTGCGGCCGACCGTCGGAGCGGGTGGTCATCAGCAGGACCTTGTGCCGAGGGCGGAGGAACTCGATCAGGGCGTCCCGGTCCACCCGGGTGTTGCTCGCGATGGTGCGTGCCATCCCTCGGTTCTACCAGGTGCGCCTGTCGATTGGGTTAACGAGCGGGCTGTCAAGAGAATTCGGCTTAACGATCGGTCAACATGACGTCAGTTCACATCCCCATATTCGTCTATGTTTATTGCCCGCAGCAACTGTCAAGGACCGGGGGCGCGCCATGGAGGTCAAGGGGCCACAGTCGGGGATCATCCAGAACAGCGATCTCATTATCAACCACGGCGGGATCTCAGCCACCCTCCTCACATCAAATCGGGAGGCATTGCTCGCCCTCAGCGACCTCCAGACCCGACTCCAACAGTGCGTATCGGCAGGAGCGCTCGATGAGGAGACCGCCCGGGCAGCCTCCGACGAGTTGGCCAATGCCAGCCGGGCACTGACGGCAAGGGGAAGCCAGGCCGCCACTCCCGCCCTCGAACGCGCTCGCCTCATCCTCGGCACGGCAGCAGCGGCCGCACCGTTGTTGGATGCGATCACGAATATTGTGGCTCTCGTTCAAGTCGGTGGCGGGAACTGACCCGGCGAATCCGATGGCCAACTACACCGGGCCGCAAAGCGGAAACATCCAGAACGCAGACCAGATCTTCAACTACGGCGAAAGCCGGGCCTGGTTGTCGGACGGGCGGAAGCTCCTGCAGGAACGGGCCTATCGGCGCGCGGCACCCTGCTTCGAGGAGTTCCTGGCACGGGACTCGAGCGAGGACTGCATGGCCAGAGCAGAGGCACACGTCCTCCTCGTGATCGCCACCCTCGCCGGCTGCCCGCCGTCCTATCGCACCCATCAGCAGGCGACGGAGATCGGCCACCACCTCGTTGCCGCCTCGTCCGACCTTGCCGCCGTCCTCGCGGCGCTCGTCGGTGACGACTACTACGACTCGGCTGGCATCAGCGTCCCCCCGGACCTCGCCGCCGTCGCGGCGAAAACTGACCCGACCAGGCTTCGGCGCTCCGACCTCCTCCTGATCCAGCGACATGTGGCGCCCGTGCCTGGCGAGACGTGGCAGAAGCTGCGGACCTACTGTCAGCCGCTGGGAATTGACCTGCCGAACGTCGCCTCCGACCTACCGACTCCCCCGGCTTCCCCGGAGCGGCGGGTCGGCGTCCCCAAGTACTTCATCGCTGTACCGCCGGCCCCACCGCCCGAGCGCAGCCTCGCCGCGGGAACCACCGTCTTCGCCGGAGTAGTACTGATCGCCCTGCCGTGTGCCGGGCTGCTGGTGGAGACACGCTGGTATGTCGGCCTCGCCATGCTTGTGCTCGCGCCGGCCGCCGGGCTGCTGGTCGCCCTGATTGGGATTGGCATCTGGCGAGACAGCCAACAGGACCAGGTCGCCCGGCGCCGCTACGAGGAAGCCAAGGCGGCGGCCGAAGGTGGTCCCTCGAAAGAACAGATGGATCAGTGGCTCGAGGAGGACGTCAGGTGGATAGTGGCGCGCGGCGCCCGACGGCTACGCCTGAACCCGGCGCTGATCGCCAAATCCGGGGATTTGCTCGTGGAGCCGCAAGCCGCCGTGGGCGTCTCCCGCCTCAAACGCGAGGAGACCCTCCAACAGTTCCTCTCGCGGGCCGGCGGATCGACCAGTGTGCGGCTGGTAAGGCAGAAAAGGACAATCGGGAAAAGCCGCGTGGGCCCCGACGGGAAGCTTCGTTCTGACCACTACCACATACTGGTCGTGTACCTGTCCGCCCACCGCGTTGCCGTGTTCATGTGCGATCTTGCGTTGGCGACCCGTGCCCTCCTCACCGAGTCGACCTACACATTCCACTACCGCGACGTGGTCAGCATTTCCACAAGAGCGATCGTCGACCCGAGGGACTCCGAGGGTGGCATTGCCCTCTTCGACGAGGCGACCGGTCGCTATGTCCGTCGGTTCGGCGATTCCCGCTTCACCCTCTTTCTGGTCAACGGTCAGCAGATGGATGTCAGCGTCGGGGTGACGGGGGAGAGCAGAGAGTTGGAGGTTGCCTGGTCCAACGCTCAGGTGTACCAGGTCGTGGACCGGATGGTGTGGTCCCGCAAGGAACGGGAGGACTCGGAGCGGGCGTAGCGTTGTCCTGGCCCCCGGCGACGGGAACCGGGGTCAGCGGTAACGCCCCACCGCCCGGCCCGGGGCCGACTGCGCCGGCACCCGGGGGCGAACCGCCGGCCGCCAGGCCCGGCCGTTGGCGTAGATCACCCGGAAGCCGAGGTACGACGCCAGCGGCGCCCAGTGCGCCGACCCCATCCGCAGCTCGGCGGCGTTGTGCCGCTGCCCGTTGGCGAGCACGTCGAGCAGCACGGTCTCGAACGCGGCCGACTCGACCCAGTCCACCTCTCGGGTGAAACCGCAGATCAGCGCCGCCCCGGTCACGTGGAGGAAGTCCCGCAGGACCGCGTCGGAGGCGCGCAGCACCGAACAGCTGCCGAAGTAGAGCCGCCGCCCCTCGCAGCGGCCGGCCATCCGCTCGGCGACGTCGGAGAGCTCGACGGAGTCCCAGTCGGTGAGGCAGAGCCGACTCGGTTCGCCGTGCATGGCGAAGAAGCCGACCCGGTGATCGGCGTACTGCCTGAGCAGCCAGCGGTCGAGGAAGTAGAAGAGTTCGTCGCGGGTGGCGGCGTCCTTGTGGATGAATCGGATCCGGCCGAGCCGTTCGAGCAGTTCGAGCGTGGGCAGGACGGACCCCCGCTCGTTGAGGTCCCGGTGCCATTGCCCCTCTATGCAGAAGATGCCGCCGCGCGCCACGCCCACCTCCCCCGTCCGCGGAGCCCGGCGCAGACGTTACCGGTCCCGGGTCACGAGTAGGCATCACCCTCGGTGGCCGAGAACATCCACCTCCGTCACCTCTGCGCATTTCTGGTTCGTCGACACCCGCCTCGGCCCCGATTGGGTGTTTCGCAATACCCGCAAATCAGAGACGACCTCCAGGAACACGAGTATGTGAGGACAATTCTCGTTATTGCCCACCAATCGCCCGAGCCGGTGTCAGGGTGGGGAGGACAGGACGTCCCGGTCGATGCCCTGTTGGCCACCCCAATCGCTCTCTTACCGGGAGGACTTCTGTGCGCGTAAACACCTTGAAGCGGGCGGTCGTCGCGTTCGCCCTGGCGGTGCCCGGGGCCGCGATCGCCACGGTGGTCGCCGCGCCAGCGGCCCATGCGGACGGCTGCTACACCTGGAAGCGCGACCTCTACCAGGGGCGTTCCGGCGACGACGTCCGCCAACTGCAGATCCGGGTGGCCGGCTGGGCCGGCTACCGGGGCATTGTCCGGATCAACGGCGTCTACGGACCGGAGACAGCCGCCGCAGTCAAGCGCTTCCAGTCCGCGTACGGGCTGCCCGCCGACGGCGTCGCCGGGCCGCAGACGTTGAACAAGATCTATCAGTTGCAGGACAACGACTGCACGCCGGCGCACTTCAGCTACCGCGAGCTGGACGGAGGCTGCGGCCGGGGCGGGTGGAGCGGGGGCCCGCTGTCGGCCGAGCGGACGAAGGCCAACGCCATGCGCACGATGTGGAAGCTGGAGGCGCTGCGCCACGGTATCGGCGACAAGCCCCTCCGGGTGACCAGCGGCTTCCGCAGCACGTCCTGCAATCGGCAGGCCGGGGGGTCGTCCGACAGCCAGCATCTCTACGGCACCGCCGCCGACGTGGTCCCCCGCGGCGCCTCGCTGTGCCAGGTCGCCCGCTCGGCCCGCAGCCACGGGCTCAGCGGCATCTACGGCCCCGGCTACCCCGGTCACTCGAACCACGTGCACGTCGACTCCCGCCGGGAGAACAGCAGCGACCGCACGTCGAACACGACCAGTTGGTCCGCGCCGAACTGCGGGGTCAGCTGAGGAGTAGGCGAACGGCCGGACATCGACGGCGGCCCGGCACAGGGGACCCTGCGGCCGGGCCGCCGTCATGCCGCCCCGGATCCGGGCTGTCGCCGTACCCCCGATCAGCTCGCCCGGGGCCAGCGCGGCCTGGTGGCGGGGGGCGCCACCGGCCGACCGGTACCGCCGGGCCGGATCGCGGGCCGCACCCCGGGTGCGGCGACCCGGCCGGCCTGGCCGCGCGGGGACTGGGTGACCGGAGCCTGGGGACGCGCGGACGCTGGACCGGTCAGGACGAAGGGGAAGGGCACGTGCACGAACGGATTGCCGTGGCGCACCAGCGCGTCGATCTGCCGTTCGTTGAGGCCGTGGGTCTGCAGCACCCGCCGGCCCCAGCGGTGCAGCCGGCAGGGGTACGTCGCGCCGTCGTTGCGGCACTTCGGTCCGGCGGGCCACTCCTCGGCGGCGTGCACCACCACCGCACGGACCGCGAGCCGGACATCCTCGGGGGTCAGCGGCACCGGCACCGGCACCTCGCCCAGGATCTGATCGATGGGATCCGTCGACTGCTCACCAACTCGCACGGCAGGCCTCCCGCAGCTCGGCAGCGGTGCGGCTGACCCGCCGCACCACATCCTCGGCCAGTGGTACGGCCCCCGTCCGCCGCGAGTTCAATCCCGCCAGGCGGTGAGCAGGTCCTCCGGGGTCAGCACTCTGACACCGTCTACCGCCCGACCGCTGCGCGAGACGGCGATCAGTTCCGTCCCCTCGTCGGCACCGGGCAGTCGGGAGCGGTGCAGCAGCAGCCGGCCAAGGTCGTGCGTGTCGAAGGGCCCGTTCTCCAGCCACTTGACCGAGCCGACGAAGGTGATGCGCCGTGCCACAGGCGCTCGGTCGGCACCGACCAGGTCGATCTCCGGATCGTTGGTCCGGGTCCAGTACCCACCGACCGTCGCCGTGTCGGCGGGGAGGTGACCGGCCGGCAATCGCCGCAACGACTCCCGCACCACCGGCTCGATGGCCCGTCCGCGCCAGGACGTCCAAGACACCGTGATCCGGGCCAGCGTCAGGTCGCCTCGGCCCCGCTCGATCTCCGGTAGCCAGGGGCCGAGAAACGAGAGCCAGAACCGCAGGTACGGATCGGCGACGAGGTACCTCGTCTCCCGAGACGGCTGGGTGGAGAGCGGAAGGGTCACCTCGACGATTCGCTTCTCGCTCAACAGGCGAAGGGCCCGGGTCAGCGAGGCCTGGGGGATCCCACCAGCGGCACGGGCAATGGACGAGAAGGTGCGCTCACCGGAACCGATAGCGCGCAGCACCAGGCCCGCCTGGGACTGTGCCGGGAACTCGGCGGCTAGCGCCCGCTCGCCGCTGACGAGCAGTGCGGACGTGGGGTCGGTAACGGCTTCGGCGAGGTAGTCCGCCAGCGACGAGCCGACCGGCCATTCGTCGAGGATGAGCGGCAGCCCGCCGGAGACGAGATAGGCGTCGAACGCCTCGGCCGCGGGCAGGTCCAGCATCTCGCCGACGTCGGCGGGACTCAACGGCGGTACGACCATCTCGGTGGCCCGCTGATGGAACGGCCGGCCATAGTCGTTCAACGCCTCCATCATCGCGAGGTCCGAACCGATGCACACCAGGAGAACCGGACGGCGGGAAAGCTCCCGGTCGAACACCTTCTGCAGCGTCCCCTCGAAGCCGGGGTCGGTGGCGATGAGGTAAGGCATCTCGTCGAGTACGACCACGCTGGGCCGGTCGGTCGGCAGCGCGGCAGCGAGCAGGGTGAGCGCCGCGTCCCACGTCCGGGGCGCCTGTGCCGCGAACAGGTCGGCACCGGGCAGTGTCGAGCTGACCGCCGCCGAGACGAAGAGGTCGAGGTCGGCGGCCACGGTGGGCTGCGCCGACGCGGTGAAGAACAGGTGCGGTACGTCGGCCCGCTCGACGAACTCCTCCACCAAGCGCGACTTGCCGACCCGGCGCCGTCCGCGCATCAACAGCGCTCGCCCGGGGCGCCCACCGCGACCGCCCCGGGTGGCTCTGCTCAACATCCCGTCGAGCAGCGCTAGTTCCCTGGTACGTCCGACGAACCCGTCCACCCATCCACCTCTGATACCACCAAATCTGATACAACCAAACTTGAGTATATGCCGATCCAAATGGCCTTGTCTCCTCCGCCGGCGTCCTGAACGGCTCCGGACTGTTACGCGACGGCAAGGACCGCTACCGTTCCCGGTCTGGGAGGTGCCGTCGGTGTACGTGGTGTCGGTGATCAACTACAAGGGCGGGGTGGGCAAGACCACGGTGACCGCCAACCTCGGGGCCGAGCTGGCCAACCGGGGCATGAAGGTGCTGCTGATCGACCTCGATCCACAGACCAGCCTGACGTTCAGCTTCTACGATCCGGACGCCTGGCGGGAGCGGCTGCGCGACGCCAGGACCGTGAAGCGCTGGTACGACAGCCTGCGCGGGGACGACGGGCCGGTCACCCTCGGCGAGCTGGTGATCTCCCCAGGGCCGGCCAACGCGCACCTCTCCGGCACCGGCCGGCTCGACCTGATCGCCTCCCACCTGGGTCTGAGCGACATCGACCTCGCCCTGGCCCGCGGCGTGGCCAGCGGCGAGGAGTACGACGCCGCGCTGTTCCGGGTACGGGGCGCGTTGGCGCAGGCGCTGCACGACCACGCGCTGTACCCGTACGACATGGTCCTGATCGACTGCCCGCCGAACTTCAACGTGGTCACCCAGTCGGCGATCATCGCCAGCGACCACCTGCTCATCCCGGCGAAGGCCGACTACCTCTCCACGCTCGGCATCGACTACCTGCACGGCAACGTCCGCGAGCTGGTCGACCGGTACAACGCGGACGCCCGCCGGTTCGCCACCATCCGGCGGCACCACAAGGTGGCACCCGGCATCGCCGGCGTGGTCTTCACGATGATCCAGCTCCTGGCGCAGCGGCCGATCGCCGCCCACCAGGGATACATGGACCAGGTCCGGGCGCTCGGCGTACCGGTCTTTTCCACCGCGTTGCGGGAGAGCGTCACGCTCTTCGCCACCAACACCCCGCGCGGGGTGCCGGTGGTGTTGCGGGACCGGGTCGCTGCGCCGGTCCGCGAAGAGCTGCGCCAGATCACCACCGAGTTCCTCGCCCACCTCCAGCCGGCCGGGGCGGCGGCATGACCGGCCCGACGCCGGCTGCGCTCGCCCGGGTGGCCGAGTTCCTGTCCGGTCTCTCCGAGGCCGAGGTGGCGGCGCTGGCCGAGGGGCGGGCCCGCCTCGCGCTGCTCCCGAACGAGGACCTCCCGTCGCCCGGACGCGTCGCCGTCTCCCCCGCGCCGGCCGCCGTCCCCTCGGCGTCGCCAGCCGCGGCGTCCACCGTGGACCTGGCGCGGGCCGAGGCCGCGCTCGCGGCCATGGCACGGCGCGACGACGGTACGGCGTACCTGTCGTCCTGGACGACCCGGGACCTGCGGGAGCTGGCGGCGCATACCGGGCTGCGCGGCGTGACCGGACTGCGAAAGACGGAGCTGGTGGACCGGATCGTCGACCGCACCATCGGCTTCCGGCTCAACTCCGCCGCCATCCGCCAGCGCTGAGACCCGGCCCCCGGCGTCACGCCGACCACGCTTCCGGCCGGCCTGCGCCGCTGCACCAACGACCGCCGAGGGCGGCCGCAGCCGGGAAGCGAGCAACATCGCTGCGAGCGATATGACTCTCCGGCATGCTTATGACACTCCGGCATATCGCTCGAGGGGCATATGCACGGCAGGGCGCGACACGCCCGGCCGGCCGACTGCCTAGGCTGGACGGCGGCGGACATCGACGCGAGGAGGCCCGATGGCTGACGGCACGAACCGGTACGTCGCCCTGCTCCGCGGGGTCAACGTCGGCGCCACCCGGATCGCGATGGCCGACCTGCGCCGGCTCGTCACCGACCTCGGGCACGAGGACGTCAGGACCTACCTGCAGAGCGGCAACGTGGTCTTCACCAGCACGACGAGAGACACCGCGACCCTGGCGAAGGGCATCGAGCAGGCGATCGCCGACGAGCTGGGGCTGACCGTGCCGGTGCTGGTGCGCAGCGGCGCCGAGCTGGCGGCGGTCGCGGACGCCAGCCCGTACGCCGACAAGCAGGACGACCCGACCCGGCTGCTGGTGGCCTTCCTGTCGGCCGCCCCCGCGAAGGCCCGGCTCGCGGAGCTGACCGTGCCGGCCGGCGAGAACATCGAGTACACGGTCGCCGGTCGCGAGATTCACCTGCACTTCCCCGACGGCGGCTACGGCCGGACCAAGTTCACCAACACCTATCTGGAGAAGAAGCTCGGCGTGGTGGCCACCACCCGGAACTGGAAATCGGTCCAGGCCCTGCGGGACATGGCCGCTAGCTGACCGGATGCATGCATCCACCGTCCGGCTGATCTTCGCATTATCGATATTGTCCTGTGGTCCACGGCCTCGGTACGCTCGGCGGCCAACCTCAACTGAGAAAGGACCACAGTGACCGCTACTGTTCCCGCCACCACTCAGAAGTCGTGGCTGGTCGCCCTCCTGCTCTGCTTCTTCGTCGGCGTGCTGGGCGTGCACCGCTTCTACGTCGGCAAGGTCGGCACCGGCATCCTGCACCTCATCACCTTCGGTGGCCTCGGCATCTGGACGCTGATCGACTTCATCCTGATCCTGGTCGGCTCGTTCAAGGACAAGCAGGGTCAGCCGCTCGCCAAGTGAGCACATAGCGACGAGGGGCCGGGATCGGACGATCCCGGCCCCTGTCTCGTCGGGTCAGAAGTGGTACGCCGTGTGGTACTCCGGCACGATCACCCGGGTACGCGGGGAGACCCTCCGCACCGCGGCGATCAGGTCGTCGAGCCGCTTGCGGTCGGCCGGGGCGACCACCGGCGGATTGGTCAGCGGGGTCTCGAAGTTGTCCCAGTGCACCGGGACCACCACCTTCGGATAGTCGAGCGCCGCCAGCAGCCGGGGCACGTAGTCGGCGGTCGAGGTCGTCGCCGCCGAGGCCACCATCGCCACGTCGGGGGCCAGGCCGGCCAGGTTGCGCTCGACGAAGTCGCTCGCCCCCATGAAGAACACCGCCGGGCCGTCGGCGACCCGGATCTGGTACGCCAGGGTGTCGCCCTCGGGCAGGTCCGCGATGGTCGCCGGCCGCGGCGGCTGGCTCACCCGCACCCCCGGTAACGCCACCGAGTACGCGCCGTTGCGGCTGTGCAGCGAGGAGACCACCTCGACCGTGTAGTCGCCGAAGTCGAGCACCTCGCCGCCCTTGACCGGGCTGAGCTGCCCCGCCGGCACCCCGTACGCGAGGCCGAGGTGGTAGGCGGTCAGCGTGCCGAAGACCCGGGCACCCGTCTTCGTGGCGATGTGCGGCACGTCGTGGAAGTGGTCCCAGTGGGTGTGCGTGACCAGCACGTTCTCGGCCCGGTCCAGGTAGGAGTCGACCACGGCGGTGTTCACCTGGAGCGGGGTGGCCGGGTTGAACGCGCCCCGGAACAGGCCGGTGTCCAGGCGGCTCAGGTAGGGGTCGACCAGGACGGTCCGGTCGCCGATGTCGATCCGCCAGCCGGACGTACCCCACCAGCGGAAGCTGACCGCGCCCCGGCGACCGGCGCTGGTCGCGGCGACGGGCGCGACGGTCGCGGCCTGCGCGGGCGTGGCCAGCGCGGCGCCGCCGAGCCCGCCGGCGGAGACGGCGGCGGTGCCGACGGCGGCGTCGCGCAGGAAACGGCGGCGGTCGAGGCCGCGGTCGGGCGTACGGATTTCGGGCATGGTGTGTCCTCCCCGTCCAGGTTCGGTGATCGGTCCGGGCCACCCCACCATCGCGACCGGGCTCACGTCCAAGATCGACCAGCTGCACCGGCGATATGCGGACGCATATCGGTGCAGGTCAACAGGGGTGTTGCGGCGCGGATCGGCCGGCGAATTCAGCCGGCGCGCAGCGCCTCCACCGCGGCCCGGGCCGCCTCCCCCATGGCCAGGTCCACCTCGATCCGGCGGGTGCTCAGCCGCTCGGTTCGGGCGAACACCGCCATCGCGTACCGGCCGCCGTCGGGGTATTCGGCGACGCCGGCCTCGAGGTGCAGGCCGGGCAGGGTGCCGGTCTTCGCGGCGACGTGTACGCCGGGGGGAAAGCCGGAGGGCAGCCGGGTCCAAAAGAGCTGCCGGCCCATCAGCTCCCGCACCATGGCGCAGGCGGCCGGCGGCCCGGCCTCGTCGCGCCAGATCAGGCCGAGCAGCCGGGTCATCTCCCGCGCCGTGCTCGACGTGGTATGCGCGGGGTCGAAGACCCGCATCGCCCGGACCCGCTCCGCGGAGAGCGTCGGGAAGATCCGGGCGAACTCCGCCTCGGTGCGGGCGCCGACGTCGGCGAGCATCGTCTCGACAAGCTGCCGGGGGCCGCCGACGATCCGGGTACGCGGCAGCTCCAGCTCGGCGGCGAGCATCGGAAGCACGTCCGCGCCGACCCGGCGCAGCAGCAGGTCGGCGGCGGTGTTGTCGCTTACCGACATGGCGAAGTATGCGAGGTCCCGCAGCGACAACTCGGCGTCGTCGCTGCACCCGGCGGTGCCCCAGCCGCCGAGCCGGTCCTCGGCCCGCACCAGCACCCGCTCGACCGGGTCGAGCTGCCCGGCGGCGACCTGCCGGGCGAACTCCAGCACCAGCAGGATCTTGAACACGGAGGCGATCACCACCTGCTCGTCCGCCCGAACCGCCACCTCCCGCCCGGGCTCGTCCACCGCCATCACGTGCAGACTCGCCGTCACCCCGGCCCGGCTGAAAATCTCCGTGACCTCTTCCTCCGCTGCCACCCCCGCACGCTATCCACCCGCCGGACCCAACCCCCACCCTGCCACCCCGGCCCCCGCCCTCGCCCCACCCTCGCCCCCGCGATCTTGCACTTCGGGTCTCTGATTTGCGTCGTATGCCGGTAATGCTCGGACAGCACCTGCAAGATCGCGGGAAGCGGGGCGGCGGGCGTAGGGTGCGGGGCGTGGATCTGCTGCGGCATCTGCGGCACTTTGTGGTGGTCGCCCGGGAGCTGCATTTCGGGCGGGCGGCCGAGGTGCTGGGGATGGCGCAGCCGCCGCTGAGCCAGTCGATCCAGCGGCTGGAACGGGAGCTGGAGGTCGAGCTCTTCGACCGGTCGCGCCGGCAGGTGCGGCTCACCACCGCCGGTCAGCTGCTGCTCGGCGAGGCCGACGAACTGCTCGCCGGGGAACAGCGGCTGCGCAACCTGATCCGCCAGGTGCGCGCGGGCGCGCTGGGCGTACTGCGGGCGGGGGTGCCGCCGGAGACGCCGGCGGTGACCCTGCGCGCGCTGCTGGACCGGCTGGCCGCGCGGGCGCCCGGGCTGGACGTGGACCTGCAGGAGCTGACCAGCGCCGAGCAGGTGCGCATGCTCGGCGAGGGCCGCCTCGACGCGGGCCTGCTGCACCACCCGGTGGAGGAGGCGGGGCTGCGCTTCGGCGCGGCGGTCGACGTACCGCTGGGGGTGCTGCTGCCCCGGGCGTCGCCGCTGGCCCGGGCCCGGGAGGTCGACCTGGCCGGGCTGGCCGAGCTGGATCTGATCGCCGCGCCCCGGGCCACCGCGCCCGGCTGGCACGACCATCTCCTGGCGGTGTGCCGCCGGTACGGCTTCGCGCCCGGCCGGGTCCGGCACGCCCGCAACCCGGAGTTCCTCTTCGGGCTGGTCCTGGCCGGCGGCGCGGTCGCGATCGAGCCGGAGGCGCTGGCCCGCCGGGAACCGCGGATCGCCTGGCGGCCGATCGTCGGGGCGCCGCTGGTGAAACGAACCTCGGCGGCCTGGCCGGACCGTTCGGTGCATCCCGCCGCGCCGATGTTCGGGCAGCTCGCGGCCGAGGTGCTGGCCGCCGCCGAGCCGCCGCCCGGACCGGCGGCGATCGCGCCGGCCACCCGACCCTGGCCGGTGCTCTTCGAGGCCGGCCAGACGCCGGTCGGCTGAGCACGGCCATGCCCCGGCGCCGGCTTGGCGCAGATCACCCAGGGCCGTGAGGAGACGGCCGAAGGGGGTAACCCGAGTTGGCCGGCCCGCGGAGCGCGTGGTAGCGCTTCCGGCCGCCGCCGACGATGGGAGAAGAAGCTTCGATGGCCGCGAACACGATCCCCGACATCCCGCTCAACGACGGCAACACCATCCCGCAGCTCGGCTTCGGCGTCTTCCAGATCGACCCGAAGGAGACCGCCGAGGCGGTCGGCAAGGCCCTGGAGATCGGCTACCGGCACATCGACACCGCCGAGATGTACGGCAACGAGGCCGAGGTGGGACAGGCGATCCGCACCTCCGGGCTGGACCGCGGCGAGGTCTTCGTCACCAGCAAGCTGAGCAACGCCTTCCACCGCCCGGACGACGCCCGCACGGCGTTCGAGTCGACGCTGCAGGCGTTGAAGTTCGACTACGTCGACCTGTTCCTCATCCACTGGCCGCTGCCCACCCTGTACGACGGCGACTTCGTCTCCACCTGGAAGGTGCTGGAGGAGTTCCAGCGCGATGATCGGGCCCGCTCGATCGGCGTGTCGAACTTCCAGGTGCCGCACCTGGGGCGGCTGGCCGCCGAGGCCGAGGTGGTGCCGGCGGTGAACCAGATCGAGGTGCACCCGTACTTCCGCAACGAGGAGGTGCGCGCGTACGACAAGGCGCACAGCATCCTCACCGAGGCGTGGTCGCCGATCGCCCAGGGCAAGGTGCTCGACGACCCGACCATCGTCGACATCGCGCAGGAGGTCGGCCGGACCCCGGCTCAGGTGGTGCTGCGCTGGCACGTGCAGCGCGGCGACATCGTCTTTCCGAAGTCGGTCACGCCGAGGCGGATGGAGGAGAACTTCCACATCTTCGACTTCGAGCTGGACGACGCGGCGATGGACCGGATCAACTCGCTGGACAAGGGCGAGGCCGGCCGTCAGGGGCCCAACCCGGACACCTTCGACTACCTGCCGGCGTAACGCGTGCCCCTGGAGGAGGCGGCCTGAGCGCGGGTCAGCTGCGGACGCGTTCGGCGAGACGGTGGAACGCCGCCTGGGTGGCTGACCCGGGCTCGGGGACGTAGACGATCAGCCGCTGGTCGGTCTCCGGCACGTGCAGCACCCGGCACTCGAACTCCAGCGGCCCGAGCTCCGGGTGCGCCACCCGCTTCACCACCGGGCGGCGCTCGGCCACGTCGTGCTCGGCCCACAGCTCGGCGAACCGGGGCGAGACGCCGAGCAGCTCGGTGACCAGCGCGGCGATCGCCGGATCTTCCGGCCAGCGCCCGTACGCGGCCCGCAGGTCGGCGATCGAGGTGCGGACGAACCGCAACGTCTCCGGGTCGTTCCAGTGCGCCTCGGGGACCGGTTGGCGGAACATCCAGCGGATCATGTTCCGCTCATCGGCCGGCACCGCCGACAGGTCGCCGACGAACCACGCGGCCAGCCGGTTCCAGGCCAGGATGTCGTAGGCGGCGTCGACCAGGTACGCCGGGGTCTCGGTCATCGCGTCGAGCAGGTGCCGCAGCCCCGGGGTCACCTCCCGGCTCGGCCCGGCCGACGGGGGCGGGCTCTCCCCGGCGATCCGGAACAGGTACGCCCGCTCGTCGCGGGTGAGCAGCAGCGCCCGGGCCAGCGCGGCGAGCACCTGCCGGGACGGGTGCGGGCCGCGGCCCTGTTCGAGCCGGATGTAGTAGTCGATCGACATCCCGGCGAGCTGGGCAACCTCCTGCCGGCGCAGGCCGGGCGTGCGGCGGCGTACCCCGTCGGGGAGGCCGACCTCGGCGGGGCGCAACCGGGCGCGGCGGCTGCGCAGGAAGGCCGCCAGCTCGTCGCGTCGCAGGCCACTACTGGTCATGCCCTCCAGCTTGCCGCAGCCGGCGCCGGCGAGGGTGGTACCGCCGGTCCCAGCCTCGGCGGGCCTCTCCCGACCGACCGCGCTCGGCGGCAGGCTCGAGGCCATGACGACGACGATCGCCCTGATCACCGGGGCCAACAAGGGAATCGGATTCGCCACCGCCCGGCAGCTCGGCGCGCGGGGGATGATCGTGCTGGTCGGCGCGCGGGACGCGGCGCGGGGCCGGGAGGCGGAGCGAGCGCTGCGCGACGGCGGCGCGAACGCCCGGTTCGTGCCGCTGGACGTGACCGACGAGCAGTCGGTTGCCGCCGCGGCCAAGCTGGTCGAGCAGGAGTACGGCCACCTGGACGTGCTGGTCAACAACGCCGGCATCGTCCGGGCCGACGGTTCGGCGCTGCCGAGCGAGACCACCCTCGGCACGCTGCGCGAGGTGTACGAGACGAACGTCTTCGGGGTGGTCGTGCTGACCAACGCCCTCCTGCCGCTGCTGGGCAGGGCGCCGGCGGCGCGGATCGTGAACGTCTCCAGCGAGGTCGGCTCGATCGCGGTGATGACCGATCCGGAGGGCGCCCTGTTCGGGCTGACCTCGGTGCCGTACCCGTCGTCGAAGGCGGCGCTGAACATGGTCACCGCGATGTACGCCAAGGAACTGCGGGACACCCCGATCAAGGTGAACGCCGCCAACCCCGGCTACTGCGCGACGGATCTCAACCACAACAGCGGGTTCCGGACGCCGGAGCAGGGCGCCGAGGTGAGCGTGCACCTGGCGACGCTGCCGGCGGACGGGCCGAGCGGCCTGCTCTGGGGCTACCAGATGGACGCCGGCGGCGGCTACGGGGTGCTGCCCTGGTAAGCGCCCGCTGCTGGATCCGGGCCGTCAGCCGTGCCGGAGACGAGTCGTCTGGTCGCCTGGGCGAGACGGTCGAGACGATTGATCAGGCCGCCGGGTGCGTGGCCCTTGGCCTCGGCGATCGGCTGGCCGGCCTCGGCCGGCCGGTCCGGCTGATCCTCGTCCGGTGGCGCGACCAGCCGGTTGGCCTCGTCGATCAGCGCGCGTGCCTTCTCTTCGATCTCCCGCTTCCGCTCGTTCGACTCCCGAGCCTCGGCCTGCAGCGTCGACATGGTCTGCCGCCACGCGTTGCCGAGTCGTTGCGGATCGTCGAAGAGGCTCGTCTTCAACGGCGGCTCGGGGTCGACATAGCTGCTGGACGGCACGACCCAGAGCGCGTCGTCCGCGACGTACCGCTCCTCGGGCGGCGCCGACTGCGGCTCGGACTGCGCCTGCTGCGGCTCGGGCTCGGGCGAAGATGTCACCACTCCTCCAATTCCCTCCACTATCTCCATGCGAACTCCCCCGCGCCGAGGTCTTCCCGCTTCAGCAGGTCGCTGTAGTGCACGAGCTTGAGCGTGAACCGGTAGGAGACGTAGATCAGGTTGAGGGCGGAGATGGCGCAGAGCACGATCCACCGCCAGTCGGTAATTCCAACGAACGTCAGGTGGTCCACGACACTCCCCGGCGGCAACGGCGCCGGCGGCGGGGAGCCCAGATAGTAGATGACGGCGATCACCGAGACGACTCCGCTGATGATCAGGGACAGGCGGGCGAGCAGCGAGCCGCCGACCAGGGCGTCCTTGTCCGACGCCATGCCGAACCAGCCGGCGGCAACGGCCGGCAGCGCCAGCATCAGGGCCGGCAAGCCGCCCACCTGGGCTCCCTGCCGGCTGCTGATCAGGTTTCCGGCGACCGCGATCAGCAGCGTCGTCGCCAGCGCCGTGACCGCCGCCCGCCCCCGGCCGCCGGGCGGGACCTCCTTGAATCGCGCGAAGACCTGAAGATCCCGCATCTTCGGCGACGCCTTGGCGTACCCCCGCATGTACACGTGCACGAAGTTCTGCCCGCGCCGGCGGCGTACCCGGAAATGGTGGTCGACCTCGACGGCGGGCCCGACCTTGTGCGCGCACAGGCCCTGCTTGTCGTCCTCGTCCTTCATGCCGCGTGGCTGCATACCGCGCCACTTCCTGGTCGTCAGCGTGCGGCAGTGGCGGCACTGGAGGAACTGTTTGAGGACGTACTTGTTGGACGGGGCGTTGACCCGCAGGTGGTAACTCTCGGCGGTCAGCGCGAGTTCCACCGGGACGGCGACCTGGTCGGGCTTGAGACCGAGGCCGAGCCGGAGCAGGCCCCGCCAACCCCGGGTGAGCGACGACGGGACGAAGGTCCGTTCGTACTTGAGCAGCAGGCGGCCGCTGGTCGCCTCGGCCGCGGGGACGACGGCGATGATCGGGTACGACGAACTGAGCGCGGCGACGTACTTGCGGACCCGGCGCCGGCTCTCGTCGTCGCGAAACTTGATCCTTTCGAGGATGACGTCCATCTTGCGGTCGACGACCTGGCTGTTCATCGGCCCGCGGGTGGCCACGATCTGCAGCAGGGCGAGCTCGGCGGCCCGCTCCGCCTCCCCCAGCGTCCGGTGCGCCGGAGCGTCCTGCTCACTGCCGGATATCTCGATCAGCAGCCGCAGGCCGGCCGACGCCAGCCGAACGGACTCCTCGTAGGACATCGTGGGCAGGGAATCCCCCCGGGCGTTCCGGAGGTGGAAGTTGTCCACCAGCTCGCCCTTGCGCGGCTGCACGACCGGCACGTAGAGCACCCTGCCGCCATTGTCGGTGTGGGGCAGCGAGAACGAGATCGAGACGTGCTGCACCACGGCCCGCTCGTCGAGGTCGATGGTCTCGGTCAGGCGGGAGCGGCGCCGGGCCGGATCGACGATCAGCTCCACGAACATCGCGATCGCCTTACGGTCGTCCTCGGTGATCCGACTGGCCGCCGACTTCTGCAGGTCCTGAAGCCATGCGACATCGGGATCGGCAGGCGGCTCGGGATCGGCGGTCTCACGGCTCAACCGATCGCGCAGTCGCGAGAAGATCAATATGCCGACCGAGGCGGCGAGGAAAAGAAAGAAGATCCGCCCGGCCGCTTCGAGCAGATCCCCGTGTCGTCCGCTCCAGCCGCCATTCCCGTCGAAACGGTGCCGGAGCCAGCCTGTGCTGCCGGCCAGAATGACCAGCGGTACGCCCAGGACGCAGATGACCAGATTCATCCAGGTCTTTCGGTTGCCACGCCGCTCCTGCACAGACCCCGCCCCCCAGCCCGCGATAGCGAAGCGTACTCAGAGGAGTACAGGGTGCTACAGGGCCGCATGCCTGTCGAGCCCCGCGCGACACCGGGACCATCGGGAAAATCCTTCCGCTCGGCAAATAAAACTGCACGTCAGCTGCCGACGCTCCAGTATGGCCAGTCGCTGTTACGAAAGGTCGATCGGGAATCGTCGTTATACGATCGTTATCTTCCCCCGCTTCGGCTTGCCCGTTCGGATGTCGTGACGCAGTCCGGCCGTTGCGTGAGCCCCGCCCGGTCGTTGTCGGGTCGACGCCGTCGGGACGAATTGATCGAGCAGAAGTGATGTCACATCACTCTCTACAATACCGGTCAATTTCGTCACCAGGCCGTCAACTACTGTCGCTTCCGAAATTGGCGAATATTCGGCCTGCACGTCGTCACAGCTCAACCGGTCAGGTCGATCCGCCAGTCGTTGGAGCGCATCATCCGGCCCGGCGGGTACTCGAACTCGGTCTCGCCGAGCAGCGTGAAGCCGGCCTTGCGGCAGACCGCGTTCGACGGCGGGTTGTCGACCGACGGGTAGGCGTGCGCCCAGCGGAGCTTCCGCTGCGCCGCGGCCTCCGCGATCACCGCGCGCACCGCCGCGGTCGCCAGCCCCCGGCCCTGGTACGCGGGCAGGATCGCCCAGCCCATCTCGTAGACCGGCTCGCCGCGCCACTCCCGCTCCCAGTAGCCGACGCTGCCGACCTTGACGCCGTCGGGGAGCACGATCGTGAACATTTGGCCTTTGCGCGGGCCGGGGCCGCGCACGTACCGCTCGTGCCGGGCGACCACCTGCTCGTCCGTCTCCGGTCCGCCGGTGTGCGCCCGGACCTCATGCGTGTTGAGCTGCCGCAGCACCTCCAGGTCCTCGCTGCTCCACCGCTCGATGCGTACCTCGGTCATTCGCCCCCCTTATCCCGAGGCTGATTGAAGCAGCCGCCACCGACGATTCCGTGCACCTCGCCGCTGGCAGCGCCGTTGCCCGAACGCCGCTAGATCAGGTCTAGCGGGTGCCGGTCGTCGTCTCGCGCCTGATGGGTGAGGCTCGACGGAAGCGGGAGGGAGCATGACGCCGTTGCGGCTTGCCGTGATCATCGGCAGCACCCGCGAGGGACGGATGGGCGACCGGATCGGTCGCTGGTTCGTCGAGCAGGCGCAGCAGCGCGACGAGATGGCGGTGACCGTCGTCGACCTCGCCGCGTACGACTTCCCCGCCTGCTACCCGGCCGAGCCGACCGCGACGATGCGGTCGTTCGTGCGGCAGGTGAGCCGGGCGGAGGCGTTCGTCGTGGTCACCCCCGAGTACAACCACAGTTTCCCGGCCTCGGTGAAACAGGCGATCGATTACGCGTACGACGAGTGGCAGGCCAAGCCGGTCGGCTTCGTGTCGTACGGCTGCCGTTCAGTCGGCCTGCACGCGGTCGACCAGCTCCGGACGGTCTTCACCGCCCTGCACGCCGTGACGGTGCGCGACATCGTCGGCGTCGACCTGCTCTGCGGCGAGCCGACGCCGCAGGCCCAGGACCAGCTGCGCCAGGACGCCCGGGTCCTGCTCGACCAGCTCTGCTGGTGGGGTCTGGCGCTGCGTGAGGGTCGCGCCGCGCGCCCGTACGTCTCCTGAATGTGTGAGAGGAAGGTTGCGATCATGAGTAAGCGCACCACCGGACTGGCCATCGAGGCCGACGGCCTGACCCGGTCGTTCGGTGAGACCCGGGCGCTGGACGGCATCGATCTCCAGGTCCCGGCCGGCACCGTCTACGGGCTGCTCGGCCCGAACGGCGCCGGCAAGACCACGGCGGTACGCGTGCTGGCCACGCTGCTGCGCCCCGACGGCGGCCGGGCGCGGGTCTTCGGTCATGACGTCGTGGCGGAGGCCGACGCCGTGCGCGCCCGGGTCAGCCTGACCGGCCAGTACGCCTCGGTCGACGAGGACCTGACCGGCGTGGAGAACCTGGTGCTCCTCGGTCGGCTGCTCGGGCTGGGCAAGCCGGCCGCCCGCCAGCGGGCCGAGAGCCTGCTCGCCGCGTTCGGTCTGACCGAGGCGGCCGGCCGTCAGGTCAAGAAGTACTCGGGAGGCATGCGGCGGCGCATCGACATCGCGGCGAGCATCCTCAGCACCCCCGACCTGCTCTTCCTGGACGAGCCGACGACGGGCCTGGACCCGCGCAGCCGCAACCAGGTGTGGGAGATCGTCCGGGCGGTGGTGGCGCACGGCACGACCGTGCTGCTGACCACCCAGTACCTGGACGAGGCGGATCACCTCGCCGGGCGGATCGCGGTGGTCGACCACGGCAAGGTGATCGCGGAGGGCACGCCGGGCGAGCTCAAGTCGTCCGTCGGCTCCGGCACCATCCACGTGCGACTGCGCGACCCGGGGCAGCGGCCCGAGGCCGAGAAGGTGCTCCAGGCGGCGCTCGGCGTTCCGGTGCAGCTCGAACCGGATCCGGTGGCGATGACCGCGCGGGTCAGCGGTGACGGTTCGGACCTCGAGGCCGGCGAGCAGGCCGCGCGGGCGCTCGGGGAGTTGGCCCGCGCCGGCATCGTCGTCGACGACTTCTCCCTCGGCCAGCCGAGCCTGGACGAGGTTTTCCTGGCCCTGACCGACCACCCCGCCGTCGCGGCCGACGCGCGGGACGACCAGCTGGAGGCAGCCCGATGATCAACGCCACCACCACGACCGGGCGGGCCCCGTCCGGCTACGTACCGTCCGCCGAGGCGCTGGCGACGGTCCTCGCGCCCGGTGCCCGACCGCCGAGGCCGAGCGCACTGTCGGCGTCGCTCACCTTCGGCTGGCGCGCGCTGCTGAAGATCAAGCACGTGCCGGAGCAGCTGTTCGACGTGACCGCGTTCCCGATCATGATGGTGCTGATGTTCACGTACCTGTTCGGCGGCGCGCTCGGCGGCAGCCCGCGGAACTACCTGCAGTTCTTCCTGCCCGGCATCATGGTCACCAGCGTCGTGATGATCACCATGTACACCGGAGTCGGCCTGAACACCGACATCGAGAAGGGCGTCTTCGACCGGTTCCGGACACTGCCGGTCTGGCGGCCGGCCGCGCTGGTCGGCATGATCTTCGGCGACGTGCTGCGGTACGTCCTCGCCGCCCTGGTCATCCTCGGCGTCGGGCTGGTGCTCGGGTTCCGGCCCGACGGGGGGCTGCTCGGCGTGCTGGCCGGGGTCGGCCTGCTGGTGGTCTTCTCGTTCGCGTTCTCCTGGGTCTGGACGTTCTTCGGGCTGATCCTGCGCAGCGAGAAGTCGGTGATGGGGGTCAGCATGATGGTGCTGTTCCCGCTGACCTTCCTGAGCAACGTGTTCGTCGACCCGGGCACCATGCCCGGCTGGCTCCAGGCGTTCGTCAAGGTCAACCCGATCACTCACCTGGTGGCGGCGGTGCGGGCGGCGATGGCGGGATCGTCCGACCCGACGAACACCATGTGGCTGCTGCTGTGGAGCGCCGGCTTCGTGGTGGTCTTCGGCACGCTGACGACGTACCGCTACAACCGCCGCTGACCGCCAAGCAACGCTTCGCGGAGGAGCGCGACGGCTGCGGGGATCTCCGTGTCGCTGATGTTGCCGTACCCGAGGACGAGCGCGCGCTCCGCCGACCGCTTCGCGCGGTAGTCGTCGAGGTCCGCCAGGCGCAGCCCGGCGGCGGCCGCGGCCCGGACCGCGCCGCGGGTGTCGGCGCCGTCCGGTAGGTGTAGCAGGATGTGCAGCCCGGCGGCGGTGCCGGCGACCCGGCCCTCCGGCACCTGGGCGCCGAGCATCCGGACCAGCAGGTCGCGGCGGGTGCGGAACCGCCGCCGCGCCGCGCGCAGGTGGGCGTCGTACCACCCGCGGTCGATGAAGGTGGCGAGCGCGAGTTGGTCCAGCACCGGTGGCGCGGCGGCGACGAGGTTCGCTGCCCGGAGTGCCGGGGTCATCGCGGCAGGCGCGACCAGCCAGCCCAGGCCGAGGGCCGGCGACAGCGTCTTGCTGACCGAGCCGAGGAGGAAGACCCGGCTCGGATCCATTCCCTGCATGACGGCGACCGGGTGGTGGTCGTAGCGGAACTCGGCGTCGTAGTCGTCCTCGATGAGGAAGCCGTCCACCTCGCGGGCCCAGCGCACCAGATGTGCCCGGCGTGCCGGGGACAGCACCGTGCCGGTGGGAAACTGGTGTGCCGCGCCGACGATGACGGCCCGGGCCGGCGTGTGCGCGAGGTCGTCGACGCGGAGGCCGTCGTGGTCCACGGGCACCGGGTGCACGCGCAGGCCGGCGCTCGTCGCGGCGTCCCGCAGCCGCCCCCAACCCGGGTCTTCCACGGCCAGGTCGGCGATCCCCTCGGCGCGCAGCGCTCGGCACGTGCGGACCAGACCGTCGGTGATGCCCGCGCACACGGTCACGGACGCGGGGTGCGCGTCCGCGCCGCGCGAGCGCCGCAGGTACTCCGCGACGGTGGTACGCAGCGCCGCGTGCCCTCCGGGGTCGGGCAGGCCGAGGTCGTAGTGGACGGCCGAGCCGGTGACCGCCCGGACGGCGTCCGCCCAGCGGCGGCGCGGAAACGCCCGCAGGTCGGGCAGGCCGGGCGCGAGGTCGTACCGGATCGGTGGCGGCGCCGGTGCGCGCCGCCCGCGAGGCCGCGGCGGCCTGGTGTCCGGTGACCACGAGACACGCGTCGTGGAACCCACCCGGGCGGCGAGGTAACCCTCCGCGATGAGCTGCCCGTACGCCTCCGTCACGACCCAACGGGAGCAGCCGAGCTCCTCGGCGAGCGCTCGGCTCGGTGGCACGGCGGCGCCCTCCGCCAGCCGGCCGTCCCGGATCGCGGTGCGCAGCGCGTGCGCCAGGCGATCGTGCAGGCGGCGCCGGCCGCGTTCCGGCGGGCCGACGTCCAGCAGCGTCGCCCACGCGAGATTGGTCTGGGAAACGGTCACAAGATTGGAGCGTACCGCCGAGCCGAATCCGCCTACCGTGATGGACATGATTGACAACCTGGCTCTTGGTGCCATGTTCTTCGGCACGATTCAGGACGAGCGCCTCTCGTTCGAGCTCCTGGACCGCTTCGTGGACGCCGGAGGCGTCTGGATCGACACCGCCAACTGCTACTCGTTCTGGGTGGACCCGTCCGGCTTCGGCGGGCAGAGCGAGGCATTGCTCGGGCGCTGGCTGGCAAGCCGCCCGGGCGTCCGTGACCGCGTCAAGATCAGCACCAAGGTGGGCTGCGAGCCGACCGTGGCCGGGCGATTCCCGGAAACGGCCGAGGGCCTCTCGGCCGCGGTCATCAAGAGCGGAATCGAGGGCAGTCTCCGACGACTCGGCACGGACCACGTCGAGCTGTACTGGGCCCACAAGCCCGATCCGGCCACCCCGCTGGAAGAGTCGGTCGCCGCGTTCGACGAGCTGGTGTCCGCGGGTACGGTCGGCCGCCTCGGCGGCTCCAACTACCCCGTCTGGCAGATCGAGCGGGCGCGGCAGATCGCGCGGGCCGCCGGCAGCGCCGGCTTCACCGCGGTGCAGCAGCACCACACGTACCTGCAACCGCGCCCCGGGACACAGCCCACCGTGGTGCACCGGTTCGGTGCGGTCAGCGACGAGGTGCTCCACTACCTGGAGCACCACCCGGACATGGCGCTGTGGGCGTACACGCCGCTGCTGAGCGGCCGCTACACCCGCGCGGACAAGCCGCTGCCGGCGGAGTACGACCACCCCGGCACCGCCCGCCGCCTCGCGGTGCTCGACGAGATCGCCGCCGAGACCGGCACGAACCGTAACCGGGTGGTGTTGGCGTGGCTGACCGGAGGGAACCCGGCCGTCACGCCGATCGTGGGCGTCAGCACGGTGCAGCAGCTGGACGAGGCGGTCGCGGGGGTGTCCCTGGAGTTGACCGCCGAGCAGCGCGAACGCCTGGACTCCGCGGTGTGACCTCTTTCGCTCAGCTACCCGCTGACGACAGGCCCATCTTGATGATCACGCGAATCACCAAGACCAGTTAGAGGCGCCAGGGCAGCGGCTCAGGGGGGAGGTAGCGGCAGGTGCTGCCGGTGGAGACGGTGTCGCGCAGGTGGGCAGCGAGCGCGGGGTGGCGGTCGTCGAGCCGGCGCAGCGTGTCCCGGATGCGGGCGGTCACGGTCTTGCGGGCCCGCTCGGCCTCGTCGCCGAGGCGGCGGCTGCGGCCCGCCAGCCCGGCCGCGGCGCGCAGCTGGTCGAGCAGCGCCGCGCGCTCGGCGTCGAGGGCGGCCAGCTTCGGCTCGTCGCCTCGGGCGGCGACCCGGTCGATCTCGTCGTCGAGCCGTTGCAGGTGGCGCCGGTAGCGGGCCTTCGCCTCGTCGTCGAGGACCGGGTCGCCGCCGAGCCGGCGGGCGGCGGCGAGTTCCGGGCCGGCGGCGGGGTCCAGCAGCTCAACCGCGGGTACGTCGACGCCGGGCCGGCTGAGCAGCAGGCGCAGGTCGTGCAGGCCCTTGGCGTCGGGCAGGTGCGCGACCACCCCGGCGTACGCGAGCTGCCAGACCGGGCCGTCGCGGCGGAACTCGTAGTCGACGACCGCTGCCGCGACGGGTGCCGCCGCCGCGGCAGCCTGGGCCCCTTCGCCGACACCGCCGCCGAGCTGCGCATCAGCGGATCGCCGTCCGTTCTCGGGCACCCGGTTTGGGTGGCCCGGCCCGGCCGGTGTCGACGCCGAGCTGCCTGCGGCGGCGGGGTCCACGCCCACGACGCCCAGCCGGTGCGGCACCTGCGCCATGCCGAGCGCCCGCGCCTCGGCGGCGGTGGCGGCGCGCAGCTCGGCCGCGGCGGCCGCATCGCCCGGGCGACCGCGACCCGTCAGGGCGTCCACCAGGCCGGCGCGGGCGATCAGCGACCAGGGTCGGGCACCCATCCGGTCGGCGGCGTCGCGCGCCGCCTCGAAACCGGCGACCGCGTCGTCCCAGCGTTGCTCTGCGGCGTCGATGAGGGCGAGCCAGTGGTCGACCGGGCCGCTGATGTCGCAGCCGAACAGGGCAACCGTCCACTGGCCGCGGTACGGCAGCAGCGCCTCCCGCGCCTGCGCGCAGCGCTGCGGGTCGCCGGTGGCGGCTGCGACCTGCGCCCGCAGCCGCAGCCACAGCGGCGACACCGGCCGGGGGTACGGCGCGCCCGCCGCCTCGATGCCGACGGTCAGGCGTACGGCGGCCGGGTCGTCGCCGCGCTCCACCGCGGTGATCGCCTGGACCAGCTCCAGGTAGTGGTGGTCGGTCGGGTCCAGCCCGGCGAGCAGCGTGTCGATCTCGTCGAACCGGCCCTGCAGCAGCAGCCACGACCAGCGCAGGTGGTGGCCCAGGAAGGCGTGGTCGGAGTGCTCCCACTCGCCGAACCCGGCGAGCTCGCCGAACAGCTCGTCGGCCTTGGCGAAGTCGCCCCGGAAGGCGGCGATGATGCCGCCGTCGATGGTGCCTGCCATCCGGTGCCGGGCCACGTCGCCCTCCCGGCCCGCCGTGACGAAGGCGGTGTGCTCGTGCAGGTAGCGGGGGTCGCCGAGTTCCAGCAGTGCGACCCACCGCAGGCTGGTCGCCCACAGCTCCGTCTCCCGGTCGCCGGTGCGGCGGGCCACGTCGCGGATCTCGGCGGTGAGCGCCGCCCGGTCGGCGGCCGTGCCCAGCCCCCACGTGGTGTCGTGCCGGGCCCAGAGGCTGAAGGTGAGCGCCTCGTCGTCCTGCCCGCGGCGGGCGAGCGTCTCGGTGGCGGTGATCAGATCGGCGACCACGGTGGTCACCGGCACGCCGTCCTCGGGCTCGCCGATCAGCCGCCGGTACGCCTCCCGCAACAGCCCCTCGGAGTCGGTCGAGTGGCGTGAGGGGGCCCAGAGGTGCCGGTGGACGGTGAGCGCGACGCGGGCCAGCAGCGCGGGGTCGTCGAGCCCGGATGCCAGCTCCGCCGCCTCGGTGAGGAGTCGCCCCGCCTCCTCCCGGCCGCCCAGGTGCGACAGCAGTTGCGCCAGCTCCACCATGATCTTGACTCGGTGGGTCGGATCCTCGGCGACCTCCAGCGCCCGCCGGAAGTGGACCGCCGACTCCTCCATGGCCAGCCGGCCGCCGGCGTCCCAGGCGGCGGCGACCAGCAGCTCGGCGGCCCGGGACGGGTCGAGGTCCGTGTTGGCGAGCCAGGCGTGGCGCGCCAGGTCGGCGGGGATCAGGCGCTCGGTGAGCGTCGGCTCGCGGTCCACCGCCCGGACCACCGCCGCGTGTCGGGCGCGGCGGCCGTCGTCGGGCAGCCCGTCGTACAGGGTTTCCCGGACCAGATCGTGGGCGAAGGCGAACCGGCCGCCGCCGCGGGCCACCACGAGCCGGGCGGTCACCGCGCGGTCGAGGAGCCGGTCGACCTGCGCGACCGGGGTGGGTACGCAGGCGGCGAGGACCTGGCGGTGGAAGTCGCGGCCCAGCACGGCGGCGACCGTGATCGCCTCGACCACCGGGGCGGGCAGTTGGGCCAGCCGCCGCCGCACGGCTTCCCGGACGCCGGGGGCGATGGTGCTGACCAGGCCGTCGGCGCGCCACAGCCGGGCGGTCTGCTCGACGAAGAACGGGTTGCCGCCGGTGCGCCGGTGCACCTCGTCGAGGAGCCCCGGGTCGGGCTCGCGGCCGGCCGTGCGGGTCATCAGCGCGCCCACCTCGTCGCGGGACAGGCCGGTGAGGGTGATCGTGGTCGCCTTCGCCGTCAGTGGCATCAGCAGCGGGCGCAGCGGATGTTCGCCCGACTCGACCTCGGCGTCGCGGTAGGTGCCGATCAGGAGCAGCCGTTCGAACCAGGTGTGCTGGGCGGCGAACTGGAGCAGCCGCATCGAGGCGGCGTCGGCCCAGTGCAGGTCGTCGAGGACGACCACGACCGGCCGGCGCTGGGAGACCGCGACCAGCGCGCTGGTCACCGCGTCGTAGAGCGCGAACGCCTCAAGGTCGCCGTCGTCCGCGGTCTCAGCGGTGGTCCCGCCGCTGCTGTCGGTGCTGCCGGTGCTGTGGCCGCCGCGGCTGGCACCGGTGGTCTCGCCGAGCAGGACCGCGAGGCCGGGTGCTGCGGCCTCCCGCGCGAGCGCCCAGTCGTCGGGCGAGCGGCGCAGGCCGCGCAGCACCTGCACCCAGGGCCAGTAGCCGGGTGCGCTGTCGGAATCCCAGCAGGCGGCGCCGAGCACCAGCGCGCCCCGCTCCCGGGCCTCCTCGGCCACGGCCGTGACGAGCGTGGTCTTGCCGATGCCGGGCTCGCCGGTGACGAGGACGAGGCCGCCGTGGCTTGTGCTCGCGCGGTCCACTTCGGCGCGCAGCACACTTGCGGGGTGTTCCCGCCCGATGATGGTCTCGCCGAACCGCGGCTCCATGACTCCCCGACCGTAGCCGAACGGTCCGACACCGGGAGACCCGGCAACGACTGGCCGACACCGACGGCATGAGGTTCCCCGGCGGTCTTCCAATGTTGGGCCTCCGCCGATCTCCGCGATTCACAAAACACGACGCTGGGTGGTCATCCACTGTGGAGAACGGACCGAACTTCGGAGGGCTGTCTATCCATAGTTCGGATTCGCTGCACCCGTCTGGAGGATGTGATCGATCTTACTTTCCGCGAGGCTGTCGCTACCCAGCGAAACGAATCTTCGAAGTCGCTGGTGGCTGCGGAAGGGGGTTGGTCGAGGTGGGACGCGCCAGACCGGCGACAGCATGCATTGCCTACCTGATTCTGGCGGCGCTGTTGGTTGCCGTAGCCCTCGTGGACGGGCTCGCCGGCTGGCTCATGCCGTCCGGGCCGGGGCGTCCGATGTGGCTTGACGAATCGGCCGCTCGGATCGGCGCGGGGGTGCTCGCGCTGGTTCTCATTTGGCGGGCCCGGCGGGCGGCGAGGCGCCACTGGAGGGCGCAGCAGCGCTTCGAGGAGGCCCCGGGCAAGCCGCCGATCGACCCGGGGGACCGAAAGGCGGCCGACCGGGAGATCATCGAGGCGATGGTCCGGGTCAGTAAGAAGTACCCGAGCTCCTCGATCCGCCTGTTCGGGCAGATGCTGGTGGAGCCGGCACGCTACCAGGTACGGGTGACTGACGAGGTTGAGCCGGTCGGGGAATGCCTTCGGGTCACCGTATCGACGACGTACACCAGTTCCCTGGACGACCTGTCCGACCTGAGACGTCAGGCGGGAGAGCCACCGATCCCGATCCAACGGCAGCCCGCCGCGGTGGACTCCGACGGTAACGGCGGCGGCGTTCGCGCGCCAGCGGCCGTGTTGACGAAGACTGATGATCAGAATGGTGCGGAGCCGACCGTAATGCTCGTGCCCATGATTACCGCCACCAAGGGCACAATGATGGACAACGTGGATACTTCTGACGGTGGCGGCAATGCCCTACCGTTCCTGTCTCAGGAAGACGCGCGAGGGGTAGTGGCACACGTTCTTCAGGCCGAATTCGAAAAGACGTTCGGCCAGGACCATCCTTCGGTGCTCTACGCGTTGCTGCGCCTCGTTTTCCGGCAGGGTCGCGTTCGTCTCGCAGACGCCCACACATACTTCGACCAGGCGGTGGCGTCGGTGAGGGGGATCGCCGACGAGAGGCAGTTGACGAAGCTGCGGCGGATCTGCGCGTTTTTGGTTCGCAACTACGTCATCGTCGCCGAGGCGCCCCTGCCGACCGGCTACAAATGGGTCCTGCGGTACACGAAGACGATTCCGGTGTACGGGCGCGTCGCCACCCCCGAACGTCGGCGTCGGGTCAGATACGGTCTTCAACCGAATGCATTCGTCATCCCACTCAACCTGCCGTTCATCACGAACAGCTACCACTTCCGGATGCACGCCGGTCCCAACAGCTACGTGAAGGCGCATTATGTCCAGTCCGCGAAGACAGGCGGCACCATTCGCCAGGACGACATCAAGAAGATGAGCAAGCTGGCTTACCTGCGGGTTCGCCACCATCAGGCCCTTCCGTACGCGCACCTGTACACGCGACGCTTCGACACCTGCAAGCCCAAGGACCTTGTCATGCAGGTCATCTTCGACGAGGTTCCCCCTGGGGCACTCGGGCTCACGTTCTGGCTCGCCGCCCTGTCGGCGTCGGTGACAACCCTTCTCGCGTTCTTCGTTCCGAACAACATCGGGACGGACGTGTCCGGGGATGTCCTGGCCTTCCTGTTGGCGATCTCCCCAGTCGCCGCCACCTTCGTCGGATATTCCATGGAAAAACTCCAGCGGTCCTCACTGACAACGTTCGTCGGGCTGGTCGTCACCGGCCTGACCTCGGTTGTCGCCGCCCTTCTGTACGTCAGGCAGGCTCCCGACTGGATGATCAAAGATGTCGGCTCTCCGGCGCTTGAGCCAGTCATCGGCCACCTTTCGGTCAACGTTGGCGTGTTGTTCGTCGGACTTGCTGCGATCATCAACGCGATCTATCTACGCTGGCGCCTGCAGGACGAGTTGGCTCATTACCTCCAGTTGCTGACAGCCAAGAACACCACGGCGAGGATGTTCCGATGACCGATGCGCACCGAGGAGAAGCAATGTCGACAAGCCCACGTGACCTTGGCTCCGAGGATCCAGACGACCTGACCCTGGACCTGGACGAGGTGCCGGGTGTCGGCCAGGTGCTGCTGAAGTCGCTGCCGCACAACGCGGTTGTCGCCTACCGGGGAGAGCCGACGGCGTCCGAGCGGGCGATGCTGTCCTGGCACATGACTGACAAGGAGCGGTACGAGTTCGCCGCCGGCATGGAGCGCGTCAGCGACCGGCTACGCCAGATGACCCCGCAGCAGACGGAGGATTTCCTGGCGGCGTTGGACGAGGAGACGAAGCGGCTCAACCTGGACCTCCCGATCCGCAGCGAAGATGTGCCGGGCTCCCAGGACAACCCCACCGCCTCCACCGCAGCATCCGGCCCGGCAACCAACCCATCACGCCGCAGCGCGACCCATTCACGCCGCAAGATGAACCCGTCCAGCTTTGTGCCCGGCCTCTTGGCTCGCGGTAGCGGCAGCGTGGCCGAAGGCTAGCTGGCGAGCATGCCGTTGCGCCCGCGATGCCGCTGGCATCGCGGGCAAACGTTGGAGTGCAGCCGGAACGTCGAATCCGACCCCCTGAAGTTCAACCAAGGGGTTGAAGGTTGATTGGCCGGCCGCTATCGTCAACCACATGGTTGAGGATCCGGCGGGCATGGACGAGGTGTTCCACGCCCTGGCGCACGGCGCACGGCGTGCCATGCTGCGGCGGCTCGCCGAGCGGGAGCTGACCGTCGGCGAGCTGGCCGAGCCGCTGGCGATGTCCCTCGCCGCGGCCTCCAAGCACGTGCAGGTGCTGGAGCGCGCCGGGCTCGTGAAGCGCACGGTCACCGGCCGGCGGCACGTCTGCCGGCTGGAGCCCGCCCCGCTCGCCTCCGCCTCGGCCTGGCTGAACTTCTACGAGCGCCACTGGACCGAGCGGCTCGACGCCCTCGAGGCGCTCTTCACCGAGGAAGGGACCGACTGATGAGCACCGCCGTACGGCTGCACCGCGACATCCCCGCCCCACCCGACAAGGTCTACCGCGCCTGGCTCGACCCCGACCTGCTGCGCCGCTGGCTCGCCCCCGGCGGGCTGGAGGTGACCCGCGCCGAGGTCGAGCCGCGGGTCGGTGGCCGGTACCGGATCTGGCACGCCGACGCCGGCGCCGACGTCGGCGGCTTCAACTGCGAGCTGGTGGAGCTGGAACAGGACCAACGGATCGTCTGGCGCTGGGGCTTCGTCGGCCCGCAGCGCGCCGACGGCCCGACGTACGACTCGCTGCTGACCGTCACCCTCGACGGCAAGCCGGACGGCGGGACCGCGCTCACCCTCGTACACGAGCGGTTGGCGGAGCTGGCGGCGGCGATGCCGCAGGTGGCCGACGGCGTGGCACCCGGCTGGGAGTCGGCGCTGGACAAGCTGGCGGAGGTGGCGGCGTGAAGCTCGTGGTGGTCGAGTGGATGAGCCTGGACGGCGTGGTGCAGGCGCCCGGCGCGCCGGACGAGGACCGCAGCGGCGGCTTCGCGCACGGCGGCTGGCATCTGCGCTGGTTCGACGAGACGTCCCGGCAGTGGGTGGTCGATGGGTTGACTGCGGCCTCGGCCTTCCTCTTCGGACGGTTGACGTATGAGAGGTTCGCCGCGCACTGGCCGCACGTCACCGGGCCGGAGCGGGTGGTCGCGGACCCGCTGAACAGCAAGCCGAAGTACGTGGCCTCGACGACGCTCGCCTCGCCGCTCGCCTGGGCGCACTCTTCGCTGCTGGCTGGCGACGCGGCCAAGGCGGTGGCCGAGCTCAAGGAGTCGGGCGAGGGCGAGCTGCACCTGATCGGCAGCGCGCGGCTGGGCCGGACGCTGCTCGAGCACGACCTGGTCGACGAGCTGCGGCTGATGGTCGACCCGGTGCTGCTCGGCGGCGGCAAGCGCATCTGGCCGGCGAACGGGGGGCTCGCGGCGTTCCGGCTGATCAGCAACGAGCCGACCAGCACCGGCGCACTGCTGCTGACGTACGCCCGCTGAGCTGGCCCTCGCCGCCGGACCGGCGGGGGCGCGGTCGTCGCGGGATGACTAGCCGCTGACGTACCGGGTACGCCCGGCGCATGGGTAGCCACAAGCCAAACAAGCACGACCCGGGCGGCGAGTCGGCACGTGCGGGGCGGAATCCGGGCAGCGGGGCACGGGGCCGGCAGGGCTCCGAGGTCGAGCACTCCCCGGACCGCCGGCACCTGCGGGCGGCGACCGGGACATCAGGGTCGGAACGCGACCACGGCCGGTCCAAGGTCACGCCCGAAACGCGGGTCCAGCGCCAGGGCACGAAGTAAGCCCGAACCTGATCTGGTCCGAGCAGGCGCTGGTGGCCGCAAGCGGCCGCCAGTACAGCTGGGAGTTGATGTCGAGGTGCCGAAATTCCTGTTGCAGTCGACCTACACCATCGAGGGGCTCAAGGGACTGATCACTGACGGTGGCAGCAAGCGAGTCGACGTCGTCCGAAAAACGATCGAGGCCAGCGGCGGGCGGCTGGAGTCGATGTACTTCTCATTCGGTAAAAACGACACCTATGTGGTGTTCGACCTGCCGGACCACAAGAGCGCGGCCGCACTGGCCCTCGCCATCCGGGCGGCGGGCGGTTTGGACTCGCGGATCACACCGCTGCTGACAGCCGAGGAAGTCGACGAGGCGGTCCGGGTCAAAGAGGCCTACGAGCCGCCGGGTCGATGACCTCTGCCCTGGTGTGCGGCCGGGGGGTTTTCCCTGGATCTAGGCGGGAATGGGCAGCGCGGAGGTGATCCCTCGGCATCGATCCGGTGTCGACTTCCTGAGGTGTGGTGAGAGGAGATCGTCATGAGCTCAACTTCCGTTCCGGAGGGCCCCGGCTCCGTCTCGCAGGCGCCGAACCTTCCGGCAGGGTTCACCGACACGTTCACCGGCCGGTATGTCGACGCCAATGGGGTGCGCCTGCACGCGGTTGTCGGCGGTGACGGACCGCCGCTGCTGTTGGTGCACGGCTGGCCGCAGAACTGGTACGCGTGGCGCCTGCTGATGCCGGCGCTGGCCCGGGACTTCAAGGTCATCGCGGTCGACCAGCGCGGCATGGGGCTGTCCGACAAGCCCGAGGACGGGTACGACCCCGGCACCCAGGCCAATGACATGGTCGCGCTGATGGACGCGCTCGGCCACCAGCGCTTCGCCATGGTCGGCACCGACACCGGACTCCCGATCGGCTACGCGCTGGCTGCGGACCACCCGGAACGGATCGACCGGGTGGCCCTCGCCGAGGTTCCCGGGCCGCCGGGAGCGGTTCCCTCACCGCCCATGTTCGCTCCCGGGCCGCTCAACGACCGGTTCTGGCACATCCCCTTCAACCGGATCAACAAGCTGAACGAACAGCTCGTCCAGGGACGAGAGAAGATCTTCTTCAGCTGGGAGTTCACCATCCAGGGCGGGAAGCTGCCCGACGACCTGATCGACTACTACGTCGGTCTGCTCTCCAACCCCGACTCACTGCGCGGCAGCTTCGGGTTCTACCGAGCCTGGGACGCGATGATGAAACAGAACGAAAAGCGCAAGAACAGCCGGCTCGCCATGCCCGTCCTGGGGATCGGCGGAGCGGCAAGCAGCGGAGACAAGGTCGGGGAGGCGATGAAGCTCCTCGCGGACGACGTGCAGACCGCGGTCATCCCCAACAGTGGCCACTTCGTCGCCGAGGAGGCCCCCGACGCGATGCTGGCGGCGCTGACCGCGTTCCTGACCCCGTACCGCGAAGTGGTGGCGGTGGGCGCCGCCAGGGCTTAGACCTCCTAACACTCTGAGTGTCGGAGTCGTCGCCAGCAGGCGATGGCGCAGGCGAGGGTGAGGAAGGCTTCGTGGCTGGCGAGGCCACCGGTCATGCCCGCGCCCGCCGGCTTCCGGCTCCAGCCAATCGAAGCCGACGAGGTGGCGGCCCGGCTCGTCGAGCTTGCGCTCGGCACCCCGGCCGGCCGGGTGCCGGACATCGGCGGGCCGAGGGTGTACGCGGCGGCGGACCTGCTCCGCGGTTACCTGCGGGCCGCTCGCCGGCGCCGTGCCGGTGCCGGGTAAGGCGGCCCGGGCGTTCCGCGGCGGGGCGAACCTGGCGCCGGAGCAGGCGGTGGGCCGACGGATCTGGGAGGAGTTCCTCACCGACCGGGTCAGCTCGCCGAACAACCGAGTTCCAGTGATCGTCCAGTTGGTGCAGGCCGACGAGGACACGGTGCGGGACGTGATCCACCGGTTCAACCAGATCGGCCCGGCCTGCCTGGACCCTCGGTGGGCGGGAGGCCGTCCCCGCCTGCTCAGCCCTGACGACGAGGACTTCGTCGTCCAGACGGCCACCACCCGCCCGACCAAGCTCAGCCAGCCCTTCACCCGCTGGTCCATCCGCAAACTGCTCGCCTACCTGCGCAAGGTGCACGGCCGGGTGATCCGCATCGGCGGCGAGGCCCTGCGCTAACCCCGGGCCCAGTGGCGCCCGCAGGAGCGCGCGCACAACCGACAGATGCGTCACAAGTGCGCGTTTTACGCGTTCGGGTCCCAGTCTGCGAGCTGCTCCATCGGCTCGGTGTCGCCGGTGGTCTCCAGGCCGTCGAGCGGGACGCGCTCATAGAAGTAGAGGACCAGTTCGCTCGCTGCGCCTCGCATCGCCATGTCGCCCGGCTCCGCGTCGGCGGCGAGGTCGTCGCAGCGGACGCCGTCGGCGTTGAGGGTCAGGCGCCAGGAGCGGCCCTCGGTCGTGTGCAGGTCGATGGTCGCCGGCTTGAACGGCCAGGGGACGGTCGTCGCCGCGACGGTCGTCAGGAACTCGTCGACGCCCTCGACCGCGACGTCCGTCGGCAGCGGCTGTGCGGCCCCCTGGGTGAGCTGGGCGTCGTAGGTGTGGACGGTGATCTCCTGGATCTGGTGCCGGGCCACGGCTCCGCTGGTCTCCGGGGCCTGCGAGCGGCCCCACCAGGTCCAGCAGCCGCGGTCCGGGCCGGCCTCGCGCATCGCGTCGAGCATGAGCTCGGTCGACTCGGCGAGCCAGGCGTCCAGGGCCTCGCGGTCGCGGGGCGCGGTCGGGGCGCCCTTCGGGTCCGTCCTCGCCGGGGGCTCAGCGCCCGGGCCCGCCGCGATGATGGCGGCCTGGCGGCGGCGGCCGTCGCCGAGGTGCTGCGCCAGTTCGCGCAGCGTCCAGTCCGGGCAGGTCGGGACCTGGACGTCAAGGTCGGGGGCGGACGCGATCGCGGCGCGGAACGCGGCCGAGCGGTCTTCGATCAGCCGCAGGACCTCGGGGAACTCCAAAATGTTTTGCACCTCGGTTGTGTATCACTGCGCTCCGGCCGCCGGGTAGGGAATTTGTCGGACGAACGCATCGACAGCCGGGCGGAGCGCCGGCGCCGAAGCCGTCCTGAAACTCCGCGCGCTGCTCGCCAACGACGACTTCGACCGCTACTGGACCTACCATCTGGGCCAAGAGCACCAGCGAAACCACCAGGCCCGCTACCAACTCGCTGCTTGACCTACGAAGTCACTCCCAGCAATCCGCACCCCTGGCCGATGTCAGCGGCCTGAGTAGTGTGCGGCCCGGCGGCGCCAGCGCCAGAGGAGTGAAACGAGAGCTAGTGCTCTGACCGACGGAGCGAGGGCCTTCGGCGCGGCCGTGTGCAACAGATCGTGCGGCAAGACGATTGCCATAGGCAACCTTTGCGGGTACGAACGTGAATGTCATCCCGGTTGCTTGCGACGGGAGAGCCCCGTCAACCGGATTCACGAGACCCAAGGGGGGCCAATGGCACGCAGCCGCATCGCCGGGGCAGCAGCCATCGCACTCGTCTTACCACTCCTGGGCGTCCTTCCCGCGTCAGCCGCGGCGGCCGCCCCAACCCAGCCGGGCGCCGTGAAAAATGATCGGCCGAGCGACGTCCGAGAGCTCACCCGCAAGGACTTCACGCTCGACGGCCACAAGGTGAAGACGCCCGCCCGCTACCAGCCGCGCGCGCAGGCGCGTTCGCGAACCATGGCAGCAGCGGAGACTCCGCCGGTCGGCACCGTCCGGCAGTGGCTCGGGCTCGACGACTTCCAGGGCCGGCTCTACCGCAAGGACTACACGCTGCGGGGCGTGGGCAACAACATCGAGGTGTGGGTCGCCAACGACCTCGCGTTCCCGGCCGGCGACTGCCGGACCCAGATCCCCTCCTCGACTCAGATCACCGACGAGCAGGTCGCGAACTTCGTCCACGAGTTCGACACCAACATGTATCCGAAGGAGACGGCCGCGTTCAGCACGCCGCCGGACCGCGACGGCACCAACGCCCTGCTCGGACCGGACCCCAACGGCAACGGCGGCGTCTACACCGGCGGCGGCAACAAGACCGTCACCCTTGTCGACAACGTCCGGGACGACAACTTCTACCAGTTCCCGGCCGCGCCGACCTACATCGCCGGCTTCTTCTCGGCCCAGTTCACCGAACTGCTCGACCGCAACGTCATGACCATCGACGCGTTCGACTGGCTGCACCGCACGGGTGCCAACCCGCCGAACGAGCCGACCGACGGCCTGTGCACCAGCCGCCCGGCCCGCCCGTTCCTCTACGAGGGGACCTTCGCGCACGAGTGGCAGCACCTGGCGCAGTACTACACCGACCCGTTTGAGACGACCTGGGTCAACGAGGGGCTGTCCGACTTCGCCCAGACGCTGACCGGCTACGTCGACGGCACGGCAACCGTGTTCGACCGGGGAGCCGACAGTCACCTCTACTGCTACCAGGGCTTCGGCACGATGCAGACGCCGTTCAACACCAACCCGCGTGACTGCGGCGGCCCGGAGAACTCGCTCAATCTGTGGGGCGAGAGCAGCAACCCGAACGCGGTGCTCGCCGACTACGGCAACGCGTACTCGTTCATGCTGTTCCTCTATGACCGGTACGGCACGGACATCATCTCCCGGCTGCACAACGACGGCGAGCTGCAGGGTCTGGCCAGCCTGGACGCGGCGCTGAAGGCCGAGGGCGCCAAGAACATGTACCAGGTCATCCACGACTACCAGACGATGACGCTGGTCGACAAGATCGTCGGCGACTCGCGCCGCGGGGTCATGCTCGGCGTACCGAAGAGCAGGGTGACCACGCCGAGCCTGCGCTCCACGGTCAACCTCGCCAATCCGACCGCCAACGGCACGCCGGGCGCGGCACCGAACGGCGCCGACTTCGTACCGCTGCAGTTGGCCAACGGGCAGGTCCTGCGCGGCCGTGACCTGCGGTCGTTGTCGTTCCAGGGGGCCAAGACGCTGCCGCCGCTCCCGCTGGCGTGGACCGTCGTGTCGAACGACCCGGACCGTGCCGGGAACCCGGTCCTCTGGTCCGGAAACGCCAGCAACCTCGACGCGGGGGCCGTCACGTCGGTCACCGTGCCGACCGCCGACCCGACGCTGCGCTTCCTCGCCAAGTACGGCGCCGAGGCCGGCTTCGACTACGGCTACGTCACCGTCTCCACCGACGGCGGCGCGACCTACACCGCGATCCCGGGCGACAAGACCGTCGACGGGCCGTTCGGCCCGGCGATCAACGGGACGACCACCGGGTTCGAGGCGCACTCGTACGACCTGTCGGCGTACGCCGGGAAGAGCGTCCTGCTCGGCTTCCGCTACGTCAGCGACGGCGGCGTCAACGAGGGCGGCTGGCTGATCGACGACATCACCGTCGGCGGCACGACGGTCAGCGACGGCAGCAGCCTCGCGCCGTTCGACTCGCCGACGGAGATCAAGCCGATCACCGTGCACAACTGGAACCTGCGGCTGGTCGGCATCGACGAGCAGCACTCGATTGCGCTGCAGGCCGAGTTCAACGGCAGGTCCAGCCTGACGCTCAGCCGCACGCAGCTGGCCCTGCTCAGCGCGTTCCCGAAAGTCGTCGCCGTGGTCGCCTACGACGAGCCGACCGAGCAGGTCAACCAGTACGCGCCCTACACCCTGACGGTCAACGGAGTCGTCCAGCCCGGAGGCGGCGGCGCCTGACCTGAACCGGTACGACCGCAAGGGCACCTGTCGCCGATCTGGTGGCAGGTGCCCTTGCGGTCCGGCAAATCGTCCGGCGCGGCCGACCGCCGGCTCGGTCGTCAGCGGGAACGCTGGTCGGTCGGCGGCCGGGCCGTCAGCCGGGGTTCCACATCCTCCGGCAGCTCAGCACCGCAGAGCGCGCAGATGTAGTCGTCGTCGCGGACGACGTTGCGCTCGCCGCAGTCAAGGCAGCGCCGGAAGACGATGGCCGCGGTGAATTCTTCCGGGCGGCCGATACCCGCCCGATCGAGGGCGTCCGCCACCGCCGCCCATGACGTGGGATCGGGGCAGTAGCCGGTGGCCTGGTTGCTCACCTCGGTCACGAGCCAGCCGTCCCGCTCGCCGGTGAAGGCGATCTCCCCCGCGCCGAGGACCTCCCCACCGCCGGCGCAGGCGACGTGCTCGCTGCGTCTCGGCGCGAGCCGCAGCGTGCCGCCAGGGTCGATGACGTAGGTGAACGGCTCGTCACGGTCGCGCGGATCTGCGGCCGCCAGGTAGGCGACGAGATCGACCGATGATCGGATGGGCCAGCCCTCGGGGGAGTCGCCGACCGACGCCCGCACGTCCGCCGGGCCGACGTATCGGTATCGACGCCCCGCCGCTACCACGGCACCGAGCGTACGCCCGTACGGCCGCCGCCGTGGACAACCGCGCCGATCCGGCGGCCTGGACCTGACGGCCCGCCCCGCCGATCCCGTCGCCGGGGGCCTGGCCTCGTCCGGCGTCAGCGCCGCGCGGCGAGGTCGTTTTCGATCCGGGTCGCGGCGGCCGTCATCGCCGCGACCCACGTCGGCAGCTGGTTGCGGTCGAACCGCGCGCTCGGGATGGCGAGGGAGACCGCCGCCTCCGGCGCCCCGGAGGACCCCCGGACCGCCACGCCGAGGGCCGTCAACCCGGCCTCGGTGAGCTGATCGTTGATTGCGAAACCCCGCTTGCGGACCAGGGCCAACTCCCGGCGCAGCTTGGGTACGTCGATCCCGTCCACGTCCTCGTACAGCGTCCCCACGTCCGTCGCCGGGAGCCCGGCGAGGATCGCCTTGCCGCCGGAGGCCAGGTGCGCGGGGAGTACCCGTCCGGCCCGCTCGCCGACCCGGAGGATCCGCGCGCACTCGACGGTGGCGATGAAGCGCACCTCCGTGCCGGCCAGGATCATCAGGTTCGCCGACTCCTGCACCCCGTCGACGAGGGTGTGCAGGTGGGGGGCGGAGACCCGGCGCAGCAGCGCGACCGGCGCCTCGGATCGCTGCGCGGGGCGCAGCACCGGCCCGGCGGTGTAGGTCCGGTCCGGTCGCTGGGCGGCGAAGTCGCGGTAGACCAGCATCGCCAGCAGCCGGTGGGCGGTCGACACCGAGACCCCGAGCCGCTCCGCCGCGTCGGTCACCCGGAGCGTGCCCTCCTGCTGCAGGATCTGGGCCAGGTGCAGCGCGTGGTCGACCGAGTCGATGGCGTAGACCGGCTTGTTCTTCATAGCAGAAAACCGTATCCCACCTCACAGAAGACGCCGACGATCGGTGGGTATGAGCGTCAGCGAATCCCCCGTGTCCATCACCGCCACCGACGGCCCGGGCCAACCGATCCGCACCCCGGAGCTCGAGGAGCTCTACCGCGGGTTCGAAAAGGAACTGCTCGTCCCGCTCTGGACGGAGATCGGCGGCCTGATGCCGGCCCAGCCGCAGTCCGAGGCGCAGCCGCACGTCTGGCGCTGGAACACCCTGCTCCCCCTCGCCGCGCAGGCCGGCGAGCTGGTCCCGGTCGGCCGGGGCGGCGAGCGGCGGGCCATCGCGCTGGCCAACCCGGGCCTCGGCGGCCGGCCCTTCGTGACCCCGACCCTGTGGGCGGCCATCCAGTACCTCAACCCGGCCGAGGACGCGCCCGTGCACCGGCACACCCAGAACGCGTTCCGGTTCGTGGTCGAGGGCGAGGGCGTCTGGACGGTCGTCAACGGCGACCCGGTCGCGATGCGGCGCGGCGACTTCCTCCCGCAGGCCGGGTGGAACTGGCACGGCCACCACAACCGCACCGACCGGCCGATGGCCTGGATCGACGGCCTGGACATCCCCTTCCAGTACTACGCCGACTCGACCTTCTTCGAGTTCGGCCCGGACGAGGTCGAGAGCCGGGACGCGCCGGAGCGGTCGTACTCGGAGCGGCTGTGGGCACACCCGGGGCTGCGCCCGCTCACCCAGCTGCAGCCCACCCCCGCGACGCCGCTGCTGGCGTACCGGTGGGAGCACACCGACCGGGCTCTCGCGGAGCAGCTCGCGCTGGAGGCCGAGGGCTACACCGCCACCGTCGAGCGCGGGCACGCCGCGGTCCGCTACACCAACCCGACGACCGGCGGCGACATCATGCCCACCATCCGCACCGAGTTCCACCGCCTCGCCCCCGACACCGGGACCGCCACCCGCCGCGAGGTCGGCTCCTCGGTCTACCAGGTCTTCGAGGGTCGCGGTGAGGTGACCGTCGGCGCGACCTCGTGGACCGTCGAGCGCGGTGACCTGTTCGTGGTGCCGTCCTGGCAGCCGCTGACCATCACCACCGACCATGGGCTGGACCTGTTCCGGTTCAGCGACACGCCTGTCTTCGAGCGGCTCCACCAGGACCGCGTCCAGATCGACAACCGGGAAGGGAACGTCCAGTGAAGCTCGCCACCATCCGCACCGCCGAGGGCACCCGCGCCGTCCGCGCGACCGAGGACGGGTACGTCGACCTCGGGTTCACCGACGTCGGGGAGCTGCTGGCCCGGGAGGACTGGCCGGCGCGGGCGGCGGCGACCGGCGGCACGACGTACCCGGTCGACGGGGTGGAGTTCGCGCCCGTCGTGCCCCGCCCCGGCAAGGTGCTGTGCGTCGGCCTCAACTACCGCAACCACATCCTGGAGATGGGCCGGGAGCTGCCCGAGTACCCGACCCTCTTCGCCAAGTTCGCCGACGCGCTGATCGGCGCGAACGACGACATCGACCTCGCGCCCGAGTCCACCGCCGTCGACTGGGAGGCCGAACTCGCCGTCGTGATCGGCCGTGCCGTGCGCCGCGCCGACGAGCAGGCGGCGGCCGACGCCATCGCCGGCTTCACCGTCTGCAACGACGTGAGCATGCGGGACTGGCAGTTCCGGACGAAGGAATGGCTGCAGGGCAAGACGTTCGAGGGCACCACCCCGCTCGGTCCGGTCCTGGTCACGCCCGACGAGCTGCCCGGCGGCGTCCGCCCGGCGCTGACCATGACCGCCTCCGTCGACGGCGAGATCATGCAGAAAGCCGAGACCTCCGACCTGGTGTTCGACCCGGTCGCGCTGGTCCGGTATGCATCGACGATCATGACGCTCCGGCCCGGCGACGTCATCGCGACCGGCACGCCCGGCGGCGTCGGCCACGCCCGCAAGCCCCCGCGCTACCTCGCCGACGGCAACATCCTCGTCACCGAGATCCAGGGCATCGGCCGGCTGATCAACGTGGCCCGGGCGTCATGACCGCCCGGGACTGGATGGAGCAGGGGACCAAGCTCTTCCTGACCGCCGTCGACCGGCTCAGTGACGAGGACTTCGACGAGCCGACCGACCTGCCCGGGTGGAGCCGCCGCCACCTGATCGCGCACGTGCACTACAACGCCGAGGCGTTGCGAAGGCTCGTGCACTGGGCCGCCACCGGCGAGGAGCGGCGGATGTACGCGAGCCGGGAGCAGCGGGCCGAGGAGATCGAGACCGGCGCCCGGCTGCCCGCCGGCGAGCTCCGCGGGCGGGTACGGCAGTCGGCGCAGGCCCTGGCGTACGACCTCGACGCGCTCTCCGCGGAGGCCCGCACCCGCGAGGTGGTGACCGCCCAGGGCCGCACCGTGCCGGCCAGCGAGATCCCGTGGATGCGCGCGCGGGAGGTCGCCGTGCACACCGTCGACCTGAAGGCCGGGTACGGCTTCGACGACCTGCCGGCGGGCTTCACCGCCGCGCTGGCGGTCGACGCGGTACGCAAGCGGGCTGCCAGCGGCGAGGCCGCCCCGCTCGCCGCGTGGCTGACCGGACGGACCGCGCAGGCACCGACCCTCGGCCCCTGGTTGTGACTTGGAGGAGACGACCATGAGCGCAAGCGATGTCACTGTCGTCGGTGGCGGCATCGGCGGGCTGGCCAACGCGTACGCCCTGGCCAGCGCCGGCCACCGGGTGCGGGTGCTCGAGAAGGCGGCGGATTTCGCCGAGGTCGGGGCGGGGCTGCAGATGGCCCCGAACGCGACCCGCATCCTGCGCCAGTGGGGGTTGCTCGACGCCGTACTCACCCACGGTGTCGTGCCGCGGCGGCTGGTCTTCCGGGACGCCGTGGACGGCTCGGAGCTGACCCACCTCGACCTGGGGGCGGACTTCGTCGAGCGCTACGGCGCGCCGTACGTGGTGATCCACCGCAGCGACCTGCTGGACATTCTCGTCCAGGCCTGCCGGCGGGTGGGCGTCGAGCTGGTGCCCAACGTGCGGGTGACCGACGTGGTCGCGTCCGCGGACTCCGCAGTGGTGATCAGCGAAGCCGGCGAGTTCACCAGCGACCTCGCGCTGTCGGCCGACGGTCTCCGCTCGGTGCTGCGCGGCAAGCTCAGCGACGACCAGCCGGTCGCGTCCGGGTACGTCGCCTACCGCGGCGCGTTTCCCCTCTCCGAGATTGACGTCGAGCTGGACGAGAACGCCCTGCGGGACGTCGTCGTGTACCTCGGCCCCGGCTGCCACCTGGTCCAGTACGCGCTGCGCGGCGGCGACATGTTCAACACGGTCGCGGTGTTCAGGTCCGCCGCCTACGAGCGGGGCGAGGCGGACTGGGGCAACCCGGACGAGTTGGAGTCGGCGTTCTCGGGCATGTGTCCGGATGTCCGTCGGGGCCTGCGGTCGCTGTGGCGTACCCGGAAGTGGCCGATGTACGACCGCGCCCCTATCCAGACGTGGGTCGACGGGCGGCTGGCGCTGACCGGGGATGCCGCGCATCCGATGCTGCAGTACCTGGCGCAGGGCGCCTGCCAGGCCATCGAGGACGCGTACACGCTCGCCACCGAGGCCGGCAAGACGGTGGCGGCGGGCGGCCTGGACTGGGATCGGGCGCTGCGCGCGTACGAGACGGCGCGGACGGAGCGCACGGCCCGGGTGCAGACGTCGGCCCGGGTGTGGGGGGACATCTGGCACGTCGACGGGGTGGCCCGGCTGCTGCGAAACGAGCTGTTCCGCGACCGGGCACCCGACGACTACAAGCACATCGACTGGCTCTACGGCGGCTGAGCCTCTTGCCGGTGGGCGCACGCGCTGGCCTGCGGGAACGGGCACTAGCGTGGGCGGGGAAGGGGAGCTACGCCCCTCCGTCCGGTAGCCGACCATGTCGATCATGGGGGTGTCCATGCGCGGGCGGGCACCGCGCCCCGCAGCCCGGCAGCGGTACGGCCCACCCGCTCGTCCTCGAGGTCGCGGACCTGTGCGCCGAGGCGCTCATCGACCGCCACCCCGAGCGGCACTGCTGGCTGGACGAGCGGGAGATCGTCGGGCGGGTGGGGTCGGTCAGCCCCCAGCCGGGTATCCGGCGGTTCCAGGACTCCTGGCTGCCGCCGTCGCACGGCTGGGCCGTCCCGCAACCGCGGGCCCAACGGCTGCTGGCCGACGTGATGCTGCTGCTCAACCTCGCCGACCGGGGACGGGACAATGACGAGCGGGCGCGCCGGCTCAGCCGGGCCAGCCGGGCCGAGCTGCCCCCGTGCCTCACCATCGACCGCAGCGCCATGCGGGTCACCCTGAGCCGCCGCCAGGCCCACGACGTCCAGCCGGGCGCCACCTGCATCGACGACTGCCCGTTCCGGCTGTGCCCGCTGCCGCCGAAGGGGGACGAGCTGCCGTACCAGATGGACGAGGCCTTCTGTGCCCACCAGATCGACCTGGTCGGGCAGTGGTTCCGGTCGCCCGGGCGGGCGGAGTGGCAGGCGGTCTACCGCGAGGATCTGCGGACGTTCTGGCGGGAGATGTCCGAGCGGATGGCCCCCGCCTGGCGGAAGTGATCGGGGGATAGCCGGCATCGGGACGGATATCGGCACCCATGCGCATCCCGACGTTCGTCAAGACCGACGGTCCACAGTGGTGGCGACGGCCCGACAAGATGTGGGCATGCCGTCGAAGACCCCTCGAATCTTCCAGCCCGACCTCGCACGCTCGCAGGTCATATGGTTGACGGTTGGCCTGGCCGACCTTGTGCTCATCGCCGTCTTCGCATCGTCGAACCTCCGGAACATCTACGACTCACAGAAGGACTTCCTGTTCGGAACGCTCTTTTCAGTCGGCGGCTTCTGCTTCGGCCGGGCCTTCAGCCGCATGCAGGAGCAGCGAGCCCTTGAAATGATCGCTGCGCCCACGGAGGCCGTGGACCGGGTGCTCCGGCGGAAGATGGAGGAACGCCTGCACGAGGAAGGCGCATTCCGGACGCTGTCCGTCCTCGATCGCGACATCGAGGCCGCAGTCGGCCGGCTGTCGGAGTACTACGACTCGCAGGCACGACGCCTGCAGTTCTACCGACACGCCCCGCTGCTGCGCGTCGCCCTCGACGACCTGGACAAGGCAGCGGCGAACGTGGCGACGCTGCGCGCCATCCTCGGCGGCGGCAGGCAGGCCAGGCCCGAGGAGAGCATCCCGGTGTCCATCCGGCTCGATCTCATGCGCACGCGACGCGACCTGCGCGAGGCCATCGGGCGGCGGGACCAGGCGTACGAGTGGCTGGCTGACCGGATGGGCCCGGAGGCGCACGAGGCCTGGGACCTGTTCGCCGTCATGACCGCCGACATGCTGAAGGGTGACCGCATGCTGGAGGCGCTGGGCGGTCAACGCATCGCGTACCCGGTGCCGGAGTACCTACGCACCGTGCACGGGTACCTGGCCGCCGCTCTGCTGCGTGCCGAGGAGTTCGAGCGCACGCTCGCCCAGCACGACATCGCGAAGCCCACGATCTACAACGTGATGGTCGCCGATCTCAGCAGCGCGTGCACCATCCTCAGGGAGCTGGTGCCGAAGGTGGTCGCCTGAGGGGCAGCCGGTGGGCGGTCGCCCGCACGGGCGGAGGGTGGAGCGTCGCTTTGGAGCTGCCCCGTTCGTGCTATCGCCGATCCCTGGTCGATTCCGATAGCAGAGACGAGGCAGCTACAAAGCATGTGTGACTGATGGTGTTGGGCGCGGACAACACAGCGGCGACCGCGAAGGGGCGAGGTGGCTGAGCTCGGCGGGCAGCGCAGGGCGAGTTCAGGCGTATGCCAGGGCGAGCTTGCGATGCTCAGGGTCGTCGGTGCGCTCGGCCAGCGCCCGCAACTCCGCAGAGGCGTTGGCGGAGTTCCGCGCGCACCAGGTGTGCATGAGGGCAGCAGCGGTTTCCGGCGGGCTGCCGGTGGCGGTGGCGACCACTACCTCTGCGGTCTCATCAACCAGCTGGTCGATGGTCGGCACGGTCACGCCCAGCTCACGCAGGTGCCCGGCGAGCAGGCCGACGCCCAAGGGGGTTAGTGCGACAACAGCTTCGCCCTTCTCGATCGCGCCGAGCCTGGCCAGCTGGTCGAGCAGGCGGTCGGTGTCGTTGTCGGCGAGCTGGCGCCAGCCCCGCTCCTGCTCTTCGCTACCCGGGTCGAGCCCCAGTCCGTTGCACGCGGCCTGGTAGGCGAGCCGCCTCAGCTCGTCATTCTCGAGGGGTTCCGGCGCGATGAACAGAGCCATGGTCACGGCGAACACTGCGTCGTCGAACCGCCACCGCAGCACCGACTCGGCCCAGCCGCCGCCGCAGACCGCCTCGCCGAGCTCGAACAATCCGGTGAACGCCCGCCGGGACAGCGCGAGCGGGTCCGCAAGGGCCTTCGCCGCGCTCTTGACCGGCACCAGCCGCCCCTTCACCACCCGTACGACGCGGGCCGCCCGGGCCCAGGCGACCAGCACGGTGAGCACGTACAACTCGTCGCTGCTGCGAGTCTTGAACACCCGGTCGCCGATCATGGGGTCGAGGACGTCGCCGGTGTCGAGCAGCGCGACGAGTTCCCGCGCGTCGGCCAGCCGCAGCCGGCCGGTGGTGGTGAGGGTCCGCCCGTCACAAAGCCATCGCACCAGTTCACGGAGCCGGCGTACGACAAGCGACTCGGCGGCCAGGGCACGGAGTGTGTCGTCGTCGGGCACGGCCACCAGCGGTAGCGGTGGGTGCCGGTCGGGATCCTCGCCGAGCAGGTGGTTGGCCATCACCTGGTTCAGCAGGTTCCGGTCCACGGCGACGCGGCCGGCGTGCAAATCGGCGATGAACCGCTCGGCAGCCACCTGATCGGCGGGGTCGACGCCCTCGTGCAGCATCCGGGTGGCCCAGAACTTCCCCAGCCCGTACCGGCTCTGGTCCGCCATCGCGTCGGCGAACGGCGCGGCCAGCTTGTCCAGTGCGGCGTGCAGGAGTTGCCGGTCGGCGCAACGCCGGTCGGCGAGGTCCTGGTCGAAGAGGAAGTCGATGAACGCGCCTACGGTCGGTGCGACTGCGGCCCACTGGTCCGGCGGCAACGTCACCTTGCGGGGAAACCAGTCGAGCAGCGCCTCTTCGAAGTCCTCGGGCTGCCACCGCCCGAGCAGGCCGTCACCCTCGGCCCAGCGGTGGTCGAGCAGCGCCTCGATGACGACGGGATCCACCGGGCGGCGGTGCCGCCGAGCCCAGCCGTCAAACCGCCACATCAGCCGGTCACGAGCGGGAATGAACATCTGGTCCGGCGCCGAGGTGTAGACCATCCGCATGACGGCCGACACTACCGGCAGAGCCAGCCGTGCTGTCGCGACGTCGGCTGACGGCAGGAGGACGAGCGCCTGACGGATGACCAGACCAGCGGTCAGTCAAGGTTCCACCGCCGGGGTAGCTCGCCGCCGCACGCTAGGCCTGCTGCAGAGACAAAGCTGCCCGCGACCGTCCGGTCGCGGGCAGCTCATCGGTGGAACGGGGACGACCGCTGCGGTGGTCGTCCCCGAGTGGGCCTACTTGGCCATGACCACGTCGGTCGGACGCTTCACCTTCACCTCGACGCCGTAGTCGAACAGCTCGAGCGTCGCGGTGAACGTGCCGGTGTCGAGGCGACCCTTCGCCGTCGACTGCCACGTGCCGGCAAGTGCCACCTTGGCGATCCGGCCTTCGGCATCGAGCGTGACGTCACCGGACGTGGTGGTTGAGCCGTCCTTGTACTGCGTGGCGTACTCGAAGTGCAGCGTGCCATCGGCGTTCTCCGTGATGGTCGCGTTCGCGCTGTTCAGCGCCGTCAACAGCGCCGCCGGGTCGGGTGCCGCGGCGCCCAGCACGCCGTTCCCTTCGCTGTAGAGGGACAGCCGGTCGTACTTTCCCCGGTACTGCCCGTAACGGCCGTACTTCTCGCCGGGGCCCTTGTCGGCCGGCAGCTTGCCCAGCGGCCGTTCCCCGCCGATGTACCTGGTGCCGTTGATCAGCAGCTCGGTCATGACCGAATCGTCCATCGGCACCCGGACGTACCCGGTGGCGGTCTTCGGGTCGAACGCACCCTCGTACGTCAGTCCGGCCTGTCCCGACGGGGTGCCGGTCGTCAGCCGCATCCGGTAGCTGATGTTCTCGCTGGCCGCGACCGCCGCGGCCAGTTCCATGCGCGGCGCGGCGGCGCTGGCGACCGGCGGCCGGAGCGTCGCCGGCCCCGGCTGCCCGCTCCCGCCGACCGCCAGCGCCGCGGCGGTCACCCCGGCCAGGCCCAGCACACCGGTGGCGTACGCCGCCCGCAGCAGAACCGTCCGGCGCCCGTGGCGGCGCGCCGCCTCCCCGACGATGTCGGTGGTCAGGGTGATGCCGGCGACCTCCTGGCGCATCCCGGCGATCAGGTGGTCTTCGATGTCAGTGGTCATTTCCCCGCTCCATTCCAGGCCGGGACGTCGTCGAACGCCCAGGCAGCCGTGACCTCACGCAGGCGGGACAGCCCCCGGGAGGCGGTGGACTTGACGGTCCCGATCGAGCACCCGAGCATCTCGGCGGCCTCCGCCTCACTGAGCTGCTCCCAGTAACGCAGCACCAGCACCGCCCGCTGCCGGGGTGGCAGCGTGGCCAGGGCCTGGATCAGTGCCTGCCGCAGGTGCAGCGCATCCGTACCGTCCGGCTGGCCGGGCGGCTCCACGCTGGCCAGGACCTCCGGCCGCCGCTTGCGGCGGCGCCACTGGTCGACCGCGAGGTGGTACATGGTGCGGCGCAGATAGGCTTCCTTGTCGCCGCGGACCCTGCTCCAGTGGCGCATCAGCCGCTCCAGCGCCGCCTGCAGCAGGTCCTCGCCGGCGGCGCGGCTGCCGGTGAGCAGTACGGCTGTCGCGAGCAGGGCGGTACCGCGTTCAGCGACGAGGCTGTCCAGCCCCTCGAAGCGTCTCTTCCAACGCACGGGCTCTCCTTCCGTCGCCACCAAGGACGACAGGTCGGGCGGGAAGGTTGACCGGTGGCTCCCAACTATCTCGCCGCGTCGCCTACCAGCCACGTCAACGGCGCCCCTCTCGGTTCGTTTGCGGCCGAGGTGAGGCGTTGCGGCCCAGGCGGCGGTTCGCCGGTTGACAGCCCGAGGATCTTGGTGAGAGCCTGCTGGTCACCCCGCGCGGTTGGCGTGGGCAGCGTGTGCGAAGGAATGACGCCTGTGATCTTGGCGAGCCGAGGTGGCCGCCGGTGTACCGCGCAGTGTGATCGGTTGTCCGACCTGCGCTGAGTACCTCATCCTTCTGCGGCGGCCCGATGTTTCTGTTCCCGCATCGTCCGTAGCGTCTTCTCTCGACATGAGGTCAACTTGATCATGGATGCTCGCGTCCAGCGTTCCGTCATCGCCAACCTGTCCTTGCGTCCCAACGCCATCGAGGTCGGACCGTTTGTCATCGGGTGGGATCCGACCACCGACAGCCGCTTCGTCAACTACGCGACGCCACAACTCGACGCCGTTGTTACCCCGGCCGATGTGACCACACTGGTGGCGGCGTTCCGGGACATCGACCGCGTGCCCCGGCTGGAGTACGTCACCAGCTGCGCGCCGGGCCTGGAACAGCAACTGATCGATGCCGGGTTCACGGTGGAGGCGCGACACGACTACCTGGTCTGCTCGCCCGATTCGCTGACTGTGCCGGCCACACCCGATGGGTTCGAGGTCGCGGAGCCGGCCACGGACGCACAGCGCGCCGGCCTGGTGGCCGTACAGAACGAAGCCTTCGGCGAGGAGCCGGTGGCGACCCCGGCGGACATCGCCCGCGTACGGCGTGTCCAAGACAACGGCGGCGTGGTGATGCTGGTCCGCAACGGCGACGGTGTCTGTGTCGCGGGCGGGCAGGCGACTCCGCCCAGCGCCGGGGTCAGCGAGGTGGCTGGCATCGCGGTCCGCAAGGAGTGCCGTCGCCGCGGTATCGCCGGGGCGCTCACCGCCGCGATCACCGCGCGGCTGTTCGCCACCGGCGTGGAGGTTGCCTGGCTGGAGGCTTCCGGGACGGATTCCTGGCGCGTCTACGAACGGGTCGGGTACGTACCGACAGGCAAGCGCCTCTACATCGCCCTCGACTGAGGCGAAGCCTTGGCTCGAAGCCGCTTCAGCTCGGCAGAGAGCCTGACGGCGGGTGAGGGTGCGGCCGGCGCCCATCGCATGGGAGCCGGCCGCACCCGGTGTCGAATAGCGGCTGCGACTCGTCAGTGGCGTCGGTCAGTTCCCGCTGCGGTACGGGCCGTACATTCGGCTCTGGCCAGTGGCCGGTGGCCTGGACGGCGAACGGCAGGCCCCGCAGTCGAACGGGATTCGTCGGTCCGGGTGCGGTGAGTTTGCCGGCGCCCGGCGGTCCTACCCGGGTGACGACCTTCGCGATCTCCTTCGCCGTCGGCGCGACGCTGACCCGGGCGGACATCCCCGCCCTCTGCGGTGACCTGGCCGAGGCGCTGCGTGGCCGGGACCGTGGCGTGGTGGTCTGCGACGTGACCGGGGTGCGCCCCGACGTGGTCGCGATCGAGGCGCTGGCCCGGCTGAGCCTGACCGCGCGGCGGCATGGCTGGCGGCTGGTGGTCAGCGGCGGCAGCGCCGATCTGCTGGAACTTGCCGACCTGCTCGGCCTGACCGACCCGTTATGGGAGCCGGTCGGGCAACCCGAAGAGCGGGAACAGGTGGGCGGTGTCGAGGAAGTTGTTGACCGCCGCGATCCGTCCGGCTGAGATCTCCAGCACCATCAGCGCCCAGGGGTCGTGGCCCGAGCCGTCGAGGCTGGGGCGGTACTGCCCGAACGCCGGCAGGCCGTTCGCCACCACCGGCACCAGGCGGGAGCCGCGGCAACCGCTGCCTGTGCCGGCCATCCAGGCGTGGATGTCGCCGTGGCCGCGCAGCCACAGCGGCAGCGGCGGCATCGACAGCGTGGCGTCCTCGTGCAGCAGCGTGGTGAGAGCCTTCAGGTCGTACGCCTCGAATGCACGCACGTACCGCGCGAGCAGCGCCTTCTGCTCGTCGTCCAGCGGCCGGTAGACGTCGGCGGCGGTGTCGGCGGCGGCGAGGGTGGCCCGGGCCCGCTGCAGGGCGCTGTTGACGCTCGCCACCGTGGTGTCGAGCAGGTCGGCCACCTCCTGGGCCGACCAGGCCAGCACCTCGCGCAGGATGAGCACGGCCCGCTGCCGCGGCGGCAGGTGCTGCAGCGCGGCGACGAACGCCAACCGGACGGACTCGCGGCCGGCGATCACCTCGGCCGGGTCGCTGCCCTCCGGCAGGACCCGGCTGTCCGGCACCGGGCCGACCCAGATCTCGTCGGGGCGCGGCTCGCCCGGGTGCGTGGCGCCGCCGGACCCGGCGGGACCGAGGTCCATCGGGCGGACCCGACGCTGCGCGCTGGCGAGCATGTTGAGGCAGACGTTCGTCGCGATCCGGTACAGCCAGGTCCGCAGCGCCGATCGCCCTTCGAACCGCTCGAAGCTGCGCCACGCCCGCACGAAGGTGTCCTGTACGGCGTCCTCGGCCTCGAAGGCCGAGCCCAGCATCCGGTAGCAGTAGCCGGTCAGCTCCGGCCGGTACGCCTCCAGCTGTGACTCGATGGATGTGCTGGTCGCCACGTCACTCACGCCGCCAATCTAACCCTCTCCCCCGACGATCCCGGGCCCCGCGAATTTTGTGTCGCCCCCCGCGATGAGTCTCCGGCGCTCGCCCGGTCACTAGGGCATCGGATGACGACACGACACGAGGAGCACCTCATGACCACCACGCAGTGGACCGCCGAACCCACCACCTCCGGCCAGTACGCCGAGGTCAACGGCGTCAACCTGTACTACGAGACGCACGGGGCCGGCCGCCCGATGATCCTGCTGCACGGCGGGCTCGGCTCGGGTGAGATGTTCGGGCCGATCCTGCCCACGCTGGCCGACCGGCACCAGGTCATCCTGGTCGACCTGCAGGGGCACGGCCGGACCGCCGACGTCGACCGGCCGCTCGACATCACGCTGATGGCCGACGACGTCGCGGCCCTCATCGACCACCTCGGTCTGGAGAAGCCGGACGTCGTCGGCTACTCCCTCGGCGGCGGCGTCGCGCTCCTGGTCGCCATCCGCCACCCCGACAAGGTGGGCCGCCTGGTTTCGGCGTCCGCGAACATCCGCCGCGACGCGATCTACCCCGAGATGCTCGCGCAGCAGGGCCAGGTCACCGGCGCGGCCGCCGAATTCATGAAAGACACCCCGATGTACGAGCTCTACCAGCGGGTGGCGCCGCATCCCGAGGACTTCCCCCGGCTGCTGGACAAGATCGGTGCGGCGATGGCCAAGGACTTCGACTACACCGAGCAGGTTCGCGGCCTGCAGGTGCCGACGCTGGTGGTCGCCGCCGACGCCGACATGGCGCCGCCGAGCCACTACGTGGAGGTCTTCAACCTGCTCGACGGCGGCCTGCGCGACGGCGGCTGGGCGGGCGAGGGGCGGCCGAAGGGCGGGCACGCACTGGCCATCCTGCCCGGGCTGACCCACTACAACCTCTTCCTGTCCCCGCTCTTCGCCGCGGTCACGCTCGCCTTTCTGGACAAGGAGAGCTGACCCTGGTCCTGTCGCCGGCCCCGGCGGCCAGCCGATTGGCCGGCCGCCGCGGCTCGCGTCGGTGGCGGCGGTCAGTTTCCGCTGCGGTACGGGCCGTCCAGGTAGATGAGCGCGTCGCCGACGGCCCGCTCGGTCGACCCGCTCGGCCGGTTGACCAGGGCACCCTCGACGGCCATCGCGGTGGATCCGCCGCCGTCGAGGTTGACCGCGTCGTCCATGCCGAGCGCCTGGGCGACGGCGGCGGTCTCGTCCATGGTGGTGCCGACGCTGGTGGTCTGGCGGCCGTCGATGGTCGCGAGCACGATCTTCCCGTCCCGCGTGGTTCCGGCGATGGTACGGGGGTTGCGGGCGAAGAAGCTGCCGGAGCCGGCCGGTACGACGATCTGGCCGTCCGCGGTCAACGGGTAGCGGCCGTTCACCCCGAACAGCCCGGGCCGCACGGGAAGTTCCTCACCCTGCTGGTCGGTCAGGGTCGAGGTCCGGTCCACGCACCCCTGCCCGGCCACGTCCAGCAGGGCAACGGTGTCCCGCCCGGTCGCCTGCAGCGAGGTCTCGCCGGCGGCAAGGGCGGTGCCCCGGGTGGTCGAGGTGCGCACCACGCAGCCGAGCCGGTCGAGCACGACCTCCACGCCGGCACCGGACGGGGTGGACGAGGCGAACTCGGGGGTGAACTCGACGACGTCGCCGGGGAGGGTGCACTGCGTCTGGTCGGCGAGGGCGGCGCAGCCGGCGGGGACGACCGGCGGGTGGTTGAGGAACTCCAGCGGCAGGGTGGCCTCGGTCTGCCGGTTGCGCACACTTCCCGACCAGGTGAGCTTCCCGGTCAGGGCGCGGTTGCTGTTGGCGTCGACGACGAAGTTGACCTCGGCCGGATCGGTGGTGGGCTCGCTGAGCAGCTTCCCGCCGAACAGCCCCAGCCCGACCGGGTCGCCGGGGTAGAGCTGGCTGGCGGTGAAGGTGAAGAAGGAGGCGTTGACCCCGGCCAGGGCGCCGGAGGCGCGGACGAGGTCCGTGGTCTTCTCGACCTGGCTCAGGTTCGGGCCGTACGTCGCCTTGAGGTGCCCGCGGGCCTGGCTCGGGTCGATGGTGAGCACGTTGACCACCCACGGGCCCCGCGTGGTGGTGTTGATCTGGTCGGCCGGCGCCGGCTCGCTGCCCCGCTCGATCCGGGTCAGGGTGACACCGTCGGCCAGGGCACGGCTGGTGCGTACCTCCGTCAGGTCGCCGTCGTCGAGCGGAAGGGTGTCGCCGGCAGCCTCGGCGCGGGCCCCCGGAACGACCCCGAGAGCCACCGCGGCCAACGCGGCCGCCGCGATCGCCCCGGTACGGCGGAAGCGGGACAGGCCAGGAGTAGAAACAATCATGCCCGTGACCCTGGCGGCGCCACGGAACCACCTACCCGACTCCACTTGACACCGAGTCGAATTGTGATGGAAGGGCTTACCCGGAAGGAGGCGGTGGTGAGCGGCACGGATAAGCCGATCGGCTACTGGCTCAAGCACCTGCACAACCTGATCGAGGAGCAGTTCGACGCGACGCTGGGCGACCTCGGCCTCGACCGACGGCAGTGGCAGATCCTGAACGTGCTCTCCGGCGGGACGCGCAGCCGCAGCGAGATCGAGCAAGCGCTCGCACCGTTCTGGCCGGATGGCGTACCCCAACTCGACGCCGCCCTCGACGGGCCTGACGGCCTGGTCGCGCGGGGATGGGTCGGGTACGACGCCGACGCGCTCACCCTGACCGAGCACGGTCGCGCCGCACACGGCACGGCGGCCGAGCGCGTCGGCGGGACGCGGCGGCTGCTGCTGCGCGGGCTCACCCCGGAGCAGTACGCCGAGACCGTCCGGATCCTCTCGGTCATGGCCGGCAACCTCGAGGCGGCGTTGGCAGGCCGCTCGGCGGGCGGCAAGCAGGACTGACGGGCCCGCGGCCCGTACCGCGGCCAGCAGAAGTCGCCGCAGTTTCAGTAGCGCGGCTTCGGCACCTGCCGGTTGAGGCGGGGCTTGAGGGCCAGGACCAGGGCTTCCTTCGTACCCTCCGGGTTGTCGGTCTCCTGCCAGCGGACCTCGCACCGGCTCAGCCAGTCGGCGATGTCCTCGGCGGATGCCTCGTGGCCGGGCTTGTCGAGGAGCTGGCCGACCTGCTCGTGCAGTACGGATGAGTCCCGGTTGCCGGTCAGGTGCTGCCGGAGGCGGCCGCGCAGACCTCGCCTCGTGTAGCCGACGTAGATGACGGTGCCGCGTTCCAGGACCACGTGCACGCCGGGCGAGCTGGGAGCGCCGGCGGCGGCTTCCATCGTGTACGGCTGGGGAGGCGTGAAGGCGGCCAGAAGATCTTCGGCGTCGAGCATCCCCGGACGGTACCGGCGTCAGCCCTCCCCCGTGGTCCCACACGATCCGGAGTGCCCGTCGCGTAGTCGGCAGCGACGGCCGCCGTCGAGCCGAGCGTCGCACCAGACCCGGTGGCGGAGGTGCTGCCTGTCCTCCTCGCTGAGGGTGGTCTCGCCGAAGTCGAGGGCTGGGATGTGGCCGAGGGATTCGCGCAGTGCAAAGGCCAGCTCGGCGGCAGCGTCCAGGCCGGTCAGGGTGGTGGGCAGGTGGATGATCCAGCGGGGCACGGTCACTGCCGCCACCGATTGTTGAGTGACCAGTCGGGGTCGGTGTAGCGGCAGCCGGTGTGGCGGGACTGCCACTGGCGCAGCGCCTGGCGGATGCGTTCGGCCTCGGTGTTCGCGGTGGTCAGCTCGCGGTGTAGGCGCTCGAGTTCGTCGGCGAGCTGGTTGAGGTAGGCGTGGACCTGGTCGGGGTCGAGGCCGCGCCAGCGGGTGTCGAAGCCGGCGGCCCGGACCTGGTGCGGTTGCAGGCGTTCCCCGGTCACGTAGATCACGGCTGCCTCGCTGTCTCTTCGGCGATCAGGGTCTCGATCTCGCGCTCGGTCAGGCCACGGCGGATCAGGACGCGGCGGCCCCAGCGGTGCAGGCGGCAGGGGTGTGGGGCGCGGTCATTGCGGCAGCGGGGGCCATCGGGCCATTGCTCGGCGGCGTGCACGGTGATGGCCTTGACGGCGAAGGTGACGTCTTCGGCGGTGATGTAGGGCGGTAGGGGTAGTTCGCCAAGAATGTCGTCGATCGAGTCCATGATCCTCCCTGGTCGGATGGTTGCGGCGCCGAGGCGGGCGGGGACGGCCGATACGACCGCGCGTCCGTACCGGCCGGAGCCCAGCACCCACCCCGGGCCTGCTTCTGCATTCCGCGGCCGCTGCCAGCGGCGGAAGGATGTGCGAGGCGTTGCTGTTGGCGCCACGGTCCTCGTGCACCGAGGGGAACATCAGGCTCAGCGAGGCCGGGACAGCTTTGACGACATGGGCCCTCTGTCACAGCCGCTGCCCCGACCCCGCTGGGCAATCACCCCAGACGCGGGAAACCAGGCTGCCGAGCGAGGAAACCCGCGTCGACGACGTTAGGTGACGTACTTACCTAAGTCAACATGCGTCTTGTAGTTGGCGACCTCCTCGTGCTCAAATCGAGGTGCCGAGCGAGGAGTGCCATCACATGCCCAACCGACCCGCGGACTATCTACGCGTCGTCAACGCCATCACAGAGCAGATCGAGAGCGGCGACCTGGCGCCAGGCGACAAGCTGCCCACGTACGCCCAGCTGGCCGAGCAGTACAAGGTAAGTGTTTCGACCGCACAGGCTGCACTTCGGATCCTTCGCGACCGTGGCCTCGTAGAAGGCCAACAGGGTAAGGGGACCTTCGTCGCTGAGCGTCAGACATAGCTGCCCGGCCGACCAGGGAGCGCGGTGCCGCCGCCCACTGGTGGACCCAGCGCCCCACCAAGAACCACCGAGCCAGGACGGGCAGATCGTACTCCCAACGGCCGACGCCTGAGGCTACGTACAGTCTCAGCCTTTGCGTAGGCTCTGGGAGCAACTGCCAGGTGAAGGATAGGACGTCGACCTTGCGAGCCGAGACTAGAGACAGCGTCAACAAGGTGTGGGCACTATGTAACGCGCTGAAGGACGACGGCGTCACTTTCCACCAGTATCTTGTAGAGCTGTCGTACCTCCTGTTCCTGAAGCTTGCCGCCGAGTTGAAGGTCGAGCACAAGCTTCCACAAGGGTGCAGGTGGACCGCCCTCACAGAGTGCCCCGAGAACATCCTCCTGGAACGGTATGGAGGATTGCTTCGCTCGCTTGCGACATCAGACTCCGAGGTTGTCAGCAGGATCTTTTCGCAGAGTCGCACCTCCATAAAGAAGGCCAAGACTCTCAGAGTCCTCGTTCAAAGCATCGACCGTTTCGCTTGGTACGAGATCTCTCGTGAAGGACTAGGAGATCTCTACGAAGGTCTGCTCGAAAAGAATGCGAACGAAAAGCGATCGGGTGCCGGGCAGTATTTCACGCCGAGACTACTGATCGACAGCATAGTCCGAGTAATGAAACCCTCACTGGGGGACGTAATTCAAGACCCAGCCGCAGGTACGGCAGGCTTTCTCGTCTCAGCCGGCAACTATATTCGAGCGAACAGCGATACATGGTCCGACGTCGCGGAAAAAGAGCTTTCGGCCATCTTCCACGGAGTCGAACATGTTGACGACACGTACTCACTTGCCCTGATGAACCTGTTCTTGCATGGTCTCGTGAACGATGATGCTGTCGGGCTAGTATACGGCGACACGCTGTCGAGCGCAGGTAAGGACCTTCCGCCGGCAACTCTGATCTTGAGCAACCCTCCTTTCGGGACCAAGCGGGGAGGCGGTCTTCCGGATCGCGACGATCTTCCCTTCCCGACAAGCAATAAACAACTCTGCTTTGTTCAGCACATTATCTCAGCGCTTGCACCTGGTGGACGGGCAGCGATCGTGGTACCTGACAACGTCTTATACGAAGAGACGGTGGGTCTCAACGTTCGCCGGTACATGATGGATTCGTGTGACCTTCACACCATGCTCCGCCTGCCACCAGGGCTCTTCTATGCAGCTTCCGTGAAGACGCATGTGCTTTTCATCACCAAGAACGATGGAGACAGCTTTCAAGGCACCAAGGAACTGTGGTTGTATGACCTCAGAGGGAAGGGTCACGGGCGCAGCAAATCCGAAAGCCTCACCGAGGAGACGCTGCGAGCGTTCGAGCATGCCTATGGGCACGACCCGAACGTTGGCCGTGAAGCCCGACGAACAAGACGTGAGTCCCTCAGCGACTCATATCAGGTGTTCTCGCGTGCGGAGATCAGGGAGCGCGGGGACAACCTGGCACTTTCTATAGAGGTTGAGCCTACCGCTGAGTCGCAGGAGGATCCCGAGGAGGCTCTACTACTCCTCGAGAAGAGCCTAGAAAGAAGCATGTCTGCGCTTAGAGAGCTCAGCGATATGGTCCGAAGGGGACCAGCGTGAGCGATCTGCCTTCGCCGCACCCCGTCAAACTCGGTGAATGCGTGTACGTCGCGACCCGGTCGAAGGCGGAACCGTCGGAGATCGCTGGCGAGGCATGGTTGCTGGAGCTTGAGGACATCGAGCGGGACACCGGCCGACTCTTGCAGCGCGTGACTAAAGCCGAACGGGCACCTAGAAGCGAGAAGACGCGGTTCTTGGCGGGCGACATCCTTTATGGCAAGCTTCGCCCATACCTAAACAAGGTCATCCAGGCGACGGATGACGGCTACTGCTCTACCGAGATTGTTCCGCTTCGAGCCCCTCAGGCCCTTGAAAGTCGGTACCTCTACTACTGGATGCAACACCCGGATTTCCGCGACTACGCAAATGTTGTTAGTCAAGGAACCAATATGCCGAGGGTTAGTACTGCGAAGCTTCGCGACGCCCCCTTCCTATTCGCCTCGGCCTCACGGCAGCACTCCATCGCCGACTACCTCGATGACGTCTTTCTCCGCATCGAAACTATTCGTGACGCTGTGGCACAGGTTCCGAGCGCTCTAGATTTGGTTTGGGCTCACCTCGCTGAGCGGACCCTAGTTGAACTCGCTGAGCGAGAACCACCGGTACGGCTAGAAGATGTCGTTGTGAGGGCAAACTACGGGACTAGCAAGAAGTCTTCCCGCGAGGGCGAAGTTCCAGTCCTGAGAATGGGCAACTTGCAGGACGGCGAGATCGACTGGTCCGATTTGGCTTACAGCTCCGACCATGCGGAAATCGACAAGTACAGCCTTAATGAGGGCGACTTGCTTTTCAATCGCACAAACAGCCCTGAGCTCGTCGGAAAAACGGCCGTATACCGAGGGGGTCGCCGCGCGATCTTCGCCGGGTACTTGATTCGTCTCCAACTCGCGGAAAACGTGCTTCCCGAGTATGTTTCCGTTGTGCTCAATTCGCCCCTGGGGCGCGCCTATTGCCGCAACGCTAAAGTGGACGGCCTAAGTCAGTCGAACATCAACCTGAGAAGCTTACTCAATTTTCGCTTTACTCTGCCCAGCGTTGCTACGCAGGAGGCCGTCGTGAACGGACTGATGGCGGCCAAGAAGCACGTCAGGCGCCTCCAGCAGGCTGGGATGGACATTCTCGAGGGCCTTCCCAGCGTGCGCGATATCGCTTTACGACGAGCCTTTGCTGGGTTGCCGTCATCGCGGAGCGCGTTCGATGAGGCGGATTCATTGCTACTCGAGGGGATCGAGGAGGAGGTGCGTTCGATGGCTCAGCGAGATGTGGTCGGTGCTCGGGAACGCCGTAACCGGTCGAAGGTTGAACATCGACGGCTGCTAAGTCGCGGAGAAATCGCCGGGGACCATCTGAGCCAACTGATTCAGAACGACGATGGCCTGAGACCGATAGAGCTATGGGAGGAGTCGAGGCTCAGCATTGATGACTTCTACGATCAGCTTCGTGACGAAGTCATTGCCGGCCTTATCGTGGAGCGTCGCACGGATGGCGATGACTCGGAGCGAAGGTTGGTGCGACGGTGAAAATCCTCAGCTTGAGCCTGCCTAGCTACCGGAACCTACGAGACTTTATAATCAACTTCGACGAGGAGCAATCGACGACCGCGCTTATTGGCGGAAATGGCACGGGCAAGTCGCACCTTATTGAAGCGATTGTGGAAATCTTCCGAGATCTGGAGACTGCAGAGGCGTCAGCCTTTCCTTACACGATTCTGTATACGTGTCGAGGGCAAACCATAGAGGTTTCAAACGACCCATCTAAGGTGTCACGACCTCTAACAATCAACGTCAACGGCGAGCGAATTGCTCAGAAGCGGTTCCGCGAGCAGGCGGCGCAACTCCTCCCCAGCTACGTATTTGCCTATTATTCAGGGTGGAGCGACCGGCTGGAGAGACAGTTCGACGAACCCACCCGTCGTCATTACGAAGCAGTGATGGATAGCGGGGGGGCTGGCCTGCCGCTCAGACGTATGTTCTTCTGTCGAAAGGAATATAGTCAGCTAGTCCTGCTCGCCTTCTTCCTGGCTCCGCCGGACATCGCTCGTGTGGTCCTCGAGAAGTACCTAGCGATTGCAGACTTCGATTCCGCGCTATTTGTCCTTAAGCGTCCTTGGTGGTTTAGTGGCAAACCTAATCGCGCCCAACTCGAGGATGGTGATCCCAGATTCTGGTATGCGCGCGGTGCGTTTCGGCCCTTCCTGGCAAAATTGTGGGATGAATCATTAGCCCCCATTCGGGTCGAGGATCGTGTTGCAAGAGACATTCGGAAGCAGCCGGAGCAGTCGGAGCACCAGTATCTATTCCTGCGAGATTTGAACAGCCTTGCCCGGCTCCATCGTTCGGGGGACGAAGTTAAAGAACTATTCGGCCACCTAGAGAGCCTGTTTCTATGCGATCTAATCGATGAAGTGCGGGTCGTAATTCGGCGAACTGATGGTCATCGAGTTAAGTTTGTCCAGATGAGCGAAGGTGAGCAGCAGTTCCTCACCGTCCTAGGGTTGATGTTGTTCACGAGGAACGACGAATCGCTGTATCTTCTCGATGAGCCGGACACGCATCTAAATCCAATCTGGACATACGAGTACCTAAGCCTATTACAGGATACCATCCGCCAAGACAAGGGGCAGCTGCTTGTCGCGACTCATAATCCTCTTATGATCGGTGGCCTAGTCCGTGAGCAGGTGCGTCGCTTTAACCGCGAAGGCACGAGCCATGTCGCGACCGAGCCGGAATACGATCCTGTCAGCATGAGCATCGAGGGAGTTCTCCGCTCGGAGATGTACGGCCTTCGGTCAACCTTGAGCAAGCAGGTACTCGCACTTCTTGACGAGCAATATGCGCTTCTGGGAGAGGACCTTTCCGTTCAAGGAAGGGCGCGCCTCAGTGAAGTGTCCCGTGAGCTAAACGAGCTTGGCATTGCGCACACCTATCCAAACCCCTACTTCAACAGCTTCGCGGCTGCATTGGCACGTCGAAGGCAATCGGATGCAGTGAGGTTGACGGAGGAGGAAATGAGCGAACAAGCCGCCCTGTCGGACCAAATTCTTCGTGAGCTTGAACTGGAGGAGACCGGGGATGAGGAGTCGGCTTGAGATATATTAGAATGTCCGCTCCCCCCTACCCGGAGTGGCTTAAGAAGGCGGCGGAGATTCTAGCTGAACTGGACGAGGCGTCGAGCTCCGATGAGCGGCATAAGATCATCGACGACAACGCCGCGTTCTGGGGGCAGCTAAAGCCTTGGTTACTCGAGCTATCCCATAAGAAGTGCTGGTTTTCAGAGGCCAAGGATTGCTTCAGCCACTGGGACGTTGAGCACTTCAGGCCGAAGAAGTCCGCTCGTGGACTTAATGGCGAAACGGACGAAGGATACTGGTGGCTGGCCTTCGACTGGCGTAACCTTCGGATCTGTGGTACGGCGGGAAACCGGAAGAAGGGCACGTTCTTTCCTATCCGCGAACTGACCCAGCGCGCAACGCGCGATAGTGATCTACGCGCCGAGCAGTTCGACCTCCTCGATCCAGCAGATGAAGAAGATCCGGCCCTTCTGTTCTTCAACGTTTTTGGTGATGCCATTGTTGCTCCGCACGTCACAGACTCATGGGAGCGGCATCGGGTGGAATATTCGATAGAGCGTTACAATCTCAATTCGTTTGAGGCGCTTCGCACGAAGCGGCAACAGCGATGGTCCGAGTGTTGGGGCTATATCTGCGATTACCAGAACGAACTAACGGCCTTCCAACGAGACCCGAGCAAGGTGATTGCCCGCGACCGTGCTAAGCGCTTGGCCGGAACGATCCGAGCAATGCTCGGGGAGGACCAGGAGTTGTCGGCTGTTGCACGCGCGTGCCTTATCAGCGCCAATGACCCTCGTCTGGTTGGCTTCTTGCAGACCAGATGAAGCGGCGCCTGACCTCGGGAGCTCATGGCGACCCCTCAGTGGCGGGTGCTGCAGAGGCGTGCCCGCGCTGACCATTGGGGGCGCGGGGACGACCACGGTAGTGGAAGGGCCGCGGCAGAGGACCACTGGCAACGGCCCTTGTGCTCTGCTCGTCCCAGCCGTGCAGCACGAAAGCACGACGTGGCCGACGAAAGGCACCCGAAGCCTCGACAATGACTGACTCAGGAGGCCGCCGACGCCCTCCAGGACGCGCTGTCAAGTTGACGGCTGATCTTGGTTGTTGAGGTGGTCAGTCGTTGGCCGCGGTGAGCCGGCCCCCGAAGGCGATCTGGAACGCGTTCAACGGTGCCTTCCAGCGCATGGTCCAGCGGCGGCCGGCGCCGGTCGGGTCGAGGCTCAGCAGCGCCATGTACACGCACTTGAGTGCGGCGGCCTCGTTCGGGAAGTGCCCGCGGCGCGGACGGCCTTGCGGATGCGGGCGTTGACGCTCTCGATCGCGTTCGTAGAGCAGATGACCTTGCGGACGTCCAAGGCGAGGAACGGCACGAACTCGGCCCAGGCGTTCTCCCACAGCTTGACGATCGCCGGATACTTCTTCCCCCAGGTCTCGGCGAACTCGAGGAACCGTTCGGTCGCGGCGTCCTCGGTCGCCGCGGCGTAGACCGGCTTCAGCGCTTTGGCGATCTTGTCCCAGTCCTGGCGGGCCGCGTACCAAAACGAGTTGCGCAGCAGATGCACCACACAGGTTTGCACGATCGTGCGCGGCCAGACGGTCGCGACGGCGTCCGGCAGGCCCTTGAGCCCGTCACAGACGAGCATCAAGACGTCCTGGACACCGCGGTTCTTCAATTCGGTGAGCACGTGCAGCCAGTGCTTCGCGCCCTCGCCGCCGTCGCCGGCCCAGATCCCGCGGGTGTCCCGATGCCCGTCGACGGTGACCGCCATGACGACGTAGATCGGCCGGTTCGCGACCTGCCCATCCCTGATCTTCACATTGATAGCATCGATGACACGACCGGGTATACACGGTCCAGGTTCTGCCACTCGGCCATGCCGTCCACGAGCTTGTCGGTGATGGTGGAGATGGTCTGCTTCGACACCTCAGTGCCATACACCTCGGCCAGGTGCGCGGCGATCTCGCCGTGAGTCAGCCCTTTGGCCGACAGCGACCGCACCAGGTCATCGACCCCGGTCAGGCGCCGCTGGCGCTTGCGCACGATTTACGGTTCGAACGTTCCCGCCACGTCCCGTGGCACCCGAACCTCGACCGGCCCGACGTCGGTGAGCACGTCTTGGTCCGGCCGCCGTTACGGCTGTTACCGCTGCCTTACCCGCCGGGTCGTGCTTGTCGTGGCCGACGTGGTCGGTGATCTCGCCGTCCAGCGCGGATTCCAGGACCCGCTTGGTCAACTGCTGCAGCAGACCGCCCTCACCGGTCAGTTGCAGGCGTCCCCACGAGCCCGATCGACCAACATCGCGATCAACTGCTCGTCCGTGACCGCACCCACCGATCCGGCAGCCGGCTGTCCCAGGGTGGTCTCGGTCGTCATCTGGCGTCTCTCCCTTGATCGGTCGATCGGCCGTTATTTGTACAGTCCCAGCCCTGGCCGGCCGAGGCCTGTGAGAGAACTAGCCCCGCCCAACGACGGCGCTGCAACATAGTTGTCATCCTGAGGGCGCGAAGTCCCGCTACTGCCTCGGGCGCCGCTCTCCCGGCTGCGCCCCAAGGGATACCGCAGGATCCTGTGCGCGCCACTGCCTGCGGTAGAAGGACCTGAGGTTGCGCCAGCAACCAGGGCGATGTCAGGCGGACAAAGCGCCAAAAGTCGTCCGGTTGGAGGAGAGGACCGGCATCCGCAGCCTAGGCGTAACCGCGCGCCGGGGCGGCGAATCGCCGCGCTGGCTGGTTAGCTCTGCGTTGTGACGGATCTTGAGCTGGGCATCTACGAGCACCTGATCACCCAGCAGGTCGCCGATCGGCTCCAGCAGATCGACCCTGCCCTGGTCCAGCAGGCCAAGCTCGACCCGGCCGATGCACCCGACGTACTCGCCCGGCACATCGCGACCCTCGCCCGGCGCGCCCTGCTCGCCCTAGGCGGTGGCGACGACAAGCTCGCCCGCCAGGTGGAGCTGACCAACCGGATCGCCGAGAGCATCGCCCAGGCCGAGCCGCGCGCCGTCGGCGTCGACGACCAGGTCGCCGACGCGCAGCGTCTCCTGCACGCCATCGCAGCCCCGCCCACGCCGCCCGCCGCACCCACCTTCCCAGTACGCCCCACCACCCCGTTCGCCACCGGCGCGCTGCTGGTCAACGGCCGGCACCAGCCGCGCATCGGCCACGAGGTCACCCACGAGATGGCCTCCGCCGACCAGGTGGACTTGCTCTGCGCGTTCATCAAGTGGCACGGCCTGCGCATCATCGAGCCGGCCATCCGCGAGCTGATCGCCCGCGGCGGCCGGCTGCGGGTCATCACCACGACGTACATGGGCGCAACCGACCAGCGGGCTCTGGACCGGCTCGTCGAGTTGGGCGCCGACATCAAGGTCTCGTACGAGACCAGGACCACCCGGCTGCACGCCAAGGCGTGGCTGTTCCGCCGCAACACCGGCACCACCACCGCGTACGTCGGCTCGTCCAACCTGTCGAAGGCCGCCCTGGTCGACGGCGTGGAGTGGAACGTCCGCATCTCGAACCTGGAGCAGCCGCACGTCATCGACACGTTCGAGGCGACATTCACCGACTACTGGAACGACTCGGCCTTCGAGGCGTACGACCCGGCGAAAGACGCCGACCGGTTGCGCATCGCGCTGCGTGGCGAGCGCCCCGACGAGGCGCCGACCGAGATCGCGAACCTGGACGTCCGGCCGTTCCCGTACCAGCAGGAGATCCTCGACGACCTGGACGCCGAGCGTCTGGTGCACGGCCGCTGGCGGAACCTGGTGGTAATGGCGACCGGCACCGGCAAGACCGTGGTGGCCGCGCTGGACTACCGGCGACTTCGGAGGGCCGGCCGCGTCGACTCGCTGCTCTTCGTCGCGCATCAGGAGCAGATCCTGCGGCAGAGCCGGTCGGTGTTCCGGCAGGTGATGGGGGACGGCAGCTTCGGCGAGACGCTCGTCGGCGGCGATCGGCCGAAGGACTGGAAGTACGTCTTCGCCTCGATCCAGTCGCTGCACCGGCAAGAGATCGACCCCGAGGCGTACGACATGGTGATCGTCGACGAGTTCCACCACGCCGAGGCGCCGACGTACGCGCGACTGCTGGAGCGGCTGCGGTCGCGCGTACTGCTGGGGCTGACCGCGACCCCCGACCGGAGCGACGGTGGCGACGTGCGCCGGTGGTTCGATGGCCGCGCGTCCGTGGAATTGCACCTTTGGGAGGCGTTGGAGCGGCAGCTGCTGTGTCCGTTCCAGTATTTCGGGCTGCACGACGACGTCGACCTGTCGCAGCTGCGGTGGAAGCGCGGGCAGGGGTACGACCCGGCCGAGCTGGACGGCGTGTACACCGGCAACCACGCCCGGGCCCGGATGATCCTGCGGGCGGTAAGCGACACCGTCGACGTCGGGCGGATGCGGGCGCTCGGCTTCTGCGTGAGCATCGGGCACGCCGAGTTCATGGCGGACTGGTTCACCAAGCACGGCGTACCGTCGGCGGCGGTGACCTCGCAGGTCAACCGCGCCGGCCGGCACGCGCTGATCGATCGCTTCCGCAAGCGTGAGCTGCGGGTGCTCTTCACCGTCGACCTCTTCAACGAGGGCGTCGACCTGCCGATGGTCGACACGATCCTCATGCTGCGCCCCACCGAGAGCGCCACGATCTTCCTGCAGCAGCTCGGTCGCGGCCTGCGCCGGGACGACGACAAGCCCTGCCTGACCGTGCTCGACTTCATTGGCGGGCAGCACGCCAACTTCCGCTTCGACCTGCGCTGGCGGGCATTGACCGGGGTCAGCCGGCGGGCCGTCGAGGCTGCCGTCCGGGATGACTTCCCGTCGCTGCCGAGCGGCTGCCACGTCGAGCTGGACCGGGTGGCGAAGGAGATCGTGCTCGCCAACCTGAAGTCGGCGCTGCCGACGTCGAAGAACGGCCTGGTGGCGGAGCTGCGGCAGCTCGGTGACATCAGCCTGGCGGAGTTCCTGCGGGAGACGGGCCTGGAAATCGAGGACATCTACCGGTCGGCGAGCATCGGCGGGTGGGCGGGGCTGCGGCGTCTGGCGGGCATCGACACTTCGACCGCCGGGCCGGACGACCGCGAGCTCGGCCGGGCCATCGGGCGGATGCTGCACGTCGACGACGTCGACCGGCTAGACCTGCTGGCCCGGGTCGCGAACGGCGAACACCCCGGCGACGGACGGCTGCTGGACACGCTGCACTTCAGTCTCTGGGGGCCGTCTGTGCCGCTGACCGAGCGCGAGGCCCGGCTAAAGCGCCTCTGGGCGGAGCCGGCGCGCTGTGCCGAGCTGCGCCAGGTCGCCGAGGTGCTACGGGACCGGATCCACCGGGTCACGGAGGAGCCGGCGTCGGGGCGGGTGCCGCTGCGGGTGCACGCCCGCTACAGCCGGAACGAGGCGTGCGCGGCCTTCGGGATGGCGAACCCGGGGTCACTGCGCGAGGGGGTGAAGTGGCTGCAGGACGAGCAGGCGGACCTCTTCTTCGTCACCCTGGTCAAGTCCGAGGAGCACTACTCCCCCACCACGATGTACGCCGACCGGGCCATCACCGACAGCCTGTTCCAGTGGGAGTCGCAGAGCACGACGTCATCGGCGTCGGCGACGGGGCAGCGCTACATCAACCACGCCGAGCGCGGGTCGACTGTGCATCTGTTCGTCCGGGAGACCAAGGTCGCCGACCGCGATCTGGGCGCGCCGCCGTACCTATATGCCGGGCCGATGACGTACCAGGAGCACAACGGCGACCGGCCGATGCGCATCCTTTGGCGCCTGCACCACCCGCTCCCCGCCGACATGTACGCCGCCGCCCGCGCCATCGCCGCATGAGCACTCGCCAGGAGGTATTGGAACGACTGACCTCGTTGCGTCTGCACCAGCAGACCGGCCGCCGTGCACCGCACAAGCCGCTGCTGGTGCTGCTGGCGCTTGGGCAGATCACCCGGGGTGGCTCCAGCGAGCTGCCGTGGTCGCAGGCACAGGAACGGCTCAGCGATCTGATCGCCGAGTTCGGCCCAGCATCAAAGACCGGGCGGGCGCAGAGTGCGGCATACCCGTTTACCCGGCTGCGCAGTGACGGCGTGTGGATTTTGAGCCGGAACGTACCCATGGATCTGGTCGGGCCGTTGGCGAGCCACAACGTCGTGGGACGTCTTGATGCCGCCACCGAATCCGCCCTACGCCGGGACCCCGAGCTGGTGCGGCGGGTCGCCCGTGCCCTGGTGGAACAACACTTCCCGCCCACCATCGCTCCCGACGTCCTGACCGCGGCGGGCCTGGACCCCGACGACATCCTCCAGGCGCCGGGCGTAACGCCGATCCCGGCTCGGCGGCGGGACGCAGCCTGGCGGGCTGCGGTGCTTCAGGCGTGGGACAGGCAGTGTGCGTTCTGCGGGTACGACGGTCAGCTCGGGCACGCCACGGTCGGGGTGGAGGCGGCGCACGTGCGCTGGTGGGCCTTCGACGGACCGGACAGCCCCGACAACGGCCTCGCGCTCTGCGTGCTGCACCACAAGCTCTTCGACTTCGGCGCGCTGGGGCTCGACGACGACCTGCGCATCACCGTGTCGGCGGCCTTCACCGCCCGCACCGTCACCGGCCGCACAGTGTACGACCTGCACGGCCGGCCCCTGCGACCGCGGCCGGGGACACCGGTTCCCGCCGGCCACCATGTCGCGTGGCACCGACGCGAGGTGTTCAAGGGCGATCCGTTGGCGGTGTGACCGTCCGCAGCCTGCTCATCCCGGCGCTTGCCTCAGCGACGGCCGAGCCGGTCCAGGCGCACCGCAGCGCCCGTACCCCGTCGCCGCCCGGGCGGTCGTATCCTGGTGCCCCCTTCCTCCCAGGAGTTGGAGTGGTCATGCCGATCGGCATCCTGCACCCCTCGTCAGCGGCGGGGGCCAGATGCTCCAGTTGTGCACACGGCACGGTGAGCCGGCGGCCCAGCACAGGCGGGTGCTGTTGAAGTCGAGGACGCCATCGTGGACGTACCTGCTCATCCCGTTCGGGCTGCTGCCGTTCGCGATCGTCGCCACCGTGTTGGAGAAGCGGGTGAAGGCAGCGGCGTGGCCGTTCTGCCCGCGCTGCCTCAAGCTGCGTACCGGGCGACTGCTCGGCGGCATCGGCGTGGTGGTCTTCGCCATCCTGGCCGTGCTTGTCCTCGCCGCCGCCGTCCCGCACGGCACGTCGTACGCCGGTCCGATCGTCCTGGCGTTCGTGGCGCTGCTCTTCGTGGGACTCCTACTCGCCGCAAACGCGGGGTGGCCCCTGATCGCTTCGGCCCACGTGTCGCGCGACGGCAGCGCGGTCGAGGTGCGGAACGCACACCCCCGGTTCGCCGAACACGCTGCAGCGCTACAAGCGTGGGCCGCGCAGCAACAATGGGCGGCACAGCAGCAGTGGCCGGCGCAGCAGGGCTACCGCCAGCCGCAACAGTGGCAGCCGCACTACGCCCACCCGCAGTACCCGGAGCAGCAGTCGCCCGGGCCCGGCGGCACCATGCCCTCCTGATCCGCCTCACTGGGGCGGGTGCCCGATCCGTCAGCTCAGCGGTTGGCGAGCCGATCCCGGCGCGCCCGCAGCGCCCGATCGGCGCCGCCCGCTACGCCTTCGCCACGCTCGCCGGCTCCGGCGGCGCGTGCCGCCCCTTGGCCGGCCGCTCGTCGCCATGCCCCGGCCACCACGCCTTGTGCCCGATCAGTGCGGTCAGCGCGGGGACGAAGAACATTGACATGACGAACGCCGACAGCACGATGCCGATCGCCACCGCGAAGCCCATCTGCTGCAGGAAAGAGATCGGCGCGAGCATCAGCACCCCGAACGTTCCGGCAAGGATCAGCCCCGCCGCCGCGACCGTCGGGCCGGCGTGTTCCACCCCGATAGCCGCGGCCTCGTGCGGCTCGTTGCCCTCGCGCGCCTCCTCACGCAGGCGGGCGATCATCAGGATGTTGTAGTCGGTCCCGATCGCTACCACGAAGAGGTAGAGGATGATCGGCAGCTGGAAGGTGACCCCGGGCTTGTCCTGCAGCCCTTGGAAGAGATAGACCGTGGCGCCCAGCGTGGCGGCGAAGTTCAGCAGCACCGCTATCACGAGGTAGATCGGCGCGACCAGGCTGCGCAGCAGCAGCGCGAGGATGAGCGCGATCAGGCCGGCCGCCACCGGCAGGATCACCGACAGGTCGCGGTTGTTCGCCGAGTTGATGTCGGCGAAGATCGCGGTGGGTCCGCCGACCAGCGCCCGGGTGCCGGGCGGGGCCGCCTGGTGCACGGCGTCGCGCAGGTCCTCGCGGACGAGCGTGATCGCCTCGTTGGAGACCGGGTTCTCGTTCAGCAGGAGGTTGACCCGGGCCACGCTCGGGTCGCTGCCGCGCTCCGGCGGTTGCACCCGGCCCACTCCCGGGGCGCCCGCCGCGGCCGCCGCGAAGTCGTTGATCTGTTGCTCGGTCAGCGGCGACCCGGTGCCGGTGGTCAGGTAGACCTCGGTGGGGGCGAGCGCACCGGCGGCGAACCCGCGCTGCAGGTCCGCGGCGGCCTTCGCCGACTCGGTGTCCTGCGGGAAGCCGGCGCTGAAATCGTAGTCGGCCTTGTAGCCCAGCACGCCTGCGGCGAGCGCGACCAGCAGGGCGCCGGAGGCCGCCGCGACGAGCGCGGGCCGGCGCCCGATGGCGGTCCCGAGACGGTGCGACATGGAGGCCTTGGGGGCACGCTGCCACGCCTTGGACGGCCAGAAGACGTACCGGCCGAGCAGCGAGACGACCGCCGGGATGAGCGTCAGCGAGGTGACCAGCATGACGCCGACGGCGATCGCGAGCGCCGGGCCGAGCGAGCCGAAGAAGCCCAGGGAAGCGAGGAGCAGCACGAGGAACGCGACGATGACCGCTCCCGCGGCCGACGTGATGACCTCGCCGACCCGCTCGACGGAGACGATCATCGCGGTGCGCTTGTCGTCACCGGCACGTAGCCGCTCGCGATAGCGGAAGAGCAGGAACAGGATGTAGTCGGTGCCGATGCCGAACAGCACGATCAGCAGCACCGTCTGCAGATCCTGACTTACATTGAGATCGAACGCCTTGCCCGCCGCGGCGACGAGCCCGCTCGTGACGGCCATGACGACGCCGATGACCACCACGGGCAGCAGCGCGGCGATGGGGCTGCGGAAGATGATCAGGATCAGTCCGATGATCAGGATGATTGTCGCGATGCCGACCACGGCGAAGGCCTTGTTGAAGGTGTCCTCGTTGTCGACGAAGCTCGCTACGTCGCCGGCCACGCCCGCGGTGAGTCCGCTGCCCGCCAGCTCCGGGCCGATGGCCGCTCGCAGATCGCGTACGGCGTCGAGCAGCGCCGGGTCGTCCGGGGCGGGCGCATCGAGCCCGACGTTGACCACCTGCACCGACTTGTCCGGCGCGACCGCCGGCGGGCCGGTCAGGTAGCCGGACGTGTGCGAGATGTTCCTGGCCTTGAGCGACTGGGCGAGCTGACCCACCTTCGCCTCGTCGGCCGGCGTGAGCGGCTGCCCGTCGGCGCGCTTGACCACGATGGCCGCCGTCGCGGTGGCCTGCTGCGGGAACGCCTTCTTCCCGAGCTCGGTGGCCTGCACTGACTCGTACGAGTGGGGCAGGAAGCTCTCCTGATCCGCGGAGGTGATGTCGCTCAGCGACGGTGTGGTGACGACGATGGCGATTGCCGCGAGCACCCAGCCGGCTATCACCCACCACGGCTTGCCTACCACGAATCTGCCCAGCCGCTCGAACATGCTTTCCCCCGTGTGTTCGGCACAACCGACGTCTGGGGCCCAGAGCACCCGTGGGCACCCGCCCGTCACTCTGCGGGGCAGCCTCCGCTACCCCCCGTGCATCGTACCGTCGAACAGCAATCCTTTTCGGACGGCTGGCGGCGAGGGGGCCGCGTGAGTCTCAGCCGTTCAGGTACGCGAGCACCGCGAGCACTCGCCGGTTGTCGTCATCGGACGGCGGCATCCCCAGCTTGCTGAAGATGTTGTTCATGTGCTTGCTGACCGCCTTCTCCGTGACGCGCAGCCGCCCGGCGATCGCGGCGTTCGACCGCCCCTCCGCCATCAACCCCAGCACCTCCCGCTCCCGGGCAGTGACGTCGTACCTGCGGACCCTGACCACCCGCTACGGCCGCGCGGGACCTCCCCGTGACCGGGAGCCGGCCACCACGGCCGACTCCCCCGCAGCCGGACGGCCCCTTTCCTCACCCCGCGAATGGCTGCGACGGAAGGCCAATGCCAGCGTTCGGGAGCACGAGGACAGAGCCGGCGAGGGGTTGATCGGCGAGTGACGCCTCGTCGAGTCCGTGGCGCGCAGTGGTGATGAAGAGATCCGTCAGCGCCGGCCCGCCGAACGCACAGGCGGTCGGCTGGCTGGCCGGTACCCCGATGACTCTGTCGAGCGCGCCGTCGGGGGTGTACCGGTGCACTGCCGATCCGCCCCACAGTGCGACCCAGACACAGCCGTCGGCATCGACGGTCAGCCCGTCCGGCGCCCCGAGACGGACGTCCACCGTAGCCAGCGGTCGGCGGCCGCGGACGAGGCCGGTGTCTACATCTATATCGAAGACGTCAACACGGTTGGTCGCGGTGTCCACGTAGTACATGAAGTGCCCGTCCGGGCTCCATCCGGTGCCGTTGCTGATGGTGACGTCGTCAAGGACGACGACCACGTCACCGGCGCCGTCCACACGCCTCAGCGTTCCGCCCCCCGGCGCGGCGTCGTACCGCATCGTCCCGGCCCACAACAGCCCCGAGGGGTCGACGGCGGCGTCGTTGCCCCGCACACCGTCCTCCCGCCACAGCACGAGCCAGTCGAAGCCGCCATCTGAGTCGTACCGGCCGATGCCGTCACGCAGGTTGACGACGACGCCGCCGGCGGACCGTGGCTTGGCTGCGCCGACGTGTTGATCCGTACGAAGCACGTCATCTGCACCAGTGGCTGGGTCGAGCCGGTGCACCTCACAGCCGAGAATGTCCACCCAGATCAGGCGGCTCGCTGCCGCGTCCCAGGTAGGTCCCTCGCCCAGGTCCGCCTCGACCCGCTGCGCGACATCAAGCTTGGCGATTGTCACGGCTTGCCCTCGTTTCAGTCGGCCATGCTGGCCACCCGCACCGGTGCCAGTGGGCGGAGACGATAGCCCAGCTGCGGACGTGAGGACGGGTCTGGTGCCTCTAGCAGACCAAGCACCCGAAGGTCGACCTCGATAATTGCTTTTTTATGAAGACTTCTTGACTCGCCCGTCACGGGACTGTCAAGGTGATCACCGCCTCGGCGCGCAGGGCGCCGACCAGATGGAGGTCGATGTAGACCACGGCACCGCGTCGTGCCGAGGGCAATCGGTCGCCGGACTGAAAGGAGTTCGTGCGTAATGAAGCGCACCCGTTGGGCGGTCGCCTCCGCCATCGCCCTCGCCTCGATGCTCACCGCGTGTTCGTCTGGGCAGACCGACACCACCGCCGGCAACGGCGACAGCAAGCCGAAGTCCGGCACGATCAAGATCGCCTACCTGCAGAAGCAGGGCGACCAGCAGTACTTCGTCGACGAGGGCGCCGGCGCCAAGGCCAAGGCGGCCGAGCTGGGTAACGTCGAGGTCAGCATGTTCGACCTGGGCACCGACTCGGACAAGGCGATCAACGCGCTCGACCAGGTCATCGCACAGAAGTTCGACGCGATCGCCATTGTCGTACCCGACCAACTCATCGGCCCCCAGGTCATCGACAAGGCGAAGCAGGCCGCCATCCCCCTCATCGCTTCGGACGACGTGATCAAGGACGCCGCCGGCGCCGAGGCGCCGTTCGCCGGCTTCGACGGAGCCGCCATGGGTGAGAAGGTCGGGACTGAGGCAGGCACCTTGTTCAAGCAGTCGGGCTGGTCTGCGGCCGACACCCGGATCATCAGCGCCTACAAGCAGGACCTGTCCGTGTGCCAGGACCGCGTCGACGCCGCGGACAAGGCGTTCACGGCAGCCGCGGGCGCCGAGGTCAAGGTGATCAAGCTCGGCACCGACAACTCCGCCGTGGACGCCCAGAACAAGACCGGAGCGCTCATCACCGCGAACGCTGGCGTCAAGCACTGGATCGTCTACGGCTGCAACGACGAGAACGTCTCCGGCGTGGTGACCGCGCTGGCGAACGCAGGCTTGGGCGCCAACGACGTGATCGGTGTCGGCCTCGGCGCATACCTCGCCTGCAAGGACTGGCAGGCGGGCACCGCGACCGGCTTCAAGTCAGCCCTGTTCATCGACGGACGCCAGGTCGGTGCGTCCGCGGTGGAGGCACTGGTCAAGAAGGTGCGCGACGGCGTCGAACTACCGGCGAAGACCGTGGCCAACACCGCGATCGTGAACAAGGACACGTGGCAGTCCGCCGGGGTCAAGTGCAGCTAGTCCGAGGAGTCGGCGCTGGGGCGGGAGATCCCCTCTCCCACCCCAGCGCACCTCTGTTCGACAGCAACTGATCCCTTTGCCGACCAACACGAGAGGAGGTGTTCCTGTGCTGCGTCTTCGCGGTCTTTCGAAGAGCTTCGCGGGTTTGCCCGCGCTGCGCGATGTCAGCATCGACTGCAACCCCGGCGAGGTGCTCGCGCTCATGGGCGAGAACGGTGCTGGCAAGTCGACCCTGCTGAAGATCATGGCCGGTGAACATGTGCCGGAAAGCGGAACCGTCGAACTCGACAACGAGCCGCTGCCGCTGGGATCCCCGGTCAAGGCCCGACGTGCCGGTATCCGGATCATCAGCCAAGAGCCAGAGATCATCCGCGACGTTTCCGTGGCCGAGAACATCTATGTCGGCAACGTATCCACGGGCGGTGGACGCTGGTTCGACCGGAAGAGGCTGTTTGCCGAGGCCCACGCACACCTGCGCCGGCTCGGCCTCGACGGCCTGCTCCGGCCAGAGGCGCAAGGTCAGGACCTCTCCCCCGCGCAGCGCCAGCTGGTCGAGATCGCCCGTGCGCTCGTGGACACGCCCAAGGTGCTCGCCCTTGATGAGCCGACCTCGTCGCTGACCGATCGGGAGGCTGACGCCCTGTTCGCACTCGTCCGGCAACTGCGGGACAGTGGGGTCGCCGTGATCTACGTGTCCCACCGGATGGCCGAGATCTTCCAGCTCGCCGACCGGATCGCCGTCCTCCGCGACGGTGCGCTGGTCGGCGAAAGGGCCACGGCTGCGACGGCCGAGCACGAGGTCGTACGACTCATGGTCGGCCGTGACCTGTCCGGCATGTTCGTGCGCGATCATGCCGCCAGCGATCGAGTGGTGATCAAGCTCGAGGACGTCACGACCGACGACGTCAGCGGGATCAACCTCCAGGTCCGTGCTGGTGAGGTCGTTGGTCTCGCCGGGCTTGTCGGCGCCGGACGCTCGGAACTGGCACGAGCCATCTTCGGCGACGTTCCCATCCGTTCTGGTCGTCTGCTCGTCGACGGTCAGCCCATTGAGCTGCGCTCGCCGCGCGACGCCATCGATGCCGGGATCGGGCTCGCCCCCGAGGAGCGCAAGGCCGACGCGCTGCTGCTCGAGCGCTCTGTGCGGGACAACGCTTCGCTGGCCGTCCTCGACCGCCTCAGCAGATTCCGCTTCGTCCGCCGCGGCGCGGAACGCGAGCTCGTCGAAGGCCTCGCCACGCGACTCCGCGTGCGTACACCCTCGATCGAGCACGAGGTCAAGAAGTTGTCCGGCGGCAACCAGCAGAAGACGGTGCTGGTCCGCTGGCTCGCCCGCAAGCCGAAGGTCCTCATCCTCGACGAACCGACTCGTGGCGTGGACGTGGGCGCGAAGGCGGAGATCTACGCCACCATCGACACCCTCGCCGCCGAGGGCGTTGCCGTGCTCGTCGTCTCCTCTGAGCTGCCGGAGATCCTCGGCCTCTCGGACCGAATTGTCGTCATGCAGAACGGCCGAATCACGGGCGAGCTGACCCGCGGCGAGGCGACCGAAGAAGGCGTACTCGCCCTCGCCATGGCCGACCACCTGACCGGAGCTTCCCGATGACTCAGACACAGAACGACCAGCGACTGGACCACGCGGCCGCCGAGCCCGAAGCCGTGGGTACGAAGGGGCTCCTCGCTCGGATGGCCCGACTGCGAGTTCCCTTCAACCAGAACACGTCGCTGCTCATCGCGCTCGCCGCGCTCGTCACGATCATCGGAGTCCAGGCTCCCGAGTTCTTCGGCTCGGCCAACCTGCGCACGATCGGCACCACGATCGCCATCGCCGGTGTCCTCGCGGTTGCCCAGACCATCGTGATCATCATCGGTGGCCTGGACATCTCGGTCGGCTCGATCACGGGCCTCACGTCGGTGACCTGCGCGATGGTCTTCACGTCGGCCGGCGGCCCGTTTCCCGGCCTGCTGTCCGCGCTCGCCGCCGGCCTCGTGTGCGGGCTCGTCAACGGGATCATCATCGTGTACGGGCGAGTCAACCCGGTGATCGCGACGCTCGCCACGCTCGCCGCTTACAAGGGCATCGCGCAGTTGGTTTCCGACGGCCGGGCACAGGGCTACACCGGCGCCGACCCCATCTTCATCTTCATCGCGCGCGGCTCGATCGCCGGCATCCCCACGCTCATCTGGGTGTTCGCGTTGATCGCGGTGTCCGCGCACGTACTGCTCAAGTACACCGACATCGGCCGCAACCTCTACGCCATCGGCGGCAACGACAAGGCGGCCCGGCTCGCCGGCGTCAACCTGAACCGCTACATCATCGCCGCCTACTGCCTTACCGGCACCGTCGCCGGCGTCGCAGGCGTCCTGCTGACCGCCAAGACCGGCTCGGGGCAGCCGGTGTCCGGCAGCGAAGGACTCGAGCTGTACTCCATCACCGCTGCCGCCCTCGGTGGCTGCGCGATGCAGGGCGGTCGCGGAACGATCCCCGGCACCGTCCTCGCACTCGTCCTGCTCGGCGTGCTCGAGAACGGGCTCAACATCCTCGGCGTCAACTCGTTCTGGCAAAACGTCGCGAAGGGGATCCTCCTCGTCGCCGCCGTCGTGATCCAGCAGCGGCGCTCCGGCGAACGACGCATCGGCCTGCCGCGATGAACCAGCAGCCTATGCCCACCGTGAACGCCGTGCGGGGCCTGCTCGCCGGTCGGGTCGCGGTCGTCACCGGCGCGGCCTCGGGGATAGGTGCTGCCGTCGTGGACCGCTTCATCGCCGAGGGCGCAGCGGTGATCGCCGTGGACCGTGTTCCCAACGCGACCCACCTCGGCACCGCGCCGGTGCGGGCTCTGGTCGGCGACGTATCCCAGGCCGCGACGTGGGAAGCCGTGGCCGGCCTCGCGCGAGCCGAGTTCGGGCGCCTTGACGTCTTGTTCTCCAACGCCGCCGCGATGGTCACGGCCCCAGCGCACGAGCTGGACGAGGCGGACTGGGACCGGCAGCTCGCGATCAACCTCAAGGCCGCCTACCTCGGCCTGCGCTCGTGCATCGGGCTCCTGCGGGCCAGCGGCAACGGGTCGGTCGTGGTCACGTCCTCGGTGCACGCCACGCACGGACTCCCCGGCCATCCCGCGTACGCGGCATCGAAGGGCGGGCTGCTCGCGCTGACACGTCAGCTCGCGGTCGAGTACGGACCGGAGGTGAGGGTCAACGCCGTCGTGCCGGGGCCGATCCTCACGCCGCTCTGGCACGGCATCGACCAGGGCGCCCGCGACCGCAGCATCGCCGGGACAGCGGCACAGCGGTTCGGCCGGCCCCACGAGGTCGCGGCTGCCGTCGCGTTCCTCGCCAGCGACGAGAGCTCGTACATCACCGGCACTACGATCACCGTCGATGGCGGCTGGTCGGCGAAGAAGGACTCCGCATGAGCAACTACCCGGACCGCGGCCTCCACGGACACGTCGTGCGGGAGGTCGGCCGCCGCATCGTCGCCGGCGAGTTCCCGCCCGGTACGACCATCGAGGTCGACCGCCTGGAGCGTGAGTACGACGTCAGCCTCACCGTGGTGCGCGAGGCGCTGCGGGTCCTCGCCGCGAAGGGCCTCGTCGACGCCCGGCCGAAACGCGGCACATTCGTGCGGCCACGGACGGACTGGAGCCTCCTGGACCCGGACCTGCTGCGCTGGCAGTTCGAGGGCGCCGACAACGACGCGTTCCTCGCCAACCTGGCGGAGGTACGGCTCATCGTCGAGCCGCAGGGAGCCCGCCTCGCCGCGGCTCGCCGAACCGATGCCGACCTGGACGCGCTCGAGGCCGCACTCGCATCCGTGACGGCCGAGCCCACCACAGAGGTCATTGTCGATGCCGACCTCGCATTTCACCGCGCCCTGCTCGCCGCGACGCACAACGAACTGCTCGTCAGGATGGAGCACATCATCGAGATCGGACTGCGCACGCGAGACCTCATCGTTCATGCCGAGGGCCATCGCGACGACTTCCTGCCGCCCCACCGAGAGGTGCTGGACGCGGTTCGGGCCGCCGACGGCGACCGTGCCGAGCAGGCGATGCGGGCGCTGCTGGAGCAGGCCGCGCGCGACGAGCGGGAGTTGGGCTCATGAAGATCACTCGCGTCGAGACCTTCCTCGTGCCACCGCGTTGGCTGTTCTGCCGGATCGAGACCGACGAAGGCGTAGTCGGCTGGGGTGAGCCGGTCGTCGAAGGACGCGCGGAGCCCGTGCGGGCCGCGGTCAACGTGCTCGCCGAGCAACTTGTCGGACAGGATCCGCTGCGGATCGAGGACCACTGGCAGGTGCTGACCAAGGGTGGGTTCTACCGCGGCGGACCGGTGCTTTCGTCCGCTGTCGCCGGGATCGACCAGGCACTGTGGGACATCGCCGGCAAGACGTACGGTGCTCCCGTACACGCACTGCTCGGCGGCAACGTACGTGACCGGGTCCGGATGTACGCCTGGGTCGGCGGCGACGAGCCCACCGAGCTCGCGGAAGCCATCACGGCACAGGTCGAGGCCGGCTTCACCGCAGTGAAGATGAACGCCACCGGGCGGTTTCCGAGCGGCGGATCACTCGGCGACATCCGCGCCATCGTCGAGCGCGCGACACTCGCGCGGGAGGTGCTCGGACAGTCCCGGGACTTCGCACTCGACTTCCACGGCCGGGTCACGGTGGCCGACGCCCGCCGCGTGCTCCCGCTGCTCGAGGAGTTGCAGCCGCTGTTCGCCGAGGAGCCGGTGGTGCCCGAGAACTCGCACCGGCTGCGTGGCGTCGTGGAAGCCACGACGATCCCGATCGCGACCGGCGAACGCCTCTATTCGCGGTCTGAATTCCTGCCGGTTCTGCAGGCCGGCGTAACGGTTGTCCAACCAGACCTTTCCCACGCCGGCGGCATCTCGGAGACGCGGCGCATCGCGGCCCTGGCCGAGACGTATGGCGTACACCTCGCGCCACACTGCCCGCTCGGACCCATCGCGCTGGCAGCAAGCCTGCAGGTCGCGTTCGCGACGCCGAACCACCTCATCCAGGAACACAGCATCGGCATCCACTACAACGAGGAGGCCGGTCTGCTCGACTACCTGGTAGACCCGTCGGTGTTCACGTTCGTCGACGGGTACGCGCGGCGACCCGAGCAGCCCGGTCTGGGTATCGAGGTGGACGAGGCTGCCGTACGTCGGGCCGACGAGGCCGGTCACGCGTGGCGCAACCCGATCTGGCGACACGACGACGGCTCGTTCGCCGAATGGTAGGCAACACCCCGGTGACCGGGCGGCGGGTACCGCTAACCGCGGAAGTCGACCTCACCCTTGGCGGTCGCTGGACCTCGCTGTCCGGCGGTAGCCGCGAATGGCTGTGGTCCCGCGCAGATCCGGCGCGCAGGCACGTTCGGCCAGGCACGGATTTCGTCGATGTGGGTGGGCTCGAGGAGTGCATCCCGACCGTACGCGGCAGGCCAGACCACGGGGATGCGTGGTCACGACCCTGGCGGCACGACCATGGAGGTGCTGTCGTCGACTGCCCGGATTTCGTGCTGCGCCGCAGGATCGAGCACGTCGGTGGGGCCGTCGTCGCGTCCTACCGGCTGTCCGCGAACCCCGGCTATCGCTTTCTGTGGGCGGGCCACGCACTGCTCGATGTGTCGGATTCGGCACGACTCCTCGCCCCGCGCGGCACGCCGACGCTGGTCTACCCGGAGGCTGCAGCCATCCTCGGCGATGCGTGGACGGCCGGCGCCACGACGATGACGGGAGCGTGGCCGGAGCCGCTGGGGTTGCCACTGTCGCAGCTCGGACCGACCGACGGTTCAGCGGTGGGAGCGATCCTCAGGTGCGCCGACGTGCGGATCATCGACGGAGCTGACACGCTTCGGATGCTGCTCGAGGTGGACAACCAGCCAGCTGGTACGGCGCTGTGGCGCAACCTGGGCGGTTTTCCACCACGGGAGCCGTACCGCAGCGTCGGCGTCGAACCGATGCTCGGCACCGTCTTCGACCTGGCCGAAGCCGCGCCACACGAGGCGGCGACGGTGCCAGCCTCCGGTGAGGTCGCCTGGCGGCTCGTCGTCTCCGCCGACAGGACGGGTTCGTGACCTCGCGAACGCAGACAGCCAACGCCGTCGCACAGGGGTTGGATGCGGTCTGCATCGGCGAGACCATGCTGCAACTGACCCCCATCGACGCTCAGCCTCTCGCGACCCGGCCCCATCTTGCGATGCACATCGGCGGAGCCGAGTCCAACGTCGCCTGCACACTCGTCGCATTGGGTCACCGTGCCGCATGGGTGAGCCGGGTGGGCGACGACCAGTTCGGCCAGTTGATCGCAGACGAGCTCACCCGGCGAAGCGTGGACCTCACGATGGTCGAGGTCGACCCGGATCGGCCGACCGGCGTCTACTTCAAGGATCCCGCCCCCCACGGGACAGCCGTCCACTACTACCGCCGCGAGTCCGCCGCGAGCGCGATGACACGGGACCTCGTGGACTCCGTTCCGGCCCTGCACCGCACTCGGCTCATTCACGTGTCCGGCATCACGCCAGCGCTCTCCCAGAGCTGCGCCGACCTGGTCGACGCTCTCCTTGTCGACCGCACTGTGCGGGGACCGCTCCTGTCCTTCGACGTCAACCATCGTCCGGCGCTGTGGTCCGCCGAAACCGCCGCGCCCGCGTTGCTCCGGCTGGCCCGGGCCGCGGACCTCGTGTTCGTCGGGCGTGACGAGGCGGAGCGGCTGTGGGGAACGGCTACCCCGACACAGGTGCGCGCGCTGCTACCGCACGTACCGACGCTCGTGGTCAAGGACGCCGAGCACGGCGCCACGTCGTACGGCGATGGCGGCGATGTGTTCGAACCGGCGCCACAGGTGGACGTGGTCGAGCCCGTCGGCGCGGGAGACGCCTTCGCCTCCGGCTTCCTGTCGGGGCTGCTGGACGACTGCCATCCTGCTTCCCGACTTCGGCGCGGCCACCTGGCTGCGGCTCACACGCTGCGAACCGTCGGCGACCTGGGCGAACTGCCACACCGATCACAGCTCGACCGACTGGACGAGGGAGTATTTCGTGGGCCACGGAATTGAGGACATCTTCGGCAGCGCCGTGGTAATGGCCATCCTGCGCGGGCTGCCGCCGCGCGAGACGGTCGAACTGGCGACCAGGGCGTGGGATCTCGGCATCGACGTCGTCGAGGTGCCGGTGCAGACCACCGACGCGGTGCGGTCCCTGAAGGCAGCCGTGGCCGCCGGCCGGGAACGCGGCCGAGGAGTCGGTGCCGGCACCGTCATCACCGTCGACCAGGTCCGGACCGTCGCTGAGATCGGCGTCACCTTCACCGTCGCACCCGGACTTGACGACGCCGTCGTCGCCGCCTCGGTCGCCGCCGGATTGCCGCACCTGCCCGGCGTCTCAACCGCCAGCGAGATCCAGCAGGCGCTGCGCCACGGCCTCACCTGGGTCAAGGCCTTCCCGGCCAACGTGCTCCGACCTGACTGGTTCGTCGCGATGCGCGCACCATTCCCCCAGGTGACGTTCGTGGCGACCGGTGGAGTCGATGCCCACAACGCTCCCGACTACCTCGCCGCCGGCGCGCGTGTGGTCGCCGTGGGCTCGGCGTTGTCCGACCCGGAGCAGCTGGAGCGTCTCGCCGCGGTGCTGGCCGAGCATCTGCAGCCCACGGAGAGCGGACGTGGCTAATTCCCTTACGTAGGTGGTAGATCGTCACCCAGTGAATGGCTCACTGACGCCACAAGCTCACGCATTCGCGCCTCGGCTTCGTCAGCCGAGCCCGCAAGTACCGCGTCGACCAGCTGCACATGCAGATCCGTCGCGTACGCCGACAGCGTCTCCGGCCTCAGTTGCAGCTCTTCTCTGGCTCGGAGCGCACTTGTGACGACCACGGCGAGCTGCGCGATCATCGGATTTCCGCTCGCATCCAGCAATGACGCATGCAGCTCGATGTCGGCGCGCGTGAAGGCGGACAGGTCGTGCGCCTCGAAGGCCGCCACCAGCGCATCGCGCGCGGTCTCCAGGGAGGACCGCTGGTCCGGGGCGATTCGGGCAGCGGCAAGTCCCGCGGCGAACGGTTCGATGGCCGTGCGCAGTTCGAGCAATTCCTTCATCTGGTCGGGCATCTCTTGGCTGTGAATGCGCCATTTGATCACCTGCGAATCGAAGAGATTCCACTCGCTCCGGGGACGAAGTTGAGTGCCCACATTGGGCCTGGCGCTGAGCAGACCCTTGGCCTCCAAGACGCGAAACGCCTCACGTACCACGGTGCGCGATACTCCGAAACGCTCCCCAACCGACACGGGGTCGAGTGCGGGGACGGCGTCCGGCGGGTTGGCGACGAGTATCTGGCCCAGCTCGTCAACAAGCCAGCCGTGCAGACCACGGCCATACCGTGACGCAACAGGCACTGTCATCCGATCTCCTCTACCGATGGGGGCCGAGCCCGCCGTCAAGCGACCTCCGCGAGGGCCGTCGCCGCCATTGTTGTCCGCCGAACTCGAACGAACCCAGCCGCTACCGCTGTGTCGGGTCTCGTGGCTCGTCGGAATCCATCCGCAACGGGTGGCGCCCCGGCGTCGAAGACACCGGGGCGCCACGCACCTCAGCGGGTCAGGCGCAGGTGACCTTCGCGTCTGCCCAGTCGGCTCGGTCGTTGTACCCGCCATCGCCGCCGTCGGCGACGTGCAGGCGAAGTTCCGAGACACCGGTCAGTGAAACGTCCACCGGAATCGCGGCCCCGCGGCGAACCAGACCGCTGTCGAACACCTTCTCGCCGTCTGCGTACACCTCGAAGACGGCAGTGCCGCCCGCGGGGCTGACCCGGTCGACCACGTCATCGATGCCGGCCAGCGCGGTCAGCCGAGAGCAGGACTCGCCGACCCAGTAGGTCACGTCGCCGGGTGTGGCAAGGCCGAGGCCTTTGGCGTAGGTGGTGCCGGCGAGGTTGATGGGTCCGCCGCCGACCTCGCGGTCGCGGGTGACCGACTGCCAGCCGCTCGACGCGTCGAGCCAGGCGAGGTCGCTCAGGTAGGACTCGCCGGTCGGCGGCTTTGGCACGACGAGCGCGAGCTGCGTCCCTGAGGTGGAGCCGATGTTCTTGCCGTACTGGTAGGTCACCCGTGCAGTGACCGGAGTGCGGTCCCCGGAAGTGTCCCGCGACGGCGTGACGGCGTAGGAAACGCTCACCTCGCGTTCTCCGCCAAGTTGGCGCTCGCGGCGTACCGGATCACCTTCGACATCCCAGCCGTCGGGGACGACGAGCTCGATGCGGACGTCGGTCACGGTCATCGGGGCGTCATTGGCGACGACGACCTCGACCGTGCCGGGCTCGCCCGGGAAGAGCACCGGCCATTCGGTCCCGGCATCTGCCCCGATCTTGACCGATGTCGACACTGCGGGAGCCTTCGCGTCTCCACTCTGAGTCACCCGGAAGACCGCCGTACCGTGGCTGGGAACGAATGCCCGGATCGCCCCAGTCGACTTCGTCGTCTGGTGAGCCCAGACGTCGCGGAGCGAGTAGCTCTCGGCCGTCGGGAGCCCGGCCTCACTGGCCTGCGCCGTGATGGTCTGGGCGATGCCCGACCTGTTGAGGAGCGCCACAGCCACGTCACCATTGGCCAGCGGACGCGCCCAGACTTCGAGATCACCGTCGTCGCGCACCCGAGTCGCCTGCCTGCCGAGCGGGTCCTGGTCGATCGCGATGACCTCGGTGTTGGTCAGTGTCCGCAAGGTCTCCTGCGACATGTTGCGAACGTCGTTCCCAGCGAGCAATGGGGCGGCCATCATCGACCACATCGAGAACTGCGTGCGGTACTCCGTCGCAGTCATCCCGCCCTTGCCGACCATGAGGATGTCGGGGTCGTTCCAACCCTTGTCCGGGCCGGCCAGGTCGGCGAGCGGAGCCTGCGCGTCGATGTTGCCGAGCACCGCGCCCCAACTATCGGAGTAGTCGTTGCTGGTGCGCCACATGTCGCCGAGCGGACCAGCGATCTCCCATGACTTCACGCTCGGGTCCCACACGCAGATGCTGAAGAACATCGGGCGGCCGGTCGCCTCGATTGCGTCGTGCCAGCGGCCGTACAGCTCCGCCGCTACCTCCTGCTGAGACTTGCCCGGGAAGTCCTCGAAGGGCACGAAGCACCAGTCGACCTTGACGAAGTCGACCTCCCAGTCGGCGAAGGTCTGTGCGTCAACCGCCTCATGGCCATAGCTGCCGGGGTAGCGCGCGCACGTCTGAGTGCCCACGTCGCCGTAGATGCCAAGCTTCATGCCACGCTCGTGGACGTAGTCAGCGAGCGCCTTGATGCCACTCGGGAACTTGGCGGGGTCCGCCTGCAGCCGACCCGCCGCATCGCGCTCCTTCGCGCTCCAGCAATCGTCAAGGTTCACGTACTTGTAGCCCGCATCGCGCATGCCGGTGGAGATCATCGCATCCACCGTCTGCTTGATCAGGTTCTCGTCCAAGTCACAGAAGAACGTGTACCAGTCGTTCCACCCCATCGGTGGGACGGCGGCTACGTTGCCTGGCGCTGACGCAGGCACCGTGACCGGACTTGGCGCCGCTGCGGCGCCCGTACTCGCTGCGCCCACGGCCAGAGCTAGCCCGATCGCTGCGGCCAGGCCTCGTACGACGGCCTTTCTCATCCCGTTCCTTTCGGTAGGACTTCGCTGTCCGCGCGGCTGAGCCGTTCCTTGCTCAGCCGGGCGCCAACGGCAACGTAAGAGGCTCCGTACTTATAGGTCAATAGGATAATCATACTTATCTAGGTCGACGAAGACCGATACTGCTGATCGTCTTGCGGCTGCTGTCCGATGTAGAGCGGTCACGGATCGCGCTGCGCTGTGGCCGCGCCGCCGCGAAGCCGGTGATCTGTTGAGTCTCAGCCGTTCAAGTACGCGAGCACCGCGAGCACCCGCCGATTGTCGTCATCGGACGGCGGCATCCCCAGCTTGCTGAAGATGTTGTTGATGTGCTTGCTGACGGCCTTCTCGGTGACGAACAGCCGCCCGGCGATCGCGGCGTTCGACCGTCCCTCGGCCATCAGCCCCAGCACCTCCCGCTCCCGCGCGGTCAGCTCCCCCAGCCGCTGCGCGCCCGAATTGCGGGCCAGCAACGCGGCGACCACCTCGGGGTCCATCACCATGCCGCCATCGGCCACCCGGCGCACCGCGTCGATGAACTGGCCGACGTTCGACACCCGGTCCTTGAGCAGGTAGCCGACTCCCCCGCCCCGGTCGGCGAGCAGCTCCCGCGCGTACAGCTGCTCGACGTGCTGGGACAGCACGAGGATCGGCAGTCCGGGTAGCTGCGCCCGGGCCGCGAGCGCCGCCTGCAGGCCCTCGTCTGTGAAGGTCGGCGGCAGGCGTACGTCGAGGACCGCGACGTCGGGGCGGTGCCGGGTGAGCGCCGGCAGCACGGACGGCCCGTCCGCGACCGCCTCGACCACCTGGAAGCCGTACGCGTCGAGGATGCGCGTCAGCCCGTCCCGGAGGAGGGCGAGGTCCTCCGCGATGACAACTCGCACGGCAGCTCCATGGTCACGACGGTGGGTCCGCCGGGCGGACTCGTCACGGTCATCGTGCCATCGAAGGCTGCCAGACGGCGTCGCACGCCCGCCAGGCCGGTCCCCGCGTCCGGGGTCGCACCGCCGCGACCGTCGTCACCGACCACCATGCTCAAGACACCATCGCGGTGCATCACCTGAATCCAGGCGCGGCTAGCCCCGCTGTGCTTGGTGACGTTCGTCAACACCTCGGCCACCGCGAAGTACGCCGCGGATTCGACCGGCGCCGGCGGGCTGCCGGCCAGCTGGACGTCGGTGTCCACTTGCAGCGGAACGGCCAGGGCGAGGGCCTGCACCGCTCCGTCCAGGCCGCGCTCGGCGAGCACGGGCGGGTAGATGCCGCGTACGAGGTCGCGCAGCTCGGCCAGGGCGTGGCCGCTGGCCTCCTGCGCCTCAAGCAGCAGCCGCTGCGCCGCCGCCGGGTCGTCGGCCAGCAGCTGCTCGGCCAGGCCGATGCTCATCCGCAGCGCGACCAGCCGGGCCTGCGCCCCGTCGTGCAGGTCGCGTTCGATCCGGCGCAGCTCGGCGGCCTGCGTGTCGATGGTGTCGGCGCGGGTGGCGGCGAGGTGCCGCACCCGCAGCGCCAGCTCCTGCGCCCGGGTCGGCGTCAGGAAGAAGCCGGCGAAGCGGAAGTGCAGCCACACCAGCCACGGCGCGACCGCCAGCCCGCCGGCCAGGAACAACCACCCCTGCGGTACGGAGAGCACCGCCTTCAAGATGTTGTCCATCGGCCAGAACACGCCGTAGCCGTACCAGTCGACGGTGAGGTGCAGCACGAGCGGCACCAGCAGGACGCCCTCCAGCCCGTACGCCACCAGCACGAACCCCAGCAGGCACGCTCCGCCGGTGAACGCGCCGGGAATCAGCCAGGCGAAGTCCCGCCAGGTCGCCGGATCCGCGACCACCCACCGGAACCGCTTCCAGGTGCCGAGCTGGGCGTCGGCCGGGATCGGCCGGTACGGCGTCGCGATCGGCAGCCCGCACCACCGGCTCAGTCTCCGTTGCAGCGTCAGCGACAGCCGCACCAGCACGGTCACCGCGGGGAAGAGCGCGAACCCGATGCCGAACACGGGAATGAGCGCGAGCGCGACCACCGACAGCACGAACAGCAGCGCGTTGGTGGTCAGGCTCAGCAGGGCCACGGCCAGGCCCTGCACGGCGGCGAGGGCGCCCGGCCGGATCTGCTGCCAGACGACGGCACGTACGGAGCTGTCCACGGCGCCATTCTCCGCCTGCGGCGCCACCGGATTCGGTGGTGCTACCACCACCTGTCGTTCGGGACCTGGCACTCCTGTCTTCACCCCTCGCCGGCCAAAGGATCGAGGACATGACCACAAGACTGCAGGAAAAGCACCGGCTGGCCGGCCTGGCGTCCGGCCGCCGCAGCAAGTACGCCATGCTCGTCTTCTGGCTCGTCCTCATCGCGGCGGCCGGGCCGCTGGCGATCAAGCTGACCGAGGTGCAGGACAACGACACCCTTGGCGCGCTGCCCGCCACCGCCGAGGCCAGCCGGGCGGTGCAGCGGGCGGAGGAGGCGTTCCCGGACTCGCAGAAGCCCCTGGCCGTCGCCGTCTACGTCCGCGAGGGCGGCCTCAGCGATGCCGACCGCGCGAAGGTCGACGGCGACCGTACCGCGTTCGCCCGGTACGCCGACGGCGGCCAGGTGCCCCCGCCGGTCCCGAGCGAGGACGGGCGGGCGCTGCTGCTCTCCTTCCCGGTCGCCGGGGACGCCGACCAGCGAGCCGACGCGGTGGCCGGCATCAAGGACCGCCTGAGCGCCGAGGCACCACAAGGTTTGCGGACCGCGCTCACCGGTCCGGCCGGAGGCGAGGACGACGTCTTCGACGCGTTCGCCGACATGGACAGCACGCTGCTGCTGGCGACCGCGGCCACCGTTGCGTTGCTGCTCCTCATCACGTACCGCAGCCCGGTCCTGTGGTTGATCCCGCTCATCACCGTCGCGGTGGCCAACCAGCTGGCCAGCGCGGTGGTGTACCTGCTGGCCCGGCACGCCGGGCTGGCCGTGGACTTCCAGAGCCAGAGCATCCTGACCGTGCTGGTCTTCGGGGTCGGCGTGGACTACGCCCTGCTGCTCATCGCCCGCTACCGGGAGGAACTGCGCCGGCACGCCGACCGGCACGCGGCGATGGCCGTCGCGCTGCGGCGGTCGATCGGCGCGATCGGCGCCTCGGCGGCGACCGTCGCGATCGGACTGCTGTGCCTGCTCGCCGCGCAGCTGCCGTCCACCCGGGGGCTCGGACCGGTCGGCGCGGTCGGGATCGCCGCGGCGTTTCTCGCCATGACCACGCTGCTGCCGGCCGTGCTGGTCATCTTCGGGCGGTGGCTGTTCTGGCCGTTCGTGCCGCGGTACTCACCCGACGCGGTCGGGCTCGACGTGGCGGCCGAGCATGGGGTGTGGCGGCGGATCGCCGGTGTCGTCGGCCGGCGGCCCCGCGCGGTGTGGCTGGGCACGGCGGCGGCGCTGGTCGCCCTGAGCTTCGGCATCGGCAACCTCAGCATCGGCATGCCGCACGACGAGTCCTTCACCAAGGAGGTCGGCTCGGTCACCGGGCAGCGGATGATCGAGGCGCACTACCCGAGGGGAGCGGTCGCTCCCGCCGAGATCCTGGCCGCCGCCGGCCCGGCCGACCAGGTGATGGCCGCCGCCCGTACCGTGCCGGGGGTGGCCGAGGTGGGCGCGCCAGAACGCTCGCCGGACGGCCGGTGGGTGCGCGTCGCGGCGGTCCTGACCCACACGCCGGACAGCGACGCGGCGCTGGACACCGTCGACCGGCTCCGCGCCGCGGTGCACGCCGTGCCGGGTGCGCAGGCGCTGGTCGGCGGGGACACCGCGTACCTGCTCGACGAGGAGCGGACGGTCGGCCGGGACAACCGGGTCGTGGTGCCGCTCGTGCTGGCGGTCGTCCTCGTCATCCTGGTCCTGCTGTTGCGCGCGCTGGTCGCGCCGCTGCTGTTGCTGGCGAGCGTGGTCCTGTCCTACGTCGCCGCGATGGGCGCGGCCGGGCTGATCCTCGACGCGATGGGCTACCCGAAGCTCTTCGTCGGGATCCCGCTGCAGACGTTCCTGTTCCTCGTCGCCCTCGGCGTGGACTACACCATCTTCCTCGCCACCCGGGCCCGCGAGGAGACGGCGCGGCTCGGGCACCGGCAGGGCGTGCTGCACGCGCTGACCGTGACCGGCGGGGTGATCACCAGCGCGGGCGTGGTGCTGGCCGCCACGTTCGGCGCGCTGAGCGTGCTGCCCCTGGTGCCGTCGGTGCAGTCGGCGGTCATCATCGGCGTCGGGGTGCTGCTCGACACGTTCCTCGTCCGCAGCCTGCTCGTCCCGGCGCTGGCGCTGCACATCGGCCCGCCCACCTGGTGGCCGAGCGCCCTGGCGCGGCCGGTGTTCCGGCCGGTCGCGGCCCCGCCGGTCGAGCGGATACCGGCGGCGTCGTAAGGGCGACGCCCGCGGCGGGAGTGCTCACGCGTGCCGGCCGTACCGCGGAGGTACGGCCGGCGCCGGTAGGGCGGGCGGTCACGTTCCACGAATGACCGCCGGGCATGGCAGCCCGTCCTCGCGCTTGCGCCACACTGCGACGCTTTCGACAGCAGCCTTCGGGAGAGCGGGGCAGGGCCATGGAGCTTCGCAGGAGCCGATCCTTCCTGGTGGGTGGGATCGCGATGCTGGCGTTCGGTGTGTTCATGCTGCTGTACGGCCGAGCTGACGACTGGTTCCATGTCGTCGGGTCATTGATCATCAGCGGTCTGAGCCTGTTGATAGGCGGCGGGCTCGCCTTCTATGGGCTCCGGCCATTCAGGCTCCGGATCGGGCCCGAGGGGCTGACCGTGCGACTGCCCGGAGTCAACCGGCTGGTGCCCTGGGCCGAGATCGACGCGATCATCCTCGACCAGCCGCTGCCGGTTTTTGTCGGGAGAAAGACGCCATCCCCGTTGTTGTTGCTGGTGCCGTCCAGCCGCTCGACTCTCGATCGTCCGCTGACTCATCGCAGCCCCCTGGATGACCGTCCCTGCCTGGTCCTGCTCGACCTCGAGGTCGTCCGGCAATCGACGAGCGCGGTAGCGGCGGGCCTGGCCCGCTTCGGCGGCACTCGCTTCACGGATTTTCGGCAGGTGACCCGGCAACGTTTCGACTCGCCGGACTTCACCATTGGACTGCACGGATATGCCCCGGCCCGGGTGGATCACCTGATCAAGCGGGGCCAGGCGGCGCTGATCTCGGACGTGCTGTTGGAGCGCTACGGGGCGAAAGCAGTGATCGACCAGGCCCGCGAGGATCTGCCGATCGCCTCGCGCGGATACGATCGCGAGCAGGTCGACGCGTTCCTGGAAGAGCTTTCCGCCGCGCTGGCACGTTGGGATGAGGACAAGCGGGAGGCCGGCTAGCGAGCGGTCAACCCGTGGCCGGCTGATACACGTACACCGGCTCTTTCCTGCCGGCGCGCTCCGGGCACCTGCCGGTCCCGCCGCCGACCATGCCGACCCGCCCGTCATCGCACACGGTCAGGTATCCCTTGCCCGCCCAGAAGCCGTCCACGCAGGTGAAGTAGCTGCACACCCCGACAGCCGGCTCGTGGACGAGGTCGCCGCCGCAGTAGTTGTAGCCGTACGGATTCTCCGGAGCCCCGCACCGGTCCGCCGGCATCGCCGTCGGCGAGCCCGGCGAGCCGGGGGCCGGGCGGACCGGGCCTGGACCGGCATTCGGTGGTGGCGTGGCCCGCGGAACACGGCGGGGAGTCGGAGCCGACCCCAGGGGCGCGTCCGGGTCGACCGGACCGAGGGTCGGCACGCCGGCGGCATCGCCGGGAGTGGTCGTCGCGGGTGCCGATGAAGCGGTCGTGGGGGCGTTGCTGGGGGCCGGCGAAGCGGTGGTGGGAGCGTTGCTGGGCCCCGTCCCGGTGTCGGGAAGCGCGGTGCGCAGCGGTGCGTCGGGGGCGCCGCCATCGAAGGCGCCGCGCGGGCCGTCCGGTCCGCGCGAGCCGACCGTCATGGCGTACGCCGGGAGGGCGATGAGCGCGACGGCGGCCGCGACGATCGCGGGGTGGGCGAGGCGGGCCCTCGCCGGCGCCTGCTCCGCCGTGGCGACCACCGGCACCGGCGGCCGCGACCGCCGGTTGGCGGCCACCGCCGCGTCCAGCCGGGCGAGGACGAGCGGGCGCTGACCGATGAAATCCGCGTACGCCATGGTCAGCCGCAGCCGGAAGCGGGCCGCGTCATCCAGGGGCACGCGGAGGCCGGCGAGCGGCCGACCGTCGACCGTGTGCAGCAGCGTGATCGCTGCCGTCGGGTAGTGCGCGAGGCCGCTGAGCAGCGGGAACGCCCACTCGCGATCCTCCTCGCGGCCGAGGAGGATGACCCGGCGGTCGGTGATCACCGCCGTGCCGACGCCGGCCACCCGGATGCCGTGCGGCAACCGGCGGGCCCGCTCCGTCCGCCGGACGGGAACGACCGCGAGTTCGGGTGTGGGGAGATCGACGTGGCGGCCGGCCTCGACCTCCACCAGTTCCGCCTGCGGCTGCACGGCGACCACGACCTCGCCGTCGGCCAGGTCCACCGGCAGACCTTCCGGCGATTCGGCCGGGAACTGCTCGACCGCGGCGCGCAGGCGTTGCAGTCGGATCCCCCGCAGGGACCAGGCCTCGACGGCGTCCTCGTAGGCACGCCGCCGCCGCTTGTTCTCGCGTTTCGCCCAGCGGCCACGCCAACCCGAACCGGTACCCTCCAGCTCCGTCACCGGGGCCCGCGAAGGTGGCTCGGCATGGCGTGGGATATAACCCCTCAGGCCCGCGCCAGACACGCCCTCACCTCCTCGGTGGACCGGATCGGTCACCGTTCGCGTACCCACGGACGCGGTCTGCCACTCCCAGAAGCGGCCGCCATGCAACCTTTCGCCAACCCGGGTCCGACAAAGAGGCGACCAGAGCACGACCTCCACACACGTTGAAGAAGGGAGCAGGATGCGGCCCGACCTCGAGCGGGAGTACGTCGAGTACGTGACGGCGCGGCTGCCCCGCCTGCATCGGACGGCGTACCTACTCTGCGCCGACCCATTTGAGGCGGACGACATCGTCCAGGCGACGCTCACGGCGCTCTACGTGAACTGGAAGCGAGCCGCCGGCGCGGACAACCTCGACGGGTACGTGCACCGGATCATGGTGCGACGCCACCTCGACGAACGGCGGCGCAGGTGGTCGAAGGTGCTGCTCGGCGATCGCGTCCCGGAACTGTCCGCACCCGCCGACCACGGTGTCGAGGAGCGGGATGCGCTGGTGACGGCACTGCGGTCGCTGCCCAGGGGCCAGCGGGCCGTCGTGGTGCTGCGCTTCTTTGGTGATCTGTCGATCGAGGCGACCGCGGAAGCCCTCGGGTGCTCGACGGGCAACGTCAAGAGCCAGTGCTCCCGGGGTCTTGCCACCCTTCGCGAGGCGCTTGCTGGCACACGGCATCCGGTCACGGCCGGACAAGGAGCGAGGGATCAGTCATGAACGAGGAACAGGAGCTGCGGGACCGGCTGGCAGCGGTCGACGTGCCGCCCAGCCGCATCGAGATCGACGTACTGCTCCGCGCCGGCCGCCGGAGCGCCTTTCGCCGCCGCTCGATACAAGCGGCCGGGGGCGTGGCGCTGGCCACAGCCATGCTGCTGGCGGTGCCGTCGATCCTGACCAGGGCGGGGGCGCAGCCGGCGGTCCAGGCGGGTGCGGGCCCCGCCAAGGCCTCGGCGGAGGCGACCGCCTCGGCGGAGGCGACTGCCTCGGCGGAGGCGACTGCCTCGACCGGCCCGGCCGGCCCGTGCCGGATGACCGAACTGCCCGTGCCGTCCGGGATGAAGGACGTCGCGGCCGTCGCGGTGGATCCGACCGGCAGGTACGTCGTCGGGAACAACGTCGTCCGGCAGGACTTCCGGCCGGTCCTGTGGACCGACGGGCGGCCGCAGGCATTGCCGGTGCCCGGCAAGTCGGTCCAGGTGACCGCCGTCAACGCCAGCGGGATCGTGGTCGGCCTCGTGGAGGACACCCAGCACGAGTACGTCTTCCGCTACGAGAATGGCGCGTACACGAGGCTGCACACGCCACCGGGGGACTGGCACGCCTACCCGACCCCGGCGATCAACGCGGCCGGTGACGTCATCATCAACGTGGAGCCGCGCGGCAACGTGGAAGGCAAGGACAGCATCGTCCTGCTCTGGAAGGCAGGCTCGACGACCGCGGTCAAGCTGCCGCTTCCCGCCGGGGCCAACGCCTACGACATCACCGACGACGGCACGATAGTCGGCGCGATGTACAAGGACGGCCGCGCCACCGCGGCATACGCCTGGGACCAGCAGGGCAACGGCCGGAAGCTGGAGGTGCCGGCCGGCCAGACCGGCGCCGCCTACGCGGCACAGGGCGACTGGGCGACGGGCGGCATGTGGCCGTCGATGTCCGCCGCGCTGTGGAACCTCGAGACCGGCGAGGTGACCAACCTGAGGACGCCGAAGTCAGGAGTGACCGAATCGGGGACGCCGGGACCGGGAAAGGCGGTCAACGCCTCCGGCTGGGTCGTCGCATACGGCTCGGTGCTGCGTGACGGTGCCGCTGTCGAGCTTGCCGTGCCCGACGGGCAGACCAGTCGCGCGGCCGGCGTGTCCGACACCGGGCTGGTCGTGGGGCAGGCGCTGACCACGGGCCGCGACGACCACCAGAACCTCGGGCCGCGCATGTGGCGTTGTTGACCCGACCATGAAAGACATCCCAGGAGCTTGAATGTCAAGCAGCGGCCTCGTTGAGGTGATGCGACCAGGCGGTCGCCTCGTCGTAGAGCGCGCCGGTTTTGAGGCATCCGTGCAGGATGCCGACGAGCCGGTTGGCGAGTTGCCGCAGCGCGGCGTTGTAGCTGGCGCCGCGGGCGCGTTGCCGGTCGTAGTAGGCGCGGGCGCCGGGCGAGGTGTTCAGCGACGCGAACGCTTGGGTCATCAGCGCGTCGATGAGCCGGTCGTTGTGCACGAACCGGGCAGCGACGGTGCGTTTCTTACCCGAGGCGCGGGTGATCGGGCTGGTGCCGGCGTAGTTCTTGCGGGCCTTGGCCGAGGTGTAGCGGTCGGCCGCGTCGCCGAACTCGGCGAGCACCCGGGCGCCGAGGATCGTGCCCAGTCCCGGTTGGGACAGGATGATCTCAGCGTCCGGGTGCTGGCCAAAATAGGCCTCGACCTGCCCTTGCAGGGCCTTGACCTGCTCGTTGAGCGTGCCCAGGACCGCGATCAGCGCCCGGACCGAGGCGGCGTAGGCGGCGGTGACCACGGCGGGCTGGCTGAGGTGCTCGGCGCGCAGGACGGCCTGAATCGCTGCGGCCTTGGCCGGGATGTCGCGGCGGCGGGCCCGTTTGAGGGCCGCGCTGATCTGGCTGATGCTCAGCCTCGCGGCGCTGGCCGGGTCCGGGGCCCTGGCCAGCAACTCAAGGGTGTCGGCGGCGTCGAGATCGTCAAACGCGGCCAACGCGGCAGGGAAGTACTCCCGCAACGCGTGCCGCAACCGCTGGCTGGCGCGGGTGCGTTCCCAGATCAGTGTCTTGTGCATCCGGGCGACCACCTTGACCGCCTCGGATCCGGCACTGTCACCGGCGACCCGGCGCAGTTGGTGGCCGTCGGTACGGACCATGTCGGCCAGCATGTGCGCGTCGGCGGCGTCGCTCTTGGCACCGGACACCCCGAGACGGTCACGGTAACGGGCCGCCTGCAACGGATTGACCGCCAACACGGTGTACCCCGCCGCGATCAACGCCTGCACCCACGGCCCTCGGTCGGTCTCGATCCCAATCGTGACCTGCCCGGCGCCGTCGGCGTCCTCGCCGAGCTGCGCGCCGATCATCGCGTGCAGTCGCGTGATCCCTGCGACGCCCTCGGGCAACCTGGCCCTGGCCAGGGTGCGCCCAGCCGCATCCATCAACTCAACGTCGTGATGGTCTTCGGCCCAGTCATCTCCCACGAACAGCACCGCGTCTCCCGCCTCCGATCGCAAACACGGTCAGTAGCCGGCAGGAGAACCATCAGCGACCTAATGAAGCAGTGCTCACGCCACAACCGGGCGGGCACGACATCCCATCAGCGATCAACTCTCCTCACCGACCGGCAGGGGCACGATCTTTCATCAGGACTCGACGTCCAGGAACAGCAAGTGCTCACCCGCCGGCGGCTACCTACCCACCAGGAGTTTGCCGGATGGCTCACTCCCAGAACTCATTAGGAGCGGCCGGTGGCGAACAACGCCACCGGCCGCACCGCTTATCGGAGATCGTCACGCCCGGCCGACTCGGCCGGGCGCCCGATTCGTTGCGTCAGTGATTGCCGAGCCGGTCCAGGCGCTCCCGCAGCGCCCGCACCACCGGCGGGACCTTTGTCGATGCCCCGGCGCGCATGGTGGCCGCAGCGGCGGTGCCCGGGTACGGCGGCTTGCCCTCCTGGAACAGCCAGGCGTCGAAGAGCGCGTCGAGCTGCTGACCGGAGATCCGCTCGGCCAGCGCGATGAACTCCGGCGTGGAGCCGTTGCCGCCCGCCTTGCTCGCGGCCCAGGTGCGCATGATGGTCCAGAAGGCCGAGTCGCCCACGGTCATCCGGAGGGCCTGCAGGGTCATCGCGCCCCGCACGTAGACGGTCGCGCCGAACAGGTCGTTGACGCCCGGGTCGCCCGGCGGCGGGCTCCAGTAACCGGCGTCCAGCGGCTGCGCGTACAGGAAGTCGAAGATCTCCTGCGGCGTGCCCTCGCCCAACCGGTCGCTCCACAACCACTCGGCGTACGTCGCGAAGCCCTCGTTGAGCCAGATGTCGCGCCAGAAGTGCACCCCGACGCTGTCGCCGTACCACTGGTGGGCCAGCTCGTGGGCGACCACGTACGTCTCAAAGGTGTTCACGCCCGGGGCGAAGAAGTACTTCGAGTAGACGGTCCGGGTCTGGTTCTCCAGTGCGAAGAACAGATTGTCGTAGTCGTCGACGATCGCGCCGTTGGCCTCGAACGGGTACGGGCCGAACTGTGTGGCCAGGAAGTCGGTGATCTCGCCGGTACGACCAACCGCGTCGTCGGCGAGGTCGGGAGGCAGGTCCGGGTCCACCGCGATGACCATCGGCCGCCCGCCGTGCGTGCTCTCGCTGATCCGGAACCGGCCGATCGTCGCCGTCGCCAGGTAGCTGATCATCGGCGTGGTCTGCTGCCACCGCCAGGTGGACCAGCCGTTACGGGTGCTGGTGCCCAGGTGGATGCCGTTGCTGATGGCGGCCAGGCCCGCCGGCACGGTGATGGCGAACGTGTAGCTGGCCTTGTCGAGCGGGTGGTCGTTGACGGGATACCAGGCGGCGGCCACCTCCGGCTGACCGGCCACCACGGCACCGTCGTCGGTGTGCATCCACCCGGTCTCGATCGTCGTCCCGGGCAGGGTGAACGTCTGCGGTACGCCGTGGTAGCGGACGTCCACCGTGAACGGACGCGACGCGTGCAGCTTGCGCTGCGGCGTGACGGTCAGTTCCTGGCCGGCCCGTGACCACCGCGCCCGCTTGCCGTCCACGGTGATCGCATCGACCGTCAGCCCGACCAGGTCGAGGTTGAAGCTGGACAGGTTCTGGGTCGCGGTCGCGCGGATCACCGCGTGGCCGTCCAGGCGGTCGGTCGCCGGGTTGTAACGGATCGCCAGGTCGTAGTGCGCAACGTCGTACCCGCCGTTGCCGTAGTTGGGGAAGTACGGGTCGCCGAGTCCTGGCGCGCCGGGCCGGAAATGCCCTCCGCCGCCGGGGTCCGCATTGGCAGTCGCGGCGGTCAGCAGCGCCATGGTCAGCCCGGCCGCCAGGGTCGCCGAGAGCTTTGTCCTAAGTGTCCTCATGGCCCCCTCCATGAATCGACAGCAGTCCTCGCAGCCTCGCACAGCGGGCTCTCGGAAAGCATCGAAAGATGCGAAGGCGTTACGAGTTGGTGACTGCGAGTACTGACCGGGTCCGCCTGCCACCAACCCAATCGTGGCCGGTGGGCGGGGCGCCGGCGGTACGGTGCGGGGATGGAGCAGCGCATCAGTCTGATCACGCTCGGGGTCGCCGATCTGGAGCGGGCGCGGGTGTTCTACGAGCGGCTCGGCTGGCAGGGCCGGGAGGTCGAGGAGACGGTGTTCTTCCAGGCCGGCGCCATGGCTGTCGTGCTCTGGGGGCGCGACAAGCTGGCCGCCGACGCCGGCCTGGCCGACCAGGGCTCCGACGGCTTCGGCGGCATGACGCTGGCGCACAACGTCCGGTCGCAGGACGAGGTCGACCAGGTCCTCCAGGAAGCGGCCGCCGCCGGAGCGGAGGTGACGCGGCCCGCGCAGGAGACCTTCTACGGCGGGTACGCGGGCAGCTTCGCCGACCCCGACGGCCACATCTGGGAGATCGCCTACAACCCCGGCTTTCCGCTCGGCCCGGCCGGCGAGATCACCGTGCCGAACTTCAGCGCGCCATGACCGGACAGCACGTGGACGCCACGAACGCCGCGTCAGTCGCCGACGAATGACACCTCCCTGGCGTCCGCGTCGGGCGCCCAGCATCTGGCTCACTTCAGGCCATCGAAGAACTCGCGGATGTCCCGCACCAGCACGTCTGGCGCCAGCTGCGCGGCGTAGTGGCCGCCCGGGGCGCCGGCACCGCCATGCCACCGCTGCTACTCGACGACGAGGAGGCGGTGGCCGTCGCGGTCGGGCTGTGCACGGCCGCCGGCGGCACGATCGCCGGCATCGAGGAAACCTCGACACGGGCGCTCGCCAAGCTGGAACAGGTGCTCCCGGCGCGCCTGCGGCACCGGGTCAACGCGCTGCAGGCGTACACGGAGCCGGTGCCCGCGGATCGGCCCGGGCCGACCGTCGACCCGCGGGTGTTGACCGTGCTCGCCGCCGCCTGCCGGGATCAGGAACGCCTGCGGTTCGACTACCGCGGGCACGACGGCTCGGCCAGCGTGCGGGCGGTCGAACCGCACCGGCTGGTCTCCTGGGGGCGGCGCTGGTACCTCGTCGCCTGGGACGTCGACCGCGACGACTGGCGCACCTTCCGGGTCGACCGGATCACCCCGCGCACCCCGACCGGCCCGCGCTTCCCGCACCGCGAGCCGCCGGAGGGCGGTGCGGCCGCATATGTGGCCCGCGGCGTCTCGGCCGCGGCGTGGCGCTACCAGGCCCGGGTCGTGGTGCACGCCCCGGCGGAGGTGGTGACCGAGCGGATCAACCCGGCGGTGGGCGTGGTGGAGGCCGTCGACGAGGGCACCTGCGTGCTCGACACGGGCGCGGACAGTGTGCACACGCTCGCCGTCTACCTGGGCATGCTCGACCTGGACTTCGAGGTCACCGACCCGCCCGAGCTGGTCGCCCACCTGCGGACCCTGACCACCCGCTACGCCCGTGCGGTGCAGGTGCCGACCGGATGAGCGCCCGGGTCAGGCCACCAGGGCGTACGGCTCGGGGTCGGTTGACAAGCGGCGCTGGTCGTAGTCGGTGGCGAGCGTGCCGAAGAGCCGGTCCCAGATCGACGTGTAGAAGCCGAGGTTGACCGCCGGCTCGACGTGGTGCCCCGCGTGCAGCGTCGGGGTGGCGATCCAGCGGAACATCCGGCTGCGCCGGGCCGCCGGCGGGAGCACCTCCACGCCCAGGTGCCCGAAGATTCCGAAGATGAGATTCACCGCGGTGTAGGCGAGGATCGCCCAGACCGAGAATGCGTGTATCGCGAGCGCGGCCAGCCAGAGCCCGCCGAATCCGAGGATCTCCAGCGGGTGGAGCGCGTACAGCGTGGCGGGGCGGGCGTCAACGAACCGGTGGTGCAGCGCGTGGGCGAGCGGGAAGAGCCGGGGCCGGTGCGCGACCGCGTGCCCGCCGTACATCAGGAGGTCCATCAGCAGGAGCAGCAGGACGAAGTCGATCAGGGCGCGGACGCCGGCATCCGGGTTCAGGTGAATCGTGCCGGCCTTCCACAGTCCCCAGCCGGCGACCGTGACCATCGAGTTCATCAGGATCGCCCCGCCGGCGAGCCAGACCTGCAGCCGGCTGATCCGGCCAGGGTCGGGCAGCAGCCGTACGACCGTCGGCAGCCGCAGCATCGCGTTGCCGACACCGACGGCGATCAGGAAGAGGATGACGTTCTCCAGCAGAGCCAGCCCGACCACCTGGCCGACGTCGAGTCGCCACGCCCAGTCGAGGACGGCATCCATGTTCCCGAGTATTCGCAGGAGAGCTGCCACGCAGAAGACGCCTCCTGGCGTTTCCCTCCCAGCGCGCACAGGGACCACGCCGACGATTCCGGCATCTGTCCCATCGGGCGATCCCCAGATGTGACACCAGGAATGGCGAGGCGGGCAGGTGCCCCACCGGGTGCACCTGCCCGCGCCTCAGATCGGTCAGGCGAAGTCGGACGGCTCGCAGACCCGCCGCACGTCCACCTCGACGTCGATCCCCTCCTGCACGAAGACGTCGATGAACCGCTTACCCCACTCCACCGCCTCCTCCTTCGACCGCACCTGCACCAGCGCGAAGCCGGCGATGAGTTCCTTGGTCTCGGTGAACGGCCCGTCGGTGACCGTGGTCTTCCCCTTGGCAGTGGTGAGCCGGGTGGAGTCGACCTTGCTGGGATGCAGCCCTTCGGCGGCGAGCAGCACGCCGGCCTTCGACACCTCCCCGATGAAGGCGTCCATCCGCTTCATGAACTCCGGGCTCGGGTTGAAGGCGCCGGGAGTGTCCTCGTCCAGCTTGTGCATGAGCATGAACCGCATCGGTGAGGTTCCTTTCTGGTGAGGTGCGCCGGAGCGGCGCATCAGGTGAGGTCCGCGCGGACCCGGGCGGATACCGCGGCGAGCCAGCCGAAGATGAAGAACGAGCCGAGGGCCATCCGGACGCTGATGCTGTCCTGGTCGGGCCAGGCCATGACGACCACGGTCGCCAGCGCGCAAAGCACCGAGAACACCGCCCAGCCACGCCGGCCGGTGCGCAGGAAGCGCCGGGCGAAGACCAGGCAGGCGACGGTCAGCGACCCGAAGGCCAGCATCGCCCCGACCCCGTGCCCGACGGCGTGTCAGCTCAGCGTCTCCGGCGATCCCTCCGGCGCGCCGGCGGGCCAGCCCATGCTCGGGTCGGCGCGCAGCACGCCGGCGACGATCAGCCCGGTCCCGAAGGCGGCCACCAGCGCCGGCCCCCACGTGCCGGCCGCCGTCCCCCGCAGCGCCCGTCGCAGCCCGGCGGCCCCGGCGAGGGCCAGCAGCCCGGAGAGTACGAAGTTGGCGATCTGGATCCAGCCCAGCTCGCCCAGGGCGAGCAGGCTCAGCGGCTGGCGGCTCAGGTCGTACCCGTCGCGCAGGAGCACCTGGCCCGCCGCCGCAACCCCGAACACCGGCCCGGTGGCGATGCCCGCCGCCAGCAGGGTCCGTGTCGACACGGCCCGGGTTACCCCGGCTCGCGGCATCGTCGTACTGGTCATGTCGATCTCCTCGTCATCGGCTCTCACTGACGCGTCGATCGGGGCGGCCGGGATCCGACATCGCGGCTCAGAAAATTTTCAGCAGGCGGCGGCGCGGGCGAGCAGGAGCGCCCGCTCGCGGGCGTTGCCGGTCAGCGAGGCCGCCCGCTCGAACTCCACCCGGGCCTCGTCGTGCCGGCCGAGCTTGGCGAGCAGGTCCCCGAGCACGCTCGGCAGCAGGTGGTAGTGCGCCAGCGCCGGCTCGTCCGCCAGTGCCCGCGCCAGCTCCAGGCCGGCGGCCGGGCCGTCGGCGAAGGAGACGGCGACGGCCCGGTTGAGCTCCACCACGGGCGAGGGCACGAGCCGGGCCAGCTCCGCGTACCGCGCGGCGATCCGCGCCCAGTCGGTCTCCTCCGGGGTACGCGCCCGCGCGTGACAGCCCGCGATCTCCGCCTGGAGGGCGTACGGGCCGGGGTCCCCTCCGAGCGCCTGGGCCCGGTCGAGGGCGGCGAGCCCGCGGCGGATGAGCAGCTGGTCCCAGCGGCCGCGGTCCTGGTCGTTCAGGAGGATGGGTACCCCGTCGGGGCCGGTGCGGGCGGCGGTGCGAGAGGCCTGGATCTCCAGCAGCGCGGCCAGGCCGTGCACCTCGGGCTCGTCGGGCATCAGCCCCTGCAGCACCCGGGCCAGGCGCAGCGCCTCCCCGCAGAGCGCCGGGCGCATCCAGTCGTCCCCGGCGGTGGCCGAGTAGCCCTCGTTGAAGATCAGGTAGATGACCTCCAGCACGGAGGCGAGCCGCTCGGCGCGTTCGGCCGGCCCGGGCACCTCGAACGGCACGTGCGCGGCGGCGAGGCTCTGCTTGGCCCGGGTGATCCGCTGCCCGACCGTCGACTCGGAGGTCAGGAAGGCCCGGGCGATCTCCTCGGTGGTCAGGCCACCGAGCAGCCGCAGGGTGAGCGCGGCGCGCGCGATCGGGGACAGGACCGGGTGGCAGGCGACGAAGATCAGCCGGAGCAGGTCGTCCTCGATCCGCTCCTCGAACGCGGCGTCGAAGTCCGGCGTGAACTCCTCGGCGCCGAGGTCGCGGCCGAGCTCGGCGACCTTGCGGTCCTGGGTCTGCCGGCGGCGCAGGGCGTCGACCGCCCGCCGCTTGCCGACCGTCATCAGCCACGCGCCCGGATTGGCCGGTACGCCGTCGCGCGGCCACTGCTCCAGCGCGGCGACCAGCGCGTCCTGCGCCAGCTCCTCGGCCTGCCCGACGTCGCGCACGACCGCGGCCAGGCCGGCGATGACCCGCCCGGATTCCATCCGCCACACCGCCTCGACGGTGCGGCGCGCCTCGCACTCCCCCATGGCCACTCATCAGAGCAGCCGGCTCGGACGTTCTCAACGACGTCGAGGAAAGACTGGTGGCGCGGAACCGCTCAGCCGCTGATCGTCAGCGGGACCGGCAGGCCCTGCTGGACCTCGAGGACCGCCCGCTCCCTGAGCGGTTGCGCCAGCTCGACGGTGGCGGTCCGCCGCGCTCCGATATCCCCGCACGTCTCGCGGTCGGCGTGGGGGTGCTCGATGACGATCACGACGACGGCATTGCCCGACTCGACGGCCTCCGCGCTGTAGTCGGCGCCGCACGGCTGGCTTTTCGGGTCGGGGGAGCCGGTGAAGGCGACGGTGAGCTGCCGGCTCGTTGTGGTCCCGGTCGCCGAGTCGATCCGCAGCCCGCCGTGCGGGTGGTCGGCATCCCAGGGTGGTGGCGTCACCTCGATGGCGGGGGCGGCCGCGATCCGGGTCAGCCGCACCGCCGTACCCTTGAGGGTGTATTCCCAGGCCGGCGCCGTCGCAGGGCCGCGCGTGGTGGGGATCCGCACGGTGGTCAGGCGCGCGGCGGTGGCCTCCAGGGGTACGCACCCGGAGCAGCCGCGCCCGCCGGCCGCTCTCATCTGCGCCAGGGTCTCCTCGGCCGACATCAGAGGGACGGGCTGAGTCCTGCCGGTCTCCCAGACCACCGTCCCCGTCTTTTGCCCGGCCGTGGGCAGCGCCTCGGCGGGGAAGACCTGGCCCGCCAGCAGCGCCAGCTTGTTGTTGTCCCCGTTCGCCGGTTCCCAGTCGCCGAGCTGACCGGTCAGGTCCCCGACCGGCACGAAGCCCTGCGCCCCACCGGCGTCCCGGACCGCCTGGTCGTACCGGGCCAGGGCGTCGCGCGCCTGCTGGCGCAGTCGGTCCAAGCCGTCCTCAGCCCGACCATTCCCACCGGCCCCGTCCCCAGCCGGTCCGCAACCGCCGAGCATGGCCACCGCCGCGATCCAGAGCATCCAGCGCCCTCGGACCATCCCCGCCACCTCCACGCCCTTCGACGCACGATTGCCCACCAGAGTTCCGGCGAAAGAGCGTGCGTCTCGACGACGAGGACCGCGACCTCATCGCGGAAACGCTTGCCAAGGTGCGCGAAGCCACACCCGACGAAATCGGCTGGCGAAGACTTGGCGAGCGGTTCGGGGACCTCGGGTTCCGTGCTGACGGGGTCAGCCGCCGGTCAGCCGCCCATGACCGCGGCTGACCGGGCGGTCGTCACTCGCCGGCGCCATCCCGTAGACCGGATCCTTCCTGCCCTGTCGGTCGGGACAGGTGCCGATCTTCCCGCTCACCATGCCCACCGTGCCGTCACCGCACCGGATCAGGTAGCCCTCACCCGCCCAGAAACCGTCCACGCAGACGAAGTAGCTGCACACGTCGGCGGCTGGCTCGAAGACGAGGGCGCCGCCGCAGTAGTTGTAGCCGTACGGGTTCTCGGGCGCGCCGCAGCGATCGGTCGGCGTCGGGGCGGACGGGGTCGGGGAGGCCGGCGCGGAAGGCGTCGGCGAGGGGCGCCTGGGCCGGTCGACGGGACCCGGGGCGGGAGCCGGCGGGACGTCCCGCGGGTTGCGCGCAGTTGCCGTTGCCGCCGGCAGGGGCACCACCAGGCCGACCGGGCGCAGGATCTGCCCCTCGGCGCCCGCCTCGGGGTCCGTCCCAGGGGTCGTGGTCGTGCCGGGCGGTTCGGGGGCGCTGCTGGCCGCCGGCCCGACCTCGGTGGCCGGGCTGGGAGTGGCAAGTACAGCGGGGATGCCGCCGTGGGCGGGTAACGCGGTGGGCGGGCGGTACTGCGCTTCCGAGCCGGTCATCGTGGCGAACGCCAGCGCGACGAACAGCATGCTGGCGGCGGCGAGCGCCGGCCGGGCCAGTCGGGCACGCGCCGGTGCCTGCTCGGCGGTGGCGACCACCGGCGCCGCCGGCCGGGACTGCCGGTTGGCGGCTACCGCCTCGTCGAGCCGGGCAAGGACGGCGCCACGCTGGCCGGTGGCGTCGGCGTACGCGAGGGTCAGCCGCAGCCGGAAGCGGGCCGCGGAGCCGAGGGGCACGCGCAGGCCCGCCACCTCACCATCGTGGGTGTAGAGCAGGGTGATCGGCACCGAGCCGTCGTGCGCCAGGCCGCTCAGCTCGGCGTACGTCCACTCGCGATCGTCCTTGCGACCCAGCAGGAGGAGCCTGCGGTCGGTGACCACCGCGATGCCGGCGTCGACCACCCGGAGGCCGCGCGGCGGCCGGGCTTCCGGCTCCGCCCGCTCTACGGGAATGACCGAGAGCTCGGGTACGGGCGGAACGGTGTCATCGACGGCCGGGACCTGGATCAGCCCGGTGGAAGGCTGCACGAGGATGACGTTCTCGTCGTCGGGCAGATCCACCGGCACGCCGGCGCGGGTACGCCCCGGGATGTCCTCGGCGGCGGCCCGCAGACGCTGCAGTCGGACACCCCGCAGGCACCAGGCCTCGACGGTGTCCTCGTAGGCGCGTCGCCGCCGGGCGTTCTCCCGACTGGCCCAGCGGGCCCGCCAACCCGATTCGGTGCCGTCCACTTGTATCACCCCAGGCCGCCTCTCACGAAGATGTTTCGGCGTCGCACCCGGTACAACCGCCGAGTTCGCTTTAGGTCACGCTTTGACTACGGCGAGGGTGCATTTCCGCGGCCCCGGCACGTCGAGTCCAGTGGCACGATTGCCGGCTTGACTCAGTTGGCCGATTCCCGCCAGCGTCGCCCAGCGGCTCGCCTGAAGCATGGACGCGTGATCGACAAGAGTGGGTCTCCGCTGAGCAACGCCGCGTTCCGCCGGGTGTGGATCGGGGCGACCGTGTCGGCGGCCGGGGATGCGGCGAGCTGGGTCGCGTTGGTGGCGTACGCGTTGGGTCTGGCCGATGGCAGCGTGGCGACCCTTGCCGTGCTCTACACGGCGCCCGTCGCGGTCGGTGGGCTGGTCGCCGGCTGGGCCCTTGACCGGTATGACCGCCGATGGCTGCTCGTTGGGGACAGCCTGTTGCGGGCAGTGGTGTTCGGCACGGTGCCGCTGGCGGCGGCACTGGGCGGGTTGACAGACACCCACCTTTACCTGGTCGCTGCGGTGTACGGGCTGTTGAAGATGACCAGCCTGGCCGGGTTCCCGGCGCTGATTCCGGTGCTGGTGCCGCCCAGACAGCTCATGGCGGCCAACGCCCTGGAGTCGGTGAGCTTTGGGATCGCCGGTCTGGTCGGCGCGGTGGGCGCGGGCATTGCGGTGGCCACGGTCGGACCGGGGTACGTGGTGGCTGTCGATGTACTGAGCTATCTCGTCTTCGCGGTGTGTCTGGTCGGCACGCGGATCAGCGGCAGGCCGGCGCGGGCGGTCTCCCGGCCGGCCGCAGCGCGCCGGCGTCGCGGTGGGCTTGGCCCGGTGCTGCGGCTGATGGTCCGCGAGCCGGTGCTGCGCGATACGACGATCATGTTCGCGCTGTTCAACATCGGGGAGGGTGCCCTGCTGGTGGTGCTGCCCGAGCGCGCGGTCGAGTTCGGGCTCGGTGCTGGCGGGTACGGCTACCTGGTGGCCGCAGTGACCGGCGGTGAACTGCTCGCCGCGCTGGTTCTGCTGCGCTGGTCCTGGCGGCCGTCGCTGACGAGGTCCGTGGTGTTGGCGTCGCTGGTAGCCGCGGTCGCCGTGCTCGCCGTGCTGGCGCCGTCGCCGTGGATGGCCGTCGTTGGCCTGGTCGGGTTGGGTGGCTGCGCGGCGGCGATGACCACCTGGGCGCAGACGCTGCGGATGACCGCCGCCCCGGCCGGCGTGCACGGGCGGTTGTTCGCGCTACTGCGCACGCTGATGCAGGCCACCCCGCCGCTGGGTGCCGGGTTGGCCGCACTGACCCTGCGAGACGGCGTTGCCGCCACGGTGCTGGCGATCTGCGCGCTGATGGCGGTGCCCGCCCTCCTCTTCGCCCGGGACCTGACCGCAGCGGGAGCACAACTCGCCGCCGACCGCGGTGTGCCCGAACCCGATCGGGCTGCGATCGGCGGCCAGGCATGATGGGCGAGATGGAGCTCGACTTCGAGCGGTGCTACCAGGCCACCCGTAGCCGCGATCCGCGGTTCGACGGCTGGTTCATCGTCGGGGTACGCACCACCGGGATCTACTGCCGGCCGAGCTGCCCCTCGCCGGTCTGCCCGAAACCGGCAAACGTCACCTTCTACCGGACTGCGGCTGCCGCTCAACTCGCCGGACTGCGCGCCTGCAAGCGCTGCCGCCCGGACGCGGTGCCCGGATCGCCGGAGTGGAACACGCGAGCCGACGTGGTCGGCCGGGCGATGCGGCTGATCGCGGACGGCGTGGTGGACCGCGAAGGCGTGCCTGGGCTGGCCCGGAAGCTTGCGGTCAGTGTCCGGCATCTGCATCGACTGCTGGTCGAGGCGGTCGGTGCCCCGCCGCTTGCCCTGGCTCGCTCCCAGCGGGCGTACCAGGCACGGCTGCTCGTCGAGACCACCGGGATGCCGTTCGGTGAGGTCGCCTTCGCCGCTGGCTTCTCCAGCATCCGGCAGTTCAACGACACCCTCCGCGAGATCTTCGGCGCCACGCCGTCGCAGCTACGCGCGGCCGCGCGCCGGCGCGACGACCGGCACCCGGGCGGCGGCCTCACGTTGCGGCTGGTCGTCCGGCAACCGTACGACCCATACGGGGTAGTCGGATGGTTGGCGGCCCGCGCACTGCCAGGCATCGAGGAGTACGCCAACGGCACGTACCGTCGCGCCCTGCGGCTACCCGGTGGGCCCGGCACCGTGACCCTGCGCCCCGCACCCGCCCACGTGCAGGCGACGTTCCGGCTGGCCACCGTGGCCGACCTGGGCGCCGCCGTAGCCCGCTGCCGGCGCCTGCTCGACCTGGACGCCGACCCGGGCAGCTACCTTCCCGTGCTGGCCGCCGATCCGGCCCTCGCACCGCTGACCAAAGCGGTGCCCGGCCTGCGGCTACCCGGCACAGTGGACGGTGCGGAGACAGCGCTGCGCATCGTGCTCGGTTCGCACGCGGCGAGTCTGGTCGCGGCGCTCGCCGATCCGTTGCCCAGCCCCGATGGCGGGCTCACCCACACGTTTCCGGACCCTGCAGCCATCGCCGCCGCTGACGACCTCGCTCTGCCCGAGGCCCGAGCGAGCGCGGTTCGGGAGATGGCTCAGCTGCTGGCTACCGGCCAGCTGCGCTTGGACGAGGGCGCCGACCGGGTGGCGGTCCGGCGCAGCCTGCTCGCCATACCCGGTCTCGGGCCCGCCCAGATCGATGACCTCATGCTGCACGCGCTCGGCGACCCAGACGCCTTCCCCGCCGCCGGCGGCGAGCTGCAGACGGCGGCTAGGGCGTACGGGCTACCCGCCGACACAGCCGGCCTCGCGCGGCACGCCGACCGGTGGCGGCCCTGGCGCGGTTACGGGGCCCACCTGCTGTGGCGAACCCCGTCAACGTCCTTCTTGCAGGACCATCCGCAGGTACTACGAAGGCGGGTGGTCGGCCTGGTGGGAGATCGCCAACCCCCATGAGGATGCGTTTCTTGCCGCGGGAGTGCGGGCGTCAGCGGACGACTTTCCGCAGGTGTCTGCGGCGTTGGAGACGGCGGTCGCGCTCGCCGGGCCGGCGCTGGTGGCGATCGGCACGCTGACCAGTTCCCGCGACGTCGACCCCGCCTAGCCCTGTCTTGTTTACCGGCTCCAGCCGGAGCTCTGCGTCGCCCGGCGGGACTCGGCCTTCGCCGGTTGAACGGGCCGGCCTTCGTACTGCGTCGACAAGACGACGTGGGAGTTCATCTCGCCGTGCTCGCCGAGGCGTTCGAGCAGCCCTTCCAGGTGCGGCATCGACGCCACGCGCACCTTCAGCATCGAGCAGGAGCTGCCGCTCAACTTGTGCACCTCCACGACTTCGGGAAAGTCATCGGCGGCCGTCGTCTTGAGCAGGCAGCGGCCGAGCGCACACCGCAGTTGAACGAACGCGGTCAGCGGGAGGCCGGCGCGGGCCGGATCGATCCGGGCCTGGTACCCGGCGATCACCCCGGATTCTTCGAGCCGCCGCACCCGCTCGGCGACCGCGGGCGATGACATGTTCACCAGGCGCCCGAGTTGGTTGTAGGACAGGCGTCCGTCGCGCTGCAGCTCGGCGATGATGCGCCAGTCCGTCTGATCCAGCGGTTTGCTCATCTGGCAAGCGTCACGCCTCTCTGCCTTGCAATCAACAGGCGATCAGGCCCGATCAATGCTCAACGCCCATGTAGCTGAGCGGCCGGGCTTCCTAGCGTGGACGTGTGCTCATCACCTCGCCGCCAGCTGCCCGGCAGACCACGCGTACCCGCGCCACGGCCGCGCTCTTTGCGACCGCTGCCCTGATGAACGCCGCCATGGCAGCCGCCAGCCCGGTGAGCACGATCGTCGCCGCGGACCGGCTCGGTGCTGTCTGGGGCGGCGTTCCGAACACGGCAGGCATCGTCGGCACCGGTATCGGCGCGATCGCATTGACGCGGACGACAAACCGCTGGGGCTGGCGGGCCGGTCTCGCCTTCGGGTACGCCGCGGCGACGGTGGGCGGAGCACTCGCGATCGCCGCGGTGGCCCGCAGCGACATCACGATCTTGAGCATCGGAATGCTGCTGCTCGGGCTCGGCAACGCCGGGGCGCTGCTGTCGCGTTACGCCGCCGCCGAGCTCTACCCCGTGCAGCGGCGCGGATTCGCGATCGGCACCCTGGTCTGGGCCGGCGCCGTCGGCGCGGTCGGCGGACCGCTGCTGCTCGCGCCGGTGAGCGTCACCGCAAGCCATCTGGGCTGGGTGGCACTGTCCGGCCCGTTCCTCTTCTCGTCACTGGCGAGCTCGGTCGCCACGGCCGCGGTGTTCTGCCTGCCGGCTGGCGGGGCTGAGCCGGTTCAGGCGCGGGGCCGCCTCCGCGACCTGGTACGGACGTCGCCGGCCCGGTCGGCGTTAGCCGTCATGGCGACCGCACAGGTGGTCATGGTGGCGGTCATGACCGCGGCGCCGCTGGACATGCACCTGCACCACCATGAGGTGGGCCGGATCGGCATGGCCCTGTCCGCGCACACGCTAGGCATGTTCGCGTTGTCACCGCTGACCGGACGGCTGCTCGATGGGCTCGGCGCCCGACCCGTCATGCTCGCCGGACTGCTCACCCTCGCGATCGCGACCGCCTCAGCCGTCACCGCGCCACACAGCCAGCCCGTCCTTCAGACCGCGGCGCTGTTCCTGCTGGGCTACGGCTGGAATCTCTGCTTCATCGGCGGCAGCGGCCGGCTGGCCAGCGGCCTACCGGCGGCGGACCGGGCGCAGGTGGAAGGCGCCGTCGACGCGGCAGTGTGGGCGGCCGCGGCCACCGCGAGCCTGGCATCCACCGCCGTCCTCTCCACCGGCGGGTACCCGCTGCTCGCCGGGCTGGCGGGCTCACTCGTGGTGCTGCCAGCGGTCACGCTTCTCAACCGGAAATAGTCGGACCGCACCAGCAACTTCTGCGCCCCGTGAGGTGTCCGTGGCCGCTGCTACTGCCGGGGATTCGGATCCCGCCGCGAGCGCCCGCGAAGGTCCATAGCCTGGCAAGCGGAGGCACATCGGGACGTTGACGGAGGACACCGTGACCAAAGCCGTCAGGGAAGCGCTTGAGGGCGTCAACGAGGTCGAGCTGACCGTGACCGGCCGGAAGACCGGACGGCAGATCTCGCGCCCCGTGTGGTTCGTGCAGGAGGAAGAGAGCATGTTCCTGATGCCGATCACCGGCTCGGACAGCCACTGGTACAAGAACGTACGGCAGACACCGATGGTGCAGGTGGCCGCGAACGGAATGGCGTTGAACACGACCGCCACACCGATCACCGAGCCGGACCGGGTCCACCACGTGGAAGCGATGTTCCGCGACAAGTACGGCCCGGATCAGGTGGAGCAGCACTACCCGAAGCGCGACGTCGCAGTTCAGCTCTCACTCATGTAACCGCTCACCTGCGCACCCCTTCGACGTCCACCGGGAGCGTTCGGGAAGGCGCGGCTGGCGTCGCCGGCATCAGTTCAAAGTGGACCGTACGACCGGTCCTGCTTCGCCCGAGCCGGTGCATCGCGGGCACGAGCACCCCGTGCAGCATCGGGTGCTTGCGCACCAGCGCCCGGCTGGCGGCGTCGTACTCCGCTCCGGTCAGCCGGCGGGCGGTGGCCTCGATCGCCGGGCCGGTCGGCGTGCCGCGCCCGGTCGACGGCGCCACGGTGACCCGGGGGTTGTTGCGCAGACGCCGGGTCTTCCAGGCCTTCTCGAAGCTGCGTACGTACGCCCGCTCGCCCGCGACGGCGATGCTCACCGGCGTGGCGACCGGGGTGCCGTCGCGGCGGAACGTGGTCAGCGCGACGGTCTTCTGCCGGTTGAAGGGCGCCCAGGCCGGCGAGGACGCCGGGTCGACCTCGCCGACCACCCACCCCCGCTCCCGGAGGCGGATCACCAGCGCCACGAGGGCGAGCAGCGCCGACACCCCGACCACCCAGGTCTGCGCCGGGCTGCCGCCCAGGTCCGCGTCAACGGCGTGCGTCACCGTGTGGGCGATCCCGCCGACCAGGTAGCCGGCGAGGGCCACCGCGAGCGCGTCCGTCCAGATCGTGGCCAGCAGCAGGGTGGCCCCGATGCCGAGCTGGAAGGCGCCGACGTCGTGCACGAAGTGTTCGTGCGGCGGGAAGTTGACTGCCGTGCTGAAGGATTCCGGCCGGAGCAGCGCCCAGACCCCGATGACGACGGCCACCAGGCCGAGCAGGACGGCGACGGCACGAACGATTCGTCTCATGCCACCGAGACGGGACACGATCCGGTCATGTGACGCGCTCGCTTCTGCTGCAGCGTGGCGAGGCGATCAAGGGCGAGCCGCCCGCCGGCGCAGAACGAGCCGGCTCTTGCGCTCCCGAAGCTCCCGCGCCGCCTGACCAAGCTCGAACGCGATCCGGGCGGCATCGTACGCCTCGGCGGCGCCCGGCTCCGCCATCCGGCGCTCGCGCAGGTCGTCCCACTCGGCGTGCTCATCCATCACTCGGCCCCCTCGACCCTGCCGCCCTGCCAGCCATCACTCCTGAGCCCAACGACGGTCGGCGCGCGTGGTCATGTGTGGCCCTGGTCACGTCCTGGTCACATCCTTCTGCGCCATCAAGGACCACATCCGCGGGCTCCGGAAGCAGAGGCTGGATCGACTCTGACGGGCTCGCTTCAGACCAGGTCGCGTCGTTCTGCACTCACCTCGTCAAGGAAGCGGGCGAACAGCCGCCTGACCCTCGGGGAACGAGGTCAGCGCAGCCCGGTCCAGGCAGGCCGGCACGTCGTTGACGTGGAACGGCCGTTCGCTCGGCTCGATGCCGGCGAGGAACATGGCGAAGACGGCGGCGAGGCGCAGCGCGGCGACCGGGCGGAGCAGCGTGACCGCCCGCTCCGGGTCGCAGCCGGGCACGTCCGCGCGCCACCGGGCGGCCCAGGCCTCGAGCAGCGGCCCGGCCGTCGCCGGGTCGAGGGTCTCGGTGAGCCGCAGGATGTCGAACGCCGGGTGGCCGACGAACGAGTCACCCCAGTCGATGATGACCCGCCGCTCGCCGTCGCTCCGCACGTTGCCGGGGTGCAGGTCGCCGTGCACGAGGGTGTCGGGCAGCCCGAAGCGGCGTACCTCCTCGAGGCGGGCGTCGAGCCCGGTCAACAGGTCCGCCACGATGGAGGGATCGTGCGGGGCGAGCGCGGCGCGGATCCAGCGGGCCAGCGCCGAGCCCCGCCGATCGGGTAAGCCGGCCGCGACGAGCCGCGCCACGTCGCCGGCGGCGCGGAGCTGGATGGCGTGGTGGTCGGCGGCGATGGCGGCCCGCTCGTCGCTGCCGGCCTCGTACCGGTCGTCCCCGGGCACGTGGTCGAGCAGCATCCGGCCGGATCCGTCGTCGGCGAGCAGGGTCGGTGCGGTGCCGGGCACCGCGTGGCCGAGCCAGCGCAGCACGGCGGCCTCGTGCCGGAGGAACGCCGGCACCTGCTTGAGCCAGGCGCTGCCGCCGTCGCCGTCGAGCCGCCAGATGGCGGACAGGTTCCAGGCTCGCTGCTGCGCGACGACGGTCGCCGGCCGGCCCAGTCGGCGCAGCTCGGCGGTGGCCCAGGCGAGGCTGCGGGCCGGGCCGCCCGGCTCGGCCCAGGGGGCGCGCAGCGGTTCCGGCGACAGGTCCACCGACACCGGATCCAGCGGCACGGACGGCCGCCCGGGCACCTCACCCAGGTAGGTGACGTGGCCGCCGGGCGGCTCGGGGCGGTCGGCGGCGAGCAGCCGTAGCACCGCCACGTCGAGGCCGTGCCGCCGCCGGGCCTCGGCGACCACCGAGGCCACCTCCTGCCACCAGGGCTCCGGCAGGTCGTACGGCGGGAGGGCACCCAGCGGCACGCCGGCGTGGTCGACCAGGACGAGGGTCACGGTGCGGGACACGGCCGGGACGGTAACGCTGGGCGGCCGACGTGGCGAGCGGTTAACCAGCGGCCGGGCCGGCGGAGGCCGGCGTTCCGAGTCGGACGGGAACCCGTGGGACAGGCCCGGTCAGGCGTCGTAGACGTCCTGCTTGGTGCCGCCGTGGCCGCCGCAGGGTTGGGTCCCCATCCCGGTCATGCTGACCAGGCCGTCGTTGCACAGCACCATGTAGCCGTTGCCTTCCCAGAAGGTTTCGACGCAGGCGAAATAGCTGCACACGTCCGCCTCTGGGTCGTAGATGCGGGACCCGCCGCAGTAGTTGTAGTTGTACGGGTTCTCCGGCGCGCCACAGCGGTCCGCCGGGATCGGGCTCGGCGAGCTGGCGGAGGGGCTCGGCTGGGGGTTGCCGGTGTCGCCGGGATCCGGCGGCTGGGGAGGACTGAAGGAAGGGCCGCCCCTGCCCGGGTTCGGCTCGCCGGAGGCGCCCGGGCCGGCAGTTGGTGCGGTGGTACCCGGATCGGGACGACCGGGCACCGGGGTGCCGGTGGCCCCGGGGCTGATGGTGGGGGTGGAGCTGACCGGCGTCCCGAGGCCGGTGGACGGCGAGGGCTCGCCCGGGTCGGTCGGATCCCCATCGACACCGCCGTCCATCTCCATCCCGACCACCGGCCGGTCCAGCGCGGACCAGCGGACCGCGCCCGCGGTCGCCGCCAGGGCCACCAGCACCGCGACGGCGGCGACCAGCACCGGGCGGGCGAGCCGGGCAGCCGCCGGGGCTTCGGCCGGCGTGGCCGGAGCCGGCACCTCGGGTTGCTTGTGCCAGTGCGCCACCACCGCCTCGTCGAGCCGGTCCAGCAGCGCCTCCCGCTCCCCCACCGCCTCGGCGTACGCCAGGGTGAGCCGCAGCCGGAAGGCGGACGCATTGGCGTGCGGGACCGCCACCCCCTGGATCCTTCCGCGGCCGTGCGGGTGCAGCAGGCTCAGCGGCAGCTTTGCGTGGTGCGCCACGCCGGCCAGCCACTCGTACGGCCACTCTCGGATGCCGCTGCGCCCGACGAGGATCAGCCGGCGGTCGGTGATCACCGCCATGCCGGCGTCGACCACCATGACGCCCTTCGGCAGCCGGGGCGGGCGGCCGGTGTCCTCGACGGGTACCACGGTCAGCTCGGGCGCGGGCAGGCCGGCGGTGTGCCTCGCGGTGACCTCGACGAGTTCCGCCGAGGGCTGCACGGCGACCAGGACCTCGTCGTCGTCCAGTGGCAGCGGCAGCGCCGCCGCCGGCTCCGCCGGCTCCGCCGGCTCCTCGGCCCGCGCGTAGATCCGGCGCAGCTCGTCGTCGCGTCGCCGCCACTCCTGCAGGGCGGCCTCGTACGCCGTGCGCCGCCGCTCGTTCTCCCGTTTCACCCACCGGGCACGCCAGCCGGTAGCCGTCCCGTCCGTCGCCGTCACCGGGTCGCCTTTCATCGCAGAGGGGTTCCGCGTCCACCGTGTACAACCGCCCGGGCCGGCGAAGGTCACGCCGCGGTCACAGAGCAGTTCGGTCGATTCATCGCGGTCGAACGGCGGATGCGGGCGGGTGGGCGTCGGGTACCGGGCGCGGGGAGGCAGGCCGTCAGGTCCAGACGGTGCGGCGGACGCCTTCGTGGCCGGCACAGGCCTCCGGCTGGCCACCGGTCAGGCTGACCACCCCGTCCCGGCACTGCACCAGATAGCCGCGGCCGGACCAGAAGCCGGCGCCGCAGTGGAAGTAGTCGCAGATCCGCTTGGCGGGCTCGCGGATCCGGGAGCCGCCGCAGTAGTCGTACCCGAACGGGTTGACCGGGGCGCCGCAGCGCCGCTCACCCACCGGCTGCGGCTCGGACGTCCGCTTCGGCGGCGCGGTGGTCCGCCGGGGCTTCGGCGTGGTGGTGGCCTCGACCTTGACCATCGGGGCGACCGGTCGGGGCGGGGGCGTCGCGGTGCCCGCCGGGGTGGCCGCGACGGCGACCTCCGAGCCGGGCCGCACCGGCGGGTCGGATTCGAAGAGCATCGCGGGGACCACCAGCGCGAGCGCCGCCGCCACCGCGACCGTGCGCCGGCCGCCCGGCACCAGCGCGGAGCGCCGGGCCTGCGCCGGGCTGACGATGCCGGGCCGGAACGGCCGGGTCTGCGCGTGCTCGGCGATCAGCTCGTCGAGCTGGGCGATCACGGCGGCGCGCTGCTCGATCATGTCGGCGAAGGCCAGGGTCAGCGTGAACCGGAAGTCGGCGACCGCGTCGGCGGGCAGCAGCAGGCCGGAGGTGCGCCGCCGGTCCAGGACCTGGATCAGCGTCACCGGAGCCGCCGGGTCGTGGGCGAGGCCGCGCATCCGCCCGTACGCCCAGTCGCGCCGGCCGCGCCCGCCGAGCAGCAGCAGCCGGCGGTTGGTGAGCACCGCGAGCCCGGCGTCGGTGACCTTGAGCCCGGCGGGGCGGCGCGAGCGCACCGCCGGCGGGCCGGGGTCGACGGTCAGCTCGGGGGCCGGCAGGACGGCGGTGTGCCGCGCCTCGACCAGCTTCGCGCCCGGCAGCGACCAGAAGACGACCTCGCCGGGAGCCAGCTCCAGGGGCAGGCCGGTGCCGGCATCGGCCGAGCCCTGGAAGGACTCGGCGAGGGTACGCAGCCGGTGCAGTTCCTCGCCGCGGTGTCGCCACGCCTCGTCGGCGTCGCGGAAGGTCCGCCGGCGCAGTTCGTTCTGCCGCTGCGCCCACCGGTAACGCCATGTCGAACCCGTCGAATCAGTCTTCGCCACGCCGACTCCTCCGCCGCGCGAGCCACCAACCGGGTGTCATCCACATCAACCGCGGCGGGAGGCCGACAAGAAACGCGCAAGTTGCAGATCTGACCATTCGGTTGATTGGCCGACACGATAGGCGGAATCCGCCGATCGTCGCTACGCCGTGCGAGCGAGCCTCACTCTGGGTAACGTCAGCCAGAGCCGGGGTGCGCCGTCTCCCTCGGCCACCCGCGAGGAGGTGGGCCGGTGAGCGACACGACCACTACCGTCGTGGTCGGCGTGGACATCGGCACCACCAGCACCAAGACGGTCGCGTACGACACCGATGGGCGGCAACTCGCCGCCCACGCGGCCGGCTACCCGCTGGACGAGCCGCACCCGGGCTACGCCGAGCAGGATCCGCAGCGGATCCTCGCGGCCGTGTGCGAGTCCATCCGTGCGGTCGTCGCCGAGCTGCCCGGCCCGATCGCCGGGCTGTCGTTCAGCACCGCGATGCACAGCCTCATCGGCCTCGACGCCGACGGCACCCCGCTTACCCCCTCGCTCACCTGGGCCGACTCGCGCGCCAGCAACCAGGCCGAGCGGCTGCGCGCCGCCCCTTCCGGGCTGGCCCTGCACCGGCGTACCGGCACGCCGGTCCATCCGATGGCGCCATTGCCCAAGCTGGTCTGGTTCGCCGAGCAGCAGCCGAGGCTCTTCGAGCGGGTCGCGCACTGGGTGGGGATCAAGGACTACGTGCTGCTGCGGATGGCCGAGGCGCTGGTCACCGATCACTCGGTCGCCTCCGCCACCGGCCTGCTGAACATCCACCGGCTGGCCTGGGACGCCGAGGCGCTGGGCATCGCCGGCATCACCGAGGAGCAGCTGCCGCAGCTGGTCCCGACCACCACGGTGCTGCCTGGGCTGACCCCGGAGACGGCCCGGGCCGCCGGCCTGCCGGCCGACACCCCGATCGTGGTCGGCGCCGGCGACGGTCCGCTGGCCAACCTGGGCCTCGGCGCGGTGCATCCGGGCGTGGTCGCCTGCTCGATCGGCACCAGCGGCGCCATGCGGGTGATGGTGGAACGGCCGGGCGTCGACCCGCTCGGCGGCGTCTTCTGCTACGCGCTGACCGAGGACCGCTGGGCGGTCGGCGGCGCGATCAACAACGGCGGCATCGTGTTGCAGTGGGCCGGCGAGGCGCTCGCCCCGGAGCTGGGCGAGCACGCCGAGAGCGAGCTGCTCGACCTGGCGGCCCAGGCACCGGTCGGCTCCGGCGGGCTGATGATGCTGCCGTACCTGCTCAGCGAGCGCGCGCCGCACTGGAGCGCGCTGCCCCGCGGCGCGTACGTGGGGTTGACCCACGGCCACCGCCGCGAGCATCTGGTGCGGGCGGCGCTGGAGGGGGTCTGCCAGCAGCTCGCCCTGGTCCTGGCGTCGGTGCGGGCGGCCGGCAACGAGGTCCGCGAGGTGCGGGCCAGCGGCGGCTTCGCCCGCAGCCCGCTGTGGCGGCAGATTCTCGCCGACGCGCTCGGCATGCCGGTCCGCTTCCCCGCCGGGCACGAGGGGTCGAGCTTCGGCGCCGCGCTGCTCGGCATGCAGGCCCTCGGACTGATCGACTCGATCGAGGTCGCCGCCGACCTGGTCAAGATCGAGAAGACGATCCGCCCCGACCCGGCGGCCGCCGCCACCTACGCGGCGCTGCTGCCGCTCTTCTCGGAGCTGTACGACGCGCTCGTCCCGACGTTCGCGTCGCTGCGACGGCTGGCGCCGAGCCTGCCGCCGGAGCCACCACCCACCGCTCCACCGATGTGATCGCCCGTCGCGAAGTCACGGGCGTCTACCGAAGGTTGTGATAGCTGTGGTCACTCTGCTCGCCGCACCGGCGGCACCGCTCACCAACGCCGGTGACGCTCAACTGATCACCGCGGCCGTGCTGGGCATCGCCGCGGTGGTGCTCTTCATCGCCTGGGCCAAGGTGCACCCGTTCCTGTCCCTGATCCTCGGCGCGGCCGTGCTCGGCGTGGTCGCCGCCGTACCCGTCGACAAGATCGTCACCTCGTTCAGCTCCGGCGTCGGGTCCACCGTGGGCGGGGTCGGCCTGCTGATCGCGCTCGGCGCCATGATCGGTGGCCTGCTCGCCGAGTCCGGCGGCGCGGACAGCCTCGTCGAACGGGTGGTCGCCCGGGTCGGCGGCTCGGCCCTGCCCTGGGCGATGGCCGGGGTGGCCGCCCTGATCGGCCTGCCGCTCTTCTTCGAGGTCGGGGTGGTGCTGCTGGTGCCGATCGTGCTGCTGGTCTCCCGGCGGGTGGACGTACCGCTGATGAAGATCGGCATCCCGGCGCTGGCCGGCCTGTCCGTGCTGCACGGCCTGGTGCCGCCCCACCCCGGCCCGCTGGTCGCGATCGACGCCCTCGGCGCCAACCTCGGCCAGACCCTCGCGCTGGGACTGCTGGTCGCCATCCCGACGGTGATCGTCTCCGGCCCGATCTTCGGCAACTTCATCGCCCGCTACGTGCCCGCCGTCGCCCCGGAGGCGTTGCTGCCGACCCGGCGCCCGCTGCTGGTCGCCGGTGGGCGCGGACCGGCGGCCACCGGTCGCGGGCCCGCCGACGCTGACGGCGACCTCGTCGCCGAGGACGACCTGGTCAACCCCGGCACCGGCCGCCCCGGCGAGCCGATCGACGAGCGGGCCACGGCGGAGGTACGGGCGCGCCGCGCGCCCGCCCTGTGGGCCGCGGTGACCACCGTCCTGCTGCCGGTGGTGCTGATGCTGCTGCGCGCGATCGGCGAGCTGACCCTCGACAAGGGCACCGCGGGACGCAAGGCGCTGGACATCATCGGCACCCCGATCATCGCCCTGCTGGCCGGCGTCATCTTCGCGATGATCTTCCTCGGCTACCAGACCGGGTTCAGCCGTACCCAGGTCTCCGGCTTCCTCGGCGGCTCGCTGCCGCCGATCGCCGGCATCCTGCTGATCGTCGCCGCCGGCGGCGGCTTCAAGCAGGTCCTGGTCGACGCCGGCGTGGGAAACCTGGTCGCGGAGTACGCCAAGGACGCCAACCTCTCGCCGCTGCTGCTCGGCTTCCTGGTCGCCGTCGGCATCCGGGTGGCCACCGGCTCGGCCACCGTCGCCACCATCACCGCGGCGGGCATCGTCGCGCCGCTGGCAGCCACGCTCCCGGGACCGGAGGTGGCGCTGCTGGTGCTGGCGATCGGCTGCGGGTCGCTGTTCTTCTCGCACGTCAACGACGCCGGGTTCTGGCTGGTCAAGGAGTACTTCGGGCTGACCGTCGGGCAGACCATCAAGAGTTGGTCGGTGATGGAGACGGTCATCTCGGTCGTCGGCTTCGCCGGCGTCCTCATCCTCGACCTGTTCCTCTAAAGCCCCGCCTCCAAGCCCCGCGCGTCAGGCCCGGCTGATCGCGTTGGCGTGGATGGCCTCGCTCAGGTGCGCGGCCATCCCCGGCCGGATCTTCTCGTAGTGCGCGGTGAACCGCGGGTCGGCCAGGTACATGTCGGCCAGCCCGGTGTGGATCTCGTACGAGCAGTCGTAGAACCAGCGGCTGATGATCTGCCGGTGCTCCTCGGCCAGCGCCATCGCCTCCGGCGAGTCGGCCGGCGCGCCGGACTCCATCACCGCGACGAAGCGCCGCCCCCAGTCCTCGTTCTCCGCCTTGATCCGCAGCCAGTCGTCCTTCGAGTAGCTGGCGGCCCGCCGGCTCGACTCCCGGTACGCCTCGGTGCCACCCCAGCGCTGCTCCGCCTCCTCGGCGTGCGCGTCCGGGTCGAAGTCGCCGAAGACCTCGAACCGCTCCTCCGGCGTGAGCCTGATGTTCATCCTTCTCGCCTCCAGCGCGAGCTCGATCGCCGCGACCATCTCCTGGAGCTTGCCGATCCGCCCGGTGAGCAGGTCGTGCTGCCGGCGCAGGTGCGCCGCCGGGTCCGCGCCCGGGTCGTCGACGATCGCCGCGATCTCTTCCAACGGGAACCCCAGCTCCCGGTAGTAGCGAATGAGCTGCAACCGGTCCAGGTCGGCGTCGTCGTACCGCCGGTAGCCGGCCGCCGTGCGCCCGCTGGGCGACAGCAGCCCGATCTCGTCGTAGTGGTGCAGCGTCCGCACCGTCACCCGGGCGGCCTTCGCCACCTGTCCCACCGTGTACGCCATGGTTCCCTCCCTTCCGCGACCAAGGCTCCCGCCTACCGTTGCGTGAGGGTCAAGCCCGATTCTCCGGCCGGGTCGGGAAGGTGTCCGCAGAAAAGCGGCCGCCCCGGTCTCCTGAGGGGGTGCAGGAGACCGGGGCGGACGGGCCGGGGCCGGAGAAGGTCAGGCGGTGACGGGCTCCTTGACCTTCTTCTCCGGGGCGGCGAACGCCTCGCTGGCCGGGGTCCGCAAGGCGTGCACCAGGCCGGCGATCGACAGCAGCAGGAGCAGCGCCGCGCCGAGGTACATCGCCAGGGCGCCCTGCTCGGCCTTGCGGCCGAACTCGCTGAAGCCGTACGAGGTGAGCAGCATGCCGCGCAGCGTCTCGCCCTTGAAGACGGTCTCCCGCTGGGCGCTGACGTCGGCGAGCTGCTTCTGCAGGTCGGCCAGGTTCGCGGCCTTGGCCTGCTCGGCCTGGGCCACCTGCTCGCGCAGCGCGGCCTGCGGCTCGCCCAGGTCGGCGTAGGTCCTGCCGCCGCCGATCGACTTGAGGTGCAGGCCGATGAACTCGTTCGCGTAGCACTCGGCCTGTTTGCCGGTGGTCAGCGGCTTGCCGGCGTACTCCCGGAGGCAGTCCGACTTCTTCTCCTCGTCGGTCAGCTGGTCCGCCGGCTTGAAGCTGATGTGCTGGGCGCTGAGCTGGTCGTGCACGTAGTTGTTGGCGAAGTTGGCGTTCGTGGTGAGGACGATGCCCACGACGAGCAGCAGGACCGCGAGGCCCAGCCCGCCGATGCTGAACAGCAGGTCCAACGTCCGTCGCTTCATATCCGGCTCCTGAGGGGATGGTCGCGCTTCTCGGTGACGGTTCCATCGTCACCGTCGACGCCTTGCCACAGCAGGGCCGAACCCCCCGTCCTCGTCGGGACCTTCGACCCGATACGGCCGGGCCGGAAGGACTCAGCGCGCGACGTCGACCGGGGTCAGCGCGGCCAGCAGCTCGGGCAGGGCGGCCGGACGCCCGTACCGCCAGCCCTGACCGTGGACGCAGCCGATCGCGGTCACGGCCGCGTGCTGCGCCTCGGTCTCCACCCCCTCGGCCACCACGGCCAGGTCGAACGCGCCGGCGAGCCGGGTGACCATCTCCACCGTCGCGTACGCCCGGGGGGCCTCGGCGCCGAGCCGGGCCACGAAGGAGCGGTCGATCTTCAGCTCGGTGGCCGGGATCCGATGCAGGTAGCTCAGGGAGGAGTAGCCGGTGCCGAAGTCGTCGATGGCGATCCGGACGCCCAGCTCGCGCAGCTGGCGCAACCGGTCCAGCACCACGTCGCTCCCCTCGATCAACGCCGACTCGGTCAGCTCCAGGGTGAGCGCCCGGGGCGAGAGCCCGGCGTCGGCGGTGGCCGCGATGACCGTGGCGATCAGGTCCGGCCGGCGCAGGTGCGCGGCGGCGATGTTCACCGCGACGATGACCCCGGGCGCGTTCTGCCGCCAGGCCGCCGCGGCCCGGCACGCCTCCTGAAGCACCCAGCGGTCGATCGGCAGGATCAGCCCGGTCGCCTCGGCCAGCGGCAGGAACTTCGCCGGGTCGAGCATGCCGAGCCGGGGGTGCCGCCAGCGGACCAGCGCCTCGGCGCTGCGTACCGCGCCGGTGGCCAGGTCGACGATCGGTTGGAACTCCAGCTGCAGTTGCCCCTCGTCGACCGCGCGGCGCAGGTCGGCGATCAGCTCCGCGCGGGACACCGCCGACTCGCGCAGCGCGGGCGTGCACGTCCGGTACGCGGACTTGCCGGCCGCCTTGGCCGCGTACATCGCGATGTCGGCGTCCCGGAGCAGGTCGGTGTGGGAGGTGTGCTGCGGGCCGTACTCCGCGATGCCGATGCTGGCCGACGGGTGCACGCCGAGGTCCTCCTCGCCGGGCAGCGGCTGCAGGGCGGCGAGCAGCCGCTCGGCGAGAGGCTCGGGCGGCACTGGACGGTCGCCCTCGACGAGCACCGCGAACTCGTCGCCGCCGAGGCGGGCGATCATGCCGTCGGCGCCGACGGCGTCCCGCATCCGCTCGGCGATGGTGGTCAGCAGCCGGTCCCCGGTGGCGTGCCCGAAGCGGTCGTTGACCTGCTTGAACCCGTCCACGTCGAGCAGCAGCACGGCGACCCGGACGTCGTCGTACAGCGCCCGGCGCAGCCGCCGGTTGAAGGTCAGCCGGTTGGGCAGGCCGGTGAGCTGGTCGAAGTAGGCCAGCCGGCGCAGCCGGGCCACCAGCCGCAGGATCTCGTTGGCGGCCAGCCCCTGGCGCAGCGCCAGCATCCCGAGCAGGGTCATCATGGCGAGGAAGATCAGGTGCGGGGTCTGCCCGGTGGGCCGGCGGGAGAGCATCACCGCGACGATCGCCCCGCCGACCGGCAGGTAGGGCAGGGCAACCCGCCACCACGGCGGCTGCGGCGACTCGGCCGTCTCGTCCTCGCCGTCGCAGGCCGGCGGGGGTGGACACCTGGTGGCGGCGCCGATCAGCAGGAAGCTCAGCGCCCAGCAGACGTCGATCGGATGGCCCGGCACGTAGCTGTCGTGCGCGAAGAGCGAGACGTAGGTCGTGTCGGCCGCCGCCCGGATGGCCAGGCTCGCCCCGATCACCCTCAGCGGTCGCCACATCGGCCGGGACGGCCCGGCCACCACCACCAGGATGGTCAGCTGCATCAGGTCGAACATCGGGTAGAGCAGCCCGAAGGTGCGCAGCGGATCGGCGAGGGCGACGGCGGCGATGTCACGGAACACCACCACCCAGCCGATCGGGATCAGGGCCAGCCCGACGATCACCCCGTCGAGGAGGGTCCGGACCTGACCGACCAGGCTGCGCGGGGCGGCCAGCGAGCAGAGCAGCGCGGCCGTGCCGGTGACGATGCCCGCGGTGAAGACGACACCGAGCAGCGGCGTGTGCGGCAGCCGGTGGCCGTTCAGCTGTTCCACCGTCCACAGGATGCAGCCGAGCGCGGAGAGCGCCATGGTGACCGCCAGCAGCGACCAGAACCGGCGCAGCGGTGCCGGTTGCCGGCGGGCCACGCGGACGCAGGCGACCGTCGCCCAGGTCGCCACCGCCACCCCGCCCAGGTGGCTGACCAGGGCCGCGCCGGGCAGCCCGACCACCAGCCAGACAGCTTCCCCAAGTACGACGAACGCGGCCGCGACGAGACCGACGCGGCCGGACAGCGTGAGCCGGGCCGGTGCCACGGCGGCACGGCTCACGTGCTGGGGCAGCACAACTATTCGCTCCGGCTCTGTCTCAGACGTGCACCCTCGACCATGAGGACCGGTTGCGGACGGCGAACGGCGCAAGCGTAGTCATCGCCCGGTGCCGCCGCCAGAGCCGCACGGCCCCCGTCACCCTGCCCACTCAGGACGATGACGCACGGTCATCCTGCGGGGTGGCGGCCAGCAGGTAGAGCCGCCGGTCCTAGAGGTCGCGACCGATCGCGTCGGCGGACCGACGCAGGGGTTCGACGAAACTGTGCAGCCGGGACGCGCGCGGGGCGGGCACGCTGGTGGCCAGTGCGGCAACGGCGCGACCGGCATGGTCGCGGATGCACACCGCCACCGCGTGCACCCCGTGCTCCCGCTCACCCCGGTTGATCGCGTAACCGAGCCGGCGCACCTCGGCGAGCTCATCCCGAAGCAGATTGATGTCCGTCAGGGTTCGCTCGGTCATTCGGTCGAGCCCGTTCGGGTACAGCGCCTCGAGCTCGCTGGCCGAGAGCTCCGCGAGCAGCGCCTTTCCGCCGGCGGTCGCGTGCGCGGGTACCAGCAGACCCGTGCGCGCGGTGACCCGGAGCGTCCGGTCACTCTCCACGCCGTCGATGAAGTGGACCTCGGCACCCTCGAGCACCAGGAGGTTCACCGTCTCGCGCAGCTCGGCGGCGAGCTTCTCCATGTGCTGGCGGGCCTTGCGACGGACGTCCAGCTCGCCGACCGCCGCCAGACCGATCTCGACCATCACGCGTCCCACCCGGTACGAGCGGGACACCGTGTCCTGCGCGACGAACCCGTGGTGCGCCAACGTCATGAGCAGGCGGTGCGCGGTGGACCGCGCGACGCCCAGCTCGTCGCTGACGTCGGTCACCCGGACCGTCCCCCGGTGGCGCATGAGCAGGAGCAGTCGCAGCGCCTTGTCGACGGACTCGATGGCGTACGGAGGGAGCGGCTGGGTGTCCCCGCGGTCTGGCATACGGGGACGGTACGGGACACCGGTTGTTCTGGCCAGCGGAATTTTTCCGCGAGGGATTCCTTCTCACGCAACAGGAGTCCTACGGTGGCGGAACTCACCAGCCTCACAAGGAGGAGCGATGCCCCGTTCCCTTCGCCTGGCCGCGTCAGCGACGGCGGCCGCACTCTCTCTGTTCCTGGTTGCCTGCGGTTCGTCGGGCGGTGGATCCTCGTCCACCGGGACGCCGGGCAGCGACGGCAAGCTGACCACCGTCAAGATCGCCGAGACGGCGGGTGTGCCCGCCGCCTTCCTTGAGTACGGCGAGCAGAAGGGCCTGTTCAAGGCCCAGGGGCTGCACCTGGACATCGACACGGCCGCGGGCGGCGCCGCCGTCATCCCTGGCGTGGTGAGCGGCACCTACCAGTTCGGCGGCTCCAACGTCGCCAGCGTGCTGCTCGCCGCGAACAAGGGTCTGCCGATCTCGCTCATCGCGCCCGGCACCTTCGCCACGGAAAAGACCGACGCCGACTTCTCCGCGGTGCTCGTGGCGAAGAACAGCCCGATCACCTCCGCGAAGGACCTGGCGGGCAAGAAGATCGCGGTCAACACGCTGAAGAACATCGGCGACATCACCATCAAGGCGGCCCTGGCGGCCCGCGGTGTCGACACCTCGGGGATCAGCTTCGTCGAGATCGGCTTCCCGGACATGCTGCCGGCCCTGGAGGCCGGTCGGGTCGACGCCGCGTGGGAGATCGAGCCGTTCGTCTCCATCGGCCTCGGGCGGGGATTCCGGCCCGTGCTGTGGCCCTACGTCGAGTCCAAGCCGGGTCTGCAGATCGGCTCCTACGTGGCCAACAAGCGGTATGCGAAGGAGCAGCCGAAGGTCGTCGAAGCCTTCCAGAAGGGCGTCGCTGCGACCGCCGAGGCCATCGCCGCTGACCCGGCCGCGTTCCGGTCGGCCCTGCCCACCCTGCAGAAGGTGACCCCCGAGTCCGCCCAGAAGATGATCCTCCCGGTGTGGCGGGCCAAGTCCGACCTGGGCTCCCTGCGCTTCATCGCCGCGGAGATGCGCAAGTACGGCCTGGTCAACGGCGAGATCGATGTGGATTCGATGGTGGCACCCGGGTCGGCGGCGTGACTCCGCAGGCGTCTCCCCTGCCCGCGGCACGACGCTGCGCGCTGGTCATCGTCGACGTGCAGAACGACTACTGCCACCCCGACGGAGCGCTCGCCCGCGCGGGTGGCGACCTGAGCGACGTCGAGCCGGCCGTGGCCGCCATCGAGGCGCTGCTCGAGGCGGCCCGGGCGGCCGGCGTGCCGTGCCTGCACGTACGGACCGAGCACTCGGACTGGACCGACACGCCCGAATGGCTGGCCCGCGGCGACGCCGGCGCCCTGCTCGACGTACGGAATCACCCGATCGTCCGGCAGGGGTCGTGGGGCGCGCAGCCCTACCGGATCAGCGCAGCCGAGGACGAGCGGGTGGTGGTCAAGCACCGGTACTCCGGCTTCGCCTACACCTCGCTGGAACTGTCCCTGCGGGCCCGCAACCGGGACGTGGTACTGCTCGCCGGAGTGACCAGCGACCTGTGTGTGCGGGCGACCGGACTCGATGCCCTGGCCCGCGGCTTCCAACCGGTACTGGTCGCCGACGCCACCGCGGCCACCGGCCGGGCTCGCCACCGGTCGGCGGTCGAGGAGTTCCGGTCCTATCTGGGCGCCGTCGTCACCGTGGCCGACGTCCGGTCCGGGTGGGCTTCCGCCCCGCGCAACTGATCCAACCTGTGTCAGGAGAAGAAGGAATGAGCGATGTCCGCGGCCGCGACGAGCGCGTGCTGATCGTCGGTGCCGGAATCGGCGGCCTGGTGCTGGCCCTTGAGCTGCACGACGCCGGCATTCCCTGCCGGGTCTACGAGGCCGTGCCGGAGATCCGCCCGCTCGGCGTGGGCGTCAACATCCTGCCGCACGCCTCCCGGGTGCTCTGCCAGCTGGGTCTGGAGGACCCGCTCACCCGGGCTTCGGTGACCACCCGGGAGTCCGTCTTCTTCAACCGCTTCGGTCAGCTCATCTACCGCGAGCCCAGCGGCCGGTACGCCGGGTACGACCATCCGCAGTTCTCCATCCATCGTGGTGATCTGCAACGGGTGCTGCTGGACGCGGTCCGCGAGCGGTTGGGGGCGGACGCGGTCGTCCTCGATCACCGGTGCACCGGCGTGACGCAGGACGACCGGGTCGCGCAGGTGCGGTTCCGCAGCTCCAGCACGGGTGAGACGCTGCCGGCCGTCGCGGCGGACGTCGTGGTCGCCGGTGACGGCATCCACTCGGCAGTTCGCGCACAACTGCACCCGAACGAAGGCCCGCCGCGATACTCCGGCATCAACATGTGGCGCGGTACGACCGTGGGGCAGCCGATCCTGACCGGAGCGAGCATGGTCCGAGCGGGGTGGCTGGACCGCGGAAAGATGGTCATCTACCCGATCCGCGACAATGTCGACGGGCGGGGCAACCAGCTGATCAACTGGGTCGCGGAGATCGAGACGCCGCGGCACGTCGAGCGGGACTGGGGTCGTCCGGGCAGGCTGGAGGACTTCATCGGCGCCTTCGAGGACTGGCACTTCGACTGGCTCGACGTTCCGGCGATGCTCCGCGGCGCGGAGCAGGTGCTGGAGTACCCGATGGTCGATCAGGATCCGCTGGACCGGTGGACCTTCGGCCGGGTGACGCTGCTCGGTGACGCCGCGCACCCGATGGTGCCGCGCGGCTCCAACGGCGCCGGGCAGGCCATCCTCGACGCGCGTGCGCTGCGTCATTCCCTGTCGACCATCGACGACCCGCAGGCCGCGCTCCAAGCGTACGAGAAACGGCGTCTGCCGGTCACCACGCAGGTGGTACGCACCAATCGCAGTACCCCACCCGACGTGATCATCCGCGAGGTCTGGGAGCGCACCGGGGACCAGCCGTTCGAGCGCATCGAGGACGTGATCAGCCGGGCCGAACTGGAAGCGATCTCGCGGCGTTACAAGGAGATCGCCGGCTTCGCGCCGGAGGCCCTGCGCACCGGCGACTGAACCGGCGGCAAGCGGTTTCAGTGCTCGGCGGCCGAGGCGGGGACCGTCGGAGACCGCAGGTCGGTGTCGGCGCCCCGGCGGCGGACCAGCACGGCGATGGCCACCGCGGCGGCCAGCGCCAGCGCGGCCATCGACCAGAGCACGGTACGCAGACCGCCGGTGAAGCCCGGGTCGGCGAGCCGGCCGGCGGTGGTGCTGGCCAGCACCGCACCGGCCACCGCGATGGCGACGGTCTCGCTGGTCAGCCGCGCCGTGTTGATCATCCCGGCGCCGGTCGCCGCCCGGGCCGGCGCGACGCTGCCGATCGCGATCGCGTCGAGCAGCCCGATGGAGAGTCCCACCCCGACGCCGATGGTCAGCAGCGGCCCGGCCAGCGTCGCGGTGTCCGCGTCCGGCCTGAGCACGGTGGCCCAGGCCGCGCCGACGGCGACCACGACCACCGAGACCACGGTGACCGCGGTGGCCGGGACCAGCCGGGTCAGCGCGCCGCTCAGCAGTGGCAGCACCAGGGTGGGGGCGGTGAGCAGGATCAGTGTCGCCCCGGCCGCGCCCGGACTCAGCCCGACCACCGTGGTCAGGTACGCCGGCAGGTAGACCAGCAGCGGCACCAGCACCGCGACGATGGTGGCCGCCGCCAGGCAGATGCCGAGGAACCGGGGGCTCGCCAGCAGGGCCAGGTCGAACATCGGTTCGGCGCGGCGGCGTTCCACCCGGACGAAGACCACCAGCAGCGCCAGCGCGGCGGCGAACGCGGCGAGGATGACCGGCGCCGCCCAGCCGTACTCGGGGCCCTGGACGAAGCCGAAGATGAGCAGCAGCAGCGCGGCGGTGAACGAGACCGTGCCGGCCCAGTCGACCCGCCCCGGGTGCGGCTGGCGGGACTCGGGCAGCAGCGGGACAAGGACGAGCACCAGGCACGCGGCCAGGGCCGGGACGGCGAAGACCGCCCGCCAGCCGAAACCCTCGATGAGCAGCCCGGCGATCGACGGACCGAAGGCGAGGCCGACGCCGATCGTCGTACCGAAGACGCCGAAGGCGCGGGCCCGGGCGCGGCCCTGGAACGCCCCGGCGAGCAGGGCGGAGGCGCTGGTCGCGGCGGCGGCCGCGCCGACACCCGCGAGGGCCCGGGCGACGTCGAGGAGCACGATGCTGTCGGCGATCGCGGCGAGCAGCCCGCCGGCGGCGAAGACCACGACGCCGACGGCGTAGACCCGGCGGCGGCCGAACAGGTCGGCAAGCGCTCCGGTGGCCAGCATGAAGCTGGCGAAGGTGGCGTTGTAGCCGTTCACCACCCACTGCACGCCGGCCAGCCCGGCGTGGAGGTCCCGGCCGATGTCGGGCAGCGCGACGGACGCGCCGGTCAGCGAGACCGGCAGCGACAGGGTGGACAGCAGTACGGCCACCAGCACGACGGCCGGGTGATTGCGCACGATTCTCCCCGTTCGGACGGCGGCCCCAGCCTAGTTGGCGCGAACAGGGATGGAGCCCGATCGGGGTCGAAGATCACAGGGCCGGCCGGGTCAGCGGTCGGCGGAGCGGTTCCAGGGGGAGCGGGGCGACCGGGCACCGGCGGACGGTCGGCTGCGGCGGCGGTGCCGGCGGCCGGGCGTGCACGGCGGCCGGGAGACGGTGTGCACCGGGGCCGGGGTGACCGGCCGCCGACCGATCAGCCAGTAGAGGAAGGGGGCCTGGTCGCGGCAGTTGCGACATACCTGGGTGACGACGCCGGACCGGTCGACCTTGGTACGCAGCCCGAAGATGAAGAACATCGCCCGGCAGTACCCAACCACGCTACGGATATCACTCCGAATTTCGCCGAGAAAATTTGGTATGCAGGTGTCCGGAACCGCCGACCCCGTTCGTCACCCAGGTGGAATCACGACACCGAGGAGCGAAGCATGAAGTACATGATGTTCGTCTGCACCGACACCGAGCCGGACACCGACCCGACCGCGGCGCCCGACATCGACGACTGGGTTTCGGAGCGGGACGCCCGGGGTCAGCGGCTGACCGGCGACGCGCTGGCACCGCCCTCGGCGGCCACGACGGTCCGCGTTCGCGGCGGCGAGCTGCTCGTCTCCGACGGCCCGTTCGCCGAGACCAAGGAGGTGATCGTGGGCTTCGACCTGCTCGAATGTGCCGACCTGGACGAGGCGATCGAGGTCGCGCGGAGCCACCCCATGGCCTACCGGGGTCGGATCGAGCTGCGCCCCTTCGCCAATCCGGATGCCTGAGTGACCAAGGCGGCCGACGCGGTGGCCGTCGCGGGCCGGGAGTCGTACGCCCGGATCGTGGCCGCGCTGATCCGCGTCACCGGGGACTGGACGCTCGCCGAGGACTGCGCCCAGGAGGCGTTGACCCTGGCCGTGGAGCGCTGGCCCCGCGACGGCGTACCCGCGAATCCGGGCGGCTGGCTGATGACGACCGCCCGGAACCGGGCCGTGGACGTGCTGCGCCGAGCCACCGTGGAACGCCGCAAGCTGCGGGACCTGGCGCTGCTCACTGAGCCGGAGCCGGCACCGGCCGGGACGGAGGGGGACGTGGTGGACGACCGGCTCCGGCTCATCTTCACCTGCTGCCACCCGGCGCTGGCCCTTGAGGCACGGGTCGCGTTGACCCTGCGCACGGTGGCCGGGGTGCCGACCGCCGACATCGCCCGCGCCTTCCTGGTCACCGAATCCACCATGACCCGGCGGCTCACCCGGGCCAAGACAAAGATCGCCACGGCCGGCATCCCGTACCGGGTGCCGACCGGATCCGCGCTGGTCGAGCGGCTGCCGGGCGTCCTGGCCGTGCTCTACCTGCTCTTCACCCGCGGGTACGACGCCGACGGCGAGCCCGCCTTCGCCGACGAGGCGATCCGGCTGACCCGGCTGCTCGATCAGCTGATGCCCGAGCAGCCCGAGGTGGCCGGGCTGCTCGCGCTGTTCCTCCTGCACGACTCCCGCCGGGCCGCCCGCCGCGACGCCGACGGCAATCTGCTCACCCTTGATGAGCAGGATCGCTCCCGCTGGGACCAGGCCGCCGTCGCCGAGGGGCTGTCGCTGCTCGACCGGGCCGGCCACGGCCCGTACGCCCTCCAGGGCCGGATCGCCGCCTGCCACGCCACCGCGCGGACCGCCGCTGACACCGACTGGCCGGCCATCGCCGGCTGGTACGACCAGCTGGCGCTGATCCGCCCCACCCCGGTGGTCCGGCTCAACCGCGCGGTGGCCCACGGGTTCGCGTACGGCCCGGCGACCGGCCTGGCCCTGGTCGCCGAGGCCCGCGCCGGCGGGGGGCTCGACGGCTACCCGCCGGCGCTGGCCGCGGAGGCCGAGCTGACCGCCCGCCAGGGCGACCCGGTCCGCGCCGCCGCGCTGTTCCGGGCCGCCGCCGACGTGGTGGGCTCTGCGGCGGAGCGATGCGCACTGCTCCGGCGCGCCGCGGGCCTGGCCGGTTGACGACCCCGCTGTCGGCTACCCCCAGCTCGCGGTCGCGGCCGATGACGGCGCCCCGGTCAGTCGTCGTCGTCGCTGTTGATCTGGCCCCTGATCTCGCCCCCCGTGCGCACCGCGGTGTGCACGTTGGCGTACGTGACGCCGGCCTCGATCGCGTCGACGAGCTCGTCGAACTCTCCGGCATCAATGCCCTGGTTAGGGGCGGTGACGACGTCAGCGGGGGTGATGGTCCCCGTGATCGTGGCTGGAGCGGGTGGGCAGGTCTGAGTGCCAGCCGGCCCGTTGCCGAGGTTCGTGCAGAGGAAGGCGACGATACCGCCGCTCTGGTGTCTCCCCCCGAAGTGGATGTGCGCCTGCTGGACAGCTGACTCGAGGTTCTCGTAGCTCAGTCGATACGAAATCTCCTGACGCTTTTCGTCGATGTGCGCCACGAACCGGCCCGTGCCCGGCGTCGAGATCGTCAGCGGATCCTCCTCGTAGCCGCTGAGCTCCGCAAATACGGTCTTCCCCTGCCGCGCGTCGTGAGAGTCGTGCGAGTCATGGCCTCCGTCGTCACCCATGGCCGCGGTGCCCACGGCGGCGCCGGCCACCGCCGCGCTGACCGCCACCGCTGCCGCCCACAGTCGAGAACGTCTCATCATCACTGCTACTCCTTCCTAGGTAAGGCCTGGGCCCACGCTCGGCGACGGCGATTGGCCATCCATTGGGGACACAGGCAGGAAGGCGCCGTTCAGCGAAGAACGAGAGTCGTGATGGCACTCGGGCTGAAACAGGCGCCCCTATGGCGAAATTGTCCCAGATTCGCCCGATGTCGTAGTCTTCTTCGCCGATCCGACCGCGAGAGATCTTCGGAACCCGTTGAGCGACTTCGACCAGCAACGGACCCCCTGTACCCGATTGGGTGACAGGGGGCCCTTACTGAGGTCAGCTGGTGGAGCCGGCGGTTGCCGGCATCTCCACCGAGAGCCAGATCGGCTGCCAGTTCTCGACCTCGTGGTAGCGGCGCAGCTCGGCCAGCCCGGCCACCGACCCGCTCCACGCCGCGTACGGCGGGCGGCCCTCGTCGAAGCCGCTCTGCACGAAGGTCAGCTTGGTCTTCCCGTCGGACTCGGCCAGCTCCCAGGTGATGATCCCGGTCGGCCCCCAGTCGACGGACACCTTGCGACCCGGCTCCAGGTCGATCACCTTGGCCGCGTACCCGGACTCGAAGCCGCCCATGGCGTACCGGCCGCCGACCCAGGGCTCGATGCCGATCGGGTGACCGAACCAGGCGCTGGCCTGGTCGGAGTCGGTCAGCGACGCCCAGACCCGATCCATCGGGGCGGCGATCAGCAGCTCGCCGCGCAGGTCGGACGAGGTGAAGTCGGTACGGGGCAGCAGCGGGCGGCTCTCCAGGTGGGCGGCGAGGTTGGCGATCGCCAGCCCCCAGAAGGTCTGCAGCACGCCGCGGATGCTGCTGCCGCTCATCGCCTCGGCGAAGTCGAAATGGCTCTGCCGCAGCGTGATGACGGTGGTCCCGCCCTCGGGCGTCAGCTCGACCTCGGTGGTGGTCTCCACGCCGTCGAGCAGCCAGGCGAAGCGCAGTATGTGCTCGTCGACGTGGAGCAGCCGCTGGTGCGGCGCGTCGCCCTCCGGGGTGAAGCGGCCCCAGAACGCGTACCGGTGCGGCAGCTCGACCTCGGCGTGCTCGGCCAGCCAGACGCGCAGCTCGGCCGGGTCGGTCAGGGCGCGGCGCACGGTCTCGGCCGGGGCGGCGAGCCGGGCGCGCAGGGTCAGCAGGTCACTCATGGTTCTCGCCTTTCGGGTAGCAGGCCACGGCGAGCTTGAAGGCGTCACCCTCGGCGCCGCCGTAGCGGGTGAACAGGTCCCGCAGGGTCGACTGCAGGTCGTGCAGGAACTCCTGGCGCCGCTCGGCCGGCACCCGGATCTCGCCGGAGACGCCGATCGACGGCAGCTCGGGCGCGTTGCGGTCGAGCGCCGCGACGTCCGCCTGGACCTCCTCCATCAGGTCCAGCAGGTGGCCGAGGCTCAGCTCGTCCCGCGCCCGGCGCAGGCCGCCGATCCGCCCGACGAGCCGGGGTGAGAGCCAGTACGACCGGGCGGCGGCCTGGTAGATGCCCTCGGAGATGCCGCGCACCCGGCGCTCGGACACCTGCTCGGCCAGGCCGGCGGCGACGAGCTGCTTGACGTGGTAGTAGACGCGCTGCGGCGTCTGCCCCAACCGGCCGGCGACCTCGGTGCAGGTGCGCGGCTCGGCCAGTTGCCGCAGCACCTCGATGCGCTGCGGCTTGAGCAGGACCTCGGCCTGCTCGCGCTCTTCCAGGTACAGGACGTCTCTCATGGCAAAATCAGTTTGTACGTACAAAACTTCTTTGTCAATGGGTTCGACGAAAGGCCGCGCCTCCGCGCGGCCTTTCGATCGGTCAGGGGGTCCAGTCCGGGCGCAGCGGGTAGCCGTTCACGCCGTCCGGGCCATCGTGGGTGGCCAGCACCTGGTGCAGCTCGATGTCGTTGCGCTCGAAGGCGAGCCGGGAGCCGGCCATGTAGAGGCCCCACACCCGGGCGGTGCCCGGACCCACCTCCGAGACGCAGAAGTCCCAGTGCTCGGCCAGGTTGCGGCACCAGCCGGCCAGGGTCAGCGCGTAGTGCTGGCGAAGGTTCTCCTCGTGGTGCACCTCGAGGCCGGCGTCGTGGATCTCGCTGATCAGCCGTCCCGGCCCGGCCAGCTCGCCGTCGGGGAAGACGTACCGGTCGATGAAGGCGCCGGAGCGGTGCGGGGCCCGGTTGTCCGCCCGGGTGATGCAGTGGTTGAGCAGCCGGCCGCCCGGGCGCAGCCGGTCCCGGAGTGCACCGAAGTAGGCCGGGTAGTTGCGCACCCCGATGTGCTCGGTCAGCCCGATCGAGGAGATCGCGTCGAACTGCTCCCGGGGGGCGTCCCGGTAGTCCAGGTGCCGCACCTCGGCGAGCTCGCCCAGCCCCTCCCGCTCGATCGCCGCCTGCGCCCACTGCGCCTGCGCCTTGGACAGGGTCACCCCGAGCGCCTTCACGCCGTACTCCCGGGCCGCGTGCCGGACCATGCCGCCCCAGCCGCAGCCGACGTCGAGCAGCTTCATCCCCGGCTTGAGCGCCAGCTTGCCGGCGACCAGGTCGTACTTGGCCGCCTGGGCCTGCTCCAGCGTGTCGCCCGAGCTGTGGAAGACCGCGCAGGTGTACGTCATGGACGGACCGAGCACCTTCTCGTAGAAGGCGTTCGAGACGTCGTAGTGGTGGGAGATCGCGTTGCTGTCCCGGGTGCGGGAGTGCCGCAGCCCGTTCACCACCCGCTTCCAGCGCGGCGCGGCCTCCTGCGGCGGGGGCGGCGGCGGCAGCAGCCGCTGCCAGCCGAGGCCGCGGACCAGGGCCAACGCCTCGGGCACCGACGGCAGCCGCAGCTGCAGCTCGTCCCTGAGCACCCGGAACGCCTCGTACGGGTCGCCCGGGTGCACCCCGCTCAGCGCGAGGTCACCGCTGACGTACGCGCGGGCCATGCCCAGGTCGCCCGGGGCGGTGAGCAGGTAGGACAGACCCCGCTCGGTTCGGATCGACAGGGTGATGCCGGCGTCGGCCGGGCCGACTGCGCTGCCGTCGTACCCGGTGATGCGGATCGGCAGGTCGCCGGCGGTGACCGCGCGGACCACGTCCGCCACGGTCTTGCCCGTGCGCCGGCCTCCCGCCGGCGGGCTGGACGGGGCGTTCGCCGCCCCCTGTTCACGGTCGGTCAGGCTCATTGTCGTGCTACCGCCTTCTCGTACAGTCCGGTGAGCCGGTGGTCCGGGTCGTAGCGGTCCTTCACGGCGCGCCAGGTCTCCCCGCCGTAGAGCCGGTCGAACGCCTCCCGGTCGTAGTACGCGTCGGAGTAGAGCGACTTGTGCCCGCCCGCCTCCGACACCGCGCGCTCGACCGCCCGGTTGACGTCGCCGTCGGCGGCGCCGTCGGCGATCGGCACGCTTCCCCAGAAGCCAATGTTCACATAACTTTCGCCCGGTTTGAGGGGATAAAGCGGCCAGGACCGGGCGGACCCCGGGCCGGCCGGCTCGCGCAGCCTCAGCGGGCAGAGCCAGACCGGCGTCATCCCCACGTGGCGGGCGAACCAGCGCAGGAACTCGGCGGTGCCGTCGAGCGGGATCTCCACGTCCTGCACCACCCGCTCCCGGGGCGGCTGGCCGCGCCAGCGGTCGATCCGGGCGGCCACCTGGTGCCGGTGCTCCAGCCGGACCAGCCGGTGGTAGACGTCGCTGCGCCGGTACCGCGCCGGCCAGAGCCGGCGGATGACGGGGTGCTGCACCCCGAACGCCGCGGAGCACCAGAACCAGTCGGTGTCCCAGCGCCACAGATAGTCGTACGCGGTGAGGGCGTCCCGGGTGCACTGGCGCAGGGATCGGTAGTAGATCTCCTGCCCGGTGTAGTCGCTGGGTCGCTCCGCGTCGTCGGTGAACGTGCCGAGCACCAGGTACGCCTCGCCGGGGCTGAACATCACCCCGTCCATCGCGTCGACGGGGTCGCCCGCCCAGGAACCCTTGGTGATCACCTCGCCGATCGCGTCGGTCAACTCCTCCAGCCGGGTGAACCGGATGTTGCGCAGCGCCACGTACCGGCGGACCGGCTGGAGTTCGATCCGTAGCCGGGTGGCGTAGCCGAGGCTGCCCAGCGAGTTGGGGAAGGCGCGGAAGAGGTCGGCGTGCTCGCCCTGCGGGCGGGCGGTCACGATCTCGCCGGCGCCGGTGAGCAGGTCCATCTCAAGCACCGACTCGTGCGGCAGGCCGTTGCGGAAGGAGGTGGACTCGATGCCCAGCCCGGTCACCGCGCCGCCCAGAGTGATGGTGCGCAACTGCGGCACCACCAGCGGCATCAGCCCGTGCGGCAGGGTGGCGTCGACCAGGTCCTCGTAGCTGCACATGCCCTGCACGTCGGCGGTCCGGGCAGCCGGGTCGACGGAGAGCACTCCGTCGAGGCCGCTCACGTCCAGCCCCGGGGTGCGGGGCGCCGACCTCGGGCGGAACAGGTTGGAGGTGCGTTTGGCCAGCCGTACGGGCTCGCCGGCGGGCACCGCGGCGTACGACCGCCGCAGCGTGTCCACCGCTTGATCATGGTCAACCGGATGATCCACACGCTCCGCGCGCATGTGATCACCTTACGCCTCGCCCATGACATTCGTGGGATGTCCACGGTGGCCATTTCGCGTCCGGCGGCAGCACTGCGGGTTACCGTGGCGGTCATGTCGTCCCCCGCCCTCGCCGCCCTCGACGCCGCCGGACTGCCGTACCGGGTGATCCGGCACGGCCCGGTCCGCAGCCTCCCCGAGGCGGCCGCCGCCCGCGGCGTGGCGGTCCCCGACGTGGTCAAGACGATCGTCGTACGCCGGGGCGAGGACGACCACCTCTTCGTGCTCACCCCCGGCGACCGGGTCATCGCCTGGCCCAAGCTGCGCGCCCTGCTCGGGGTGAGCCGGCTGTCCATGCCGGACGCCGCGGCCGCCAAGGCCGCCACCGGCTACGAGCGCGGCACCATCACCCCGTTCGGTTCGACCACCGCCTGGCCGGTAATCGCCGACGAGCGGCTGCGCGGCCGGGAGATCACCCTCGGCGCTGGCGAGCGCGGCGTGGCCGTCGCGGTGGACGCGGACGCCGCCGTCGCGGCCCTGGGGGCCACGGTCGCCGACGTGACCGAGCCCGAGCCCGCCCCCTGAAGTGGTCGGCGCCGGCCGGGCGGCATAGCGTGGGGGAATGCCGAAAGCCGTCTGGAACGACCTGATCGTCGCGGAGAGCGACGACACCGTGGTGGTCGAGGGTAACCACTACTTCCCCCGCTCGGCGCTGCGCGACGACCTGATCCGCGACTCCGACACGCACACGGTCTGCCCGTGGAAGGGCACCGCGTCGTACTACACGTTGGAGCACGACGGGAAGACCAGCGCCGATGCCGTCTGGTACTACCCGGAGCCCAAGCCGGAGGCGGAGATGGTGCGCGACCGGGTGGCCTTCTGGAAGGACGTCCGGGTCGTCGACTGAGTCACCCGGGGCCGGGGCGGCTGGCCATCGACTCCGCTGGTGAGCCAGGATGCCCCCATGTCCGACCCCGAGCTGCGCACCGATCCGCCCGGCACCGTCTACGGCGCCCGCCGGGCGGTCCGCCCCACCCTGCCGCGGGACCCGCTGATGCGGATCGCGCTGGCCACCGCGCTGGTCGGCGTACTGCTGGGAGTCTTTTTCGCCACCGGTGTGCTGGGCGGCGAGGACGAGCCGGTGGTGCCCGCGGCGGTCGGGCCGACCACGGCGGCCAGCGGGCCGGCCCCGGCCGCGCCGACCACCGAGCCCGCACCCACCACCCCGGCCGAGCCGTCGCCGACGGCCGCGGCCACCACCCCGCCGGCACCGACCGGCGGACCGAAGGTCTTCCGGGCGGCCGCCTCCGGGCTCTGCGTCGGGGTGACCGACGACGATCCCGAGGGCGCGGACGCCGCGCTGGCCGACTGCACCGGCGGACCGGAGCAGCAGTGGATGGCGACCCCGGTCGCCACCGACGTGTTCACCCTGATCAACGCGGCCAGCGGCAAGTGCCTGGACGTGGACGGGCAGCGCACCGACGACGGCGTGGACGTGCAGCAGTGGTCCTGCAACGGGCAGCCCAACCAGCAGTGGCGGCTCACCCCGACCGGCGCCGGCCCGGTGCTGCTGGTCGCCGTGCACAGCGGCAAGTGCGCGCAGGTCGACGACGCCGGCACCGAGGCCGGTGACCAGCTCGAACAGGCCCCCTGCTCGGGCGCGCCCGAGCAGCAGTGGACGGTCGGCTGAGCGTCGCCTCAGCCCCGGTAGCTCCACGCCCGCCGACCGGCGGCCACAGGAAGCGCGACCGGCTCGACCGGCACGGTGAGCGGCCGGCGCCGGCGCAGCAGCAGGGAGAGCCCGGCCGCACCGATCGAGAGCGCGCCGGCCACGTACCAGGCCAGGGCGTAGTCGCCGAGCTGGTCCCGGACCAGCCCGGCCCCGGTGGCGGCGACCGCCGCGCCGACCTGGTGGGCGGCGAAGACCCAGCCGAAGACCACCGCTCCGGACGCGCCGAAGTACTCCCGGCACAGCGCCACGGTCGGCGGCACGGTGGCCACCCAGTCCAGGCCGTAGAAGACGACGAAGACCAGCATGCTCGGCTCGGCGGTGCCGGCGAAGAGGCCGGGCAGCACCAGCAGCGACGCCCCGCGCAGCGCGTAGTAGGCGCCGAGCAGGAGCCGGCTGTCCACCCGGTCGGTGAGCCAGCCGGAGGCCACCGTGCCGACGATGTCGAAGATCCCGACCAGGGCGAGCAGCCCGGCCGCGGTGGTCTCCGGCAGGCCGTGGTCGTGGGCGGCCGGCACGAAGTGGGTGCCGACCAGGCCGTTGGTGGTCGCGCCGCAGATCGCGAAGCCGCCGGCGAGCAGCCAGAACGGCCGGGTCCGCGCGGCCTGGGCCAGCGCGCCGACCGCCCGGGCCGCCGCCCCACCGGTCGGCGGCGCCGGGGCCACCACCTCGGTCGCGCCGTAGGCGGGCAGGCCGAGATCCGCCGGGTGCTCGCGCAGCAGCCACGCCGCCAGAGGTACGACCGCCAGCGCCGCCCCGGCGACGACGAGCGCGGCCACCCGCCAGCCGTGGTCGCGGACCAGGACAGCCAGCAACGGCAGGAAGACCAGTTGGCCGGCCGCCCCGCCGGCGGTCAGCACGCCGGTCACCAGGCCCCGGCGGCGGACGAACCAGCGCCCGGTCACCGTGGCCACGAAGGCCAGCGCCATCGAGCCGGTGCCCAGCCCGACGAGGACGCCCCAGCAGAGGATCAGCTGCCAGCTCGCGGTCATGAACACGGTCAGGCCGCTGCCCGCCGCCACCAGCGCCAGCGCCCCGGCGACCACGCGCCGGATGCCGAACCGGTCCATCAGCGCGGCGGCGAAGGGCGCGGTCAGCCCGTAGAGCATGAGGTTGACCGAGACGGCGGCGGAGATGGTGGCCAGTGGCCAGCGGAACTCGGCGTGCAGCGGGTGCAGCAGCACTCCCGGCGTGGCGCGGAAGCCGGCCGCGCCGACCAGCGCCACGAAGGAGACCGCGGCCACGGTCCAGGCCGGATGGAGACGGCGGTATCGGGTCACGGTCCGAGTCTCGGCGGCCGGAGGGCGCCCGACGAGTGGCCGGAAAGCCATCATGCGCAATAATCGGGCCATGGCCCTCGTCCCGCACCGGATCGCGGTGCTCGCCCTCGACCAGGTCGTCGGCCTGGACCTTGGCACCCCGTCCCAGGTCTTCGGCACCGCCCGCACCGAGGACATGCAACAGCTCTACACGGTCGACACCTGCACCGCCGGCCGTCTGCCGGTGCGCAGCACCGCCGGTTTTCAGGTCCTCCCCGACCACGGGCTGGAGCTGGTCGAGGCCGCCGACACGGTGGTCGTCCCCGGCATCCACGGCGGTTCCCCGCTGGTCGACGGCACGGTCGACCCCGCCGTCGCGGCGGCGCTGCGGGCCGCCCACGACCGGGGCGCGCGGATCATGTCGATCTGCACGGGGGCTTTCGTGCTGGCCGCCGCCGGGCTGCTCGACGGCCACCGGGCCACCACCCACTGGGCCCACGCAAGCTCGTTCCGCCGGCTCTACCCGAACGTCGAGCTGGATCCGGAGGTGCTCTTCATCGACGACGGGGTGCTCACCTCGGCCGGGGTGGCCGCCGGCCTCGACCTCTGCCTGCATGTGATCCGCAGGGACCACGGCAGCGAGGTGGCCAACCGGTCGGCCCGGCGCTGCGTGGTGCCGCCGTGGCGGGAGGGCGGGCAGGCGCAGTACATCGAGCGGCCGGTCCCCCGCGGATCGGAGATCGGCACCGCCGCCACCCGCGAGTGGGCCCGGCAGCGACTGCACGAGCCGGTCGCACTGCGCGACCTGGCCGCGCACGCGCGGATGAGCATCCGCACCTTCACCCGGCACTTCCGCTCCGAGACCGGGCTCAGCCCGGCCCAGTGGCTGCTCCAACAGCGCACCGAGCACGCGCGACTGCTGCTGGAGACCACCGACCTGACCGTCGACCAGGTGGCCCGCCGCTCCGGCTTCGGCACCACCGCCGCCCTCCGCCAGCACTTCCAGCACCGCGTCGGCGTCGCCCCCTCGGCGTACCGCCGCACCTTCCACCCGCGCCCCTGACCCACTGCGGCTCGGGCTGCGACCCCCTGCTCGCTCCGGCTGCCACCGCCGCTCCGGGTCCCGCGCCCGCTGCCCGCTCCGCGCTGACTCACCGCAAGGAGCGATATGCCTCTCCGTCATATTTATGACTCACAGGCATATCGCTCACGAAGGCGATGCCGGGCACCAGCGTCACGGTCGGTAGCCGGCTCGGCCGGAACGTCTGCACGAGCAGGAGATCGGCGAGCCGGGAAAGCAAGCGTGGGGTCGTCGGCCCGCTGCTGCCGACCCCACCTCCCGCAGCAGGAACTGGAAGCTCGGCGAGGACGGGCCGACCGTCGGGCGGCGCCGGGCGGGAGCGGGTACGGACGGGCGAAAGCCGCCGGAGCAGACCCGCCCGCAGGCGCGACACGCCGCCGCGGGTGGGCGCGGCGCGCCACTTGACGGCGGCGGCGCTCAGGCGGGGTGCGGGTGAGGGCGGAGGGCGCGGAGCTGGGCGAGGTGCATCGGGACGTGGACGCGGGCGTGCAGGTCGAGGGTGCGGCCCCAGGGCATCGGCTCGGTGACGGTCAGGTCGAAGCCCTCGCGCAGGTGGGTGTCGACCGGGGTGGCGGCGGCCGCCGGGTCGAGGCGGTCGGCCAGCACGCAGAGCTTCTGGCTGGTGGCCCGGAGCAGGGTGGCCAGCGCGTCCAGACCGCCGCACTGGGAGACCAGCGCGTCTAGCTGCGGCCGGTGGATGGTCTCCAGGTCGTAGTACGCGAACGGCGACCCGGCCAGCACGGCCTCGGTCGCCTCGCTCATCAGCTCGTCGTTGGCGGCCAGGTGCGCGACGATCTGCTCGGCGCTCAGCTCCCCCTCCGGCGGCGCCCCGAACCCGCCCGCGTCCACCTCCGCGAGCACCTGGTCGTAGACCCGCCGCAACTCCCCGCTCTCCACCCCGGCAGTCAACCCCGACCACCCGCGTCGATCATGGAGTTATGGCGCCCGGTTCACCCGGATGGGCCGACTTCGTCCCCGATCACAACTCGATGATCGGCGGGCCGAGGCGGGGCGGGGCGAGCGGGGTCAGCGGCGGCCGCGGCGGGCGCGGAGGTAGTCGGCGACTACGTACTCGCCGAGGTCGTCCAGGTCGGGGGTGAACATCCGGCCCTGGGAGCGCCGGGCCACGGCGTCGACGAAGCGGCGCAGGCCCGGGTCGTCGCCGAGCATGAACAGGTTGAGCGTGGCACCGTAGCGGGTCAGCCGGTCCACCTCGCGGATGGTCGCCTCGACGGTCTCGGGCAGCGGCGGCCAGTGGAACAGCGCCTCGCCGTCGTCCGGGTCGAGGTGGGCGGTCGGCTCGCCGTCGGTGACCACCAGCACCACCGGCTCGGCGCCGGGGTGCCGGCGCAGGTGCCGCCCGGCCAGCCGCAGCGCGTGCTGCAGGTTGGTGCCCTGCTGCAGGTCCGGCTCCACCGCCGCCAGCTCCTGCTGGGTCAGCGGCAGCGCCTCCCGCCCGAAGCCGATGATCTGCAGGGCGTCCTGCGGGAACCGGGTCGCCACCAGATGCGACAGGGCCAGCGCCGTCTGCTTCATCGGCCCCCAGCGCCCCTGCGAGATCATCGAGTACGACAGGTCGACGCAGAGCGCCACCGCCGCCGACGCCCGTCGCTCGGTCTCCACCACCTCGAAGTCCTCGACCGCCAGCTGCACCGGCACGGTCGGGCCGGCCCGGCGTACCGCGCGGGTGAGGGTGCGCACCACGTCGAGGGGCTGCTCGTCGCCGTACTCCCAGGGCCGGGACCCACCGCTGACCTCGCCGGCGGCGCCCGCCGAGCGCAGGTCGTGCTGGCCCCGCGGCCCGGCGGTCAGGTCGGCGAAGACCCGGCGCAGCGCGGTGCCGGCGAGCCGGCGCAGCGCCTTCGGGCTCAGGGTCAGCCCGTCCGCGTCCCGGCTCACCCAGCCCTGCCGGCGCAGCTCCCGCTCCAGCTCCTGCAACCGGCGTACGTCGTCGGCGGCGTCCCGGCCCAGCGTCCGGGTCACCGCGTCGACGTCGATGTCGTCCAGGGTGGCGCCCGCGTGCTCCTGGTCGAGCTGATCCAGCAGCTCGTCCAGCTCGGCGAGCTCGCCGAGCGCGCCGGTCGCCTCGCCGTAACCGAGCGGCTGGTCCCCACGGACCCGGTCGCCCCGCTGCCAGTTCAGGTCGGGGCGCAGCGCCCGCAGGTGCGCGTCCAGCGCGGACAACTCGCCGGCCAGCTGCTCGCCCAGCGACTGGCGCATCAGCCCAGCCAGCTCCTCGCGTTGCCGGTCCGACAGCGACCGCATCAGCCGCTCGCCGGCCGCCGCCCGACGGGCCAGCACGTCGACCAACTCGTCCACGTCCTTCGGCCGCTCCGGGAAGAACTCGCCGTGCCGGCGCATGAACTCGGCGAACGCGTCGGTGGTGTCCTCGGCCCGGGCGTGCCGGGCCAACAGGTCGTTGAGGTCCCGCATCATCTCGGCGAGCTGCCGCTGGGCCGCCGGGTCGGCGGCGGCCCGCGCCGCGTCCCGCAGCCCGGCGAAACGCTGCTCCAGCACCTCGCCCCGCAGCCCGTCGAGGATCCGCTGGTACGTCTGCCGCGCCTCGTCGCTCGCCCACCGGTACTCGGCGAGCTCCTCCACCGCGCGGGCGGTGGAGCGGGGCAGGTTGTCCAGCACCGCCTCGGCGAAGCGGGCGTCGTCGTCCTCGCGCCCGCCCAGCTCGTCCCGCTCGGCGGCGAGCGCCTGGTCGAGCAGCGCCCGCGCCCGGGTCACCGCGCCGTCCAGGTCGCCCCGGCGCAACGCCTCCCGGCGCAGCCGCCGGGCCCGGGCGGCCAGGTCGTCCAGGCCGCCCCGCCCCTGCGGGCCCCGGCGCAGCAGGTCGCGCAGCGCCTCCCGCAGGCTGCCGCCGGCCAGCACCTCCGCGCCGACCGCGTCCACCGCCGCGCGGACGTCGTACGGCGGGGCGAGCGGGTCGGGTCCGCCGCGCCACTGGCCGTACCGGAACCGGTTGCCGGCCACGGTCAGCCCCGGCCGCCGTAGACGGTCCGGCCCGACTCGGTGACGTCCTTGCCGAGCCGGCGGGTCAGGTGCAGCCCTTCCAGGACGAACTCGACCCCGGCCGCCGCCTCCTCCGAGGTGGGCGCGTCGCCCAGCCCGAGCCGGTCGAGCACCTTGGCCAGCCCCGGCACGGTCCCGACCTGGCGCAGCAGCTCGGCCGAGGAGACCAGCTCGCCGGTCTCGATCACCGAGCCCTCGGCGACCAGCCCGGTGAACCCGGAGAGGTCCAGCCCGGCCAGCCGGGCCCGGAACGTCTCGGCGGTGGCGGTACGCAGCAGGTGGGCGAGGATCTCGATCTCCCGCCCCTCCTCGCCGCTCTCGAACTCCACCTTGCCGCGCAGGGTCGAGGTGACCGAGACCGCATCCCCCACCCGCGCCACCGCCGCCTCGGGTGAAAGGAAGGGCCCCCTGTTAACGCCTTCGGTTGTATAGGGGCCCCCTGCTAACACGTCGCCCGGGGCGGAGCCCGCGGCGAGCAGGCCGGCGCGGCGCAGCGCGGCGGCGGCGACCGTCTCGGCGGCGGCGATGGCGAACCGGGCGGAGACCCCGGAACGCGGGTCCACCGACGGCGACTCGCGGACCGCCCGGGCGAACCGCGCCAGCACCTCCAGCACGTGCTCCGGCACCTCGGCGACCAGGTCGGCCTCCTGCCGGATCAGCGCCAGCTCCAGCTCCAGGTCGACCGGGTAGTGGGTGCGGATCTCCGCGCCGAACCGGTCCTTGAGCGGGGTGATGATCCGGCCCCGGTTGGTGTAGTCCTCCGGGTTGGCGCTGGCCACCAGGAGCAGGTCCAGCGGCAGCCGCAGCTGGTAGCCGCGGACCTGGATGTCCCGCTCCTCCAGCACGTTGAGCAGCGCCACCTGGATCCGCTCGGCCAGGTCGGGCAGCTCGTTCACGGCGAAGATGCCCCGGTTGGTGCGCGGCACCAGTCCGAAGTGGATGGTCTCCGGGTCGCCGAGGGTACGCCCCTGGGCGATCCGGATCGGGTCGACGTCGCCGATCAGGTCACCGACGCTGGTGTCCGGGGTGGCGAGCTTCTCGCCGTACCGCATCGAACGGTGCAGCCAGCCGATCGGCAACCCGTCGCCGGCGTCCGCGACCAGCGCGCGGGAGGCCGGGGTGAGCGGGTGCATCGGGTGCTCGTTGAGCGCCGAGCCGGGGATCACCGGGGTCCACTCGTCCAGCAGCGCGCCCAGCGCGCGGATCAGCCGGGTCTTGCCCTGGCCGCGCTCACCGAGCAGCACCATGTCGTGGCCGGCGAGCAGGGCCCGCTCGACCTCGGGCAGCACCGTGTCCTCGTAGCCGACGATGCCGGGGAAGCGCTCCTCACCGGAGCGCATCCGGGCGAGGAGGTTGTCGCGGATCTCCTGCTTGACCGTGCGGTAGTGGTGGCCGGACGCCCGCAGTTCGCCGAGCGTGCCGGGCAGGTCGACGGACGGGACCGGGGAAACCTGGGCAGTCACCCGGCCTACGCTAGCGCGGCCCGGTGACGATCCGCCCCTTTCCGGCCGCTCAGCCGGTCGGCACCACGAATCCCGACTCGTACGCGGCGATCACCGCCTGGGTGCGGTCGCGGACGCCGAGCTTGGCAAGCACGTTGCCGACGTGCGTCTTGACCGTCTCCACCCCGACCACCAGCTGCGCGGCGATCTCGGTGTTGGACAGGCCGGTGGCCATCAGCCGGAGCACCTCCGCCTCCCGCTCGGTGAGCCGGGCGGAGCGTAGCCCGTCCCCGCCCCGCCCGCCGTACGCGCCGACGAGCTGCCGGATCGCCGCCGGGAAGAGCAGCGACTCGCCGGCCGCCACCACCCGGATCGCCTCCACCACCTCGGTCGGGCGGGCCCGCTTGAGCAGGAAGCCGCTGGCTCCGGCGCGCAGCGCCTCGTAGACGTACTCGTCGTTGGCGAACGTGGTGATCACCAGGACCCGCGGCGGGTCCGCCGAGGTGGCGAGCAGGCGCCGGGTGGCCTGGATGCCGTCGATGGCCGGCATCCGGACGTCCATCAGCACCACCCGGGGGCGCAGCTTCGCCACCAGCGGCGGCACCTCGGCGCCGTCGGCGGCCTCGCCGACCACCCGCAGGTCGGGCTGGGCGTCGATGATCGCCCGCAGCCCGACCCGGATCAGCTCGTCGTCGTCGACGATCAGCACGTCGATGCTCACCCGGTCTCCTTCCGGGCCACCGGCAGCCGCACCCGGACCCGCCACCGGTCGTCCTCCGGACCGGCGGTGATCCGCCCGCCGAGCAGCAGCACCCGCTCCCGCATGCCGTCCAGGCCGCGCCCGCCGCGCCCCGGCCCGGTCGCGCCGCGCAGATCATTGACCAGCTCGATGTCCAGCCAACGACAACTCCGGCTCGGCACGGCCGGCGCCGCGGAGCGACCTGGAGCCGTCGCCTCCGGGGGTACGTCGACCCGCAGCGTCACCGGGCCCCGCCCGTACCGGGCGGCGTTGGTCAGCCCCTCCTGCACGATCCGGTAGCCCTCCCGGGACACCGCCGCCGGCAGCTCCCCCACCGCCCCGGTGACCTGCGACTCCACGGGCAAGCCGGCGGCCCGGGTCTCGTCGACCAGCCGCCCCAGCTGGGCCAGGGTGCGCTGCGGCGCGGTCCCGCCCGGCGGGCGGACGCCGCCGGTCCCCCGGCCGCCGGTCTCCCGGCCGTCGGTCTCGCGGAGCAGGCCGAGCACGTGGTCCAGGTCCTCCATCGCGTGCCGGCCGGTCTCCTCGATGGCTGCCAGCGCCCGCCGGACGAACTCCGGGTCGACGTCAAGCAGCTCGCGTGCCGCGCCGGCCTGGAGGGTGGCCACGGTCAGCGCGTGCCCGACGGAGTCATGCAGCTCCCGGGCCAGCCGGTTCCGCTCGGCGAGCCGGGTGGCCCGGGCCTCCAGGGCGGCGATCCGCTCGCCCTGGGACGGGCCGAGCAGCACCGGCGCCATCGAGGCGGCGAGCGCCCCCAGCCCGGCGACCGCATAGCCCAGCCCGACCAGCAGCACCACCCCGGTCAGCGTCATCCAGCGCGGGTCCCGGCCGGTCAGTGGACCGAACCCGGCGCCCTGCACCGGCCCGGTGTCGACGCCGAACTGCTGGGCGATGAAGACCAGCGCCATCGGGAACGCACTGATCGCCGCGAACAGCACCAGCCCACCGGTGACCAGGTGCAGGGTGATCCAGAGCGCGGACCGCAGTCGGGTCTCCCGGTCGATCCGGTGCCCGACGGCGGGCTCGGGCAGGTCGACCCCGAGCAGCGCGCGAGCTGCGGCGACCTCCAACGCTCGGCTACCGCCGAGGAACACCGGCACGGCCGCGAGCACCACCGCGACCAGCAACAGCCCGAAACCCACCGGCCGGGGCACCTCGGACCGGGTCAGCAGCTGCGCGAAGGCCGCTGCGATCAGCGCGTACGGCAGCGCGAGCACGCCGCCGAGCAGCAGGAACACGCCGCGCCGCCAAGTGCTCGCCCGCACCAGCGGCCCCAGCATCGCACGGACCCTCACCCCGCCATTCTTGCGCCGCCCAGCACCCCACCGACTCCCCCGGGCTGGGGAGATCCCACCCCGAGACGCTCACCCGACCCATTTCGCCAGCGCGGCCACCCCGCGCGCTGCGACAACTTCAGCGGTGCTCTTCGACGTACTTCTCGGGGTCCTTGTCCAGGAAGGGCAGATTCCGGCCGTTCTTGTGCTCGCCGTAGAACCTGAGCCAGCGCGCCCCCAGCTCCGCCCGCAACTCGACGCTGGCGTGCCGGCGGAAGTCCGGCAGCGCCTCGTCCTCCTCCTCGGCCAGGTGTTCGCTGTTCTCCCGGCGGGCCTTCCACACCGCCGCCCACCACACCTCCGAGCCGACCGGGTGCAGCTTCGACTCGGCGATCGCGTCCCGGATCTTGTTGTGGTCGCCGATGGCGTCGGTGGTCTCGTCCTCGCCCTCGTCGCCGTGCCGGACCAGGTGCGGGTAGAGGATCGCCTCCTCCGCCTCGGCGTGGATGTCCAGATGCAGCGCGAGCGCGTCCCAGACGGCGAGCAGCTCGGCGTCGTCGCGGGCGTCGTCGAGCCGGGCGAAGCCGCGCCGGAAGGCGGCGTGGTCGTCGAGGATCAGCGCGGTGATGTCGTCCATGTTCGTCACTTCCCTGCGCGGGCGCGGATCAGTCTGGGCACCGCGGCCAGGCCGGTGACCGGCGTGAACTGCCGGGCGGCGGTGGCCAGGGCCGCGTACTCGTCGTCGGTCAGGTCGATCTCGGCGGCGACCGCGTTGCGTTCCATCTGCTCCACGCTGGACGCGCCGGGAATGGCCACCACGTTCGGGTGGCGCAGCAGGTAGGCCAGGGCGATCTGGCTGGGGGTGGAATCGTGCGCGTCGGCGACCCCGCGCAGCGTCTCGATGAGTCGCGCACCGCGTTCCAGGTTCTCCGGCAGGAAGTACGGGTTGGCCCGGCGGACCGCCCCGCTGGGCCGATGCTTCGCGTCGTACCGGCCGGAGAGGAAGCCCTGCGCCAGCGGGCTGTACGCCATGACGATCCGGCCCTCCCGCTCCGCGTACGGAATCAGGTCCTCCTCGGGGCCGCGGTCGACCATGCTGTAGCGGACCTGGTTGCTCAGCACCCGCCGGCCGAGGGCGTCCTCGGCGGACCGCCAGCGGCGCAGGTTGTAGTTGCTGACCCCGACCTCGCCGACCAGCCCGACGTCCTGCAGGGCCCGCATGCCGCGCATGGTGGTGGTGTCGGGGACCACCGGGTTGGGCTGGTGCACCTGGTAGAGGTCGATGCTGGTGACGCCGAGCCGGGCGGCGGAGGCCACCGCCCGCTGCTGCACCACCGGGGCGATCGGCAGCACCGGGAAGATCTTGCTGGCCACCACCACCTTGGCCCGGTCGTCGCCGAGCGCCGCGCCGAGGATCCGCTCGCTGCGGCCGAAGCCGTAGAGCTCCGCGGTGTCGAAAAGGGTGACGCCGAGGTCGAGCGCCCGCCGGACGATGTCCACCGCCCGGCGCTCGTAGTCGGCCCCGTAGCCCCACTCCTTCGAGCCGAACTGCCAGGTGCCCAGGCCGATCTTGGAGATCGGCTTGGGGGTGTCGAGCTGCACGAAGCGCATGGCCCTGAAGCTACCCGGCACGGCGCGACGCCACGCCCGTTCCGATCCCCCGGCACACTGGCCGCGCAGCTCTCCCCATCCCGGTTGATCATGAAGTTGCTGTCACGACTCGCCGGCAGGGGTGGCAACAACTTCATGATCAACGAGCATGGGGGGTGGGGGTGCGGTGGACGGTGGGCGGATAGGGTCGGAGCGTGAGTTACCTTGCCGCGGATGAGCGCTACGACACGATGACCTACCGGCGAAGCGGACGCAGCGGGCTACGACTGCCCGCCATCTCGCTCGGGCTGTGGCACAACTTCGGGCCCGACCGGCCGTTCGAGCGGCAGCGGGACATCGTCCGACGCGCCTTCGACCTCGGGATCACCCACTTCGACCTGGCGAACAACTACGGCCCGCCGCCCGGCTCCGCCGAGGAGAACTTCGGCCGGCTGCTCGCCACCGACCTCAAGCCGTACCGGGACGAGCTGGTCATCTCCACCAAGGCCGGGTATCTGATGTGGCCCGGCCCCTACGGCGAGTGGGGCTCCCGCAAGTACCTGATCTCCTCGCTGGACCAGTCGCTGCGGCGGATGGGGCTCGACTACGTCGACATCTTCTACTCCCACCGGTTCGACCCGGACACCCCGCTGGAGGAGACGATGGGCGCGCTGGACGCCATCGTCCGCTCCGGCAAGGCGCTCTACGTCGGCATCTCCAACTACAACTCGGAGCAGACCACCCGAGCCGCCGCCATCCTGCGTGACCTGGGTACGCCGCTGCTGATCAACCAGCCGTCGTACTCGATGCTCAACCGCTGGACCGAGAAGGACGGGCTGCTGGACACGCTGGAGGAGGTCGGCGCCGGCTGCATCGCGTACAGCCCGCTGGCGCAGGGGCTGCTCACCGACCGGTACCTCGGCGGCATCCCGGCGGACTCCCGGGTGCGCACCAGCGTCTTCCTCAACGAGAGCGACCTCAGCCAGGAGACGATGGCGACGATCCGGGGGCTGGGGGCGATCGCCGAGCGGCGCGGCCAGTCGCTGGCCCAGATGGCGCTGGCCTGGGCGCTGCGCGACCCGCGGATGACCAGCCTGATCATCGGCGCGAGCAGCGTCGCCCAGCTCGAGGGGAACGTCGCCGCGCTGGGCAACCTCGACTTCACCGCCGAGGAGCTGGCCGAGATCGACTTGGCCCTCACCCTGGGCTGACCTCGCTGTCGGAGCGCGCCGCCATGGTCCGTCGCCAGACGGCCGTGGCGGCGCGTGTTGTCCCACTCGCGTACCGCCGTCCCGGCCGCGACCGCAGCGCGGCAGGCCGGCGTCGCCGCCTGGCCACCCTCGGGCCCGCAGGCCGCCGCCCGGCTGCGCGGGCTGGTGGGCGCGCCGTGCGCGGCGGTGAGCAGCAGGGCCGCGACGGCGGCGAGCATTCGGCGTACGGCCATGCGATCGACCGCCCGGGCAAAGGTACGGGCGCCGGAGGTGAACGGTTGGACGGTGACGGAGCGGCGCGACATCGTGACCGGCCGGCTGATGGGACGGCCGATCCGTGCGGGGATAAATTTCCCTGGCTGGATGTCTCCCGAAGGTCCTCGTCGAGGGCAGGGAAGAGGGAATCCCATGTCACGCCCAGCCCGCACCCGTCTCCTGTCCGCTCTCCTGCTCGGCCTGGTCTCCGTCGTGATCCCCGCCGGCCCCGCGCGAGCGGCGGACCCCGTCGACCTTTTCATCTCCGATGTGAGCGACCGGCCGGACCCGGTCTTCGCCGGATCGACCGTCTCCTACTTCGTCTCGGTGGGGAACCGTGGCCCCGGTACGGCGACCGGTGTCCTCCTGACCGCACCGCTGCCCGTCGGGGTGTCGTTCCAATCCTCGGGCGGGGACGACCGGTGCAGCGCCACCTCGACCGCGGTGACCTGCGACCTGGGGACGATGGGTGCGCCGGGAGTGACCTCCCCGTTGATCATCCAGGTCACGCCGACCGAGGCGGGCACGCTGTCACTGACCTTCACGGTGTCCTCCGACGAACCGGACGCGGACCCGTCGGACAACACCCGGACGGCAACCACGACGGTGACGACACCCACGGAGGCCGACGTCGCCCTCCAGTTGAACGCGTCCGCTGGGCCCACCTACGCCGGGACGCAGTTCTTCATCTCCGCGGGCGCATTCAACTCGGGTCCGGCGCCCGCCACGGGAGTCACGGCACGACTGCTGCTGCCGGCCGGCCTCTCGGTCCTCTTCGGCGCGGCCTGCGTACCGGACAGGGTGGGTTCAGTCTGCACCGTCGGTCCGATGGAGCTGCCCTCGCCGGGAGGGTCGATCGCTCTGATCGCGCTGACCGCGTCCGCGCCAGGGGCCTATACGATCTCCGGGTCTGTCACGGCGGACCAGCCCGACCCGCAGCCGGCGAACAACAGCGGGGCCGTCACGATCACCGCCCTCCCCGCCGCCGACCTGGCCGTCACCGTCAGCGAATCCGCCGACCCTGCCGTCCCCGGCCGGCCGCTCACCTACACGCTGACCGTCACCAACCGCGGGCCGTCGCCATCCGTCGTCCACCTCACGGACGAGTGGTCCGGCACGGTTGCCGGTGGTCTCAAGCTGCTCTCCCTCGAGCCGTCGCAGGGCGGGTGCGGGTCGCCCACCGCCGGTCGAGTGGAGTGCGACCTGGGCACACTCGCCAGCGGCGCCACCGCGACCGTCGCGGTCAGCCTGCGACCTCAGGGCGTGGGCACGGTCACGAACCAGGTCCGCGTGACGGGCACCGAGTACGACGGCGAGCCGACGAACAACGCCGCAAGTGAGACCACCGCCGTGGGGTGAGCGATCAGGTCCACCGGCTCTCGGGGCGGCGGGCGACCCGCGCTTGGCCCTACAGTGACGGCACCCTTTGATCAAGGAGCGTTGCTGTGTCCGAGCCGCCATCGGCACCAGATTCCCCCCGGACCGCCCCGGTAACCGGGCCGGCAGGCGACGACGTCCCCGCCGACGCCCCGCCGCACCTGCTTGTCATGCCCGCCGTGGAGGGCGCGCCGCCCGGGATGGTGTGGCCGGGCCCGGAGGGCCAGCCCGCCTGGGCGATCCCGGTCTCCGTTCCGCCCGGCACCCGCGGGTATGCGCTGTTCATCCCGCTGGTGTCCGCCACCGCTGGCGGCGGACAGGAGGCGGCGAGCGCACCGGCCCCGGTGATCCCCGCCCAGGCGAGGGCCGGCACCGCGGCGGCGTCCGGCGCCGACCGCGATGTCCGAGAGGGGACGACTCCCGACACCTCGACTGCGACCGCCGGCGCGGACGCCGCAGCGGCTGCCGGCCCGTCCTCGACCACCGCGCAGCCCTCCACTGCCTCGCCGGACAAGATGTCGGCCGAGGTCCCCGCCGCCACCTCGGCCGAGACGGCCTCCTCCGGACCCGCACCGGCCGCTCCGCAGGAGGAGGCGACCACCGGTCCAGAGGCAGCGCCGACCGCTCCGCAGGAGGGCACGACGTCACGCCCCTGGGTCGCGCCGGGGACCCCGCAGCAGGGCTACTTCCCGCGCCAGCCCGACGCCGCACCGCCGTCGGCGCCGCACCCCGGCGCCACCGGTCCGGCTGCCGGCACCCCGCCGCCCTACCCTGCCCCGCAACCGGCGCCCGCCTGGGCCACGTTCCCGCCCCAGCCGGGCGCGACGTGGACGCCCCGCCCCCGCGAGCCTCGGACGAAGTTCCTCGGGGCGAGGTGGCCGGGACCGAAGCAGGCCAAGGGGCGGGCCACCCCGGCCGCGGTCCTCGCCGGAGCGCTCGGGATCGCCTACTTCGTGCCGCTGGGCCGTACCGGCATCGGCTGGTTCCTCGGCTGGCTCACCCTGACCATCGGCGTGCTCGTCGCGGTCCGCCGGAGCACGGCGGAGCTGCCCCGCGCCGAACGCCTGGCCCGGGGCGGCTGGGCGGTGGCGGCCCTGGCGCTGCTCTCCGTCCTCGCCTTCCGCAACGCCTGGTGGCTGGTGACGTTCTGCGTCCTCGGCGCGCTCGGCTGCGCGACCTTGGCCATCGTGGGCGGCCGGCTGGTCCGGTCGATCCTGTTCAGCCTGGCGGCGGCGCCGTTCGCGGCGTTGCGCGGCCTGCCCTGGGTGCGGAAGCACATCCAGGCCCCCGCGGACGCCGGGATGATCCGGCGGGTGGTCGGGTCGGTGCTTGCCACCGTGGTGGTGCTACTGGTCTTCGGCACCCTGCTCTCCTCGGCCGACGCGGCGTTCTCGCAGGTGCTCAGCGCGATCATCCCCGAGATCAGCATCAGCGCGGTGTTCCGCTGGATCTTCCTGGCGGCGATCGGCGGGCTGATCGCGGTCGCCGCCGTCTACACCATGGCCGCCCCGCCGGACCTGTCCACCGTGGACAGGCCGAGCCGACGCAGCCTCGGCCTGGTGGAGTGGGCCCCGCCCATCGGCGCACTGACGGCGCTCTTCGCCGGCTTCGTGGTGGTGCAGTTCACCGTGCTCTTCGGCGGCCAGCGCCACGTGCTGAAGACGGCCGGCCTCAGCTACTCCGAGTACGCCCGCAGCGGCTTCTGGCAGCTGCTCTTCGTCACCCTGCTCACCCTGGCCGTGCTCGGCGGGGTGACCCGCTGGGCCCGCCGCGAGCGGAAGGTCGAACGCACCCTGCTGCGCGTCCTGCTCGGCCTGCTCAGCGCACTCAGCGTGGTCATCGTGGTGTCGGCACTGTCGCGGATGTACACGTACCAGAAGGTCTACAGCTTCACCGGTGAGCGGATCTTCGTGATGGCGTTCGAACTGCTGCTCGGGGCCGTCTTCCTGATGATCCTGGCGGCCGGGATCCGGTGGCAGGGCCGGTGGATCCCCCGGGTCACCGTGGGGCTCGCCGTGGTGATGCTGCTCAGCCTGGCCGTGCTCAACCCGGAGGACTACGCCGCCCAGCGCAACATGGCCCGGTACAAGCAGACCGGCAAGATCGACGCCTGGTACCTGCGGGCACTCTCCGCCGACGCGACGCCCGCCCTGACCAGGCTCCCCGACCCGGTACGCCGCTGCACGCTGAGCTGGATCGCCGTCGACCTGCAAGACCCGGACCCCTGGTACGCCTGGAACCTGGGCCGGTTCCGGGCGCGTCAGGCGCTCGACCGGGTCGGCGAGGAGGCGATCGGCGGGCCGGACGACTGCGCGGAGGCCGACCGGTTCGATCTGCCCAAGAGCCGAAGCACGCGCTGACGCCCCTCGAGCCGCGCGGCCCCGACCCGGCCGCGCGGCTCGACCGGTCGAGCCTGTTCGCATGATCAGGTGTCGACTGCCGTCTCGCGGCATGGCCGGACTGTTCAACCTTGCCTGGCGTCTCGTGCTGCCCGGTTGACCGCCGGCGCCTCGCCTCGTGAACCGGATGCTGCGGCGATCTGGGGGGCGCTGGGGACGGGTGCCGGCCTGCTGGCCGTGTTGGTTTACGCGGCGGCGGCGCCACTGGTCCGGACCAGGCGCTGACCCTCGCAGGCACGTACGTCGCCATCGCCCATCCACTCGGACACTCCCAACCGGCCTGGGTCGCCGTCATCCTCGGCGGACCCGCGCGGTTCCTGGCCGGTCGTGCCGGCTTCGATTACGCCACCTTCGCCCGCGTGTCCCGGGATCTGCCGATCGGCGTCCTCGTGCTGGTCGCCCTGACACCGCCGATGCTCCACATGCCGCCGCTACTGCCTGCCATCGCCGCCACCGCGGTCCTCACCGGGATCGCCATCGCCGACGCGGCCCGCGGCCGCGCCCGTTGACACCCACCCGAGCCGCCGTCACCACCCGGCTAGTCGGAGGTGTCACCTGTAGCACCGGCCCGACGCCTGGGCCACGTGGACGAGCTGATCCGAACCGGCGGCGACGGCTGCAAGGAACTCATCGACCCCTATCGTCGCCGGGACGTGGGGCGAGGCCGCTCGAGCCCAGGCCATGGCAGCACATCCACATCCACCAACGCTGCCGCGTGGTACGACTGCTGCAAAGACTGATAGAAACGGCAGAAACGGGCGGGCCGATGACAAGTGGGGCAGCCGGGCTCCTGCGACGACCCGAGGAACCACGAGCGACGTACCTGGAACTCTTCTTCGACCTGGTGTTCGTCTTCGCGCTCGCACGGCTCTCACAGGAGCTGCTGGAGCATCTGAACTGGAGCGGCGCGTTCCAGACGCTGGTGTTGCTGCTCGCCCTGTGGGCGGTTTGGGCCAACACGGCGAGGCTCACGGACAGATTGAACCCGCAGCAGCCGCTGATACAGCTGCTGGTGATCGCGACCATGTTCGGCACCCTGCTGATGGCGGCCGCGGCGCCGGAGGCGTTCGGCGAGCAAGGCCTGGTCTTCGCCGGCGTGTACGTCGCCACCCAGATCGGTCGCAACGCCGGTGCTGTGCTCCTGCTGCGGGGCCACAAGGGGCGGCGCGTCTTTGCGCGGCAGCTCTTCTGGTTCGGCGTGTCCGCGGTGCCGTGGATCGCGGGTGCTGTCACGCACGACACGGCCCGCGCGGTCCTGTGGGCGCTGGCGGTGGCCGTGGAGTACGTGTCATTTGCACTCGGCTTGCCCACACCGCGGCTGGGTCGCTCGTTCGAGCGGGTGGCCGAGTTCGCGATCTCCGCCGAGCACCTGGCCGAACGCTACCGGCAGCTGTTCATCATCGGGCTCGGCGAGCTCATCCTGGTCACCGGGCTGACGTTCAGCCGCGGCAGGTTCGAGCCTGACCGGGTTTCCGCGGTCGTGTTCGCGTTCGCTACTACGGCGCTGATGTGGCGGATCTACATCCACCGCGCCGGGGGCCTGCTGGCGGAGGCCATCGCAGCCTCCCCCGACCCGCACCGCGCGGCCGTCACGACGATGCGCGCCCACCTGCTCATGGTCGCCGGCATCGTCGCCATCGCAGTCGGCGACGAGCTAGTCATCGAGCACCCGCTCGGACACACACCATCGGTCTGGATCATCGTCATCCTCGGCGGACCCGCGCTGTTCCTCGCCGGACGGGGCATGTTCGAGTACGAGGTGTTCGGCCGGGTCTCTCGCTCGCGGCCGATCGGGGTCCTCGTACTCGCCGCCATCTCGCCGGCGGCGTTCTTCCTGCCGCCGCTGCTGGTCGCCATGGCACCTGCCCTCGTCCTGGCGGGAATCGCCATATCCGATGCGGCCCGCGCCCGAGGACGCCCACCCGAGCAGCCGTCACCACCCGGCTAGCGCGGTGTCCACTAACGTTTGCAGATATGTTCCGCCTGGTTGTCGGATCCGGTCGCCCGCCGATCGTCTGGTTGGTAGAGGCAATACCACAACCCAGGAGGATCACCATGACGGCGTCAGCCAGTCCCAACCCGATTCCTGAGAGCTACCGCCGCGTCACGCCTTGCCTGGTCGTACGCGGTGCTGCGAAGGCACTGGAGTTCTATGCCGCCGTGTTCGGCGCCACCGAGCGGATGCGCTTCCCCGGCCCGGACGGCACCATCGCCCACGCCGAGATCCAGATCGGGGACGCGGTCGTCATCGTCGAAGATGAGGACCCGCAGCGCGGAACGACCGCCCCGCCGGCCGGTGGGCTGCCCGGCACGCCGGTCTTCCAGTTCATCTACGTCGAGGACGTCGACACGGCGGTGGCGCGGGCCGTCGAGCTCGGCGCAACCATGCAGCGCGCGCCGGAGAACCAGTTCTACGGTGACCGGGACGCCTTCATCGTCGACCCGTTCGGGCACGGCTGGACCGTCGCCACGCACGTGGAGGACGTGACCCCCGAAGAGATGTCCCGGCGGATGGCCGCCCTGTTCGCATAGAACCTCACGGAGGAAGCGATGAAGTATGTACTGATGTTCGCCGACACCGAGCAGTTCGCCGCCGACCTGGCCGCCATGGACGAATCCGAGCGGGAACGCGCCTACGCCCGCGTGCAACAGTGGTTCGCCGACCACCACGACAAGATCACCCACCACTCCCACCTCATGCCGCCGGACACCGCCACCACGCTGCGGCTGGATCGGGGCGAGCCGTTGGTCTCCGACGGGCCGTTCGTGGAAGGCAAGGAGATCGTCAGTGGCTACGCCGAGATCGAGGTGGCTGATCTCGACGAGGCTCTGCGCGTCGCGAAGTCATGGCCGGCCTGCCCGGTGGTGGAGATCCGACCCATCGCCGCATGACCCAGCCGACGCATGCCGAGCTGGCCCGGGTGGTCCGCGACCACGCGGGCCGGCTCGCCGCCTCCCTGGTCCATCTGGTCGGCGATTTCACCGCCGCCGAAGATCTCGTGCAGGACGCGATCGAGGCCGCATTGATGCACTGGCCCGTCGAGGGCATCCCGGACCGGCCAGACGCGTGGCTGTACGCCGTGGCCCGCCGTCGCGGTCTCGACCAGCTCCGCCGGGAGCACCGCCACCGGCAGAAACTCGCCCTGGTGCCGTGGCCGGCCGAGCCGCAACCCGACGACCGGCTCCGGCTGATCTTCACCTGCTGCCACCCCACCCTCCCCCGGACCGCCCAGGTCGCCCTCACGTTGCGCGTGGTGTGCGGGCTGACCACCGCACAGATCGCCAAAGCGTTCCTCGTCCCGGAAAGCACCGTCGGGCAACGCATCACCCGCGCCAAGCGGAAGATCAGCGACGCAGGTATCCCGTACCGGATCCCGTCCGCCGACGACCTCAGCACCCGCCTCGCCGAGGTCCTCGCCGTGATCTACCTGCTGTTCAACGAGGGCTACCTGTCCACCGGTGGCCAGCACGCCCAGTCCCGGGACCTCACCGAGGAAGCCGAGTTCCTGGCCGCGCTGCTGCACCAGCTCATGCCCACCGAACCCGAGGTCGCCGGCCTGCTCGCCCTGATCCGGCTCCACCGGGCCAGAGCCACCGCCCGTTTCGACCACGACAACGAGATCATCCAGCTTCAACACCAGGACCGGGCCCATTGGAACCACGAAGCCATTGCGGAGGCCGGGCGGCTGATCGCCCGCGCCGCCGCGCTCAAGCGCCCCGGGCCGTACCAACTTCAGGCCGCAATCGTCGCCTGCCATGCCGAAGCCACACGGTGGGAGGACACCGACTGGACCCAGATCCTGGTGCTGTACGACATGCTGCTGCACCTGGCACCGTCACCAGTCACCCGGCTCCATCGGGCAATCGCGCTGCGCTACGTCACCGGATCGGCAGCCGCGCTCGCAGAAGTCGACGCCCTTGGCGATGACCTGAACGACTACCACCTCTTCCACGCCACCTGCGCCGAACTGCTCCGCGACCTCGGCGACACCGACCAGGCACGAGCCGCCGATGAACGCGCCCTCGCCCTGACCGCCAACCCGGCCGAACGGTCCCTACTGCATCAACGCCTCAGTTGGGCATGACCGGCGATGAATGCGCCGATGAGTTCCCAATCCCGGTCTAGGCCGGAGGCTGGACGCCGTTGGCGTAGGTCTCGCGCTCGGCCGACTCCAGGCCGCGCTCGGCGTCGAAGTCGCCGACGAGGACGGTGTGCATGGCGTACCCGGCATGCTCGGGCAGCACCTCGATGAACGCATGCTAGGGCTCGGCCGATCTACGCGCCTGTTCGCGCCACTGGTTCACCTCCCGCCCGCCGCGCTGGACGCGCTGATCGAGGAGGCGCGCGCCAAGATCAGCGCCTGATCTGGCACGGTTCTGACCCGCAGTGGCCTACGGAGGAATGGAGACCAAAAAACCTTGGTGAGGGATGTCCTTCACCAAGGCTTTTGGTATGGGTGGAGCTAACCAGCTCGGCGCACCGGCGGGTGCTCGCTGTTACTGCGACACCTGACGGCAGGCGACGTCGTACTGCGAGACGGATTTCGGGTTCTTCGAGTTCTGCCGCTGCTCCCCCGCGTAGACGGTCCCGGCGTGGCCGTTCTCGTTGAACGGGGAACCGGGAGCGCTCGCGGACTTACCGGGCCTCATCGCGAAGTCCTCACACTCCACGTTCGGCTGGCCGGTCTTTGAGGCGGCAAATGCCGAACCGCCGGTCGCTCCGAGCCCGACGGCGAGTACCGCACCGCTGGCGAAGACCAGCGCGGCACGTGCAACAGTTCTCATGGCTTCCTCTCAGGTCGTGGACATCCCGGAGCCAACCCACGCCAACGCGTCACGCGGAACCACCCGTCGTCGCGGCATCACCGTCCGGTCGAGTTCAAACCTATGGCCGTTTTGTCTGCTATACGGCAAATCGCGGATCTCCCTGCTACGGCTGGGTCAAAGACGACAAGGGGCGTCCGACGTGTCTGACGAACGCCCTGGTCGACAAGGGTGGACCCGATGTGGCAGAACCCGAACCGCATTCACGCTGTTCAGGGGCCTGCTGTGGTTGTTTCGGCGGTCCGGCGGCGCGTCGCATAGTCCCGCACCCGCGAGAACGGCGCGACCGAGATGTCGGTCGCTCCGTTCTCATAAGACGATCGGCCGGAGCCACCTGGACTGGTTCGCCAGACATGGACCAGACTAAAGATCGTGACAGATCAAAGCACCTCGGATGCCTTTGACTTCAGGACCTACCAGCGGGCCGCCGCGCGTACCGGCGCGCCGATAGCAACCGATCATCCCATCGTCTATCCCACCTTGGGGCTGGCCAACGAGGCCGGAGAAGTCGCAGGGAAGGTGAAGAAGATCTTCCGGGACCGGCAGGGGGCGATCACCGATGCGGACCGGGAAGCCCTGACCATGGAGCTGGGCGACGTCTTGTGGTACTTGTCCGAGCTTTGCACCAGGCTCGGAATCCGGCTGGAAGATGTCGCCGCGCGCAACATCACCAAGCTCGCCGACAGGGCATCCCGTGGAGTCCTCCTTGGCGATGGCGACCTGCGGTGAGACCCGCAGCCGGGTAATGATCATGAGGGCCGCAACCTCCATGTCCGTACAGACCGCGAGGAGCGATTCATGCTCTTCAGGGGCCTGCGGTGATGGTTGCGGCCGTACGGCGGTCATGCTGATGTCTCAGATTTCAGCCGGGTGGATCATGGCCGCGAGTGCAGTGACCGCCTGCTGATGATGGCTCTATGAACTTGGTGGGGGACGAGTTTCGCGGCCGCCAGCTTCGGACGCGGTGTGAGGATGTCCGTGCCATGCGGTGATCGTTCGTGGTGTGGCTTTCGGATCAGTTAACGCAGAACTCGTTGCCCTCCGGGTCCTGCATGACGAGCCAGAAGCCCTCCTCATTGTCAACCCGCCGGTAGATGGACCCACCAGCAGCCATCAGCCGGTTCCCGACCGCCTCGATCCGTGCCCGGCGCTCGGCGTCCGGTGGCGGGCCGCCGGCCTTCACGTCGAGGTGGACTCGGTTCTTTGTGATCTTCGATTCGACTTCATACTGGAAGAATCGGACATCTTTCCCGAAGTGCATAGGGCAACCTCGACAAACCAAGAACCGAACCAGCTTCAAATTCCGGCCAACGTCAGCACGTGATCGAATCCGCGAAGCTGGGCTGGCGAACTCACCATCGGCAGTACCAGGGCCGGTACCCCGGCGGTCACGGAACCGCCGTCGCCGCTGGGATGGTCACCGACCATCAGCGTTCGATCTGGCTGTGCCGCCAGGGCGTCGAGTGCGGTGCGCCAGATCCGTACATCGGGTTTGACGAAGCCGACCTCGTAGGAAAGAACGAATGCATCGATGTAGCGGTCAAGCCCGTGCCTCGCAAAGCATTTGCGAATGTCCCAGCCGATGTTGCTGACCACGCCAAGGCGAATATCGCGGGCACTCAGTGCGGCGAGGGTGGATAACGTGTCCGCGTACGGCTCGAGTGCTTCGGCGTGGGTTTCGTGCAGCGCTCGCGCAAACGGCAGGTCCACCCCACGGATTTGCTGCAGGACAGCCAGAATCGCCCAGTCCCACACCTGTGGGTCCAAGTCCCTGGCGATGTGAGCAGGGTCCGTAGCCGTCGTCCGCAACAACTCAGCGAAATCCGAGGCGATGCGCTGCGCCTCACCGACGGCCACCTCCCGGCCGACTAAGGCCGCCGCGCTGCCGACCCAGCGGTTGGGGTCGCGGGCGAACAGGGTCCAAGCGAAATCGAACAGGACGGTTGTCACGGGTTTCGAAGGCACCAGGTCACCCTAGATCAGCGGGACGATTGACGTGGGCCATGATGCTTCTGACTGCGCTCGACGCAGAACAGGTTGCCCTCCGGGTCGGCCCTGGTCACCCAACCGGGGCCGTTGGGGCTTGCGATGATCCTCGTACTCGGGTCGCGCCCGAGCCCTTCAGCCGCACGACCTCCTCATCGCGTGTCCCGTCGGTCGGCATGACATCGATATGCATTCGGCGACCGGTTCTTGGTTCAGCGGCTTTCCCCTCCGGAACTCGGAGGAAGAAGATGTCTGGTCGGTGGCCCTGCTTGTCAACCAGGGTCCGGCCGGCGTTGCGCTGCTCCTGGGGGACCTCGTTCGCATCCGCCCACTGCTCCCATGCGGCGAAGCCGTCCGGAGGGCCGTGCGGGAAGTCGTAGCCAGGTAGCGCCACCATCCAGAAACGAGCCAGCCGGTCCGGATCGGCGCAGTCGAACACGATGTGTATGCCGGGAATAATGCCTGCGACCGTAATCCAGACCGCGGGCAGCCGCAGTCCTCGCGGACGGCCATCGCTCATCCGTTGACTCGAGGCTATTCGGGTCGATAGAGGTTCGATCGTCCGTTGTGGTCGTCCGGAGCGGACTGTCCTGTTGAGATACCCGTGACTCTCCATGACCATCTTGTTGTCGAAGCAAGCTGGTCACAACAGAAGAGCCACGGGCATGAACGAGGATACGTCCCGGTTGCTGGGCCTGGCAGGTCTGGCGGTCACCAGGGTTGAGGATGGGCCGGATGGGCCGGTGGTGTATCTGGTCACCGCCGACGATCAGGCCCGCCGGTGTCCGCACTGCGGTACCCGCGCACGTCGGTCGAAAGGCTGGCGGGTGACCCGGCCACGAGACCTCGCGGTGGGCGGACGCCACCCGCGGCTGGTGTGGCGCAAGCACCGGTGGCGCTGCGACGAATCGGGCTGTCCACGCAAGTCGTTCACCGAGACGGTCGCGCAGGTTCCGGCGCGTAAGCGGCTCACGTTGCGCTTGCGGACCTCGGCCGGTGCGGCAATCGCTGACGGCGGTCGCACGATCGTGCAGTCCGCGCGGGACCACCATGTGTCCTGGCCGGTGGCAGCGGCGGCGTTCGCCACCCACGCCGCAGCGGTGCTGCCCGCCCAGCCCGACCCGGTGCAGGTACTGGGCATCGACGAGATCCGCCGGGGCCGTCCGAAATGGGTGTGGGACGAGACCACCGGGACGTGGCAGACGACCGTCGACCGGTGGCACGTCGGATTTGTGGATCTGTCCGGCGGGCAGGGCCTGCTCGGTCAGGTCGAAGGCCGCAACGCTGCGGTCGTCTGCGACTGGCTGGCCGAGCGCACCCAGGCGTGGCGCGACGCGGTACGCTTCGTGGCCATCGACATGTGCACCATCTTCAAATCGGCGGTGCGTCAAGCCCTGCCGGGCGCTGTCCTGGTCGCCGACCACTTCCACATCGTGCAGTTGGCCAATCAGACCGTCACCGAGATCCGCCGGCGGGTCACCGTACAGGTCCGCGGCCGGCGAGGGCGCAAGGGCAACCGGGAATGGGAACTACGGAACCGGTTGACCCGCAACGCATCCCGAATGCACGGCGACCACGTCGCCGACCTGGAAGGAGAACTCAAGGACCTGCCCCCACGCATCGGCACGCCGATCCTGGCCGCCTGGAACGCCAAGGAGGACCTGCTCGATCTACTCGCCCTGGCCCGCACCCACCCCAACCGCGGATCTGCTATTCCGGTTCTACCACCGATGCGCCCAATCCGGCCTGCCCGAGCTGGAACGACTCGCCACCACGGTCGAAACCTGGTGGCCAGAAATCCTGGCATTCATCCACACCGGCATCACCAACGCCGGCTCCGAAGGCACCAACCGGGTCATCAAAACCGTCGCCCGCGACGCCTACGGCTTCCGCAACCCCGCCAACCAGCGATTACGCACCCGCTGCGCCACCACTCGCCGAGCCAGGGGGCACCTCAACCCCCGCTAACTTCGTAGAGCCCTGATGATCCTCGACTGACGGGGGCGCGGTCCGTGGGGGGCACAATCACCGGAGTTGTCCGGCGCTTCTTCGCTGGCATACCCATCCCCCGTCTCCTGGCCGCCGGATGTCCAACGACCGACCCGGCGGCCAAGTCACGGCCGTGCATCCACATCGAGCTAGCAGATAACTCGGGGCGGCCATGCGACCGGTCGGCATGTCGGTGAGCCAGAACTTCCGGGTCAGGTTCGGCTGCTTGATGGGCTGGGGGCGCGTGGACTCAGACATGCAGGGTGGGCCGGTAGATGAGCTCTTGAAGGTTGCCGTCGAGCGTCCGGCTCTCGATCAACTCGAGGTCGAAGTCGGCCGCGCCCTGGAAGATCGGGTCTGCTCCGGTCTGACCGGTGATCACCGGGAAGATCGTTATCTGGAGCCGGTCAACCAGACCGGCGGCCATCAGCGCCCGGTTCATCGACAGGCTGCCATGCGAGCGCAACGGCACCTTGGACTCCTCCTTGAGCCGGGCGACGACGTCGACGGCGTCACCGCTCACGACGGTCGCGTTCGGCCAGTCGATGGCTTCTTGCAGTGTGGTCGACACCACCGTTGCCGGCAGGCTCCTCATCCGGGTGACCCATGGGTCACGCACCTCGGACTCCTCGGTGCTCGAGGCCAGCATCCGCGTGAACGCCCGATACGTGTTGGCCCCGAAGACCATCCGCTGCTCCTCGCCATACAGGGCGAGGCGGTGTTCGAGGAGCTCGGGGCCTTGCTTGCCCCAGTAGCCGGTCCAGTTGCCGCTGGCGGCACCGAAGCCGTCGAGGCTGGAAAAGACGTCGAAGGTGTAGGTAGCGGTCATGATGCTCTCCTCCGGTGCGGTCTCCGAGTTTGTGTATAGAGACTGGAAGCCACGGCGAAACTCATCGCCGGTGGACTCCTGGACGACTGGCCATGGCGGCTGGCCTTGCCCGTCGGCCAGTCGGGCGGTTCGGTGGTCGCCGTGGCGCCCCGTGTGAGCTGGGTAACTACCGTTCATGGGGGGCCGGGCCGTCTCGTCTCTGTTGGTAAGCACGAATGAACGGAGACGTCATGAAGATCTTCATCGCCGGAGCGTCTGGCGCAATCGGCAGCCATCTGGTTACCCAGCTCGTGGCGCGCGGCCACGAGGTCGTCGGCACGACCCGCTCGGCCGCCAAGACCGGCGCTCTGCGTGCGCTGGGTGCCGAACCGGTCATAGTCGACGCGCTGGACCCCGACTCGGTGGCCGATGCCGTGGCCAAGGCCGAGCCGGAGGTGGTCGTGCATCAGCTGACCGCGTTGAGCGGACCGGCGGACTTTCGGCACCACGTGGCGCAACGCGGCGACAGCCTCCTCGGCATCCGCGGGCGGGTTCGGCTCGATCCGGCCGTCTTCGTCAGCGACCGGCCCGCCGGTGCGCTCCATCCACATCGCGTTGCTCTGCGCCACGAACCTGCGCACCCCGACGACACGCGCAGCGGCCAACAGGTGGTCAGTACCGACGGTGCGCAGCCGGTTGGTAGCGGCCGCCATCCGCTTGGCATTTCCTAGCAAGGTTTCAGTACCGCCCCTGTAGGTACTCCAGCGTCAATGCGAGCATCTACCTGGATGGGGGCCACTCATGCCGATCGTCCCGACCTGCTCACGGACGGGACATCCTGTTCAGGCTGCCGGTGAAGGCGGAAATGGGTGATCGCCGCCATGGCTACTTGTTCGGGTGTCAGGTCGGTGTTGTTGATGCGCAGGTAGTCGGCGCGGTCGTCGAACTGGCCGATGGAGTTGAGTTGGTACTGCCGGTCCAAGTCGAGCAGGTCGCGCCGGGAGGCCGATACGTCGCGCTTGGACGGCTTCTCGGCGAGCCGGGAGGTGCTCTCGTTGCGGCGGAGTCGTTCCTCCTGGGTGGCCTCTAACTCTAGGAAGAGCACGCGGCCGCCGCGGCGGCGGAAGGGGTGCGCGAATCGCTGCACCGCCTGCTCGTCCTCTGGGAGGTCGAACGCCCACACGTACGTGAAGATCAGTCCGGGGAGGTCGCTGGCCGCCACCTCCTCGATCAGGTCGCAGCGAAACCGGTCGACGAGCCGCCCGAACGGCGGGCTGCCGAAGGGGAAGAAGCGCAGCACCGGCTCGATCGCCAGGTGGTTATGGAACAGTCGCAGCCCCGTTCGGGCCGCGATCTCCTCGCCGACGGTCATCTTGCCGACGGCCGGTGGGCCGATGATGAAGAGCAACGTCCCGGTCACGCCGGAGAGGCTAACCGGCGCCGATACGGCAAGCGACGACTTATCTGACCGGTGGTGCAGGAAGTAGACGGCGGGGGCGCGCGGCTCCCAGTGTCGACCGTCGGGGGATCGGCAGGAACCAAAGTGTGTCTCGATTCCGCCGATCCCCAACTCGCCCCAACTACTGCGGTATGTCGTCCAGTTCGCAGGGCTGCACCGGGCCTTGCGCAACGCCGTAGCCGACCACCAGGCCGGCCGCGGTGCCGATCGACGCATTCTCCGCGACGGAGAGTTCGAGTACGAGTGTCTCCGTCGCGGAGGACACCGGGCTTGACCGTGAACACGGTAACGCCTGGGTTCTGGAAAGAGATGTGGTTGGCGAAGTCGACCACCAGCCGGGCCTTGTTGCTCGGCATCGGTGTGCGGGTGCTCGACCCAGCCTCGGTCGCCCGGCTGTCAGGGACGTGGGTGTATCTGGGCCGGTTCGTGCACACCTTTCCGACCGGGATGTAGTCGACCTCCGCCGGGATTCCGGCTTCCTTGAGCCGGCGCTCGAGGCCTTCGGCGTCGCGCATCTGGTTGATCCGCACGGTCACCGAGCCGCGTCGTGGGGGCGGCCATCCGCAAACCCCTTCCTGTTGCTGGCACCCGCTCTTGGCTCGATAGCCCGAGGCGTTTCAGAAAGACCTGCAGAAGCCATGGGCCGACGATCTTCTCACCCCTGGCTGGCACAGCTCGGCGGACAGCGTGAAGGATGTCGGAGCTGGCCGGCCCTGTTGAGGACACCTCAGGGTCAGGATGCTGTGCTGCTGGTCCAGGTGGGTGGGGAGGACTTCCGGTGGACGCCCGGCGGCGTGCTGTCACTCCAGGCCACCCGCCGGCGCGGCGACCGCTCGGTTCCGATCCCCTGCGGTGACGGGTAATCGCTGCCAACGAGTAGCGTGCCATGCTGAACGGCACCGCTGTTCGTTCCCGAAGCCAGGTGATCCGTTGAGTCTCCACGAACTTGAGCAAGTACTGCCGGCGCTGCTTCCGCACAGGGCGAGCGCAACCCGTCGGATCGACTGGGACTTCATCGCCGAGGAGACAGGGACGAGGTTTCCTCCGGACTTCATTGCGCTCGCCGAGGCGTACCCCCCTCTCACCGTTGACGACTTTCTCGGCATCCACATACCTAACCCCGGAGAAGAAAAATACTTCGTCCGAGGCATGCGGGAGATCCTTGAGAGCCTTAGCGACCTCCGCGATTCTGGGATGTCGCACGGCTATGTTCCGTTTCCGGAGCCCGGAGGTCTGATCTGCTGGGGAGATTCCTGCGAAGGAGACAGGTTCCACTGGCGCACCACAGGGGGAGGGCCCGAAACCTGGACCATCCTGGTCGAGTGCTGCAACGACGACTGGTGCGAATTCGGAGGAAGTCTGACCGAATACCTGTCCGGGCTCGCATCGGGAACGGTGCCCCCCGACGGCCTTCCGCCGGATTTTCCGGGGCGGACGCCCAGCATCGAGGCTTATTGAGCCTTCCGGCGGCTTGATCAGCGCGCCTGACTGTCCGGTGTGCTCAAGCACCCGCACCCGACCGATCCTCAGCCGGAACTCTCGTCCGCAGGAAGCGGTGGCCTGCCCGGCGTTCGGCTACACGACCTGCGGAACACCGTCGTCGCGCTGCCAATGGAGGTGGGCGTCTCGCCGCATGCCGTCCAAGCCATCGCTCGGCACGCCGACGTGAGGGTCGCGCTCAAGGTCTACGCCCATGCGGACCTGGCCGGCGCGCCCCCAGCTCCTGGTCCTAGTCGGAGTCCTGAACCTATGGATTACCGGCGAGGCGGTCGCTGACGGTCCGGTAGGCAGGTCGGCAGCCTCGGCCGGTAGGTCGAGGGCTGTGACAGTCCCATGGGTTGCTGTACTTCTGTCTGTACGGCGACCAGGCTGAGCTGGAGCTCGACCCCCGCCGGGGGGAGGGAACCGAATACATGCTGTCGACGAGTGAGGTTCAGCGCTGAGCCGCGCTGGTGGGCATCTGCTGCGCGCCGTTGGTTGACAAGCCGCCACAGTCACCGCCAAGGCTTTCACAGCGCCCTTGCTGCCTCGGCCTCGTTCCCCTGGTTGGGGCGATGGCAAGGGGTTTGACAGGTACATGCCCTGCCCAATGGTCGTTGGATCAGCCCTCCGGGCCGATCACCCGCTCCCGGCGCAGCCAGTCGGCGAACCCGCACCGTCGACACCCGGCGGCCCGCCACGACGTCCACATCGCCACCACCGCCACCAGCACAAAGCCCAAGGGCGGCACGAAGAAAACGAAGAACTCCAATAGCCCAAGGCCGCGCCGCACAGGTTAAAGATCAAGCTAGTTGCGGCCGCGTTCCGGTGCCTATGATCTCCGCTGCACAGCTTCGAGACAGGAGTCGGCAGTGACGCAGTTGTGGATCGCGGGCCAGCACGTCGCGGGGACCGGAACCTCGGTTACGGTGATCAACCCGGCGACCGAGGAGGTCGTCGCCGCCGTCGGATCCGCGGTTCTTGAGCAGGTCGACAGCGCGGTCCGTGCTGCCCGCGACGCCGCCGACGGCTGGCGGCGTACCCCCGCGGCCGAGCGGGCCGACCTTCTGCACGGGATCGCCACCTGGCTGCGTGAACACTCCGACGCCCTTGCGCGGCAAATGTCGATCGAGGGCGGCAAGCCACTGATCGAGAACTCCGACGAGGTCGGCTGGTCGGCGGCCTGCTTCGACTACTACGCGGAGCTGGGCCGGCACGAGCGGGGCCGGGTGCTGCCGCCGGTGGAGGACGGGCAGCTGGCGCTCGTCCTCAAGGAGCCGCTCGGCGTGGTCGCCGCGATCGTGCCGTGGAACTATCCGCTGCTGCTGCTCGCGTGGAAGCTCGCTCCGGCGCTTGCTGCAGGGAACACGGTCGTGGCGAAGCCCTCGCCCTACACGCCGTTGTCGACGCTGATGCTTGCCGGGGCCTTTGCCGAGCTGTCGCCGGGTGTTGTGAACCTGGTGACGGGTGGTGCCGAGGTCGGGGAGGCCCTGGTGGTGCACCCCGGTACGGATCTGGTCGCCTTCACCGGTTCCACGGCCGCCGGGCTGCGCATCGGCGAGCTGTGCGCGCGTCAGGTCAAACGCACGCACCTGGAGTTGGGTGGCAAGGACGCCTTCATCGTCTGCGAGGACGCCGATCTCTCGGTCGCGGCGCCAGGTGCCGCGTGGGCCGCGTACCTCAACGCCGGGCAGGTCTGCACCTCGGCCGAGCGGTTCTATGTCATGGACTCCGTCTACGACGAGTTCGTCGAGCGGATGGTCGCCGAGGCGGCCGCGGTCCGGCTCGGCGATCCGTTGGCGGCCGGGACCGACATGGGCCCGATGATCGCCGAAGTGCAGCGGGCGAAGGTGGAGGGCCAGCTCGCCTCGGCCCGTGACGGTGGCGCCCGCATCCTGGTCGGCGGCGATCGGGGCGGGTTCGAGCGCGGCTGGTTCCTCTCTCCGTCCGTCGTCGTGGACGCCACCGACGACCTGCCGCTTATGCGGGAGGAGACATTCGGGCCGGTCGCGCCGATCGTGCGGGTCTCCTCGCTGGACGAGGCAATCGCCCGCGCCAACGCGCTGCCCTACGGTCTGGGCGCCAACGTCTACACCAATCGCACCGACTACGCGTATCGCTGCCTGGACGAGTTGAAAGCAGGCACGGTCTGGATCAACGATCCGCTCACCGACAACGATGCCGGGCCCTTCGGCGGCATGAAGGCGTCGGGCAACTCCCGTGAGCTGGGCCCGGAGGGTCTGGAGGCGTTCCGAGAGACCAAGCACGTGCATTGGGACACCCGCGCCGAGCGCAAGCCCTGGTGGTACCCCTACGCGTAGGGAATTGCGCTACGAGCCACCACGCTGCGCAGGCCGGTCTCGATTACGTGCCTCGATCTCCTACGAAAGCAGTTCACTGTGGCAACGTCGGCCATCGTCAACGGCGGCGTCTCCTTTTGGTCTGCGGCGCTGGGGATGCCCACCCCGCGTCCGCGATCAGGGCGGTGCCCAGCACGAGCGCGACGATGCCTGTGACCCAACCGATGAGCATGCCCAGTCCGAGGCTGCGATCCCCGCGTATGACCATCACACTGCCGCGCGAGCCTGCCGAGATCCGCCGCTGGCCTGATCGACTGCTACACGCTTCTTATCCACTCGCTGACCCTGGGCACCGGCATTCGACTGTTCGAAGGCCCCGCCCCACTGACCGAGTTCGACCTGACCGAGAGCGCCACAACCACCAAGGGCGTGATCATCGCCCGCTACACCCGCCTATGTGGCAGGGACTGCTAAACGTCCCGTCATGCCGCGATCACTCACCCCGAATCAAGTTTGAACCAGTTCACGCCGGCAGCCTGTCGTACTCCGCTTGATCCGTGACAGGTTGGCTTCAGTTGATGGGTGACACTCCGCCGAGTGCTGGTCGAGTTGACCATGCTGGCCAGGCGCGAGCGGGATGAGGGCCTGGACGGGTTGGCAGATGTCGCACGCGCGCATGCTCATCGCGCCAGCCGAGAGGTCGAAGTGGGGTATCTGCGACCTGCGCCGAAGTCATGCGTGGTGGCCAGCGGCGGCTGCCGGGTTAAGTGTGAATCCGGACCTGCCGGATGTTGGGCGAACAAGATGGGCCTATGAGGCACATCTTCCGGGCCGGGGCGCCGGTGCCGACCGAGGAAACCCATCGGACCACGCCGTTCGAGGTGTTCTTCGACCTGGTGTTCGTGTTCGCCTTCATCCGGGTGGAGACGTTCACGGCACGGGCGCCGACGCCACTCGGGCTGGCGCATAGCCTTGTGCTCCTGCTGCTGCTGTGGTGGCCGTTCACTAACTACGCTTGGTTGGCCAACCAGGTCCGCGCCGACGTGGGCCTGGTCCGCGCCGGAAACTCCGCTGTGATGGCCGCGATGTTCGTGGCCGCCCTGGTCCTCCCCGAGGCGTGGCGGCACGGCAACCAGTCACTGGCCGCGCCCATGACTCTGGCCCTCGTCTACATCGTCGTCCGGGCGGTATATCTGGCCCTCGTCTGGCACATATCGGCCGGTAACGCGCGGCTACGCGCTTCGCTGCGCTTCCGGGTCATCCCGGTCTCGGTGGGCTTGATTGCGCTGGTGTTCGGCGCGGTGTTCGGCGGCGCCGCGCAGACGCTGTTGTGGGCCGCAGCGTTCCTCATCGACTGCATCGGCGGCCTATTCATCGCGGTCTATGCCGGACACGCTCTGTTGCCCAGCCCCAGCCATTTCGCCGAGCGGCACGGCCTGATAGTAATCATTGCTCTGGGCGAGTCGCTGATCTCGGTTGGCGTCGGCGCCGGATCGGCGGTCACTCGTTGGCCGGTCCTGATCGCTGCGCTGCTCGCCCTGACCACGGCGCTGGCCCTGTGGTGGCTGTACTTCGAAAACACCGCCGCACCTGCCGGGCAAGCCCTGGCGCGGATCCCCGCTCCGGACCGGACTCGGACCGGCAGCATCGCCTACAGCTTGGCTCACTTCGTGCTCATCGCCGGGATCATCTACCTGGCCCTCGGCATCAAGGTGGTCCTCGCCAACATGGCCCAACACCCACTCCAGCAGCCCGCTGGGACCCCGCTGGACTGGTCTTCGACCGCAGCTCTGTTCGGCGGCCCCGCCCTCTACCTCATTGGTCGGGCTCTGTTCCTCCGACTTACCGTCCGGCACACCCCACCCGCCCCGATCCTCGCGGCCGGCACCATCCTCGCGCTGGTGCCCGTCGCCCGACACCTTCCCGCCCTCGCTGCCCTCGCTCTAGTCGCCATCATCTTGATCGCCCTGGTCTGCTATGAACGGATCAGTTGGCAGCCAACCGCCGCGGCGAAATGACTACGTATCCAGGCCTGCCGAACCCCCGAAGACCGGCAATCTGGCCAAGCTTCGTTCTAGCCGGAGTCGTCACGCATCATGTGGCGTTAATCTGTCACGGATCAAATGGAGCCGGACATCGCGCCGGCAGCCGGCCGGATCGAACGTGTGTTCGATTAAGCCGCTCCGGGTGGTGCTGCGTGATCGCAGGTGGAATGAGGCACGGGCCGCGGCGGCGGGACATCTGGGTGGCGATCGGTCAGACGAGGCGCGGTGCCGCGCCCGTTCCGACAGACTGCGCTGAGGACGTCACGATTCGATAATCGAGGAGTCACGAATGCGCCTGACCAAGTACGGCCATTCCTGCATACGCATCGAGCATGACGGGGGAGTGCTGGTCATCGATCCGGGAGTGGTCAGCGAGCGGGAGGCCCTGGACGGCGTGGACGCCGTGCTGATCACCCACGAGCACACTGACCACCTGCACGTCGAGGCGCTGACCGCGCAGCGCGAGCGGCGCCCGTTCACCCTGCACGGGCCGGCGTCGCTGACCTCCACTCTGGACGGCCTAGCCGACCTCTTCGAGCCGGTGGAGCCGGGCTCGGGGTTCGCCGCCGCCGGCATCCCGGTGCGGGCCTACGGCGGGCGGCACGCCGTGATCCACCCCGACATCCCGGTGGTGGACAATCTGGCGTACCTGGTCGACGACCGGGTCTACCACCCCGGTGACTCGCTGGTCGTGCCGGACGATGTCCAGATCGACACCCTCTTCCTGCCCATTCACGCCCCGTGGACGAAGTTCTCCGAGTCGCTGGACTTCCTCCGGGCGGTTGGCCCGCGCCGGGCCTACGCGCTGCACGACGGGTACCTCAACGACAACGGGCTGGGCGTGCTGAACGGCAACTTCAGCCGGCTCCACGAGGGGGAGTACCGCTGGCTCGAACCGGGCACCCGTGTCGACGCCTGACCCGGCGATGCCCGGCCCACCCCGAGAGCTGGTGCAGCAGCTCTACCGCACGGCGCCCGACCAGTTCGTCGCCGCCCGCGACACGGCGGTCGTCGATCGATCGAACGCCTGTTCGAGTATGCTGCGACTGGTGGAGGTACGCGGTCGCTGGTGGAACAGGTCGTGGGGCCGCATGGCCCGGCGGGACATCTGGCTGCTTTCCGACGATCGGCTCTGGCGGGTGCGTGGCCGGTGGTGGACAACCTCTGATGTAGCGGCGCACCTCGGTGTCAAGGTCGCGACCGTCAGGAACTACCGGAAGCGGGGTCAGATGCCCGAGCCGGACGCGACGGTCGGGCGCACTCACATGTGGCGCCCGAGTCGGGTCGTGTCTTGGCACGAGAGCCCTCCACGCCCAGGCGTCGGCGGTCGCCCACGGCAAGCAAGCGGGGGCGGAGACGGCAACGGCGTCAGCTCGCGCTGAGGGCTCGCACCTCATCGAGATACGAGACGGCCTCCGGCTCCTTCGGATACCGCTCCCGCAGCAGTGTTGCCAGCTCCTTCGAGCACATCAGCAGAGATGGGAGAGATTTGCGATCCCCCTCTACTTTCCGCCTCGGAACGACAAAGGGCGTCCGTCATGACTGACGAACGCCCTGATCGTGAAGGGTGGAGCCGAGGGGACTCGAACCCCTGACCCCCACACTGCCAGTGTGGTGCGCTACCAGCTGCGCCACGGCCCCTTGCTGTCGTCCCCGGTCGCCCCGGGCACGCAGGCAACTATACACACGCCGACCGGCATGGTCATATCGCGGGGGTCCCCGCCGTGGGGCTCAGTTCAGGGTCACGTCCGGGGGGAAGTGGGCGATCGCCGCCATCATCCCGCCCTGCCGGCGCAGCACCATCGGCCAGAGATCGTCCGGCCGGTCGACGAAGGCGTCCCCGGGGAGCGCGTCCAGGACGAACCAGGACCCCTCCTCGATCTCCCGCTCCAGCTGCCCCGACCCCCAGCCCGAGTAGCCGGCGAAGACCCGGATACCGCCGATGGAGTCCCGCAGCCGCTCCGGGTCCACCGAGAGGTCGATCGTGCCCACCGCGCCGGAGATCCGCTGGAAGCCCTTCATTGGCTTGATCGGGTGACGCATCCGGGCCAGGCAGATGGCCGAGTCCGGCTGCACCGGGCCGCCCTCGAAGAGCACCGCCGGGTGGCGGGCCAGGTCGCTCCAGTCGCCCAGAACGTCGGCGACCGGCACCTCGGTGGCTCGGTTGAGCACCACGCCGAGGGCGCCGCCGGGCTCGTGGGCGACCAGCAGCACCACCGTACGGTCGAAGTTGGGGTCCTTCAGCGCCGGAGTCGCGACCAGCAGCCGTCCGGTCATCGACTCCATGGCTCGGCCACCGATCGCCTGTCCTTCTCCCTGCATGTCGAACATCCGTCAGCCGTGCGCCGCGACACCGACGCCGTGGACCATCCACGCTGTGAACGCCATGCCTGGCACCATAGCCTGCGCCCCGCACGCTGGCTAAGGTCTGACGGGCGGGGAAGCGAACGGGATCGAGGGAGGGCCGATGGGGCCAACGGCCGACCTGGCGGTGATCGGTGGGTCCGGGCTCTACGCCCTGCTCGACAAGGCCACCGAACACGTGCTCGAGACGCCGTACGGCCAGCCGTCGGACCCGGTCACCATCGCCGAGATGGGCGGCCGCCGGGTGGCGTTCCTGCCCCGGCACGGGCGCGACCACCGGTACCCGCCGCACCTGATCCCCTACCGCGCGAACCTGTGGGCGCTGCGCTCCCTCGGCGTACGCCAGATCATCGCCCCGTGCGCGGTCGGCGGCCTGCGCCCGGAGCTGGGCCCGGGCACGTTCGTGGTGCCGGACCAGCTCATCGACCGCACCAGCGGGCGGGCCCAGACCTACTACGACCGGGGCGCGGTGCACGTCTCCTTCGCCGACCCGTACTGCCCCGTCGGCCGCCGTACGCTGCTCGCCGCGGCGGCGGGCCGGGGCGTGCCGGCGGTCGACGGCGGGACGGTGGTGGTGGTCGAGGGGCCGCGCTTCTCCACCCGCGCCGAGTCCCGCTGGTTCGCCTCGATCGGCGGGACGGTCGTCAACATGACCGGCCACCCGGAGGCGGTGCTCGCCCGCGAGCTGGCTCTCTGCTACACCTCGATCGCGCTGGTCACCGACCTGGACGCGGGGGTGGAGGGCGGCGACTCGGTCACCCAGGAGGAGGTGTTCCGGGTCTTCGCGGAGAACACCGACCGGCTGCGCGGGGTGCTGCTGGACGCCGTCGCCGCGCTGCCGACCGAGCGGGACTGCCCCTGTGGCCACGCGCTCGACGGGATCAAGCTCCCCTTCCCGCTGCCCTGACCGTCGCCGACGTCGCCGCGCTGGCCGGTCCCGTCGCGGCGGCGCAGCAAAGCGCCCGAAAAGCCCGGCTGGCCCCGATAGATTCAGCTGGTCGGGGACTGATCGCGAGCCGTCTCCGGCGCAGGGCAGCAGACGGAGGCAGTCGGCCATGGCAACGGTGCGGGAGACGACGTACGACCTGCTCCGCGACCTGGGCCTGACCACCATCTTCGGCAACCCCGGCTCCACCGAGGAACCCTTTCTCCAGAATTTCCCCGCCGACTTCTACTACGTGCACGCCCTGCAGGAAGCGTCGGCGATGGCCATGGCCGACGGCTACGCGCAGGCCACCGGGCGGCCCGCGCACGTCAATCTGCACACCGCCCCGGGCACCGGCAACAGCATGGGCAATCTGGTCACCGCCTGGCACAACAAGACCCCGCTGATCGTCACCGCCGGCCAGCAGAACCGGGAGATGCTGCTGATCGAGCCCCGGCTGGCCAGCGTCCGCCCGGCGGAGCTCACCCAGCCGTACGTGAAATGGAGCTATGAGCCGGTCCGCCCGCAGGACATCCCGGCGGCGCTGATGCGGGCGTACGCGACGGCGGTCCAGCCTCCCGCCGGTCCGGTCTTCCTCTCCCTGCCGATGGACGACTGGGACCAGCCGGCGGACCGCCCGCCGCAGGTGCGCCGGGTGGCCACCCGGTTCGCCCCCGACCCCGAGCGACTGCGCGACTTCGTTGCCGCCCTGGCCGGCAGCCGCGCCCCAGCGCTGGTGCTCGGCGCGGCGGTGGACCGGGCCGGCGCCTGGTCGGCAGCGATCGCCCTGGCCGAGCGGCTGGCCGCCCCGGTCTGGGCCGCCCCGGCGCCGGAGCGGGCCGCCTTCCCCGAGGACCATCCGCACTACCGGGGCGTGCTGCCGTACGCGATCGGACCGCTCGCCGAGGCGCTGCATGGGCACGACACGGTGCTGGTCGTGGGCGCGCCGGTGTTCCGCTACTACCCGCACGTGCCGGGCGACTACCTGCCGGCCGACGCGCGGCTGCTGCACATCACCGACGACCCGGACGAGTCGGCCCGGGCCCCGGTCGGGGACAGCCTGCTCGGCGACGCCGGACTGGCGCTCGCCGCCCTGCTGGAACTGCTGCCGCCGGCGGACCGGCCGCCCCCGCCCCCGCGCCCCGACCCGCAGCCACCGGAGGAGTCGAGCCCGCCGAGCGCCGACGCGCTCTTCGCCGCGCTGGCCCGGCACTGGCCCGGCGAGGGGGTGCTGGTGCAGGAGTCACCGTCCAACCTGGCCGCGTTGCGCCGCCGGCTGCGGGTGACCCGGCCGGGGTCGTACTTCACCATGGCCAGCGGAGGTCTCGGCTTCGGCCTGCCGGCGGCGGTCGGGATCGCCCTGGCCGAGCGGGACACCGGACGCCACCGGCCGGTGGTGGCGGTGGTCGGCGACGGCTCCTTCCACTACTCGGTGCAGGCGCTCTGGACCGCCGCGCAGCTGCGGCTGCCGCTCGCGGTGGTCGTGCCGGTCAACCACCAGTACGCCATCCTCAAGGCGTTCGCCGAGCTGAAGCACACACCCGGGGTGCCCGCCCTCGACCTGCCCGGGCTGGACGTCACCGCGATCGCCCGGGGCTACGGCTGCGCGTCCGCCGTGGTGGACCCGCTGGACCGGCTCGGCGAGGCGCTCGACGCCGCGCTGGCCGCCGACCGGCCGACGGTGCTGCCGGTGCCCATCAGCACCGAGTTGCCCCGGATCCTCTAGTCGGCGGTCGGCGCGGATTCAGCGGCCGCCGACGGCGAGCGGCCTGCCGGTGAGCACGTCGAGCACCGGCCGGGCACCCAGCGGGGCCTTGAGCGTGACGGTGACCGGTTCGAGTTTCAGCAGGGCGATGCAGGGGCTGGTCGACCGGGTCACCCCGCCGCCGACCACCACCACATCCTCGCGCTCCAGCACCAGCGGGGTCTTCCCGGTGTCGCACGCGCCGACCCCCAGCCGGTAGGTCAACCGTGCCCCCTCGACCGGCGGGACGAGATCCTGCGCACCGACCACGCCGTCGGGCGCCGGCCGGGTCGGCGCAACCCCTCGGGTACGGCGGTGGTCGCGCTCGCCGCGACGGCGAGCCGGGCGACGGGGGCGGTCAACCCCGCCACGGTGAACAGCCAGGCCGGCACCTCGGCCATCCCCCGGCTGGTATGCACCGAGGCGGTCCCCAGTTTCACCGCGGTGACGGTGAGCGGGATGCAGGCGGTCTGCACCGGGCTGCTCACCGGACCGTCCGGCCCTGGCTCGATCGTCGGGCCACCGTCCTTCGGTCGACCCGGCCCACCCGTCGGCCCGGGTTCCTGGGGCCGGCCGTCGCACGGCGGCGGGTCGCCCTGGTCGAGCTGCGCGTACGCCTCGGCGGCGCTGACCAGTGGCACCCGCAGCGTGCCGTCGGGAAAGCGGATGCTGCCGTCCGCCGGCTTCGCGCTCGGCATCTCGATCTGGTCGCGGTACCAACCGGCCCGGAATGCCGTCTCGGTCTCGGGGTTGAAGCCGGGGTCGCCGGTCAGCACGGTGGCTTCCTGGAGCGGGACGTATCCGCTGGTCCAGGCCGGACCCGGGCGCCAGGCCTCGGCGACCTCCACGGCCCGCTGGTCGAACGCCTCCCACCGGTGGCCGGGGCTGCCGGCGGACGGGCCGGAACCGGCCGGGGCGCAGCCGACGGCCAGCAGGAGTAGCAGGCCCAGCGGGGCGATCCTGCGACGCATACCCCTTGGACGCGTCGCCCGCCCCGCCGGTTCCGCGGCCGCGTCGCACTGCCCGCCGGGGGGCCGGCTGAGGGCGAGGGGCTGGGCGTGTCGGCGCCGGCCATAGGCAACGGGCCCGCGAGCCACCCAAGCCGTGACAAGGCGGGCGGGGACGAGCCGAACCGAAGCTCAGGTCTCCCCGCCGAGGTCGGCCTGGTACGCCTCCCAGAGCAGGTCGGCGCCGCGCTGCCGGTGCCGGGAGAGCGCCCGCAGCAGGTGCCCGGCCCGCCCGCACAGCTCCTCGGCCGGTACGCCGGGCAGCTCGGCGGCGTGCTGGAGGGCGGCGATCGCCGCGGCGATGGCGCCGTGCTCCCGGGTCAGCAGTCCCACCCTCCGGTGCAGCCGCGGTGCCTGGTGGAGCAGCTCCGCGTAGAGGCCGGTGGGTCCCTCGGTGAGCTGGACGTGCTCGGCGAAGCCCTGTCGGACCGGGTCGAGGTGGAGGACCAGGCGCTCCCGCCAGTGGGGCTCCCCGGCCGGCGCCATGAGCGCCCGGAGGAGGGCGTGCACGTCGGCCAGGAGGTTGGGCCGGTGCTGGCCCGCGACGGACGGACGGGCCGTCGCGGCGACGGTGGACGGCTGCTGGATCGGACCGGTGACCATGGGCACCTCCCGCGCTGCTGCGCTACCGCGTACAGCGATGGTGGACCCCGGCGAAAAGCCTGTCCAGGGCTCAGGCGCGGCTCATCAGGCACATCTACCCCAACAGCCTCCCCAGTCTCATCCGGCTCACCCGCCCAGGGGATTGCCGGCCATCGTGCGGAGCCGGCCGGCAAGGGCGTGCGCCTCGTCGTGCCGGCCGCCGGTGGGGCGGCCTGCGGTGATCGCGTCGGCGAGCGCCCGCAGCTCGTGCGGCGGCAGCGTGGCCAGCCCCATCCCCCGCAACGGGATGGTGACCCGGCGGCCGGTGCCGGGGTCACGCGCGACGAGGGTCGGCACCCGCACCACGGCTTCGTCCCCGGCCCGGTACCCGACAGCCCCTGCGGTGACCTCGGCGGCGGCCAGGTCGACCGCGCGGGTGCCGAGCACGCCCCGGACGTGCGCCCGGGTGCCCTCCAGCCATGCGGCGGTGCGCAGCACCCGGAGCACGAGATAGAGACCAAGCAACGCGAATGGGATCCCGCAGAGCCCGACCAGGCGGCCCGGTCCCAGCCCGGCGCTCGGGGAGCCGCTCAGGTCCGGCGGGAGCATGCCGGGCGGCAGGTCCCGCGCATCCTCGTACGAGGGCAGCGGATCGCCGAAGCCGGTGATCCGGCGCAGCAGGCCGTCCGCGAGCATGGGGAGCAGCACGAACGCCGCGCCGATGGCGGTGAACAGCACCCCCACGATCGCCGCGAAAACGCGTTGACCGGGTGAAGCGCCCACCGACAGCGGCAGCTTCTCGTTCGTCACACGCGGCAGCCTAGATCGCCTCGGCAACGGGGGCGAAAACGACTGTGCGCCCCGGTCCGGGTGGACCGGGGCGCACAGGTCAGGTGGTGGAGGTGCCGGGAATCGAACCCGGGTCCTTCGCCGCCTTGTCAGGGCTTCTCCGAGCGCAGCTCGCTGTGCCTCTACTCGGCCCCTCCGATCACGCGAGCGAGTCGGTGTGACGGGCCCAGTCGCTGATTGATCTCGCCGCACGGACCCCGCGACCGGGTCCGATTGGCCAGCCCTCTAGCTGATGCCGGCTAACTGGGTCGAAGGCGCTCCCAGGCCGACAGACTTGCTACTCGCCTCAGGCGGCGAGAGCGAAGTCAGCGCGATTGTTCTTGGCGCTTATTGGTTTCCGACGAACGATTCTCGAGACGACGTCGGCTTCCTCGGCTCGCTTCCCCTGCCGCAACGTACGAAGTCGAAACCTGTCACCCCCTCGATGGGCTGCCGCTGTTGGCAGCACCATCAAGCCTAACGCCTGCCGCAACCGGATTCATCCCCGAGCCCCGGCCGATCATGGAACCGGTCAGTCCGGGACGAATCAGTCTTCCATCCCCTTGCCGCGCCGGCCGGCCACACGGGCCATCTCCCGCTCGGCGTCCCGCTTGGCGAGGTCCTGCCGCTTGTCGTACGACTTCTTACCCTTGGCCAGGCCGATCTCCACCTTGGCCCAGCCGTCGGAGAAGTAGACCTGCAGCGGCACCAGGGTGAGCCCGCTCTCCCGGGTCTTGCCGATCAGCCGGTCGATCTCCAGCCGCTTGAGCAGCAGCTTGCGGGTACGCCGGGGCTCGTGGTTGGTCCAGGTGCCCTGGGTGTACTCCGGGATGTGCATGCCGTGCAGGTAGAGCTCGCCGTTGCGCTCCTGGGCGAACGCGTCGACCAGCGACGCCCGCCCGGCCCGCAGCGACTTGACCTCGGTGCCGGTCAGCGCCATGCCCGCCTCGTACGTGTCGAGGATGGCGTAGTCGTGCCGCGCCTTCTTGTTGGAGGCGACCACCTTGCGACCCTTTTCCCGTGGCATCGGCGCCACCTCCTTTCCGAACGATCCGCGACCTCCGGCCGCAGGGCGGAGATCATGCTACCCGAATGACAAGGGCCCTCCCGCGCCGTTTATTCCGGCGCGGGAGAGCCCTCGGAGAGCCGCCGCGGTGACTAGACCCGCAGGTAGAAGCGGAGGGTGAACCAGGCGGTGACGGCGCTGACCAGGCCGCCGACGCCGGCCATGACCGGGAACATGAACAGGATGTCGCCCCAGCTGACCGGGGAGAGGAGGCCCTGCAGGGCCTTGAGCGAGCCGTCGAAGAGGAGGAACTTCGCGGCGACCAGTGCGCCCAGGCCGAGCAGCGAGCCGATCAGACCGGCAACGACGGCCTCCAGCACGAAGGGCGCCTGGATGAACCAGTTGGACGCACCGACCAGCTTCATGACCGCCACCTCGCGCCGCTTGCTGTAGGCGGCCACCTGGATGGTGTTGGCGACCAGCAGCAGGGCGGCGATCGCCATGACGGCCGCGGCGGCGAGAGCGATGTTCTGGATCGAGGTGAGGATGTCGAAGATCTTGTCGAGCAGCCGGCTCTGGTCGACGATCTCGTCGACGCCCGCGGTGTCCTTGTACTGGTTGTAGATGGTCTTGTACTGCTCCGGGTTGACCAGCTTGAGTCGGTACGACGGCGGCAGGCTGTCCGGCTTCACGGCGCTGATCAGGTCCGGCGCGTCCTGGAACATCTCCTGGAACCGCTTGTACGCCTCCTGCTTGTCGACGTACACGACCTTCGCCACCAGCGGGTCGCTCTCCAGCTTGGCCTGCAGCGCCTGCCGCTCCGGCTCAGCGACGTCCGTCTTCAGGAAGATCGAGACTTCGATGTTCTTGTAGTAGAGGTCCTTCATGTCGCCGACCTGGCGATACATCAGACCGCTGGCGCCGAGCATGGTGAGCGACACCGCCATCGTGATGATCATCGCGACGGTCATGGTGACGTTGCGCCACAGTCCGACCAATACCTCGGACAGGACGTACTTCATCCGCATCGGGAATTCCTCCGGCTCTCCGGCGTGAGGTGTTCGTCGTCAGGATGTACGGCAGGGGTGGAGCGTCGGCTCACCCGTAGACGCCGCGGTGCTGGTCGCGCACGATGCGGCCGCTCTCGATCTCGACGACGCGGCGGCGCATCTGGTTCACGATGTTGGAGTCGTGCGTGACCATGACGACGGTCGTGCCGGTGCGGTTGATCCGATCCAGCAGGCGCATGATCTCGATCGAGGTGTCCGGGTCCAGGTTTCCGGTCGGCTCGTCCGCCAGCAGGATCAGCGGACGGTTCACGAACGCCCGGGCGACGGCGACCCGCTGCTGCTCACCACCCGAGAGCTCGTGCGGGTAGCGGTGCTCCTTCCCACCGAGCCCGACCAGCTCCAGCACCTCCGGCACGACCCGGCGGGCGACCGCCTTGGTCTTCCCGATCACCTCGAGGGCGAACGCCACATTCTCGTAGGCGGTGCGGTTAGGCAGCAGCCGGAAGTCCTGGAAGACGCAGCCGATGGAGCGCCGGAAGTGGGGTCGCTTCCAGGAGCGCATCGAGGTGACGTCCTTGCCGTTCACGATGACCCGCCCCTTGTTGGGGCTCACCTCGTGCAGCAGCATCTTGATGATGGTGGACTTGCCGGAGCCGGATGGGCCGATGAAGAAGACGAACTCGCCCTTCTCAATGCCGACGGACACGTTGTCGAGCGAAGGCCGGGACGCCTTCGGGTACGTCTTCGTCACTTGCTCAAGCTGAATCACGGGTCGAGAGTCTACGCGGTGTAACCGGAGAGCCAAGCCCCCCGCCCCCACCGGAACGAAGCGCGTCATTCAATTAGTGCGTGATGCGGAGATCAAGGACGCGCTCCGCCCGCGGTCGATTACGCAGCGCTTTCCGCGAGCTGCTGCTGCTTGCGCCACCGGATCCCGGCCTCGATGAAGCCGTCCAGTTCCCCGTCGAAGACCGCGGACGGATTGCCCGTCTCCTGCTCCGTTCGCAGATCCTTCACCATCTGATACGGGTGCAGGACGTACGAGCGCATCTGGTCGCCCCACGAGCCGGCAGCCTCGGTCTTGAGGCCCTGGAGCTTGGCCTGCTCCTCCTGGCGCTTGCGCTCCAGCAGCCGGGCCTGGAGCACCCGCAGCGCGGAGGCCTTGTTCTGCAGCTGGGACTTCTCGTTCTGGCAGGTGACCACGATGCCGGTCGGGATGTGCGTGATCCGCACCGCCGAGTCGGTGGTGTTGACGCTCTGCCCACCCGGGCCCGAGGAGCGGTAGACGTCGATCCGCATCTCGTTCTCGGGGATGTCGATGTGGTCGGTCTGCTCGACCACCGGCAGCACCTCGACGCCGGCGAAGCTGGTCTGCCGGCGGCCCTGGTTGTCGAACGGGCTGATCCGCACCAGCCGGTGGGTGCCGGACTCGACGCTGAGCGTGCCGTAGGCGTACGGGACCTTGACCGTGAAGGTGGCGGACTTGAGGCCGGCCTCCTCGGCGTACGAGGTCTCGTAGACCTCGGTCGGGTAGCCGTGCCGCTCGGCCCAGCGCAGGTACATCCGGAGCAGCATCTCGGCGAAGTCCGCCGCGTCCACGCCGCCGGCGCCGGCCCGGATGGCGACCAGCGCCTCCCGGGAGTCGTACTCGCCGGACAGCAGGGTACGAACCTCCATCTCCTCGATGGCCTTGGTCAGCCCGGCGATCTCCGTCTCGACCTCGGCGAGCACCCCCGGGTCGGACTCCGCCTCGGCCAACTCCAGCAGGACACCGGCGTCGTCGAGCCGGGAACGGAGGCTGCCGAGCTTGTTGATCTCGCCGTTGACGTACGACAGCTGCGAGGTCACCTTCTGCGCCTTGGCCTGGTCGTCCCAGAGGTCCGGCGCGGAGGCCTCCTGCTCCAGCCGGGCCTTCTCCTCGTGCAGCTTGTCAAGGTTGAGGACGGCCTCGATGTTGCGCAGGGTGGCGTCGAGTTCCTTGAGCTGTTCGGCGTAATCGGCAGCGGTCACGACAAACAAGCGTACTGCGCGGGCGAGGAGTGAGCTTGCGAGCCCCGCAGTCCCGCGCGAAACGTCCGCGCTGCGCGTTCCGCGGGCTGCTCAGGTCACCTGGCCGAGTCCGGTCAGCCGCCGACCGGGGCGGTCTTGAGCCAGGACAGGGCGGCCTTGTGGTAGGCGACGGCGAACTCCAGCGCGCTGGCGTCGTACGTCTCCCCCTCCTTCTTGGCGTTCTTCACCTGCTCCCGGACCCGCGCCAGCGCCTCGGTGTGGTACTCGTTCGCCGTGGTGTACAGGTTCTTCAGCTGATTCGGCGAGTGCAGCTCGCCGAAGGCCATCCGCAGCGCGATCGGGTTGCGGATGGTGTCCCGCCCCGGGTTCTCCGCCAGCCACTTGGTAAATGTCCGTTTTCCGGCCGCCGTGATCGCGTACGGCTGGCTCATCCGCGGCCCCGGCTTGCCGAGCCGCACCAGACCCTTCTCGGCCAGCACCGGCAACTCGCGGTAGACCTGACTGCGGGTCATCGACCAGTACGGCGCCAACCGGCGCTCGGCGGCGGCCATCAGCTGGCCGCCTGTCATCGGGCCCTCGTGCAGCAGGCCCAGCAGGGCCGCCGCCGTGGGGTTGACTCCGGATTCCGCCATGCCCTCTAAGCTGCCACTTTGCCGACCCGGCGTCCAGGATTTGCCGTTTTCGCCACCCGGTAGGGCTTCCAATGTGCACTGTCGGCGGACGACTGTCCGCCGGGGACCATCCGTGCCCTCAGCCGGACGTCGGCCGGCCGGGTCAGAGCCGGCTGCGCAGCTCCCACAGCTCCGGATAGAACCGGGTCTCCACCCGCGACCGCAGGTAGGCGCCGCCGGCCGAGCCGCCTGTACCCGGTTTGGTGCCGATCTGCCGTTCCGCCATCAGCACGTGCCGGGCCCGCCACAGCGAAAATGCCTGGTCATGGGCGACCAGCGCCTCGGCCAGGTCCCAGAGCGGCCCGTGCCGCTCCCGGTCCGCGGCGATCCGCTGGTACGCCCCGAAGCGCGCCTCCGGGTCGGTCACGTCGAAGCCGGCCCGGCCGAGCACGGCGAGGAAGCCGTCCCAGAGGCTCGGCTCGGCCAGCCGGCGCTCCAGCCGCTCCCGCTCGGGGCCGGACAGGCCCCGGAACCGGCGCAGGAAGTGCGGGTCCTTCAGCCCGGAGAGGAACTCAATCTCCCGGAACTGGACGGACTGGAAGCCCGAGGCCGGGGCGAGCTTGGTGCGGAAGACCAGGAAGTCCTGCGGGGTCATCGTGTCGATCACGTCGACCTGGCCGACCAGCACGCGCTCCACCACATGGCAGCGCTCCAGGCGCATCCGGGGCAGGTAGGTCTCCCCCGCCAGCATCCGGTCCCGGGCGTCGGTCAGCTCCGCGAGCAGCAGCTTGAACCAGAGCTCGTAGACCTGGTGGATGGTGATGAAGAGCAGCTCGTCGTGGGAGGCCGGGTCGGACTCCGGCACCTGCGCGGCGAGCAGGTCGGCCAGCCGGAGGTAGTCGCTGTAGGTGAGCTGGCCGCCCTGCTCACCGAACCGGGCATCGGGCGCGGGGGTCACCTCGGTCACGCTGGTCACGCTACCGCCGGGCGGACACCCCCGCCGCCCACCGGTTAGGAGGGGCCCCCTCCTATACAGAATCCGTTAACAGGGGGCCCCTCCTTACACCTCAGCCCATGTGCGGGTACGTGTGGTCGGTCGGCGGGACGAAGGTCTCCTTGATCGTCCGCGGCGACATCCAGCGGACCAGGTTGTGCCAGGAGCCCGCCTTGTCGTTGGTGCCGCTGGCCCGGGCGCCGCCGAAGGGCTGCTGCCCGACCACCGCGCCGGTCGGCTTGTCGTTGATGTAGAAGTTGCCGGCCGCGTACCGCATCTTCTCCGCCACCGCGTCGACCACCTTGCGGTCGGTCGCGAAGATCGACCCGGTCAGCGCGTACGGGGCGATCGACTCGGCCTGCGCGACGACGTCCTCGAAGCGGGCGTCGTCGAAGACGTGCACGCCGAGGATCGGCCCGAAGTACTCGGTGGTGAACGTCTCGTGCGCCAGGTCGGTGCACTCGAAGAGGGTCGGGCGGACGAAGTAGCCCACGGAGTCGTCGGCCGTGCCGCCCGCCAGGACCGTGCAGGTCTCGTCGTCGCTGATCAGCTCCAGGGCGGCGGTGTGCCGGCTGTACGCCTTCTCGTCGATCACCGCGCCGCCGAAGTTGCTGAAGTCGGTGACATCGCCGTAGCGGAGGGCGTCCGTGGTGGCGGCCAGCCGGTCGCGCAGCCCGCCCTCCCAGATCGACCGCGGGACGTACGCCCGCGACGCGGCCGAGCACTTCTGGCCCTGGTACTCGTAGGCGCCCCGGATGAGCGCGGTGTGCAGCGCGTCCACGTCGGCGCTGGCGTGCGCGACGACGAAGTCCTTGCCGCCGGTCTCGCCGATCAGCCGCGGGTAGCCCCGGTAGCCGGCGATGTTCTCGCCCACCGTCCGCCAGAGGTGCTGGAACACCTTGGTCGAGCCGGTGAAGTGGATGCCGGCCAGGTCCGGGTCGGCGAGCACCACGTCGGAGACCTCCTCGCCGCGCCCGGTCACCATGTTGATCACACCGGGCGGCAGGCCGGCCGCCTCGAAGAGCCGCATGGTGAAGTGCGCGGCGAACTGCTGGGTCGGGCTCGGCTTCCAGACCACGGTGTTGCCGAGCAGGGCCGGGGCGGAGGGCAGGTTGCCCGCGATCGCCGTGAAGTTGAACGGCGTGATCGCGTAGACGAAGCCCTCCAGCGGGCGGTGGTCGAACCGGTTCCACACCCCGGGCGAGGACATCGGCTGCTCCTCCAGCAGCTTCCGCGCGAAGTACACGTTGAACCGGAGGAAGTCGATGAACTCGCAGGCCGAGTCGATCTCGGCCTGGACCACGGTCTTGGACTGGCCGAGCATGGTGGCCGCGTTGAGCGTGTCCCGCCACGGGCCGGAGAGCAGCTCGGCCGCGCGGAGGAAGATCGCGGCGCGCTCCTCGAACGGCAGCGCGCGCCACATCGGGGCGGCGTCCTTGGCGGCCTTGACGGCGGCGCGAGCGTCGTCGTGGGTGGCGTGGCCGGTGACGCCGAGGACGTGCGCGTGCTTGTGCGGCTGGCGCACGTTGATCGAATCGCCGCCGGCCATCCGCTGTTCACCGGCGATGGTCATCGGCAGGTCGATCCGCTCGGCGGCCAGCTCGGTCAGCCGCCGCTCGAGCCGCTCCCGGTCGGCGCTGCCCGGCTCGTAGGTGTGTACCGGCTCGTTGCGCGGCTCGGGTACGGAGAACACGGCGTCCATCACAGGCTCCTGTGCGATCTCGACGGCGGTGGCGAAATCGGACCCGCGGGCACCGACCGGACGGCCGGACGCCGGACACCGCGCGGTGGACCGGTCGCGGCGGCGGGACCTCGGCCGATTCTCCCATGCGGCACCCCGCACGCCACCCCACCCCGGCCCCACCGCCCGCCGGCCGCCGCGCTGCCGGACAAGCAGGGGGACGGACCACCACACAGCGGACCTTCGGTGGACGCTGGGGTGGACCCGGTCAACCGTCGGCCGGGTGGATTTCACGCCTGCGATTCGTCGGCCCCGGCGAGGCGCCGGGTGACGGTCGCGGTGGGTGGCTCCGGCCGACGCGTACGCTGGAGGGCCGTGACCCGCCCGGCCCGTGGCGGCCGATCCGGCGTTCCGTCGAAGGGGAGACGATGAGCAACCAGCCCGGCAGCTCCACGGCCGCGGAGCCGGACCAGCCCGAGGCCGCCGCGGTCGACGACGAGGCTGGCCGGGCGGACGTGGCCGCGTCGGCCGACGTGGCCGGCCGAGCGGCCGACGTCACCGACCCGGCGGCCGACGGGCGGGCGCCGGGCGCGGCGGCGCTCGCGCTGCTGGCCGTCGCCTGGCTGGCGGCGATGCTCTGGTCCACCCGGGCCGCCATCAGCTCCGCCGCGGCCGGTGTCACCGCGATCAGCCTCTCCGCGTTCGCGCTGCCGGGCGTCATCTCGGCCGCGCTGGTCGCCGGCGCCGGGGTCGCCCTGGCGGTCACCAACGTCCTCGCCCGGCGCACCGACCGGGCCACCGTGCGCTTCCTCGCCGCCGTCGGCGCCGGCCTGCTGGTCGGGCTGGTCGCTGCGGTGGCGATCAACCTGACCTACGCCGACAACGCGACGACCAACACGATCGCCGGCACCACCGCCGCCGCGGCCATCATCGGCGGCGCGGCGGCCGGCGCGCGCAACGCCCGGGTGGTCGGCGCGATCGTGAGCGCCGCCCTGGCCGCGCTGATCTTCGTGGTGGCGTTCAGCCGCGCCCGGGACCCGCTCTCCGACCTCTTCGGGGCGGGCGACACCCAGGAGTCCGTGATCAGCGCCGCGAAGTGGGTGTCCCGGACGGAGTCCCTGCTGGCCGGACTGATCGCCGGGCTGGTGGCCTTCGGCTACCTGACCTGGGCCCGTCGGCGCGCGGTCCGGCGGGAGCCGGCCGCCGCGGAGCCGCGCTGGCCGGCGTACCTGCTCGCCGGGGCGGGCCCGGGCCTGCTCCTGCTGCTCACCGAGGTGATCATCCGGGTCGGCGGCCGGTCGCTGCTCGACCTTGCCGCCGCGCTCAGCGAGGCGGACGCCGTCGCGCAGACCTCGCTCGGCACCTCGCGAGTGGACAACGGCATCTGGGTGCTCTTCGTCGGGGCGCTGGCCGCGCTCATCGCGTTCGGCCGCACCCTCGGCCCGGCCGCCGGCGCGGACGAGGCGGAGCCGGCCGAGGACGAGCCGGAACGCTGACCGCCCGGCCCGGCGGATGGGGTCAGGAGACCGAGCGGAGCAGCAGGTCCAGCTCGGTCACGTCGTACCACTCCAGCTCGTGGTCCTCGGCGCTGTCGACGGTGAACTGGGCATCCGGGTCCCCGGCCTGCGCCTCCGCGACCACCTCGGCGGCGGCGGCCACGTCGTCCGCGGCCTCCGCGCCGTCGACGTGGATCGCGGCGACCGCGCTCACCGGCACCGGCTCGGTCAGCCGGACGGCGCTGGACCCGAGCTCCCCGTCGACCCGGCCGACGGCCCGGGCGGGCAGGTCGACCGATACCACGACCCGGCGCCGGGGCGCGCTCGGGTCGGCCCGGAGCAGCAGCAGCGCGTCCTGGGCGGCCCGGGTGAAGGCGACGTACTCCAGTTCCTCCTCGTCACCCTCGGCGTACCACTCGCGCAGGGTCGGGGTGACCGCGTGCGCCTCGCCGGCGGTGAGTCCCTGCTCGCGTAGCCGCGACAGCATGGGGACCGTCGCCGGTACGTACACCCGGACAAGCTCGTCGGTCACCGGTGTCTCCCCTGCTCAGGCCCGGACCGGCGGACGCCGGCCCCGGGCGCCGATCATGCCGTACGCCGTGACCGTCATACACCCAGCACCGGTCTCGGGAAAGTTCCCGGCCGGTGTGTCCCTCCGCCGAGCTGTGCCCGGGGCGAACGGACACCGCTGGGTTACGTCAGCCAGTGATGGCAAACTGAGGCAAACGACGCCAACCCCCGGGAGTTCACCGTGGAGCCGAGGTTCCTGCTCCTGTCCGACGTGGCCGCGGAGCTCAACGTGTCGGACTCGCAGGTCTACCACATGGTGCGCAGCGGAGAGCTGCCCGCCATCAAGATCGGCGGGCGGGGACAGTGGCGGGTCGAGCGCGCCCGGCTGGAGGAGTACATCCAGCAGAAGTACGCGGAGACCGCGGAGTGGGTACGCGGCAACCCGCTCAGCGATCGCGACACGGAGTAACCCGACCGTCCCCGACGGCATTGACGGTGGGCGCTGCCATGTCGGAGGATGAAGCCTGTCGGAGGCAAACGAAGGCAAACGAAACGAATAGGGGTTGATGATGGTCGACACCCGTCGCCCGCCGGCGCCGCGTCCCCCGGTCCGTCTCCGTCCCGCGCCGCCGATCGACCCGCCCTTCGCCGACGAGGGCGATCCCTGGTTCCGCCTCAGCCCCGACCAGCTCACCCTCGACCTCTTCGACCCGCGCCGCCGCGATCCCGGCCGCCCCGCCGGGCGGCACGTCGACGTCCGACCGACACCGACGGGGCCGGGCCGCCACGGCTCCGCCCCACCGCCGAGCGCCCTGGTCACGGCAACGCCCGAAGCGGCCCGGGCGGCGCACCGGTTCGTCCGGACCTGCCTGGAGATCCTCAACGGCTACCGGCCGCCGGGGCAGCTCAGACCGTTGAGCCATCCCGGCAGCGCGACCGAGGTGGCGGCCCAGCTGGCCCGGGCCGCCCAGCGTGTCGGCCCGGTACGCCGCCGGTCGACCCGCCCGACCGCCCAGCTCCGCCGGCTGCGCGTCTGCGAACCCCGGGCCGGCGCGGTGGAGGCGGCGGCCGTGCTCGCCGGTCCGGCCGGTGCCAGCTGGGCGATGGCCCTCCGCCTGGAGCACCGCCGCGGCAGTTGGCTCTGCACCACCCTCCAGGTCCTCTGACGCCGACCCCGCCGGCCCGCGTCCGGCTGGCGGGGTGATCGACTCTGTATGCGGCACAACGGGCCATTCCGGTGGCGCGACAGCCCCAGTTTGCGCAAGCGGTGTGGATCGTGTGAAGCCCGACGGGCCCCGGCCGAGCGTGGCCGGGGCCCGTCGAGCTGGCGGGAAAGGGCTGGTCAGGCGCCGTTGTTGGGGGCGCCGTGGCAGCGCTTGTACTTGCGGCCGGAGCCGCACGGGCAGGGGGCGTTGCGGGACGGGCCCTCACCGGCGTCCACCTGGCCCGGCGCCGCCCGCCGGGCGGTGCTCGCCGCGACGGCCTGGCCGTTCATCCCGGCGGCCGCCGGGCGCCGCGGGGTGCCGGACGGGGACGGGGCGGCGGGCCGGGCGGTCTTCTCCGGGCGGCCGATGCCGAGGGCCGGCGCCTGCTGGTCGGCCCGCTCGACGGCGACCGCGCCGCCGCCCGCCTCACCGTCGATGGTGGGCGCGGAGTACTGCAGGCCCTGCTGCTGCGGCGCGCGGTTGAGGCCCTTGGCGCGGATCTCCACCGGCTTCTCCAGCAGCTGCACCTCCTCGGCCTCCGGCTCGGCCTCCTGGATCTGGACCTCCAGGTTGTAGAGGAAGCCGACCGTCTCCTCCTTGATGCCGTCCATCATGGTGGAGAACATGTCGAAGCCCTCGCGCTGGTACTCGATCACCGGGTCGCGCTGGGCGTACGCCCGCAGGCTGATGCCCTCCTGCAGGTAGTCCATCTCGTAGAGGTGCTCACGCCACTTGCGGTCGATGACCTGGAGCAGCACCATCCGCTCGAGCTGGCGTACCGCCTCCTCGCCGAGCTGCTCCTCGCGCCGGTCGTACGCGGCGTGCGCGTCCTCCTTGAGCCGGGCGAGCAGGAAGTCCTGGTCGAGGCCGGCCCGCGAGCCCACCTCCTCCTCCAGCTCCTCGACGGAGACGCCCACCGGGTAGAGCTGCTTGAGGCTGGACCAGAGCTGGTCGAGGTCCCAGTCCTCGGCGTAGCCCTCGCTGGTGGCGCCCACGACGTACGCGGTCACCACGTCGTCGATCATGTTGCGCACCTGCTCGGAGAGGTCCTCGCCGTTGAGCACCCGGAGGCGCTCGGCGTAGATCACCTGGCGCTGCTTGTTCATCACCTCGTCGTACTTGAGGACGTTCTTGCGGATCTCGGCGTTCTGGCCCTCGATCTGCGCCTGCGCGCTCTTGATCTGACGGGTGACCATCTTCGACTCGATCGGCACGTCCTCCGGGATGTTGAAGCGCTCCATCACCGCCTCGACCGCACCGGCCCGGAAGCGCCGCATCAGCTCGTCCTGCAGGGAGAGGTAGAAGCGGGACTCGCCCGGGTCACCCTGCCGGCCGGCCCGACCGCGCAGCTGGTTGTCGATCCGGCGGGACTCGTGCCGCTCGGTGCCCAGCACGTAGAGGCCACCGGCCGCGGCGACCTCCTCGGCCTCGGCGTCGCAGGCCTGCTTCCACGTGGGCAGGACCTCCTCCATCGCCTTGGCGTACTCCTCCGGCTGCTCGACCGGGTCGAGGCCGCGCTGGCGCAGCTCGTTGGCGGCGAGGAACTCGGGGTTGCCGCCGAGCAGGATGTCCGTACCACGGCCGGCCATGTTGGTGGCGACGGTGACCGCGCCCTTGCGCCCGGCCTGGGCGACGATCTCCGCCTCCTTGGCGTGGAACTTGGCGTTCAGCACGGAGTGCGGGATGCCCCGGCGGCGCAGCAGCTGGGAGAGGATCTCGGAATTCTCCACCGAGACGGTGCCGACCAGCACCGGCTGGCCCTGCTCGTGCCGCTCGGCGATGTCCTCCACCACGGCGTTGAACTTGGCCTTCTCGGTCTTGTAGATGACGTCCGCCCGGTCGAGGCGGATCATCGGCCGGTGCGTCGGGATGGTCACGACGCCGACCTTGTAGACCTTGTTGAACTCGCTCGCCTCGGTCTGGGCGGTACCGGTCATGCCGGAGAGCTTCTCGTAGAGGCGGAAGTAGTTCTGGAGGGTGATGGTCGCCAGAGTCTGGTTCTCCTGCTTGATCTCCACCCCCTCCTTGGCCTCGATCGCCTGGTGCATGCCCTCGTTGTAGCGCCGGCCGTGCAGGATGCGGCCGGTGAACTCGTCGACGATCAGGACCTCGCCGTCGCTGACGATGTAGTCCTTGTCGCGCTTGTAGAGCTCCTTGGCCTTGATCGCGTTGTTCATGTAGCCGACGAGCGGGGTGTTGACCGACTCGTAGAGGTTGTCGATGCCGAGCCGGTCCTCGACCTTGGCCACACCGCGCTCGGTGACCGCGATGGTCCGCTTGGCGTGGTCGACCTCGTAGTCACCCTCGCCGTCGGTGCCCGGCTGCATCCGGGCCACCACGCCGGCGAACTCCTGGTACCAGCGGGCGGAGTGCTCGGCCGGGCCGGAGATGATCAGCGGGGTCCGGGCCTCGTCGATGAGGATCGAGTCGACCTCGTCGACCACCGCGAAGTTGTGGCCGCGCTGGACCAGCTCGTCCTTCGACCAGGCCATGTTGTCGCGCAGGTAGTCGAAGCCGAACTCGTTGTTGGTGCCGTAGGTGATGTCGCATTCGTAGGCGGCACGGTGCTCGCTGGCCGGCCGGTTGGGCAGCACCACGCCGACGGTCAGGCCGAGGAACTCGTGCACCCGGCCCATCCAGGCGGCATCGCGCTGGGCCAGGTAGTCGTTGACCGTGACCACGTGCACGCCGTTACCGGAGAGCGCGTTGAGGTAGACCGCCATGACCGAGGTGAGGGTCTTGCCCTCACCGGTCTTCATCTCGGCGATGTTGCCGAAGTGCAGCGCCGCGCCGCCCATCACCTGGACGTCGTACGGGCGCTGGCCGAGCACCCGCGCCGCCGCCTCGCGCACCGTGGCGAAGGCCTCCGGCAGCAGGTCATCGAGGGTCTCACCATCGGCGAGCCGCTCGCGGTACTGCTCGGTCAGGCCGCGCAGCTCCTCGTCGGTGAGGTTGACGTAGTCGTCCTCGATCGAGTTGACGGCGGCGGCGATGGCCTTGAGCCGGCGCACCATGCGGCCCTCGCCCGCGCTAAGGACCTTTTCCAGAATCGACACGGATCAACGCTCCCCTAGACAGTCTCGAACCATCGTAGGCGCTCCAGCGCGGCAGCGGTCACTGGTGGCGGCGGTCCGGACCGGCGAAACCGACATAACGCACGGCACGGGCGATGACCGGCGGTAATCGGGTTACGCCCAACGCGAACGATCCGGCACGATGGCTCGGGTGGAGCCTGTGGAGATCACCGAGGACGGCCTGCTGCTGCGACCCTGGCGGGCGGCGGACGCCGACGCGGTGCACCGCGCCTGCCAGGACCCGGACATCCAGCGCTGGACCACCGTACCGCGCCCGTACCTGCCCGAACACGCCCACGACTTCGTGACCGGGAAGGCTTCGGCGGCCTGGGCGGACGGCACCGGGGCGCCGTTCGCGGTCTGTGACGCGGCCACCGGGGAGCTGCTCGCCTCCTGCGGCCTGGTCTCGATCGACCGGGGCCTGGGCTCCGGCGAGGTGGGCTACTGGACCGCTCCCTGGGCCCGCGACCGGGGCGTCGCGGTCCGCGCCACCCGGGCGGTCGCCCGCTGGGCCTTCGACGCGCTCAAGCTGCGCCGGCTGATCTGGCAGGCCGAGGTCGGCAACCACGCCTCGCGACTGGTCGCGCTCCGCGCCGGTTTCCGGATCGAGGGCGAGCTGCGGCTCGCCCATCCGGCCGTGAACGGTCGCCCGGAGGGCTGGATCGGCTCGCTCTTCCCCGGCGAGGTGCCGGCGGTCGGCGAGCCCGGCCCCGCCGGCCGGGGCACCCTGGAGGCCCGCCGGGCCGCGGTCTTCGGCCGGCCGCAGCCCACCCTCTTCGCCGCTGCCGGCGCCATCGAGCTGCGGCTGCGTCCGATGGAGGAGCGCGACCTGGACAACATCGTGACCACCTGCCGCGACCCGCAGACCATCGCCTGGACCACCGTGCCGGCCCCGTACGAGCGGGAGCACGCCGAGGGGTTCAAGCGGGACTTCGCCGAGGCGGCGTGGGCGCGCGGCACCGGCGCGTACTTCACCATCGCCGACGGCGACGACCGGTACGTCGGCTCGGTGGACCTGCGAATCTCCAAGGCCGACCCGCTGAACAGCGATGTCGGCTTCATGACCGCCCCGCACGCCCGCGGCCGGGGCTACCTGCCGGCCGCGCTCGGCGCGCTCACCGCCTGGGGCTTCACCACGCTGGGCCTGGCCCGGATCGAGTGGCGGGCGCTGGCCGGCAACACCGCGTCCCGGCGGGTCGCCGAGAAGGCCGGCTTCGCCTTCGAGGGCACCGCCCGGGGCGTTCTGCCCACCCGGGACGGCCGGGGCGACGCCTGGGTGGCCGCGCTGCTCGCCGAGGACCTGGCGTGACGCCCGAGCTCGTCGAGGCGTACGGGGTGCGACTGCGGCTGTTTCGCCTCGACGACGCGGCCGACACCGCGGCGGGCTGCGCCGACCCGGTCACCCAGCGCGGAATCTCCGGCATGCCGTACCCGTACACCGAGGAGACCGCGCGGTGGTGGATCACCGAGGGCGCGCCGGCGGCCTGGGCTGCCGGCGGCGCCGCGTACGCGATCGCCGATCCGGCCACCGACCGGCTGCTCGGCGGCATCGGCCTGAGCCAGGTGGTACCCGCCCGCGGCCAGGCGGAGATCGGCTACTGGGTGGCGCCCTGGGCGCGCGGCCGGGGCGTGGCCACCGCCGCCACCCGGGCGCTGGCCGAACAGGCGTTCGCCGCCGGCACCGCCCGGCTGGAGCTGCTCACCAACGACGAGAACACCGCCAGCCAGCGGGTCGCGCTGGCCGCCGGCTTCCGGCACGAGGGGGTACGCCGGGCGGCGAACCCGAGTCGGGGCGGCGGCCGGCACGACCTGATCGCCTGGGTACGCCTCGCCGACGACCCGCCCGGGCCGACCGCGCGGCTCCTGCCGGACCTGCCCGGCGGGCGGCTCACCGACGGCGTGGTGACCCTGCGCCGGATCGCCCCGGGCGACGCCGACGTGATGTTCCGGCTGCACACGCTGCCGGAGGTGGTGGCCAACCAGGCGCCCCCGGTGCCGCCGACCCGGGCCGCGATCGACCGGCGCTGCCGGCTGGCGGAGACCGCCTGGCTCACCGGCAGCCTGGCCCGGCTGCTGATGCTCGACGCGGCCACCGGCGAACCGGCGGGCAGCTGCGGGCTGTCCTACAGCGATCCGGCGGCCGGCGAGGCGAGCGTCGGCTACGCGCTGCTGCCCGCCTGGCGCGGGCGCGGGTACGCCTCCCGGGCGGTACGGCTCCTTGCCGTCTGGGCATTCGGCCTGCCCGGGATCACCCGGCTGGTCGCGGGGACCCTGCCGGACAACACCGCGTCGCACCGGGTGCTGGAGAAGGTGGGCTTCCGCCGGGAGGGGCTGCTGCTCGGCCGGCTGCCCGGACTGAACGGCGGCCGGATCGACGACCTGGTATTCGGGCTGCTCGCGGCGGATCTGCGGGCCGGGCACTGAGCCGGGCGGCACAAACGTCGCGGGAAACGGGACTGGAAACGGCGAGGAGCCGCGGTGGTCGCCCACCTCGGCTCCTCGGCTGGTGTCACAGGGATGGTCAGGGGTTGGTGTCGAGCGAGATGATCCCGTAGTCGTATGCGTGGCGGCGGTAGACGACGCTCGGCCGGCCGGACTCCTTGTCCTGGAACAGGTAGAAGTCGTGGCCCACCAGTTCCATCTGGAACAGCGCGTCGTCGATGGTCATCGGCTCGGCGGGGTGCACCTTCTCCCGCGCGATGTGCCACGGCTGGTCGTCGTAGTCGTCGAGTGTTTCCTCGGGGCGTTCGGCGACCGCGGTGGCCGTCCGATGGCCGTTGGCGAGCGCGGCCAGCGGTGGCTCGCCGAGGTCGGCTACCGGCAGGCCGGCAGTGGCGGCGGCGACGGAGAGCGGCGCGTGCCGCCCCCGGTGGACCCGGCGCCGGTCGGCCAACCGGCGCAACCGGGTGTCCAGCTTCGCGATGGCCGTGTCCAGTGCGCTGTAGAAATCACTCGTGCAGGCCTCGGCCCGGATCACCGGGCCCCGTGAGACGCAGGTGATTTCCACCCGCTGGCAATGATCGGCCTGGCGCGGATTGCGCTCGTGGAACAGCTCGACATCGACACGAATGAGCTTCTGGTCGTAGCGTTCGATCTTCGCGAGTTTCTCGGCTACGTGCACCCGGTAATGGTCCGGAACCTCGACGTTACGGCCCTTGACCACGATATCCACGTGACCTCCCTTGTTCGGACGGTCGTTCGGTCCGGTCATCCCGGTCGGTACGCCCTGGGAGATCCCCTGCTCGGCGTCGACCGGGTCAGTACGGCTACGCCTCCTTTCACCGCCGGGGGCGGGTGGGACACCTCGTACCCCCGACACGAGAAAGCTAACTCCTGTCCGCCCGGCAGTCACCCCTCGTTGTCGGGACGGCCCAGGAATTTTCACAGCTCATACACCAAGGGGTGAAACGGAAACACGAAGCGTTACCAATGGCGTCGTTTTTGCGTTGCGGCGAGCACCGCCGCGGCCTTTGGCGGCATTCCCGCGGCGTGCAAGACCCGGCTTACCGCGGCCAGCGTCACCCCGGTGGTGACGATGTCGTCGAGCACCACCACGGCGCTGTCCCGATCGGCCAGGGACGGCCCGCCGAACCGGCGCAGCCGGAAGGCCGCGTCCGCCGCCGCGGCCCGGCCGGCGCTGTCCAGGGCGACCGAGTCCGGCCGGGGCAGCGCCCGCAGCGGTCGGAGCACCCGGACCGGCCAGCCGGCCGCACACAGCCGCGCGGCCGCGTGGGTGGCCAACCGGTCGAGGTGGTCGCCGTACCGGGCCCGGGCCGCCGGTGCGGTGTCCGGAACCGGCACCAGGGCCACCGGCCGGGGTGGGCCTGGGACCGCCGCCGCCACCACCTCCGCGAGCAGTCCGCCCAGCGGCCGGGCCAGCCCGTGCCGGCCCCGTTCCTTGTACGCCAGCAGCGCCTCCCGCAGCGCACCCGCGTACGGGCCGAGGGCCACGCAGGGCGGCAGGGCGGGCGGGACTGGGCTGGGGCGGGCGGGACCGGGGCGCAGCGACTCCAACTCGCGGACGCAGCCGGGGCAGAACCCCTGCCGGGCGCCCGACGTCCGCTCCCCGCACCCGGCACACCCGGCCGGCAGCACCAGGTCGGTCAGGTCCGCCCAGAGCCCGCCCAGGTCCCGCACCGGCGCCTCAGTAGAGGAAGAAGGGAGCAGTCGGGTTGGAGGCGCGGACCCCCGCCGCCGGCGCCGTCACGTTCAACACCTGGTCCCGCTTGATGGTGTCGAACGGGTTGCTCTGGTAGGCCACCTTGTTCGCTTCGTACATGTACGCACCGGTGGGCAGCGGCCCAACCGAATCGGCGGCGTAGGCGGACAGGTGCGTCACCCGGGCACCGATGTCCTGCTTGCGCGGCGACTCCTCGGCGCCGTCGACACCCGTCTCGTAGATCGCGGGCCGCCCCTCGTAGCCGGCGATGATCAGCTTGTTCTCGCCGCTCCAGTCGACCGCCGAAAGGTCGGCCAGCTTGGTGACCAGCCGGCGGGGCTGGCCGACCGCCACCACACCGCCGTCGAGGCTCACCGCGGCGACGTAGAGGGCGCCGTCGACGATCAGCGCGATCCGGTGCCCGTCGAGGGAGGCGGCCACCGCGGAGACCGTGCCGGAGACGGCGAGCGACACCTGGCTCATCCCGCCGTCCCCGTCGAACCGGTAGAGCCGCCCGTCGGCCACCACCAGCCCGTACGGTTGCCGCGGATCGGTGGACCGGAGCCAGGTCGGCCGGCCGATCGAGCCGTACCAGCCCTCGCCCTTAGGCTTCGAGACCGGCTGCGGCCCGTGGCCGACCACCAGCCGTTGCTTCCGGTCGGCCCGGGTCACCACCAGCGCGGCGAGGATCCCGTCGCCCGCGCGGCTGAGCGCCGCCGAGACGACCGCCTTGTTCGCGGCGGCGGCCAGCGGCACGCTGCCCCTCGGCTCGCCGGCGAAGGAGAGCGCGTGGATCGCGCCGTCGTAGACACAGAAGCGCTGCGGGCTCCCGCTGGTCGGATACGCCGGATTGGTCAGCCGTTCCTGCTCGAGGTCGACCGTACGCCGGCTCTGATTCCCGATCTTGAGATCGAGCTGCTTGGCGAACTCCGGCAGCGACCAGGCGAGCTGGGTGGCGAGCCGGGTGAGCCGTTTGTCGTTGGCGCCCGGCATGTTGAGGTTGATCTCCCACCGTCCGTCGTCCGACCCGGTGGCATTGTTGATCAGGGAGGTGCTGTCCGGCAGCCGGGTGACGCCCGGGGCCAGCCAGTCGGGCGGCCCGCCGGCGAGCCACCTGACGATCTCGGTGACCCGCCGCTCGGCGGGCACCACCACTGGCAGGTAACGCTGGTCGGGCACCAGGCGGGTCTGGTCGGAGTTCCAGAAGTAGATGGTGTGCGTGCCGTAGTAGTACTGCAGCGCGTCCTCGCTGAGCAGCAGCACGTTCTGCGGGGTGGTGAGAAGCAGCCCCGGGTCGCCGGTGTCGGCCGGGCGCAGCTTGAACAGGTACTGGGTCTCGGTCAACACCGGGGGCGCGAGGGTGCCATCGGCGCGGAGCACACCGACCTGCTGGACCTTGACCCGGACGTCGCTCGTGCCGTCGCTGTTCGCCGTGTCCTCCGGGTTCTCCCGGAGCCGGACCACGTGCAGCGTCACCTCGCTGCCCTGCTTCTCCCGGACCCGGCTCCTCGCCTCGGGCGCGATGAACTGCTTGACCCGTTCGTACGCCCCATCCCGCTCCCCGGCTGCCGCGGCCAGGTAGTTGAGGACGAACTGCTTGGGATCGTCGCTCGCGGTCCGGGTGGGCGGCTGCGCCGCGGCGCCGGCGTACGGCCCCGACTCCACCGCCGGGCCCTGGCCGTCCATCTGGACGCCGGAGCTGTCGGGAATGCCGCAGCCGGTGAGCCCGGCGGGCAGGAGCACGCCGCCGAGCACTGCGGCCAGCAACCGGCGCCTCACGACGAAACCTCCGCCCGGTCGCCCCCGGTCGGGGCCGGGCCGATGGCCAGGGTGCCGCCGTCACCGGGACCGATGGCCAGCAGGCCGCCGTCGCGGGGACCGCCGAACGGCAGCTTGGCGTCGGCCGGCACCAGGCGCAGCGGGGAGGTGGTGAGCCGGTCGCCGGCCCGCGCCGGCAGGGTCAGCCGGAACTGGGCGCCCTGCCCGGGTGCCCCCCACGCCTCCAGCCAGCCGCCGTGCAGTCGCGCGTCCTCCAGGCTGATCGACAGGCCGAGCCCGGTGCCGCCGGTCTGCCGGGCCCGGGACGGGTCGGCCCGCCAGAACCGGTTGAAGACCAGCTTCTCCTCGCCGGGCTTGAGCCCCACCCCATGGTCCCGGACGGTGATCGCCACCGCGCTCTTGTCCATCGCGAGCGTGATCAGCACCGGCTTGGCCTCGCCGTGCTCGACCGCGTTGCCGACCAGGTTCCGCAGCACCCGCTCGACCCGGCGCGGGTCCACCTCGGCGATCACCGGCGTGGCCGGCACGTCCAGCTCGATGGTGACGCCCACCCGCTCGGCCAGGCCGGCGAGCCGGTCGGCCACCCGGTGCACCACCGGCACCAGGTCGGTCGGCTCGGCGTCCAGCATCGCGAACCCCGCGTCGAACCGGCTGATCTCCAGCAGGTCGGTGAGCAGCTCCTCGAACCGGTCCAGCTCGGCCTGGAGCAACTCGGCGCTGCGGGCCACCGCGGGATCGAACTCGTCGCGCTCGGCGAAGATCAGGTCGGCGGCCATCCGGACCGTGGTCAGCGGGGTGCGCAGCTCGTGGGAGACGTCGGAGGTGAACCGCCGCTGCAGCCGGGACATCTCCTCCAGCCGGAGGATCTGCCGCTGGAGGTTGGTCGCCATCTGGTTGAAGGAAGCCGCGAGCAGGGCGAGGTCGTCCTCGCCGTTGACCGCCATCCGCTGGTCGAGCAGGCCGGCGGAGAGCCGCTGGGCCGTCCGGGCGGCAACCCGGACCGGGGTCACCACCATCCGGGTGACCAGGGCGGCGAGCAGGCCGAGCAGGAGCACCAGGGCGACGCCGGTGGCGATCACGGTGGCCCGGGCGTCGGCGGCGGTGGCGTCCTGCCGGGCCAGTGGCAGGAAGTAGTAGAGCTCGACCTGGCCGAACCGGGTCGGCACCGGCGAGCCGTAGACGAGGTATTTCGTGCGCTCCCCGGTCAGTCGGCCGGTGCCGATCTGGTGGGCGATGTTGCCCTCGGCGACCGCGGTCCGCAGCTCCCGACTGATCAACGGCCGGACGTCCGCGTCCGGCGCCGTACGCGGCTTGATGATGCCGGGGTAGTTGTCCGCGGTGATGGCGACCACCACCCCGCTGGTCTGCGCCGGGTCGCCGCCGGCCAGGTAGTTGACCGTGCCGTCGATGGTGTCCTGGAGCTGCGCCTCCTGCGGCTGGCTGTACAGGGAGAACTGCTTGGCCGCGTAGTCGCTGCCGCTGGAGAGGCGCAGGCGCGCGTCCGTCACGGCGTTCTGCACCAGAATGCTGGTGATCTTGTCGGCGATCAGGTAGGCGAACCCGCTGACCAGGAGGCTGGACGCCACCAGGGTGATGGTGACCACTCGGACCTGCAGCGACCGGCGCCACGTCTGGTGCAGGCCGGCGACCAGCCGGGCGGACCGGCCCGCCAGCATGCGCCACAGCGCCCGCACGGCCTGCAGCCAGCGGTACGCGGTGGTCGGCGAGTCGGGGCGCGGGGAGGTCACCACAGTGCGACCAAGGCTATCCGGTACCCGCCTTGTAGCCCACGCCCCGAACGGTGAGGATGATTTCCGGTCGCTCCGGATCCGGCTCGATCTTGGCCCGCAGCCGCTGCACGTGCACGTTGACCAGGCGGGTGTCGGCGGCGTGCCGGTAGCCCCAGACCTGCTCCAACAGCACCTCGCGGGTGAAGACCTGCCGCGGCTTGCGGGCGAGCGCGACCAGCAGGTCGAACTCCAGCGGGGTCAGCTTCACCTCCTCGCCGTCCCGGCTCACCGTGTGCGCCGGCACGTCGATGGAGATCTGGATGCCGGGCGGCCCGATGGTGAGCATCTCCGGCGCCACGTCCTCGCCCCGGCGCAGCCGGGCGCGCATCCGGGCCACCAGCTCCTTGGGCTTGAACGGCTTGACGACGTAGTCGTCGGCCCCGGACTCCAGGCCGAGCACCACGTCCACCGTGTCGCTCTTGGCGGTCAGCATGACGATTGGCACGCCGGACTCGGCCCGGATCGCGCGCGCCACGTCGATGCCGCTCATGCCGGGCAGCATCAGGTCGAGCAGGACGATATCGGGCCGATTGTCACGGAAAGCGGCCAATGCCCGTTCCCCGTCCGCGACGAATGCGGGCACGAAGCCCTCGCTGCGCAGGACGATGCCGAGCATCTCGGCGAGCGCTGGGTCGTCGTCGACCACCAGTACCCGGGCTCTCATGGGGTTTATCGTTCCATCCCCGTTCGGTTAGGAGGGTTCGGCGTTATCACGGCACGGTACTGCGGCGGGCGACCACACACCACAGCTGACGGGCCGGACGCTGCGCGTGGCGCGGCCCCCCTGCGGGTCCACCGGATCGGACCGGCCGTGTCACGATGATCCCTCGGGGGCGCCGCCGCCCGCCACCACCGCTCGTCCGCCAGGGAGTACGCGTGTCCGACGCCGGCCCGACCGCCGTGCTCCCGCGCCGCCCGCTGACCGTGGGCGAACTGCTCGACTCCGCCGTCCTGCTGCTGCGCGGCCAGGCCCGGCTGCTGGTCCCGCTCGCCGCCCTGCTGGCACTGGGCGAGCAGCTGCTGCTCCACCCGCTGCGGACGCTGGCCGGCACGCACCCGCCGACATACTGGTTCAACGACGATCGGCTGGGCTGGTACTGGCTGCTGCTCGCGGTGGGCGCCGGCACCGAGGCGACGATCATCGCGCTGCTCGGCAACCCCGCCGCGCGGGGCGCGGGCGCGGCACTGCTCGGGCGCCGGGCGGGGCCGCGCGAGCTGCTCCGACCCGCCGGCGCCCGATGGGCCGCCACCGTGTCGCTCGCGCTGCTGGCGGGCCTCGTCGTCCTGATGGCGTCGCTGTTCGGGCCGGCCTGGTTCGTCGCCTACGGGCTGCTCGGCGCGCTCACCCCCGCATTGGTGGTGGACCGGCTCCCCGCGCCGCGGGCACCATTGCGCGCGCTCGGGCTCGCGGTCCGCTCGGGGGGCCGGGCGGCCGGCATCCGGCTGCTCGGTTACCTCGGCTGGTGGCTGATCCGGCTCGGGATCGGGTTGGGCCTCTTCTACGGGCTGGCGTCGCTGGACCTGCTCGACCTGGGTGACCTGAGCTGGGCCCTCCCGGTCGCCACGGCCGCCTGGGTCGCCGTGAACGCGGTCGCCTACCCGGCGCTGGCCTGCCTCGACGCGGTGCTGCACCTGGAGACCCGGATGCGGACCGAGGGCCTGGACATCCGGCTCTCCCGGGCCCCGGCCGGCACGCCGGAGCCGGTCCTGCTGGCGGTCGAGCGGTGAGCCGGTGGTGGACCGAGGCGGTCGCGGCCCTCGGCGACGTGGTACCGCTGCCACTCGCCACGCTGCTCCTGCTGCTCGTCGCGCTCCTGGTCGCCCTGGGCTGGTACTTCTTCCCCGCCTGGGTGCCCCGGCGGCTGCCCCGGCTCCCGCGGCTGCGGTTGCCCCGGTTCCGGTTCCCGCGGCTGCCCCGCTGGCGGCTCCCGCGGCTGCGCCGGCTCCCCCGCCGCCGACGGCGCCCCAGGACGACCGCCGAGGCGCCGACCGTGCCCGCACCCCGGGCCGGCGCGCCGGAGCAGCCCGCCGCCGCGCACGCCTCGCTCGCCGACCGGCTCGCCGCCGAGGGCCGGTACGCGGAGTCGGTCCGGGAGCGGCTGCGCGACATGATCCGTGAGCTGGTCGTCGGGCGGGTGGTCGAGCACCGCCCCGGGATGACCGTCGCGGAGCTCACCGCGGCGGCGGCCCGGGTCCGGCCCCGGGTGCACCCGCCCCTGCACGCCGCCGGCACGATCTTCTCCGACCTCTGGTACGCCCAGCGCCCGGCCACCCCGGAGCACGACCGGCGGATGCGCGAACTCGCCACCGACCTGCACCGGGAGCTCTCCGGTGACCCCGAGGACGGTGAGCGCCGGTGACCAGCACCATCGAGGCGACGAGGACGGTCCCGGAGCGGCCGCGCCAGGCCCGCCGTCGTCGGCACCGGCTGCTGATCCCGCTCGGGCTGGCCCTCCTGCTGATCGCGGTCACCCTGGTGGCGCACGCGGTCGACCAGCCCGACCCGGCCGACCGGGGCTTCCTCTCCCCCGTCGCCACCGATGACGACGGGGGCAGCCGGCTCGCCGCGGCGCTGCGCGGGCAGGGCGTGCCCGTACGGCGGGAGACCGACACCCTGCGGGCACTGCTCGCCGCCCGGCCCGGCCCGGCCACGCTCTTCGTGCCGGCTCCGGAGCTGGTGCACCCGGACACCGTCGCCGCCCTGGCCGACCTGCCCCTCGGCAGTCGCCTGGTGCTGGTCGACCCGTCCCGCCGGGTGCTGGAAGGCCTCGGCGCGCCGCTCGTGCCGACATCGCGCCGCTGGGCCACCCGGGCCATCGCCCCGGACGCCGACGGCCAGCCGTGCACGCTGCCCGAGGCCCTCGGCGCCGGGACGGCCGCCGCCGACCGCCAGCGCTACGCCGGCCCGCCCGGCCGGGCCGTCGTCCCCGACCGCTGCTACTCGGGTGGACTGTTCCGGGTGTCCTGGCGGACCGAGGTGGTGGTGATCGGGGCCAGCGACCCGTTCCGCAACGACCGGATCGACGAGCTGGGCAACCGCGCCCTCGCCACCGGCCTGCTCGGCGGCCCCCGTCCGCTGGTCTGGCTCGACCTGGACGGCCCGGCGCCCGCACCGAGCTTCGGCACCGGGCCCGACGGCGAGCCGGGCTGGTCCCCCACGCCGGGCGGCTCCACCCGCGGGGAGAACGGCGGCCGGCCGGGACGCGACGGGACGCCGAGCCGGGGCTCCGACGGGCAGGACGAGGCCGGCGGCCGGTCACCGCAGAATCCGCTCTGGACCGCCTTCCCCGTCTGGTTCTGGGCGCTGCTCGCCCAGCTCGCGCTGGCCGGGCTGCTGGTGGTGCTCTGGCGGGCCCGCCGACTCGGCCCGCCCGTGTTGGAACCGCTGCCGGTGACCGTCCGCTCCGCCGAGACGGTGCTCGGTCGGGCCCGGCTCTACCGGCGCGCCGGCGCCCGCGGCCCGGCGGCGGCGACCCTGCGCGCGGCCGCGCTGGACCGGCTGCTGCCCCGGCTCAACCTGCCGCCGACCACGCCACCGACCGAGGTGGCCGCCCGGGTCGCCGCGCGCGCCGGCATCGGCTCCGACCAGGCCGAACAACTGCTCTACGGCGACGAGCCGGCCACCGACCAGGAGCTGCTGGAGCTGGCCCGCGCGCTGGACCGGGTGGCCCGCACGGTCGCCGCCCGTCCCGACCACCCGACCGAAGGAGATCTCCGGTGACCGGACCCATGACCGTTCCGTCGGCCGTCGACCAGCACGACGCCCGCGCCGCCCTGCACCGGCTGCGAGCCGAGGTGGCCAAGGCGGTCGTCGGGCAGGACGCCGTGGTCACCGGGCTGGTGATCGCCCTGCTCTGCCGGGGGCACGTGCTGCTCGAAGGCGTGCCCGGGGTGGCCAAGACCCTGCTCATCCGCACCGTGGCCACCGCGCTGGACCTGGAGTCCAAGCGGGTCCAGTTCACCCCGGACCTGATGCCCGGCGACGTCACCGGGTCGCTGATCTTCGACCCGCACACCGCCGCCTTCACCTTCCGGGAGGGGCCGGTCTTCACCAACCTGCTGCTCGCCGACGAGATCAACCGGACGCCCCCGAAGACCCAGTCGGCGCTGCTGGAGGTGATGGAGGAGCGGCAGGTCTCCGTCGAGGGCGAACGGCGGGTGCTGCCCGACCCGTTCATCGTGGCGGCCACCCAGAACCCGATCGAGTACGAGGGCACCTACCCGCTGCCGGAGGCGCAGCTCGACCGGTTCCTGCTCAAGCTGACCGTGCCGCTGCCCAGCCGGGACGAGGAGCTGGGGGTGCTCCGCGCGCACCACGCCGGCTTCGACCCGCGCGACCTGGGCGCCGCCGGCGTACGGCCGGTGGCCACCGCGGCCGACCTCGCCGCGGCCCGGGAGGCGGTCCGCCGGGTGTACGTGGCCGAGCCGCTCTTCGGCTACATCGTGGACCTCTGCCGGGCCACCCGGGCCACCCCGGCGCTCGAACTGGGCGCCTCGCCCCGCGGCGCGACCGCCCTGCTCAACACGGCCAAGGCGTGGTCCTGGCTGGCCGGCCGCGACCACGTCACCCCGGACGACGTGAAGGCCGTCGCGCGGCCCACCCTGCGGCACCGGCTCCGGCTGCGCCCCGAGGTGGAGCTGGAGGGGGTCGGCGTCGACTCGGTGCTGGACACGGTGCTGGCCACCGTGCCGACGCCGCGATGACCTGGCGGGCGGCGCTGCTGCTCGGGGCGGGCGCGCTGACCCTGCCGGCCTGGCCGGCGCCGTTCGTCGGCGTGGCGGCGATGACCGGCCTGGTGCTGCTGCTGGTCGCCCTCGACTGGTCGCTGGCGGCGCCGCTGCACGCGCTCACCGCCACCCGGACCGGCGACCGGGCGGTCCGGCTCGGCGGCACCGCCACGGTCACGCTGCACCTGGCCAACACCTCCGCCCGTACGCTGCGCGCCCAGGTGCGCGACGCCTGGGTGCCCTCGGCGGGCGCCCGTCCCGACGTACCGCCGCGGCGGCTGTTGCTGGTCGAGCCGCGCGGCACGGCCACGCTGCCCGTACGGCTCACTCCGTCGCGCCGGGGCGACCGGCCGGCGGTGGCGCTGACCGTACGCTCCTTCGGGCCGCTGCGGCTGGCGTTCCGGCAGCGGGCCGGCCGCCCCGACACGCCACCGTGGGCGCTGCGGGTACTGCCCCGCTTCGACTCCCGGCGGCACCTGCCGGAGAAGCTGGCCCGGCTGCGGATCATCGACGGCATACAGGTCACCCGGGGTCGGGGCCAGGGCACCGAGTTCGACACCCTGCGCGAGTACGTGGTCGGCGACGACGTGCGGTCGATCGACTGGCGGGCCAGCGCGCGCCGGTCCGACGTGCTGGTCCGCACCTGGCGGCCGGAGCGGGACCGGCGACTGGTCTGCGTGCTGGACACCGGTCGCACCTCGGCGGTACGGGTCGGCGACCAGCCCCGGTTGGACACCGCGATCGACGCGGCGCTGCTGCTCACCGCGCTCGCCGCCCGGGCAGGCGACCGGGTCGACCTGCTGGCGGCGGACGCCGTGATCCGGGCGCGGGTGACCGGCAGCGGCCGGCCGGCCCTGCTCTCCCGGCTGGTCGACGGGGTCGCCCCGCTCCACCCGGCGCTGGTGGAGACGGACTTCGAGCTGATCGCCGGTGAGGTGCTGCGCCGGGAGCGGCAGCGCAGCCTGGTGGTGCTCTTCACCGCCCTGGAGGCGGGCGCCCTCGGCGAGGGCCTGCTGCCGGTGCTGCCCCGGCTGGCCGCCCGACACAAGGTGGTGATCGCCGCGACCCACGACCCGGTGCTGACCGGGCTGACCGTCGCCCCGCCCACCGGCCCGGAGGACGCCTACGCCGCCGCCGCGGCCTGGCGGGCGCTGGCCGAACGGGACCGCGTCCGCGCCGCGCTGGCGAGACACGGGGTGACCGTGGTCGACGCCCCCGCCGACCGCCTCGCCCCCACGGTCGCCGACACCTATCTCCGCCTCAAGTCCCTGGGCCAACTCTGACCCACCACCGCGCCCCCGCGGCTCCGGCCCGCGCTAATTCACGGATCAGTGGCTATTCCGCGCCGAAAAGGCCCTCATTCCGTGAATTTGCGGTCACGGGAGGAGGCGGGGGCGCGGACGAGGGCGGCGATGTCGGGGAGCGGGCGGCGTGGCGGCCGAGGAGGAGGGCGTACGAGAGGAAAGCGAGCCACACGGCGGCGCCGACCGCCACGCGGACCGGGACCGGCACGGGCGCCGGGGTGACGAACGCCTCGAGCAGGGCGGAGACGGCGAAGAGCCCGACCAGGCCGACGGCGACCACGATGGACGAACGGCCCGCCTCGGCGACCGCCCGCCCCCGGCTGAGGTGGGCGGGCGGCGAGATCCACGCCCAGCCGGTACGCAGACCGACTCCGGCGGCCACGAAGATCCCGGTCAGCTCCAGCAGCCCGTGCGGGGTGATCAGGCCGAAGAAGACGTCAGCCCGGCCGTAGGAGACCATCACCCCGCCAACCACGCCGATGTTCAGCGCGTTCTGCCAGAGCAGGTAGAACACCGGCACGACCAGCACCCCGGAGGCCAGGCACTGGGCGGCGATCCAGGCGTTGTGCGTCCAGAGGTGGAAGGCGAAGGTGGGCGCGGCGAACTCGGTGTAGTAGCCGGCGAAGCCGGAGTCGACCAGGTCGGCGGCGGCCTCATTGCCGATGAACGCGGCGGCGGTGTCCGGGTGGCCGGCGACGAACCAGATCAGGAAGCCGCTGAGCGCGCCGAACCCGGTGGCCACCCCGCACCACCAGGGCCACGCCCGGTAGAGGGCGGCCGGCAGGTCGGCGGTGAGGAACCGCCGCAGCGCGGCCCAGGACGCCCGGGGGCGGCCGGTGATCCGGGCCCGGGCGGCCAGCACCAGGTGGGAGAGGCGGTTGACCAGCGCGGGGTCGGGTGAGCGGCTGCGCAGCACGGAGAGGTGGGTGGCCGCCCGCTGGTAGAGCGCGACCAACTCGTCGACCTCGGCGGCGTCCAGACGACGGCGCCGGGCCAACTGCTCCAGCCGTCGCCACTCGCCGCCGTGCTCCGCCACGTACGCGTCGAGATCCACTCATCCTCCCCCGTCCGGCGCTCATAGTGTTCACTGTCGGAGTGAGAGCGCAACCTCCCGCACCGGCGCACGGCGGGGACCGGTGGGCCGACGCCGGTCTGGTCAGCGGCGAGGCGGTGGAGTTGGATGTCCGAGCCGCCCGGCTCGGCTCCCGGGTGCTCGCCCTGCTGATCGACCTCCTGGTCCAGGTGGGCGTGGCGATGCTGCTGTCGATCGGGCTGTCGCTGCTGCTGCTGGTCCTGCCCGCCGGGGTGGTGGACGGGGCGCTCGAGGGCGCGTTGCAGACGGTCCTGCTGGTCCTCGTGCTGGTCGGCTACCCGGTGCTGATGGAGCGGTTCGCCGGCGGCCGGACGGTCGGCAAGCTGGTCGTGGGACTGCGGGTGGTGCGCGCCGACGGCGGCCCGGTCGGCGTCGGCCAGTCGCTCACCCGGGCCCTGGTCGGCGTGGCGGTGGAGTGGCCGGGCCTGGTGCTGCCGCTGTTGAGCTGGGCGGCGAGCGTCACGGTGATGCTGACGGACCCGCGCGGGCGGCGCCTCGGTGACCTGGTGGCCGGCACGATGGTGGTGCACACCCGGGGCGCCGGGGTGTGGCGGCCCGCTCCGCTGGCCGTGCCGCCGCTGATGGGCTGGGCGCAGACGCTGGACCTGACCCGCCTGGACGACGGGCTGGCCCTGGCCGCCCGGCAGTACCTCGCCCGGGTGCACCAGTTCGTCGAGCCGGAGCGGGGCCGGCTGGGGCGGGCGCTCTGGGCCCAGATGGCCGCGGTCATCTCCCCGCCGCCGCCGTGGCGCGCGCCGGAGGCCGCCTACCTGGCCGCCGTGCTGGCCGAGCGGCACCGCCGGGCGGTGCACCGGCTCGGCCGTACCCGGGGCGTCACCGCGACGCTCTGGCCCGAGCTGACGCCGGCGCCTCCGCCGCCGGCCGCGCCGCCGCAGGCACCGCCGGCGACCCCCGCCCCGCTGCGGCCCGCCGCCCCGGCGATCGCCGTCCCCACCCAGGCCGATCCCACGGCGGTACGCCCCGGGCCCGCCGCGATCAGCGCCGAGCGCCCGCGCGGCTGACCACCGGCGCCCCGCACCACCGATGTCCCGTGCGGGCCGGCCGCTGTCGCGGGCTCAGGCGAACAGCGCGCGGCCCCAGAAGTCGGCGGCGTCGCGTACGCCGGGCGGGCAGGCGAACAGCGCGCTGGAGACGTGCCGCAGGTACTCGTTCATCGCGTCGTTCCGGGAGAGCCCGGTCTGGATCGGCACGAACTGCTTACGCGGGTCCCGCTGGTACGCGATGAAGAAGAGCCCGGCGTCGAGCCGGCCCAGCCCGTCCGAGCCGTCGACGAAGTTGTAGCCGCGGCGGAGCAGGCGCGCGCCGTTGTTCTGACTCGGGTGGGCGAGCCGGACGTGCGAGGTCTCGGCGATGACGGGCTCGCCGCCCTCGCCCTTCGCGGCGAAGTCCGGCTCGTCGAACTCGTCGCCCTTACCCAACGGCGCGCCGGCGCCCTTGGACCGGCCGACGATCTGCTCCTGCTCGGCCAGGGGGGTGCGGTCCCAGGTCTCGATCAGCATCCGGATCTTGCGGCTGACCAGGTACGACCCGCCGGTCATCCAGTCCGGCCCGTCGCCCGGGTGGGCCCAGAGGTGGTCGCGGAGCAGGCCGGTGTCCTCGGCCTTGAGGTTGGCGGTGCCGTCCTTGAAGCCGAAGAGGTTGCGCGGGGTGGCCTGGCCCCGCGAGGTCGACGAGGTACGCCCGAAGCCGAGCTGGGACCAGCGGACGCTGACCACACCCATGCCGATCCGGGCCAGGTTGCGGATGGCGTGCACCGCCACCTGCGGGTCGTTGGCGCAGGCCTGGACGCAGATGTCGCCGGCGGAGATCTCCGGGCGCAGCGCGTCCCCGGCGAAGTGCGGCAGGTCGGCCAGGGCGGGCGGGCGCCGGTCGGCGATGCCGAACCGGTCCCTGCCCTGGGCGTCGCGGAAGAGCATCGGGCCGAAGCCGATGGTGAGAGTGAGCTGCGCCGGGGGCAGCCCGAGCGCCTCGCCGGTGTCGTCCGGCGGGGCCTCCGGCATGCCGTTCACCGCGCCGATCAGCCCGGCGTCCCGGCCGGCGGTCATCCGGGCGGCGGCGGCCGTCCACTCCTGCAGCAGCGCGACCAGCCGGGCCCGGTCCTTGGTGATCACGTCGAACGCGACGAAGTGCAGCCGGTCCTGGGCCGGGGTGGTGATGCCGGCCTGGTGCTCGCCGTGGAAGGGCACCGCCCCGGCCGCCACGTCGTTCGCCGCCGCGTGGTCCGCGCCCCGGACCAGCGCGGTGGCGCCGGCGGCGACCCCGGCCACCCCGGCGACCCCGACGCCGGCGAGGGTGATGGCCCGGCGCCGGGACAGGCGGCTGCCGTCGGCGGGCGCTGCCTCGATGTTCTGCTCGCTCATCGGCTCTCCTGCGGGATTCGTCATCGCGCGACGACCGCGGCGACCTTGCTGATCGGCTCGGCGAGAGCGTTGATGCTGTCCGAGAGCTCCTTCAGCTCGGTCTTGCTGAGCGCGGTGTGCAGCTTCCAGCCGTCGCCGTCGCGGTGCTTGCCGAGCGTCTTCTCCACGTTGGCGAACTCGGTGTCGAGCTGGGTGACCAGCTCGGGCGAGCGCTGCTCCAGCGCCGGGCGCAGCGCGGCCATGGCGGCCTTGGAGCCCTCCAGGTTGGCGCTGAAGTCCCACAGGTCCGTGTGCGAGTAGCGGTCCTCCTCGCCGGTGATCTTGCCGCTGGCCACCTCGTCGAGGAGCTCCTTGGCGCCGTTGGCGAGCTGCAACGGCGAGAGCTTCTCGGCGTTGGCCTTGGCCACGATCTCCTTGACGTCGGTGAGCAGCTGGTCGGCGATCGGCCCGTCCTTGCTGATGTCGCCGGTCGTCCAGAGGTCCTTCTCGATCCGGTGGAAGCCGGTGAACTGCATCCCCTCCTCGACGACCTCCTCGCGGCCGTCGATCTTCGGGTCGAGGTCGCCGAAGATCTCCGCGACCGGCTCGATCCGCTCCCAGTAGGTGCGGGCGACCGGGTACAGCGCCTTGGCCTTCGCCGCGTCGCCGGCCTTGACCGCGGCCACGAACTCCTCGGTCTTGGTCAGCAGGGCGCCGGTCTGACTGGTGACGTAGCGCTGGTAGCTGGCGGTGGCCTGGCTCAGCGCGGCGTCCGGGGCGGCGCTCGCGGCGGTGCCGCTGACCTTCAGCGCGCCGCGGATGCCGCGGCCGCTCATCCCCGGCTTACAGGCCGTCTCGTACGTCCCGGCGGGCAGTTCGACCCGCAGCTCCCGGCTCAGCCCGGGGGCGATGTTCTCCACCTCGCCCATCACCCGGTCACCGGCGGCGTACACGTAGAACTCGTTCACCTTGGTGCCCGCGTTGGTCACCTTGAAGGTGACGTGGCCGGCGTCGACCTCGGTGGTGCCGACCTCGCAGGCGCTGTCGGTGGCCTTGACCGCGATCGGCCCTCCGGCGGCGTCGGCCTTCTTGTCGTCGCCGCCACCGCAACCGGCCAGGCCGGACACGGCGAGCAGACCGGCAGCGGCGGGCACCAGGAAACGGATGGTACGCATTCGGTTCTGTCTCCTCGGAGAAGGTGGGTCAGGCGCTCTGGGGGGCGGAGGTCGGGGCGTCGTCGGTCGCGGTCGTCGGATCGCTCGACGTGTCCGTGGCGGCCGGCTCGGGGGTGGCGGCCGCCGGCTTGGCCGGGACAGCGGGCTTGGCGGGGGCGGCCGGCTTGCGGAGGAAGAGCAGCAGCACCGGCACCGCGTAGGCGACCCAGGCGACCATCTCCAGCACACTCGGGGTGGCGGTGATGTTGAACATGCCGCCGAGCAGGGCGGCGTACCAGGTACTGGGGTCGAGCACCGAGGAGATGTCGAAGGCGTGCTGGCTCAGGCCGGGCAGCACGCCGGCCTCCTGGAAGTCATGCACGCCGTATTTGAAGATGCCGGCGGCGACCAGGATGAGCAGCGCGCCCGTCCAGGTGAAGAACTTGCTCAGGTTGATCTTCAGGGCGCTCTTGTAGAGCAGGAAGCCGATCACCACGGAGGTGGCGATGCCGCCGATCAGCGCGAGCAGCGCTCCCCGCCCCGCGCCGCCAGCCGCGCTCTGCGCGGCAGAGTAGAAGATGAGCGCGGTCTCCAGCCCCTCCCGGATCACCGCCAGGAAGGACATCCCGAGCACCGCGAGGGAGCCCACGGCGAGCGCCTCGCTGAGCTTGCCCCGCAGCTCGCCGGCGATCGTCCGGGCCGCCTTGCGCATCCAGAAGATCATCCAGGTGACGAAGACCACGGCCGCGACGGAGGTGACCGCCTCGAACAGCTCACGGTCCTCGGAGCGGGCGAGCAGCGAGGTCGAGGTGTACTCGATCAGCCAACCGAAGAAGACGGACAGCGCCACGGCAAGGCCGACCCCGGCCCACACCTGCGGCAGCCGGTCCCGCCGCTGCGACTTCACCAGGAACGCGACCAGGATGCTGACCACCAGGGTCGCTTCCAGGCCCTCCCGCAGGCCGATCAGGTACGTGGCGAACATCGGTACTCCGTGATCAGTTAGGCACGCCTTAGTTAACTTAGGGCAGCCATACCTTCCTCCTGATCCGGCACCCAGTCAAGTCGTTCACGAGAACTTCACCCGGCCCCGCACCGGCCTTTAGCGACGGGCGCGGGGGCCTCCGGCGCGCCACTCCTGTGGCAGGATCCGGCACACGCCCCCTCGTCAGACAGGACGGCCGTGGCCGACGACCTCTTCACCCCCACCATCACCCCCGCCGCGTACGAGCAGCGACGCCCACCGTGGCGGCCCGGGTCGCTGCTCTACCCCGCGGTCTTCGGCGGGGTTGCGGCGGTCACCGTGCTGGCGCTGATCAACTCCACCCGGCTCCGCCTGCCCGGCCGGGCCGTGCTGGCGATCGTCGGGGCCGGGCTGGCCGCCCTGGCCGCCCGGGTGCTGGTCACCCTCACCCTCCTCGACGGCCAATCGGGCGGCGCGGCCCGCCTGGTCGGCGCGCTCGCCGGGGCGCTGGTCTGGCTGGTGGCCAACCTGGTGCAGAAGGGACGGTTCCGGGCGTACCAGCTGCGGGGCGGGACACCGGCCTCACTCTGGGGGCCCGGCGTCGCCGCCGTGCTGCTCTTCGGGTTCGCGGAGGGGTTCCTGATCCTGCTGGCGGCCGGCTCGTGAACGGCGTCGGTTCCGCCGCAGGCCGACCCGATCGACCAGTTGTCGACCGCGCCTGCGCCGGGAGCGCCCGGTGACCGCGCCGGATCGGCAGCTCGACCGGGTGGCCGCCCTGCTCGACCTGAACCGGCCGGAGCAGGCCCTGGAGGAGCTCGGGCGGCTCTCCGGCGGGGTGGCCACCAGCCGGCAGGCGTTCCAGCTCCGGGCGGCCGCGCTCTCCGCCCTCGATCGGTGGTACGCCGTCGCCGACGTGGCCCGGCAGGGGCTGGCGGAGACCGGCCCGGACGCGGAGCTGTTCGGCCGGCTCGGCCTCGCCCTGCGGCACCAGGGCGAGCTGGCCCCGGCGGAGCGGGCGCTGCTGGACGGGCTGGCGATCGAACCGCAGCACCCGTGGCTGCTCTGCCAGTACGCCGACCTCTGCTCGGCCGTGGGCCAGACCGACAAGGCCGCCCGGCTGCTCGCCCGGGCCGCCGAGCTGGCCCCGGAGTCGCCGGCCGTCTACGCCGGCCGCTTCCAGCTCGCGTACGCCCGCGGTGACGACCGGGAGGCCGAGCGGGTGGCTCGGGAGTTCCTCGGCCGCTGGCCGGAGCACCCGGCGGCGCTGGCCCTGTACGGCAGCATGGCCTCCGAGCGGGGCCGGGTCGGCGAGGCCCGTCACTCCTTCGGTCGTGCGGTGGCGCAGGACCCGGGCGACCCGGACTACGCCGAGGCGGCCTGGGAGGCTCGGCTGTACGCCCACCCGCTGCTGGTCCCGCTCCGACCGTTGTTCCGGCTGGGCGTCCTGCGCACGTGGCTGATCGCGGTCGGCACCATCGCGGCGCTCAACCTGGCCGGCTTGAAGGGGCCAGCGGCGCTGGTCGGGCTGGCCTGGGTCCTCTACTGCGTCTATTCATGGATCGCCCCGCCGCTGGTCCGCCGGGTGGTGAGCCGCCGGTGGCAACGTTGAAGGGCCTGCTGCCCTGGCTGGCGGTGCTGGCCCTGGTGATGCTGCTCAGCGCGCTGCGGCTGCGCCTGCTGGCCACCGCCGTTTCGCTGGCCTGGCTCGCCTGGTGCGTCTGGACCTGGATCCGCCCGACCCGCCGCCGCTCCCGCCCGGACTGACCCGACCACGGTCCGCCTCGCCTCACCGCCGCTTGCCTGCGGAGCGCGCCCTGACCCGCCTGCTTCAGCCCCTTTGCTCTGCTGCAGTCCAGGCAACACCGAAGCGCTCCCAGTGTTGCGTCTGCTGCAGCAGAGCAAAGCGGGTCGGCCGGCCCGCGAAGGCGGAACCGGGCCGGCCGCGGGGGCGGCCGACCCGGTTCCGGGGTGTCGATCAGTAGCGGTAGTGCTCGGGCTTGAACGGACCCTCCTGCGGCACGCCCAGGTAGGCGGCCTGGTCCTTGGTGAGGGTGCTCAGCTTGGCGCCGAGGGCGTCCAGGTGCAGCCGGGCGACCTTCTCGTCCAGGTGCTTGGGGAGCACGTAGACGCCGACCGGGTACTCCTCGGTCTTGGTGAAGAGCTCGATCTGGGCGATGGTCTGGTTGGAGAACGAGTTCGACATCACGAAGCTCGGGTGCCCGGTGGCGTTGCCCAGGTTCAGCAGACGCCCCTCGGAGAGCACGATGACGGCGTGGCCGTCGTCGAACTTCCAGAGGTCGACCTGCGGCTTGATGTTCTCCCGGGTGACGTCCGGGCGCTTGGCCAGGCCGGCCATGTCGATCTCGTTGTCGAAGTGCCCGATGTTGCCGACGATGGCCTGGTGCTTCATCCGGGCCATGTGCTCGTTGGTGATGACGCTGAAGCAGCCGGTGGCGGTGACGAAGATGTCCGCCTGCTCGACCACGTCGTCGAGGGTGGACACCTGGTAGCCGTCCATCGCCGCCTGCAGCGCGCAGATCGGGTCGACCTCGGTCACCACGACCCGGGCGCCCTGGCCGCGCAGCGACTCGGCGCAGCCCTTGCCCACGTCGCCGTAGCCGAGCACGACGGCCATCTTGCCGCCGATCAGCACGTCGGTGGCCCGGTTGATGCCGTCGATCAGCGAGTGGCGAGTGCCGTACTTGTTGTCGAACTTGCTCTTGGTCACCGAGTCGTTGACGTTGATGGCCGGGAAGAGCAGGGTGCCGGCGCGGTGCATCTCGTAGAGCCGGTGCACACCGGTGGTGGTCTCCTCGGTCACGCCCTTGATACCGGCGCCGATCCGGGTCCAGCGCTGGCCGTCCTCGGCGAGCGAGCGGTGCAGCAGCTTGAGGATGACCGCGTACTCCTCGGAGTCGGCGGACTCGACCGGCGGGACGACCCCGGCCTTCTCGAACTCGACGCCCTTGTGGACGAGCAGGGTGGCGTCACCGCCGTCGTCGAGGATCATGTTGGGGCCCTGGCCGTCCGGCCAGGTCAACACCTGCTCGGTGCACCACCAGTACTCCTCCAGGCTCTCGCCCTTCCAGGCGTACACCGGGACGCCGGCCGGCGCCTCGGGGGTGCCGTTGGGGCCGACGACGATCGCGGCGGCCGCGTGGTCCTGGGTGGAGAAGATGTTGCAGGACGCCCAGCGGACCTGCGCGCCGAGCGCGACCAGGGTCTCGATCAGGACGGCGGTCTGGATGGTCATGTGCAGCGAGCCGGTGATCCGGGCACCGGCGAGCGGCTGCGCGTCGGCGAACTCGCGCCGGAGTGCCATCAGGCCGGGCATCTCGTGCTCGGCGAGCCGGATCTCCTTGCGCCCGAACTCGGCGAGCGACAGATCCGCCACCTTGTAGTCGCCCTCAGCGAGGGTGCTCGGCCGGGCCTCGGACGGCGCGCCGCTGGGGGCAGCCGGGAGGGTGCTGGTCATGGAAGCTCCTGTCGAACGATGTGCTGCGCAGCCTTCCACCTTACGCTCGCGGGCTGACGGAGCACGGCCCGGTCGGCGGACAGCGCACGGGGCGGTCGGTCGTGAACGGACTTTCCGTCCAGCAGCCGGCCGCCCCGTGCATCCCCCCGGTTTGGTTCCCCGCGCGCTCTCGGACCTTCGTCGCGACAACGCTGCGTACCCATAGAGTCACACTGAGCGAGGGTGGCGTCAAGTCATTTCGGGAAAGTCGGACTTGCGCTGCGAACCGGTCCCGCAGCTCAGCGGCCGCAGGTGGCGACGTACGCCTCGCCCTCGCCACCGATCACCAGCGCCCCACCGGAGGCGGTGCCGACGGCCGCCTGTCCCGGCCCGAGGGTGACCGTGCCCACGCCGTCGTCGATGGCGAGCTTGCCGGCGCAACAGAGCACCACCCGGGGACCGGGCAGCGCGAGCCGCACGGCGGCGGTCCCCGCCTCCACCGTCACCTCGTGCAGCGCGAAGTCGTCCACCGGCACCGGCCAGGTCACCACGCCCGGCGCCACCGGGACCGGCGCGACGACCGGCTCGTGGAGCACCTCGAAGCGCAGCACCCGCAGCAGTTCCTCCACGTCGACCCGCTTGGGGGTCAGTCCGCCGCGCAGCACGTTGTCGCTGGCCGCCATGATTTCCACGCCGGTGCCCCGCAGGTAGGCGTGCAGGTTGCCGGCCGGCATCCAGATCGCCTCGCCCCGTTCCAGCTGTACGTGGTTGAGCAGCAGCGCCACCAGCACCCCGGGGTCGGCCGGGTAGTGGACGGCCAGCCCACGGGCCAGCAGGGCGTCCGGGCCGGCGACCTCCGCCGCCAGCATCTCCGCCACCAGCCCGGCGCGCTCCGTCGCGGGCCAGCTCAGCAGCAGGCGTACGGCCTCCCGCAGCCCCGTCGGCCCGGCGCGCAGCGCGGCCACCACCGGTTCCAGGGCGGGTACGCCGAACGCGGCGAGCGCCGCGGCCGACGCCGCCGGGTCGCGGAACCCGCAGAGTGCCTCGAACGGCGAGAGCGCGACCAGCAGTTCCGGCTTGTGGTACGGGTCGACATAGTTGACGCGTTCGGCGTCGGCGGCGTACCCGGCCCGGGCCTGCTCCGGGTCCGGATGGGCCTGCAGGCTCAGCGGGGCGTCGGCGGCGAGCACCTTGAGCAGGAACGGCAGCCGGGTACCGAACCGGCCGACCAGCCGTTCGCCCAGCCAGTGCGCCGGCTCGGCGACCAGCAGGTCGGTCAGGCTGACCGGGGTGCCGTCCCGGTCGACCGTGGCCGGGGCGCCCGGGTGGGCGCCCAGCCACAGCTCCGCCTCCGGCCCGTCGCTCGGCACCGGACGCCCCTGGAGCTCGGCGATCGCCGACCGGGAGCCCCAGGCGTAGTCGCGGATCCGACCCTGCAAGAGCTCCACGGTCAGCTCCCGGGCCGCCCGGCGATCTGGCCCGGCTCGGTCTCCGACTCGGGCACGGCGGTGTGAGCGGCGCTCCCGGTGCCCGCCTGGTCGGCGGCGGCGCTGTAGATGTCCGGCTCCAGGTAGATGACCCGGGCGTGCGGCACGGCGGTGCGGACTCGGGCCTCGACGGCGTTGATTCCCCGGGCCACCTCCTCCGCGTAGTCGCACGGCGGCACCGCGATCTTCGCCGCGACCATCAGCTCGTCCGGCCCCAGGTAGAGCGTCTTCATGTGGATGATCCGCTCGACCTCGGGGCCCTCGGTCATCGCCTTCTCGATCGCCGCGACCTCGTGCGCCTCCGCGCCCTCACCGAGCAGCAGGCTCTTGGTCTCGATGGCGAGGATGATCGCGATGGTGACCAGCAGCACGCCGATCGCCGCGGTGCCGACCGCGTCCCACCTGCCGTCGTGGGTGATCAGCGTCATGCCGACGCCGAAGAGCGCGAAGACCAGACCAACCAGGGCGCCGAGGTCCTCCAGCAGCACCACCGGCAGCTCCGGAGCCTTGGCCCGGCGGACGAAGTGCACCCAGGACTGCTTGCCCCGGGTGTGGTTGGACTCCCTGACGGCGGTCCGGAAGGAGAACGCCTCCATGACGATCGCGATCACCAGCACGGCGACCGGCACCCACTGCCAGTTCTCGATGGGGTGTGGCTCGGCCCACTTGTGGTACGCCTCGTACAGCGCGAAGAGACCACCGACGCTGAACAGCACGATGGAGACGATGAACGCGTAGATGTAGCGCTCGCGGCCGTAGCCGAAGGGGTGCTGCGGGGTGGCCGCCCGCTTGGCCCGCCGGCCACCGAGCAGCAGCAGCCCCTGGTTGCCGGAGTCGGCGACCGAGTGGATCGCCTCCGCCAACATCGACGACGAGTTCGTCAGCGCGAACGCGATGAACTTGGTGACGGCGATGCCGAGGTTCGCCAGCAGGGCGGCGATGACCGCCTTCGTCCCCCCATTAGCGCTCACTGGTTTGCCAGCTCCTTCATTTCCGTGATGGCCGGAACCGCCATGGGGTCCAGTCCGTGCGCGAGTGCGAGGTAGATCGAGGCGAAGTCTGGCACGGCGATCAGCGAGGCGAGCCGTTCCAGCGCAGAACCCCCCTCGGCGGTGACCACGTCGCAGCGCACCCCGCGCCGCTCGGCGAGGGTCTGCACGGCCTCCGCCCGGCGCTCCTCGACCACCAGCGGCTCGTCGGTGTCGTCCTCGGCGTTGAGCCCGCCGTCGCGAAGCAGAACCAGCCGCAGCCGGGTGGCGCCGCCGTCGGTCTCGTCCGGGTCGGCGAAGATGTCCCGCTCCCCCTCGGCCAGCCCGCCGAAGACGCCGTCCAGCAGGCCGACGCGACCCCGGCCGGCCTCGCCGAGCGCCCCGGCGACCACCGGGTAGCGGGCGTTGGCAGACAGGGTGTCACCGAACCGCCGCGCGGCCACGGTGGCGAGCGGGGACGAGCCCCAGACGATCGGGATCGAGCCGGCCAAGCCCAGGGCCAGCGACTTGGCTGGGTTGACGAAGGACTCGGCGGTCGGGCGGCACCGGTCGGCGTCCGCGTCCAGCCGGGCCGCGGTCTCGGCCAGGTCCGCCTCGTTCACCTTCACCAGCCCGAGCGTACGGGCGGCGAGCAGCACGGGCACGGTAAGCGCCCAGAGACTCGCCCGCGCCGGGGCGCGCCGCGGCACCGGGATGAACGGCGCCCGGGCCCGCTCGGCCACCGACTGGAGCTGCGAATCCGGGGCGCCGACGGCGACCAGCCGGGCGCCACGGCGGTGCGCCGCCTCAGCGGCGCCGAGCGCCTCGGGGCTGCGACCGGAGGCGCTCACCGCGATCACCACGTCCGCCGCACCGACCCAGCCGGGTACGCCGGCGCTGCGGTGCGGGATGACCGGCACCGGGCAACGCGGCCCGGCGACGGTGGCGAGGATGTCACCGGTACGCCCCGCGGTGCCGATGCCGGCGATGACGACCGCCCGCGGACGCCCCTCGTCGGCGAGGATGCTCAGGTTGGCCTCGGCCGCCAGGGCCGCCGACTCGCGCACCTGGGCGCCCGCCGATGCGGTGAACCGGAGCATGCCGCCCGGGTCCTGCTCGTTGAGCGCGTCCGGGTTGTCCAGGAACGACTCGTCGGCGTACCGGTGCCCGCTGACCCCGGCCGTACCCTCCATCACCGCTGCGACGCGGAGCCGCCGCGCGGGTTCTCCGCCGCGGGCCCGCCGCGCGCCTCATCCAGCAGGAGCACCGGCACGTCGTCGCGGACCTCGAAGATCCGACCGCACTCGGTGCAGGTCAGCGTCTGCGACTGCGCGTCGTAGTCGAGCGGGGCGTGGTGTGTGTCCGGACAGGCGAGGATCTCGAGCAATTGCGGGTCCAGGGCCACGGCGCGGCTCCTTCCACGTATGCGGTCTCACCGTCGGCGGTGCCGACCGGCGCACGCGATCTTATCGGCGAACCCGGTCGGACACCTTATGACGCATCCCGGCCCGGCGGCCGTCACGTCTCCACCACGGGCCGTCACCGCACCTGAGCCTAACGGAGCGGCTTGCTCCGTCCCGGCTCAGCCGGGCAGGCGGGGCATGACCGTGGTGTCTCCGCCGCCGGCCGGCGCCGGGGGCTCGCCGCCGGCCGGGCCACCGTAGACGTTGCCGGTCGGGCCGGACGTCGGCGTCCCCCCGTAGACGCCGGGGGTGGGCGTACTCCCGTAGACGCCGGGGGTGGGCGGCTGCTGCCCGTACAGGGTCGGCGTGCCGGAGCGGTAGGTGGTGCCGCCGGGATTGCTCGCCAGCGGTACCTCCGGGTAACCGGCGGCGCTGTCGTCGACCTTGTCCGCGCGGTTGTTGCGGACCAGCAGGACGATCAGGGCGATGCCGACCAGCACCAGCGCGATGCCGAAGAACATGATCGGGGAACCTCCAGAGGACTCTTCGGCGGCGCGCTGCCCGGTGGCCGGGAGCGCGGCGCCCACGGCGGATGCGTCGGCGCTCGCCGGCTCGGTCACCACGGCGCTCGGCGTCGGCGATGGCTTCTTCGTCGGCGTCGGCGAGGGCGCCTTCGCCCCGCCGACCACCCGGGACGTGTCGGCGGCCCGGCCGAGCAGCCGGCCGCGAGCGGTGACCGCCTCGCCCACGACCGTCAACCGACCGTCGGGTGCGCCGGCCAGAAAGGCGATTCGGTAACGGACCGTGATGCCCTTGCCCTTGCAGAGGGTGGGGTTGGCCGGCGAGGTGTAAGCGGTACTCACGGTGCCGCTGTCACCGGAGACCCCGACCGGCCACCACCGGCCGCCGGCGTTGACCTGCGCCTGGACCTGGTTGGCCTGGAGGCCGTCGAGCCGCAGGCCCAGCCCGGTCCGCAGCAGCACGCAGCCGTCGGTGCGCTTGCGCACCTCGATCGCCACCGTGCCGGGCGATCCGCCGGCCGTGAAGCTGCTCGCCGCATGCACCTCCACCCGGTCGTCGTCGGCCAGCGCCGGAGACGCTCCGACGGCCACCAGGCCGCCCAGCATCGCGCCGACCATGGCCAGCCGTGCCGCGTGCCGCCGAACCGACATGTCCACCTCACCGTTTCTTCCCCGCCGGGGTCCGCGGGTAGGTTACTACCGGGCCAGGGTGACTCCCGCTCATTGAGCGCTCCCCATGTGTGCAGCGCCACCCGGCGGGTGGGCTCCGCCTGTGCGGCTTGATCCACTCCGTACAGCGTATGTAGGTGTCCCGGCGCCCGGACACCGCCACGTCGCGCACCTGGTGTGGATCAACCGCGCGCCGCGCTCGCTCCCGCGGCCCCCCGCAGCCCGGTGCTGGCTGGCGGCGAGGGCGGTCGGGGGTGTGTCAGCGCGGCCGGGCCGCCAAGGCGGCCCGGCAGAGCCGGTCGGCGGTCCGCGTGGTCTCCGGCAGCCGGTAGCGCGGCGTCAGCGCGAGCACCCGGTCGACGGCGTTGTCCAGGCTCATCCGATGGCCCACGCTGACGAAGACCGGCTTCACCCCGTCCCGGGTACGCAGCACCCGACCGACCACCTCGCCGCCGTCCCGCAACGGCGTCGACGCACCCCGCCGCGGGCCCGGCTCGTCCCACTGGCCGACCAGCGGCGTCTTGCCCACCCCGATCGACGGCAGGCCGGTGACCACGCCAAGGTGACAGGCCAGCCCGAACCGGCGCGGATGGGCCAGCCCGTGCCCGTCGCAGACCAGCAGGTCGGGCCGGACGGTCAGCCGATCCAGGGCGTCCAGCAGCGCGGGCAGCTCGCGGAAGGCGAAGAGCCCGGGCACGTACGCGAAGGCGGGCCGACCGACGCTGACGGCTTCGTCGACCACGGCGAGGGTCGTCGCGTCCAGCACGGTGACGGCCGCCGCCAGCCGGTCACCGCTCTCCGCGTACGCGACATCGAGGCCGGCCGCCGTCGCGGGCGCCGTCGGCCCCGGCCCCACCAGGTCCACCAACGGCCGCAACTCATCCTGTATGCGCAGCGCCTCCGCCACACTCCCCGGGCTCCGCCCGTTGATCATGAAGTTATTGTCGGCTGGTCCGGAGTGTTGCGACAACAATTTCATGGTCATCGACAACTACTGACCTACCCGGCCGTCGATCCGCTCGCGCAGGAGGTCGGCGTGGCCGCAGTGCCGGGCGTACTCCTCGACCATGTGCAGCAGCACCTCGCGCAGCGAGATGGTCCCGCCGTCACGCATACGCCCCCGGACCCCGAGGTCGGGCGATTCGGCCACCAACTGCTCCGCGAACTTCACCTCGGACCGCCAGGTGTGCCACGCCTCGGCGACCACCTCCGGATCGGCCGCCGCACCGTTGAAGTCCCCGTCCGAGTCCTCCTCGGTGGCGTAGATCCTCGGCGCGTCCTGTCCGGCCATCACCCGGCGGAACCAGTTGCGCTCCACCTCGGCCAGGTGGCGTACCAGCCCGAGCAGCGACATGGTCGACGGCGGCACCGAGCGGCGGGCCAGCTCCTCGGGCCCCAGCCCGGAGCACTTCATCTCCAGCGTCAGGCGATAGTCGCGCAGGTAGCCGATCAGCATGCTGCGTTCGTCGTCGTAGCTCTCAGTTGAGCGCGGGTCCTCGTCGGGGTGGACGAACATGTCGGACCAGCCGAACTGGCGGGCGGGCTGGTCGTCGGTGTCTGCGGTCGTACGCGCGTCAGCCATGCCGGGACCCTCGTCCACCCCTCACCCGCCCCGCAACGCAATTACGCCGGGCTCGGTGGCCGGTAGAACGTGCTCTGGCCACCGAGGCGGATGGTCACCAACCCGGCTTTGAGGTCTGCCTCGGAGTACTCCCCACCGTCCTGCTCGGAGACCTGTAGGCGGTAGCGGTCATGCCCGGCCGGTACCTCCCTGACGGCAAACCAGAACCGGCACGTCCCGTCGGTAAGGAACCGTCCGTCGGTCAGCTGACCGACGGCGGAGTCTCGATCATCAACGTAGATGACGACCGGCGCACCGTCGCGGATGTTGGCGTAGTCACCCCCGCCGGCGCAGCCGCCGCGCCCGTCGCGGCTGAACGACTCGCCACTGGTGTCGGCGATCACCACGGCTCCGGACACGACAAACCTCGGGCCAGCGAGCGGGCCCGGACCTGTGCCGGTCGCAGCTTGTCCGCCACTGATGAGGACGGCGCTGATCGCGCCGGGCGTGAGTGCCAGAGCCGCTGCGACGGCCCAGTGCCATAGCCGGCGTCGTGCCGGGACGCGGTCGGCCTCCTCGATCATGACGGGAGTCTCGCACAGGTCCCGAGAACCCGGCTGCCACTGCCCCGCCGGCTAATCTGCCTGCTCAGATCCGCCGCCGCCGGAACCGTGGCCGCTCGCCGGCCAGGTGGCGCTCCGTGTGCTGGTGGACCTGCTCGTCGCCCCGCACCCACCCGACGAAGCGCTGATGCAACTGCCCGGCCGGCACGCCGACCAGGTCCTCGGCGGCCCGCACAAAGTGGGAACTCATGTAGAGGGCCAGCGAGACGGGCGCATCCTCGAACTCAGCCCGCAGCTCGCGCCGCCGCGTCGGGCAGGGCCATCCGACGCCGCAGCCGGCGCAGTTCCACAGCGGCGGCACCGGCGCATGGGCGGTCACCGGAGGCCGCCGAGAAACCGCGCGGTGATCGCTCGCGCCTGCCGGCTGGTCGCCCAAAGGACCTGCCAGCAGGGGTACGGCGACAGCCGCGACCACCACAGCCTGCACCCGACGCACGTGCCGTCGATGGCCCGAACGTGGGCCGCGAGGATCGCCCGCACCGACTCGTCGTTCACTGCTCCTCCCCCGACCAATGGCCACGATTGATCGGGACCGAATGCCGCGCTCGGCAGGGCAGTTCCTCGCCGCAGCGGCAGACGCGCCGCCACCGCCGCCAGCACCAGACCGGCCGATGTCGCCGCGCCAGGGTCAGCGCGACCGCGAGCAGGTACTCCTCGTACGAGACGCGCCGCATGCCACCTCCCGCCGAGTCGGGACGGTGCCGCGGGTGCCCGCCCGGGACGGGGGTTTCCAGGTCAGACACCCACGGCGGGGCGTCTGGCCGCCAAGCTCAGGAGCCCCACGAGCAACATAGTGCACATAGTGCGCCGCATCAACATTAAGTACATTGCGTTGTAGGTGAGCCGCCTCGTGTGGTCTCCTTGGTCCCAGCCGCCAAGCTGGGAGCACCACCTGTGTCCGAACCTGCGTACCTTCAGGTCGCCCGAGACATCCGCGAGCAGATCAGCTCCGGGAAGTTGAAGCCGGGCGACAAGTTGCCGTCTTTCAGCGCCCTGTGCGAGCACTACGGCGCCAGCAGCACCGTCATCAGGTCAGCCATGCTCGTGCTGAAGGCTGAGCAGTTGATCGACGGTCGCCAGGGCAAGGGCGTCTACGTCGCGGACCCACTGCCCAAGCACTAGCTGCTCGTGGGGTCGAGGATCTCGGCCAAGGACTTCTTCGAGCCGGGCGAGGCGGTGCCCGCGACCTCGTTCGGGCACGTCATCGGTGACGGGTACGTCATCGTCAACTACCGGCCGGACCTGACCGCCGAGCAGGTTGCCCAGGTGCGCGCCTTCGTCACCGACTACGTCTCGGGCCGGGTCGTCGGCGGCCCCGCTCCCGGTCAGAGCGAGGCGGTCAAGGCCGTGCACGCCTACCGGACGGTCGCCTGCGACACCGTCGACATCGACGCGGTCCGCCAGTTCACCCGGGACTGGTTCGCCGACCCGCGCTCCAAGCCCATCGAGTAGCTCAGTCGTGCTCCGGCCTGCCGGTCACCCGGTGCGACGCCGCGTGCATCACCTCGGTCACCAGCCGGCGCACATGCCCGCCCTTGGCGCGATAGAGGGCGCGGCGGCCCTCACGTCGTACGCTCACCAGCCCGGCCAGCCGGAGCTTGCCAAGGTGCTGAGACACCGCCGGCCGGGCCATGCCCACCGCCGCCACCAGCGCGGTCACGTCGTGCTCGCCTTCGCTGAGTAGATACATCAGCCGCAGCCGCGTCCCGTCGGCCAACATCCGCAGCATCTCCGTCGCCGCCTCCACCTCCGGCCCGCCAGGAAGGCGTTGTTGCAGGTCACTGGCATCTGCAACGTTGTCGCGTGCGTACATGAGCACATATTATCGCCGGTAGCCGGGGTAAACGGACCGTCCGTGCGGCCGGGAAGGCTGGGGGAGCGGTGAAGAGCCACGATCACGAGCACGGTCACAGCCATGACCACGGCCAGGACCACTCGCACGATCACCACGAACACGAACACGACCACCACCACCGCGGCTGGCTGGCGAGCTTGTGGCACCGGCTGAGTCACGCTGTCGTCCCACACTCGCACGACTCCCAGACCAAGATCGACCCCGCGCTGGAGACCTCCCGCGAAGGGCTACGCGCCCTGTGGATCTCGCTGGTCGGCCTCGGGATCACCGCCCTCGCCCAAGCGATCATCGTCGTGCTCTCCGGCTCGGTCGCCCTGCTCGGCGACACTCTGCACAACGTCGCCGACGCCCTGACCGCCGTACCGCTCGGGATCGCGTTCCTCCTCGGCCGGCGGGCCGCCACCCGCGCCTACACCTACGGCTACGGCCGCGCCGAAGACCTCGCCGGCATCATCATCGTCGTCGTCATCGCCGCGTCCGCCGTCGCCGCCGCCTGGACCGCCATCACTCGGCTGCTGCATCCCGCAGAGGTGACCCACGTGCCGTGGGTGGCAGCCGCCGGCCTGGTCGGATTCCTCGGCAACGAGCTCGTCGCCCAGTACCGCATCCGCGTCGGCCGACGCATCGGCTCCGCGGCACTGATCGCCGACGGCCTGCACGCCCGCACCGACGGTTACACCTCCCTCGCCGTCCTCGCCGCCGCCGGCGGCGCAGCCCTCGGCTGGCGGTGGGCCGACCCGGTCATCGGCCTGGTCATCGCCGCCGCCATTACCTTCGTCCTCAAAGACGCCGCCCGCGAGGTCTACCGACGCCTCATGGACGCCGTCGACCCCGCCATCGTCGACCAGGCCGAAACCGCCCTACGTGCCGTCGAAGGCGTCCAAGACGTGGCATCGGTCCGGCTCCGCTGGATCGGCCACCGACTGCACGCCGAAGCCGAACTCGTCGTGGACGCCAACCTCACCGTCATCGCCGCACACGAGATCGCGGCCGACGCCGAGCATCAACTCACCCACGCCGTGCCCCGGCTGACCAGCGCTACCGTTCACACCGACCCTGACAGCCATCCCGGCCGGCATCACCACACCGACCTGTCCCACCGGCGCCGCCAGCCCTCCCGTCGATCGAAGCGGGTGGCTTGATCGCTTCGATCGAACGCGGGCACGGCGCATCAGCTGCTGTGATCCATCGTCATAGTGCCCGGCTTACCGTGGCCGCTCAGGGTGCCGGCACCGGGCGATGGGCTTTGATCAGGAGACCCGCGGTAGGCCGCTTCACTCGTGATGCGTCGCTGGCGCCTGGCCCATCGCCTCGGCTACGGAGGTCATCCCGTAGCGGTGAGCGAGAGTTTTCAGGACTTCCCCTTCGGTCCGGACGGGACCTGTCCTGCCGGATCGCGCCCTGAGAGCGGCGACCGCAGCCGTACGTGCCTTCCAGCCCTTCCCAGCCCTTGATCTCCGCGTCGTCGAAGCTGCGCCGCATCTGCTCAATGAGGTGCGAGGCTCGCCGGACCGCCTCGACCTCGTCCACGCCCCGCCTGATCCACTTCGCCCTTTCCTCGTACTCCAGCTCATCGAGGACGACCGAACTCCACACAGGTCGGTACATGCCTTCGACCGCAAGCGAGAGAAGGAAATCACGCTGAAGACTGGGCCACAGGACACATGTGTCGAGGAGGGCTGTGAACACCGCGTCATTCTGTCAGGCCCCTGCGACGGCGCCCGATCGCTCGACGCGCGTCGCGGAGCTGTTGCAGCATCGCATCGAGGTCCTCTTCGTCGTCGACGCTGACGGATGTCGCCTCAAGCGCGGCGTACTGGTCGGCGCGGCGCTGTTCCCGGTACGCAAGCAGGTCCGGTAGCAGTACCCGGCGGTGAGTCCCCACGCGTTCGAATGGGATCTTGCCTTCGTCGAGGAGCTTGACCACGGTCGGCCGACTGACCCCGAGCAGATCGGCGGCCTGTTGGGTCGTGAGCGTCAGGGTACGGGGTGCCACAGTCACCGCAAGGCCTCGTTGCAGCGCTTCGACCACCTGTCGAAGCGCCGCGTACAGCTCAGCCGGAAGCTCAACTTGGTCTCCTGGCTCGGCTCCGGACAGGAAATAACGTGGCTTCAACGGTCCGAGTCCGGCCTCCTCGTGAGCTCTCACGAAGTCGTACACCCGGGCGAGCTGCTCCCGACCATCCGGCAGGTAGGTCTCTTCCCTCAGCACAGCCGCGGCCATTGCCTCTCCTTGCGGAACGTTTGGAGCCGGTAGTCTGAACGAAGGTATCGTAACTCCCTTCGTTTCTTGCGTCTATCGGGACGTTGAGGTGAGAGGAAGATTTTGCGCCGCTAGGGGGAGCCGAGCTGTCGTGCCGCGTCCTGGTAGAACGACACCAGCTCGGCCAGCGGGACAGCCTTCCGGGACACCAAGCGTGCCAGGGGAGGGCTTAGAGCGTCACCCCGGTCAGCACCAACACCCGCGGTTCGGTGTAGTCCTCCATCGCGCTGCGCAGCCCTTCCCGCCCGACGCCACTCCCCTTCACCCCGCCGTACGGCATCTGGTCGGCGCGGTACGACGGCACGTCCCCGACGATGATCCCGCCGACCTCAAGGGTCCGCGCCGCCGAGAAGGCCGTCTGCAGGCTGTGCGTGAACACCCCAGCCTGCAACCCGTACGCCGAATCGTTGACCTCGGCGAACGCGGCGTCGTCGCTCTCCACCGGGCCGACCACCAGCACCGGCCCGAAGACCTCCTCGGTGCAGACCTTGGCGTCCTTCGGCACGCCGCTCAGGACGGTCGGCGGGTAGGTGGCACCCTCGCGCCGGCCGCCGACGTGCAGGTTGGCCCCGGCGGTCACCGCCTCGTCCACCCACTCCTCCACCCGGAGCGCCGCCTCCTCCGACACCAGCGGCCCGACATCCACATGCGAGTCGAAGGGGTCACCCGTCCTGAGCGCCTCGACCGACGCGATCAGGCGGGGCAGGAAGCCGTCATACACCCACTCGTGCACGTACACCCGCTGCACCGCGATGCAGGACTGCCCGGCCTGGTAGTTGGCGAAGGTCGCGATCCGGTGTGCGGCGAAGGTCAGGTCCTCGTCGGAGATCCAGTCCTCGCAGATCACCGCCGCCGCATTGCCGCCCAGCTCCAGCGTCACGTGCTTTTCCGGCACGGACCGGCGGATGGCCGCGCCGACCGGCCCGGAGCCGGTGAACGACACCACCGGCAGCCGCGGGTCGGCGACCAGTTCGGCGGCGCGCTCGTTGGGCAGCGGCAGCACCGAGAACATCCCCTCCGGCAGCTCGGTCTCGGCCAGGATCTCGCCGAGCAGCAGCGCGGACAGCGGGGTGGCCGGGGCCGGCTTCACGACGATCGGCGCGCCGACCGCGATGGCCGGGGCCACCTTGTGGGCGACCAGGTTGAGCGGGAAGTTGAACGGCGCGATGCCCAGCACCGGCCCCCTCGGCACCCGCCGGACCAGCGCGATCCGCCCGGTCGCGGCCGGGTCGGTGTCGAGGCGCTGCAGCTCGCCGGAAAACCGTCGCGCCTCCTCGGCCGCCCACCGGAACGTGGACACCGCCCGACCCACCTCGGCCCGCGCCCACTTGATCGGCTTGCCGTTCTCGGCCGTGATGAGCTGGGCGACCTCCTCGGCCCGCTCGCCGAGCCGCCGGGAGACGTGGTCCAGGGCCGCCGCCCGGACGTGCGCGGGCAGGGCCGCGGCCTCCGCGGCCACCCCGGCCGCTGCCGCGACGGCGGCCTCGACCTGGTCGGCCGTGGCAAAGGTGGTACGCCCCACCGTCCGGCCGTCGTACGGGTGGGTGACGGTCAGCTCGCCCTCGCCGTGTGCGGGGCGGCCGGCGACGAAGAATTCGGTCGGCTCCACACCTCGGCAGCGTAGACGACGTCCGCCCGCGCGGAAACAGTTGCTCAAGGCCTTGTCTGCCGCGAATTCAGTAGCCAAGATGGCAGTCAGATTGCGATAACCTCCGCTGACCTCACCCCCGGCCATCCCTCGGAGACTTCTGATGAGCGACCAGCAGCAGCTGCGCAACTTCGTCAACGGCGAGTACGTCGACCCGGTGGACGGCGGCTACGCCGACCTGATCGACCCGTGTACCGGCGCGGTCTTCGCCCAGGCACCGGTCTCCGGCGCGGCGGACGTGGACGCGGCGATGAAGGCCGCCGCCAGCGCCTTCGAGACCTGGCGGGACACCACCCCCGCCGAACGGCAGAAGGCCCTGCTCAAGCTGGCCGACGCGGTCGAGGCCCGGGCCGCCGAGCTGGTCGACGCCGAGGTACGCAACACCGGCAAGCCCCGCCAGCTCACCGCCGACGAGGAGCTGCCGCCGGCCGTCGACCAGTTCCGCTTCTTCGCCGGCGCCGCCCGCCTCCTCGAGGGCCGCTCGGCCGGCGAGTACATGGCCGGCCACACCTCGTACGTGCGGCGGGAGCCGATCGGCGTCTGCGCCCAGGTGACGCCCTGGAACTACCCGCTGATGATGGCGGTCTGGAAGATCGCCCCGGCCCTGGCCGCCGGCAACACCGTGGTGCTCAAGCCCTCCGACACCACCCCGGTGTCGACGCTGCTGCTGGCCGAGATCGCCTCCGAATTCTTCCCGCCGGGCGTGTTCAACGTGGTCTGCGGCAACCGGGACACCGGTCGCGCCCTCGTCTCCCACCCGACCCCGCAGCTGGTGTCGATCACGGGCTCGACCCGCGCGGGCATGGAGGTCGCCGCGGCCGCCGCGCCGGACCTCAAGCGGACCCACCTGGAGCTGGGCGGCAAGGCCCCGGTGGTGCTCTTCGACGACGCGGACATCGCCGCGGCGGCCGAGGCGATCGCGATCGGCGGCTACTTCAACGCCGGCCAGGACTGCACCGCCGCCACCCGCGTGCTCGCCGGCCCCGGCATCTACGACGACTTCGTGGCCGCCCTCGCCGACCAGGCCCGCAACACCAAGACCGGCGCGCCGGACGACGAGGACGTGCTCTACGGCCCGCTGAACAACGCCAACCAGCTCGCCCGGGTGCGCGGCTTCCTGGACCGCCTGCCGGACCACGCGAAGGTCGAGACCGGCGGCTCGCAGGTCGGCGAGCGCGGCTACTTCTACTCCCCGACGGTGGTCTCCGGCGTGCAGCAGGCCGACGAGATCATCCAGGACGAGGTGTTCGGGCCGGTCATCACCGTGCAGCGCTTCTCGGACGAGGACGAGGCGGTGCGCTGGGCCAACGGCGTCGAGTACGGCCTGTCGGCCTCGGTCTGGACCAAGGACCACGGCCTGGCGATGCGCATGACCCGCCGGCTCGACTTCGGCTGCGTCTGGGTGAACACCCACATCCCGTTCATCTCGGAGATGCCGCACGGCGGCTTCAAGCACTCCGGGCACGGCAAGGACCTCTCGGTCTACAGCCTGGAGGACTACACCCGGATCAAGCACGTCATGCACAACATCGAGGCCTAGTGAAGCGCGAGGAGTGAGCCGGGTTTGCGAGCCCCGCAGTCGCGAACGAAAGAAGGCACAGTTCATGGCATCGTCTGAGGAACTGCACAAGCGGCGCGGGGCGGCGGTCGCCCGGGGCGTCGGCAGTGTCATCCCGTCCTACGTGGATCGGGCCGGCGGCGGCACCATCACCGACGTCGACGGCCGGGAGTGGATCGACTTCGCCGCCGGCATCGCGGTGACCAACGTCGGCAACTCCGCCCCGCGGGTCGTCGAGGCGGTGAAGGCGCAGGTCGAGCGCTTCACCCACACCTGCTTCATGGTCGCCCCCTACGAGTCGTACGTGGCGGTCTGCGAGCAGCTCAACGCGCTGACCCCGGGGAACTTCGAGAAGCGCTCGGCGCTGTTCAACTCCGGCGCCGAGGCGGTGGAGAACGCCGTGAAGATCGCCCGGCACGCCACCGGGCGGCCGGCGGTGGTGGTCTTCGACCACGCGTACCACGGTCGGACCAACCTGACCATGGCGTTGACGGCGAAGAACATGCCGTACAAGCACCGGTTCGGACCGTTCGCCGGGGAGATCTACCGGGTGCCGATGTCGTACCCGCTGCGCGACGGCGGCCTGTCCGGCGCGGACGCCGCCGCGCGGGCCATCGAGATGGTGGAGAAGCAGGTCGGCGCGGAGAACGTCGCCGCGCTGCTGATCGAGCCGATCCAGGGCGAGGGCGGCTTCGTCGTACCCGCAGAAGGGTTCCTGCCGGCGCTGCGCACGTGGGCGACGGCGGCCGGGGTGGTCTTCATCGCCGACGAGATCCAGACCGGGTTCTGCCGGACCGGCGACTGGTTCGCCTGCCAGCACGAGGGCGTCGAGCCCGACCTGATCACCCTGGCCAAGGGCATCGCCGGTGGCCTGCCCCTCGCGGCGGTGACCGGGCGGGCGGACCTGATGGACGCGGTGCACGTCGGCGGCCTCGGCGGCACCTACGGCGGCAACCCGATCGCCTGCGCCGCCGCGCTGGCCGCCATCGAGACCATGCACGAGCTGGACCTGGCCGCCGCGGCCCGGCGGATCGAGTCGGTGATGGGCGCCCGGCTGCGTGCCATCGCCGAGCGCGACCCGCGCGTCGCCGAGGTACGCGGCCGCGGTGCGATGCTCGCCGTGGAGCTGGTGCAGCCCGGCACCCTCATCCCCGACCCGGCCGCCACCGCGGCGGTCTCGGCGGCCTGCCACGCCGCCGGCCTGCTCACCCTCACCTGCGGCACGTACGGCAACGTGCTGCGCTTCCTGCCCCCGCTGGTCATCTCCGACGACGACCTGGCCCGCGGACTGGACATCCTGGACGCCGCTTTCGGCTGAGTCGAGCGGACCGACGGGCGTCGCGCCGGCACCGCGCGGCGCCCGTCGCCGTTCCACCCTCGTGCGACCCGCCTGGGGAATCCGGCCGGTGGAACGCCATGGGTGTCTCCCGTCCTCCGTGACACCCATCGCGTGCCACTCACCGCCGTCGCCGGGGGCGGATCGCCGCCCACAGCGCCGCGACCAGCACCGCCGGCTCCACGTTCGACCGTATGCCCTTCCCTGACACGCCAGGTCGTTGACAGAACGGCTCCGCCCCGCCATGCTGCCCCATAGTCTTACTGTCGTAGGACAATAGAGGGGTTGGTCCTGGGTGATCGAGTTCGTGCTGGACGGCCGGTCCAAGGTGAACACCTACGTGCAGCTGATCCAGCAGGTGAAGCAGGCCCTGCGGGTGGGGCTGCTGGCGCCCGGCGACCAGCTGCCCAAGGTCCGCGACGTCGCGCAGTCGCTGGCCATCAACCCCAACACGGTGCTGAAGGCGTACCGCGAGCTGGAGATCGAGGGTCTGGTGGAGGGGCGCCCCGGGGTGGGCACCTTCGTCCGCCGCACCCTCGCCGGTTCGTCCCTGGCCGATCAGGCCGAGCTGCGCGAGGAGCTGGTGGCCTGGCTGCACCGCGCCCGGGCCGCCGGTCTCACCCCCGAAGACGTCACCGCCCTGGTCGAGACCACCATGCGGGCCGCGCCGGCCGCCGAGACGCCGCGCGCCGAGCCCGCCTCAGCAGGATGAGAGGACACCCGATGGAGATCGCGTTGGAGGCCGAGCAGCTCGGCAAGCGGTACGGGAGAACCTGGGCGCTGCGGGACTGCTCGCTGCGCCTGCCCGCCGGGCGGATCGCCGCCCTCGTCGGCCCCAACGGCGCCGGCAAGAGCACGCTCCTGCATCTCGCCGTCGGCCTGCTCCGGCCGGACGCCGGCGCGGTGCGCGTCTTCGGCCAGTCGCCGTACGACAATCCGGCGGTCCTGCCGGAGATCGGATTCGTCGCTCAGGACACCCCGCTCTACCGCGACTTCACCGCCGCCGAACTGGTCCACCTCTGCGGCCGGATGAACAAGCGCTGGGACGCCGCGCTGGCCCGCAACCGGCTCGCCCAGCTCGGCATCCCACCGAACCTGCCGGTCGGCAAGCTCTCCGGCGGCCAACGCGCCCAGGTCGCGCTGGCGCTCGCGCTGGCGAAACGGCCCCGGCTGCTGCTGCTCGACGAACCGGTCGCCAGCCTGGATCCGCTGGCCCGTCGGGAGTTCCTGCAGTCGCTGATGGGCAGCGTCGCCGATTCCGAGACGACGGTGCTGCTCTCCTCGCACCTGCTGGCCGACCTGGAACGGGTCTGCGACTACCTGATGGTGCTGCACGCCGCTCGGGTGCAGCTCGTCGGCGCGGTCGACGACCTCGTGGCCGGGCACCGGCAACTCGTGGGCCCCCGCAACGGCGGCCGTTCGCCCAGCGGAGTCGAGGCCGTGGTCCGGGAAAGCCACACCGACCGTCAGTCGACGCTGCTGGTCCGTACGGGCGGCGCGATCGACGATCCCTCCTGGTCCGTCCGCGAGGTCGGCCTGGAGGACATCATCCTGGCCTACCTGGCCGACGGCGACACGACGTCGCGTCACACCGAGTGGGGGGTGCCCGCGTGATCTGGCTGGCCTGGCGGCAGCACCGCAAGCAGCTTCTGTTCACCCTCATCGGGTTCGCGGCCCTGGCCGCCCTGATGATCCCGATCGGCCTGTCGATGCGGCACACCTTCACCGAGCTCGGGCTGCCGGACTGCGTCCGCCAACTGGCCGCCACGGACGTGACCCCGGCGACCGTTGACGGCTGCGAGGCAGGCTTCCGCCGATTCACCAACCGGTACGGCAGCCTGAACCTCGTCGCCGTCCTGCTGCTCGTCCTGCCGATGCTCGTCGGCCTGTTCTGGGGTGCCCCGCTGGTCGCCCGGGAGGTGGAGCACGGCACGCACCGGTTCGCCTGGACCCAGAGCGTCGGCCGGACGCACTGGGCCGTGGTGAAGCTCGGGCTGGTCGTCGCGGTCACCGTGACCGCAGCGGTCTGCTACGGGCTGGGCATGTCGTGGTGGGTCAGCCCGCTGACCCACGCCGCACGCGAGGGCCGGCTCGGCTTCATCGTCTTCGACCTGCAGGGCGTCGCCCCGATCGGCTACACCCTCTTCGCCGTGGCGCTCGGCATCTTCGCCGGCACGCTCTGGCGCCGGATGTTGCCCGCCATGACCGTCACCCTGGTCGGGCTCATCGGCGTACGCGCGGCGGTGGCGATCCTGGCCAGGCCGCACTACCAGCCCGCCCGTACGCTCACCTTCCCCATCGAGGGGACCGAGCTGCTGAGGGAGAGCCGGGGCGACTGGATCCTCGCCAGCGGGGTCCGCGCCGCCGACGGGAAGATGGTGGCGGCCGACACCCAGATCATGTGTCCGCCGGGTGCTCAGGGGCCGGGCGGCGGTGCCTGCGGCGCGGAGCTGGGTGTCGGACCGGGCGCCTACAACTGGCAGCTCTACCAGCCGGCGGATCGGTTCTGGCTGTTCCAGGGCATCGAGACCGGCATCTTCGTCGCCCTGGCCGCGCTCCTGCTCTACCTCGCCTTCCGCCGCATCCGCCGCATCGCCTGACCCCGCCGCCTGGGCGGGTCCGCGCCCCCGACGCTCCGACCGCGAGGCCGCGTCGCCGCGACCGGCGCGCCTCGGTGGAACAACATGGGTGCCACAGCGCCAGGAGACACATGGTGTTCCACCCAATGCCCCGCGCCGCCGGATGGCGGGCGGGTGTGGCGCACGGCGCGACACCCGCCCGCCTCCGGCTCAGCGGAGCAGCTCCACCACGTTGCGGCGGATCAGGTTCTTGCCCGGCTCGCGGACGAGGTCCATCGCCGTGGCGTTGAGCAGCACACAACTGCCCGAGGGGCCGGTCACCGTCACCGTCACGGCCTTGCCGTTGTCCAGGTTGGTCACCCGCAGCCGGGTCCCCACCGGAAACCGGTCGCTGGTCGCGGCCGGCGCCCCACCCTCGCCCGAGAACGTGATTGCCCCGGCACACACGCTGCGCCCGGCCGCCCCGCCCGCCTGCCCGCCGCCCTGGGCGCCGCCCGACTGCCCACCGCCCTGGGCGCCGCCGGCCTGGGCGCCGCCGGCCTGGGCGCCGCCGGCCTGGGCGCCGCCCGGCTGCTGCGCGTTGCCCGGCCGGGCCTGCCCGCCGGCCTGCGCTCCGCCGCCCGGCCGGGCCGCTCCACCGGGCTGCGCCGCGCCGCCGTCCAAACGTTCCACCAGGTTGCGCCGGATCACGTTCTTCCCCGACTCCCTGACCAACTCCATTGCGGCCACGTTGAGCAGCACGCAACTGCCCGACGGACCGGTCACCGTGACGGTCGCCGCCTTCCCGTTGTCCAGGTTGGTCACCCGCAGCCGGGTCCCCACCGGGAACCGGTCGCTCGTCGCCGCGGGCGCCCCGCCCTCCGCCGAGAACGTGACGGACCCCTGGCAGGCGCTCGGCCGGGTGGGTGTGGTGTCGGCGAAGCCGAACCCGGTCCCGACCGCCACCACCGCCGAGGCGACCACCGCCACCCCCGCCGCCAGCACGTGCTTCCGCTGTACCTTCACTGCGCCTCCAGTCGTCCGACGATCTCGGTCCGACGTCTGGTACGGACCGGGAGCACCGTCCGTTCAGTGGCACATCCCACGGTAGGCAGCCAGGCACGCTCCGGCGCCACCGCTCCCACCACCCTGGATCGCCAGGTCACGCTGACCGACGATCCAGCCCGGTCACCGCTACCGGCGGATGCCCAGGGTGCTCTGCGTGGGCAGCATTCCGGAGGCGACCACCGCCCGGGTGACCGGCGCGACCAGCTGGGCCAGCCGACCGGCCGCCGGGCCGAGCGCCCGCCACGGTGCCGCGGCGAGTTCGTCCGTACGCCGCTCCACCTCGTCGCGCAGCCGGTGACCCTCGGGGGTCGCCACGCCGGCGGCGTCGACCAGGCCACGGGTGGCGAGCCGATCACGCGCGGCGGCCCACTCCTCCTCGGTCCAGCGGCGGCTGGCGAAGACCTCGACCGGCGCGGCCCCGACGGCGGCGAAGGAGACCAGCGCCTCGGTCGGGTCGAGCCCGGCGGTCAGCAGGGCGGCCACGTGCCCGTCGCCGCGGTGCTCGCGCAGCACGGTGGCGGCCTGCCAGAGCACCAGGTGCGGCGCGTCCGGCCAGGGCAGGTCGGCGTTGGCGGCGGCCAGCGGACGCCCGGCGACGTCGGCGGCCTCGGCGGCCCGGCGGGCCAGCGCGGCGGCCTCGGCCAGCTCCGGCGAATGGACCCGGTCACCTAGCAGGGCGCGCAGCGCGCGGTCCACCCCGGAGAGTCGCGCGTCGAGGACCTTGGCGGGATCGGCGGTCGACCAGATCGCCGGCACGTACTCGGCGACCATTCGGGGGCTGAAGCTGTAGTAGGTGGCCGTGACCAGCTGCGGCCCGGCCGGGCCGAGCGGGGCGGACCGCCAAGCGAAGTAGCTCGGCCACCGCTCGTCGGTCGGCAGGCCCAGCGCGGCCGCCTCCTCGGTCAGCTCCGGCGCGTAGTAGAGCAGCGCGTGCACCGGCTCGATGAGCTGCCACATCTGCCGGACCATCTTCGGTTCCATCTCGACCTCCCCGAGCCTCATCTTGTCATCGTCAAGTTAGCGGAGCGGCCGCAAACTTGTCAATGCCTAGATCGGCGCGCCTCACCCCCGTCCGCGATCTTGCAGTTTGGGTTGCCCTTTTGCGTTGTACTTCCTTTATGTGGCCGCCAAAACTGCAAGATCGCGGGGCACTGGTGGATGAGGTCAGGGAGTTAGGGCGGCGCGGATGGTGGCGACTACGTGGCTGGGGCGGCGGTAGAGGTCGCGGTCGGTGAAGTAGCGCATCGTCCAGCCCTGGGCGTCGAGCCAGTTGGCCCGGTCCCGATCGTGCCGTAGGCGATCCCGGTCGAGGTGGGAGACGCCGTCGTACTCGATGCCGATTCTTTTGGCCCGATAGCCCAGGTCAAGCCGGTACCGGCCGACTCCCTCTGAGTCGTACACCCAGATCTGAGGCTCGGGAGCAGGTAGCCCACCATCGAGGAGCACCAACCGCAGCTGGCTCTCCTGCCGGCACTCAGCCCTGCCATCGGCGAGCCGGACGAGTTCCCTGGCCTGGCGGACGCCCTTGAGCCCACCATGTCGGCACACCTCGGCCTGCAGGTCGTCCGGATGTGCCAGCCCCGCCCGCAACACCGCGTCGAGCAGTGGCAGGGCATCCGGTCGCCGGACCGCTCGCGCCAAGTCCACTGCGCACCGGGCCGGCGGGACGCAAGGCACTCCCCGCAGCATCACGGGCGCCGTCACCGGCAGAACACCGTGATGGACCACGAGTCCTGGCAACCGAGGGCGCGCGATGTTCGGAGGCAGATGAACGTGAACCCACCCGTCGCCCGGGAGCGGGATCCCGTAGCGCCGCAGGGCGGACCCGCCCGTCAGCAGTGCCTCAGGAGGAAGGCAGAGAAACAACGCGCGCAGGCAGTCCTCGTCATCAGGCACAGCTGCGGCGTAGATGCCGCGTCGGACGCGTACCAGGTCGCCGCCAGCCGCTCGCGTCCGTACCGCCTGCCGACTCGATCCGCTGATCAGATCGGCACCGCGCCAAAGCTCCTGCCCCATGCCGGCACGGTGCCCTGCCGCACCACCAATCCAGAGCGCCCCCCAACCGCCCTGTGCACAACACACCCTCCTGTGGAAACCCCCCACCCAGCCCCGTGATCTGCTAGCGCCAACCACCCGACGCACCCGCGATCTTGCAGATCTGGTTAGCCATTTATCCCTTTTGGCCGCAAAAATTCCCACCACAACTGCAAGATCGCGGGGGAAAGGGGGCGCGGTTAGCGGGCGTCGAGGAGGGGTTGGTGGGGGTTCCAAGGGGGGTTGCCGGGGGTGGCGTCGTGGCGGCGGCGGGCTATGGCGGAGAGGGCCTCCAGGACCACGCGGTTGCCCAGGTACGCGGTGATGTCGGCGTGGTCGTAGGGCGGGGCGACCTCGACCACGTCCACTCCGACCACCGGGAGTTCGTAGCAGACCCGGCGGACGGCGTCGAGGAGCTGGCGCGAGGTGAGGCCGCCGGGCTCGGGGGTGCCGGTGCCGGGGGCCATGCCGGGGTCGACGACGTCCACGTCGACGGAGAGGAAGACCCCCTCGCACTCGTCGGTGGCGATCTCGAAGGCCTCGGTCAGACACTCGTCCAGGCCACGCGAAACCAGCTCGGTCATCTCGTACGACCGCATCCGCTGTTGAGCCATCCAGGTCAGGGTTTCCGGGCCGGGCCAGTACCCGCGCAGGCCGATCTGGAGGAAGCGGTCGCCGCGTACCGCGCCGGACTCGATCAGCCGGCGCATCGGCTGGCCGTGCCCGTGCAGCGAGCCGAACTCGATGTCCCCGGTGTCCGCGTGCGCGTCGAAGTGCACCAGCGACACCCGGCCGAGCCCGTGCTGGCGGGCCACCCCGGTGGCGTCGGGCAGGGCGATGGAGTGGTCGCCGCCGAGCACGATCGGGATCGCCCCGGCGCGCGCCACCGCGAAGACGGCCGATTCCAGGGACGACAGGGACCGCTCGATGTCGCCCGAGAACATCTCCACGTCACCCGCGTCATAGACGCGCAGGTCCTGCAGGCCGTCGACGCGCAGGGCGAGGGACGGGCGGGAACCGTCGTGCGGCAGGTAGCAGGCCTGCCGGATGGCCGACGGGCCGAAGCGGGTGCCCGGCCGGTGCGAGGTGCCGCCGTCGAACGGCGCGCCGACGATGACGATATCGGCGTCCACGTAGGTGGAGGGCTCCTCCAGCGTGCACCGCGGAACCCCGAGGAACGTGATGTCCGGGCCGAACATCGGGCCGTAGCGGTTCACCGCTCCTCCATCCCCCACGGCGAGCCGTAGCTGGTCAGCAGGTCGAGGAAGGGCTTCGGGGGCAGCGCCTCGGGACCGAGGACGCCCGCGCCGGACCAGGCGCCGGTGGCGAGCAACTCGAGGGCGACGACCGGGTTGATCGCGGTCTGCCACACCACCGCCTGGTGGCCGTACTCCTTCATGGACCACTCGTTGTCGACCACGTGGTACAGGTAGACCTTCCGTGGCCGGCCGTCGACCCCGGTGCCGGTCACGAACGTGCCGGCGCAGGTCTTGCCGCGCATCCTGTCCCCCAGCGTCGCCGGGTCGGGCAGGCAGGCGGCGACCACGTCGCGCGGGGAGACCTCAACGCCCCGGACGCTCACCGGCGTCGTCGAGTCCAGGCCGAGCTTGTGCAGGGTCTTGAGCACCTCGATGAACTCGTCGCCGAGGCCGTACTTGAAAGTGACCCGCCCGGCCCGCACCCAGCGCGGGATCAGCAGCACCTCCTCGTGCTCCACGTTGACGCACTCGACCGGGCCGATCCCCTCCGGGAAGTGGAAGACCTCCGGCTCGGAGAAGGGCGCGGTGGTGTACCACCCGCGGTCCGACTCCCAGATCACCGGCGGGTTCAGGCACTCCTCGATGGTGGTCCAGATGGAGAACGACGGCGCGAAGTCGTAGCCGTCGACGGTCAGGTTGGCGCCGTCGCGTACCCCGATCTCGTCGATCTCGGCGAACAGTTCGTCCGCGGCGTAGCGGGCGAAGACGTCCGACAGGCCCGGCTCGATGCCGATGCCGCAGAGCGCCAGCCGCCCGGCCTCGCTCCACCGCTCATCAGCAGCGAACTGGTCGTCGCCGAGCTTCACCCCCGTCTCCTCGTACGGCCGCGACGGGTGCGGGTGGGAAAGGGACATCGCCATGTCGAGGTAGTCCGCCCCGGCGGCGAACGCACCGTCGAAGATCGGCATGACGAAGCGCGGGTCGACCGCGTTCAGCACGTGGGTGATCCGGTGCTCCCGGCAGAGCGCGGCGACCGCGTCGGCCGAGGAGGCGTCGACGTGGGCGGCGACGAAGCGGGAGTCATGCTCGGCGATCGCCCGCGACGCGCGGCCGAGGTCGTAGTCGGCGACCACCATGGTCTCGAAGAAGGAGCGGCGGGCGGCGATGGCGACGGCGGCCGAGCCGACACCGCCGGCCCCGACGAGCAGGATGCGCATCAGGAATCAAACCCCAAACCAAAACGATCAAGAGTACGGAGCCAGAGGTTGCGCCGGCCCTCGCGCGCGTCGGCGCGGGCGAGCGACCAACGGGTGAGGTTGATGCCGGCGGCCCGGAACGGTTCCGGCGGGAACGGCAGCGGCTTGCTGCGCACCAGGTCGAGCCGGGTCAGCGGGGTCTCCTCCCCGCCCAGCAGGTCCAGCATCACCCGGGCGCCGAACCGGGTCGCCCCGACGCCGAGCCCGGTGAACCCGGCGGTGTACGCGAGTCGCCCCTCGTACGCCGTGCCGAAGAACGGGCAGAACCGGGTGCAGGTGTCGATGACCCCGGCCCACCGGTGGGTGAAGCGGACATCCGAGAGCTGCGGGAACGTGGTGAAGAAGTACTCGGCGAGCGCGGTGAAGGTGGCCCCCCGCTGTTCCAGTTCCGGTGCCATCCGGTTGCCGTAGTGGTAGACGGCGTCGTACCCGCCGAACAGGATCCGCCCGTCGGCGGTGATCCGGTAGTAGTGGAACTGGTTGCCGGTGTCCGCGAGCCCCTGCCGGTTGCGCCAGCCCACTGCGTCCCGCTGGGACGGCGACAGCGGCTCGGTCATCAGCGCGTAGTCGTAGACCGGGACCAGCCAGGCGCGCAGCCGCCGCAGCAGCGGCGGAAACGCGTTGGTGGCCAGCGCGACCTGCCGGGCACGAACGGAGCCCGGTGCCTCGCCCGGACCGCCGACCGTCAGCGCCCGCAGCGACCCGCCATCCCGGCCCAGGCCGGTGACCCGGGTGTGCTCGTGGATCCGCACGCCGAGCGCCAGGCAGGCCCGCCGCAGCCCCCAGGCCAGCCTCGCCGGGTCGAGCATGGCCACCCGGTCCCGGTCCCACATCCCACCCAGGTACGTCGGCGAGTCCACCTCGGCGCGCACCTCGTCCCGGTCGAGCAGACGGACGTCGTGGCCGTATCGCCGGGCCAGGTCGGCGTCCTCAGCCAACCCGGCGAGCTGGTACGGCTCGACCGCCACCGCCAGCTCACCGCTGCGTTCGAGGTCGCAGTCGATGCCGTACTCGTCGACCGTGGCGGCGATCGCGTCTAGGTTCTCCCGGCCCAACCGTTCCAGCACCTCGATCTCGCCCGGGAAGCGGTCCACGCCGTTGGCCAACCCGTGAGTGAGCGAGGCGGCGCAGAAGCCGCCGTTGCGCCCCGACGCCGCCCAGCCGCAGGTGCCGGCCTCGACCAGGAGCACGTCCCGATCGGGATCCGCCCGCTTGGCGAGCAGGGCGGTCCAGAGCCCGGCGTACCCGCCGCCGACCACCAGCAGGTCGGTGCTGTCGGCACCGGTCAGCGGCGGCAGCGGGTCGGGGCGTTCCGGACGGTCGAGCCAGTACGGCACGGGCGCCGCGTCGGCCAGCGCCCGGCCGGTATGCGGGAGGTTCATGACAGGCGCTTCGCCCGTCGCCCACGCAGCGAGCTGACCCCGACCAGCAGCACCGCGATCACGAACATGGCCGTGCCGATGACGTTCACCTGCGGCGGGATGCCGCGCTGGGCGGCGCCCCAGACGTACATCGGGAAGGTGACGGTGGTACCGGAGTTGAAGTTCGTGATGATGAAGTCGTCGAAGCTGAGCGAGAAGGCGAGCAGCGCGGCGGCGACGATGCCGGGCAGCACGAGCGGCAGGGTGACCCGCCTGAACGTCTGCCACTCGTTGGCGTACAGGTCCATCGCGGCCTCCTCCAGCCGGCTGTCCATGCCGGCCAGCCGCGCCTTGACCGTCACCACCACGAACGACACGCAGAACATCACGTGCGCGATCACGATGGTCCAGAAGCCCAGCGGCACACCGGCGGCGACGAAGAGGGCGAGCAGCGAGGTGCCCATCACCAGTTCGGGGGTGGCCATCGGCAGGAAGATCAGCAGGTTGATCCCGGACCGGCCGGAGAACCGGTGCCGGACCAGCGCGAACGCCATCAGCGTGCCGAGCACGGTGGCGACCACGGTGGCGATGAAGCCGATCTGCACGCTGCGGACCACCGCGTCGCACATGTCCGAGCTGGCGCAGGGGTGCCGCCAGTTGTCCAGGGTGAACTCGTTGAAGTCGTAGGAGAGCCGGCTGGCCGGGCGGTTGAAGGAGAGCCCGGCCACCACCAGGATCGGCAGCGAGAGGTAGCCGAGCACCAGCAGGGCCACGCCCATCACCCAGCGGTCGGCGATCCACCGCGACAGTCGGGTCATCAGAGCCCACCTTCATTCGCGACTGCGGGGCTCCGCTTCGCTGCACTCCTCGCGCTCATCAGAGCACCTCCTCCGTGCCCGCCTTGAGCAGGTAGACGAAGACCACCAGGAGGATCGCCGCCATCAGCAGGAACGACAGGGCCGCGCCCTGCGGGTAGTCCAGCCGGACCAGGAACGCCGAGTCGATGACGTTGCCGATCATGTATTCGTTCGGGGTGCCGAGCAGCTCGGCGTTGATGTAGTCACCGGTCGCCGGGATGAAGAAGAGCAGCGTGCCGGCGATCAGGCCGGGCATCGACAGGGGCAGGGTGACCTTCTGGAACGCGCGCAGCGGGCTGGCGTAGAGGTCGCTCGCCGCCTCCAGCAGCCGGTGGTCCAGCCGCTCGAGGCTCGCGTACAGCGGCAGCACCAGGAACGGCAGGAAGTTGTACGTCAGGCCGAGCACCACCGCCACCGGAGTGGCCAGCAGCCGGCCGTCGGGCCCGAGCAGGTGCACGTCCCGCAGCAGCCCGACCAGCCAGCCGTTGTCCGACAGGATGGTCTTCCAGGCCAGGGTGCGCACCAGGAAGCTGGTGAACATCGGCGCGACCACGCAGACCAGCAGCAGGTTCTTCCACCGGCCGGCCTTCTGCGCGATCGCGTACGCCAGGGGGTAGCCCATCAGCAGGGCCAGCACCAGCGCGATCGCGGAGTAGACGAACGACCGGAGGAAGTGCGGCCAGTACGCCTCCAGCGCCGTGGGATAGTTGTCGATCGCCCAGGTCATCGCGTACCCGGTGGAGAGCGAGCCGCTCGGGTCGTAGAGGCTGGCCGCGGCGAGCTGGAGCAGCGGCACGGCGAAGAAGAGCAGCAGCCAGGCCGCGCCCGGCAGCAGCAGCAGGTACGGCAGCAGCCGATGCCGCCCGCGCCGGGGCGCCGGCGGTGCCGCCGACTGCCCCGATCCGGTCGGTACGTGCGCGAGAGCGGTCATGACGCCACGACCACCGTCGGTTCGTCGAGCAGCGGGGTGGTGCGGTCGTCCTCGCCCGGCTCTCGGCGCAGCAGGAAGGCGTGCCGCGGGTCCCAGTGCGCCACCACCGGAGCGCCCACGGGGAGCTGCCCGCCGAGGCCGCTGTTCGCCGCGAACGCCGACAGCTCGCTGCCCCACGCGGTGCGGACCAGGTACTGGGTGCTCACCCCGACGTAGGAGGCGTCGGACACCACGCCGCCGATGTGCTGGTGCCCGGCCGGCACCTCGCCGGTGCTGGCGACCAGGTGCAGCTTCTCGGGGCGTACCCCGAGGAAGACCGGCCCGCGGCCGACGCGCGCCCGCCTGGTGGGGACCGAGAAGCGGCCGCCGTGCGCGGAGACCAGCACGTCGGAGCCGCTCGTCCCGCCGGCCTCGCCGGCGAGCAGGTTGGACTGCCCGAGGAAGTTCGCCACGAACGCGCTGGCCGGGAACTCGTAGATTTCGGCGGGGGCGCCGAGCTGCTCGATCCGCCCGGCGTTCATCACCGCGACCGTGTCGGCCATGGTCATGGCCTCCTCCTGGTCGTGGGTGACGTGCACGAAGGTGATGCCGACCTCGGTCTGGATCCGCTTCAGCTCGATCTGCATCTGCCGGCGCAGCTTCAGGTCGAGCGCGCCGAGCGGCTCGTCCAGCAGCAGCACCTGCGGGTGGTTGATCAGGGCGCGGGCCAGCGCGACCCGCTGCTGCTGCCCGCCGGAGAGCTGGGCGGGCCGACGCCGGCCGTAGCCTTCGAGCTGCACCAGCGCGAGCATCCGGTCGACCTGGTCGGCGACCTTGCGGATGCCCCGCCGGCGCAGCCCGAAGGCCACGTTCTCGTGGATGTCCAGGTGCGGGAAGAGCGCGTAACTCTGGAACACGGTGTTCACCGGCCGCTTGTACGGCCGCAGCCGGGCGATGTCCCGGTCACCGAGCAGCACCTGCCCACTGGTCGGCTCCTCCAGCCCGGCGATCATCCGCAGGGTTGTGGTCTTGCCGCAGCCGGAGGCGCCGAGCAGGGCGAAGAACGAGCCCTGCGGAATGGTCAGGCTGAGGTCGTCGACCGCGGTGAAGCTCCCGAACCGCTTGGTCAGGTTGGCCAGCCGCAGATCGCCGGCCGGTGCATCGTGTCCCATCGTTCTCACGCCCCGATGACCTGCTGGAACTTGGCCTCGTACTCCTTCTCCTGCTTCTCGTCCAGGGCCATGAAGACCTTGGACTTCGACAGCATGTCCTCGTCCGGGAAGATCAGCGGGTTCTTCGCCAGGTCGGGGTCGATCTTCTCCATCTCGGCCTGGGCGCCCTTGACCGGGCAGATGTAGTTCACGTACGCGGCGAGCTTCGCGGCCACCGCCGGGTCGTAGTAGTAGTTCATCAGCTCTTCGGCGTTCGCCTTGTGGGTGGCCTTGTTCGGCACCAGCATGTTGTCCGACCAGAGCATCACGCCGGACTCCGGCACCACGAACTTGATCTTGTCGTTGTCGAAGCCGAGCTGGATCACATCGCCCGACCAGGCGATGCAGGCGGCGATGTCGCCCTTGTTGAGGTCCTGGGTGTAGTCGTTGCCGGTGAACTTCCGGATCTGTCCGGAGTCGACGGCCCGCTTGAGCTTCGCCAGCGCGTCGTCGAACTGGGCGGTGGTGAAGTTCGAGGGGTCGTGGCCGTTGGACTGCAGCAGCAGGCCCATGGTGTCCCGCATCTCGGACAGCGCGGTCACCTTGCCCTTCAACTCGGACTTGGTGAGCAACTCGTCGATGGTCTTGATCTCCTTGGCCACCTTGCCGTTGTAGGCAATGCCGGACAGGCCGGACTGCCACGGGATGGCCAGCTGCCGGTCCGGGTCGAAGGAGCGGTTGCGCAGCGAGCCGAGCAGGTTGGCATCGACGTTGGGGAGCTTGGCCTTGTCCAGCTTCTGGATCCAGCCGAGCCGGATCATCCGGGCCGCCATCCAGTCGGTGAGGACCATGATGTCCCGCCCGGTGGGCTGGCAGCCGGCGAGCTGGTTCTGCACCTTGCCGAAGAACTCGTTGTTGTCGTTGATGTCCTCGGTGTAGGTGACCTGGATGCCGGTCTTCTTGCCGAAATCGTCGACGGTCGGCCGCTTGGACTCGTCCTTCTCGTCGACGTCGATGTACTGCGGCCAGTTCGAGAAGGCCAGCTTCTTCTCCGTCGCGGAGAGATCGTCGCTCTTACACCCGGCCTCGGTCTGCTGGGCGCCCTTCGTGCCGCAGCCGGCGAGGGTGCCTGCGGTGGCGAGCAGCGCGGCCGAGCCGAGGGTCCCGGTGAGCAGACCGCGGCGGGTGAGGGACCGGAGGGTACTTCGCATATGACGACTCCTAGGGGGGTCATCGTCGGCGGCGGGACGGGGATGGCGCGCCGACGGGAGGGTCAGTGGCGATGGACGACTGATCCTGACATGGAGTGACCTGCCTTACAAGGGATTCCGTTGCGGGATTAGCCATGGGCCACGAAATACGCCACACTGCGCCGGAACACTACGCTCAGCGGCAAGGAATCGGACATGGGGAGCGGAAGATGAACAACCGGCACGTGGAGAGCGGAAACGGCTCACGTCGCGTCACCGTGCGTGAGGGTGCGAGTCACGCTCTGCTCGACGACGTGGCCAAGCAGATCATCGAGCAGCTCCAGGAGGACGGCCGGCGGCCGTACGCGGCCATCGGCAAGGCCGTCGGTCTCTCCGAGGCGGCGGTACGGCAGCGGGTGCAGCGCCTGCTCGACGCCGGGGTGATGCAGATCGTCGCGGTGACCGATCCGCTCCAGCTCGGGTTCCCCCGGCAGGCCATGATCGGCCTACGCACCGACGGCGACCTGGAGACGGTGGCCGACCGGCTCGCCGAGTTCGAGGAGATCGACTACGTGGTGATCACCGCCGGCTCGTTCGACCTGCTGGCCGAGGTGGTCTGCCGCAACGACGCCCACCTGCTGGAGATCCTGCAGCGGCTGCGCGCCGTCGACGGCGTGCTGGCGACCGAGGCATTCGTCTACCTGAAGCTGCGCAAGCAGACCTACAGCTGGGGCACGGCCTGATACGGATTCCGTTGCATTAACAAACGCTCCGTGCTGATTCCGTCGCCAAAGCCGCCGGAGACTTGCCTTCTTCGCATCCCTTGTGCGATAACCGTTGGCAGAGCGGCCGGTGTCACCCCTGACCGGCCCGAGACCCGATGGGGCTGACATGGCCAACGCCACCGACCACCTCTGGATGCACTTCACCCGGATGGCCAGCTACTCGGCCGGCGAGGTACCGACCATCGTGCGCGGCGAGGGCACGTACGTCTGGGACTCCCAGGGCCGGCGCTACCTGGACGGACTCGCCGGGCTCTTCGTCGTCAACGCCGGCCACGGGCGCACCGAGCTCGCCGAGGCGGCCGCCAAGCAGGCGGGCGAGCTGGCCTACTTCCCGCTCTGGTCGTACGCCCACCCGAAGGCGGTGGATCTGGCCGAGAAGGTCGCCGCGCTCGCCCCCGGCGACCTGAACCGGGTCTTCTTCACCACCGGCGGCTCCGAGGCCGTCGAGGCGGCGTGGAAGCTGGCCCGGGCCTACTTCAAGCGCACCGGCCAGCCCAACAAGTACAAGGTGGTCAGCCGCTACATCGCCTACCACGGCACCTCGATGGGCGCGCTGTCGATCACCGGCCTGCCCGGCATCAAGAGCGACTTCGAGCCGCTGGTGCCCGGCGGCATCAAGGTGCCGAACACCAACTTCTACCGGGCCCCCGAGCACGGCGATGACCCGGAGGCGTTCGGCCGCTGGGCCGCCGAGGAGATCGGCCGCGCGATCGAGCGCGAGGGGCCGGACACCGTCGCCGCCGTCTTCCTCGAGCCGGTGCAGAACTCCGGCGGCTGCTTCCCGCCGCCGCCCGGCTACTTCGAGCGGGTGCGGGAGATCTGCGACGCGTACGACGTGCTGCTCGTCTCCGACGAGGTGATCTGCTCCTGGGGCCGGCTCGGCGAGTACTTCGGCGCCACCCGGTACGGCTACCAGCCGGACATCATCACCACCGCCAAGGGCCTCACCTCCGGGTACGCCCCGCTGGGCGCGATGATCGCCAGTGACCGGCTGATGGAGCCGTTCCTGACCGAGACCGCCATGTTCGCGCACGGGGTGACCTTCGGCGGCCACCCGGTCTCCTGCGCGGTGGCCCTGGCCAACCTGGAGGTCTTCGCCCGGGAGGACCTGGTCGGCCACGTCCGAGCCAACGAGGGCGCCTTCCGGTCCACCCTGGAGAAGCTCAACGACCTGCCGATCGTCGGCGACGTCCGGGGCGACGGCTACTTCTACGGCATCGAGCTGGTCAAGGACAAGGCGACCAAGGCGACCTTCGACGAGGCCGAGTCGGAACGGCTGCTGCGCGGCTTCCTCTCCACCGCGCTCTTCCAGGCCGGGCTCTACTGCCGCGCCGACGACCGGGGCGACCCGGTGGTGCAGCTCGCCCCGCCGCTGATCGCCGAGCAGCAGCAGTTCGACGAGATCGAGCAGATCCTGCGGGCCGTACTGACCGAGGCATGGGCACGTCTCTGACCGGTGGGTCAGGGTCGACGCCCGACGGGGCCGGTCCCCGGGACACCGGGGACCGGCCCATCACGGTCGTCGTACCCGCCACCGGCGACACCGGGGACCGGACCGCGAGCACCGAGGCCATCACGGTCGTCGTACCCGCCACCGGCGACACCGGGGACCGGACCGCGAGCACCGAGGCCATCGGTGGCACGCCGCGCACGCGGATCCGCCGGCTGCCCGACCTGGCCGTGCACAACCGGGCCGCGCTGCACGCCGTCCTCGACGCCGGCCGGGTCGGCCACCTCGCCATCGCCGACGGCCACCAGCCCTTCGCGCTGCCAGTGGCGTACGCCCGCGACGGCGACCGGGTGCTGGTGCACGGCTCCACCGGCAGCCGGCTCTTCCGGCACCTCGTCGCCGGCGCGCCGGCCTGCCTGACCGTGACCCTGCTCGACGGCCTCGTCCTGGCGCGCAGCGCCTTCGCGTCCTCGATGAACTACCGGTGCGCCATGGTGCTCGGCGAGCTGACCCGGCTCGACGGCGAGGACAAGCTGGCCGCCCTGGAACGCCTCTCCGAGCACCTGCTGCCCGGCCGCTGGGCGGTGATCCGGCCGCCGTCGGCCAAGGAGCTGGCCGCCACGCTGGTGCTCGCCCTGCCGCTCGACGAGTGCTCGGTGAAGATCAGCGCCGGGCCGCCCGACGACCCCGAGGACGACCTCGACCGGCCGGTCTGGGCCGGTGTGGTGCCGGTCGTCGAGTCCCTCGGTATCCCGCAGCCCGACCCGCGGCTGCGCGTCGACCTGCCCCCACCGGAGTGGTGATGCGCTACCAGGAGCTGTCGTACTGGCTGTCCAGTCTGGACGAGCCGCTGACTCCGCGTCCGGCGCTGTCCGGCGACGCCGACGCCGACGTGGTGATCGTCGGGGCCGGCTACACCGGGCTGTGGACGGCCTACTACCTCGCGGTGGCCGACCCGACGCTGCGGATCACGGTGCTGGAGAAGGAGATCGCCGGGTACGGCGCCTCCGGGCGCAACGGCGGCTGGTGCTCGGCGCTCTTCCCCACCTCGCTGCCCGCGCTCGCCCGCCGCTACGGCCGGGACCCGGCGCTGGCGATGCAGCGGGCCATGCATGAGACCGTCCGCGAGGTCGGCCGGGTGGTCGCCGCCGAGGGCATCGACTGCGACTGGCAGCGCGGCGGAACGGTGGTGCTGGCCCGCACCGAGGTCCAGCTCGGCCGGGCCCGGGCCGCCGTCGCCGAGGCTCACCACCACGGCCTCGACCCGGCGGACCTGGTGCTGCTCGACGCCGCCGAGGCCGCCGCCCGCTGCTCCGCCGAGGGGGTACGCGGTGGGACGTACACCCCGCACTGCGCCGCCGTGCATCCGGCCCGGCTGGTCCGCGGGCTGGCCCGGGCGGTCGAGCGCCGCGGGGTGACCATCTTCGAACGTACGCCGGTGACGGCGGTCCGGGCCGGGGCGGCGGTGACCCCGGCCGGGGTGGTCCGGGCGCCGGTGGTGGTCCGGGCCACCGAGGGGTTCACGCCCGCCCTGCCCGGGCAGCACCGGACCGTCGCGCCGGTCTACTCGCTGATGGTGGCCACCGAGCCGCTCCCCGAGGAGACCTGGGCCCGGATCGGGTTGGCCGAGCGGGAGACCTTCTCCGACTACCGGCACGTCATCATCTACGGCCAGCGCACCGCCGATGGCCGCCTCGCCTTCGGCGGCCGGGGCGCCCCGTACCACTTCGGCTCCCGCGTCTCCCCCGGGTACGACCGGGAGCCGCGGGTCTTCACGGCGCTGCGCCGGGTGCTCGGCGAACTCTTCCCGGTGCTCGGGCCCGAGGTGCCGGTCAGCCACACCTGGGGCGGACCGCTCGGGGTGGCCCGCGACTGGGCCGCCTCGGTAGGGCTGGACCGGGCATCGGGACTCGCCTGGGCCGGCGGCTACGTCGGCGACGGCGTCGGCACCAGCAACCTCGCCGGCCGTACGCTTGCCGACCTGATCCGGGGCGTGGAGAGCGACCTCACCGCGCTCCCCTGGGTCAACCACCGCTCCCCCAGATGGGAGCCCGAGCCCCTGCGCTGGCTCGCCGTCAACGCTGGCCTCAAGCTCATGTTCTCCGCCGACGAGGCCGAGGCGCGCTCGGGCCGCCCCTCCCGCCGCGCCGCCGCCTTCTCCCGCCTCCTCGGCCACTGATCCCCCGCCTGCCGCCTCCTGCCCCCACAGCCGGTGGCCCCGCCGCCGACGACGCGGTAGCCCGGTTCCGCGGCGTCGGCGTTGATCATGAAGTTGTTGTCATGACACGCCGATCCGGCTGGTCATAACTTCATGATCAACCCCAGCTCCGCGGCGGGAGGGTGGCAAGGGGCGGGGGTCAGTGGGTGGGGGGGATTACCCGGAGGTGGCCGCGGCGGCCGGTCGGCTGGGGGTGGTGGAGGTCCTGGTCGTCCTCCGGGGGGCGGGGGGCCACCGGGCGGGCGGCCTCGCGGACCGCCTCGGCCAGGGCGACCAGGTCGTCGGTGGTGGGCGGCGGCGGCTCGAACTCGCCCTCGTGCCGGACCACGTCCCAGCCGCGCGGTGCGGTCAGGTTACGGGCGTGCGGCTCGCAGAGGTCGTAGGTGTGCGGCTCGGCAAAGGCGGCCAGCGGACCCACCACGGCGGTGGATTCGTTGTAGACATAGGTCAATGTGGCGACCGCTTGCCGGGGGCAGCCGTTACGGGAGCAGCGCCGTGGTGACCTCACGGCCGCAGGGTATCTCCATTACCGGCTCCGGCGCACTGCTTCGCGCTGCGACACGCCCGTCATGGTGATCACAATTCGTCCGATCGGATCACCGGCACGCCGCACCAGCAGCGCAGCGGCGGTCGGGCCGGAAGCGGGGGCTACTCTCTTCCTCATGACGAGCCCGGAAAACCGTCGCCCCGGCTCCGGCCGGCGCACCAACCGCGACCGCCACGGTCGAGGGCTGCGCGGGCGGCTGGTGCCGGCCACCGTGCCGCTGGCGCGGACCAAGGCGGAGGTCTTCGACGACCTGGTGCTGGACACCGTGGAGACGCTGGAACGACGCTTCGCCAAGGAGTTGGCCGGCGTCGAGTTCGCGGTCGAGGACGTCCCGCCGGAGCTGAACGTCTACGACTCCGACGTACTGGAGGACGGCGAGGTGCCGCTCGCCCGGCTGCTGCCGGGTCGCCCGGGGCGGCAGGAGGTGCCGCCCCGGATCGTGCTCTACCGCCGACCGTTGGAGTTCCGTGCCATGGACCGCGAGGACCTCGCCGATCTCGTGCACGACGTGATCATCGAGCAGGTGGCGAACCTGCTCGGGGTCGATCCCGACGAGCTGGCCTGAGGGCGGGATTCCCGCCACACAGACCCTCGCCGCGCCGCCGGCCCGGCCGGCCCCCACCGGAGCTGTGGGCCCGCCCCGGCCGGCCCCCACCGGCCGAGCTATCGGCCCGAACCCGGCGGCCCCCACCGCCCTGGCCCGGCACCGCTTCAGGCGGCGACCCGCCGCTTGAGCTTGCGCCGCTCCCGCTCGGAGAGCCCGCCCCAGATGCCGAACCGCTCGTCGTGGCCGAGAGCGTATTCCAGGCACTCCGTCTTCACTTCGCACCGCGAGCAGATGCGCTTCGCCTCGCGGGTCGAGCCGCCCTTCTCGGGAAAGAACGCCTCCGGGTCGGTCTGCGAGCAGAGCGCCCGCTCCTGCCACTCCGGCGCGTTTCCGAGCAGGTCGGCCACCTCGAGCTGGCCGTCCATCAGATGCCTCCTTGTCGCGCACCGGCGTCATCGCCGCTGCAACCCCCCACGCGAAAGGCGTGCTTGTCCGTCCGGTCACAATTTGTTGCGTTCCGCGCGAACAACCCCATTCAAATTACACGCGTGTAATGCGTGCGCCGTCAAGCCAAACTTGATAATGGAGTCGCCCTCCCGACACGTTCCGGCCGGCCATCCGAGCCGCCCGAGCCTCGCAACCTGCCCTATCGATTCAGACCCCGAACGAGTAACGCCCTTCCCGGCGAGTTGCCCGAGTTTTCTGCCGTGGCGGGCATGGCATCGACACCGTCCGCGGCCCCCGGTGGAGGCTTCGGCGGGCCGTACCCCGGTGGCCGGAGCGGCACCGTCCAAGATCAGGATTGTGGTGGAGCAAAGGTTAACCCGAGTCCGGAGCAACCGCCCGTCGAGCGGGAACCCGCCGACGGCGCCCCGTCCAGATGGTGGACGGAGCGCGGTGGCCGAAGAGGGTCGGTGGGCTCAGTTCGCCGCCCGCGGCCCACTGGTCGGCCAGACGAACTCGGCGATCGCGCCACCCCGGACGGTGACCGCTCCGGCGGGCGTGTGATCGTCCCACCAGACGGTATAGAGCCCCGCCTCCAGGTCCGGGTACACGGCGCTGTGAAGGACGCCGTCTCGGACGTGGCGCTCCCGTACGGCCGAGTGGCTGCGCGGCCCGGCCGCCCGGTCGGCCCGGCTGATCTCGATCTCCCGGCCGCGCAGCTCCCGTCCGGTGTAGATGATCAGGGCGCCCGAGTTTCCGCCGAGGTGCAGCAGGACGCTGCCGCTCTGCGACGGCCCGTGGCCGTGACGCGCGTGCACGGCCCGCTCCTCAGGACGACGCCGGCGGGTTGTTGAACCCGTCGTACGGGGTGCCGAGGAAGGGAAAATCGCCGAGGAACGACGCCGTCACATCCGCGGCGCTGAGCCCCGGGGTGACCGCACCCGCCGCCGCGTCCGGGCTGAACTCCTTGTCCACCAAGGGCACCGTGACTCCGGCGATCGCCCGCAGCGCGATACTGACCACGTCATCGCCGACCCGGCGGCCGTTGGGAAAGCCGGCCAGGTCGCCGCCGAGCACCCCGAACCGGTTCGGCTTGCGGTTCGGCCTGATCGCGGTGTTCAACCGCAGCATGTCGGCCGGTACGTCGCCGGTGGCGTTGGTGAAGCCGTCGATCAGGCCGGCCGGGATTCCGGTCAGCAGGATCGCCGCGAGGTCGGCGCGGGGCTTCCTGGACTTGTTCAGCGTGTCCAGGTTGGGGAAGACCCCCGGGTAGAGCGCCGGTAGCAGGGCGGCCAGTTCGGGATGCTCGACGAACTGGGCGAACCGCTTGTCCTCCGACGGCGGCAGCGAGTTCCACAGGTCCTTCTTGGACATCGGGACGATGACCTCGTTGAACAACGGGTTGCCGAGCCGGGACACCTGCGTGAACGGTCCGGCCGGGGTGTCCGCGGCGGCCCGGTCGCCGAGCACCCGGACCTGCTGGCGGGACGCGGCGGTCCACACCCCGATCACCGAGGCCCGGTCGCCGGAGCCGTACCGGCTGGCGTTGTGGCGCACCCGGGTCAGCGGCACCTGGACGGCGATGCTGTGCACGTTCATCCGGTCCAGCGCGTTCACCGGCTCCCCCTCGGCCTTGAAGATCTTCTTGCCGGCCACGTGCAGCTGCTGGAACGGCCGCAGCGTACCGAGGTCGAAGATCGAGCCGAGGTCGACGAAGAAGCCGTCCGCCCGCTGCCCGGCAAAGACCTTCTCCCCGGTGGAGAGGCGGTAGGTGGCCTGCCGGACCAGGTCCTGGTATTTCGGGGTGGAGAGCGGGCCGACGTTGCACGGCGGGCAGGGCAGTTTGTGCGCCAGCACGCGCTCCTTGCCGTCGGCCACCCGGGTCAGCCGGTAGAACTGCCGCCGGTTCCAGTTCTTGCTCTCCAGCGACTCGATCGGACCGGTGTTGTAGAGAAAACTGTTCGGATTCCTGATCTCGGTGGTGAATTCAAACCGGTAGGTCACGTCGGGATAGCCGTCGCCGTCGTTGTCGATATGAATCTCGTACCGCACGTCGTCACCGAACTCGAAGAAGTTCGGCCCGCCCGAGGGGAGTTGCACCGGCACGTAGTTGGCGATCAACGTGACCGTGTCCGGATGGTCGGGACTGACGAACGCGTACAGGTCGGAGCTGTCGGCGACCGGATCCTTGGCTATCTCCGGGGCTTCACGATGGGAGGACATGGCGCACCACCTTCGCGTCAGGGGATCGGGAGTCGAACGGGATCGCCGGCGCCGAGAGCACGCGCCGGTCAGGGTCGCGCCGCCGGGCGGCGCGGGCGGGTCAGCGTCGACCGGCGGCGCGCCGCAACCGGTCCGCCAGGGCGCGGTCGCGTACCTCGATCCGGGACGTGCCGACGAAGACGTCCATGGCGCCGGAGGCCGCGTCGCGCAGGTGGACCACGATCGGGTCGTCCCGGCGGCCCGCCGAGGGGGTGTTCTGTGCGGCCGAGAGGCCCGGCACGGTGAGGGCGGCGGCGCCGAGGGTGGCGCTCGCGGCGGCGGTCAACGTCTGCCGGCGGGTCAGTCGCGGCCAGGGCCGCTTCCGCTGATCACTGGTCATGGGCAACCTTTCCGGACCGGCGCGTCAGCGCCCGCGGTGGTCGGGAGGCCCCGTGCGCTGCGCCGTGGCGGGGCGCCGCCGGGTCCCCCACGGGGGCTGCCGGCGGCGGTCCTCGCCACAACCGCCGCCGGCACGCACTGGTACGGCCGGCGGCGGGGAAAGGTTCGACGCTACGAGCCGGCGTGACCGTACGCGGTCGTCCGCTTGCGGGCCGGTCTGCCCGCCGCCGCCGCGATGCTCCGCAGCTGCTCCTCCGTACGCGCGGAGCCGTTGGCCGAGCCGGCCATCCGGGAGATGGTCTCCTCCATCAGCGTGCCGCCCAGGTCGTTGCAGCCGCCCTTCAGCATCGCCACGGTGCCGGAGTCACCCAGCTTGACCCAGGAGCACTGGATGTTGTCGATCCGGCCGTGCAGCAGCAGCCGGGCCATCGCGTGCACCGCCCGGTTCTCCCGCCAGGTCGGCCCGGGCCGGGCGACGCCGGCCAGGTAGATCGGGGCGTTTGTGTGCACGAAGGGCAGCGCCACGAACTCGGTGAAGCCGCCGGTGCGATCCTGCACCCCGGCCAGCACCCGGAAGTGGGCGAGCCACTGGCCGGGGTGGTCGACGTGGCCGTACATCATCGTGGAGCTGGACCGGATGCCCAGCTCGTGGGCCGTGCTGACCACCTCGACCCAGGCGGCGGCCGGCAGCTTGCCCTTGGTGAGCACCCAGCGCACGTCGTCGTCGAGGATCTCGGCGGCGGTGCCCGGGATGGTGTCCAGCCCGGCGTCGCGGAGCTGGATGAGCCACTCCTTCACCGGCACCCCGGCCTTGGCCGCGGCGGTCACGATCTCCATCGGCGAGAAGGCGTGCACGTGCATCCCCGGGACCCGCGTCTTGATCGCCCGGACCAGGTCGGCGTAGCCGGTCACCGGCAACTTCGGATCGATCCCGCCCTGCAGGCAGACCTCGCTCGCGCCGGCCGCCCACGCCTCCTCGGCCCGGTCGGCGACCTGCTCCACGGAGAGGCGGTACGCGTCGGCGTCCCGTTCCCGCTGCGCGAAGGCGCAGAAGCGGCAGCCGACGTAGCAGACGTTGCTGAAGTTGATGTTGCGGTTGACCACGTAGGTGACGTCGTCGCCGACCGCGTCCCGCCGGACGTCGTCGGCGATCCGGCAGAGCTCGTCGAGCGCCGGCCCGTCCGCGCCGAAGAGCGCCAGCGCGGCGTCGGCGTGCCGGGGCTCCAGCAGCGCCGCCGGATCGTCGGCCGCCAGCCGCAGCCCGGCCCGCAGGTCGGGATCGGTCCCGCTCGGCGCGGCGGGCGCCGGGGCGGTGGTGAGCTTGCCGGCCACCTCCGACCAGTCGCCGTAGACGCTGTCGAAGTCGCCGCGCCGGTCGCCGGTACGCCCGGTGGTGTCGATGGTGGCGTGCAGGTCGGTACGCCCGCCGAAGACCTCCTCCGGCTCCTGCCACGGGCGGCCGACCGGGCGGGCCGACTCGACGGCGAGGCCGGTCTCCGGGTCGGCCAGCGCGGTCACGTGCGGCAGTAGGCGGGGATCCAGCCACGGGTCGCCGGCCCGGACGTACTCCGGGTAGATGGTGAGCCGCTCGCGGAGGGTGAAGCCGGCCTTCGCGGTGTGCCGGGCCAGCTCGTCGAGCTGCGGCCAGGGGCGTTCCGGGTTGACGTGGTCGGGGGTGACCGGGGAGACGCCGCCCCAGTCGTCGATGCCGGCGCGCAGCAGCAGGTCGTACTCGCCCTCGATGAGGTTGGGCGGGGCCTGGATGCGGGCCCTCGGGCCGAGCAGCACCCGGGCCACCGCCACCGTGGCGGCCAGGTCGTGCAGCTCGGCGTCGGGCATGCCGCGCATCGCCGTGTCCGGCTTGGCGCGGAAGTTCTGCACGATCACCTCCTGGAGGTGGCCGTACTCCCGCCCGGAGCGGCGGATCGCGAAGAGCGCGTCGACCCGCTCGGCCCGGGTCTCGCCGATGCCGATCAGGATGCCGGTGGTGAACGGCACCCCGACCCGGCCGGCGTCGTCGAGGACCCGGAGCCGGACCGCGGGCTCCTTGTCCGGTGAGCCGTAATGCGGGCCGCCCGGCTCCGACCAGAGCCGGGTCGCCGTGGTCTCCAGCATCATCCCCATGCTCGGCGCGACCGGCTTGAGCCGCTGCAGCTCCGACCAGGACAGCACGCCGGGGTTGAGGTGCGGCAGCAGCCCGGTCTCCTCCAGTACGGCCACCGCGCAGGCGCGCAGGTAGTCCAGGGTGGAGTCGTAGCCGCGCTCGTCCAGCCACCTCCGGGCGGCCGGCCACCGCTCCTCCGGCCGGTCGCCGAGGGTGAACAGGGCCTCCTTGCAGCCCTGGGCGGCGCCCTCCCGGGCGATGGCGAGGACCTCGTCCCGGTCCAGGAACGCCGCCGGGAGCCGGTGTGGCACGGTGGCGAAGGTGCAGTAGTGGCAGCGGTCCCGGCAGAGCCGGGTCAACGGGATGAAGACCTTCTTGGAGAAGGTGACCACGCCCGGCCGGCCCGCCTCGCGCAGGCCGGCGTCGCGTACCTCACCGGCGATCCGGAGCAGCTCGTCCAACGCGTCGCCCCGGGCGCTCAGCAGCGCGGTCGCCTCGTCGACGTCCAGCGCCCGCCCGGTGGCGGCCCGGCGCAGCGCCCGCTGGACGCTCGCCGTGGTCGGGGCGGACTCGGTGCGATCAACCATCCGCCCAGCCTATGCGCTCACCCGCCCGCCCCGACCGCACGCCCGGATCGCCCGGATGGCGGAGCCGCAGTTTCACGGAAAGAGTGGCCTCCCGACGGTGGAAGGCCACTCTTTCCGTGAAGTTGTGCCCGCGGAGCGCCGGCCGTCAGCGGGGGTAGTTCGGGTCGTCGCGGTGGAAGCGCCGGGTGCGGTCGTCGTCGTGGGGAGTCGGGTAGCCGTAGTCGGCGGGCTGCCGGGGGACGGCCTGCGTGGGATCCGCGGAAGGCGGCTGGCCGAACGGCGGGGCGGCGTGCGGATCGCCGTACGGCGGGGCCGACTGGGGGGCGTTGCCGTACGGCGGGTTCGGCTGGCCGTACTGGCCGGGCGGCGGGTAGCCGCCGGCGGCGGGGTAGCCGCCCTGGCCGGGGGGCGGGTAGCCGCCGGGCTGGCCCGGGGGCGGGTAACCGCCGGGCTGACCGGGGGCCGGGTAGCCGCCGTGCTGCTGCGGCCAGCCCTGCTGCGGCTGGCCGTAGACGCCGGCCTGCGGCTTGGGCTTCGGGGTGTGGTAGAGCGTCCGCCAGATCCGGTTTACCAGGTACCCGGCGACCGCGAAGACCGCCAGCCAGGCGACCCGGGTCAGCATGCCGAGCAGGGCGTCGAGCAGCTCGCCCTCGGCGAGCCGGCCGACCAGCCAGATGAGGAAGGTCAGCGCGCCGAAGAGCGCGCCGGCGGTGTACTCCCCGAGGGCGACCTGGGTGATCAGCCGAGCCTTCGGCACCACCGGTCGCAGGTGGGTGGCGAGCAGTACGGCCAGCAGTGGCAGCACGGTCGACTCGACGCCGACGAAGGCGAAGAAGGTGCTCCCCGCCCGGTCGGTGAAGGTGCCGAATCCGTCCGCCGGCACCAGCAGCCGGATCAGGCCGACGAAGAGGAGCACGGCGTTGGCGCCGAGCAGGACGAGCGCGGTCAGTTCGCGCAGCGGCTTGGTCACCTGGCTGGCCTGCGTCGCGTCACCGGACGCACGCTCGGCGGGGCTGGTCACGAGATCCCCCTAGGGATGAAAACGAACAGTTGCCGACGTGAGCCTAGTCTGCTTCCTACTGGTTGCTCGTTTTTGAGCGGTTCGGATGGTTCGCTCTCCGCTCGGCGGTGGCCGGGCTGGAGTCCTGGACCGGCAGTCTGGTCCGGTGGCGATCGGTCCTGTCCCGCAGGATCTGCTTCACCCTGTGGTGCGGGGTGTGCAGGGCGATGTCGGGGTCGTCAGCTCGGTGCAGGATGTTGATCGCGGCGTTCACGTCGGCCTGCCACACCACCCCGCACCAGGTGCAGTGAAACCGGTCCCCGCTACGGCGACCCAAGCCGGCGCAGCGGCCTGAGACCGGATTGTCAAGCATCTAGTGGGAATAGATAGTCACAGCTTCCCGTCCACCCGCCGACCGACGGCGGCGGGTGCGGAAGGATGGACGCCATGCGCATCGTGGTTCTGACCGGCGGGATCGGCGGCGCCCGGTTCCTGGTCGGCGTCCGGGCGTACGCCCGGGAGGTGGGGGCCGAGGTGACCGCCGTGGTCAACGTCGGCGACGACCTGCTGCTGCACGGCCTCAAGGTCTGTCCCGACCTGGACAGCGTGATGTACACGCTGGGCGGGGGCGCCGACCCGGAGCGGGGCTGGGGCCGGGTGGGCGAGACCTGGACGGTCAAGTCCGAACTGGCCGCGTACGGCGCCGAGCCGACCTGGTTCGGCCTCGGCGACAAGGACATCGCCACCCACCTGGTCCGCACCACGATGCTCAACGCCGGCTACCCGCTCTCCGCCGTGACGCAGGCGCTGACCACCCGCTGGGAGCCGGGCCTGGACCTGCTGCCGGCGACGGACGACCGGCTGGAGACCCACGTGGTCGTGGACGGGGACCAGGGGCAGCGGGCGATCCACTTCCAGGAGTGGTGGGTGCGGTACCGGGCGGACATCCCCACCCACCGGTTCGTCTTCGTCGGCGCGGAGACCGCCAGGCCGGCACCCGGCGTGCTGGAGGCGATCGGCTCGGCCGACGTCGTGCTGATCGCACCGAGCAATCCGGTGGTGAGCATCGCCCCGGTGCTGGCCGTGCCGGGGCTGCGGGACGCCGTCGCCGACGGGCGGGCCCCGGTGGTCGGTGTCTCGCCGATCATCGGCGGCGCGCCGGTCCGCGGCATGGCCGACCGCTGCCTCGCCGTGGTCGGCGTGGAGTGCAGCGCGGCCGGGGTGGGCGGGCTCTACGGTGGGCGGTCGGCGGGCGGGCTGCTGGACGGCTGGCTGGTCGCGCCGGAGGACGAGGGCACCTTGGTGCGGGAGGTGACGGTACGGTCGGCGCCGCTGCGGATGACCGACGAGGCCGCGACGGTGGAGATGGTGCGGGCCGCATTGGAGCTGGTGTGAGGCTGGAGATCCTGCCGGTGCCGGGCATCGGCGACGTGACCGAGGGCGACGACCTGGCGGCGCTGATCGCCACCGCGGCGCCCTGGCTGCGCGACGGCGACGTGCTGGTGGTGACCAGCAAGATCGTGTCCAAGGCGGAGGGCCGGCTGGTCGACGTACCGGCGGACGGCCCGGAGCGGCTCGCCGCCCGGGACGAGGTGCTCGCCGCGGAGACCGCCCGGGTGGTGGCGTCCCGGGGGGCGACCCGGATCGTGCAGACGCACCACGGCTTCGTGATGGCCTCCGCCGGGATCGACGCGTCCAACGTCGACAAGACGCGGCTGGTGCTGCTGCCGAAGGACCCGGACGCGTCCGCCCGGGCGCTACGCGCCGCGCTGCGCGAGCGCCACGGCCTCGACGTCGCGGTGATCATCAGCGACACGATGGGCCGGCCGTGGCGCAACGGCCTAACCGACGTGGCGCTCGGCGTGGCCGGGATGCCCGCCATCCGGGACCACCGGGGCGAGATCGACCCGTACGGCAACGAGCTGCAGCTGACCCAGATGGCGGTGGTCGACGAGCTGGCCGGCGCCGGGGAGCTGATCAAGGGCAAGTGCGACCAGGTGCCGGTCGCGGTGGTCCGCGGCTACCCGGGCGTCGCCCGGGCCGACCACGGCGAGGGCGCCCGGGCGCTGGTCCGCGACGCCGCGCTGGACCTCTTCTCGCTGGGCACCGCCGAGGCCACGGCGGCCGGGCTGCGCGCGGCCGCCACCCTGGCCGACGGGCCGGGGCCGGCGCCGGCCGACCCGGCCGCGGTCGAGCGGGCGATCGCCGCGGTCGCCGAGGTGGTCGCGCCCGACACGGTCTTCACCCATGTCACGGACGAGGAGGTACGCGCCGGCATGGTGGCGGCGGTGCCGGGCTGGCCCGAGCGGGCCACCGGGCTGATCCTCGGCGCTCCGCCGGCGCCGGTCGACCAGGCGGACCTGGTGCGCTTCGGGGCCGACCTGCAACGGCTGCGGACCGCGCTGGCGGCGGAGGGCATCTCCTCCGCGCTCCTGCCGCCCCCGCCCGGCAGCCCCGCCAGCGCCGCCCTGGCCATCTGACCGTTGCCTCTCCCTCCCACCCCCCAACCTCACGGCATTCCCGGAAAGAGGGGCTGTTCCGCGGCGGATGGCCGCGCTTTCCGGGAAAGAGGGCGGGGGCCGGTCAGGCGTCGAGCATGGCGCGGCCGAGTGGGGTCAGGGTGTGCAGCACGGTGTTGCGGTCCCGCTGGCTGACCAGCAGCCCGGCGTTGCGCAGCACGGTGGTGTGCTGGCTCGCCGCAGCCGCCGAGATCTGCAGCCGGCGGGCCACCTCACCGGTCGTGGAGCCCTGGTCGGTGGCCTCGAGCACGGCAGCGCGGGTCCGGCCGAGCAGCGCGGCCAGCGCCTCCCGGTTGGTGCCGTCCGGCACCGGCCCGGCGCCCCGGCCCGGCTCCCGGAGGAGCCCGCCGAGCCGGTCGACCGGGTAGACCAGCACCGGGGGCAGGGCCGGGTCGAGCAGCGCCACCGGGGTCCGCGCGCAGAAGAAGGACGGGACCAGCAGCAGGCCACGGCCGTCCAGGTGCAACTCCCGGGTGTCCGGGTAGTCGAGCACCTCGAGCACGCCGGCGTCCCACCGCATGGCCGGGCGCAGGCTGGTCAGCAGCCCCTCCACGCCGCCGTCGAGCAGCGCCCGGGCCCGGCGGGTCCGGTCGGCTTCCACGGCGGCCTGGATGCGCGGCCAGTACGGCGTGATCGCCAGCGTCTGGTACTGGACCATCGAGTCGGTGAGGTGGCGCAGCACCTCCGGCTCGCCCCGGGCCAGCGCCGACGCCGAGGAGGGCAGCTCGTTCTCGCCGGCCAGCACGGTCAGGTCCCGGTGCAGCGTCTCGGCCGGCATGCCGCGGAGCGCCTCCAGCCCCGCCTCGAAGCCCTGCAGGCTCTGATACGGGGTGAGGAAGTCGGGGAAATAGCCCCGGGGCGGGTTCAGCGCGAAGAGCAGTCGAAGCCGGTCGGAGGCGCTGTCCTGGTGCAGGCCGCGGGCCACCGTGCGCCGCCAGTTCGCCATCAGCGGATCAGCGCTGCGGCCCTGCAGCAGGTGCAGGCTGAGGACCAGTTCCCAGACGGGGTCCGCGGCGGGGGCCATCCTGGTCCGAAGGATGTCCTCGCTCGAGAAAAAGATCCTTAGCATGGAGCGCTCCCGGGGGCGGGCCGAGGGAGTGCCCGCCGACCACTCGTACTCTACCCGCCGGTAGTTACCTCCATCTTTAAGCGTGGGCTGAAAAACCTCGACGGAGGCCGGGCCGGTTGGGCATGCTTCCCTTGCCCGTCAGGCGCCGGGACGTCGGCGACGTCGCCAACGCCCGGGCGACCGGGGGGCCGGGGAAACGGCGACCGGGGCGGCACCACGAGGGTCTGCGGCCCATGTTCCGCAGAGGTGTCACCCGGTCGTCCACCGGTACGTCCGAGGTGTCAGCCCACCCAGAGCGCCACCCGATGGTCCTCGTCGGTGACGTAGAAGCAACGCCCCTCCAGCTCGGCCAGGCCCTCCACGTGGTGGAACGGCGCCAGCTCGGCCACCAGCTTTCCCGCCACCCGCGCGTCCGGCGTGATGTCGAGCCGGAACCGGACGTGGCGCGAAGTGACCGCACCGCCCGCGGGATGGTCGTCGAGCAGCACCGAACCCTTGCCCAGCGCGTCGATCGAGCCCACCACTGCCGCGTACCCGCCGTCGGCGGTCGGGGCGATCGCCCGGAAGCCGGTCAGCGCGCCGGGCGGCGTCACCCCGGTCAGCGCGTACGCCCCGACCGCCCGGGGCCAGCGCGGGTCGGCGGAGAACATGTCGGCCACGCCGGCCAGCTCGACCAGGATCGGCTCGCCCTCGGCGGTGACCGGGAACCGGAGCCCGAGCAGCACCGTCCCGGTCGGCGTGAAGACGGCCGCCTCGACGTTCAGCGGCAGGTCGTCCTCGGCCAGCCGGCTCACCCAGCTCTTGGCCCGGGCGGTCCCCCGGGCCAGGGTCTCCACGATGAACCGGTGTCGGACCCGGTCGCCGGGCGGCAGCGGGGTCAGCGGCGCGGCGGCGAGCGCGTCGTTGATCGCCCGGTGCAGCCGGAATCGGTTGCGCACCACGTGCAGCGGCACCGTCCCCGTCGCGGCGTCGTCCTCCCGGAACCGGGCCACGAACGCCCGCCGCGGCCGCAGCGGCCCGGCCTTCGACCCGAAGTGCGAGCCGAAGACGTACACCCAGCCGTCGTGGTGGGCGAGCGCCTCGCCGTCCTCGGTCCGGCCGTTCTCTTCCCCGGCGTCGGCGGCCACGTGGTGGGCCACCCACTCGCCGTCCTCACGTTCCAGCAGCAGCGCGAGGCACCGTTCCACCGGGCCCTCGTCGAGGACGGTCCAGAAGCCGCGCCGGGCGCGGTGCGCGCGCAGCAGGGCCGACGAACGGACCGGCAGCAGGTCGCTGGCCTCGTTGCCGGCCACGACGAACTCGACGAGTCGCAGGGTCACCGAACCAGGGTACGGAGGCGGCGCTCGTAGAGTGTCGGAGTGCCCGACGCCTCGACCACCGCCGCGACCCCCGATCTCTCCCGGTACGCCGACCTGTACGCCGACGCCACCGCCCTGCTGACCGGCTGGACGCCGACCGGCCCGGCGGCCGCGGCGGCCCGGAACCGCACGCTGGAACTGCTGAGCGCGGGCCCGGTGGCGATGAGCCGGAGCCACCGGGCGGGCCACGTCACGGCCAGCGCCCTGGTGCTCGACGCCACGGGCGGGCGGGTGCTGCTCTGCCTGCACGGCAAGTTCCGCAAGTGGGTGCAGCTCGGCGGGCACTGCGAGCCCGGCGATCGGACGCTCGCCGGCGCGGCGCTGCGCGAGGCCACCGAGGAGTCCGGGATCACCGACCTGGTGGTCGATCCCACGCCGATCGACGTGGACATCCATCCGGTGGCCTGCCAGGGCGGCTCGCTGCACTACGACGTCCGGTTCGCGGTCTTCGCGCCGGCCGGCGCGGTGGAGCGGGTCAGCGACGAGTCCGAGGCGCTCGGCTGGTTCCCGGCGGACCGGCTGCCCGAGCCGCTGGCCGACGCCACCGCCCAACTCGTCGCGCCGGCCCTGGCCGCCCTGCGCCGGGCCGGCCGCTGAAGCCCGGCTGGTCGCTGGAAGCCGGGGCGGACCCGCTCGGCCGGAGGTCCGGCGGGCCGTCCGGGGAGCGGTCAGACGTAGCCTTCCTCGCCCCGCTCCTTCAGCTCGTCGACCAGCTTCTTGACGTCCTGGGCGCGGTCGCGGGGACAGACCAGCACCGCGTCCGGGGTGTCCACCACGATCAGGTCGTGCACGCCGAGGACGGCCACCAGCCGCCCCGACTGCGGCACCACCACCAGACTCTTGCTGTCCCGCAGCAGGACGCCCGGCTTCCCGTCGACGCCGAGCACGACGTTGCCGCACGCGTCGGCCGGGAGCACCTCGCCGAGGGTGTGGAAGTCGCCGACGTCGTTCCAGCCGAAGTCGCCCGGCACGGTGGCGACCCGGCCGGCGGTCGCCGCACCCTCCATCACCGCGTAGTCGACGGAGATCTTCGGCAGCGTCGGCCAGACCGTGCCGAGGATGTCGTCCTGCTCCGGCGTGCCCCAGGCCGCGGCGATCGCGGTGATCCCGGCGTGCAACGCCGGCTGCTGCCGGGCCAGCTCGGCCAGGAACACGTCCACCCGCCAGACGAACATGCTGGCGTTCCAGAGGTGGCGACCCGAGCGGAAGTACGCCTCGGCGACCTCGGCGGCCGGCTTCTCCTTGAACTCGATCACCGGGCGCAGTGGACCCTCGCCGACCGGCTCACCGGTCTCCAGGTAACCGTAGCCGGTCTCCGGCCGGGTCGGGGTGATCCCCACCGTCATCAGCAGCCCCTGCTCGGCGCCGCGGATCGCCTCGCGCACCGTATCCGCCCAGCGGGCCGGGTCACCGATCAGGTGGTCGGCGGCGAACGAACCCATCACCGCCTCCGGGTCGCGCAGCGCGATCACCGCAGCGGCCAGCGCGATCGCCGCGCAGGAGTCACGCTGCGAAGGCTCGACGAGGATGTTCTCCTCCGGCAGGCCAGCCAGTTGCCGGGCCACCGCCGCGACGTGCGCGGCCCCGGTGACCACCAGCGTGCGCTCCGGGGTGGTCAGCGGCTCCAATCGGTCCACCGTGGCCTGGAGCAGCGAGGCGCGGGTGCCGGTCAGCGGGTGGAGGAACTTCGGATGGCCGGCACGGGACAGTGGCCACAACCTCGTGCCACTGCCACCCGCCGGGATGACGGCGTAGAACATCAGCACATCATGCCCGAACCGCCATGGTACGGACGCTCGGTCGGCCGAACCGGCGGCGGGTTGTCAGGAACGCGCCCGACTCCACGCCGCGATGTGCACCTCGGCACTGGACTCCCAGGTGAACTCCTTGGCCCGGTCGAACCCGGCCTTGGCCAGCGAGAGCCGACGGTGCTCGTCGTCCAGCAGGGCGGCCAGGTCGATGGCGATCTGGGCCGGATCCTCGCTGGTGTAGGCCACCGCGTCGCCGCCCACCTCGGGCAGGGAGAGCCGGGGCGTGGTCAGCACCGGCGCCGCGCAGGCCATCGCCTCCAGGATCGGCAGGCCGAAGCCCTCGCCGTACGACGGGTAGGCGGCGACCAGCGCGCCGCCGAGGAAGCCGGGCAGGTCGGCGTAGCGCAGGTAGCCCGGGCGCAGCAGCCGCAGGTGCGACGGAACCTCGGCCACCGCGCGGTCGATGTCGTCGTCGTGCCCCTGGCCGCCGGCGATGACCAGGGCCGGCGGGTCGGTCCGGTCGGCCACCGCGCGGGCCCAGCCGCGGATCAGGTTGGGTACGTTCTTCCGCGGCTCCTTGGCGCCGAGGAAGGCGATGTAGCTGCTGCTGCCCAGCCCCAGCCGGGCCCGGACCCGGGCCTTCTCCTCCTCGCTGGGCGCGTGGAAGGCGGCCTGGTCGACGCCGTGGTAGGCCACGTCGATCCGGGTCGGGTCGGCGTCGAGCAGCCGGATCAGCTCGTCGCGGGTGGCCTTGCTCGGCACGATCACCCGGTCGGCGCGACGCAGCGAGGTCTTGATCGCGCTGCGGAAGAACGTGCGGCGGGACTTGTCGTAGTGCTCCGGCTCGGTGAAGAAGGTCGCGTCGTGCACGGTGACCGTGACCGGGCAGCCGGCCCGCAGTGGACACGTGTAGAAGGGCGAGTGCAGCACCTCCGCGCCGACCTGCTGGGCGAGCAGCGGCAGTCCGGTCTGCTCCCAGGCGAGCCGGGCGGGACGGTGCGCGACCGCCGCCGGGGCGGGGATGACCTCGGCCCCGGGCAGCATCCGGGTGTAGCGCTCCAGATCGGTGCGGAGGCTGACCACGGCCAGGTCCACGCCGGAGCCGCACACCTTGCCGAGGGCGCCGAGCAGGCCGTCGACGTATCTACCGACGCCGCCACGGTCGGCGGGGACACTCGTGGCGTCGATGAGCACGCGGGGCGGGCTACCGGGGGTCACGGGGCGACTCCTCAGGCTGGCGGGTCTGTGGCAAGCAACACTGTCGGCAAGCCTACGCCGGGGCGGGGTTCCGACGCTGACTGCGACCCGACGGTACGCCGACTTGTCGTTGTCTTCGAGTACGGGTGCCGGAGGCGTATCGTTCGCGCCGATGGCCGACAACATTGCCCGGGTTTTCGCCGACGCGATCGCGAGCGACCCGACCCGACCGCTGCTGACCTGGTACGACGACGCCACCGGCGAGCGGACCGAACTCTCCGGCGCGACGCTGGCGAACTGGGTGGCCAAGACGGCCAACCTGCTCGTCGACGAGGTCGCGCTCGCCCCCGGCGACACCGCCGGTGTGCTGCTCCCGCCGCACTGGCAGACCGCCGCGGTGCTGCTCGGCTGCTGGTCGGCCGGGTTGGCCGTGGTCGACACGCCGGGTGACGTGGACGCGCTCTTCGCCGCCGCGGACCGGGTCGCCGAGGCGGACGCCTGGTCGGCCGGCGAGCGGTACGCCCTCGCGCTCGCCCCGTTCGCCGCCCCGCTGCGCCAGGTGCCGCCCGGCTTCGCCGACTACGTGGTCGAGGTACGCGGCCACGGCGACCAGTTCACCGCGTACCCGAAGGGCGGCCCGGCCGACGCGGAGCTGCTGGCCCGCGCGGCCGACCGGGCGACGGAGCTCTGCCTCGCCGCCGGCGACCGGGTCCTGGTCGACGCGGCGGTGCACCCCGACCCGGTCGACTGGCTGCTGGCACCGCTTCGGGCCGGCGCCAGCATCGTCCTCTGCGGCAACCTCGATCCGTCCCGCCTCGACGCCCGCATCGCGACGGAGAAGGTCACCCGCTCCCTCACCTGACCGGGCGCGGGCCGCCCTCAGCCGGTGGGTGCCGACTCGTCCTCGGTGGCGCGGCGCTGGGCGAAGGCGGCGAAGGCGGTCAGGGACTCGGGGTTGGCCAGCGCACCCTTGGCGGCGGCCGAGTCGACCGGGGTGCCGGTGAGGATCTTCTTGACCGGGACCTCGAGCTTCTTTGCGGACAGGGTGCGCGGTACGGCGCGGACCTGGTGGATCTCGTCGGGCACGTGGCGCGGCGACAGGGCGGTACGCAACTCGCGGCAGATCTTCTTCCGCAGCGCGTCGTCCAGCTCCAGCCCCTCGGCCAGCACCACGAAGAGCAGCAACTCGCCCGCGCCGCCCTGGTCGTCCTCCAGGTGCACCACCACCGAGTCGAGGACCTCGTCCAGCCCCTCCACCACCGAGTAGAACTCCGCGGTGCCGAGGCGGACGCCGCCCCGGTTGAGGGTGGCGTCCGAGCGGCCGGTGATCACGCAACCGCCGCGCTCGTTGACGGTGATCCAGTCGCCGTGCCGCCACACACCCGGGTAGAGCTCGAAGTACGCCTCCCGGTAGCGGGTGCCCTCCGGGTCGTTCCAGAAGCCGACCGGCATGCTCGGCATCGGCTCGGTGATCACCAGCTCGCCCAGCTCGCCGATGACCGGGGTGCCGTCGGCGGAGCGAGCCTCCACCTTGGCGCCGAGCGCCCGGCAGGTGATCTCCCCCGCGTGCACCGGCAGCAGCGGCACGCCGCCCACGAAGCCCGTGCAGACGTCCGTGCCGCCGGAGAGCGACTGGAGTTGGAGGCGGTCGCCGACGTTCTCGTACACCCAGGTGAAGCCCTCGGCGGGCAGCGGGGCGCCGGTCGAGCCGACCCCGCGCAGCGCGGCGAGGTCGGCGATCTCCGCGGGCTTCAGGCCGGCCTTGCGGCAGGCCAGCAGGAACGGCGCGGAGGTGCCGAAGTACGTGGTGCCGGCCTCCTCCGCCATCCGCCAGAGCGCGCCCAGGTCGGGGTGGCCCGGGTTGCCGTCGAAGAGCACGATGCTCGCGCCCACCGCCGGCCCGGAGACCAGGAAGTTCCACATCATCCAGCCGGTCGTGGTGTACCAGAAGAACCGGTCGGCCGGGCCCAGGTCGTGGTGCAGGGCGAGCATCTTCAGGTGCTCCAGCAGGATTCCCCCGTGGCCGTGCACGATCGGCTTGGGCAGCCCGGTGGTGCCGGAGGAGTAGAGCACGTAGAGCGGATGGTCGAACGGCACCGGGGTGAAGGTCAGCGGCTCGTCGGTCTCCGCCGCCAACTCATCCCAGGAGATCGCGCCCTCCGGCGCGGCCTTCATTCGGTCCGGAGCGCCGCCTAGCGGCGCGAAGGCCGAATTATGGCCGCCAGTCCCGGTGGGGTCGAGGTACGCGATGCCGACGGTGTGCTGGAGCGACGGCAGCGCGGCCCGGATGGCGGCCACCTCGCCGCGCCGGTCGACCGGCTTGTCGCCGTACCGGTAGCCGTCGACGGCGACCAGGACCTTGGGCTGGATCTGCTGCCAGCGGTCGGTGACGCTGCGGGTGCCGAACTCGGGCGCGCAGGAGGAGAAGATCGCGCCGAGGCTGCTGGTGGCGAGCAACAGCACGAAGGTCTCCGGGATGTTCGGCGCGTACGCCGCCACCCGGTCGCCGGGGCCCACGCCGAGCCGGCGCAGCCCGGCCGCGACCCGACGGACCTGCTCGCGCAACTGCGCCGCGGTGAGCGTGGCCGGCGGCCGGGTCTGGCCGTGCGCGATCACCACCGGGTCGTCGTCGGCGCGGCCGGGCATCCGCAGCACGTTCTCGGCGTAGTTGAGGGTGGCGCCGGGGAACCAGCGGGCGCCCGGCATCGCCCGGTCGGTCAGCGTGGCCGTCGGCGGGGTGTGCGCGACGACCTCGAAGTAGTCCCAGATCGACCGCCAGAACGCGTCGAGGTCAGTGACCGACCAGCGCCACAGCGCGTCGTAGTCGGCGAACTCCAGCCCCCGGTGCTCGGCCAGCCAGTGCAGGTAGTCACCGATCCGGGACCGCTCGCGCACGTCGGCCGGCGGCGTCCACAGCACGTCACCCACTGCTCCACCCTCCCTCGGGCCCGGTCACGACACTGTGCATGGGCCGTGGCGCCATCTTGCCCTACCTCGCAGCGCCATTGTCCGCACCGGGTGCCGGTCAGGGGGCGTGCCCTGCCCACACCCCCTGGCCGCCGGCTATGTGGATGGGGGTAAGGAAGGGCCCCTTGTTAACGCCTGGCGTTGTAGAGGGGCCCCCTCCTAACACCTCAGCCGGCGCGGTGCGCCTGGATGGCGCGCCGCCTGGCCAGCCGGTGCGCGCGGCGGATCTCCGCCTCCCGGTAGCGACGCTCGTCCTCCGAGGTCTCCGGCAGCACCGGCCGGACCGGCCGCGGGGCGCCGCCCACGTCCACCGCGACGAAGACCAGGTACGCGGTGGCGACCGCGACCGGCTCGTCCTCGGCCGAGTCCCAGCGCTCGGCGACCACCTTCACCCCGACCTCCATCGAGGTGTTGCCGGTCCAGTTCACCTGGGCGTGCGCGTGCACCAGGTCGCCGACCCGGACCGGCTCGGAGAAGACGATCTCGTCGATCGACGCGGTGACCGCGGTGCCGCCGCTGTGCCGGGCCGCGGCGGCCCCGGCCACGTCGTCGACGAACTTCATCAGCACCCCACCGTGCACGGTCCCGTACAGGTTGACATCGACGGCGGTCATGATCCGGCTCAGCGTGACGCGGGAGTACGAGGTCGGCTTGCCGGCCGACACGGTCGGGGGATGATCTGTCATGTCAAAAACGGTACGGTGCGCGGATGCGACATCTCTGGAGCTTCCTCGCCGGGTTGGTGGTGGCGCCGCTCACCTGGGCGCTCGTCACCCTCGGTCAGGACGGGTCTGGACGCACCGTTCACCGCTGGGTGGAGATCGGTACGTACAGCACGCCCAACCTGATCGAGCCGGCCGTCTACCTCTGCGTCGCCGGCATCCTGCTCGGCCTGCTCGGCACGCTTCGCTTCTCGCCGCTCGGTCCCATCGTCGCCGGACTGCTGCTGATCACCCCGTACGTCGGGATGTTCGTCGCGCCATTCACCGTCCGTGACTGGATTCCCGAGAGCTGGAAGGCGCTCGGGGACCCGATGCCGCTGCGCCAGCCCGTGGAGAACGGCACCCTGTTCCTGATCGGCGTGCTGCTGCTGATGGCCGCCCTCAGCGCGCAGCGTTGGCGGCGGTGGCCGAACGAGCCGGCGGCCGAGGCGGAGCTGACCTCGACCGACAAGCCCGTCGAGAACACCTTCTCGCTCAGCGACTGGCCGCCTTCCGGCGCGAAGACCGAGCGGGAAACCGCCCCCATCACCGTCGGCTATTCCGCCGACCAGACCTCCGCCGAACCCCTGCCCCGCCGTACCGGCGAGTCGCCGTGGTCCGCGCCGCCCCGCGCCACCACCCGACCGGCCGGCACCACCGGAGCCTGATGACAGCCGCGGGCGGGCCGGAAACCCCGGCCCGCCCGCCTGACCGCGTCCGCCGCGTCAGCCCTTGAGCAGCTGGCGCGCCATGACGACGCGCTGGACCTGGTTGGTGCCCTCGTAGATCTGAGTGATCTTGGCGTCCCGCATCATCCGCTCGACCGGGTAGTCGCGGGTGTAGCCGTACCCGCCGAGCAGCTGCACGGCGTCGGTGGTGATCTCCATGGCGGCGTCCGAGGCGAAGCACTTCGCGGCGGCACCGAAGTAGGTCAGGTCCGCGTCGCCGCGCTCGGACTTGCCGGCCGCGGCGTAGGTGAGCTGCCGCGCCGCCTCCAGCTTCATCCCCATGTCGGCGAGCATGAACTGGATGCCCTGGAAGTCGGCGACCGGCTTGCCGAACTGCCTGCGCTCCTGGACGTACCCCTTGGCGTAGTCCAGCGCGCCCTGCGCGATGCCGACGGCCTGGGCGGCGATGGTGACCCGGGTGTGGTCCAGGGTCCGCATCGCGGTGGCGAAGCCGGTCCCCTCGGCGCCGATCATGCGGTCGGCCGGGATCCGGACGTTGTCCAGGTAGACCTCGCGGGTCGGGGAACCCTTGATGCCCAGCTTCTTCTCCGGCGCGCCGAAGCTGACCCCGGCGTCGGACTTCTCCACGACGAAGGCGGAAATGCCGCGCGAGCGGGCTGTGGGATCGGTCACAGCGAAGACGGTGTAGTACTCCGACACCCCGGCGTTGGTGATCCACCGCTTCACGCCGTTGAGCACCCAGTGGTCGCCGTCGCGCACCGCGCGGGTGGTCATCGAGGCGGCGTCGCTGCCCGCCTCCGGCTCGGAGAGGCAGTACGAGAACATGGCGTCGCCGGCCGCCACCGGGGTCAGGTACTTCCGCTTGAGCTCCTCGGAGCCGGCCAGGATCAGCGGCATGGTGCCCAGCTTGTTGACCGCCGGGATGAGCGAGGACGAGGCACAGGCCCGGGCCACCTCCTCGATCACGATGGCCGTGGCCAGCGCGTCCGCGCCCGCGCCGCCGTACTCGACGGGGATGTGCGGGGCGTGGAAGTCGGCGGCCCGCAGCGCGTCGTACGACGCCTTCGGGAACTCACCGGTCTCATCCGCCTCCGCGGCGTGCGGAGCCACCTTCGCCGCACAGACCTCACGGACCGCCTCCCGGATCGCCTCGTGCTCCTCGGGCAATCGGTAGACGTCGAACGACTGCTCTGCGGCCATACTGGCCCTCCCCTTCACCGCTATCATGCGCAGTCTGTAGCGACTCCCTGAACCGCCGGCCGCGCCGACTGAAGGATAGCGACCGGGGTTATGGGTCTCCTGACCGCCGCGTAGGCTCGTGCATGATGGGCGTCGACGCCGACCGGCGACCACAAGAAGACAAGTCCCCCACCGGTGCCCGGCCAGGCGCCGCAGCCGATTGCGACGCAAGGAAGCGCCGCCAGCGCGAGCGGAGAAGACAGGCGTGACCATCCCGTACCCGAACACCCAGCCGATGCCGGCCATCGCCGCGGTGACCCCGCCCTCCGGCGCGGCCCGGCCCCGGGTGACCTTCCTGGGCACCGGTTACCTCGGTGCGACGTACGCCATCTGCTATGCGGAGCTTGGCTACGAGGTGCTCGGCTTCGACGTCGACGCGGACAAGATCGCCAAGCTGAACGCCGGCGAGGTGCCGATCCACGAGCCGGGCCTGGACGAGCTGCTCCGGCGCAACCTGGCCGCCGGCCGGCTGCGCTTCAGCACCGACATCGCCGAGACCGCCGAGTTCGGCGACGTGCACTTCATCTGCGTCGGCACCCCCCAGCGCGCCGACGGCATGGGCGCCGACCTGTCGTACGTCGAGGCGTCGGTGACCAGCCTGGCCCAGCACCTGACCCGCAAGGCGCTGATCGTCGGCAAGTCGACCGTGCCGGTGGGCACCGCCGAGTGGGTCGAGCAGCTGGTCGACAAGCACACGCCGGCCGACCTCGGCATCGAGGTGGCGTGGAGCCCCGAGTTCCTTCAGGAGGGCTTCGCCGTCGACGACGTGTTGCGGCCCAACCGGATCGTGGTCGGCGTCAAGAGCGAGTGGGCCAACGGCATGCTCTACGCCGCCCACAAGGGCGTCTTCGACCTGGCCGCCACCGAGGACCGCGAGGTGCCGCTGGTGGTCACCGACTTCGCCACCGCCGAGCTAGTCAAGGTCGCCGCGAACGCCTTCCTGGCCACCAAGATCTCCTTCATCAACGCGATGGCCGAGGTCTGCGAGGCGGCCGGCGGCGACGTCACCCAGCTGGCCCGCTCCATCGGCTACGACCCCCGGATCGGCAACCGCTTCCTCCAGGCCGGTCTCGGCTTCGGCGGCGCCTGCCTGCCCAAGGACATCCGGGCCTTCCAGGCCCGCGCCCAGGAGCTCGGCGCCGGCGAGGCGTTGCGCTTCCTGCACGAGGTCGACCTGATCAACCTGCGCCGCCGGACCCGGGTGGTCCAGCTCGCCGCCGAGCTGCTCGGCCGCCGGTCCGGCCCGGCCGGCCCGGACCTCTCCGGCACCCGGATCGCGGTGCTCGGCGCCACCTTCAAGCCGAACACCGACGACGTCCGCGACGCCCCGGCGCTCGCGGTCGCCTCGCTGCTCGGCAAGGCCGGCGCGGACGTGCACGTGTACGACCCGCAGGGCACCGAGAACGCCCGGCGGGCGGTACCCGAGCTGACCTACGAGGAGAGCATGAACGACGCCGTCAGCGGCGCCGATCTGGTCTGCGTGCTCACCGAGTGGGCCGAGTTCCGCAACGCCGACCCGGTCGCCCTGGGCGAGCTGGTCGACGGCCGCCGGGTGGTCGACGGCCGCAACTGCCTCGACTCCACACTGTGGACCCAGGCGGGCTGGGAGTACCGCGGCATGGGCCGCCCCTGACCCCGACCGTTTCGGCTCGGCGCGGCTGACGCCGCGCGCGACCCGGAACCGGTCGGCCGCACGTAGCGGCCGGCCGTGGCACTCCCGCCACGGCCGGCCGCTTCCATTTGTCGCCCCGAACGCGCCGGCAACGGTCGAAATCCGCGCCTGCTCAAGGCATGCTGCGACAGTGGAGGTCCACAGTGCGGGCCGGCCGGACGGAGGGGTGTCGTGCAGAGCTACAAGTGCGCCTCGTGCGGCCAGGAGATCAAGCCGGCCGCCCAGTGCCCGCACTGCGGCGCGGACCAGCCTCAGTGGATCGAGCACGTGGCGGAGATCGAGCGCTCCATCGCCGAAATGAAGGCCCGCGAGGCCGCCATCCTCGCCGAGCAGCGGCAGATCGCCGCCAAGATGCAGGCCGCCCTCTTCCAGCGGGACATCCTCGCGCACGCCGGTGAGGAGCGGCTGAAGCAGACCACCCGGCCCCGCCGGGTGTTACGCCGGCGTCCCGGCCGGCGCCCACCGACGGCCGCCACCGGCGCGCCGCCCCGGGTGCCCCGGCAGGGCACCGCGCCGCCCGGCCAGGAGGATGGCCCGCCACCGCCGCCCCGGTCCACCGCGCACTGGCTCGACGTCGACGACCCGGAGCACCCGCCGGAGGCCTCCTCGCGAGAGGTGCAGAACATCCCGCTCGGGCTCGGCGCGCTGCTGCTCGGCGTCGCCGCGGTGGTCTTCGCCGCGGTCGCGACCAGCTCGATGGACGCGCTGGCCCGGCTCGGCGTGCTGCTGGTCGCGACGGTGCTGATGCTGCTCGCCCCGCCGGTGCTGGCCCGGCGGGGGCTCACCTCGACCGCCGAGACGATCGCCGCGGTCGGTCTGCTGCTGGTACCGCTGGCCGGGTACGCGCTCTGGGCGGTCGACCGGGTCGGCGGCGCCGCCTCGGGCTCGGTCTTCGCCGGGTCCATCTTCGCGGCGACCACCGTGGTGGCCTTCGGGTACGCCCGCTGGACCGGGCTGCGCGCACCCCGGTTCGCCACGGTGCTCGCCGCCCAACCGGTGCTGCCGCTGCTGGCGTACGACGGGATCGCCGGGCCGGCCGGCTGGGCGCTGGTGCTGACCGTGGTCGCCGTCGTCGACCTCGGCCTGGCCCGCTCGACGGTGGTCGTCGAGCGACCGGTCCGCCAGGACCTCCCCGCCCCACCACCGGCGCCGACCCCGCCCCGGCAGCGCTCCGCCGAGGGCCGGCCGGAGGCGGATCCCGAGGAGGCCGACGAGGTGCTCGCGGCGGACGCCGCCGATTCGACGCCCGAGCCGGCCCGCCCGGTGCCCTGGCTGCCCGAGCTGACCTGGGTGCTGCACGGCGGGATGGTCGCCGTCGCCCTGGCGTACGCGGTCACCGCGCTGCTGCGCGCCGACACGGTGCCGGCCGCCGCCCGAGCGGCTGCCGTGCTGCTGCTCGCCGCACTGGTCGGGCTGGCCGGCACGCTGGTGCTACGTCGACCGCCGCTGCCCGACGTCGGCGCCGGCATCGTCACCCTCGCCGTCATCGGCGCGCTCGGCCGGGTCGCCTCGGTCGCCCTCCCCGGCCGGTCCCTGCTGCTCATCGCGGCCGTCATCACGCTCACCGGGGTGGCCGTGCGGGCCGTACCGGAGTGGGCCCGGCGCGGGCCCCAGCTGGCCTCGGCCGTGGCGCTGACGGTCAGCGGCCTGGTGGTCGCCGGTGGCGCGCTACGGGCCGGGCTGGCCCCGGTCCGCGCCGCGCTGCCCGCCTGGGCGGCGGACCTGGACCGGTGGCACGCCGTACTGTCGGCCGCGGTCGGTCCGGCCGCGTGGCAACTGGCCGCCAGCGCCTTCCTGCTCACCATCGCCGCGGTGCTGGCCCTGCCGCCGGAGATCCGTCGGGACTTCGCGGTGGTCGGGGCGGCGTTGACCGCGCTCGCCGTGCCGGCCTCCCTCGGGCTGGGCTGGGCGACCGCCCCCTGGCCGATGCTGCTGACCGCGGTGGGCATTGGCCTGCTCGGGCTCTCCGTGGGCACCGAACGATCCGCGCAGGTGCACGCAGTCACCGCGGCCGCGCTGGGCCTCGTCGGGGCCGGGGCGGCGCTCGCCCGCCCGGCGTTGACCACCGCCGCCCTGGTCACCCTCTTCATCGCCGGCGCGCTGATCTCGCTGGCGCCCCGGGCCCGGCCCGCACCGAGCCCGGCGGACGCGCTCTCCGGCTGGGCGGCCGGCGGCGCGGCGTTCGCGCTGCCGGGGGCGGTGGCCGCGTTCGTCGCCGCCACCGTGCCGACCGACCCGACGCCCACCCCGGCCAGCCTGCGCGACGTCACCGTCGCGGTGCTGGCGGCGAGCTTTCTCGGGGTCTGCGTCACCCTCGGGTACGCCGCCATCCTCCAGGTGGCGGAGCGGCACATCAGCCTGCCGCACGCGGTCGGCACCGGGCTGGGCGCGCTGGCGGTCGCCGCGGCCGCGTTCGGGGCCCCCGGGACCACCACCGCCGACGCCTGGGTGGGTGCGCTGCTGCTGGTTGCCGCGGTGCTGCTCTTCCTCGCCCCGTCCATCGACCGGGGTCGCCGCTCCGACCTCACCCTGGACGGCTCCGACCTGGCCGCCGCCGCGACCACCGCGGCGCTGATCGCCACCCTGGTCCGGATCGCCGCCGTGCTGGCCCCCGGCGGTCAGCTCGTGGTGGCCGCCGCGCTGGTCCTGGTGGTCACCGTGGCGGTCCGGGCGCTGCCGCAGGAGTGGCGGCGCGGACCGGTCCTCGGCACCGCGATCGGCGCCACCCTGATCGGGCTGATCGCCGGCTGGAGCGCGCTGCGCGGCGGGGTCGGGGTGCTCGCCACCCCCGGTCCGATCTGGGCGGGCGACCTCACCGGCTGGCCGGCCGCGCCGACCGGCGGGGAGACCTGGCAGGCCCCGGTCGCGCTGGCGCTGCTGGCCGTCGCCGCCGGCATCCTGCTGCCGCCACCGTGGAAGTATGACGTGGCCGGCGCGGCCGTCGTGCTGGCCACCATCGGCACCCCGGCCGCCTTCGACCTGCCCTGGTGGTCGCCGGTGCTGGTGGGGGCGGCGGTCGCCACGGTCTACGGCATGGCGGCGGTGGCCGCGGTCGATCCCCGGGCGGCGCTGTCCCGGGCCACGGTGGCCGGGGTGGTCGCCCTACACGCGACCGGCGCCGGGCTGGTCCGCCCGTGGACCACCGCCCTGGCGCTCGGCAGCATCGCGCTGATCGGGGTGGTGGTGGCCGCCCTGGCCCGGGTGCTCGCGCCGCCGCTGGTCGAGGATATCGAGACCGAGGGGATGCCGCCGCACCTGGTACAGGTCGGGGGTGCGGCCGCGGGCGCCGCCCTGCTCGCCCTTCCCGGCGCGGTCGCCGCCCTGGCCGCCGAGTCCGGCCGCTCGGCGGAAGTGGTGCTCACCGCCGCGCTGGCCGCGTCCAGCCTCGGCCTGGCCGTGGTGGCGGTGGTCCGCCGTCAGGTCCCGGCGTATCTCCCGTACGCGAGCGCGGCCGTGGTCGGCGCCGCGACGGTCAGCGCGCTGGTCGCCATCGGCACCGGCCTGCCCGCCGGGGTGTATGCGGCCGCCGCGGCGCTGCTGGGCGTGCTCGCCGAGCTGGTCCGGGCCGTCACCACGCCACCCGCCGGCTCCGCCCAGCCGGTCCGGCGCTGGTCGGTGCTGCTGGACGGGGCGCTGCGCCGGCTCCCGGACGACGGCACCCAGCTGCGCTGGCGGGTCAGCCCGGCCGCCGGCGCGCTGGCCGCGGCGGTGCTGCCCACCGCCCTCGCGCTGGTGTCGCTGGCGCCACCGCTGGTGGTCGCCCTGGTCGAGCCGTTCCGGTCGCTGTCCCGGATCTGGCAGGGGCCGCCGCCGGAGCTGCTCACCCCGCCGGCCGACGCCGTCGGCCGGACGCACGTGCTGACCGCGCTGCTGCTCACCGCGACCGCCGCGCTCGCCGCCACCGGGTTCAGCGGCGGGCGACGGTCCCGGGCCGTGCCGGTGGTGCTGCCCGGCGCGGCGGTCACCCTGCTGATCACACCGGCGGCGCTCGGTCACGGCTGGCCGGAGACTGTGCTGGCCGGGCTGGCGGTCTTCACCATCTCGATGCTCGGGCTGGCCCTGACCCCACCCCCGCTGCTGGTCGAGCCAGCCCGGTCGTTGCGGGTGACCCGGGTGCTGGTCTTCGCGATCGGGCTGGCCGCCGGGGGCGCCGGGCTGGCCGGCAGCCTCGCCACCCGGGAGCTGACGCTGTTCACCCTGGGCGGGGCGGTCGGCGTCGGCACGGTCGCCGCGCTCTTCGGCACCACCCAGCGGGCCCGCATCCTCGGCTGGCTCTTCGCCTCGCTGATGGCCGAGCTCTTCGTGCTCACCCTGGGCCTGGTGGCCGGGCTGGCGGCGGTCTGGTCGGCGTTCGGGGTGCTGGCGGTCGGGGCGGCCCTGCAGGTCTTCGCCGCGACCCTGCCCCGGCTGCGCCAGCCCGAGGCGTACCGGGAGGCGGCCACCGTGGAGTGGAGCGGCTACGCCGCCGCGCTCATCGCCCTGGCCCTCGCGTTCGACTCGCCCCGGCACATCGCCGCGCTGCTGGCCGCCTGGGGCGCGGTCCTCGGGGTGGCCGCCAGCCGGCCGGGCCGACGGCCCGTGGAGCGGCGGATCCTGTTCTGGGCGGTGGTGGGATGCGAGATCAGTGCCTGGTGGATCCTGATGCGGGTGGCCGACGTGGCGCTGCCCGAGGCGTACACGCTCCCGTTCGCCGTGCTCGCCCTGCTGGTCGGGCTGCTGGAACTGCGCCACCGGCCCGACCTGTCGAGCTGGGTGGCGTACGGGCCGGCGCTGGTCGCCGCGTTCCTGCCGACCCTGGCGATCGTGCTGGCGACCGACACCAGCATGCTGCGGCAGGTGCTGCTGCTGCTCGGCGCCGTAGCGGTGCTGATCTTCGGCTCGACGAGCCGGCAGCAGGCACCGGTGATCGTCGGCGCCACGGTCACCGCGATCGCGGCGGTGCACGCCCTGGTCAGCCTCGGGCCGTGGCTGGTGCTGATCCCGTTCGGCTTCCTGCTGCTGGTGCTCGGCGCCAGCAACGAGCGCCGCCGCCGGGCCCAGGAACGCCTGCAGACGGCGCTGCGCGGCATGAGGTGAGAACGGAGGGTCATTGGACCACCGTCGCGGTCGGGCAGAGGGGTCCGGCTACGAGCGTGACCGCCGGCAGAGGGGTCCGGCTGGTTGAGCTGCCTCCGCAGCTCACTCCGCGGGTCCGCGCCTGTCACTGTCGGTGTCGGCCAGGGAGGTAGTCAGCCACCTCGTACCGCCCTTTGCTCTGCTGCAGCCCACGCAACAGCTACCGATGGTGAACGCTGCCCCCGCGCCTCGGCTTCTGAACGAACAGGAAACACGAGCTCAGGGGATGTGTTGCGTGGAGGGCAGCAGAGCAAGGCGGTATGGGAGGCTCGGGGTGCCGACACGCCGACCACGATGAGTAATTCCGCCACCGATGTCACTCACGTCGCGAGCCCCGCCGAGTCGCAGTCCCGCCGCCCATCCCGCGGCCCCCCGCCCGCGCAGGCGGCGGGGGACAGCCTCAGCCGAGGGTGGCGCGCAGGGCGGCGTCCTTCTCGGCGACCAACTCCTCCAGGCTCGCCTGGTACACGGCCATCCGCTCGAGCAGCGCCGGGTCCGAGGCGGCCAGGATGCGCACGGCGAGCAGCCCGGCGTTGCGCGCATTGCCGATCGACACGGTGGCCACCGGGACGCCGGCCGGCATCTGCACGATGGACAGCAGGGAGTCCATCCCGTCGAGGTACTTCAGCGGGACCGGCACGCCGATCACCGGCAGCGGGGTGACTGAGGCGACCATGCCGGGCAGGTGGGCGGCCCCACCCGCCCCGGCGATGATCACCTTGACGCCCCGGCCGGCGGCGGCACGGCCGTACTCGATCATCTTGACCGGGGTCCGGTGCGCGGAGACGACGCCGACCTCGTAGGGCACCTCGAACTCGTCCAGCGCCTCCGCGGCGGCCTTCATGACCGGCCAGTCGGAGTCGCTGCCCATGATGAGACCGACGGTGCTCACCGGGCCCGCCTTTCGTTCGCCGACTGCGGGGCTCGCAAGCTCACTCCTCGCGCTCACCGGGCCCGCCTCTCGTTCGCGACTGCGGGGCTCGCAAGCTCACTCCTCGCGCTCACCGTCACCCTCCCGGAGCCGGCGGGCGGCTCGCGCGGCCCGCGCCCGGACGTCCGCCAGGTCGTCGCCGAGCACCGTGACGTGCCCGATCTTGCGGCCCGGCCGCACCTGCTTGCCGTACAGGTGCACCTTGGCACCGGGCTCGGCCGCGAAGAGGTGGTGCAGCCGCTCGTCGATCGACATCCCGCCCGGCTCGCCGCCGAGCACGTTCGCCATCACCACGACGGGCGCGGTCAGCGAGGTGTCCCCCATCGGGTAGTCGAGCACGGCGCGCAGGTGCTGCTCGAACTGCGACGTGCGGGCCCCCTCGATGGTCCAGTGCCCCGAGTTGTGCGGGCGCATCGCCAGCTCGTTGACCACGATCGCCGGCCGGCCGGTCGCGTCGGTCACCTCGAACAGCTCGACCGCGAGCAGGCCGACCACGCCGAGCGCGGTGGCCAGGTCGATGGCGAGCTGCTGGGCGGCGACCGCCAGCTCCTCCGACAGGCCGGGGGCGGGGGCGAGCACCTCCACGCAGATGCCGTCCCGCTGCACGGTCTCCACCACCGGGTACGCCGCCACCTGCCCGAACGGCGACCGCGCGACCTGCACCGCCAGCTCCCGGCGCAGCGGCACCCGCGCCTCCACGATCAGCGAGGTGCCGCCGGCGAGCAGCGTGCCGGCCAGCTCGGCCGCCTGCGTCGCGTCCTCGACCATCCAGACGCCCCGGCCGTCGTAGCCGCCCCGGGCCGCCTTCAGCACCACCGGCCAGCCGATCTCGTCGCCGAAGCCGACCAGGTCGGCGGGCTCGGTGACCGGCCGCCAGGCGGGGTTCGGGGCGCCCAGCTCACCGAGCCGCTCCCGCATGATCCGCTTGTCCTGCGCGTGCAGCAGCGCGTCGGCCGATGGGAAGAGCTTCACCCCCTCGTCGGCGAGGGTGCGGAGGTGCTCGGTCGGCACGTGCTCGTGGTCGAAGGTGACCACGTCGCAGCCCTTGGCGAAGGTGCGCAGCGCGGCCAGGTCGGTGTGGTCGCCGTACTGGACGTCGGCCGCGACCAGCGCGGCGCCGTCGTCCGGGGCGAGTGCCAGCACGCGCAGCGACTGGCCGAGGGCGATCGCGGCCTGGTGGGTCATCCGGGCCAGCTGCCCTCCGCCCACCATGCCGACAACAGGCAGTCCGGTACGGGAATCCATAGCGGCCCCAGACTATCCGGGAAACCGACGCCCACCGTCGGCGAGGGCCGGACCGGCCGCCGACTGGCACGACGGTAGGACGGGCAAATCCTCGATGGTGGCCGGCTTCGCCGGACGCCGACCGACCGTCCCGGCGCTCCCGGTGATCGTCCGGCGTCCGCTGCGGGTCAAGCCGCGCGGAGCATCTTGACCGCCGCGGCGGCACCGTGCTCAGCGATCAGATGCACGACCGACGGGTTGCTGAGCCCTCGGCCGGTGCGCGGCGCCGTCCAGCGCTGGATCTCGATTTCGACGCCGGCGCGCCGGAACGCCTCCTGGTCGAGGTACGTCGCCCCTGGCTCGCCGGTGACGTATCGGGTGCCGCCGACCCGCTGGACGAGCTCCAGCATCAGCTCGCCCTTGGCCGAAACCGGATTGAGCGTCGAGCTGCGCACTACCCGCGTGGGATTCCCGAAAAGCTTCGTCACCTGCTCGAAGCTCCGCCAGCACACCTCCTCGATACGGCTGACCTCCGAGCCGTACACCGCGTCCATTGCGGGCTCGAGCTCGTGCCAACCGATGGCCTTGCCGTAGCAGTGGCGCATCGTGAGACCGTGTTTGCGCCACCCGTCGTTAAGGCCCGCATCCCGCCACGGCACGTTACGCGTGCCCCGCAGCGGCAGGCGCAGGCAGATGGGCTCTCCGGCGCGCGACTCCACGACCGTGCGGTCCTCCCACTTGGTGCGCGACCGCGCGAACTGCACATGATCCAGCCAGACGAACACATCGGCGTTCAGGTAACGGTTCCAGAAATGGCACCGGGCCCAGTACGTCGGCTGGAGAATCATCACCCGCACGGCGCCACCTGGCGTAGCACCCGGAATCCCTCGGCGAAGGGGAGTCCCACGGCCTCGCCGCGCAGACGCGCCCACGCGTCCACCACCTCCCGGGTCACCATGTCCCGGCCCTGCTGCGACCGTTCGTAAACGGTGATTGCATCCAGCTTGAGCTTGTGCACGCCGGTGGTGTCGACGAAGTAGTTCAGCTCCGACTCGCGCCCGCTGCGGCTCCACGCCGAACCGGGATACTCGTACGTCGCCACAAACGGCGCGGTGTAGCCGCGGCGCGACAAGGGACGGGTCGCGGCGATGCCGCACTCATACACGGTGACGTGGTCCTGGTGATAGGACGGCTCGGGGATCAGCACCTGCTGGGGTCGTTCGTCGTGCAGCACGTCCTCGAACCGGCGGATCAGCTCCGACCGGTCGACCTGCTGCAGTCTGGAGTCGTACTCCTTTTCATAGAGCACCTTGTAGCGGAAACCCAGCAGCTGTGCGACCTCGTCGATGTCGCTGTCGGGCACGTTCGTACGGACGGCGAAGACCACAAGGGGGTCGCTGGCGAGCGCGAGGAGACCGCCACAGCCGAGCGTCTCGTCGTCCATGTGCGGAGCCAGAATCACGAGATCGGACAACGTTCCTCCATCAGGTCTGATGCGCTGGGTGAGCTGCGGGTCGGCGATGCGACCTCGTCGCCACAATACCCGCAATTCGCGCAGAACCGGACGGAAAGCCCATCAGGCCCTTCTCGGGCGCAACCGCAGCTCGGCTGTCAGCCGGCTTCCACTACGACGCGGCGGGGGCCGCGGGTCACCTCACGGGCGGTCCGGCGGGCGATCAGGACCGAGCCGATCACGGTGGGCGCCAGCCAGGCGACGGGGTTGCCGTCGGTCATCTGCACCGCGAACCCGGTGACGAAGGCGATCACGGTGCTGCCCATCAGGTTGAGGTGCCAGATCCGCCAGCCCCGGCCGCCGAGGCCGCGCGGGCGGCGGCGGGCGAACCAGAGCCCGCCGACCAGCCAGCCGAGGGTCAACGCACCCAGGAGGGCCAGCCCCCAGAGCCGGGCCGGGTCGAAGGCGAAGAGGCCGAAGGCGCTCAGGCTCAGGCCGACGGCGGCCCCCGCGTAGACCCGGCCGAGCAGGGTGTGCCGGCCCCGGCGCTTCGGGGCGAGCAGCACCGGCAGGGCGAGCAGCAGCCCGATGGTGCCGCTGACGGCGTGGATCAGGACGAGAACGGTGTGCATGACGCCCTCCCCTGACATCCCACTGTGGGAGGTCGATGCGTTTCATCCTCCAACCTGACACAATGGGATGTCAAGTGAAATCGAAGGAGTCCGCCATGACCACCCGGCCGTTGAACGCCACCGCCGCCTCGCTGCTCGGCTTCCTGCACGACGGTCCGATGACCGGGTGGGACCTGGTGGCGGTCGCGGAGCAGCGGATCGGCGCGTTCTGGTCGCTGACGCAGAGCCAGGTCTACCGGGAGCTGGCCGCGATGGGCACGGCCGGACTTGTCCGGGCGGGCGAGCGCGGCCGCCGCGACCGGCAGCCGTACGAGATCACCGACGCCGGCCGGGCCGCCTTCGCCGAATGGGCCGCCCGACCGCCGGCCGAGGAGACCATCCGGTTCCCCCTGCTGCTCACCGTGCTCTTCGGCCGGCACCTGCCGCCGGGCCGGCTGGCCGACTTCCTCGCTCAGCACCGGGCCGCCCATGCCGAGCGGCTGGCCGGGTACGAGCAGGTCGCCGCCGCGCTGCCGGCCGACGCGGCCGCCGTCGACCCGTACTCGGTGGCCACCCTGCGCTTCGGCCTGGCGTACGAGCGGGCGGCGCTCGACTGGTTCGACGCCCTGCCACCCGCGCTGCGCGGCCCGACGGCCGCCCCCGAGGATGCTCGGAGCGACGCCGCAAGCGGACCGGCGGCCGACGGCGGCAACCCGCGCCGAGGCGAGCGGAGTCGGCGGCTGGGATGATCGTGGGATGATGACCACCCGCGAGATGCTTCGCGCCCTGCCGGTGCTGGCCCAACAGATGCCCTCCTTCGACCCGGCCACCGTGCCGGCGGAGCCGACGGCGCTCTTCGCCGACTGGCTCGCCGAGGCCGTGGCCGCCGGCGTGGACGAACCGCACGCGATGACCCTGTCGACCGTCGACGCCGACGGCGCGCCGGACGCCCGGGTGCTGATCCTCAAGGACCTCGACGCCACGGGCTGGCACTTCGCGACCAGCTCGGTCAGCGCCAAGGGACGCCAGCTCGCCACGAATCCTCGGGTCGCGCTCAGCTTCCACTGGCGGGAGCAGGGCCGCCAGGTCCGGGTACGCGGCACCACCGTGCCGGCCGACCCGGACGTTTCCCGGCAGGACTTCCTGGCCCGGCCGGAGGGCTCCCGGATCGCCACCCTGGCCGGTCGGCAGAGCGCCGTCCTCACCGACCGGGCCGAGCTGGACCGGGAGCTGGCCGACGTGCGCGCCCGGCTGGCCGCCGAACCCGGCCTGGTCGCCGAGTCACACACCGTGTACGCGGTGGCGCCGGAGACGGTCGAGTTCTGGCAGGCCGACCCCGAGCGCCGGCACGTCCGGCTGCGCTACCGGCGGACCGACCACGGGTGGGAGCGGGAGCTGCTCTGGCCCTGACCCCCGGATCAGCGCAGCTGCGCGACCAGGTCGTCGACGGAGGTCACCGGCCGGTCGCAGACGAAACCCCGGCAGACGTACGCGGTGGGCCGGTCGTCGAGGGTCGGCCGGTCGGCGAGGAGCGGCACCCCCGGCTGGTCGGTCCGGCCCGCCACGACCACCGCCCCGGGCGGCGCGTGCCGGTGCGCCGCGGCGACCAGCGGATCACCGGCCGGATCGTCGGTGACCACGGCGATCTCGTACGGCCCGGAGAGCAGTGCCTCGCCGACCGCCGCCGCGTACCCGGTGAACCGGGCGTGCCGGCTGACGAGCGGCGCCACGGTCGACAGGGCCGCCTCGGCGGCCTCCCGGTAACGCACCTGCCCGCTCAGCGCCGCGTACGCGACCAGCGCCGCCACGATGGCGGAGCGCCCCGCGGGGGTGGCGTTGTCGGTCGGGTCGGCCGGCCGGGTGACCAGCCGCTCGGCGTCGTCGGCAGTGTCGAAGAACCCGCCGTCCGGGGCGGCGAACCGGGCCAGCGCGACCTCGAGGAGCTGACCGGCCAGTTCCAGCCAGCGCCCCTCGCCGGTGAGCTGGTGCAGCGCGCAGAACGCCTCGGCGACGCAGCCGTAGTCCTCCAGCACGCCGGCCGGCTCGCCGACCGCCTTGTCCCGGGAGACCCGGCGCAGCCGGCCGTCCACGATGTGCACCCCCGCCAGATGCTCTGCCGCGTCCCGCATGGCGCCGTCGGCGACGATGGTGACGCCCTCCATCAGGTTCACGTCCTCGTCCTCGGGCGACGCGTACAGGGCGACGACCTGCTGGAACTCGGCGATCGCGGTGATCGCCAGGCCGTTCCAGGCGGCCACCACCTTGTCGTCGCGGGCCGGCTGGGGCCGGTTGTCCCGCGCGGCCAGCAGCCGGCCGACGACGTCCTGCCAGCGCCGACGCACCGCCGGGTCGGCGTCGTCGATGTCCCGAGCCAGCCGCAGCACGCTGGTGCCGCCCTCAAAGCTGCCCTCGTCGGTGACGGCGAAAAGGTCGGCGGCCCACCGGCCGTCCTCCTCCCCCAGCACCTCGACCAGCTGGGCCGGCGTCCAGACGTAGGTGAGCCCCTCCACGCCCTCGGTGTCCGCGTCCAGCGCCGAGGCGAAACCCTCCCCGGGCCGGTGCAGCTCGTCGGCGAGGAACCGCGCGGTGTCCCGAGCCACCCGCCGGGCCAGCGGGTCGCCGGTGAGCCGCCAGAGCTGGGTGTAGACCCGCAGCAGCAGCGCGTTGTCGTAGAGCATCTTCTCGAAGTGCGGCACGGTCCAGTGCGCGTCCACGGAGTAGCGGGCGAAGCCGCCGGCGAGCTGGTCGTGGATGCCGCCGCGGGCCATCGCCTCGCAGGTGTGCCGGACCATCTCCAGACTCCGCTCCGAGCCGGTGCGCTGGTGGTGGCGGAGCAGGAAGAGCAGGTTCATGTGGGGCGGAAACTTCGGCGCCCCGCCGAACCCGCCGTTGGTCTGGTCGTACTCCGTGGCGAGCTGGCCGGCCGCGGCGTCGAGCAGGTCGGCGGTGAGCGGCGCGGTCAGGCCCCCCACGGCCTGGGCGCCGCCGATCGCCTCGACCACCGCGGCGCCCTGCCGGAGCACGTCCTCCCGCTGGTCCCGCCACGCGGTGACGACCGAGCCCAGCAGCCGGATGAAGTTGGCCCGGGGGAAGTAGGTGCCGCAGAAGAACGGCGTGCCGTCCGGGGTGGCGAAGACGGTCATCGGCCAGCCGCCCTGCCCGGTCATCGCCTGGGTGGCGGTCATGTAGACCGCGTCGACGTCCGGCCGCTCCTCGCGGTCCACCTTGATCGACACGAAGCTGTCATTCATCAGTTCGGCGACGCCGTCGTTCTCGAACGACTCGTGCGCCATCACGTGACACCAGTGGCAGGCCGCGTAGCCGATCGAGATGATCACCGGCACATCCCGCCGCTTCGCCTCGGCGAACGCCTCGTCGCACCAGGGCCACCAGTCCACCGGGTTGTTGGCGTGCTGAAGCAGGTAGGGCGAGGTGGCGTTCGCGAGTCGGTTCACCCGACGACCATAACCAGCAGCAGGCGTCCCCGCCGGGCGCTCCAGGGGTCGGCGGCGGGTCAGGAGGCGCCGTCGGCGCGAAGCGGGAAGACGTTGCCCTGGGCAGAGTCGAGCAGCGACCCCAGCACCGCGCCGATCTTGTCCGCCGGCATCGGCTTGAAGAAGTGGTAGCCCTGGGCGGCCGTGCAGCCCAACTCGGCCAGGGCGGACCGCTGCTCGGCGGTCTCCACCCCCTCGGCCACCACCCGCAGCCCCAGCTCATGGGCGAGCCCGACGGTGGTCCGGACGATCGCCGCCGCCTCCGGCGAGTCGACCATCCGGATCACGAAGGAGCGGTCGACCTTGAGCTCGTCCACGGCGATCCGGGTCAGGAAGGTCAGCGACGAGAACCCGGTGCCGAAGTCGTCGACCGAGAGCCGCACTCCCATCGACCGAAGCGTGGCGAGCACCTCGTCGATGATTTCCAGTTCGCTCATCACGACGGTCTCGGTGATCTCCAGGACCAACCGGCGCGGCGGCACCTGGTGCCGGCGCAGCGCCTCGGCAATCTCCGCCGGCAGCCGGGGATCGAGCAGGCTACGCGCCGAGAGGTTCACCGAGATCGGCACGTCGAGCCCCTGACGGGCCCAGTCGGCGGCGACGGCGAGCGCCTTGTCCAGCACGTACCGGGTGAAGGCGCCGAGCTGCTCGCTGTTCTCCACCGGCCGGATGAAGTCGGCCGGGCCGAGCCAGCCACGCCGCGGGTGCCGCCAGCGGATCAGCGCCTCCACCCCGGTCGGGGCGCCGGTGGTCAGGTCCACCGCCGGCTGGAGGGCCAGCACGAGCTGGTCATCGGCATCCAGGGCCTCCCGCAGCTCCGCGAGCAGCGCCAGCTGGTCGGTACTCGCGGCGTCCCGGGAGCTTTCGTACGCGGCGACGCTGCCGCCGCCCTCCTTCGCCTGGTACATCGCGATGTCGGCCCGACGCAGCAGCTCGGTCAGGTCGGCGGTGCCGGCGTCGGCGACCACCACCCCGACGGAGACCTCGACGGACATCCGCACCCCGGACACCTCGGTCGGTGCGGCGAGCCGCTCGGCGATCTCCCGGGCCTGCCGCAGCGCGTACGCCATCGGGGCGGTCCGGTTGCCGACCACCGGCACCGTGGTCAACAGCAGGGCGAACTCGTCGCCGCCGAGGCGCGCGAGGAGGTCCCCCGGGCGGGCGAGCGCCCGCAACCGGCTGGCGGTCAGCCGCAGCAGCTGGTCACCGGCCGCGTGCCCGAGCGTGTCGTTGACCTCTTTGAACTGATTGATGTCGAGGAGCAGCAGCGCGACCGGGTGGTTGTGGGCGAGCTGCCGCAGCGCCTGGTCGCCCTTGCTCAACATGGCGGCCCGGTTGGCCAGCCCGGTGAGCTGGTCGTGCACCGCCTCGTACGAGGAACGCGCGGTGACCAGCCGCAGCTCGCGGTGGGTCGCGGCGTCGTGCAGCGCGGCGGCCAGGGCGTCCCCGAAGGCGGCAACGGCGTCCCGTTCCCGGGCGGTGGGCGGGGCGGACCGGGGAAAGTGGACCCGCAGCTCGCCAACCACGACGCTGCCCACGGTCAGCGAGCGGACCAGCTCGTGCTCGCTCGGCTCGGTACGCCCCGGCGCCTCCACCTCACGGTCGCGCACCTGACCACCCAGGTCTGCCCGGTAGCACCGCCACCGGCCGTCGCCCCGGGCCACGTCCACATCGACCAGATCGGCGCCGAACAGGCTGCGGGCACCGGTGACGGCGGCGGTGGCGACCCGACGCTCGTCGAGCTGGTTGAGCGCGGCCGTGGCCTCCGCGAACGCCTGCCACGTGCGCCGCTCCTGGTCAGCCCGGAGCCGGTGGCGGTAGGTCTGCTGAAGCAACCAGAGCGGCGGCGGGAGCAGCAGCAGCCAGCGGGCGTCGATCTCCAGCAGCGCGACGACCACCAGGCCGACGGCCACGTTGCCGACGAACATGAGCAGCTTGCCGCGGAGCGCGGCGAGCAGCGGCGGTCCGATCGGGACGCCGTGCCGCAGCGCCAGGGACGCCCCACCGAGCCAGGCGGTCGCGAGCAGGTACGTCACCGAGCCGGCGCTCAGCGCCAGCGCGAGCGCCGGGGTCGGCGCGGCGAGCAGCGGCTGCCCCAGCGCGCCGGCCACCGCGACGGCGAGCGCGGTGGCGGCGGTCAGCGAGGTGGCGATGCGGACGAGTTCGACCACGGGCCGACGGTCCGCGAGCAGGGACATGGCCGTCCAGGCGATCCCGGTGCCGAGCAACGCCGCCGCCGGCAGCCAGCCGGCCGGCACCAGGTAGAGGCAGATGATGAGGGCAGCCTCGCCCCAGGTGATGCTGACCATCCCGGCCGCGGTGCGAAACTGGAGCCGGGCGAGCTGGGCGGCGGCGAACACGGCGACGGCGACGCCGAAGCGGGCGGGCGCCGGGAGCGGGTCGTCCGGGGGGAGCGACACGGGAACGGTCAGGCCCACCACGGCGGCCGCCAGGGCGGCGACCGTGACGACGGCGGTCAGCAGGAGCACCCGGGGCGGGGTCCCCCGCAGGCCCAGCCGATCGGGCGGATGGTCGTCGCCGCCGGGGGTCACGGATCCACTCCGGCTGCCGACGGTGCGAGCTCACGGCGGGGGGCCGCGGTCACGATGGTCATCGGCGCCCCCTTCCGCGCACGGCTCGGGGACTTTTGGTCCCCCGGCGGAAGGCTAAGCCAAAGCCGGTGGTCGCAACAGGGGGCGACGACCGGCTTCGACGTGAATCATGCGTTGACTACCCGTTTCGGCGCTGCTGGGAGCCGTTGGGAGCGTTGGTGGGTGATTCCTGCGACGCGGTCCCGTCTGCCGGATCGACGACCGCCGCCTCGGTCCGCCCGCCGTCGGCCGGAGCGGCCTGCTCGGGGAACCGGTCCGGCAGTCGACGCAGCCGGGCGTTCATGTTGCGGATCAGCAGGACGGTGGCGGTGCCCAGCAGCAGGATGAGGAAGAGGCCCATCGGCCCGGCCAGACTACCCGTGCGGGTGTCACCGAAGTTGTTCTCCGCGAGCACCTGGGCAGCGGTCAGCATGGCGTTCCTCCGATGTGCGGTTGTCCACCAGCGTAGCCCGGCCGCCGATCAGCGGGCATGGCACGTCTCGCGGACGCCGGCGAACAGGTCCGACTCCGGCAACGGGCTGTCGACCAGCGAGCGGGCGAGCTGGAAGTCCTCGGTCGGCCAGGCGCGCCGCTGGAGCTCCATCGGGACGTGGAACCAGAAGCCGTCCGGGTCGATCTGGGTGGCGTGGGCGCGCAGGGCGTCGTCGCGGACCGGGAAGTACTCCGCGCACTCGACCCGCGTGGTGATGCGGGGCCCCTTGTCGGGACGGTCCTCCCAGCGCTCGAGCCACTCCTCGTACGGCGAGGCGAGACCGGCGGCGAGCATGCCCTCGTGCAACGCCATGATCTTGCCCTTGGAAAAGCCGATGTCGTAGTAGAGCTTGAGCGGCTGCCAGGGCTCGCCCAGCTCCGGGTAGCGCTCCGGGTCGCCGGCGGCCTCGAAGGCGGCGACGGACACCTTGTGGGTCATGATGTGGTCGGGGTGCGGGTACCCGCCCTCCTCGTCGTACGTGGTGACCACGTGCGGGCGGAACTGCCGCATCAGCCGCACCAGCGGACCGGCCGCGACCTCCACGTCCTGCAGGGCGAAGCACCCCTCGGGCAGCGGCGGCAGCGGGTCGCCCTCGGGCAGCCCCGAGTCGACGAATCCGAGCCAGGCCTGCTCGATGCCGAGGATCGCGCGGGCGGCGTCCATCTCGGCGCGGCGGATCTCCGCGATGTCGGCCCAGACCTCCGGCCGGTCCATCTTGGGGTTGAGGACGCTGCCCCGCTCACCGCCGGTGCACGTCACGACCAGGACATCCACCCCCTCGGCGACGTATTTCGCCGTGGTCGCGGCGCCCTTGCTCGACTCGTCGTCGGGATGGGCGTGCACGGCCATGAGACGCAGTTGCTCTGCCACCTTTGGCGCTCCTCGTCTTTGCCCGCCGGCGGACCCGAGGGTCGGGTCGACCGGCTGACCTGCCGGAATCTCCCCCGCGCCCGGAAATCCCCGTGCTGACCTGTCAACGTCACCGCTGACCTGCCATCCTTGGCTCAGCGCCGGGCTGGGAAGATGGACTCTGCCATTCTTGCCGATGCCGCCGACAACAACGCCAGGAGATACCCGCCGGTGACCGAGACGCACGCCACAGTCGCACCGGGTGCGCCGATTTTCCCACCCGGTCGGTACGGTCGCCGCCGGGAACCGGGACGCCGCCGCCCGCTGCTGGCGGCGCTGCTGGCCGCCGTCCTGGTGGCGGCGCTGGGGCTGCTGACGGTCAAGCTCTACACCCAGTACGGCGACCCCGAGTACGACGCCCAGGTCATCACCTACACGGGGATCACGGACACAGAGGTGCTGGTCGACTTCCGGGTCACCGTGCCCGAGGGCGGCTCGGCGACCTGCGTGCTGCGGGCCCGCTCCGCTGACGGCGCCGAGGTGGGCCGCGAGGAGGTCACGGTGACCGCGCGCCCGGGCGAACGGCAGGTCACCACCCGGCACCGGCTCGCCACCAGCGCCCGCCCCTTCATCGGCGAGGTGCTGCGCTGCCGGCCGGCGGCCTGACCTGCCCGGACACCGCCACCACCGGTCCCGTCACCGGCATCGCGGCGTGATCGGCGACACCTGGACACGTCCCGCACTGGTAACTTGGTAGTTCACCTGTCAGCCAGTCCCGCACAACCGAGGAGACCGCCTGTGTCCACCAATGACAACGAGGCGCCCGCCACCTGGCTGTCCCAGGACGCGTACGACCGCCTCCAGGCCGAGCTCGACGAGCTGATCGCCAACCGGCCGGTCATCGCCGCCGAGATCAACGCCCGGCGCGAGGAGGGCGACCTGCGGGAGAACGGTGGCTACCACGCCGCCCGCGAGGAGCAGGGCAAGGCGGAGGGGCGCATCCGCTACCTCCAGGAGCTGCTCCGCACCGCCAAGGTGGGCGAGGCCCCGAAGGCCGATGCGGTGGCACCCGGGATGGTGGTGACGATCTACTTCGACGACGACAAGGACGACACGGAGACCTTCCTGCTCGGCTCGCGGGAGATCGCCTCCACCACCGACCTGACCGTCTACAGCCCGGAGTCCGCGCTGGGCAAGGCGATCCTCGGCGGCCGGGCCGACCAGACCTGCACCTACACGGCCCCGAGCGGCGCCGACATCAAGGTGACCATCGTCAAGTTCGAGCCCTTCTCCGGCTGAGCCCGACCCGGACCCGTGCCGACAGGCCCGGGTCCGACCCCGACCGAGGCTGACAGGCCCGTCGGACCCAGCTACACCGCCCGCCCCGGCCGTCGTACGGCCCGGGGCGGGCGCGTGTCCAGGCCCGCCGGTCGGCGCCTCGGCGCTCTCGCAGCCTCACCCCTCGCCGGCGAAGACCACCTGGTAGCCGCTGGCCCGCAGGGCACTGATCAGGGTGTCGGAGTGCTCCACGCCCCGGGTCTCCACCGACAGCGCCACCTCCACCTCGCCCAGGCGCAGGTGCGGGTTGGCCCGCTGGTGCTCCACGTCGACCACGTTGGCCCGGTGCTCGGCGATCTCGGTGAGCAGCGAGGCGAGCTGACCCGGCCGGTCCGAGCACCGCACGGTGAATCGCAGATAGCGGCCGGCCGCCGCGAGACCGTGCTCGATCACCCGGAGCATCAGCAGCGGATCGATGTTGCCACCGGAGAGCACCGCCACCGCCGGGGCCGCCACCTCGACCGCGCCGGCCAGCAGCGCGGCCACCCCGACCGCCCCGGCCGGCTCCACCACCTGCTTGCCCCGCTCCAGCAGCATCAGCAGCGCCCGGGAGATGTCCTCCTCGGAGACGGTGACGATGTCGTCGACGAGCTTGCGGACGTGGGTGAAGGTGAGGTCGCCGGGACGGCCGACCGCGATGCCGTCGGCGATCGTCGAGAACGAGGGCAGGCGGACCGGCTCGCCGGCGACCAGCGAGGGCGGGAAGGCCGCCGCGGTGGCCGCCTGCACCCCGATCACCCGTACGTCGGGGCGAAGCGCCTTGGCCGCCACCGCGATCCCGGAGATCAGGCCGCCGCCGCCCACGCCGGTGACGATGGTCTTCACGTCCGGACACTGTTCGAGGATCTCCAGCGCCACCGTGCCCTGGCCGGCGATGACGTCCGGGTGGTCGAAGGGGTGGATCAGCACCGCCCCGGTCCGCTCGGCGAAGGTCTGCGCGGCGACCAGCGACTCGTCCACCGTGTTGCCGACCAGCTCGACCTTGGCGCCGTATCCCTTGGTGGCGGCGACCTTGGGCAGCGGCGCGTTCACCGGCATGAAGACCGTGGCGTGGGTGCCCACCAGCCCGGCGGCGAGCGCCACCCCCTGCGCGTGGTTCCCGGCGCTTGCGGCCACCACGCCGCGCGCCCGCTCCTCGTCGGAGAGCCGGGAGATCCGCACGTACGCGCCGCGCACCTTGTACGACCCGGCGCGCTGCACGTTCTCGCACTTCAGCCACGCCGGGCCGCCGAGCGCCGCGCTGAGCGGCCGGGAGGGCTCCAGCGGGGTGGTACGGGTGACGCCGGCGAGCAGCTCCCGCGCGGCCTGTACGTCGGCGAGACCGACCAGTTCAGTCATGCCCCGATCGTGCCACCCGAGGCCCCGGGTGCCGGCGGCGACGCCACGGTCCCGCCTGCCGACACCTGCGGCGACGACACGGTCACCGGCTGCGGCGCCTCAGTCGAAGTCCTGCGCCTGGTCGGCCAGCAGCAGGTCGGCCTTCGCGGCCGCGAGGCTGGTGAGCAGGTCCGTGACTACGAAGGCCAGCCAGGCCAGCCACCAGACGGCGACCAATGCGCGCAACCGGACGCGCCCGAGGCTGTCCCGGACGATGCGCGCCATCACGACGAAGGGCACGACGAGGCTGGCCACGGGCACCCACCAGCCGGTGATCGCCCAGTGGGCGGCGAGCTGCGATCGCGCGCCCGGGAAGGCGTCGGTGTTCTTCCGCGCCCGGAACATCCAGATCATGACCAGCGCCCCGGTGGTCAGGTAGACCGCCAGGTGCGCCAGGGACAGGAGACCGCCGGCCAACGCGGTGACCGCCGTCAGCTCCGGGTCGTCGGCCGTCGCGCCCCGCCGGGCCAGCACCGCGGCGACGGCCGGCGAGAGCGCCTGCAGCACGTACAGCAGCATGGTGAGGCCGAGGCCGATCGCCGCGGCGAGCCCGATGCCGCGTACCGAATAGGTCGCGATCCCCGGCCGACACGGCCGGCGGGTCGTGCGGGGTACCGCAGTTCCGGCAGTCGCCGAAGACCTGAGCGACGTCGGCCCCGCAGTTGGTGCACCGCATGTGTGTCCCCCATGTGCGCGTGAGAAGGTGCGCACACGGGGGACGATCATGCGGCGGCCGGCGAGCCCGTTCCGACCCGGGGGTAGCCGGGGGCGTGCCGCTGCCAGGGGGCCTGCAGCTCGAACTGCCCGGCGATGCCGAGCAGCAGCAGCTCCGAGCCGGGCGGGCCGACCAGCTGCACCGCGACGGGCAGGCCGTCCGGGCGCCGGCCGACCGGCACCACGACGGCCGGCAGGCCGGCCATGTTCCACGGCGCGGCGTACGGGGCGTATCGCATGTTGGCCTTCATGTTCGCCGCCCAGGACCGGCCCGACCAGCCGGCTGCCTCGGGCGGCGAGCCGGCCAGCGCCGGGGTGAGCAGCACGTCGATCGAGTGGTCGGCGAAGAAGTTCACCGACCGCTCACGCCACACGGTCCGGTCCGCCTCGCGGACGTACCCCCGCCGCTGCGCCCACTCGCCGAGGGCGACGTGCCGGCGACTGCGCCGCTGCAGCCCGCGCCGCTCCACACCGGCGGCCCGCAGGTCGGCGGCGGCCGCGGCGAACCAGGTGGCGACGACCTGGAGACCGAGCGGGACCGGGTAGACCGGATCGGCGGGAAGGGTGTCGTGCCCGGCGGCGGCGAGCAGCCGGCCGGCTGCGGCGACGGCGTCCCGGTTGGGTGCGTCCGGCGAGACGCCGGGGAGCGGCGAGCGCAGCGAGACGCCCACCCGCAGCCGCTGCGGCGGGACCAGCTTGTCGGGGCGGCGGCCGGCCAGCACCGCGAAGCCGACCGCCGCGTCGGCGACCGTGGTGGCCAGCATCCCGTGCTCGGCGAGGCCGAACCAGTCGTCGGCGCCGAGCTGGTAGGGAATCACCCCGCGGCCGGGCTTGAGCCCGACCAGGCCGCAGCAGGCGGCCGGGATGCGGATCGAGCCGAGCCCGTCGTTGCCGTGCGCGATCGGCACCAGGCCGGCGGCCACCGCGGCGGCCGCGCCGCCCGAGGAGCCGCCGGAGGTACGCCGGAGATCCCACGGGTTCCGGGTCACCCCGGTCTCGTCGTCGGTGATCGCCCAGAGGCCGAGCTCGGGCATCCGGGTCACCCCCAGGATCACCGCGCCGGCGCCGCGCAGCCGCCGGACCACCTCGTGGTCGGCCTCCGCCACCGGGGTACGCATGGCGGCCGACCCGTTCCAGGTGGGCAGCCCGGCCACGGCGGTGTTCTCCTTGACCGCGATCGGCACCCCGGCGAGCGGGAGGTTGGCCAGGTCCTCCTGCTCGTCGACCTTCTCCGCCTCGGTGATCGCCTCCCCGCCGCGTACCGTGCGGAACGCGGCGAGATCGGCGTCGACCTGGGCGATGTGGTCCAGGTGGTCGGCCACGACCTGGGTGGCGGAGACGTCACCCCGGCGTACGGCCCGGGCGATCTGCCTGGCGGTCGCCCCCACCCAGGTCGGCATGATGTCCTGCACGGCCACCCTCCCCAGCCAGCGGTCAGCCCAGCGCCTGCTCCAGATCGGCGAGCAGGTCGTCGACCGTCTCGATGCCGACAGACAGTCGCACGAGATCGCCGGGAACTTCAAGCGGTGAGCCGGCAGCACTTGCGTGTGTCATCCGGCCCGGGTGCTCGATCAGGGATTCCACGCCGCCGAGCGACTCAGCGAGCACGAACAACCTGGCCCGGTTGCAGATCTCCACGGCGTGCTCCTCGCCCCCGGCGGCCCGGAACGAGATCATTCCGCCGAACCGGCGCATCTGCTTGGCCGCCACCTCGTGCCCTGGGTGCGCGGGCAGGCCCGGGTAGATGACCTGGCCGACCTTGGCGTGCCCGTCCAGGTACGCGGCGATCCGCTCGGCGTTGTCGCAGTGCCGGTCCATCCGTACGCCGAGGGTCTTGATGCCGCGCAGGGTGAGCCAGGCGTCGAAGGGTCCGTTGATGGCGCCCATCGCGTTCTGGTGGTAGCGCAACTCGTCGCCGAGCCCGGCGTCGGCGGCGATCAGCGCACCACCGACCACGTCGGAGTGTCCGCCGATGTACTTGGTGGTGGAGTGGACGACCACGTCCGCGCCGTGCGCGATCGGCTGCTGCAGGTACGGCGAGGCGAAGGTGTTGTCGACCACCAGCAGCGCGTCGGCGTCGTGCGCGACGGCGGCCAGGGCGGCGATGTCGGCGATGCCGAGCAGCGGGTTCGTCGGCGTCTCCACCCAGACGATCTTCGTCCTGCCGGGGCGGATCGCGGCCCGCACCGCGACCGGGTCGGAGACCTTGGCCGGGGTGTAGTCCAACCCCCAGCGCTCGGCGACCCGGGCGAAGAGCCGGTAGGTGCCGCCGTACGCGTCGTCCGGGATCACCACGTGGTCGCCCGGCCTGCAGACGGTGCGCAGCAGGGTGTCCTCGGCGGCCAGGCCGCTGGCGAAGGCGAGTGCCACCGGGCCGCCCTCCAGCGCGGCGAGGCATTCCTGCAGGGCGTCACGGGTGGGGTTGCCGGAGCGGCTGTATTCGTAGCCCTGCCGCGGCGCGCCGACGGCGTCCTGGGCGTAGGTGCTGGTCTGGTAGATCGGTGGGATCACCGCGCCGGTGCGGGCCTCGGGGTCCTGGCCGGCGTGGATGGCGAGCGTCTCGAAGCCGTGACTCATTCCCGAGACGTTAGTCCGCCGCCGTACCGGGCCGGGCGGAACCCGGCGGGCATCACATCAGTCGGCGTGTCGGAGGGTGGGCCATACTGGCCGGGTGACATCGCCCGCGCCCCTACCATCCCGCTTGATCGGAGCGGCTGACCGGATCCCGGTCGCACTCGCGCTGCTGAGGGGGCCTGGCCACGGAAGGGTCAGTCTTCCGGTGCGGCTGGCTTGGTCAGGCGTAACAGAATTCGACGTCAGCGATCCTCGTGAGCGGCTCACGCTCTACTGCCTGCTGCTCGACTGCGGCCAACGAGACGACATCATCCGGTACGTCAACCCCGGGCTGCTCCGGCGGGACTGGCCCCGCATTCGGCGGCTGACCGCTCGTCGTCTTATCGCCCTATGGGAGCGCCGGCTGCCTGAGCTGTCCGCCAGCTGATGGATGCCCTACATCGCCGGCTCCTCGAGGTCGGCTTCAATGCGGGTGATGATCTCGGCCTGGTGCTGGCAGGCGGATATGCCATGTGCGCGCACGAACTGGGTTGAGCATCGGCCCGGTTCTCGCGTTCGAAGACGCGGTCGGGCTCAAGGTGCGGGCCCTGCACGACCGGGCAGCGCATCGGGATTTCATCGATATCCACGCGGCGAATACCCAGCTCAGCTGGATCGAGCTGGAGACTCTCGGTGCACGTCACACGGCGGGATTCTCTCTGGAGGAGCTGGCCGATCGGCTTGGTGCGATCGGCGAACGCGATCCTCGCGCCTTCTTGTCCTATGGGCTTAGCGAGTCGGACATCGACGAGCTGCGTAGCTGGGCATGGCGGTGGGAGTCGGACATCCGGACGCGGCTCGCAAGCGGCGAGACTGGTCCCGAGGGCCCACCGGAGGGCGAGTGGGACAGCTACCTCGACGAGCTTTAGTCGGGCGGGCGTACCCGGACCGTCGGTACTAGCCTGTGCCCGATGAACGGGTGCGTGTTCTGCGGGATCGTGGCGGGCGAGGTGCCGGCGTTCCGGGTGGTTGACGAGCCGGACGGCGTCGCGTTCCTGGACACCCGGCCGGTCTTCAAGGGCCACGTGCTGGTGGTTCCGCGGACTCACCTGGTGACGCTGGCGGACCTGCCCGCCGATGCTCTTGCCGGCTATTTCGGGCTGGTCCGGCGGCTCGCCGCGGCGGTGGAGACCGGGCTGGGGGCCGGAGGGACCTTCGTGGCGATCAACAACAAGGTGTCTCAGTCCGTCCCGCACCTGCACACGCACGTCGTGCCCAGGACCAAGGGAGACGGCCTGCGTGGCTTCTTCTGGCCCCGCACCCGGTACGCCGACGACGCCGAAGCCCGGGAGTATGCCGACCGCATAGCCGCCGCTCTCCAACCCGCCTGATCCATCCCGAGCAAGACGGGCGCACGGATGGCGCAGCTCCAAAGGAAGGCAGGGAGATCCTGAGCCCCCGAGCGGCAGCCTGAGTGCGGTCTCTGCGGGTAAGGAAACGGGGACCGGCGGTGTTGCAGGCGGGGAGAGGCAAGAGAGGAGTCCCACCGTGTTCCTTCGCCGTATGAAGGCCGAGCTGCCCACCCCCGACCAAGCCCTGCCGGGCCGGCCGATCGCGATGCCGATCGGTGACCGGCACGAGGTGCTCCCCTCCTCGCTGAAGGGCCCGTTCCCGGCGGGCTCGCAGGTCGCCGTCTTCGGGATGGGCTGTTTCTGGGGTGCCGAGCGGCTGTTCTGGACCCTGCCGGGCGTGATCACCACGTCGGCGGGTTACGCGGGTGGCATCACCCCGAACCCGACCTACGAGGAGGTCTGCTCGGGGATGACCGGGCACGCCGAGGTGGTCCAGGTGGTCTACGACCCCAAGCAGATCAGCTACGAGGACCTGCTCAAGGTCTTCTGGGAGAACCACAACCCGACCCAGGGCATGCGCCAGGGCAACGACGTCGGTACGCAGTACCGCTCCGCGATCTACACGACCACCGACGAGCAGCTCGCCACCGCGCAGGCGTCCCGGGACGCGTTCGCGCCGATCGTGGCGCGGGCCGGCAAGGGTGAGATCAGCACGGAGATCGCCCCGCTCGGCGAGTACTACTTCGCCGAGGACTACCACCAGCAGTACCTGGCTCCGACCAAGAACCCGATGGGTTATTGCAACCACGGGCCCAACGGCATGACCTGCCCCGTGGGCGTGGCGAAGATCGCCTGACCTTGCCGAACCCCTGGCGTGGGTCCGTGGATCCGCGCCAGGGCCGTCGGACGTCGCGTCGGACGCCAAGATTTTTCAGCCCGAGGTGTCGCATCGGCCCGACGCCGTTCGTAGCGAAGATAGGGGCGAACAGAGGGTCCGCCCGAGACGAGGGAGCAGACATGGCCGAGTACCTCATCTACTTCAACCAGCAGTGGGTTGGTGACCACACCGAGGAGTGGTTTCGCGGGCGCGGGCCACTCGCCAAGGCGGTCGTGGACGAGATCAAGGCGGCCGGGGCGTATGTGTTCGCCGGGGGCCTGGAAGAGGACGCCCCCGTCTTCAGTGCCGACGCCACGAGCGGCACATTGATGTTCACCGACGGGCCCTACGTCGAAACCAAGGAGTGGCTGGGCGGGCTGACCGTTGTGGACGTGGCCGACGAGCAAACGGCCCGGATGTGGGCCGGCAAGCTCGCGGAAGCCTGCGGCTGGCCTCAGGAGGTCCGACGGTTCGGGTCGCAGCCCGCAACCCAGTGATGAGGTGAGTGGGGAGTCGGCCGTCCCAGCGGCTAAGTACTACACCCTGCGCGAGAGTCCAAGAACCCGAACGGCTACTGCAACCACGGCCCGAACGGGCTGAGCTGCCCGGTCGGCGTGGCGTACCGCCGGCTGACCCCTCGATGTCCGTTTCCGGGCCTGCGGTGTTATTCACACCGCAGGCCCGGTTCAATTCGGGCATCCCGCCGACCCGGGGCAGGATTCCCGCCCGGCGCGGCCGGTTCGGCTAAAGGTTGCGCATGCTAGCAAACGCGTAACCCCGGAACATCAGCTCAACGGGCGAACTCCAGCAGGCTCTGGCAGCATGGCGTGGCATGTGCGGACTGGCTGGGGAGTTCCGTCGGGACGGCTCGCGCGCCGACGTCGCGGCGGTGGAGCGGATGGCGGCCACGATGAGTGACCGGGGACCGGACGGCAGCGGGGTCTGGTCACAGGGCGCCACCGCCCTGGGACACCGGCGCCTGAAGATCATCGACCTCTCCGCCGCGAGCGGTCAGCCGCTGGTGGACGCCGCCTCCGGCCTGACCGGCGTCTTCAACGGCTGCATCTACAACTACCGCGAGCTTCGCGAGGAACTGCAGGCCAAGGGCCACCGCTTCTTCTCCTCCGGCGACAGCGAGGTCGTGGTCAAGGCGTACGCCGAGTGGGGGCTGGACTTCGTCGACCACCTGTTCGGCATGTTCGCCGTGGCGATCAGCGAGCGGGACACCGGCCGGCTGGTGCTGGCCCGGGACCGGCTCGGCATCAAGCCCCTCTACCTGGCCGAGACCCCGGGTGCGGTCCGCTTCGCCAGCACCCTGCCCGCCCTGCTGGCCGGTGGCGGCGTGGACACCACCATCGACCCGGTCGCGCTGGCCCACTACCTGAGCTTCCACAGCATCGTGCCGCCGCCGCGGACCATCCTGCGGGGCGTCACCAAGCTGCCCCCGGCCACCGTGCGCGTCTACGAACCGGACGGCTCCAGCCACGAGCGGGTGTACTGGGACCCGTCCTTCACCCGCGCCGCAGAGCGGGCCGACTGGTCCGAGCAGGACTGGCAGGACGCGCTGCTGGAGTCGCTCACCACCGCGGTGCGCCGCCGAATGGTCGCCGACGTCCCGGTCGGCGTGCTGCTCTCCGGCGGACTGGACTCCAGCCTGGTCGTCGCCCTGCTCGCCGGGGAGGGACAGCGGGGCCTCGCCACCTTCTCCATCGGCTTCGACTCGGTCGGCGGCCGGGAGGGCGACGAGTTCGTCTACTCCGACCTGGTGGCGAAGACCTTCGACACCGACCACCACCAGATCAAGGTGCCGACCGGCGACCTGGTCCCGCCCCTGGAGGCGGCGGTAGTCGCGATGAGCGAGCCGATGGTCAGCCACGACTGCGTGGCGTTCTACCTGCTCAGCCAGGAGGTCGCCCGGCACGTCAAGGTGGTCCAGTCCGGCCAGGGGGCGGACGAGATCCTGGGCGGCTACCACTGGTACCCGCCGCTCGCCGAGGTCGACCGGGAGCGGGCGCTCGAGACGTACGCGAAGGCGTTCTTCGACCGGGACGCGGCCGGCCTGGCCCGGGTGCTCAACCCGGCGTGGCTGGCCGACGGCGACCCGGCGCGGGAGTTCGTCGCCGCGCACCTGGCCCGGCCCGGCGCCCAGACCGCGGTCGACGGGGGCCTGCGGATCGACACCCAGATCATGCTGACCGACGACCCGGTGAAGCGGGTGGACAACATGACCATGGCGCACGGGCTGGAGGCCCGGGTGCCGTTCCTCGACCACCAGTTCGTGGAGCTGGCCGCGAGCTGCCCGCCGGAGCTGAAGCTGGCCCAGGGCGGCAAGGGCGTGCTCAAGGAGATCGGCCGCCGGGTGCTCCCGCACGAGGTGATCGACCGGCCGAAGGGCTACTTCCCGGTGCCGGGCCTCACCCACCTCGAGGGCAAGCTCCTCGACCGGGTACGCGACGCGCTCTCCGCGCCCGAGGCCCGCCATCGCGGCCTGTTCCGCACCGACTACGTCGGCACGCTGCTCGCCGACCCGAACGCCGAACTGACCCCGTTGAACGGAAACAAGCTGTGGCAACTGGGACTCCTGGAAATGTGGCTCCAGAGTCACGGAATCGACTGACCGTGACCGACACACTGGCGACCGGCACCGCGCGTACCGACCGGGAACGGGTGCTCGGCCGACGCCGGGAACGGGTCGGCCCGGGCGGCGACCCGGTGGCGCCCGGCGCGACGGAGGCGACCGCCGCGCCGGACGCCGGCGTGGTGCTGGACTGCGGCTGGGGGCGGCTGGTCTTCGGCCAGACCTTCGGCGACCAGGCGGCGGTGGCCGCGGTGCTCCGCTCGGAGGCGGCCGGGGCCCGGGACATCTGCATCTACCTCCGGGACCCGCACGTGCTGGTCGCCCGGCTCCCCGACGAGCTCTTCATCGACCCGTCGCTGACCTACCGGCTGCCGCTGGGCGACCGGCCCCGCGATGAGCAGGCGGAGATCCCGGGGCTGCGGATCCGGCGGCTGCGCGACGCCGAGGACGCGGACGCCGTGAACCGGATCTACGCCCGCAACGGCATGGTCACCGCCCCGGTCGACGTGCTGGTCGCCAACGCCCGGACCGACGGCTTCCTGCACCTGGTGGCCGAGGCGGCGACCGGGGAGATCGTCGGCACCATCACCGGCGTCGACCACGTGGCCGTCTTCGACGACCCGGAGAACGGCGCCAGCCTCTGGTGCCTGACGGTCGACTTCAACGCCGCGCCGCCCGGCACCGGGCAGGCGCTGCTGACCGAGCTGGCCGCCCGGCTGACCGCGCGCGGCCGGGCCTTCGTCGACCTGTCGGTCCTCGCCGAGAACACCGGGGCGATCCGGCTGTACGAGCGGCTCGGCTTCTACCGCACCGCCACGCTCTGCGTGAAGCGGAAGAACCCGATCAACGAGCGGCTCTTCCTGCCCGCCCTGCCTGAGGGGTACGACCAGCTCAACCCGTACGCGAAGATCGTCGCGGACGAGGCGATGCGCCGGGGGATCCGGGTGGAGGTGACCGACCCGCGCTGGGGCGAGCTGAAGTTGACCAGCGGCGGGCGGAGCATCCACACCCGGGAGTCGCTCTCCGAGCTGACCTCGGCGGTGGCGATGAGCCGCTGTGACGACAAGCGGGTCACCCGCCGGATCCTCGCCGACGCCGGCTTGTCGGTGCCGAGCGGGCGCACCGCCGCCGGCGACGCCGACGACGTCGCCTTCCTGGCCGAGGTGGGCCAGGTGGTGGTCAAGCCGGCCCGCGGCGAGCAGGGCAACGGCATCACGGTCGGGGTACGCACCCCCGAGGCGTTGACCGCGGCCGTCGAGCTGGCCCGCCGGTTCTGCCCGGACGTGCTGATCGAGGAGCTGCGTACCGGCGAGGACCTGCGGGTGGTCGTGATCGACCACGAGGTGGTGGCGGCGGCCGTCCGCCGCCCCGCCCAGGTCACCGGCGACGGGGTGCACGACATCGCCGAGCTGATCGAGCGGCAGAGCCGCCGCCGGGCCGCCGCCACCGGCGGCGAATCCCGCATCCCGCTCGACGACATGACCGGCGAGGTGGTCGCCGAGGCCGGGTACGAGCTGCACGACGTGCTGCCGGAGGGGACGGTGCTGGCCGTCCGGCGGACCGCCAACCTGCACACCGGCGGCACCATCCACGACGTCACCGGCGAGCTTCATCCGGCGATCGCGGAGGCGTGCGTGGCGGCCAGTCGGGCGCTCGACATCCCGGTCACCGGGCTGGACCTGCTGGTGCCCTCCCCTGAGCGGCCCGAGCACGTCTTCATCGAGGCCAACGAGCGGCCCGGCCTGGCCAACCACGAGCCGCAGCCGACCGCCGAGCGCTTCGTGGACCTGCTCTTTCCGGGGACCCGGGCACCGCAGCGGCTCTGGTCGCCGGCGGGTGCGGGAGATGCCGGGTGAGCCCGAAGCCGTTGGCCATCGACCTGGACTACCTCCGGCAGGTGCTGGTGGAGCTGCTGGAGATCCCGAGCCCGTCGGGGCGTACCGACCACGTGCAGCAGTACGTCGGCGAGCGGCTCTCCGCGCTCGGCATCTCCTCGACGCTGACCCGACGCGGCGCGCTCAGCGCCTGCCTGCCGGGCCCGAGGGCGACCGGCGCGGACCGGGCGATCGTGGTGCACACCGACACCATCGGCGGCATGGTGAAGCGGCTGAAGGAGAACGGGCGGCTGGAGCTGAAGCCGATCGGCACGCACAGCGCCCGGTTCGCCGAGGGCGCACACGTGCGGATCTTCACCGACGACCTGGACCGGGTGATCACCGGCCAGGTGCTGCCGCTGAAGGCCAGCGGGCACCGCTACAACGAGGGCGTCGACCTCCAGGGCGTCGGCTGGGAGCTGGTCGAGGTACGGGTCGACGAGCCGGTCTCGGACATCGCCGGGCTGCGGGCGCTCGGCATCGACGCCGGCGACTTCGCCGCGCTGCTGCCCCAGCCGACCATCACCCCCGCCGGGTACGTCAAGTCCCGGCACCTGGACGACAAGGCGGGCGTGGCGGCGGTGCTGACCGCGTTCAAGGCGATGGTCGACGCCGGGGTGACCCCGGCGGTCACCGCGCATCTGCTGGTCACCGTGACCGAGGAGGTCGGGCACGGGGCCAGCCACGGCCTCGACCCGGACGTCGCGGAGATCGTCTCGGTGGACGCGGCGGTGGTGGCCCCGGGGCAGCAGTCCCGGGAGGACGCGGCGACCCTGGCGATGGGCGACGGGGTGGGCCCGTTCGACTACCACCTGACCCGCAACCTGGCGTCGATCGCCCGGGAGCACGGTCTCGACCTGGTCCGGGACGTCTTCGACTACTACCGGTCCGACGTGGCGGCGGCGGTCGAGGCGGGCGCGCACGCCCGGGTGGCGCTGCTCGGCTTCGGCGTGGACGCCACCCACGGGCACGAGCGCACCCACCTCGACGGGCTGCGCCACCTGACCCAACTGCTCTGCCTCTACCTCCAGAGCGACCTGGTCTTCCCCGAGTGGGACGCCGAGCCGGAGGGCGACCTGGCCGACTTCCCGTCGCTGGCCGTCCAGCCGGCCTCCGAGGAGGGCCCGCGCGAGGGCCCGATCGGCCTCGAGTGACCCGATCGCATTCCCACCGCCCTGTGATCGAAATCCGTTGCCCGGCCCGTCGAGAAGTGGATAGCGTGGCGGTACACGGGAAAGGAGGTGGTCCAGACTTGTATAGCAATCGGACTCGTGAGGTGGCTGTCCGCTAGCCGCTGTCCTCGACAGTAATCCCCGTCCGCCGCGAGGCGGGCGCAGGCACAATCGTCGAGACCGTGTGGCAGCGGTGCGGCGAATCCACGACAGCCACCCGACCCCCGGGGTGCCGGCCCAGTCCAGCCGGCCCCGCGCGCGAGCGCGGCAGCCCCGGGGGTCGCTTCATATCCGGCGGAGGAGACTCGTGTCGATGCGCGAGCTGGTGGTGCTCGGGACGGCCAGCCAGGCGCCGACCCGGCACCGCAACCACAACGGCTACCTGCTGCGCTGGGACGACGAGGTGCTCCTCTTCGACCCGGGCGAGGGCAGCCAGCGGCAGATGCTGCACACCGGGATCTCCGCCACCGACCTGACCCGGATCTGCGTCACCCACTTCCACGGTGACCACTGCCTGGGCCTGCCGGGCGTCATCCAGCGGCTCTCCCTCGACCGGGTGCCACACCCGGTGGCGGCTCACTTCCCCGCCGGCGGCGCAGAATACTTCGCCCGGCTGCGGCACGCGTCGAGCTTCTACGAGACGGCGGAGCTGCGCCCCGAGCCGGTGGACGCCGACGGGCAGCGGTTCGCCACCCGGGTCGGCACCCTGGAGGCCCGCCGACTGCGGCACCCGATCGAGACGTACGGCTACCGGCTCATCGAGCCGGACGGCCGGCGGATGGTGCCGGAGAAGCTGTCCGCGTACGGGATCGCCGGGCCGGCGGTGGGCGAGCTGCTCCGCGTCGGCCACCTCGACCTGGACGGGCGCCGCGTCACCCGGGACGAGGTGAGCGTGACCCGGCCCGGGCAGCGGTTCGCGTTCGTGATGGACACCGGCCTCTGCGACGCGGTGTACGCGCTCGCCGAGCTGGCCGACCTGCTGGTCATCGAGTCGACGTTCCTGGAGTCGGAGGCCGCGCTCGCCGCCGATGTCGGCCACCTCACCGCGGCGCAGGCCGCGCGGGTGGCGGCCGAGTCGGGGGTACGCCGGCTGATGCTCACCCACTTCTCCCAGCGGTACGCCGACGCCGGCCGCTTCGCCGACGAGGCCCGTCAGCACTTCGACGGGAACCTGGTGATCGCCGAGGACCTGATGACCGTCCAGGTCCCGCCCCGGCGGGTAGCCTCGGCCGCGTGACGGTCACCCTGCGCCCCGCCACCGAGGCCGACCTGATGCCGGTCGGCGCCCTGCACCAGCGGTCCCGGGTCGCGGCGTACTCGTCGTTCCTGCCGCCGGAGGCGCTGGCCGAGCCGACGCCGGAGGCGCTGGGGCGGTACTGGGTGGAGCGGTGGGCCTGGGAGCGGGACGAGCACCGGATGACCGTCGCCGAACGGGACGGCCGGCTGGTCGGGTTCAGCTACCTGGGCCCGGACGACGAGGGCGATCCGGCGACCGGCCTGCTGAACGCCATCCATCTCGACCCGGACGAGCGCGGCCGGGGCACCGGACGCGAGCTGATGATCGACGCGCTGGCCGCGATGCGGTCGCGCGGCTGGTTCCGGGCGGTGCTCTGGGTGCTGCGCGAGAACGCCCACGCGCGCGCCTTCTACGAGCGAGGCGGCTGGACGCCGACCGGCGCCGAGCGGGACGAGAACATCGGCACCGCCCGCGCCGCCCAGGTCCGCTACAGGCGGGAGCTGTAAGGAAGGGCCCCCTGTTAACGCCTTCGGTAGAGGAGGGGCCCCCTGTTAACACTCGAGTGGCGTTCGCTGTGAGCGGATCCGGGCATGCCCGTCGATCCGCCGGCGTTGTCCGGGTCATGGACATCGAGCACACCGAGCGGGCGGAGGACGCCGCTCTGGACGCGTACTCCCGGGTGGTCACCGGCGTGGCGGCCCGGGTGCTGCCCAGCGTGGCCGCCCTGTCGGTGCGGACCGCGCGCGGGGCCGGCGCCGGCTCCGCGGTGGTCGTCGGTGCGGACGGCCTGCTGCTGACCAGCGCGCACGTGGTGCAGGGCGCCCGGGACGGCTCGGCCGCCTTCGGCGACGGCACCGAGAGCCGGTTCCGGGTGGTCGGCGCCGACCCGCTGTCGGACCTGGCGGTCCTGCGGGTCGAGGAGGCGCCCGTGCCGCCGGTGGAACTGGGCGACGCCGACGGCCTGCGGATCGGCCAGCTCGTGGTGGCGGTCGGCAACCCGATGGGGCTGGCGGGCTCGGTCACCGCCGGGGTGGTCTCCGGACTGGGCCGGTCGCTGCCGGCCCGGGACGGACGGCTGGTCCGGCTGATCGAGGACGTCATCCAGACCGACGCCGCGCTCAACCCGGGCAACTCCGGCGGCGGGCTGGCCGACTCGGCGGGTCGGGTGGTCGGGGTGAACACGGCCGTGGCCGGGTACGGGCTCGGGCTGGCCGTGCCGATCAACGCCACCACCCGGCAGATCATCGCCGACCTGACCACCGACGGCCGGGTCCGCCGGGCCTGGCTAGGCGTGGCCGGCGTGCCGGTGCCGCTGCCGCCGGAGATCGTCGAGCGCACCGGCCAGCGGCGCGGGCTGCGGGTGGTCGAGGTGGTGCCGGGCAGCCCGGCCGGCGTTGCCGGGATCTACCTCGGCGACGTGATCCTCTCCGCGGGCGGCCGGCCGGTCAGCGACGGCCAGGGCCTGCAACGGCTCATGCTGGGCCGCGCCATCGGCACCCGGCTGCCGGTGACCGTGCTGCGCCGCGGCGCCTTCGTCGACGTGGTCGCCGTCCCGACCGAGCTGACCCGCTGAGGCATCGCGCCCGGCCCGGTGTTAAGAAGGGCCCCCTGCTATACGCGAGGCGTTAACAGGGGACCCTTCCTTACAGCTCAGCGGGCGCCGAGGTGGGCGAGCAGGTCCTGTCGGGTCAGCACGCCCTTGGGCTTGCCGTCGACCAGCACCAGGGCCGCGTCGGATTTCTCCAGCAGGGCGACCGCTTCGCTCACCGGCTGACCGCCGCCGATCATCGGCAGCGGGTCGGCCATGTGCCGCTCGATGGTGTCGTGCAGGTGCGCCTGCCCGGTGAAGAGTGCGTCGAGCAGGTCCTTCTCGGCGATCGAGCCGGCCACCTCGCCGGTGACCACGGGCGGCTCGGCCTTGAGCACCGGCAGCTGGGAGACGCCGTACTCGCGCATGTAGTCGATCGCGTCCCGGACCGTCTCGGTGGGGTGGACGTGCACCAGCTCGGGCAGGCCGCCCGGCTTGCCGGCCAGCGCCTCCGCCACCGTGGGCTCGGAGCCGGAGTTGTCCAGGAAGCCGTACCGGGCCATCCACTTGTCGTTGAAGATCTTCGACAGGTAGCCCCGGCCGCTGTCCGGCAGCAGGACCACGATCACATCGTCCGGGCCGGCCTTGCGGGCCACCTCCAGGGTGGCCACCACGGCCATCCCGCACGAACCGCCGACCAGCAGCCCCTCCTCGCGCGCCAGCCGCCGGGTCATCTCGAAGGACTCCTTGTCGGAGACCTCCACGATCTCGTCGGCGACGCCCCGGTCGTACGTCTCCGGCCAGAAGTCCTCGCCGACGCCCTCGACCAGGTACGGCCGGCCGGTGCCGCCGGAGTAGACCGAGCCCTCCGGGTCGGCGCCGATGACCTTGACCCGCCCCTCGGAGGCATCCTTCAGGTAGCGGCCGATGCCGGAGATGGTGCCGCCGGTGCCGACGCCCGCGACGAAGTGGGTGATCCGACCCTCGGTCTGCTTCCAGATCTCCGGACCGGTGGTCTCGTAGTGCGAGCGGGGGTTGGCCGGGTTGCTGTACTGGTTGGGCTTCCAGGCGCCGGGGATCTCCCGGGCCAGCCGGTCGGAGACGTTGTAGTAGGAGCGCGGGTCCTCCGGCGCCACCGCGGTCGGGCAGACCACCACCTCGGCGCCGTACGCGCGCAGCACGTCCTGCTTGTCCTGGCTGACCTTGTCCGGGCAGACGAAGACGCACTTGTAGCCCTTGAGCTGGGCCACCAGGGCCAGCCCGACGCCGGTGTTGCCGCTGGTCGGCTCGACGATGGTGCCGCCGGGCTTGAGGATGCCCGCCTTCTCGGCGTCCTCCACCATCCGCAGCGCGATCCGGTCCTTCACCGAGCCGCCCGGGTTGACGTACTCCACCTTCGCCAGCACGGTCGCCTGGATGCCCTCGGTGACGTTGCGTAGCCGTACCAGCGGGGTGTTGCCGATCAGCTCGACGACGTTGTCGTAGTACTGCACCTCGTTGTGCCCTTCTCCTCCGGCGCCGCCGGTGGCGGCCGGGCAGACGTTCATTCGATGCCCAGGGTACGTGCCGTCAGGGCACCACATGCCCGGGGATGACGGAGCTGCGACGTGCCTCCCACTCCAGGAAGCGCTCCGTCTCGGCGAGCACGCTCCCGGCCAGCCAGGTGACCATCACCGCGTCGTCGGCCAGGCCGAAGACCGCCAGCGGCAGCTCCGGGAGCAGGTCGATCGGCGAGACGATGTACGCCGTGGCGGCGGTCATCAGGGCCAGCCGGAGGCCGCCGTCGTACTCCCCCCTGGCGGTGGCCCGGATCATCCGGGGCAGCGCCGCCAGCCGGGCGCCGAGTGACGGCCCGCCCCGCGCGCCCGCCATCAGCGCCCGGGCCAGCGCGGTGAAGGCCGCGCTTCGCTTCAATGTCTTCCCCATCTCCGGTGCCCCTTTCCGCTTGACCAGGGTGCCGCCCGGGCGCAAGCCCGACCCGACGGACGCCCCCGCGACGGCCCGTCGGGAGTGGTACCCAGAACGCGTGTCGCGCAGCCCTGGAGCGGCTGCCACGACGAGCGCGGCGTGTCGCGCCGGCGCGATAATGTCGCTTCATGGGGGACGCTGGTTCCGTCGTACCGGCCGGCTGGCGACGCGCCCGGCGGATCGCCCGCCTGGCGGCGATCGGCACGGGCGCCACCGTGGCGGCCACCGCCGCGACGGGTGGCGTGCTGCTCGGCCAGGCCCGCCAGGCCCGGCGCACCATCCCGATGGCCGAGGCTCCCCCGCCGCGCTGTGACGGGGTGTACGGCGCGAAGTTCCCCGGCCCGCCGATCACCATGGTGATCCTCGGCGATTCCTCGGCCGCCGGCTACGGCGTGCACCGCCGTCGGGAGACCCCCGGTGCGCTGCTGGCCACCGGCCTGTCCCGCCGGCTGCACCGGCCGGTCCGGCTGTGCCGGTTCGCCGTGGTGGGCGCGCTCTCGGCCGGGCTCAAGCCGCAGGTGGAGTCGGCCCTGGAGAGCGAACCGGACGTCGCGGTCATCCTGATCGGCGGTAATGACGTCACCAACCGCACCCCGCCGGCGGTCGCCGTGCGCTACCTGGTCGAGGCCGTCCGCTCGCTGCGCGCGGCCGGCTGCGAGGTGGTCGTCGGCACCTGCCCCGACCTGGGCGCGATCCAGCCGATCCAGCCGCCGCTGCGCTGGCTGGCGCGGCGCTGGAGCCGGCAGCTGGCCGCCGCCCAGACGGTGGCGGTGGTCGAGGCCGGCGGCTGGACGGTGTCCCTCGGCGACCTGCTCGGTCCCCGGTTCGCCGCCGAGCCGGCCCGGATGTTCGCCTGGGACCGGTTCCACCCGTCCGCCGAGGGGTACGCGGTGGCCGCGGCGGCAATGCTGCCCACCATCCTCTCCGCGCTCGGCGCCGGACCGGAACGCCGGCCTACGCTCGCCCGCGGCGAGGGGGTACGGTCGCTGCCGGAGGCGGCCCACGAGGCGGCCCGGCACGCCGGCACCGAGGTCAGCGGCACCCAGGTCAGGGGCCGTGACCGGGGGCCGGGCGGTCGCTGGGCGCAGCTGCGGCGGCGCGCGTTCTTCGGCGTCGGCGCGGTGCCGCAACCCGGCCCCGCCGCCGACTCACCCACACTGGAGGGACTGGCATGAGCGAGCCCAGCGAGCGAACCGAGCGCAATGACCTCGTGGTCCGGCTGGGACGGGCCGCGGCGCTGTCCCTGGTCGCCGGCACGGTGGGCGGGGCCGCCGTCCTCGCCGGCCAGGCCATCGCCGCCCGCAACCGCCGGTACGCCCAGCCGGAGCTGGGCCTGGCCCTGCGTGCCACCGTCGGCCGGGCGGGCGCCCCGCCGCTGCGGCTGGTGCTGCTCGGCGACTCCTCGGCGCTCGGGGTCGGCGTGGAACGCTTCGAGGAGACCATCGGCGGCCAGCTGGCCCATCTGCTCGCCGAGGGCCCGACCGGTCGGCAGGTGCACCTCTCCAGCGTCGGGGTCTCCGGCTCCCGCTCCACCGACCTCGCCACCCAGGTGGCCCGGGCACTGCTCGGCGAACGTCCCGACGTGGCGGTGATCCTGGTCGGGGCCAACGATGCCACCGCGCTGGCCCGCCCGGGCGACGCGGCGGCCTACCTCGGTTCGGCCGTCCGTCGGCTGCGCGAGGCGCACGTCGAGGTGGTCGTGGGCACCTGCCCGGACCTGGGCGCGATCCGCGCGGTGGCGTCCCCGCTGCGGCACGTGCTCGCCTGGTCGGGGCGGCGAATCGCCCGCGCCCAGATGGCGTCCGTGCTCGACGCCGGCGGCACCGTGGTCGACCTCTGCACCGAGGCCGGTCCGGTGTTCCGGGCGGACGCCGGGACGCTCTGCCACGACGGCTATCACCCCTCCGCCGACGGCTACCGGGTCTGGGCGCACGCCCTGCTACCGGCGGTCGAGGCGGCGGCGAAGGTGGCCTTCCGCCACCACTGACCGACCCGGAAGGCAGCCGCGGTGGGGTGACATTTCCCGCCGTCCGCGCTGCTTCCGCGCCAAGTTACCCGCGGGTTAACGTTGGTTCATGCCGATTGAGTCGTCCCGCGACGCCGTCATCGTCGCCACCGCCCGGTCCCCCATCGGCCGCGCGTTCAAGGGTTCGCTGCGTGAGGTCCGCCCGGACGACCTCGCCGCCACCATCATCCAGGCCGCCCTGGACAAGGTCCCCCAACTGGACCCGACCGAGATCGAGGATCTCTACCTGGGCTGCGGCCTGCCCGGCGGCGAGCAGGGCTTCAACATGGCTCGGGTGGTCGCCACCCTGATGGGCCTGGACGGCCTGCCGGGCGCCACCCTGACCCGCTACTGCGCCTCGTCGCTGCAGACCACCCGGATGGCCATGCACGCGATCAAGGCCGGCGAGGGCGACGTCTTCATCTCCGCCGGCGTGGAGACGGTCTCCCGGTACGCCCGCGGCAACTCGGACACCCTGCCGCCGGAGGCGCAGGCGCTGGTCGGCGGCGGCTGGGAGAACCCCCGCTTCGCCGAGGCCCGCAAGCGCTCGGCGGCCCGTGCCCAGGGCGGCACGGAGGTGTGGACCGACCCACGCGAGGACGGCCGGCTCCCCGACATCTACCTGGCCATGGGCCAGACCGCGGAGAACCTCGCCCAGGTGTACGACATCACCCGCGAGGACATGGACGCCTTCGGCGTGCGCAGCCAGAACCTGGCCGAGAAGGCGATCGCCGACGGGTTCTGGGCCCGGGAGATCACCCCGGTCACCACGCCGAACGGCACCGTGGTCAGCAAGGATGACGGCCCGCGCCCCGGGGTGACCCTGGAGGCGGTCGCCGGCCTGAAGCCGGTCTTCCGGCCGGACGGCCGGATCACCGCCGGCAACTGCTGCCCGCTCAACGACGGCGCCGCGGCCGTGGTGATCATGAGCGCCCAGCGGGCGAAGGACCTCGGGCTCACCCCGCTGGCCCGGATCGTCTCCACCGGCGTCACCGCGCTCTCCCCGGAGATCATGGGCCTCGGCCCGGTCGAGGCGTCCAAGCAGGCCCTGAAGCGGGCCGGGATGACCATCGACGACGTCGACCTGGTCGAGATCAACGAGGCCTTCGCCGCCCAGGTGATCCCCTCCTACCGGCAGCTCGGCATCCCGGAGGAGAAGCTGAACGTGATGGGCGGCGCGATCGCCGTCGGCCACCCGTTCGGCATGACCGGGGCCCGGATCACCGGCACCCTGCTCAACGCCCTGGAGTGGCACGACAAGACCATCGGCCTGGAGACCATGTGCGTCGGCGGTGGCCAGGGCATGGCGATGGTGCTCGAGCGGCTGAGCTGAGCAGCGGTTCGCCGGTGGCACCCCGGGGTACCGGATCATCATGGCCAGCGTCGTGGAGCGGGAGCGCAAGTACTCCGGGGGCGAGGGGTTCCGACTGCCGGACCTGACGGGCTGCGGTGGCGTCGCGACGATGTCGGACGCCACCGCGCTCGATCTGGACGCGGTCTACCTGGACACCGCCGACCTGCGGCTGGCCCGCAGCGGGTTCGCGCTGCGCCGGCGTACCGGGGGGCATGACGCCGGCTGGCACCTCAAGGTCGGCGCAGCCGGCGGCGACCGGACCGAATACCAGTTCCCGGCCGGGGCGGACGACGCGGACCCGCCCGCCGAGCTGGCCGCGCTGTTCCGGGCCGCGTCCCGGGGCCGACCGGTCGCCCCGGCGGCGCGGATCACCACCCGCCGGATCGAGCGCCGGCTGCTCGACGAGCAGGGCCGGGCGCTGGCCGAGGTCGCCGAGGACACCGTCGAGGGGCGGGACCTGGTCACCGGCGAGCGGCAGGCGTGGCACGAGATCGAGGTCGAGCTGGTCGACGGCGACGACCGGCTGCTCGACGCGGTGGACGCGCGGCTGCGCGACGCCGGCGCCCGCCCGGTGCCCGTCTCCAAGTCGCACCGCGCCCTCGCCACCCGGCTCGCCGCCGCGCAGCTGGAACGCACCACCGATCCGGGGGCGGCACCCGTCCTCGACTACGCACGCGCCCAACGCGACGTGCTGATCGCCAACCATCCCGGCGCCCGGGACGGCGACGAGGAGGCGGTGCACGACATGCGGGTCGCGGTCCGCCGGCTGCGCGCCACCCTGCGGACGTTTCGTGGCCTGTGGGACCGGCGGGCGAGCGAACCGCTCCGCACCGAACTCCGCTGGCTCGGCGGCCAGCTCGGGCCGATGCGGGACGCCCAGGTGCTGGCCGCCCGGCTGGCCGAGGCGGTGCACGCCGAGCCTGCCGACCTGGTGCTCGGGCCGGTCGCCGCGCGGATCGCGGAGCGCTTCGCCGCCGACGAGGCCACGGCCCTCGACGGGCTGCGCCAGGCGCTCGACTCCGACCGGTACATCGACCTGCTGACCCGGCTGGACAAGCTGCTCGAGGGGCAGACCGCGCGGACGGTGGACGCGCGCTGGGTCGCCCGCCGGGTGCGCCGGGCGGTGGCCAGGGCGGACGATCGGCTGGACCGGGCCCTGGACGGGCCCGGCGAGGAGGAGGCCGTCGCGCTGCACGAGGCGCGGAAGGCGTACAAGGCGGCCCGGTACGCGGTCGAGGTCCGTGAGCCGGCCGCCGGGAAGCCCGCCGCCGCCCTGGGGGACCGGCTCAAGGACCTCCAGGACCTGCTCGGCGCGCACCAGGACTCGGTGGTCACCCGCGAGGTGCTGCGGCGGCAGGCGCTGCGCGCGAACGCCGACGGCGAGAACACCTTCACGTACGGGATCCTGCACGCGCGGCAGGCCGCGGCGGCCGACCGGGACCTGCGGGGCCTCGGCCGGGCCCGCGACCGGGCCCGGCGGCGGAAGGTGCGGCGCTGGCTGAAGGGATGATCGGTCAGAGCGCGGAGCGGGTCGCCGCCACCGCGGCCGCGGCCCCGGCCAGCACGGCATCCGGCGGGCCCGCCGCCACCAGGTCGGCGGCGACCACCCGGAGCTGGTCGGGCAGGGCCAGGTCGTTGTCCAACCGGGGTACGTCCCGGCGCGGCTCACCCTCGACGTCCGCCGCGAGGTTGGCGATCTCCTGCACCAGCTTGTGCACCAGGTCGGCGCGGGACACGTTGCCGCCCTCGGCCGCGGCGGACCAGCGCGGCTGCTGCCAGTGCCCGACCTGACGGACCAGCAGCTCCACCGCCCGGTCCAGTTCCACTGCACTCATCGCCGCCGAGTCTAGGGGCCGCCCCTCACCGGCGCAGGTAGCTGAGCAGGCGGAGGATCTGCCAGTACAGGAAGATCAGCCCGACCAGCAGGCCGAACGCGCAGAACCAGGCGTAGCGGCGGGGCAGGCCGGCGCGGACCGAGCGCTCGACCAGGTCGAAGTCGAGGATGAAGCTGAACGCACCGGCGATGATCGCGACCACCGAGAAGGCGTACGGCAGCCAGCCGACCTCGGTGGTGAGGCTGTAGACCTCGAGCCCCTGCCGGCCGGTGAGCAGGTAGGTCACCAGGTTGACCAGGCTGATCGCGACGATGCCGATCAAGGTGCCGGTGACCAGCCGGGCCAGCCGCGGGGTGGCCCGGATCAGCCGCGCCCGGTAGAGCAGGGCCATGCCGAGGAAGACGCCGAACGTGCCCGCCACCGCCTGCACCACGATCCCGGGGTAGATCATTTCGAAGGCCCGGCTGGCCACGCCGAGCAGCAGACCCTGGAGCACGGCGTACCCGGCGATGAGCAGCGGGTTGGTGATCTGCTTCAGCGAGATGACCAGCACCAGCACCAGACCGGCCAGCGCGGTGCCGGCCAGCGCCGCCGAGATCCACACCGCCTGCGGCACGACCGCCCAGGTGACCCCCGCGGTGACGCCGGTGAGCAGCAGCAGGCCGACCGTCCGGACCACGACGTCGTCCACGGTCATCGCCTCGGCGGCCCCGACCGCTGCCATCTGGCGTTCGGTCCCGCTGACGTCGTCCAGTCGGGTCAGCACCGGGTTGGCACTTTGCACCGCGACCTCCTCGCCGACGTACCCGGGGTCCACTCTGCCCCGGACGGCTCGGTGGGGACGGGAAAACGACGGCGCCCGCCGCCGCTGTCGCGGAGGCGGGCGCCGGGGTCGTACGGCGAACCGGTCAGTCGTCGCCCTGGAAGTAGCTCAGCAGGCGCAGGATCTCCAGGTAGAGCCAGACCAGGCCGACCACGATGCCGAAGGCGGCGGTCCAGGAGTAGCGCTGCGGGAGCCCCATCCGGACGCCCTCTTCGATCTCGTGGAAGTTGAGCACGAAGCTCAGCGAGGCGACCACGATGCAGACCAGGCTGAAGCCGATGGCCAGCGGGCTGCCGTCGCGCAGGTGGGTGTTGATGCCGAAGAGCGCGAGCACCAGGTTGATCAGCATGGCCGCGAAGAGGCCGACCATGATCGAGATCATGATCCGGGCGAACCGCGGGGTCGCCCGGATAACCCGGGCCTTGTAGATCATCGCCATCAGGAAGAAGACGCCGAAGCTGGCCACCACGGCCTGGAGCACGATGCCGTCGTAGAGCGACTCGAACGCCTTGCTGACCATGCCGACGAAGACGCCCTCGACGATCGAGTACGCCACGACCAGCGCCGGGTTGGCCATCCGGGAGAACGAGATGATCAGACCGAGCGCCAGGCCGACGACCGCGGCGCCGATCCAGGCGACGCTGACCAGGGCGTCCGGCACGAGCACCCAGGCGGCCGCGGCGGAGGCGCCCAGGATGCCGAGCAGCATGACCGTCTTGACGACGACGTCGTCCAGGGTCATCGGGGTCACGGTGGGCGGCGCCGCCGGGTAGCCGCTCGCCGTCGGGTACTGCGGCGGGGCGTAGCCGCCCGTCGGGTACTGGTACTGCTGGGGGTAACCGGGCTGTCCGTACGGCCCGGGCTGGGCGTACCCCGCCGCCCGCTCGCGCTCGGCCGCCTGGCCGAGCCGGGCGAGCACCGGGTTCGTGGTCTTCACTTCTCAGGCCTCCCTCAGGGGGTCAATGCACGTCAACGTGCATCCTCCAGGGTAAACGGGGCCGCCAGCCCCGCGCTGAGCGCAAAGCTGTGCAAAGGCTGAGAGTCTCGGTGCCCGGGGCGGGGGTCGAACCCGCACGCCTTGCGGCAGCCGCTTTTAAGGCGGCCGTGTCTGCCGTTCCACCACCCGGGCGGGTGACACCGGCGCGCCGACACGCGGCGGTGCCGTCTCACCGTAACCGTTGTGCGCCAACCCGGCGTACCCCGAGGTGTTCCCGCCACTAGGGTCGAGGCCGTGACCACCACAGCCCGCACGGCCCCCGGGCCCGACCCGGAGCGGGCTGTCCGCACCGAGCCGGCGGTGGTCCGCCCGTCCTGGTTGGCCCGGCTGCTGGCCACCGCGGTCCGCTACCGCGCGGACCTGCTCGTCGGGCTGGTATTCGTGCTGCTCGCCTGCTGGCTCACCGAGGGGCTGTGGCCGGCGCCGGCGCAGCGGATGCTGGCGCTCAACCCCGAGGACCAGACCCTCTACGAGTGGTTCCTGGCTGTGGACTCGCGCGCCCTGCTGGGCGACTTCAGCCTGCTCACCGACCGGCTCAACGCGCCGGACGGGGTCAACCTGATGACCAACACCACGGTGATCGCGCTCGGCGTGCTCTTCGCCCCGGTCACCCTGCTGCTCGGCGCGCCGGTCACCTTCGCGCTGCTGGCCGCGGCGAACCTGGCCGGCACGGCGGTCGCCTGGTATCTGCTGTTCACCCGGACGCTCCGGGCCCGCCGGCTCGCCGCCGGCCTCGGCGCCGGGCTCTGCGGCTTCGGGCCGGGAATGGTCTCGCAGACCAACAGCCACCTGCACATGACCGCGCAGTGGCTGGTCCCGGTGATCGTCTGGCTGGTGGTCCGGCTGCTCCGGGCCGCCGACCCGGACGCCACCCCGGGCGGACCTGACCGGCTCCGGCTCGCCGCCGCGGCGGTCGGGCTGGCCGCCGCGGTCACCGTCCAGGTGTTCATCGGCGAGGAGGTGCTCTTCCTCGCCGCGGCCGCCCTGCTGGTGATGGCGGTCGCGTACGGGGCGACCGACCGGGCCCTGCTCCAGCGGGCCCTGCCCGCGTTCGGCGGCGGGCTGATGGTCGCCGCCGGGCTGGCGCTCGTCGTGCTGGCGTACCCGCTGTGGTTCCAGTTCGCCGGGCCGCAGGGGGTGGCGGACGGGATGTTCAGCCCGTACTACTTCTCCGCCGACCTGAGCAGCTGGTGGACCATCTCCCCGCTCTCGGTTTTGGGCAGCGACTCCTCGGCCCGGCTGACCACCGGCCCGGCCGAGTACAACACCTTCCTCGGCTGGCCGCTGCTGCTGGTCACCGTCGGCTGCGCGGTCTGGCTCGGACGCCGCCGGCTGGCCGTCGCCTGCGTCGCCGCGGCGCTGGTGATGGGCGCGCTGTCGCTGGGCCCCGAGGTGGTGATCGGCGGCGAGCGGACCGCGCTGCCCGGCCCGTACGCCCTGCTGGCCGGCCTGCCGGTGGTGGACGGCGCGCTGCCGATGCGGTTCGCCCTCGCGGTGCTGCCGCTGGCCGGCACCCTGCTGACGCTCGCGGTGGACCGCGCCCTGCGGGAGCGCGGCCGGGCCCGCCGGCTGGTCCCGCTGGCCGTCGCCGCCGCGCTGCTGAGCGTCTTCCCGGCGCCCCTGCCGACCACCGACCGCCCGTCGGTCCCCAAGTTCATCACCGCCGGGCACTGGCGGCAGTGCGTACGCCCCGGCGGGGTGCTCGTCCCGGTGCCGCTGCCCACCCCGCAGGATCCGTGGCCGATGCGCTGGGCGGCCGCGGCGGACGCGGAGTTCGGCATGCCCGAGGGCTTCTTCATCGGCCCGTACGGCCGGGACGGGTCGGCCACCATGGGCACCTACAAGCGCCCCACCTCGTCGCTGCTGGCCGATGTCGCCAAGCGGGGCATCCAGCCGCCGGTCGGCGACGAGCAGCGTCGGCAGGCCGCCCGGGACGTCCACTTCTGGGGCGCGTCCTGCCTGGCGCTGACCGACGACGCACCGCACGCGCAGAGCCTGCGCGGGACGCTGGAGCAGCTCTACGGCCCGGGCACCCGGATCGCCGACGCCTGGATCTGGCGTTTCTGAAAAGGGCCCTTCCCGTCCGGGAAGGGCCCTTCACGAAGCTCAGCTCAGCCGCGAAGCGCGCCGACCGGCTGGGAGGCCTCGGCGAACTCCTCGCGCGGGTCGTGCAGCTGGCCCAGGGCCACCACCTCACGCTTGAGGAAGAACGCCAGCGACCAGTCGACCACTACCCGGACCTTGCGGTTGAACGACGGGATCCGCGACATGTGGTACGTCCGGTGCATGAACCACGCCGGCCAGCCCTTCATCTTGATCCCGTAGACCTGGGCGACGCCCTTGTGCAGGCCGAGGCTGGCCACGCTGCCCGCGTGCTTGTGCTGGTAGTTGACCGGCTCGCGGCCGCGGATCACCTGCACGATGTTGTCGGCCATCCGGGCGGCCTGCCGGACCGCGTGCTGGGCGCTCGGCGAGCAGAAGTTGCCGGGCTCCTTGGTCAGGTCCGGCACGGCGGCGCAGTCGCCGGCGCTCCAGGCGCCCTCGACGACCCGGTCGCCGTCCACGATCTGGAGGGTGGGCAGGCAGGTGATCCGCCGCCGCTCGTCGCGCGGGAAGTCGGTCGCGTCCAGCATCGGCGACGGCTTGACGCCAGCCGTCCAGACGATGGTGTCGGCGCGGAAGCTGTCCCCGTCGGAGAGCTTGACCACCCCGTCGACGCAGGACTCCAGCCGGGTGTCCAGGCGGATGTCCATGTTCCGCTTCAACAGCTGCTGCACCGTGTAGGCGCCCATGTCCCGATCGACCTCGGGCAGCACCCGCTGGGTGGCCTCGACCAGGACCCAGCGCATGTCCTCCGGCTTCAGCTCCGGGTAGTAGCGCAGCGCGTCCCGGGCCATGTCCTCCATCTCGGCCAGCGCCTCGATGCCGGCGTAGCCGGCGCCGACGAAGACGAAGGTCAGCGCGCGGCGGCGGACCTCCGGGTCGGTCGTGGCGGCCGCCACGTCGAGCCGGTCCAGCACGTGGTTGCGCAGGTAGATGGCCTCGCCGATGGTCTTGAACCCGATGCCGTGCTCATGCAGGCCAGGGATGGGCAGCGTACGGGACACCGAGCCCGGGGCGACCACCACGTGGTCGTACTGAATCTCCCGGGTCGGGCCGCTGATCGGCTGTACGATCGCGGTCCTGCGCCCGTGGTCGATCCGGGTCACCGCGCCCGCCACCACCGTGCACCTGCGCAACTCCCGTCGCAGCGGCACCACGGAGTGCCGGGGCGAGATGTTGCCGGCCGCCGCCTCCGGGAGGAACGGCTGGTAGGTCATGTGCGGCTGCGGGTCGACGACGATGACCTCGGCCTCACGGGAGCTCAGCTTCTTGGACAGGCGCAGAGCTGCGTACAGGCCGACATGCCCGGCACCCACGACAAGGATCCGCTTCGGATTCACGTCATCTATCTTTCCCCGGGCGGCTCGGCTAATCCCGATCGAGACCCCCTTCTGTGACCGAGCACAACCGCTGTGACCTGCGCAACGTGACCGCGCGTTCCCGCTATCGACGACGCAGCAGCCAGCCCAGCAGCGCGCTCAGCGCCACGGCGACCAGCAGTCCGGCGACCGTGGCCGCCTGGAAGCCGCGGTCGGTGCCGGCCCCGCCGACCTGCACGAGCAGGATGCCGAGCACCGCGCTGGCGAGCACCACCGCGCCGGCCCGGCTCAGCCAGCGCACGATCAGCTCCGGGTCGACCACGGCGTCGAAGGGCAGCACCGCGGCGAGCGTACAGAACGTGTGCGCCAGATAGAGCAGCGTCGCCACGGCGAGCAGCCGCCAGAGCGCGATCGGCCGGTCGAACCCGGCCGTGGCGAGCAGCCAGCCGCCGACCGTGACCAGCGCCGCGACCGTCGGCCACACCCGGCGCGGTCCGGCCGCCGGCAGCACGGCCACGACCGTCAGGGCCAGCAGCGACCGCCCGTTGAACACCTCCACGGGGTACGCCAGCAGCAGGCCGACCAGCACGGTGAGGAAGACGCCGACCCGGACCAGCAGCGGGGTCAGGCTGACCCGGTTGGCCGCGTACCGCACCGCCCGGACCCGTTCGGTCAGCCCCTCGAGCAGCTCGCTCATCGGTGCTTGCCTTCGTTCGCGACTGCGGGACTCCGCTTCGCTGCATTCCTCGCGCTCACGGATGCCCGCCTTCGTTCGCGACTGCGGGACTCCGCTTCGCTGCATTCCTCGCGCTCACGGATGCCCGCCTTCGTTCGCGACTGCGGGACTCCGCTTCGCTGCATTCCTCGCGCTCACCTGGCACCGACCCTCGGGGCGGTGGCCAGCCGGGCCACGTCCCGGAGCACCTGGTCGAGGCTGCCCGCGCCGGCCCAGCGCACCACCGGCACGCCGTGTTCGCGGAGCTGGCCGATCATCGTGTCCCGGTCCAGCCGCCACAGCCGGTACGCCACCTCGGCCCAGCCCCGCTCCGTCGGCGGGCTGAGATCGGCCGGCAGGGTGTCCACCGCCACCACGAACCGTCCGCCCCGGGCCAGCCGGGCCAGCATTTGCGCCGACCGCTCGTCCAACAGCGGGGTGAGCACCACGACCAGCGCGTCGGCGGACAGCAGCTGCGGCCCGAAGACCTGGTCGTACGGCTCGTGCGGGGAGGACTCGGCCTGGACGTCGAGCAGCCACTCCAGCACGGTCAGGTACTGCCGGCGGCCGGTGGCCGGGCGGAGCCGGCGGGCGGCCGGGCCGTACTCCAGCATCGCCACCCGATCGCCGCGGTGCAGGTAGTGCTCGCCGATCGCGGCGGCCGCCCGGACCGTGGTGTCCAGCACCGACGCGGCGCCGTGGACGCCCCCCGATCGACCCGCCTCGGCCAGCACGTCGAGCAGCACAACCACCTCGGCGTCCCGGTCGGAGAGGGTGGCCGCGACGTGCAGTTGCCGGGCCCGCAGCGAGACCCGCCAGTCGATCCGGCGCAGCCGGTCACCGGGGGCGAAGATCCGTACACCGGCCAGCTCGCCGCCCTCCCCCGGCCGGCGCGAGTGGTGCGCGCCGACCAGCCCGGCGGCCCGGGGCATCGCCTCCACCGCCTCGAAGGGCTCGGTCATCGGGTAGACGCGCATCCGCACGGGTTCGGTGATCACCGCGCGGGAGACCAGCAGTCCGTCCGCGGCCGCCACCCGGACGCCGGCCGGGCCCACCGGATGCCGCCCCCAGCGCAGCGCTGTCCCGGCCAGTCCCAGATCGACGGCCGAGCCGGTCGGCACGGAGGTCGCGAACGGGCGGTCGGCCCCGGCGCGGCTTAGGTCCACGCCGACGCCACCGAAGGCGACCTTCTCCACCCGCAGCCAGGGCGACATCCGGGTCCGGACCACGGCCACGTCGTACGAGACGGTGTCCGGGTTGCCGACGGTGATCGTGGAGCTCATCGCGCCGCCCTCGACCAGGTGCGCGTCCTCCGTGGTGATCTCCAGCAGCGGGCTCGCGGTGGGGCGGCGATGCAGCGCGTACGCGGTGCCGACGGCGAACGGCGCGGCCAGCACCACCAGGTCGATCCGGCCGAGCAGCACCGCGGCGATCAGCAGCAGCCCGGTGAGCAGCACCGCCCGGCCGAGCGCCCAGGTGGGTGCCCAGCCGGCGGCCAGCCCTTCTTCGGTGGGCACGGCGATCAGAACCCCGACCCGCCGGCCGCGTAGCTGGGCAGCGCGCCGCTGGCCGGGGCGGGTGTCTGCTCCAGCACCTCGCCGACCACGAAGGACGGGTCCACCCGGCGCAGCCACATCTCCGGGCGCAGCGTGATCCGGTGCGCCAAGGCGGGCACCGCCACCTCCTTGACGTCCTCCGGCACCACGTAGTCCCGGCCGTCGAGGACCGCCCGGACCCGGGCCAGCAGCAGCAGCGCCAGCGAGCCGCGCGGCGAGGAGCCGACCAGCGCGGACGGGTGCTCCCGGGTGGCCGCGGTCAGCGCGACGATGTAGCGGCCGACGGAGTCCTCGACCACCACGTCCTCCAGCGCCGCCTGCATCGCGCGCAGCGTGGCTGCGTCCACCACCGGCTTGATCTCGGCCTCCTCGCGGCGGCGGGCCATCCGCCGGCGCAGCACCTCCCACTCCTCCTCGTGGTCCGGGTAGCCGAACGACACCCGGAGCAGGAACCGGTCCAGCTGCGCCTCCGGCAGCGGGTACGTCCCCTCGTACTCGATCGGGTTGGCGGTGGCGAGCACGTGGAACGGCTCGTCCAGCCGGTAGGTGACGCCCTCGACGGAGACCTGTTTCTCCTGCATCGCCTCCAGCAGCGCCGACTGGGTCTTCGGCGGGGTCCGGTTGATCTCGTCGGCGAGCAGCAGGTTGGTGAAGACCGGGCCGGCCCGGAACGAGAAGTCGCCGCTGCGCTGGTCGTACAGGAAGGAACCGGTGACGTCGGCGGGAAGCAGGTCGGGGGTGAACTGGAGGCGGCGGAAGTCCAGCCCGAGGGCCTGCGCGAAGGAGCGCGCGGTCAGCGTCTTGCCCAGCCCGGGCAGGTCCTCCAGCAGCACATGTCCGCCGGCCAGGATGCCGGCGAGGACCAGCTCCAGGGCCTCCCGCTTGCCGACCACGATCGCGCCGACCGCGTCCAGCACCGCCTGGGCCAGCCGGCCGACCTCGGCGGGGGGCATGCTCGGGTCCACGTCGTTCATCACAGCTTCTCCAGTTCGGCGACGATCGCCGCGAGGTCGCGCGGCGACGGGGGGCGGCGGGAAGGCGTGCTGAGGAACGTCCACAGGGGCTCCCCGAGCAGGATGCGGGCCCGGGCCGGGTCGGACTCGCGGGTGACGCCGTGCTTCTGGCGCAGGCGCTCGTCGGCCAGTTCGCCGATCCGGGGCAGGATGCGCTCGGCGAACCGCTCCGGACGGCCCGAGGACCAGTCCAGCGGGCGTTCCCACCCGTTGATCGCGGCACGCAACGCGTCCCGCGCCGCCCAGTTCCAGATGCTCGGCTCCTCGCCGGCGGGCGCCCGGTTGCCGGCGTGGGGCGGCGGCGGGGGTGACAGGGCACGGGTCACGCGACGGACGGCGAGCAGCGCGAGCACGCCCGCCACGATGATCCAGAGGGAGACCTGAAGGCCGACCACCCGCAGGCCGGCGACGACCACCACGACGATCGCCGCGGTGACGGCGAGAGTACGCAGCACCCCGCGCACCGGCCCGCCCCGGTCCGCCGCGGCCCGCGCGGCCGGCTCCTCCTCGAACGTGAGCAGGTCGTCGATGCTGGTGCTCATGACGCCACCTCGTCGGTGGCGGCGAGGGCGGTGAGTTCACCGCGCAGCCGGCGCAGCGCCGCCCGGGCCTGATCGCGCATCCGCTCGTCGACCGTGTGCGTGGCGTACCGGGCCTCGCGGTAGACGTGCGCGAACCCGTCCAGCACGTCGGCGCTGGCGATCGCCGGGACGCCGGCCGCCGGGTCGCCGCGCAGCAGCCGGCTGACCAGGTCGGTGGGGGTGTCGCCGGCGAGCCGGGGCACGCCGGTCTCCTCGGCCGCCTCCTCCAGGCGGACCCAGCAGGCGATCACCGCTCGCCGCGGGTCGGTGTCGCGGTCGTCCAGCTCCACCAGGCCGGCGTCGAGCGCGGCCACCACCTCCCGGGCGGTGCCCTCGGCGGTGCGCCGGGTCCGCTGCGCCGGGACGGCCCGGGTGGTCCGGCGCAGCGCGCCGCGGACCAGCGTCCAGATGACGTACCCGATCGCGACCAGGCTCGCCAGACCGAGCACGACGATGGCGACGGCGGCGATCCACTGGGGGATCTGGGCCTGGGTGGCCTCGGCGCCGTCGCGCGGCTCGATCGGGATGGAGGGCGCGGGCTGGGCCGAGGGGTATTCCGGCACGTAGGGGATGTTGTCCGCGGCGGGTGGGATCCGGCTTGCCCCGATCGAGGAGTGTCCGGCGGCGAGCGCGGCGACCGCCAGCAGGATGGTCACCGCCGCGAGGGGCCACCACCTGCGCAGCACGCCGAGGTCCATCCCACCGCCCCACGCATCCTCAGTCCACTCCGGCCAACTGCTTCGCCCGGGCGAACACGTCGTCCAGCATTCCTGGTGTCAGCCGCCCGGTAAAGGTGTTCTGCTGGCTGACGTGGTAGCAGCCGAGCAGATCCGGAGCGGACCCGCCGGACCAGTGTGCCCCATGGCCGAAGACCGGGCGCGGACTGGGCGGGCGCACGCCGTACACGTCGCGCAGGACCGGCCACCACCCGGCCCAGGCAAAGGACCCGAGCGCGACCACGACCCGCAGGGTGGGCCGGATCAGCGCGACCTCGCGGTGCAGCCATGGCGCGCAGGTGTCCCGCTCGGCCGGGGTGGGCTTGTTGTCCGGCGGCGCGCAGCGCACGGCGGCAAAGATGCGGGTGTCCCGCAGCGACAGCCCGTCGTCGCGCGCGACGCTGGTCGGCTGGTTAGCCAGGCCGGCGCGGTGCAGCGCGGCGAAGAGCACGTCGCCCGAGCGGTCGCCGGTGAAGATGCGCCCGGTGCGGTTGCCGCCGTGCGCGGCCGGCGCCAGACCGAGGATGGCGATCCGGGCGTCGGCCGCGCCGAAGCCCGGCACCGGCCGACCCCAGTAGTCCTGATCCCGGAAGGCCGCCCGCTTCGTGCGGGCCACCGCCTCCCGCCACTCGACCAGCCGCGGGCAGGCGAAACAGTCACTGATGGCGCCGTCGAGGTCGGCCAGGTCGGTCGCCCGCGCGGCGCGGGCGACCACCTCCTCCGGGGTACGGGGCTCAGCCAAGCTTGGCCCGGAAGAGTTCCAGGGTGCGGGCCCAGGCGGTGGCGGCGGCCCGCTGGTCGAAATTCTCCGGCCGGTCCTCGTTGAAGAAGGCGTGCGCGGTGCCCGGGTAGTCGTAGAGGGCGCAGCTGCCGCCGGCCTCCTCGATCGCCGAGCGGGCGGTCTGCACGCCTTCGCTGGCGGACGTGCCGTCTGCCTCCGCGCAGTGGATGACCGTGGCCTTGCCCGCGTAGTCGGGCCAGTCCCGACGCATGCCCTCCCACGGGAGCCTGGGGTAGAAGGCGGCGGTGGCGACGATCCGCTCGGAGCGGGTGGCCGACCAGAGGGCCAGGCTGGCACCGGCGCAGAAGCCGGCACAGCCGACCTTGCCGGTGACCTCGGGCCGCCCGGCCAGATAGTCCGCCGCCGCGGCGATGTCCATCGCCGCGTCGTCCATCTGCGGGCCGTTCAGCATCTGCCGAGGCTCGCTCGGCTTGGCGGCCGGTTGGCCGTGCCGGAAGTCCGGGGCGAGGGCGACGAAACCGGCCTCCGCGAAACGGTCCACGACCGCCTGGACGTGAGGGACCAGCCCCCACCAGTCCTGAATGACGATGACCGCCGGGCTGGCCGCACCGCCGGAGGGTATCGCGAGATACCCCTCGCGCGTCCCTCCGTTGCTGGTGAAGCTCACCATCTCGCCCATGGCCTGTCCTCCTAGCGGTCAGTCATCGTTGGCTGGTCGCACAGTGGTCCTACGTGCCGGTAGCCTGCCACGCCGCCACCGCACCGGGGAAGACGCGAGAACAGTGGCATTCACCTCCTGTTCACTGGCACCGGACACGCCGACGGCGGCGCGGATCTGCACCGCGCCGCCGTCAGCGGTCGTCGTCCGGCCCGTCAGGCCTTCTTGGTCAGGCAGAGCAGGTAGTACTTGCTGCCGGCCCGCTGGGGACCGGAGAAGACGTAACCGTCTTCGCCCTCCTTGAAGTACTGGTTGCACGCGTCGCCGGACTTGGCCTGGGCCTCGGTCTGGTCGTTCACCCGGCCGACCACGGTGAACGCCGCCTCGGTAGAGGTGCACTCCACGACCTTGGCGCCGTCGACGTCCTTCTGCTCGCCGTCGGCCACCTCCGGCAGCTGCGCGATGCAGTCACCAGCCTTCGCCTCAACGGTCTCATCCTGGTTCAGGAACGACTTGAGGCCGAACTTGAGCCCGGCGATCACGATGACGGCGACGATGATGCCGATGATGCCCAGCACCTTGCGGCCACCGGACTTCTTGGCCGGGGGCGGCGCCTGGACGGCCGGCTCGGGCTGGCCGGGGTACGGCGCGGAGGGCGGTGCGACCTGCTCTGACACGGGTGTTCCTTCCGAGGGGTTGTTGAGCAGACGACACCATAATGATCAACCTCGGTGGCCGCTACCCCGAGCCCATCATCCGTTCAGCCAATTCCCAGCTTCAGTGCCATGCGGGGCTCCCCGCCGGTCGGCGGAAGCCCCGCATTCCGCTCAGCGGGTCGGGCTCGGCACGGGCGCCGCTCCGGTCGGTGCCGGCGCCGCCGTCGCCGTGGGCGTGGCGGCGGTGGTCGGGGACCCGCTTGCCGTCACGCCCGGCGGCGCCGGGGTCGAGGCGGGCGGCCGGGGCTGGAACGGCGCGAGTTCGGGGCAGTACGGATAACCCTGCCGTACGCTGCGGTAAGCGCTCGATTGGCGCGGGTCTGCGCAGACGGGGTAGCCGAGCCGGATCGGTACGCCGTTCTGGTCGAAGAGCTGGGCGTTCTCCACCAGCCGCCCCTCGCTGTCGTAGACGAAGACGTCCTCGACGCGGTCGTACGGGTTGCCGACCGACACCTCCTGGTAGCCGAAGTCCTCTGAGCTGGCGTGCTGGTCCACATTGACCAGCATGGCGAAGGAGAAGAGCACCAGCGCCGCCGTGCCGAGGCGCAGCAGCCGCCGGGGCCAGCCGCGCAGCCGCTCCGAGCGATGCCCCAGCCAGATGGAGGCGAGGACGCCGCCGACGAGCAGGAACAGGCCCGCCACCGCACTGTCGCCGAGCCGGGGCAGCAGCCCCGACGGCTCACCGAGCGCGGCGGAGACCAGCAGCGCCGCCAGCCAACCGCGCAGCACCCACCAGGCCGGCCGGAGCAGGCGGAGGAAGTCGGTCGTCGAGGCGTACCCGAGGAGGGGGCCCAGCCGGGTGTCGAGGGCACGGAGCCGGGCGCCGAGCCGGACCCGGGCGGCGGCGAGGCGCCGGTTGCCGGCGGGCGCGTCCGCGCCGGCGGCGGCCCGCAACTCGGCGGCGTACGCCTCGGGCTCGCCCAGCCGGTCGACCAGAGAGCCGTCCGCCTCGGCGGCCACCTCGGCGAGGTGCTCCGGCAGGTCCTCGGTCAACTCGTCGCGGACGGCGGGCGGCAGGTCGGCCAGCGCGGCCCGCACCCGGTCGACGTAGTCCGCGATCTCCTGCCCAGTGACGGTCATGCCGCCATCCCCCGATCGTCGAGCAGTGCGTCCATGGTGGTGGCGAAGGAGCGCCAGACCTTGCCGGAGCGGGCGAGCTGGTCCCGACCGGCGGCGTTGAGCGCGTAGTACTTACGGTGCGGGCCGGACTCGCTCGGCACGACGTAGGTGGTCAGCAGGCCGGCGGCGAAGAGTCGGCGCAGCGTGCCATAGACCGAGGCGTCGCCGACCTCCTCGAGACCGGCCTCGCGCAACCTGCGCAGGATGTCGTAACCGTAGCCGTCCTCCTCCTTGAGCACGGCCAGAACGGCGAGGTCGAGCACGCCCTTCAGGAGCTGCGTCGTATCCACGCTTCGACGCTACTGTGCGATGCGTAGTACCGTCAAGCGCATACTAGCGATCGACGGCCCCGTATCCGGGCCGGTCGTAGGGTGGACGCATGTCGTGGAGCAGCTACGGGTCGTTCCTGGTCTTCGCCACGGTGCTGATCCTCATCCCCGGCCCGGACTTCGCGGTGGTCACCCGCAACACCCTGGCCGCAGGTCGACGCCGCGGCGCGTGGAGCGCGATCGGGGTGAGCGCCTCGAACGCCGTGCAGGGCGTGGCGGCGGCCGCCGGGCTGGGCGCGCTGATCGTCCGCTCCCAGCCGCTGTTCGAGACGATCCGCTGGGTCGGCGTCGCCTACCTGACGTACCTCGGCGTGCAGGCGTGGCGCTCGGCGCTGCGCGGCCGGTACGCGCCGCTTGCGGACGATGCCGCCACCCCGCCCGGCCAGGCGCTGGCCGGCTTCCGGCAGGGATTCCTGTCCAACATCACCAACCCCAAGGTCCTGGCGTTCTACCTGGCCGTGCTGCCGCAGTTCGTCGGCGGCTCGGCGCCGCTGGCAGTGCTGCTCGTCTTCGCGCTCAGCCACGCGGTGCTGTCCCTGGCGTACCTGCTGGTGCTGGTCGGGGCGCTGAACCGGGCCCGGGAGCTGCTGTCCCGGCGTCGGGTGCGGCGCTGGCTGGACGGGCTGACCGGGGTGGCCCTGCTCGGCTTCAGCGCCCGCCTCGCCACCGAGCGGGTCTGAGCGCAACTTCTCCAAGAGCATCCACACCGCCAAGGTTTAGCAATCGCTATACTCCCCACATGGCCGGTGGCGAGTGGGAGATCTACGTCGTCGACGAGGTACGCCAATGGATCAAGACGCTCGACGAGGCGACCTTCGCCCGCGTCGTGCAGGCGCTCGACCTTCTGGCCGAAGTCGGGCCCGGCCTCGGACGGCCGCTCGTTGACACCATCCACGGATCGTCGGTCGCCAACTTGAAGGAGCTGCGGCCCGGCACGGTACGTATCCTCTTTGCGTTCGACCCGTGGCGATCCAGCATCCTCCTCGTTGCCGGCGACAAGTCGGGGCAGTGGAATGCCTGGGTATCGCGAGGCCATCCCGCTCGCGGAACACCGCTACGAGCTCTACCTGAAGGAACGGACACGACAGGAGGGGGGAGCAGGATGAGCGACTACTCGCGCTGGAAGGACATCCGCGCCGAGCACGTCGCGCGTGCCGGCGGCGAGGAGGCAGTCGAGGCGGGCAAGCAGGAACTGCTCGCCAAGGTCATCGGACACCGGCTGGCCGAGGTACGTAGGTCGCGCGGCTTGACCCAACAGCAGGTGGCCGACCGAATGGGCGTCACCAAGGGCCGGGTTTCTCAGATCGAGCAGGGCAAGATCTCCGGTCAGGAGATCGTCGCGCGCTTCGCTGCGGCCTTGGGCGGCCGACTTCACCAGGCCATCTACTTCGACGACGGGGACATCGCCGCAATCGCGTGACCCGGTTTCCTGACGCTCGTGGCGGTCGCCTGGCCGCAGGCTCCGGATCCTTCCGGCGAGGTCACGACCGGGACTTAAGCCGGTCCACCCCCAGCTCTAGTCGCCCGCACACGTAACGAGCTCGCCGAGGCAGTAGTCGAGGGCATCCTCCAGGGTCTTCGCGTCGGTGCGGATGAGGCCCCGCTCGCCGAGGCCCGGCCCGGACGGCAGCATCGTCCAGGGCTTGCCGATGAAGTCCGCCGTCCGCTCGTGGTCGACCTTGAGCAGGACGGACACTCCCGCCCGCCCCAGCTCGTCCATCAGCAGCTCGACGTCGATCACCTGGTCGATTCTCAGGCCAGGCTCCAGGCGATGCCGTCCGGCATCTGCGACAGAATTTGCGCGATGGATCAGACGTAGAGCTTGCGGAGCTCGCGGGCGATGTCAGAGACCTCGGTGAGGGTGCCGCTGGCCACCGACATCACCAGAGCCTCGGCCTGATCAACGTTGACATCCTGGATCTGCACCTCATTGAGGGCCAGAAACACACGCGCCGCCGCCCAGGCGAGACGCTTGTTTCCATCGATCAGGGCGTGGTTCATGCAGACCGAGTGCAGCAGCGCGGCGGCCTTGCTCCAGAGATCGGTGTAAGCCTCCTGGCCGAACGCCACGGTGGCCGGGCGGACCACCGCCGACGAGAGCAGACCGAAATCACGGACCTGCGGCGTCTCACCCAACACGATCGAGGCGATCTCCACGAGGTCGTCGACCTCGAGATAATTGATCACTCCGCCAACCGCCGCAGCAGCTCGGCGTCGCGCTCGGCAACCTCCCGCGCAAGATCCCGCACACGGGCACGGTGACTGCGGGCCGAGACATACTCCTCGACCGCCACAACGATGGTGGCATTCATCGACCGGTGCTCCTGCTCGGCGAGCTGCTTGAGCCGCTCATGCAGCCCATCAGGCAGATTGACCGTGGTGACCATATGGAAATCATACCGCCCATACGCAGGGAAAACCAACCTATCCCGAGGTCTCCGCAAGGCTCCAGGCGATGCCGTCGAGGATGTCGTGCTCGGAGGCGATCACGGACGACATTCCGGCGCGTTCCATGATCACTCGCAGCACCAGGGCGCCCGCGCCGATCACGTCGGCCCTGCCCTTGTGCATCACCGGGATGGCGAGCCGCTCCTCGCAGGTCTTCGCCAGCAGGTCGGCGGTCACGTCGGCGACCTGCTCGTACGACACCCGGGCGTGGTGGATGCGCTCCGGGTCGTACTCCTGGAGGCCCTGAGCGATGGCGACCACGGTGGTGACCGAGCCGGCGAGCCCGACCAGCGTGGCGGCCTCGCGGCCCGGCACGGCCGCTAGCGCCCGGTCCACCGCGACCGCGATGTCGGCCTGGGCGGCGGCGGTTTCGTCCAGGCTCGGCGGATCGCCATGCAGGTGCCGCTCGGTCATCCGGACGCAGCCGATGTCCATCGAGACCGCGGCCTGCACACCGCCCTCGCGGGTGCCGACCACGAACTCGGTCGAGCCGCCGCCGATGTCGACCACCAGGTACGGCGGCTTGGCGTCGGCGGGCAGCCCACGCACGGCCCCGGTGAAGGAGAGCCGGGCCTCCTCGTCGCCGGTCAACACCTCGGGCGTCACGCCGAGGGTCTGCTCGACCATCGCCCGGAAGTCGCCGGCGTTGGCGGCGTCCCGGGTCGCCGAGGTGGCGCACATCCGCACCCGCTCCGCACCGAACTTCTCGATCTCGGCCGCGTAGTCGGCGAGCGCCACCCGGGTGCGCTCGATCGCCTCCGGGGCGAGCCGGCCGGTCTTGTCGACGCCCTGGCCCAGCCGGACGATCTCCATCCGCCGGCTCAGGTCGACCAGCGGCGCCGTCGGGCCGGCGGACGGGTCGGGCAGGTCGGCGACCAGCAGTCGGATGGAGTTGGTCCCACAGTCGATGGCGGCCACGCGCGTCGTCACGGCAGCAACCATACGGCAGCCAGACGGTCCCGCCCCGCGGTACAACCTGACCCGCGCCCGGGAGACGGTGACCCATGGAGCGATATGCCTACGAGTCATAAATATGACCGACAGGCATATCCCTCGTGAGCGTCATGTCGCCGGCAGGTCGACACGGCGAATGCCGAAGCGGCGCAGCTGGGGGCCGGGCCGCTCAGCACTCGGGACGGTCGGCAACTGCGGCACCGGGGAACTCGCCGAGCAGGTGTGCGCCGAGCGGTGTCAGCCGGTGCTGGACCGCCGCGCCGGTGCGGTCGGTGGTGATCAGACCGGCGGCCCGCAGGGCCGTCGCGTGCTCCGAGGCCGAGGAGAGGCTGACCCCGACGGCGCGAGCGAGCGCGGTGGTGGTGTGCCGTCCGGGCTCGGCGAGGCGACGCAGCACCGCCGCCCGGGTGCCGTTCAGCAGGCGACCGAGTGGCTCGGCGGCCGGGTCGGCGGCCCGCCGCGGCATCGCCACGGGGTAGACGAGCAGGACCGGCCGGCGGGGCTCGACCAGCACCCGCGGGAGCGGACCTGCCAACGGCGAGGGCAGCAGCACGAGGCCCTGGCCGGTCCCGGCCATTTCCCCACCCCACCAGGTCCGCACCTCCAGCACGGGTGGCCGCCAGCGGATCGCCGGGTGCAAGCCACGAAACAGGCCCTCCAGTCCGCGCATCGCCAACCGGTGGGCTGCTCGCCGCGCCGGATGCGGGCCTGGTGGCCACCGACCTGATCTGGGACTTCTTCGCGGCCCACCCCCGGCGGGCCTGACGCGGCGGCGGTGGTCGCACCTGGCGTCAGAGGCGCAGCAGCATGCGGGTGTTGCCGAGGGTGTTGGGCTTGACCCGTTCCAGGTCCAGGAACTCGGCCACGCCCTCGTCGTACGACCGGAGCAGCTGCTCGTAGACCGGATGCGGCACCGGCGCGCCGTCGATCTCGCGGAAGCCGAACGAGCCGAAGAACCGGGTCTCGAAGGTGAGCACGAAGATCCGGGCCACGCCCACCTCCCGGGCCGCGTCGATCAGCTCGCCGACGATCCGGTGGCCGATCTTGCGGCCCCGCCAGGTCGGGTCCACCGCGACGGTGCGGATCTCGGCCAGGTCCTCCCACATCACGTGCAGCGCGCCGCAGCCGACGACCGTGCCGTCGGGCGTCACCGCGACCCGGAACTCCTGCACGTCCTCGTAGAGGGTGACGGTGGCCTTGCTGAGCAGCCGCCGGTCGTCGGTGTAGGTGTCCACCAGCCGCCGGATCCCACGTACGTCGCTCGTCCGGGCCCGGCGGACCACGATCTCGTCCCCGGTCACTGCTCCGCCGGGACGTCCACGCACGGGCCGGTGGCCCACCACTTCTCCACCAGCGCCAGCGTCTCGTCGCCGAACGGGTTAACCCCCGGGCCGGCGGCGAGCGCGTGCCCGAGGTGCACGTGCAGGCACTTCACCCGGCCGGGCATGCCACCGGCCGAGATGCCGGAGATCTCCGGCACGTGGCCGATCGCCTCCCGGCGGGCCAGGTAGTCCTCGTGCGCCGCCCGGTACCGGGCGGCCAGCTCCGGGTCGGCCGCCAGCCGGTCGGCCATCTCCCTCATCAGCCCCGCCGACTCCAGCCGGCTGCACGCGGCGGTCGCCCGCGGGCAGGTCAGGTAGAACAGCGTCGGAAAGGGCGTGCCGTCGGCCAGCCGCGGGGTCGTCTCCACCACGTCGGGCAGGCCGCAGGGACAGCGGTGGGCCACCGCCCGGGTGCCCCGGGGCGGGCGTCCGAGCTGCGCGGCCACCGCGGCCAGGTCGGCCTCGGTGGCCGGTTGCCGCTCCGGCGGGGGTACGGAATCCGCCGCCGGGTCGGGCGGGGGTACGACGGTCACGGTGCCCATCTCTCGTTCGGTGCTGGGGTGATGCTCACTTGTCGGGCTGATCGGCGTTGGCCGCCTGCACGCTCGACCACAGGGTGCCGTACCAGGGATCCGGCCCCTTCGGCGGCGCCGGCATGGCGCCCGCGTCCTTGGCGGCGCCCTCCGGGTCGGAGAGCACCACCAGCAGGGTCTCCCCGGGCTTGCCCATGAAGAACCGCTCCCGGGCCTGGCTCTCGATGTACGCCGGGTCCTGCCACTTGGCCGCCTCGGCGGAGAGCTCCTCGATCCGCTTGCGCTGGTCGGCCTGGGACGCTTCCATCCGCTCGATGTCGGCCTGCTGGTCGAGGTAGACGCGCACCGGGTAGGTGTACGCCAGGGCGAGGGCGATCAGCACCGCGAAGAGCACGGTGGCCCGCCCGGTGAGGCGCCGGGGGTGGGGTGCGACGAGCCGCTTGACGGTGCCGCCGGCCGCGGTACGCCGAGCGGCGGCGGGCCGGCTCGCGGAGCGTACGCCCTCCGCGCCGCGGGCCGCGCCGGGCGACCGGCCGGCGGCGCCGCGCGGCTCGGCGCGGACGCCACCCACCGACGATCGGGTCCGGGCCGCACCCGCCGTCCGGCCGGCCTGACCCGGCCGGCGGGCGGGACGCTGACCACCCGGTGTGCGGCGCTGCTGCATCGTCACACCCCTCCCCCGGAGCTTCGCGCGTCAGGCGGAACGGTAGCGCGGGAAGGCGCTCGCGCCGGCGTACCGCGCCGCGTCGGCCAACTCCTCCTCGATCCGCAGGAGCTGGTTGTACTTGGCGACCCGGTCGGAGCGCGCCGGGGCACCCGTCTTGATCTGGCCGCAGCCGGTGGCCACCGCCAGGTCGGCGATGGTGGTGTCCTCGGTCTCGCCGGAGCGGTGGCTCATCATGCACTTGAAGCCGGCCCGGTGGGCCAGGTCCACCGCGTCCAGGGTCTCGGTCAGCGAGCCGATCTGGTTGACCTTGACCAGCACCGCGTTGGCGGTCTTCTCGGCGATGCCGCGGGCGATCCGCTGCGGGTTGGTGACGAAGAGGTCGTCGCCGACGATCTGGATCCGGTCGCCGATGGCGGCGGTCAGGGTGGCCCAGCCGCTCCAGTCGTCCTCCGACAGCGGGTCCTCAATGGACACGATCGGGTAGTCGCCGACGAGCTTGGTGTAGTAGTTGCTCATCTCCTCCGCGGACTTGGTCGCGCCCTCGAAGGTGTAGCTGCCGTTGTCGAAGAACTCGGTGACGGCGACGTCGAGGGCGAAGACGATGTCGGTGCCGAGCTTGTAGCCAGCCTTCTCCACCGCCTCGGCGATCAGGTCCAGCGCGGCGGAGTTGGTGGGCAGGTTCGGGGCGAAGCCGCCCTCGTCGCCGAGCCCGGTCGAGAGGTCCTTCTTCTTCAGCACCGACTTGAGCGTGTGGTAGACCTCGGCGCCGGAGCGCAGCGCGTCGCGGAAGGTCGGCGCGCCGATCGGCGCGATCATGAACTCCTGGATGTCGACGTTGGTGTCGGCGTGCGCGCCACCGTTGAGGATATTCATCATCGGCACCGGCAGCAGGTGCGCGTTCGGGCCGCCCAGGTAGCGGAAGAGGCTCAGCTCGGCGCTACCCGCGGCAGCCTTGGCCACCGCCAGCGAGACGCCGAGGATGGCGTTGGCGCCCAGCTCGGACTTGGTGTCCGTGCCGTCGAGGTCGATCATCTTCTGGTCGATCAACCGCTGCTCGCTGGCCTCGTACCCGATGAGCTGGTCGACGATCTTGTCCTCGATGTTGGTGACCGCCTTCTCCACGCCCTTGCCCTGGTAGCGGTCGGCGTCACCGTCGCGCAGCTCGAGCGCCTCGAAGGCGCCGGTGGAGGCGCCGGACGGCACCGCGGCGCGGGCGATCGTGCCGTCGTCGAGCCCGACCTCGACCTCGACCGTCGGGTTGCCTCGCGAGTCCAGAATCTCCCGGGCGACGATTCCCTCGATGGTTGCCACTGAGTCGCTCCTCGTTTGTGTGTTCCGGTCCGGCATGGGCCGCGACGGTGCGGCTGGGGCAGGTGTTGAACGCAGCGTATCGGGCGACGGCTGGGCGCACGTCGTGGCCCGGCGCGCTGGGCCAGGACGACCTTCGCCGCCTCGCCACGACGGACATTCCCGAATTCTCGTACGTCAACCGGCAACGAGTTTGCACGACGTTGCCCCGATCAACGAGGCTGGGCGGCATGCCCGCCCCCTCGACCACTCTCCGCGTGCTCGCCGCCTCGGTCATCGCGTCGCTCACGGTCACCGGGTGCCAGGCCCTCGACGACGCCGGACAGGCTCTCGGGCGGGCCGACCTGGTCAACGACCTCGCCGCCCGGATGGACCGGGCGCTGGAGCAGACCTGGGCCGCCGACTACCAGCTCGCCGGTGGACGGACCGCCTCGATCGCCCAGACGCGGGACCCGCTCCAGTCGGCGTACAGCTGGCCGGACGGCAAGATCGTGGTGACCCAGCAGGCCCTGACCCGGTGCGAGACCGCCACCGGGCACACCTCCTGCACGGTGCTGCCGCCGGTGCTGACCGCCGGGCGGCCCTCGGTGATCGTCTACACGGAGATCGGCAGGCACGGGCTGGTCACCCCGCCGGCCGTGATCCGGCTGCTGACCGACGCCGCCCTCGATCCTGCGGCGACCATCATGCAGAGCGACACCACGCTCGCCGGGCACCACGCCACCTGCGTCGACGTCACCCGGTCCGGCGACAGCTTCACCGCCTGCGTCACCACCGAAGGTGTGCTGGGCAGCTTCACCGGGACTCTCGACGGCAAGCCGGCGGAGGCGGCCCTGAGCCGCTACACGGAGACGGTGGACCCGGCCGCCTTCGACGTGCCGCCCGGGGCCGGCGTCGTCGACCGCCGCTCCCCGACCCCATGACCGAGCCGTCGCCCGATTCTCGCGGAGGCCCCGCACCGGGCGCCCCCGCCCGCCCGGTGGCTGCCGCCCGCGGGTTCGTCCCCGGCGCGGCCGCCGGTACACCGCCGGCGCCGACCGACATCGCCCTGCCGGTTGCCGGGCGCAAGCTGCTGACCGGACCGGACGGGCACTTCCCATGGGTCGGCGACCTGCCGGCGGGGACCGACTGGGTGCCGGTCGGCACGCTGGACGGCGTACCGGCCTGGGCGGCCGAGGTGGCGGACGCCGAGGATCTGCCGGGGCGCTGGCGGAGCTGGCGGGCGCTCGCCGCCGAGCTGCCCGAGCCGCCGGTGACGCTGGCCGGGCGGGCGTTGGCGGTGCTGACCTGGCGGCGTACCCACCGGTGGTGCGGGGCCTGCCGGGCGGAACTGGCCGACGTGCCCGGCGAGACGGCGCGGCGCTGCCCCGACTGCGACCTGTACGTGCCGATGCAGCTCTCCGCCGCGGTGCTGGTCGCGATCACCCGCCCCGGCCGTGGCGGCCCCGACGAACTGCTGCTGGTCCGCCACGCGTACGGCCCGACCGGGCTGTGGGCCCTGGTGGCCGGCTTCGTCGAGGCGGGCGAGTCGCTGGAGGCGGCCGCCCACCGGGAGGTCGCCGAGGAGGTGGGGCTCGCCATCGCCGAGCCGACCTACTTCGGCAGCCAGCCCTGGGCGATGTCCGGGCCGGGCACCCTGCTGGCCGGCTTCACCGCCACGGCCATCGAGCCGAGCGCCGAACCGGTGGTCGACGGTAGGGAGCTGGCCGAGGCCCGCTGGTTCCCGCTGGACGCGCTGCCGGCGGAGCTGCCGCCGGCGTACTCCATCTCGCGCTGGCTGATCGACGCGGTCGCCGTCCGCCCGCGGCGCTGACCGCCGCCGTCCGCGCCCGGCGGGGTGTTGACAGGGGACCCTGCTCTACGGGGGGCGGCCCTTACCCGCCCAGCAGGGTGCGCAGGTGGCGCGGCGGCGGGCAGTCGTGGGCGAGCATCGCGTCGTGCCACTCCCGCATCGAAACCCCGTCGGGGCGGGCGGCGGCGATGTCGGCCATCTCGCTCCAGCCGACGAAGTAGGTGGAGAGCTGGGTCGAGGTGAGCAGCGCCCGCCGCCACTTGCCGGCCGCCTCGCCCTCCTCCTGGAAGCCGCGCCCGGTCATCAGCGCCATCGCCTCGGACTCGGGCAGCTCCTCGCAGTGCACCAGCCGGTCGAGGAGCGCGTTGATGGTCATCCGCAGCTGCATCTTGAGCTGCTGCAGGCGCACCGGCAGGCCGCCGAAGCCGACGCCGGCCATCAGCTCCTCGGCGTAGACCGCCCAGCCCTCGACGAACACCCCGGACTCGGTCAGCGGGCGAACCCGGGTCGGGCCGGTGTGCCGACGGGCGTGGGCGAGCTGGAGGAAGTGGCCCGGCATCGCCTCGTGCACGGTCAGGTTGCGGATCATGTGGTCGTTGTACTCGCGGTAGAACGACTCGACCCGGTGCGCCGGCCAATCCGCCGGGGTGGGCGCGATGCAGTAGAAGGTCGGCACGTTCGCCGTCTCCAGCGGGCCCGGCGAGTCGCAGTACGCCACCGCCACGCCCCGGGCGAACTCCGGCATCTCCTGGATTACGCAGGGGTCGTCGACCAGGGTGATCAGATCGTGGTCGCGGACGAAGTCCGTCGCCTCGTCCAGGGTGATCGAGGCGAGGTCCACGATGGACTGGTCGTTCGGATGCTCGGCGGCCAGCAGGTCCAGCGCCCGGCGTACGGTCTCGTCGTCGGCCGGGCCGCCGACCAGCTCGACGGCCGCCTCGCGGATCTCCGCGGTGACCCGCTCCAGGTTGGCCCAGGCGCGGCGCTGCACCTCGGCGGCGCCCAGCTCGGTGTCGAGGGTGTGCCAGAGCCGTGCCTCCCAGCGGGGCCGGCCCAGCCGGGGGTCGCGCCCCGGCCCGGCGTCGGCGGCCAGGCCGATCCGCAGCCAGGCCACGAACTCCTCGAGCGCGGCGATCGCCGCGGTCGCCGCCGGCTCGACCCGGTCGTACAGCCCGGGCGCCTCGTTCAGCAGCACCGACACCTCGTCGCGGATCAGCGCGGCCGTGCCGGTGAACTGCCCGACCGCCGTCTCGGCGTGGATCCGCGGCATGTCGCGCAGCGTCGCGCGCGCGGTCGCCAGGGCGTCCGGTACGGCCGCCAGCCGCCCGGCCAGGTGGGTCAGCCGCACCTCGGCCGGGGCGTACGGGCGGGCGAGCAGGGCGTGCAGCAGCGGGCCGGGGTTGTGCCGCAGCGGGTCCCACTCGTGCGCGCGGATCTCCGTCGCCTCGAACAGCTCCCGGTCGACCATGCTGCTGAGCAGCGCATGGTCGACCTGCTCATCGACGTCGAGAGAGTCCGGGTCGATCTCCGAGAGCGCGTCGGCCGCGTCCTTGAGCATCGCCTGGTCGGCGGCGAGGGCGTCGGCCGAGAGGTCGGGCAGCCGATCGTCGTACCGGTGGTCGCCCGCAGACGACGCGAGCCCCGGCCGGCTTTCCAGCAACGCCTCCACGATCCGCTCGGCGAGCGGCACGAACGACTCCATGCCCAGACCCTACCGATCTCCCCACCCGCCGAGGCCCCGCCGCAGCCTGCGGTGATCAAAGAAGTTAGCGTCAGCGAAAGCACGTCTCCCGACGCAAACTTCTTGATCAACTCGGCTGGTCGGGGCCGGAGGGCCGGAGGGCGCGTTCGGCCGTGCGGATGGCGTCGGCGTGGGCGAGGGTGGCGCGGCGGAGGGCGGCCTCGGGGTCGAGGCCCTCGTTGCGGGCCGCCGCGACGGTGGCCAGGAGGGTGGCGCCCAGTCTCGCCGCGGCGTCCGGCTGGGCGTCGGTCATCGGGAGGGGCACGGCCAGGTGGACGCGGGCGGCTCGGTCCAGGATCTTGGCGGCCAGGGCGAGCGCCGGCTGGCTCAGCGCGATGCCGTTGAGCACCGACTCGCGGGCCTTCTCGGCCCGCTTGATCCGCTCCCAGTTCGCAGTGATCTCCTCCAGCGTGCCGGCCTGCTCCCCCGCGAAGACGTGCGGATTGCGGCGGACCATCTTGTCGACCAGGCCGCCGGCCACGTCGTCGACGGTCCACCGCTTGCCCTCGGGCAGCTCCTCGGCGAGCCGGGCGTGCAGCAGCACCTGGAGGAGCACGTCACCCAGCTCCTCGCGGAGCGCGTCGGTGTCGTCGGCGCTGATCGCGTCGTACGCCTCGTAGCACTCCTCGAGCAGGAAGCCGGCCAGGCTGCGGTGGGTCTGCGCCCGCTTCCACGGGTCGCCGCCCGGCGAGGCGAGCCGGTCCATCACCTCGACCGCGTCGAGCAGCCGGGCCCCGGGCGGATCCCACGAGCCGTACATCAGCTCCAGCTCGGCCAGGCCCGGCTCGCGGGCCAACCGCAGCCCCAGCTCCCGGGCCAGCGCCTCGTCGCCGGTCGGCCCGGCCAGCCAGACCGCCGTGCCGTGCGCGGCGGCCGCGTCGAGCAGCGCCTGGGTCGCCCCGCTCGCCACCAGGGTGACCTCGGCGTCCGCCGCGCGGATCGCCGCACTCAGCTCGCTCTCCGAGCCGGCCAGCACCGGGGCCTGGCGTACGACGTCCCAGGCGGCCGCGGTCAGCAGGCCGGCCGGCAGCCGGGGCGAGGTGACCAGCAGGACGATCCGCGCGGTCATGCTCAGGAGGCGGCCGGACCGGTCGGCTCGGTGGCCACCGGCTCCGGGGTGGAGATGTCGGTGACCTGCCGGTTGCCCTCGACGTACGGCAGGTCGTACTGGCGGAAGCCGTTCTGGGTCTGCAGCAGCGCCGGAATCTCCAGGGCGGGGAACCGCGGGTTGACCGTGACGTCGAGCTTCTTCACCTCGTCCTGGAGCGCCGCGCTCACCGCGGAGACCTGCCGGGTGAACGCCGCCTGCTCGAACTGCTTGGCCTGCTCCTCCGCGGACCAGCCGGCCGGGGCCACGCCGGCCTTGACCAGCGCGTCGTAGAGCTTGCCGCGCGAGTCGTCGGTCAGCTCGGCCGGCGGCAGGCCGGCCTGCAGCGCCAGGTAGATGTCGTACCACTCGGCGGCGAGCTTGGCGTACTCGGTGTTCGGCACGCCCAGCTCCCGGCCGAGCTGCTCGGCACTGAGCTGGTCCTGCACCTGGACCTGCTTCTCGGCGGCGATCCGCTTACCCAGGTCGATGCCGACCAGCAGGTTGAGGATGTCCTGCCGGTCGACGTTCAGCCGGAGCTGGTCCGGGCTCGGGGTCAGCCCCCGCTGCTGGGCCTGAGTCCGGACCGAGTCGGCGTACGTCGCCTGGGCCTCGTCGTGGATGGCGTCCACCCGGTCGACCGAGTAGGTCGTGTCCCCGACGTACGCGGCGACGTTCGGCGCGGACCGGCCGCAGGCGGCGAGGGAGAGGACAGCGAGGGCCGCGACGCTGGCGGCGGCGATGAGACGGCGAGCACGCATGCCGGCAACTCTCTCACGCCCCGTCGCGGCCTGTGGCGCCGCCCACCACGCCGCGCCGCCCCACGCCGAGGCGAGCCGCCCCGCGCCGATGATCATGAAGTTGTTGCCGGCCGCTCCGGCGTGTCGCGACAACAACTTCATGATCAGCCGGCGGTCGGGGGTCAGCGGGCGGCGGCGACGGCCGGCTCGACCGGCGCCGGGTCGCCGAGGACGTCGGAGAGGAGCTGGGCGCACCACTCCAGCAGGGCCTGGTCGCGCAGCGGCTCCCCGCCGATCCGGCGGCTGCTCGGGCGCGGGACGCTGACCTGGTCGAGGGCCTGCTTGTAGACCGAGTCCGGGTGGTAGCGCTTGAGCCGCAGCTGCTTGGAATCGGGCAGCGGCAGCGGGCTGAACCGGAGGTGCTTGCCCTGCATGGACACGTCGGTGAGGCCGTACCGGCGGGCCAGCAGCCGGAACCGGGCCACCGCGACCAGGTTCTGCACCGGGACGGGCGGCTCGCCGTACCGGTCGGTCATCTCGGCGACCACCTCCCGCAGCCGCTCCTCGTCGCGGGCCTCGGCGAGCTTCCGGTACATCTCCAGCCGCAGCCGCTCCACCCCGACGTAGTCGTGCGGCAGGTGCGCGTCGACCGGGAGGTCGATCTTGACGTCGACCTCCTCCTCGGCACGCTCGCCCTTGAACGCCGACACCGCCTCGCCGACCATCCGCACGTACAGGTCGAAGCCGACGCCCTCGATGTGGCCGGACTGCTCGCCGCCGAGCAGGTTGCCGGCGCCCCGGATCTCCAGGTCCTTCATCGCCACGTACATGCCGGCGCCCAGCTCGGTGTGCTGCGCGATGGTGGCCAGCCGCTCGTGCGCGTTCTCGGTCAGCGGCTTGTCCGCCGGGTAGAGGAAGTACGCGTACGCCCGCTCCCGGCCCCGGCCGACCCGGCCCCGGATCTGGTGCAGCTGGGCCAGGCCGAGCAGGTCGGCCCGCTCCACGATCAGGGTGTTGGCGTTCGGGATGTCGATGCCGGACTCCACGATGGTGGTGCAGACCAGGACGTCGAACTCCTTCTCCCAGAAGCCGACCATCACCTTCTCGAGCGCGTCCTCGCTCATCTGGCCGTGCGCCACCGCGACCCGCGCCTCGGGCACCAGCTCGCGGAGCTTCCGGGCCGCCTTCTCGATCGACTCGACCCGGTTGTGCAGGTAGAAGACCTGCCCGTCGCGGAGCAGCTCGCGGTGGATGGCGGCGGCCACCTGCCGCTCGTCGTACGCCCCGACGGAGGTGAGCACCGGGTGCCGCTCCTCCGGCGGGGTGGCGATGGTGGACATCTCCCGGATGCCGGTGATGGCCATCTCCAGCGTCCGCGGGATCGGGGTGGCCGACATGCTCAGCACGTCGACCGAGGCCCGCATGGTCTTCAGGTGCTCCTTGTGCTCGACCCCGAAGCGCTGCTCCTCGTCCACGATGACCAGGCCCAGCGACTTGAACCGGGCGGCCGACTGGAGCAGCCGGTGGGTGCCGATGACGATGTCGGCCGTCCCGTCCGCGGCCATCGCCAGGGTCTGCTCGGCCTCCTTCGGCGTCTGGAAGCGGGAGAGCTGCCGGATGGTCACCGGGAACTGGCTCATCCGCTCGGCGAAGGTGTTGTAGTGCTGCTGCACCAGCAGCGTGGTGGGCACCAGCACCGCCACCTGCTTACCGTCCTGCACCGCCTTGAACGCGGCCCGGACCGCGATCTCGGTCTTGCCGTACCCGACGTCGCCGCAGATCAGCCGGTCCATCGGGACGGTCTGCTCCATGTCCCGCTTGACCTCCTCGATCGCGGCGAGCTGGTCCGGCGTCTCCTGCCACGGGAAGGCGTCCTCCAGCTCCCGCTGCCACGGGGTGTCCGGGCCGAAGTTGTGCCCCTTGGACGCCTTGCGGGCCGCGTAGAGCTGGATGAGCTGTGCGGCGATCTCGCGGACCGCCTTGCGGGCGCGCGCCTTCGACTTCTGCCAGTCCGAACCGCCCATCTTGTGCAGCGTGGGCTGCTCGCCGCCGACGTACCGGGAGAGCTGGTCGAGCTGATCGGTCGGGACGAAGAGCCGGTCGCCGGGCTGGCCGCGCTTGCTCGGGGCGTACTCGATGACCAGGTACTCCCGGGACGCGCCGTTGACGGTGCGCTGCACCAGCTCGACGTACCGGCCGATGCCGTGCTGCTCGTGCACTACGTAGTCGCCGGCCTTGAGCTCCAGCGGGTCGATGGTGTTGCGCCGCCGGCTCGGCATCTTGCGCATGTCCCGGGTCGAGGTGCCCCGGCCGCCGGTGACGTCGTTGCCCGTGAGCAGCACGAACCGGGAGGCCTCGTCGACGAAGCCGGCGGTCAGGCAGCCGCAGCTGACCAGCAGCTCACCGGGGGCGGGCGCGGTCGGCACCTCCTCGGTGAGCCGGGCGCCGAGGCCGGCGTCGCGGAGCACCTCCACCGCCCGCTGGGCCGGACCGTGCCCCTCGAAGACCAGGGCGATCGACCAGCCCTCGCCGGCCCAGCGCTTGAGGTCGTCGACCACCCGGGCGGTCTCGCCGTGGTACAGCGGGGCGGGCTGGGCGGCCAGGGTCACCGCAATCGCGTCGTCGGGGGTGACGTCGACCTCGGTCGGCTCGTCCTCCCAGGGCTGCCGGGCGGGAGCAGCCTCCGCCTCGACCAGCCCGAACGGCGACAGCGTCCACCAGGGCTGGCCCAGGGTGCGGGCCGCCGCGCGTACGTCGGCCAGGGTCTTGAAGGCGGCGGCGCCGAGGTCGACCGGGGCCTGGCCGCCGACGGCGGCCGCGGCCCAGCTGGCCTGGAGGAACTCCTCGGAGGTACGGACCAGGTCGTGCGCCCGGGTCCGGATCCGCTCCGGGTCGCAGAGGAGCACGTGGGTGCCGGCCGGCATGGCGGCCAGCAGCAGCTCCATCGAGTCCGGGCCGATCAACGCCGGAGCGAGCGACTCCATCCCCTCGACCGGGATGCCCTCGGCCAGCTTGTCGAGGATCTCGGCCAGCTCCGGGTGCTCCTGGGCCAGCGCGGCGGCCCGCTCGCGCACCGACGGGTTGAGCAGCAGCTCCCGGCAGGGCGGCGCCCAGAGCTGGGGGACCAGCTCGATGGTCCGCTGGTCGGCGACGGCGAAGGTGCGGATCTCCTCCACCTCGTCGCCCCAGAACTCGACTCGGGACGGGTGCTCGTCGGTGGGCGGGAAGATGTCCAGGATGCCGCCGCGGACGGCGAACTCGCCCCGCTTGGTGACCAGGTCGACCCGCGCGTACGCCATGTCGGTGAGCCGGCGGGCGACCTCCTCCAGGTCCGCCTCGTCGCCGGCGGCGAGCTGGACCGGCTCCAGGTCGCCCAGCCCCCTCAGCTGCGGCTGGAGCAGCGACCGGACCGGCGCCACGACCACCCGCAGCGGACCGCTGCGCCCGTGCGCGTCGGCCGACTCCGGATGCGCCAGCCGGCGCAGCACCGCCAGCCGCCGGCCCACGGTGTCCGAACGCGGGGAGAGCCGCTCGTGCGGCAGCGTCTCCCAGGACGGGAAGACCGCCACCTGCTCGGGCGGGAGCAGGCTGCCCAGCGCCGAGGCGAGGTCGTCGGCCTCGCGGGTGGTGGCGGTCACCGCGAGCACCGGCCGGCCAGCGCCCCCGCCCGGCCTGCCGTCGGCGCCGGCCTCGCCCGGCTCGGCCGCGACCGCGGCGACCGCGAAGGGGCGCAACGCCGCCGGAGCGGTCACGTCGAGCCCGTCGACCTGGGCGGCACCGGAGCGCGCCAGGTCACGCGCCCGGGCCAGCCCGGGGTCGGCCAGGGCGGCGGAGAAGAGTCCGGTGAGCATGTGTGATCACTTCCAGGGAGGTCGCCGGTGTGGGGCGGGGCGCACGACAGATACCCCGCGTCCGGCCGGACGGGGGGTGCACGCCCACCAGCCTATCTCCGCCCACCGACCTTCTCCCCCTTCCCGCCCCCGCTCGTCCGCCACCCACCGCCCCGCCGCATGCCGCCCGGCGCGGTCACCCGGCGCGCGGGGCCCGGGGCGCCTGGGGCGTCCGGGGCGCGCGGGGCGCGCGGGCCCGGGGCGCCCGGTCGCGGGGCCCGACGCGGCCAGCAAATTCAGGGAAGGCGTGGCCTCGGGGCGCGGAGTGGCCACTCTTTCCGTGAATTTGCGTGGATCTTGACGTGATGACCCGCCCATGATCGGGTCGAGGGCATGGCAGCAGAGGAGTGGCGGGCGCTGTTCGACGCGGAGGTCAGCTTCGCCAACGGTGGCGGGCTGCGGACCGAGGGGTTCCGGCTGGACATCCCGGGCCCGGAGATCACCGACGAGGAGTTGGCCGGGCTCCTCGTCCGGCATCTCGGGCTGCTGATGGTCGCCGAGGTGCGGATCAGCGGCAAGACGATCGTCGCGGAGCCGCACAAGGGTGGCCGGGGCACCGGCCGGCCGCGCGCCACCGAGCCGGCCGGCGAGACCGGCGCCGGGCATGTCCGGGGTCGGGGCGGCGCACCGCCTCGACGGCTGCTCGAGTTGAGCCACGTGATCACCAATGGGATGACGACCCTGCCCGGCTGGCCGGCGCCGCGGATCAGCGACTGGTTGACCCGGGAGGCGTCCCGGGCCAACTACGCCCCGGGCACGGAGTTCCACGTCGCCCGGATCGACATGATCGCGAACACCGGCACCTACCTCGACACCCCCGCGCACCGCTGGGCGGAGGGCGCGGACCTCGCCGCTACGTCCGTGGACCGCCTCGCCGACCTGGCCGGGCTCGTGGTCCGGGTGCCGCCCGGCACCCGCGCGGTGGACCGGCTGATGCTCGCCCCGTACGACGTCGCGGGGCGGGCGGTGCTGCTGCACACCGGTTGGGACGCGCACTTCGGCACCGAGCGGTACGCCGGGCATGAGGCGCCCTACCTGACCGGCGACGGCGCGCGGTGGCTGGTGGAGGAGGGGGCCGCCCTGGTCGGCATCGACTCGATCAACATCGACGACATGAGCCCGGCCGCCGCCGGCGAGCGCCCGGCGCACAGCACTCTGCTCGCCGCCGGCATCCCGATCGTGGAGCACCTGACCGGCCTGGACGCCCTGCCTCCCGACGGCGTCCGTTTCACCGCCGCCCCGCCGATGGTGGCCGGCATGGGCACCTTCCCGGTCCGCGCCTTCGCCGTCGTCGACTGAGCCTCCCGCCGCCGACCGCCCCGCTAGGAGGGCAAGGTCCACTCCGCTTGCGGCATACGGCGGGTTCCGGCGCGCCTGGACACCGCGACGTGCGGCAACCGGAGTCGATGTTGCGACTTGAGGAGCACTCAGGCGGCCCGAACCGACCCCGGGCCGAGCTGGCGCACCAACCGGCGGGACAGATGGGCCAGGGACCGGGACTGGGCCAGGTCGATCGGCCAGCGTTCGACGTCACAGCCGGCGGAGAGTTCCAGCAACAGGCCGGATGGCGGGGTCGGACCCACGTCCATCCGCCACAGGCCGATCCTGGCCTGGATCACCTCGTCGCCGCGGACGGCCGTGCCGATGAGGCGGGACAGGTGCAGATCATTCGGACCGGCGCAGGCGGGGCCCTGTGGACACCAGGGCGGATGGACCGAATTCGGTAGGTTGCTCATGGGCCGGGGTCCTTTCCCGGTCAAGGCCCGGGGAGCGGAGTGCCACCTCCACCCCCGGGCCGCCGTGTTGAGTTGAGGGGACCTGCCACGGCCACCCCGCTGCAACCTACGACTACCTGTCATGCCAGGTCAATACCTGCCACCACATTTCATTGACGCTCCGCCTCCACCCGTGATCACATGGGCGTACCTGCCACGGAAGTCAGCCCATGCCTGCGTACACCAAGAAGCAACGTCTCATCGACACCCTGACCCAGCGCATCGAGTCAGGTGAATACCCGCCTGGCGCGAAGCTGCCCTCCGGTACCGAACTCTGCGCTGAGTTCGACGTGTCCCGTCAGGTGGTGCGTTCCGCCATCGACTGGCTCAAGGCACGGGGCCTCGTCGAAGGCGCGCCGGGCGCCGGCGTCTTTGTACGGGCTCAGGATCCCCATTAACACTCACTGCCTCGGCACGTGTCGGTGGAACGCCATGGGTGTCAACTGGCCCAGGTGACACCCATGGCGTACCACTGAGCGGCGGACTCGCTCACCAGCCGAACTGCTCCGGGCCGAGCAGCGCCCCGCCGGCCACCGCCGCCAGCCACTCCGCCCGCTCCCGCTCGCCGGCGCCGACGTGCACGAAGACGGTGTGCCCATCGGCGGGCTCGGTGGCCCAGATGTCCGTGGCGTTGAGCACCAGCTGGACGTACGCGTGCTTTGCCTGCCGGCCCAGGTCCCGGCACGGCACGGCCGGCCAGGCGTAGTGCCACCAATCCAGCCGCGCCTGGTCGGGCCCGACGGTCTCCGCCAACCGCCCCTCCACCAGGCCGAGGCCGCACACCAGCACCTCGACGTCGACCAGCGGATCCGCCGGGTCCTGTGGACCGGTCTCCTTCTCGCACGCCACGTCCACAAACATCCGGTCGTCGCCGTCGGCCCGCAGCCAGTGGCCGTACGCGTCGAGGTAGCGCGGCAGGCCCGAGTGCCGGCCTGTGCGCGCCCAGAGCTGCACCTCCGTGTCTCGCAGGTCGGCCACGCTCAGCAGGTGGCCGACGGCGTGCAGCGCCCGGCCGACATCCGGCGTACGCAGGACCGGGTACGCCCGCGAGTTGCTCATGTCAGTACCGCACCGAGATGCGACGCTCGACGGCGTCGACGCGGATCTCGCCGCCGTACGGGATGATCAACTGCGGGTCGGTGTGGCCGAGGTCGACGTCGAAGACCACCACGGCGTCGGGGTTGTAGGCGGCCAGCGCCCGGGTCACCGCGTCCCGCTGCGCGTCGGCCCACTCCCGCCGCTGGTCGAGCGTGTGCGGGCGGTCGAACTCCCACGCCTTCGCCCGGCCGACGAGCACCGCCGGAAGGCCGGCGAGCAGGCCGCGCTCCCCCATGTTGCGCAGGATGCGGAAGACCTCGGTGGCCGAGGGCAGCTCCTCCGAGGTCTCGATGATCAGCACCTCACCCGCGTGGTCCGACACCGCACCGACCCGGTCGGCGGCCATCAGCCAGTGCAAGATCTCCAGGTTGCCGCCCCAGGTACGCCCCTGCACCACCCTCGCCGGACCCTGCCAGCGCCAGCCCTCGCCGGGGAACATCACCGGCTCGTGGGCCAGGGTGGACGGGTCCCGCCAGTCGTTCGGCTGGTCACCCCATTCCTCGGCGGGGGTCAGGTCGTACCAGCCGGAGGTGAAGAGGGCGGCGCGCAGCGAATCGAAGGTCAGTGGGTGCGGCTTCCCGGGGCGGCCGAGATGCACCAGCACCGATCCGCCGTGGTACGCCACCATGCCCAGCCGGTACAGGTGGTTGAGGACATTGGTGTTGTCCGAGTAGCCGAAGTACGGCTTCGGGTTCGCTCGCAGCACCTCGTCGTCCAGGTGCGGGGTGACCGTGATCAGGTCGTCCCCGCCGACCGTGGCCAGCACCGCGGTGATCGTCGGGTCGGCGAACGCGGCGGTCAGGTCCCGCGCCCGGTCCCGCGGGTCCGCGCCCATCACCCGGGTGGTCGGGTACTCCACCGGCTCCAGGCCGAACTCCTCGCGCAGCCGGCGCAGCCCCAGCTCATAAACGTGGGGGAAGAGACCCGGCAGTCCGGCGGAGGGAGAGACCACGGCCACCCGGTCGCCCGGCCGCGGCTTGGCGGGATAGTTCAGCGGCGTCATGATCCGAAGCTATCGGGCGGGGCCAACGGGTTTTCAGACGGTCTGGCCGACCTCGATCAGGTGCCCGTCCGGGTCGCGCAGGTAGCAGCGGATGCCCTCGGTCGGGATCGGCGGGCCTTCGCGCGCCATGCTGCCAGCGTGGCACCGCCACGAGCGGAGGGCGGCGAAACCCCACAACCGGGGCGAATCGCCGCCCTAGGCTGGCCACGTGGACGACGAGGCGCAGCTCGCGGTGCGCGACTGGCTGCCGCGTACCGCAGCGCTGCTCGTCGGCACGCTGGTCCTGGCCACCGCGTTCATCGCGGCCTACGTGGGCGCGCTGCACCAGCCCACCCCGCGCGACGTACCGGTCGGGGTGGTCCTCGGCGACCAGCGCGCGCAGGCGGTGATGACCGCCCTGCGCGCGCGGACCGACAAGATCGAACCCATCGAGTACGACAACCCGCAGGCCGCCGACGACGGCCTGACCGCCCGCGAGGTGTACGGGGTGCTCGCCTCCCGACCGGACGGCGGGTTGCGCCTCACCACCGCCAGCGCCGCGGCGCCGGCCGCCACGGACGTGGTCGCCCAGGTGCTGACCCAGGCCGCGCAGCAGGCCGACCTGCCCCTTCAGGTCACCGACGAGGTGCCGGTCGCGCGGAGCGACCCCCGCGGGCTGGTGCCGTTCTACCTGGTGGTCGGCTACGTGCTCGGCGGCTACCTCGCCTCCACCGCCCTCGGGCTGAAGACTGGCACCGCCCCGGTGAGCCTGCCCCGGGCCGGGCTGCGGATCGCCGCGTTCGCGGTCCACTCGATCGTGCTCGGGATCGTCGGCGCGACGATCGTCGGCCCGGTGCTGGACGTCTGGCACCACGACGTGCCGGCCGTCGCCGCGGTCGGCGCGCTGACCGTCTTCTCCGCCGCGATGGTGGCCTCCGCCGTGCAGGCCTGGCTCGGCCTGCTCGGCACCGGCATCGTGATCCTGCTGCTGGTGGTGCTCGGCAACCCCGGCTCCGGCGGCATCTACGCCCCCGAGTTCCTCCCGGACTGGCTGCGCGGGATGCACCGCTGGAACGTGCCCGGGCTGGCCACCGATCTGATCAAGTCGGCGGTCTACTTCGACCGTCGGTCGATGGGCTGGACGGTGACCGGTCTCGCCCTCTGGACGCTGCTCGGGGTGCTCGGCCTGGTCACCGCCACGATCTTCCAAGGCCACCGGCGGTCCGTCCGCGCCACCCGCGCCGCCGCCGACCGTCCGGAGCCGCCCGCCCCGGCCCTCTCGGACAGATGAGCCGACCGTCGGGGGCCCGCGCCCTGGAAGGGGATCACGCGGGGCCCCTCCTTACCCGGGGGGCAGCGCGGATACGATCCAGAGAGTCGGACAGCGCTGTCCTTCGTACTCACGTAAGGAGCGCACCGTGACCGACCAGCACGACCACGACGGCCCGGACGCCGCGCTGCGGGCCGACATCCGCCGCCTTGGCAGGCTGCTCGGGCAGACCCTCGCCCGGCAGGAGGGCCGACCGCTGCTCGACCTGGTCGAGGAGATCCGAGCCCAGGTCCGCTCCGATGCCCCGGCCGCCGCGCAGCGGCTCGGCGGGCTCGACGTGACCACCGGTACCAAGCTGGCCCGGGCCTTCTCCACCTACTTCCACCTGGCCAACATCACCGAACAGGTGCACCGGGCCCGAGACCTGCGCCGCCGCCGGGCGATCCACGGCGGCTGGCTGGACCAGGCGGCCAGGATGATCGCCGAGCGTGGAGTGCCGGCCGAGGAGATCGCGGGGGTGGCCCGCCGGCTCGCGGTACGCCCGGTCTTCACCGCGCACCCCACCGAGGCGGCCCGGCGATCGATCCTCTCCAAGCTCCGGGCGATCGCCGACGAATTGGACGCCGAGACCACCAACGCCATCCTCTACGGCGCCAGCGACGAGGGGCCGGCGAACCGGCGCCTGGCCGAGCTGCTGGACCTGATGTGGCAGACCGACGAGCTGCGGCTGGACCGGCCGGATCCGACCGACGAGGCCCGCAACGCCATCTACTACCTGCGGGATTTGTACTCCGAGGCCGCCCCGCAGGTCCTCGACGATCTCGCCGACACGCTGCGCACCCTCGGCGTGGAGACCTCCCCGACCGCCCGGCCGCTCACCTTCGGCACCTGGATCGGCGGCGACCGGGACGGCAACCCGTTCGTCACCCCGGCGGTCACCCGCGAGGTGCTCCATATTCAGCACGAGCACGGCATCTCCGCCACCGAAAAGGCGATGGACCACCTGATCAACGAGGTCTCCGTCTCCCGGCGGCTGCGCGCGGTATCGCTGGACCTCTCCGCCAGCCTCGCCGCCGACCTCGACGCGCTGCCCGAGGTGGCGCCCCGGTTCCGGCGGGTCAACGCCGAGGAGCCGTACCGGCTCAAGGCCCGCTGCGTGAAGGCCAAGCTGGCCAACACCCGGCAGCGGCTGCGTCAGGGCACCGCGCACGTGCCGGGGCGGGACTACCGCGGCTCGGCGGAGCTGATCGCCGACCTGGAGCTGCTGCGCGCCTCGCTGGCCCGCAACTCCGGGCAGCTCACCGCCGTCGGCCGGCTCGCCTCCACCATCCGTACGGTCTCCGCGTTCGGCCTGCACCTGGCGACCATGGACGTACGCGAGCACGCCGAGGCGCACCACGCGGTGCTCGCCCAGCTCTACGCCGCCGTCGGCGAGGTGTCGGACTACCCGTCGCTGACCCGGCTGGAGCGGACCAAGCTCCTCGCCGACGAGCTGGCCGGCCGCCGGCCGCTCTCCACGCTGGACACGCCGCTGACCGAGAACGCGCGGAAGACGTTCGACGTGTTCGCCACGATCCGCGAGGCGCAGGACCGGTTCGGCGTCGAGGTGATCGAGTCGTACATCATCTCGATGACCCTCGGCGTGGACGACGTCCTCGCCGCGGTGGTGCTGGCCCGGGAGGCCGGCCTGATCGACGTGCACAGCGGCCGGGCCCGGATCGGGTTCGTGCCGCTGCTGGAGACCCCGGCCGAGCTGAACGCCGGCGGGGAGCTGCTGGACGAGCTGCTGTCGCTGCCCGCGTACCGGGCGCTGGTGACGGCCCGGGGGGACGTGCAGGAGGTGATGCTGGGTTACTCCGACTCCAACAAGGAGGCCGGCATCACCACCAGCCAGTGGTCGATCCACCGGGCGCAGCGGGCGCTGCGCGACGTGGCCGCCCGGCACGGCGTGCACCTGCGGCTCTTCCACGGCCGGGGCGGCACGGTGGGGCGCGGCGGCGGTCCCACGCACGACGCGATCCTGGCCCAGCCGTACGGCACCCTGGACGGCGCGATCAAGGTCACCGAGCAGGGCGAGGTCATCTCCGACAAGTACACCCTGCCCGCGCTGGCCCGGGAGAACCTCGAGCTGACCGTGGCCGCGGTGCTCCAGGCGACGCTGCTGCACACCGCGCCCCGGCAGCCGGCCGAGATGCTGGAACGCTGGAACGCCACGATGGAACTGATCTCCGAGGCAGCGTTCCGGTCGTACCGGTCGCTGGTCGAGGATCCGGACCTGCCCGCGTACTTCTGGGCCTCCACCCCGACCGAGCTGCTCGGCGCGCTGAACATCGGCTCCCGGCCGGCGAAGCGGCCGAACACCGGGGCCGGGCTGGCCGGCCTGCGGGCCATTCCATGGGTGTTCGGCTGGACGCAGACCCGGCAGATCGTGCCGGGCTGGTTCGGGGTGGGCTCCGGGCTGGCCGCCGCCCGGGCGGCCGGGCTGGAGGACGTGCTCGCCGAGATGCACCGCAACTGGCACTTCTTCCGCACGTTCCTGTCGAACGTCGAGATGATGCTGACCAAGACGGACCTGAACATCGCCCGTCGCTACGTGGAGACCCTGGTCCCGAAGAAGCTGCACCCGATCTTCGACAAGATCCAGCAGGAGTACGAGCTGACCAAGCAGGAGGTGCTGGCGGTCACCGGCTCCCCCGCCCTACTGGAGAACTCGCCGGTGCTCCAGCGCACCCTGGCGGTGCGGGACACCTACCTGGAGCCGCTGCACCACCTCCAGGTGGCGCTGCTGCGCCAGTACCGGGAGTCCGGCGCCGCGGGTCGGGCGGTGGCGACCGCGCCGGGTGGCCGCCGCGCTCCCAGCGACGGTACGGCTTTGGAGCGGGCGCTCCTCACCACCGTCAACGGCATCGCCGCCGGCATGCGCAACACCGGCTGAGCGGTAAGGAAGGGGCCCCTTGTCATCGCATTTCGCGTAACAAGGGGCCCCTCCTAACGCCTGCGCCGGGCGCGGACCGGCGTCACCAGTCGCCGCCGCCGCCGAAGTCCCCGCCGCCGAAATCGCCCCCACCGAAGTCGCCGCCGAAGTCACCGCCGCCGTAGTCACCGCCGCCGGAGAAGTCGGCGCCCTGGTCCCCGCCGAAGTCGCCGCCGTCGTTGTTGTCGCCGTAGTCGGCGCCGTCCTGGAAGCCCTCCTGGTAGCCGGCCTCGTAGCCGTAGCCCGGGTCGGCGAAGGCGGGCGAGAAGAGCGCGTCGGCGATCAGCATGCCGCCGAGGACCCCGGCCCCGGCGCCGAGCGCGGTCTTCCACCACGGGGTCGAGTACCAGCCGGCCGGGACCGGTCGGCCCTGCCAGTTGCCGCCGGGGTAGTAGTAGGGCGTCCGGTCGCCCGGCTGCGGGCCGGCCCGGTAGGTCTGCCCCTGGACGTTGACCTCGCGCTCCTTGGTGAGCATGCCGGCGCCCCGGGCGGCGGCCAGCGGCGGCAGCTCGGGGCCGGGGTCGATGCCCATCGCGGTGCGGGCGGCCCGGATGTAGGCCAGCCCCTCCAGCGCGGTCTCCCGGGCCAGCGCGAACTGGTGCGGGGTGCGGGCCTGCTCCAGCTGGGAGCCGGCCGCGTTGTAGCGCTCACCGGCGTCGGCCAGCGCCTGGCGCACCGCCGGCGCGTCGCCGTGCAGGTTCATCAGCTGCCCACCGAGGCGCTCGTACCAGCGCTGCGCCTCCGCGCGGGCGTCGGCCAGCTCGGTGGCCTTCCGCGACCTGCTCCCCCACCGCCAGAACACGTACACACCTCCGAGCATCAGCACCAGGACGAGCCAGAGCGCAATTTCCATGACTCGACGGTACCCACCCGGGTCACGTCGCACCCATTTGGCAAGCTGCGGTGATGAGCTTCTCGACGCTGGCCGTGGTGGTCGTCTGTCTCGCCGCGGGCGGCGCACTGGGCTGGCTCGCCGCCCGGTCCCGCTCGGCGGCCGAGATCGCCCGGCTGGAGGCGACGCTGCAGGCCACCCGGGAGGGCGAGGGGCGGCTGGAGCAGTCGATGCGGGCGCTGAGCTACGAGGCGACCGCCCAGTCGCAGGAGGCGGTGGCCCGGGCGGTGGCTCCGCTGCACGACACCCTGCGCCGCTACGAGCAGCGGGTGGCCGAGCTGGAGCGCGACCGGGTCGACGCGTACGCCGAGCTGCGGGAGCAGGTCCGGGCCATGAGCACGGTCTCCGGCGAGCTGCGCACCGAGACCAAGCAGCTGGTGGCCGCGCTGCGCGCGCCGCAGGTGCGCGGCCGGTGGGGCGAGCACCAGCTCCGCCGGATCGTCGAGGCCGCCGGCATGCTGGAGCACTGCGACTTCAACGAGCAGGTCACCGCCGCCACCGACCACCAGGGGGTACGCCCCGACCTGGTGGTCCGGCTGCACGGCGGGCGCACGGTGGTGGTCGACGCCAAGGCGCCCTTCGACGCGTACCTGACCGCGATGGAGGCGCGCGACGAGCGCGGTCGAGACAGCCACCTCGACGCGCACGCGAAGCACCTGCGGGCGCACGTGGACGCGCTGGCCGCCAAGTCCTACTGGGCGGCCTTCGACTCGGCGCCGGAGTTCGTGGTGCTCTTCGTGCCGGCCGACCCCTTCCTCGACGTGGCGCTGCAGCGGGACCCGGCGCTGCTGGAGCACGCGTTCGCCCGCAACGTGGTGCTGGCGACGCCGGCCACCCTGGTGGCGCTGCTGCGCACGGTCGCCTACTCGTGGCGGCAGGAGGTGCTGGCCCGCAACGCGGTCGCGGTGCACTCGCTGGCCCGCGAGCTGTACGGGCGACTGTCCACTCTCGGCGACCACGTCGGCAAGCTGGGCGCCTCGCTCGGCGGGGCGGTGACGGCGTACAACCGGGCGGTCGGTTCGCTGGAGGCGCGGGTGCTGGTCAGCGCGCGCAAGCTGGCCGAGCTCGGCGTCTCCGACCAGGAGCTGGTGACGCCGGCCCAGGTGGAGCTGGCGCCGAGACAGCCGCAGGCGCCCGAGCTGACCGGAGATGCCTTATCTCCAGCACTTTCGGAGTTCCGCCATGATCGTCCGGCTTGACGCAATCGACGTCCTTATCAGCCGATAGGACGGGTCGGAAGTAGACGATCGACAGGCGGTTTCGACTGAGCTCTATTGCCGTCGCGCAACTATCTGGGCCATTGTTACGGGGCCGGTCGTCTACGTCACGACCCGGTCACAAACGATCGCTGGAGTAGTGACAGCGGCGCGTGCGACCCGAAAGATCCCGTCACATGCGCCCCCGGCACGTCCAGGGCACCCCTTGCTCTCCCCACGGAGGACAGAGATCGTGAGCAAACCCCCCAGCCGGAGTCTGCGCGCCTCGGCGGTGCTGCTGACCTCGGCCCTGACCGCCACCGGCGCCTTCTGGTTCGCCACCGGCGGCACCGCAACCGCGAACGCACAACCGGTATCCGACGCCCAGCGGCTCAAGACCACCCCCGCCGACACGCTGGGTTCGCACGACATGGAACTGCTCGCCAAGGCCAAAGCCGCGGGCGAGACGAACGTCACGCTCATCGTCGCGACCGAGAAGGGCCAGGCGCACGCCGTCGCCGCGAGCCTGAAGAAGCTGGGCGGCAAGGTCGTCAAGCAGTTCGACGAGGTGGGCTACGTCCGGGTCAGCGTCCCCACCAGCGCAGTGGTCAAGGCGGCGAAGCTGCCCGGCATCATCGCCGTCGACCTCAACGAGACGCTCACCATTCCCGATCCGCGGCCGCAGTCCGCCGCGGGCGCCGACGCGACGGCAACCGTGGCCGGCCCCGGCGCGGACACCCCGGCAGCGAACGCCTACATGCCGACCAACGAGACCGGCGCGGTCGCCTTCAAGGAAGCCCACCCCGAGTGGGACGGCCGCGGCGTGACCATCGGCATCATGGACACCGGCATCGACCTGGACCACCCCGCCCTGCAGAAGACCACGACCGGCGAGCGCAAGATCGTCGACTGGGTCACCGCCACCGACCCGATCTACGACGGTGACGGCAGCTGGCGCGCCATGCTGACCAAGGTGAGCGGACCCACGTTCAGCTACGCGAACGGCACCTGGACCGCGCCGAAGGGCAGCTGGCTGGTCAACCGCTTCTCCGAGTCCACCACGGACGGCGGCAACCCGCCCGAGGTGGCCGGCGACGTCAATCGGGACGGCGACAAGACCGACGTCTTCGGCATCCTCTACGACCCGAACAGTCACGACATCCGGGTCGACGCCAACCAGAACCGTGACTTCACCGACGACCCGGTGATGCGGCCGTACGGCGAGAAGTTCCAGGTCGGCCACTTCGGCAAGGACAACCCGGACACCGGCGTGCGCGAGCAGATGGCGTTCGTGGTCGAGTACCGCGAGGACGTCGACCTGAGCCCGTACGGTGGCGCGTACGTCGGGCAGAAGGCCGACTTCGTAAACATCGGCATCGTCGCGGGCGCGCACGGCTCGCACGTCGCCGGCATCACCGCCGCCAACGACCTGCTCGGCAACTCCAACTTCGACGGTGCCGCTCCCGGCGCCAAGCTGGTCTCCTCCCGCGCCTGCGCGTTCAACGGCGGCTGCACCGCCGCGGCGCTGACCGACGGCATGGTGGACCTGGTGGTCAACCGCAAGGTCGACGTGATCAACATGTCGATCGGCGGCCTGCCGGCCCTCAACGACGCCAACAACGCCCGGGCGCGCCTTTACGACCGGCTGATCAACGACTACGGCGTCCAGATGTTCATCTCGGCCGGCAACTCCGGTCCCGGCCTGAACACCGTGGGTGACCCGTCCGTCGCCACCGACGTGGTGAGCGTCGCGGCGAGCGTCAGCAAGGAGACGTGGCTCGCCAACTACGGCTCCGAGGTGTCGAAGGCGAACAACCTGTTCAACTTCTCCTCCCGTGGTCCCCGCGAGGACGGCGGACTGAAGCCCAGCATCTCCGCACCGGGCTCGGCCATCTCCAGCATCCCGATGTGGCAGGCCGGCAGCCCGGCCGCCGAGGCGGGCTACTCGCTGCCGGCGGGCTACGGGATGTTCAACGGCACCTCGATGGCCGCACCGCAGGCCACCGGCGCCGCCGCGCTGCTGCTCTCGGCCGCCAAGGCCAAGGACGTGGGTATCACGCCGGCCGCCCTGCGCCGGGCGATCCACACCTCGGCGAAGCCGATCGAGGGCGTGCCGACCTACGGCCAGGGCTATGGCATGTTCGACGTGCCGGGCGCCTGGAAGCTGCTCGACCAGGACGTCAAGACCCGCGACTACACCTCGGTCGCGCCGGTCTGCACCGAGCTCTCCGGTTACCTGGCCACGGCCGACCGGGGCACCGGGCTCTACAACCGCTGTGGCGCGGACAAGGGCGGGCAGAAGGTTGGCGAGTCGAAGACCTACACGGTCCAGCTGACCCGTAAGAGCGGGCCTGCGACGGCGATCACCCACGCCATCACGCTGCGGGGCAACGACGGCACGTTCAGCGCTCCGGCGCAGGTCGTGCTGCCGCTGAACAAGACCGTCTCGGTGGAGGTCACCGCCAAGCCGACCTCGGCCGGCGCGCACGGCGCCATCATGACGATCGACGACCCGGCGACCTCGGTGATCGACTTCGAGGTGTCCACCGTCATCGTCGCCTCCAGCACGGTCGAGAAGCCGGATTACGCGTTCTCGACGGAGGGATCGGTCCAGCGCAACTCGTTCACGTCCTACTTCGTGAACGTTCCGGCTGGCGCGTCGGCTCTGCAGGTGAATCTGTCGGGCGTCGCGGCGGGGTCGCAGACCCGGTTCATCGCCTTCAACCCGTACGGCGTCCCGGTGGAGAGCACCTCCAGCCTGGGCTGCTTCACCAACTTCTCCAACCCGGCGACCTGCAAGCCGGAGGAGCGGGACTACCAGAACCCGATGCCGGGCGTCTGGGAGATCGAGGTCGAGTCGCGGCGCACCTCGCCGCTGCTCGACAACCCGTTCCAGCTGACCGCCCGCGTCCAGGGTGTCAAGGTGGAGCCGGCCGTCGTCGAACTGCCGAGCGTCACCGCGGGTCAGGCCACCCCGGTGACCTGGACGGTGACCAACGAGTTCGGTCCGGTCACCGTGTCGGGCAAGGGTGGCCCGCTGGGCAGCGCGGCGGTCAAGCGCCCCACCATCGCCAACCACGAGGTGCTCACCTACGAGGTGACGGTGCCCGAGGGCGCCACCAGGCTCGACGTCGCGATCGGCAAGACCAGTGACCTCGGCGCCGACCTGGACCTGTACGTGCGCCGCGGCACCACCGAGGTCGGCCGCTCCGCGGACGGCGACTCGGAGGAGGCGGTCTCGCTGGCAAACCCGGCGGCCGGCGTCTACACCATCGAGATCGACGGCTACTCGGTTCCGGCTGGCACCACCGAGTTCGACTACCGCGACGTCTTCTACTCCGCGTCGCTGGGCTCGGTCTCGGCGCCGTCCACCACGCTGACGCTGGCCAACGGCGGCACCGGCACCATCACCGGTTCCGTCACCGCGGACGCCGCTCCGGCGGCGGGTCGCCAGCTCTTCGGTGAGCTGCTCGTGGTGACCGACGAGGGCGCGACCGTCGGTCGCGGCAACGTCTCGGTCGGCGCGGTCAACTGATCAACCGCTGAAACGGCAGGAGCCCGTCCCCGGTTCACGGGGGCGGGCTCCTGTCCGTCTGACTTCCGGTCGGCCGGGCATGGCCGCCGACCCGCCGGCGCAATGTGGACGCTGCGGCCGGGTTGTTGCGCGGTACCGCCGCCGCCACTCACGCCGGTCTTGCGGTCTCCACCACGAACGGGGTGCCCTGCTGGCAGGTGGTCATCAAGTCCGGCTGCGAGCGACCGGTGACGATGACCCGGGCACCGGGCCTGAGCACGTCCCGCGGGCCACCGAGCAGCAGGTTCCCGTCGAGCAGCAGGCAGTTCGGCTCCACCCCGGCCTGAATGGTGCCGGTGAGCGTGGTGGCGCCGGCCGGGGGCGGCTTGATCGGCCCGGCGGTGCCCTTCGGCGGCGCGGTCGGCATCGGGTCGACCGGGTTGACCGGGTCGCTCGCGGTCGGGTCCGGGCTCGGTTGGCTGGTCACCGGGGCAGCTCCCGTCGGGGTCGCGGCGCCGTCCGAAGCACCCTGGCCGCCGCAGGCGCTCAGCGCCGCACAGACAATCAGGGCGGAGGCGGCGAGCCGAATGGTCCTCATACCGGTCTCAGACGTACGACGGCGGCGGCCCGTTCCCACCAGGCCGCTCAGCCGCGCGCGGCCGCCGCGGCGGCCTTCATGTCCCGCTTGAGCTCCTGCGGCAGCGAGAAGGTCAGCCGCTCATTGGCGGTGGTGACCTCCTCGACGTCGGTGAAGCCCCGCCCGGCCAGGTGCGCGAGCACCTGCTGCACCAGCTCGTCCGGCACGCTGGCGCCGGAGGTGACGCCGACCGTGCCGGCGCCGGCCAGCCAGGCGTCGTCGATCTCGTGGGCGAAGTCGACCAGGTGCCCGGCGCGGGCCCCGGCGTCGAGGGCCACCTCGACCAGCCGCACGGAGTTGGAGGAGTTCCGCGAGCCGACGACGATCACCACGTCGCACTCGGGCGCGATCTCCTTGACCACGTGCTGCCGGTTGGAGGTGGCGTAGCAGATGTCGTCGCTGGGCGGCGACTGCAGCAGCGGGAGCCGCTGCTTGAGCCGGGCGACGGTCTCCAGCGTCTCGTCCACGGAGAGGGTGGTCTGGGAGAGCCAGACGACCTTGTTCGGGTCGCGGACGGTGACCTTGTCCACGCTCTCCGGGCCGTCGACGAGCTGGATGTGCGCGGGCGCCTCACCGGCGGTGCCGATGACCTCCTCGTGCCCCTCGTGGCCGATCAGCAGGATGTCGTAGTCCTCGGCGGCGAACCGCTTGGCCTCCTGGTGCACCTTGGTGACCAGCGGGCAGGTCGCGTCGATCGCCTTCAGCGAGCGGGCCCGGGCCTGCTCGTAGACCTCGGGGGCCACGCCGTGGGCGGAGAAGATGACTGTCGCGCCCTCGGGCACCTCCTCGTTCTCCTCCACGAAGATCGCGCCCTTGGCCTCCAGCGTCTGCACCACGTGCCGGTTGTGCACGATCTGCTTGCGCACGTAGATCGGGGCGCCGTAGAGCTTCAGCGCCTCCTCGACGGTCTGCACCGCCCGGTCCACGCCCGCGCAGTAGCCGCGGGGCTTGGCCAGGAGCACGCGCTTGCCGGTCCGGGGAGTCGTCTCAGCCTGAGTCACCCGCCCATCGTACGTGCCCGGTTTTCCGGCGGCAGCGCCTGCAACCCGTACCACTGTCGGGGCACCGGGCTGCAGAATGGGCGGACCGGCAGCGCGCGGGGCCACCGGGAGACCCCCTTTTCGGGTACGAGAGGACGCGCGCCACGGTGATCCAGAAGAATCCCGACGAGATCGAACTGGTGGCCGGGCCGGAGCCGTCCTGGCCGAGGTGCACGAGGTGCTGGCCGAAGCGGTCGGTACGCCGCGCTGTGGCGGGGCATCTGGCCTGACCCCCCTCGTTGATCATGAAGTTGTTGCCTGTGACACGCCGTCAGGAGGGCAATAACTTCATGATCAGCGGGCCCGGGGCGGGGGGCCGTAGGGTGGGCGGGTGAGTACGGGCGAGGTGGGGCGGAGCACGTCCGAGGAGCCGTGGCCGGTCCGGGTGGTCAGCCAGAAGGTGGGGGCCTGGATCGCGCGGCTCGGCTGGGTCTGGGTGGACGGGCAGGTCGCGCAGATCAGCCGCCGGCCCGGGGCGAGCACGGTGTTCCTCACCCTGCGCGACCCGTCCGCGGACCTCAGCCTGACCGTCACCACCAACCGGGACGTGCTCGACGCCGGCGCGCCGGAGCTGCGCGAGGGCGCCCGGGTGGTGCTGCACGCGAAGCCGGAGTTCTACGCCGCCCGGGGCACGCTGAGCCTGCGCGCCGACGAGATCCGCCAGGTCGGGCTCGGCGAACTGCTGGCCCGGCTGGAGAAGCTCAAGAAGCTGCTCGCCGCCGAGGGGCTCTTCGACCGGGCCCGCAAGCGTCGGCCACCGTTCCTGCCCGGCCGGATCGGGCTGATCACCGGCCGCGCCTCGGCCGCCGAACGGGACGTGCTGACCAACGCTCGGCGCCGCTGGCCCGCCGTGGAGTTCCGCACGGTCAACGTGGCGGTGCAGGGGCCGAGCGCGGTCCCGCAGATCATCGACGCGCTGAAGGTGCTCGACGCCGACCCGAGCATCGACGTGATCATCCTGGCCCGGGGCGGCGGCAGCATCGAGGACCTGCTCCCGTTCTCCGACGAGGCGCTCTGCCGGGCCGTCTTCGCCTGTCGTACGCCGGTGGTCAGCGCGATCGGCCACGAGACGGACGCGCCGCTGGTCGACTACGTCGCCGACGTCCGCGCCTCGACGCCGACCGACGCGGCCAAGCGGATCGTGCCCGACCTGACCGAGGAGGTACGCCTCATCGGCCAGGCCCGGTCCCGGTTGGAGCGGGCGGTACGCAACCTGGTCGACCGGGAGTCGCACCGGCTCGACCTGCTCCGCTCCCGCCCGGTGCTGGCCCGTCCGCAGGTGATGGTCGACCAACGGGCGGCCGAGGTGACCGCGCTGCGCGACCGGACCGGACGCTGCCTGGACCACCGGCTCGGCGCCGCCGCCGACGACCTGCGACACACCCTGGCCCGACTGCGCGCCCTCTCCCCCGCCGCCACCCTCGACCGCGGGTACGCGATCGTGCAGCGCGCCGACGGCCACGTGGTGCGCGCCGCGTCGGAGGTGACCAAGGGCGATCCGCTCCGGGTACGCCTCGCCGAGGGCGAACTCGCCGCCACCGTCGATGGCTGACCCAGCCGACCCTGCGGCCGCCGGGTGGTCCGTGGCGTGAATCGAATGTGGTGGGATGGTGGCGATGACTGAGGAGATGAAGGCCGGGCCGGACGAGCGGCTCAGCTACGAGCAGGCCCGTGCCGAGCTGGCGTCGGTGGTCGAGCGGTTGGAGGCCGGCGGCACCTCACTGGAGGAGTCGCTGGCGCTGTGGGAGCGCGGCGAGCAACTGGCCGAGATCTGCCAGCGCTGGCTCGATGGCGCCCGGGCCCGGATCGACGCCGCCCGCCAGCGCGCCGAGGACTGACCGCCGGGGGACACCGAGCCGGGCCGGGGAAACGGCGGGCGGGGCGGCCGGAGCCGCCCCGCACCTGCTCGTTTCGCTCACTTGAACAGGTTGTAGAACTCCGGCGGCGCCTCGACGACCTGGTCCGCCGGCGGCTTCTGCGCGGGCGTGGCGTTGCCGTAGTCCGAGTAGGTGATCTTGATGTCCTGCGCGGCGTTCTGGCCGGCGGCCGGGACCTGGATCACCATCTCGCTGAGCCGACCCTGCGGGTCCAGCTTCGCGGTGAACGGCACGGACTTCGCCTGTCCGCCCAGGGCGGTGATCACTGCGGGGTCCATCGAACCGGCCTCGGCCGCCTTCGACACGTCGAGCGTGCCGGCGTACGTGCCCTCGCCGGTCTGCCGGACGTCAGTGATGCCCTGCGTCAGCACGTCGCTGCCGGCCGGGTCGACCTGGTCGAAGCCGAAGCCGAGCGACCGGTTGCCCTTGATCCGGGTCTGGTCCAGGTGCTGGTACTTGCCCAGGTTGAGCTTCTGCACGCCCGGGATGCTGCCGGCCGACCTGCCGCCGAGCTCAAGCTTCACCCAGCTGTCGGGCTTGAAGTGGATCAAATCCAGCTTCATCATCACGTCGGAGGACGGGTCACCGATCGTCATCCGCATCTCCGCGCTCTGGCTGGGCTCGTGCACCTGTCCCTCGGCGGTGGAGCCCGCCCCGGACATGGTGAACCGGAAGTTGCCGTTCCGGATCTCGTTCGTGGAGTTCAGCAGGGCCTGCTTGGCGTCGCCGGTGCCGGGCGAGCCCGGGGCGACGCTGCCGGAGACCGTCGGGGACGCGGAGGCCCCCGCCTCGCCGGTCCCGGTGCTGTTGCAGGCGGCCAGACCAGATGTGAGCAGCGCTGCGGCGAAGGCTGCCGCGCTGAAGCGTCGAATCGTCATGTGAATCTCTCCAGGTGGGTCATCCGGCCCACGGCAGGCGCCGGAGGCGTGGCGCCGCAGCCCTGACGCCGGCTCCGGCGCACGAGCCGCCTCCGGCCGACGGCGCGACCCGGCGAGCTCGTGCACCCTTCTGTTCCCTGAAGCGGCCTTCCGCAATCCCTGTCCCCGGATCGGCCCGGACGCGTCAGGCGTCCGGGTGAAGCGAGCCGGGGCGGCCCAGCGGAAATGCCCGGGGTCGGGAGGGGACGCGGGTCAGCGGAGCGCGCCGGCGAGCTGGCGCAGCTCCCGCTCCCGGGCGTCACCGACCACGATCACCGTCCGGCTCGGCTCGAGCAGCACGAGCGCCTGCTCGTTGCCCCGGGCGGTGTAGCGCTGCCAGCTCTCCCCGGCCAGGTCGGCCGGGCCCTGCGGCTGCCCGCCGCTCAGCTCGGCCGGCAGCAGCCGGTCGGCGGGCAGGTTGCTCTGCACGAGCTGCACGCCACGCCCCTCCGGGGTCAGGTAGCCGATCCGCAGCGTCGACCCTCCGTCCTGCGCCTGGTAGTGGGCGCTGACCGTACGCCAGTCGGAGCCGAGGCCGTTCGGCTGGCTGACCGGGAAGGCGTTGGCCGCTCGCGCCTGCTCCACGGCGGGCGTCGGGTCGACGGTGGAGGGCTGGTCGCCACCGAGGACGCCCCGGTAGAAGGCGAGCAGCAGCGCGATCGGGACCAGCAGCACCAGCAGCGAAAGCGCCATGTCCTTCGGCGACCGCTCGGAGCGTTGCTTGTCCAGGCGGGCGGGCGGCGCGGGGTAATCGCCGGAAAGCCCCGGGTCGATGCTCGCCCCAGCCCGGGCCGCTCCAGGGACCGGCTCGACCTGCGCCGGCTCACCCGCCCCGGCGCGGGGCGCCGGCTCGCCGCCGGTGGCTGGAGCCGTGGGCTCCACCAGTGCCGGCTCCCCGGCCGGCGGGGCCGGCTCGGCGACCGGCCGGACCGGCGGCTGGCCGTCCGGCGGGGTGGTGTCGGCGGGCTTGCGGTCGGCGGGCTGTGCGGGTTCCACCCGCCCATTCTCGCAGCCCCCGATCGGCGGCCAGCGGGCCACCGCCGCGGCCGGCGAGGGCGCCGCGGCGATCGCCTGGAGGAGCACGCTCCCGCGGCCGCCCGGTTGGCGGGAACCGGGCGATCCCCGCCCCGGCCCAGCGCTACGTTGGCCATCGTGTGAGGATCAGCGACAAAGCCGGCAGCGGCGACGGCCGCATCCTGCCGGTCCACCCCGCATCGTCGCGAGGAGGAAGCCGTCATGACGAACACCAGGACGCGGATCCCCCAGGATCTCGACCGTAACCTTGCCCTCGACCTGGTCCGGGTCACCGAGGCCGCGGCGATGGCCGCCGGCCGGTGGGTCGGCCGCGGTGACAAGGAGGGCGGCGACGGGGCAGCCGTCGACGCCATGCGCAAGCTGATCAACTCGATCCCGATGCGGGGCGTGGTGGTGATCGGCGAGGGCGAGAAGGACAACGCCCCGATGCTCTTCAACGGCGAGGAGGTCGGTGACGGCACGGGCCCCGAGGTGGACGTGGCGGTCGACCCGATCGACGGCACCACGCTGATGAGCAAGGGCATGCCGAACGCCCTCGCGGTGCTCGCGGTGGCCGAGCGCGGCGCGATGTACGACCCCAGCGCCGTCTTCTACATGGAGAAGCTCGCCGTCGGCCCGACGTACGCCGACGTGGTCGACATCAACGCCGGGGTGGCGGAGAACCTGCGCCGGATCGCCAAGGCCAAGGGGACCGACGTCTCCGAGGTCCGCGTCTGCGTGCTGGACCGGCCCCGCCACGCCGACCTGGTCAAGGAGATCCGGCGGACCGGCGCGGGGATCCGCTTCATCACCGACGGCGACATCGCCGGCGCCATCGCGGCGGCCCGCGGCGAGTCCGACGTTGACGTGCTGATGGGCATCGGCGGCACCCCGGAGGGGATCACCGCGGCCTGCGCGCTCAAGTGCATGGGCGGCGCCATGCAGGCCAAGCTCTGGCCGCGCGATGACGAGGAGCGCGCCAAGGCCATCGCCGCCGGGCACGACCTGGACCGGGTGCTCTCCACCGACGACCTGGTCACCGGGGACAACTGCTTCTTCGTGGCGACCGGGATCACCTCCGGCGACCTGCTGCGCGGCGTGCGCTACCGGGCCGGCGGGGCGTACACCCAGTCGATCGTGATGCGCTCCAAGAGCGGCACCATCCGGGTGATCGACTCGTACCACCGGCTGGAGAAGCTGGCCCTCTACTCGGCGGTCGACTTCGACGGCCGTCCGCTGGCCGAGCAGGAGTGAGCGCGACCGGGATCGCGGCACCCCCCACGCTGCCGACCGCGCGGCGGATCGCCGGCATCGGGCTGGCGACCGTCTCCGGGGTCGCGGTGGCCGTTCAGTCCCGGATCAACGGCGAGTTGGGCGTACGGCTGGCCGACGGGATCGCCGCCGCGGTGGTCTCGTTCGGCCTGGGCCTGCTGTTGCTGCTGGTGCTGCTCCCCGCCACCCCAGGCGGCCAGGGGGGCCGGCCGCCTGCGGGGGGTGCGGGCAAACGGGTCGCTACGCCCGTGTCAGTGCTTCGGCGGGGTCTGGGCGCAGGCCCGCGATGGTCTCCGCGAGGGCGTCGTCCAGCGGGGTCGGCTTGATGCCGAAGGCGTCGGTGGCGGCGGCGGAGTCGAGCACGAACGGCCGGTCGAACTGGTAGGCCATCTCCCGCATCTCGCGGGCGGTCGGGTCGAACAGCCCGGCGAGCCGGAGCGCCGCCGCCGGCATCCGGGACAGCTTCGGCGTCGGAGCACCCGCCAGCTCCGCCGCCCGGGCCGCGATCGCGCGCGGCGACACCGCCGGTCCGGTCGGCACGTGCCAGGCCCGCCCGTGGGCGCGCTCGTCGCCGGCCGCGGCCACCACGGTCCGGGCCACGTCACCGACGTACGTCCAGCTGTGCGGCGCGTCCAGGTCCGCCGGCACGAAGGCCCGCTTCCCGGCGAGCACCCGGGGCAGGACGAGGACGGTGACGACCGACTGGGCGCCCGCGCCGAGGTAGTCCGAGCCGCGCACCTCGGTGACCCGCACCCGCCCGGCCCGGTGGGCGGCCAGCGCCTCCTGCCACATCCGCACCCGCACCTGCCCCTTGACGCTGCTGGGGCGCAGCGGGGTCGCCTCGCTCATCGGCACGTCGACCGGGCCGTACCCGTAGAGGTTGCCGACGGTGGCGAGCACGGCGCCGGTCCGCTCGGCCGCGGTGAGCAGCGCCCCGGCGAGCGGCGGCCAGTCGGTCGGCCACCGGTGGTACGGGGGGTTGGCGCAGTTGTAGAGGGCAGCTGCGCCCTCGGTCAGCGCGGCCAGCTGGTCCGCGTCGGTGGCGTCCGCGGCTACCCGCTCGACGGCGGGGTGCTCGGGTCCGGCGCCCCGGCGGGTCACCACCCGCACCCGCTCGCCCCGCTCGACGAGCAGCCGGGCGGTGGCGGTGCCGACGGGTCCGGCGCCGACGATCACGTGCAGAGCCATGGGAGGCCCACCTTCCAAAGCAGGGATCCGATTCGAGAGCACTGCTCTCGTTGCGACGGCATCAGCATGACGGTCGAGGCGCCGCCAAGTCAAGAGCGGTGCTCTCGGTTTTGATTGGCGCTCTCAAGCATGGCAGAGTGGGTGCATGGTCGCCCACTCCCTCCGCGCCCGGGTCCGCGCCGGCATGATCGACGAGATCAAGGCCGTGGCCCGCCGCCACCTGGCCACCGACGGCGCCAACCTGTCGCTGCGGGCGGTCGCCCGGGACATGGGCATGGTCTCGTCCGCGATCTACCGCTACTTCTCCAGCCGGGACGACCTGCTCACCGCGCTCATCCTCGAGGCGTACGAGGCGCTGGGCGCGGCGGTGGAGGCGGCCGACGCCGCTCTCGACCGGCGCGACCTGCGCGGACGCTGGCATGCCGCCTGCCGGGCGGCCCGCGCCTGGGCGCTGGCCCACCCGGCCGAGTACGCCCTGCTCTACGGCAGCCCGGTGCCCGGCTACGCGGCCCCCGAGGACACCGTCCGGCCAGCGCAGCGCCCCCCGGTTGTGCTGGTCGGCATCCTGAACGACGGATTGGCCAGCGGCCAGCTCACGCCGCCCGACGACGACCTGCCCGAGCCGGTCCGCGCGGACCTGGCGGAGATCGCCGCCGGCTTCTTCCCCGGCCTGCCCGAGGCGGTGCTGGCCCGCGGCATGGCCGGCTGGACCCAGCTCTTCGGGCTGATCAGCTTCGAGCTCTTCGGCCGGCTCAACCGCTCGGTCCCGCACCGGGACGAGTACTTCGACCACCAGACCGGCCTGATGGCCGACCTGATCGGCCTGCCCTGAACTCAGGTCAACGGGCCGGTTCCTCCGGCACCGCGGGCCGCACCGGGTACGACGGGTCGGGGGTCGGAGCGGGCGGTCCGATCGCGAGCCCCGGCGGGTACGGCGGATCGGGGGTCGGGGCGGATGGCCCGACCAGCCGGGCGGCCCGCCAACCGAGCATCAGCCCCGGCACCGTGGCCAGCGCGGCGAGCGCCACCGCGGTCGAGGCGTACGCCGGACGACCGTAGAGCCACCCGACGAGCGGCAGCCCGGCCAGCACCAGCGTGAGCGCGGCGGCCAGCAACACCTCGGCGGTCCATCGGCCGGACCAGTGCCGCACCCAGTTCGGGACCAGGGCGAGAAACGGCGCGCCGAGCAGCAGGACGACACAGCCGAAGACCGCCGCCACTGTCGGGAGGTCGTCGCTCAGCCAGACCGCAGCCAGCAGCGGCACGGTGACGACCGTGACCGCAGCGAGCAGGGACGGCAGCCAGACACCGTTCCCGACCGCCTGCCCGGCCCGCGCACCCGACACGACGAGCACCAGTTCGGCCAGGGCGAGCGTCAGCAGCACGGCGCGGAGCGGATCGGAGTGGCGGTCCGCGGGTGCGCTCGTGCCGAGCGGCGGTGGGCTGCCGCTGAAGGGGTGGTCGGCCACGGGGGCGCTGGGGAAGCCGATCCGCCGCCAGTCGCCGTCCGGCCCGCGCACGGCGAAGCCGTCCCGGCCGTTCGCGACCAGCACCACGTGCCGGCCACCGCCGACGTCCAGCACGGCCACGTCCTGGCTGGCGATCCGCTCCCCGTTCGGTCCGGCGTCCTGGTACTGCCGGTTCAGGATCGCCCGCTGCTCCTCGGTGACCTCCCAGGCCGGTCGCCAGGTCCGGCCGGCGTCGTCGCTCTCCTCCACCCGGATCCGCCCCGGCACCAGGCGGTAGCAGCGCTGCGGCGTTGCGGCCGAGCAGTTCTGCCGGGCCGGCAAGGAGGGCAGCATGGAGGGCAGCGCGGACGGCGGCGTAACGCCGGGCGACGGCGAGAACGGCGGGTTCAGGACCTGCTCCTCGGCGGGTGTCGGATCCCGCCACGTCTCGCCCCCGTCGTCGCTCACCCGCCAGGCCTCGACGGGCGACACGTTGTCGGCATCCCAACTCGACCCGGTACCGGCGGCCAGCCGGCCGTCGACCACCGTCGCCCGCAGCGCGTCGGGATACCAGATCGGGCTGGTGGCCGCCACGGCGAGCGTCGCCGCCGGCAGCAGCACCAGCAGCCGGACCAGCCGGGCCGACCGGCGCCCCACCGGATCGCGCCGGGCCCGGCGCCAGCTCCACCCGGCCAGGGCCAGGGCCGGCAGGGCGAGCAGGTCGGTCCGGTCGGCCCGGACCAGCGATGGCCCGCTGACCGCGCTCCACGCCGCCGAGGCGGCTGCCGCGGCGTACCCGCTGGTCTTGACCACGGTGAAGCCGACGCCGACCAGACCCAGCCCGAGCCCGACAGCGGCCCGGGCCGGCAGCCGGGGCACGGTCAGCGCGACGAGCGTCGCGACCAGCGGCGGGGCGAGCACCAGGCCGGCGACGTCGCTGAGCTTGCCGGTGAGCCAGCCGGGCTGGGCGGCCTTGAGCACGTGGTCGTTGAGCACCAGCACGACCAGCGCGAGCACCGTGACCGGATGGCCCAGCCAGGCCAGCGCGACGCGGGCGGCATCGGGCCGTCGTTCCGGTCGTTCCATCCGTCCACCGTGGCAGCGGCCGGTCTCGATCCGGCCACGCTCCGGCCTGGATCGGGGCTCAGCTGGCGTCGGAGGAGTGGCCGGGGAAGAGGTGGGCGCTCGGGTCGATGGCCACCGCCGCGTTGTTCACCGCGGTGGCGGCCTCGCCGAAGCCGGTCGCGATCAGCCGGACCTTCCCCGGATATTCGGTGATGTCGCCGGCGGCGAAGACCCGGGGCAGGTTCGTCGCCATCGCGCTGTCGACCACGACGTGCCGGCGGTCCAGCCGCAGCCCCCATTCGGCGAGCGGCCCGAGGTCGGCAGTGAACCCGAGGGCGGCGATCACCGTGTCGACCGGCAGAAGCTCGGCTGTGCCACCCCGGATGGTGATCTCCGCGCCGGTCACCCGATCGTCGCCGTGCAGCCGGGTCACCTCGGCGTTGACCACCACCCGGACCGGCAGACCCAGCACCCGGGAGACGGTCGACGCGTGGGCGCGGAACTTCTCCCGACGGTGCACCAGGGTCACCGAGCGGGCCAGCGGCTGGAGCGTCAGCGCCCAGTCGAAGGCGGAGTCCCCGCCGCCGACGATCAGCACGTCCCGGTCGGCCAGCTCGGCCGGCTGCGGTACGAAGTAGACGATCCCGGTGCCGGCGAAGCTGTCGGCCACCGGCAGCGGCCGGGGCGTGAAGCTGCCCAGCCCACCGGTGATGATCACCGCCCCGCAGCCCAACTGCTGCCCGCCGGCGAGGCCGAGCACCGGCCGCCCGTCGGTGTAGGAGAGCTTCTCCGCCCGGGTGCCGAGCAGGTAATCCGGCGCGAAGGGCGCGGCCTGGGCGACCAGGTTGGCCACCAGATCCCGCCCCTTGATCGTGGGGAGGCCGGCGACGTCGAAGATCAGTTTCTCCGGGTACATCGCGGTGATCTGACCGCCGGGCTCGGGCAGCGCGTCGACGACCGCGACGGAGAGCCCGCGGAACCCGGCGTAGTACGCGGTGAAGAGCCCGGCCGGACCGGCCCCGATCACGGCGACATCGACCTCGCGCATGACGTACCGTCACTTTCGCCTCACGGATCAACGCGTGCTGATGCCGACGGTAGGCGGGCGGGCGACCCCGGGCAAGCATCTCCGACCTGTTCGGACGTGGCGCGGGCCCGGCGTCAGAGCAGGGTGAGCGGGGACTCCGACTGCTGGGGCGCGGCCAGCTCGGGCCGGCGCCGGCGAAAGAGGATCGCCGACACCACCCCGCCGAGCAACCCGAACAGGTGCCCCTGCCAGGAGATGCGCTCGTCGGTGGGGAGGATGCCGAACAACTGCCAGCCGTAGAGCAGGCCGACCAGCAGGACCACCGCGAAGTTCCACCAACTCCGCTCGACGATGCCGCGGGTGAGCAGGATGCCCAGATAGCCGAAGATGACGCCGCTGGCGCCCACCACCACCGAGTTGGGCGAGCCGGTGAACCACACCCCCAGCCCGCTGACCAGAACGATCACCATGGTCGACCAGAGGAACCGGCGGGTGCCGGCGGCGAGCACGAAGGTGCCGAGCAGGATCAGCGGGATGCTGTTGCTGTAGAGGTGGGTGAAGTCGGCGTGCAGGAACGGCGAGAAGATGACGCCGTCCAGCCCCTGGATCCGGTGCGGGATGATGCCGGCGGCCAGGTCGAGGTTGGCGTGCAGCCCGACGTCGAGCGCCTCGATGAGGAAGAGGACCGGCACCACCGCGCACATGGCGACGAAGGCCCGGCCGAGCGAGGCGTAGAACGCCTCGGTGCCGAACCGGTGGGGGTCGTCGCCCGTCGGGCCACTGCGCCAGGTCACTTACTAAGAGCTATCAGCAATCGCGGCCGCCCGCCACTTGTCGTGCCGCGCCACACCGCGACACGACGACGGCGGGGTGTGCATTCCACACACCCCGCCGTCGTCGACGTCAGGTCAGTACCAGCCGCTGCTCTGCGAGTGCTGCCAGGCGCCGCACGGGTCGTCGTACCGGCCCTCGATGTAGCCGAGGCCCCACTTGATCTGGGTGGCCGGGTTGGTCTTCCAGTCGTCGGCGACCGTGGCCATCTTGCTGCCGGGCAGGGCCTGCGGGATCCCGTACGCGCCGGACGAGGCGTTGTAGGCCTTGTGGTTCCAGCCGCTCTCCTTGGTCCAGAGCTTGTCCAGGCACGGGAACTGGTCGATGCCGAAGCCCGCCTCGAGCATCAGCGCGCAGCCGATCTGCCGGTTGCCGCTGTACTCCTCACAGGAGGTGGGGATCGGGCCGTCGTACGGCTTGGTCGCCGCGTCCGCCTCGCGCGCCTTCTTTCGGGACGCCGCGGCGGCCTCGGCCTCGCGGGCCCGCTCGGCGGCCTCCTTCGCCGCCGCGGCGGCCCGCAGCTTCGCCTGGTACTCGGCGGCCCGCTGCTTGGCCGAATCGATGCGGTGGTCGGCCTGCCGATCACGCTGGTACGCGTACTCCGCCTGGTCGACCTCCAGGCCGACCTGCGCGGTCAGGCCCTCCTGCTGAGTCTGTCGGTCTTCGCCCAGGTAGAAGCCGCCGGCAACGCCCAGGGAGAGCAGTGCGACAGCGGCCGTGCGGGCGCCGAACCGGCTCCACAGCCGACTCACGAAGTGGTCCCTTCGTCGGGGGCAAGGACACGACGCCAGGCGTGGCCGTCCGTGGCCGCGCCGCCGCCGTGAGCGCCCCGACCCACGGTCGCAGCCGACGCACTGGCGCTCGCCGATCTTCGTCATCGTGTGACGAAACGACCGTCAACGATCTTGCCGGTGCGTGGGCGCTCGTTGGACACCATTGCGCACAGTGAGGCTGATGGGAAACCAAGAGGCCCTTTTGTGACCTGCGTCACAAAGTGAACACCCGCAAATGCGGACAGAACTGACACGGTTTGGGTGTCAGAGCGGAATATCCTCCAACAGATCCGTCACCATCGCGGCGATGGGTGACCGCTCCGAACGGCTGAGCGTGACGTGGGCGAAGAGGTGATGGCCCTTCAGCGCCTCGATCACCGCGGTCACCCCGTCGTGCCGCCCGACCCGCAGGTTGTCCCGCTGGGCGACGTCGTGGGTGAGCACCACCCGCGACCCCTGGCCGATCCGGGACAGCACGGTGAGCAGTACCCCGCGTTCCAGCGACTGCGCCTCATCGACGATGACGAAGGCGTCGTGCAGGCTCCGGCCCCGGATGTGGGTGAGCGGGAGCACCTCGAGCAGGCCCCGGGAGGTGACCTCCTCCAACACGTTCTCGTGCACCACCGAACCGAGGGTGTCGAAGACCGCCTGGGCCCAGGGCGACATCTTCTCGGACTCCGAGCCGGGAAGGTAGCCGAGCTCCTGACCGCCGACCGCGTAGAGCGGACGGAAGACGATCACCTTCCGGTGCCGGCGGCGCTCCATCACCGCCTCCAGCCCGGCGCAGAGCGCCAGAGCCGACTTGCCGGTGCCCGCGCGCCCGCCGAGCGAGACGATGCCGATGGACTCGTCGAGCAGCAGGTCGAGGGCGATCCGCTGCTCGGCCGAGCGGCCGTGCACACCGAACGCCTCCCGGTCGCCGCGGACCAGTCGTACGGTCTTGTCGGGCAGCACCCGGCCGAGCGCCGAGCCACGGGGCGAGTGCAGCACCAGCCCGGTGTGGCAGGGCAGGCCGGCCGCGTCGTCCAGGTCCACCTTCTCGCCCGCGTAGAGCTGGGCGATCTGCTCCTCACCCAACTCGAGCTCGGCCATCCCGGTCCAGGTGGGATCGCTGGCCTGGCCGTGCCGGTACTCGTCCGCCCGCAGGCCCACCGCGGCCGCCTTCACCCGTAGCGGCATGTCCTTGCTGACCAGGGTGACCTCCCGCCCCTCAGCGGCGAGGTTGAGCGCCACGGAGAGGATCCGGGCGTCGTTCGAATCGGTGCGATAGCCAGGGGGCAGCACTCCGTCGTCGGTGTGGTTGAGCTCCACCCGGAGCGTGCCGCCCAGATCGTTGGCGGGCAGGGGCCGGTCCAGCCGGCCGTGCTTCACCCGCAGCTCGTCGAGCATGCGCAGCGACTGCCGGGCGAACCAGCCGAGTTCGGGGTGGTGCCGCTTGCCCTCCAGCTCGGAGATGACCACGAGGGGCAGCACCACCTCGTGCTCGGCGAAGCGGTGGAACGCCGCAGGATCGGAGAGGAGGACCGACGTGTCCAGGACGAAGGCCTGGCCGCCTGGTCGGGGCTCCTTCGTGCCGGCCGACGCGGCGGCCGCCGTGCGGCGGCTCCGGGTGGTCCGGCGGGTCGTGGAGGTCGCGGCCGGGGTCTGGTCGGTACCGGCGGGGGTACGGCGAGTCGTCACAGGCCTGCTCCGCGGATGGGCACCCGGCCACCCGTGTTCCGCCTCGTCCGGTGCCCGGTGGACACGGGGTCGGATGCGGGCCCCGTGCGCGAGGTCGCAGGTCCGGGCTGTCCGGCTGACCCGGGAAAACCCCGTGCCATGCCTAGACGCTAGTGGCACGGACGCGCCTCGGCTAGTGCCGACTCTGTAGCGATCGACCGGAGCGTCGTCGTAGCCGTCGGCGATCAGGGTGGTGACGTCGAAGAGCGCCGGGTCGAGCACCGGGCCCAGTTGCGCCGCCACCCGGCCGGGATGACGTGCAGGTGTCCGTCGGGGCCGCAGCTCTGCCGGATCACAGCGTTCGCGGTGGCGGGCTCGATTCTCGCCCGGGCCGCAGCCGGAGCCGGTGGCTTCGACGGTGACGCGGTCGCCGGTCAGCAGGGTGAGCGTGGCGGAGGAGGGCGGCGGCGTGGCCGGGGCACCCCAGTGACCCAGATCACTCGGGATGAACTTTCACCCGCCGGTCACGTCCGGAGCACCCGGAAACCTCTCGCTTTCCTCCAAGGAGAATGATGAGATCAGTTCGCAAGATATCGGCGCTGGCACTGCTGGTGCTGGGCGTCTCGGCGGTGGCTCCGGGCGGTTCGCCGGCGTCGGCGCAGCCCCGGGCCGCGAAGCCGGCGACCACACCCGCGGTCGCGTCCGCGAAGCCGGCGACCACACCCGCGGTCGCGTCCAAGCCCCGGACGGTCACTCTGCTCACCGGCGACACCGTCCACGTCAGCACTGTGGACGGCCAGACGGCAGTCGACGTCGTGCCGGGCAAGGGACGGGAACGGATCCCGTTCATCACCCACAGCGCCGGCGAGGACGTGCGGGTCATCCCCGCCGACGCCGTCGGCCTGCTCAACCGGGGCAAGCTCGACGAGCGGCTCTTCGACATCTCGACGCTGGTCGGCTTCGGCTACGACGACAGCCGGGCCACCCTGCCGCTCATCGTCCAGCACGGCAGCGCTGCCCCCGCCCGCATCGCCGGCGGCCGGACCACCCGGGAGCTTCCCGGGGCAAGCGCGGTCGCGGAGAGCCGCGCGGACGCGGTGTCCTTCTGGAACACCATCACGTCCGCCGCGAGTGGCACCGAGCGGCAACTGCGGGCCGGGGTCGACAAGATCTGGCTCGACGGCCTGCGCCACCCCACCCTCGACGTGAGCGTCCCGCTGACCGGCGCGCCGCAGGCCTGGCAGGCCGGCTGGACGGGAACGGGGGTGAAGGTCGGCGTGATCGACACCGGCATCGACCAGACCCACCCCGACCTGGCCGACCGTGTCGCCGCCGCGCAGAACTTCACCTCTGACCCGGACACCCTTGACCGGGTTGGCCACGGCACCCACGTCGCCTCGACCATCGCCGGCACCGCGGCCGCTTCGCAGGGCCGTTACAAGGGCATGGCGCCCGGCGCGACCCTCTACAGCGCCAAGGTCTGCGTCGAATACGGCTGCCCGGAGTCGGCGATCGTGGCCGGCATGACCTGGGTGGCGCAGCAGGGCGTCAAGGTCGCCAACATGAGCCTCGGCGGCCCGGACAGCCCGGAGACCGACCCGATCGAGGCGGCCCTGGCCGACCTCACCCACCGCTACGGCGTGCTCTTCGTCGTCGCCGCGGGCAACAGCGGCGAGGCCGGCGAGTCCACGGTGAGCTCGCCCGGCGACGTGGAGGAGGCGCTGACCGTGGGCGCCGTTACCAAGACGGGCGAGCTGGCCGAGTTCTCGAGCCGGGGACCGCGCACGGCCGACGCCGGCATCAAGCCGGACATCACCGCGCCCGGCGTCGGCATCGTCGCCGCCCGTAGCTCGACCTCCGACCGGTTCCCGTACCCTGAGAATCCGCAGTACACCAGCCTCTCCGGCACCTCGATGGCGACTCCGCACGTGGCCGGCGCGGCGGCGATCCTGGCCCAGCAGCACCCGGACTGGGCGCCTGAGCGGATCAAGTCCACGCTGATGGCGGCCGCGCAGCCGAGCGACGCCATCGGTGTCTACGAGCAGGGCGCGGGCTTCCTCAATGTCGCCCGGGCGATCCAGCAGCCCGTCACGGCGAGCCCGGTCAGTGTCGCCTTCGAACGGACCACCGCTGCGCAGCAGCGCACGGTCACGTACGCGAACAGCGGCTCTTCTGACCTCACCCTCGCTGTCTCCCTCGACGCCAAGGACGCCGACGGCGCCCCGGCGCCGGCCGGCCTGTTCAGCCTCAGCGCCTCCTCGGTGACGGTGCCCGCCGGCGGCACGGCCACCGTGACCGTCAACGTGCAGGCCGGCGGGGACCTGCCCGACCGCTACTTCGGCGGTGAGGTGACCGCCACCGGCGGCGGCGCGCAGGTGCAGACCCCGGTGGCGCTCGACGTCGCTCGCCACGAGCTGGCCCTCAAGCTCGTCGGGCCGGACGGCGGAGCGCCCACGGCCGAGCAGGGCTGGGTGACTGTCCTGCTCGACCTGGACCGGCAGACCATCCTGGTGCTCGGCGACCCCGCGGCCACCAGGTACCGGGTCCGCGCGGGCCGCTACCTGGTCCAGACCTACATGGTGAGCGGCGACCCGCTCCATCCGGACATCACGTCGCTGGTGCGCCCGAGCCTCGACCTCACCACGGACCAGGCGCTCACCATGGACACCCGCCTGGCGAAGGCGATCGCGGTGTCGGTGCCGAACCCGAAGGCCACCGCGGTCTGGCAGGAGTCCGGCTGGACGATCCGGACCGAGCAGCCGCAGATCTGGGGCAGCAACGACCCGTACGCCGTGCTGATGAACGTCCCCTTCGACCGCGTACGGACCGCGCAGATCGGGGCCGGCAAGACGCCCGGCTTCGTCTCCTACGTCCACGGGATGTGGGGCCAGGTGCGCCAGGGCAGCCTGCACAACAGCCCGTACGCCTACCGGGTCTACCTCTACCAGCCGGAGGAGATGATGACGGGGCTGACCCGCAAGCTGGGCGTGGGCGACTTCGCCACGGTCCGCTCCCAGATCAGCGCGGACGTGGCCGGGGTGCCGGTTGCGCGGACCGCGGTCGCGCACGCGCCCGGCAACTCGCCGATCTACCGCGACGAGCGCAACGTCCCGCCCTGGTTCACCTATGACGTGCCGAGCACCATCACCGAGTACTACAACCAGGACAAGCAGGCGGTGTGGCAGTCGACCTCGGCCCAGCCGAGGTACACGTACTACCAGTCGGCGTGGACCAGCTTCCAGCCCGGGCGCACGTACAACGTGAAATGGGCCAACGCGGTGGCCGGGCCGGTCTTCCCGGAGCCGAACTTCGGCCAGCAGTTCGCCACCCGCTACTGGGGCGACAACATCGGCGGGCCGGGGCCGCTGCACGGCGACGGCACCGGGCACATGGGCTTCCGGTTCGCTCGCGGCGGCAGCGTGCAGGTGAACCTCTACCGCAACGGGGTCAAGGTCGGCGACGCGAACCAGACCCCCTGGGTGTGGAACGTGCCTGCGGAGACGGGTGACTACCGGCTGACCGCGACCTTCCGCAGCGACCCGGCGTTCACCCTGTCGACGGTGGTCGACGCGGAGTGGACCTTCAAGTCCGGGCACGTCAGCGACGGTGAACTGGTGAAGCTACCGATGACGGCGATCCGGTACACCCCGGAGCTCAACATCAACAACCGGGCGCCGGCCAACCAGCTGTTCGCGATCCCGGTCTCGCTCGACCGTCAGATCGGGGCGGAGCCGGGCCAGGCCACGAGCTTGACCGTCGAGGCGTCCTTCGACGACGGCAAGACCTGGCAGCAGCTGACCGTGCAGCGGTCCGGCGAGAAGGCGGTCGTCTGGGTGCACAACCCGGCCGGCACCGGCTTCGTCTCGCTGCGCGCCGCCGCGACGGACACCAGCGGTAACACGGTCAAGCAGACCATCATCCGCGCCTACCGCTACTGAGGGTGGGCCCCGGACGCGGCGCCCACCGGCGCCGCGTCCGGGTCACCGGTGCCAGAGCAGCCGGTCGCGGATCCGCCGGGCCAACGGCGAGTCCGTCCCGTCGAGCTCGGCGAGGGCCTCGCTCCACGCCTGCCCGGCCACGGCCGGGTCGCCGTTGGCGGAGTGGAAGTCGCCGATGGAGACCAGCACCTCCGCAGTGTGGTAGCGGGCCCGGGCGCCGCGGAAGGTGTCGATCGCCTGCTGCCAGATCGCCAGCGCGTGCGGCACGTCGTCGATCATCGAGTACGTGTGTGCCAGCCAGGCCTGGCTGGTACCCACCCCGTGCAGGTCGCCGAGGGCCTCGAACTGCCGCCGCGCCTCGGCGAACATGCCCAGCGCCTCGGCGTGCCGGCCGAGCCAGCCCTGTGCCCGCGCGATGGCCAGCAGGGCGTTGGTGGCGCCCCGCACGTCGCCCTCGGCGCGAAAGAGCGCCCGCGCGGCCTCGGCATGCTGGATCGCCTCGTGGTAGCGCCTCTGGTCCAGCCGGATCTCGGCGATGTTGTTCTCCACGTGGCCCTGCTCGGTGCGCCGGCCGAGCCGGTCGAAAAGCGCCCGGGCGTGCTGCAGGTGCGACAGCCCGCGGTCCAGATCGGCCAGGAAATAGCAGGCGCCGGCGAGGCTGCGGTGCAGCAGGGCCTGGGCGGCGCGGTCGTCCCCGGTCGCGGCGAGGCCGGCGCTCACCACTGCCGCCCACTGCTTGAACTGTGCAGTGTCCTGGAAGAAGTTCTGCAGGGCCAATGCGATCTGCCAGGCCGTGCGAGGTCGGCCGCGCTCCTTGGCCCGCGCGACGATGTCGGTCAGCACCCGCTGCTCGACGGCGAACCAGGCCATCGCGTCGGCCCGGCCGGTGAAGCCGCGCCCGGTGACCCCGCGCTCGGACGGCTCCGGCTCCGGCAGCGGCACCTGCGGCTGCAGTGGCAGGTGCGCCGCGTACGCACTGAGCTGGTAATAGTCGTAGACCCGCTCGATGGCAGCGTCCCGCTCGGCCGCGTCGTCGTGCTCCTCCCCGAGCTCCACGGCGTAGGCGCGCAGCAGATCATGCATCCGCCACCGGCCGTCGCCGGGCTGAACCAGCAGCTGCGTCCCGAGCTCGACGAGCAGGCCGCGGGCGGAGCGCAGGGACAGGCCGCCCAGGGCGGCCGCCGCTTCCGTGCTCAGCTCCCCGGCCGGGTGCAGGGGCAGCAGCCGGAAGAGCCGGGCGGCCTCGGGAGTCAGGGCCCGGTAGGACCAGGAGAAGATCGCCTCCAGATCGGCGCGGGCGTCCCCGAAGCCGGCCAGCCGGCCGTCGGCCTCGGCCAGCTCACCAGCGACCGCGGACAGGCTGAGACCGGGCCGGCCGACGGTGCGGGTGGCGACCAGCGCCAGGGCCAGCGGCAGCCGGCCGCACCGCGCGATGATCTCGTCGACGGCGGCCGGGTCGGCGGCCGCCGCGTCGCCGAGCCGGCGGGTGAGCAGCTCGCGGGCCTCGGCGTCGGTCAGCAGGTCGAGGTGCAGCGGGTGGGCGCCCGCCGGGCCGGCCACGCCGGTGATCCGGCGGCGGCTGGTGGCGATGACGAGACTGCCACCGGTGCCGGGCAGCAGGTGCCGGATCTGATCCCAGTCGCGGCAGTTGTCGAGCAGGATCAGCATCCGGCGCTCGGCCAGGATGCTGCGATAGAGGCCGGCCTGGGCGTGCAGCTCGGCCGGGATGGCGGCCGGCGCGGCCCCGAGGGACCACAGGAAGCCGCGCAGCGCCTCCGCCGGTGTCATCACCGACTCGCCGGAGCCGAAACCGCGCAGGTCCGCGTACAACTGCCCGTCGGGGTAACGGGCGGCCAGCCGGTGGGCCAGGTGCACCGCGAGGGTGGTCTTGCCGACGCCGGGCATTCCGTCGATGACCAGCGCGGTGGTCCGTCGGTCTCCGGCCAGCAGCTCTTCCGCGGTGGCCATGACGCCGCGGCGGCCGGTGAAGTAGCGGTGGTCGGCCGGCAACTGCGCCGGCGGCTCGGCCCGGGTCGACTGCGACAACTCCAGCTCGGCTGGCGGCCATAATTCGGCCTCCGCGCCGCTAGGCGGCACTCCGGACCGAATGAAGGCCGGGCGGCCAAACCCGGCCTCCGCGCCGCTAGGCGGCACTCCGGACCGAATGAAGGCCGGGCGACCAAACCCGGCCTCCGCGCGGCTAGGCGGCACTCCGGGCCGAATGAAGGCCGGTCTGACGCCGCGCCGCGACCTGGAGCCGTCGGCCGGGGCGTCGTGGTCGAGCAGGCGGTCCCGGGCCGCGCGCAGCTCGCCGCCCGGCTGGATGCCGAGCTCGTCGGCGAGCCGGTGCTCGATGTCGGCATAAGCCTTGAGGGCCTCGGCCCGCCGGCCGTCCGCGGCGAGCGCGAGCAGCAGCCGCGCCTGCAGTGCCTCGTCCAGCGGCTCGTATTCGGCGGCCAGCCGGATCGCGGGCAGCACCGCGTGGACGCACCCGGCCCGCAAGGCGGCGTCGGCCGCCGCCCGGACGGCCGCAAGCCGCTCGCCGTCGACAGCGACGAACTCCGGATGGGCCCGGCCGCCGGCCTGCAGGCCCGAGGCGCACCGGTCGCGCCACAGCGCCAGCGCCTCCCGGTAGAGCTCGACGGCCGGCTCGCCGGAGCTGCCACCGGCCTCGGCGACCAGGCGCCGGAAACGCAGCAGGTCGAGCGACTCCCCGTCGATCCGCAGCCGGTACTCGGCGCCGTCGCGGATCAGCACCGAGCCCGCTGCCCGCGTCGGCAGTCCCGGCTCGAAGCGCCGCCGGAGCATCCCGACGTGCCGCTGCACCACATTGACCGCGCTGGGCGGGGGGTCGGACTCCCAGAGCAGGTCGACGAGCTCGGCGACGCTGACCGCGCCGCCGGCCCGGGCGAGCAGCAACGCCAGGATCAGCCGCTGCTGCCGGGTGCCCGGGTCGATTTCGGACTGGCCGCGCCAGGCCCGCACCGGGCCGAGAACGGCGAAAGAGAGCGGGCTCGTCATCTTGATGCGATCCATGAAGGGCTGGTTGCCACGATCGCCATAGCATGCCAGGGCCCCGGACGCGCGTTGCGGCAAGGTGAGCTTCGGCTCAGCGGCCGGATCGCCGGCCGGGCGGAGTCGTCCCTGCTCAGGCCGCCTCGAGGCCGGTGCGCAGGGCGCGCAGCGCATAGTGGGTCCGGGACTTCACCGTGCCGATCGGCACTCCCAGCCGGCCCGCGACCTCTTCCGGTGACCGCCCGACCAGGTAGACCTCGGAGAGCAGACTGCGCTGCGCCGGGCTCAGCCGGCCGAGCGCGTGCCGAATGGCGTGCGCCGCCAGCGCGGTGCCGGTGGTGTCGTCACCAGCGGGAATCCAGGTCATGTCGACGAGATGGACCTCGGCCGGGCGGCCCCGCCGCAGCCGAACGCCGTCGATGACGAGCCGCCGGGCGACGGTGTAGAGCCACCGGCGGGCGGCATCGGGCTCGGCCGGCACCGAGTCGAGGTGCCGCCAGGCCCGCAGCATCGTCTCCTGGAGCAGATCCTCGGCGGTCTGCCGCTGCTCGCGGGTCAGCACGAGCAGGAGACGCAGCACGGCACGGGCGTGGTCCGCATGCAGCGCGGTCATGCGCTCGGCCCGGCCGGCCGGTGATCCGTCGGGTGCCCGCAGCACGATATCTCCCCACAGGCAGGAGCAACGGTGACTGAGGCACGAGCCTAGGGACGATCGATGCGAATGGACTGACAGGTAAGTGCGGATCGAGTGCCGTCGCCGATCGCAATCGGTCACGGACGCGACGTGACCGCCGCGAGCAGGCCGGCCAGCCGCCGGCCGGTCCGGGTCTGCGCGTACGGGATCAGGGCCAGCGCCTCCTGCCACGCCCGCACCGCGGCGTCCTGGTCGCCTGCGGCGGCGAGGGCATCGCCGAGCAGCGCCAGCACCTCCGCGGCCGGCGCCGACGCCGAGGCCTCCTGGTATGCGACGGCCGCCTCGCGCCAGCAGTCGACCGCCTTGCCGAGCTCCCGGCGGGCGGAATGCACCTGGCCGAGCACCTCCCACGCCTCGGCGATGCCCAGCCTGTACTGCGCTCCGCGCGACAGCGCCATCGCCCGCTCGGCGCAGCGCACGGCCTCTTCCTCCCGGCCCAGTTCGGCGTTGCTCGCAGCCATGATCACCAGGGCGTCCGCCAGCAGTTTGTCGTCTCCGGCCGCCCATGGCCCCAGCGCCGCGGAAAGCGTCCGGACGACCTCCTCGTGTCGCCCCTGGGCGCCCAGGATCATCGCCCGGTTGATCCCGGCCCGGGTCATCTCGTCGTGCAGGCCGAGCCGGGCGAGCAGCTCGAGCGCCTGGTCGAGATGCCCGACCGCGGTCTCGTGCTCGCGCCGGAAGTAGGCCGCCCCGGCCAGGCTGCGGTGCATCCGGGCCTGCCCGACCAGGTCGCCGCCCGCCCGGGCGGCCTCGAGGGCCACCTCGCCGGTCGTCGTCCAGTCGGCCCACCGGCCGCTGCGGTCGAAGAAGTGCTGCATGCCCAGGGCGAGCTGCCAGGCGTCGGTGTGCCGGCCCTGCCGGGCGGCCCGGCCGACCAGCGCGATCAGGACCTGCCGCTCGGCGGTGAACCAGCGCATGGCGTCGCCGTGGCCGGCGAAGCGCAGCGGGGTCTCGCCCGGCCCCGGCTCGATCATCGGATGGTACTCGGAGGCCAGCAGCCGCCGGTCCGCCTGATAGCAGGTGGCCCGGTAGAACTGCAGGCAACGCAGCTCCGCGGCGGCGCGCTCGGCCGGGCTGTCGTGCTCCTCGCCGAGCTCCGTGGCATAGGCCAGCAGCAGGTCGTGGGTGCGGTAGCGGCCCGGCAGGTCCTCGCTGATCAGGTGCGCGCGGCTCAGCTCGCCGATCAGCGCCCGCCCGGTCCGCAGCGGGACGCCGGCCAGGCCCGCCGCCCCGGCGATCGAGATGTCGGGGCCGGGATGGATCGGCAGCAGCCGGAAGAGCCGGGCGGCCGGGGCGGAGAGTGCCTGGTAGGACCAGGAGAAGACGGCACGCAGGCCGGTCTGCGGGTCGTCGCCGTCGAAGCCGTCCAGGCTCCCGGGCGCCTGGGCCAGCTCGGCGGCGATCTGCGCCGGTGGCGTCCGCGGCAGGCTCGCCGCGCGGGCGGCCACCACGGCCAGCGCGAGCGGCAGCCGCCCGCAGCTGGCGATGATGGCGTCGATCGCGGCCGGGTCCGCTGCGACGCGGCCGGCGCCGAGCGGCCCCAGGAGCGCCGCGCGGGCCTCGTCGACGCTCGGCAGGCCGACCGGCAACGGGTGGGCGCCGGCCGTGGTCAGCAGGGTGCTGAGCCGGCTGCGGCTGGTAACGATCACCAGACAGCCGGGGCTGCCCGGCAGCAGGTGCCGGATCTGCTCGGCGTCCCGGCAGTTGTCGAGCACGATCAGCAGGCGCCGGCCGGCAAGGCTGCTGCGGTACATGCCCGCCTGGGCGTGCAGCTCGTCGGGAATGCCCTCCTGGGGCACCCCGAGCGAGCCGAGGAAGCCGCGCAGCGCCTCGGCCGGGCTCATCGCCGGCTCCCGCCCGTCGTATCCGCGCAGGTCGACATACAGCTGCCCGTCCGGGTAGCCGGCGGCGAACTCGTGGGCAAGGTGGACGGCGAGGGCGGTCTTGCCGATCCCGGGCATGCCGTCGATCGCGAGCACCGCCGGCCCGCCCGGGCGCGCTACCGCCGCGCGGGCCTCGGCGATGAGGTCGTCCCGGCCACTGAAGAAGGGCAGGTCCGGCGGCAGCTGCACGGGCCGGGGGAGTGGCGACGGCGACTCGGTACGCGCCGGCCGGGTGCGCTGGTGCAGCACCCGGTCGTACGCCTCCCGCAGCTCCTCGCCCGGATCGATGCCCAGATCGTCGGCGAGCCGGCGGCGCACCACCCGGTACATCTCGACGGCTTCCGCCTGGCGGCCGTCGGCGGCGAGCGCCAGCAGCAACCGGCTCTGCAGCGACTCGTCGAGTGGGTGCTGCTCGGCGGCCTGCCGCAACGACACCAGCACGGCGCTCAGCCGGCCGCAGCGCTCGGCGGCGTCGGCGGCCTCGCGCACGGCCTGGGCGCGTTCGGCCTCCACGGCGAGGAACGCGGGATGCCGGCGGGAGGCCGGTTCCAGGCCCGCGGCGCACCGGCCGCGCCACAGCCGCAGCCCGTCGAGGGAATGCCGCAGCGCCGACTCCGGGTCGCCGTCCTGCAGGCTCCGGCCCGCCAGCCGGCTCAGCGACCGGAACTTCAGCAGGTCGAGGGACTCCTCGTCGGCGCGCAGCCGATAGCCGGAGAGCTCCCGGAGGATGTGCCGGCCCGCCGACCGAGTGGGCAGGCCGGGCTCGAGCAGCCGCCGGAGCACCCCGACGTGCCGGTGCACGACGTTCGCGGCGCTGGCCGGGGCGTCCTCGTCCCAGAGCAGGTCGACCAGCTCGGCCAGGGAGACCGGGGAACCGGCCCGGGCCAGCAGCAACGCGAGCACCAGGCGCTGCTGGCGGGCGCCCAGATGCAGCTCGGCGCCGGCGCGGACGACCCTGATCGAGCCGAGCACCGAGAAACGGATCGTCTCTCCCGCCGCCGCTCGCACACCGGCAACGGTAACCGGCCGATCCGCCACCGGAGCTTGCGGCCACAGGCCCAGGGGCGAGACTGGGTCTCCGGGACGGCGACGGGAGAGGCAGGGCCGATGACGACGGTGGTCAGTTCGATGGCCGAGCGCGTCCGGCAGGGCGTCGTCGGCGAGGTCGGCCTTTTCGACGGGCCGTACGGTGTGTTGGAGGTCAACGCGTGCCGGCGTCGCCGCAGCGACGCGGCGCTGGTCGGCTGTCAGGAGTTGTGCCGCGAGTTGGCCGCGTCCGGGTCGGGCACGCTCGCCGAATAAGTGAACGAGGCGCGGCGGACCGGCCGGGATGCATGCCCCCTGCGCGCATCCCGGCCGGCGGGACCAGCGTCACCGGTCTGACGTGGCCCCGACGGTGCGTGTCCGCCGCGGACGACGCACCGTGTCCATGGTGGACCTCAGCCCTGCCGGCGGACCAGGGTCCCGGTCGGGTGTCGCCCGCTGATCGTGCCGACGGAGGCCGCGAACGAGGATCCGGTGTAGGTGGTGCCCTGCCGAGCGCCGGCGCCGCCGAGTCTGGCCGTCGCGCCGCCGCGCGCCCCGGGGCCGGGCGATCCGAAACCGGGCGTGGCCGGGTTGCCGCGCGACACGGGGGCCGACGTCGCCGTGCCGCCGACCCGCACCGGGGCCGACGTCGCCGTGCCGGTGAGCGGCACCGGGGCGGGGTGCGGCGGAGCGGCGACCGGGCCGGCCCCCGCCGAGGCGATGACGGCCTGGGCGTCCCGGCGACGCCGGTTCCAGGCGCCCCGGTCGCCGTCGAAGTAGCCCTGGCGGTAGCCGAAGCGGTAGCCGATCCGGTAGCTGAGCTGGCCGTGCAGCCGACCGGCCGCGTAGCTGGTCGAGGCGAGGACGAGAACGAGGACGACCGCGAGGAACGGGCTCATCCGGCCGCTCCCGCCGGCGCGGGCACGCCGGGCCGTACCGCGGTGGCGCGCTGGGTCATCGCTCCTCCGGCTCGACCGAATCGACGACCAGCAACCGCTCCAGATCGGCCGTGCTGACCTCCTCGACCAGCTCGACGCTGATCCGGCAGCCGCCCAGCACGACCTCGGCGACCGAGGAGCGCCGGATCTCGCCGCCGGCGTCGTAGACCCGGACGCTCAGTTCGGGACAGCCGAGGTGGGTACGCCAGGCGTTCCACTCTGCCCGGTCCCCGACGCTCAGCGACAGGTAACGACAGCCCCGGGCGAGATAGAGGCGCCATGGCGCGCTGAGCCCGGCGGCCACGCCCTCGGCGATCAGCCCGAAGGCCTGGGCGCGGGTGGCGAGTTCGGTCACCGCACCCTCCCGGCACTCGCGGAGTGACGCATATGAGCACTGATCGTCTCATGCACGTGACACACCGTAAGTTGTCTCATGAGCGTGACAGTATCAGCTTTTCGTCTGTTTGCTGCCGTACTCGCGGGCATCTATTCTGCCCGGGTGACACCCCTCAGGAACAGCGCTGGATCGTTAGCCGGAAGTTCGGTCGCCCCGTCACGTAGGCGTGACAGTGGCGTCCCCGGCCATCCCGGGACGGGCGACTGGTCGTACCGTCACGGGGTGACCGAGACCGCCAACGCACGGAAGATCGCGTTCGCCACCTTCGTCCGCCGGGCGCTCGACGACGCCCGGGCCATGCGGGCCTGGAGCGGCACCGAGGTCTCCCGACGCACCGGCGTCTCCCGCCAGACCATCAACCGCTGGGTCCGCGGCGACTGGGCCAGCGATCCGGAGGTCGAGCGGGTGGTCGCCTTCTGCGACGGGCTCGGGCTCAATCCGGCCACCGCCTTCACCGCGCTCGGCTGGGACCGGACGGCTCCGCCGCGCAGCGCCCCGCACCCCCCGCCGATGGATCCGGACGTCGAGGCGCTGCTGCGCCGGCTGGTGGACCCGAACGTCTCGGACGCGGAGAAGTTCCACATTCGGGAGACCATTCGCTACCTCGCCTACCGTCCGACGATCCCTCTCGATGCCGGAAAACGAGGCAGGCGGGCCGGGTAGTAGGCAAGCCGGGCAGTTCCTCAGATGGCGAAAGAACGGTAGGACAGACCCGGCAGTTCCGCTCCGGGGCCGGAACGGGCGCGCTAGCGTCCGTATCCGTACTGCTTGGGCTCGTCTTCGGCGGGGGGACGGGACAAGGCCGAACCAGCCCTGCGGGACAGAAGGAGGGGTCGTTCATGACCCTGAAATGGTGGGCCGTCGTGGTCGCGGTGGTGTCGGTGACATTCTGCGTGACCGGCAACGTGGTGGCCGGCGTGGTCGACGGCGGGCAGCTTCCTCTGGTCGTCAATCTCTTCGCGCTCACCATGGCCGGCACCGCGGTGGTCCTCGCCGTCGTCGCCGAGCTGCACGACCGGCTCAACGACCGGGTCAGCGCGCTCACCGAGTTCCTGGTGGCCCGGCTGAACGAGATAGAGGCGCACACCGGCGACCGGAACACCGGCTTCGTGGAGGGCTACCTGCTCAGCCAGGGCCAGGAGGCGGCGGTGCTGCCGTTCGGCCGCCGGGGTCGGGGAGCCGCCGAACGGTGAGTCGCCGCGGCGGCTGAGCGTCACGTCTCGGCCACGATTGAGCGACCTCGCCCGGGGTACGCTGTCGCGCGTGCCGCCGTTGAATCTGGGGAACCAGCCGCCGAAGACCCCGTTGGACGTCGAAGACGCGTGGCGCGCCACCGCCGAGCGGGCGGCCGATATGGTGCTCTCCTTCGACTTCGACGGCACCCTCGCGCCGGTGGGCGACGACCCGACCGCGGTCCGGCCGGCCCCGAAGGTGCTCGCCGCGCTGCAGGCGCTCGCCCCGGTCGTAAGCCGGATCGCCATCGTCTCCGCGCGACCGGTGGAGTTCCTCCGCGACCAGTTCGGCGGCCTCGCCGGGATCGACCTGTACGGACTCTACGGCCTGGAGCACAGCCACTCCGGTGGCGAGACGGTGACCGAGCCGGCCGCCCTGCCCTGGGTGCCCACCATGGCCGAACTGGCTGACCAGGCCCGGGCCGAGCTGCCGCCGGGCGCGCTGGTGGAGTTCAAGCGGCTCTCCGTCGCGCTGCACTGGCGGACCGCGCCGCAACTCGGCGACCTGGTGCAGGAGTGGGGCCGCGCCCAGGCCGAACGGCTCGGGCTGCGCTGCCAGGCCGGCCGGATGGTGCTGGAGCTGAAGCCCCCGGTCGACCGGGACAAGGGCATGGTGATCGGCGAGATCGTCCGGGAAGCCGGCGGCGCCTGGTACTTCGGCGACGACGTCTCGGACATCAAGGCCTTCGCCGCGCTGCGCGCCCGGGCCGCCGCCGACCCGCACTTCATCGGCGTCTGCGTCGCCGTGGCCAACCCGGAGACCGGTCACGAGGTCGCCGACGCCGCCGACCTAACCCTCGACTCCCCCGCCGCCCTAGGCGACTTCCTCACCCGAGCCCTCCCCCACCTAGCCTGACCGCCCCACCACCCTCCCGTCCCCGCGATCTTGCAGTTTCGGTGGGGACGAAAGCGGCGAGGCCCACAAAAGGGCAACCCAAAGTGCAAGATCGCGGGGGGCGGGGGGTGGGGGGTGGGGGGTTGGTCAGACGCCGAAGCGGCGTTGGCGGGTGGCGTAGGAGCGCAGGGCGCGGAGGAAGTCGACCCGGCGGAAGTCGGGCCAGTTCAGCTCGCAGAAGTAGAACTCCGAGTGGGCGCTCTGCCAGAGCATGAAGCCGGAGAGACGCTGCTCCCCGCTGGTCCGGATGATCAGGTCCGGGTCGGGCAGGCCCTTGGTGTAGAGGTGCTCGGAGATGTGGTCGACGTCGATCGAGTTGGCCAGCTCCTCGATGGTGCCGCCGCCCGCCGCATGCTCCAGCAGCAGCGAGCGGACCGCGTCGGCGATCTCCCGCCGGCCGCCGTACCCGACCGCGATGTTGACCTGGGCGCCGCCGCTGCGCCCCCGGGTGCGCTCCTCGGCGGCCTTCAGCGCGGCCGCGTGGTGCGCGGGGAGCACGTCGAGCGCGCCCACCATCCGCAGCCGCCAGGGGTTGCCCTCCTCGGCCAGCTCCGTGGTGAGGTCCTCGATGATCTGGAGCAGCGGGTCCAGCTCGGCGGCCGGCCGGGACAGGTTGTCGGTGGACAGCAGCCAGAGCGTGACGTGGCCCACCCCGGCGGCGTCACACCAGCGCAGCAGCTCCTTGATCCGCTCGGCGCCCATCCGGTGGCCGTCGTTCGGGTCGACGAAGCCCATCTCCCGGGCCCATCTGCGGTTGCCGTCGCACATGACGCCGACGTGCCGGGGCACCGGCTTGCCCGCGAGCTTCGCCGTCAGCCGGCGCTCGTACACGGAGTAGAGGAGTTTCCGCAGAGTCATCACCTTGCAGGGTAGCGACCCCGGTTGAAGATCAGCGCCGCGGTGCTTGATCCCGCATCGGGAGACCGATGCCGATCATGGCGAGGGTCCGCGCGTCGAGCCGCCCGTCGCCCAGGCCCAGCTCGACCACGTTCCGGTAGACCCGGTCGTCGCGGCGGGCCGCCCGGACGGCCGCGTCGACCACTCGCCGCCGCCGGGCCAGCCAGGCCGCGACCGTGCTGTGCCGCAGGTGCGTGCCGAGCCGCCGGCGCAGCGTGTCGGCGTACCGGCGGGCCGCCTGCCCCGGGGCGCCGGCCGCCGCCGCGCCAGCCAGTGCGCCGGAGCGCAGCGCGTAGAAGATCCCCTCGCCGGTGAACGGATTGATCAGCGAGAACGCGTCACCGGCCAGCACCACCCGGCCCCGCCCCGGCGCCGGCCGGTGCGTGGAGAGCGGCAGGTGGTGGGCGCGCAGCCCGGTCACCGCGGCCAGGTCCGTGCCGGGGAGCAGGGCGGCGAGGCGGTCCAGCAGGTGCGCCCGGGTCAGCGGCTCGCCGCGCAGCACCTCCCCGTACCCGACGTTCGCCCGGCCGTCACCGATCGGGAAGGACCAGGCGTACGCCGGCCAGCGCGCCGCCGAGGTGACGATGAGCTGCTCGGGCGGGCCGGCCAGCGCCGGAGCGTACCCCCGGATGGCCAGCGCCAGGTGGCGGTCCGGGTTCACCGGCTGGCCGAGCGCCCGGCGGACCACCGAGCCGGCGCCGTCCGCGCCCACCACGGCCCGCCCGGACAGCTTCCCGTCCAGCACCACCCGGTCTTCGCGGACCTCCAGCCGGCGGACGGTGTGCCGGCGCAACTCCGCTCCGGCAGCGACCGCCGCCGCCACCAGCCGGGCGTCGAAGACCTCCCGGGGCACGGTGTACGCCGGCCGGGGCAGCGCGCGGGCCACCGCTCCGCCGCCCGGCCCGACCAGCCGCAGCGCGGGCAGCGGGGCGTAGCCGGCGACCGCGTCGGTCACGCCCAGCTCGGCGAGCACGTCGAGGGCGTGCGCGGCGACGCCGTCCCCGCAGGCCTTGTCCCGAGGGAAGTCGTCCCGGTCGAGCAGCAGCACCCGGGCTTCGGCCCGGCGGGCGGCGAGCGCGGCGGCCGACCCGGCCGGCCCCGCCCCGACCACGATGACGTCGAACTCGTCGCCCACGAAGCACTCCCTCCGCGGCCGCCGCCGCGCGCCCGGCTCCTGATCGCCCACCCCGGCCCATCCTCCCCCGCCCACGCTCACACACGCCGATCCCCCACCGGACCGCCCCACCGCCAGCCCCGCCCGACGGGTTGATCAAGAAGTTTGCGTCTTTGACCGACCAGGATCGCGACCAAAACCTCTTGATCAGCTCGCGGTCCGCGCGGGCAGGCGCAGGCGGCGGGTCGGGCGCGGGGGTCGGGCTAGGCGGGCACCGGGGGAGGCTCGGCGGCGCGGGCGGCCCGCCGGAGGCCGTACAGGGCGAGGGTGGCGGCGGCGACCAGGGGGCCGCCGTCGCGGATCAGGCCGTCGAGGCCGAGCAGCCACCAGCAGAGCGGCAGGTCGACGGCGAGCACACCGAGCGTGACGGCGACCAGCATGGTGCGCGCCCAGGCCCGGCCGCGCATCAGGAACAACGTGCAGAACAGCACCAGGTAGCTGACCGCGATGCCGGCGACGAACCAGAACAGCACCGCCGGCACCGCGCTGAGCCGGCCGTCCAGGATGGATCCCCCGGCCACCAGGGCCGGGACCAGCATCAGCGGGCTGTAGGTGAAGGCGGCGACCCGGCTGGTGAGCAGCCAGCCGGTGACCGGCGGCCGCTTCGGCGCCGACTCCCGCCAGGAGATGGTGCCGCCCTCCACCACGAGCGTCTTCCGGTGCCTGACCAGGTGCCCGCCGACGGCGTCGGAGCGGTAGAGCAGCGCGACCACGGCCACGCAGAGCGCGGTGAGCAGACCGAAGCCGAGCAGCCCCGGCAGCGGCGGCACGCCCTGCCGGGGTACGACCAGCCGGCCGACCGCGAAGACGGTGGTGACGGCGAGGATCAGCCCGAACGGCCTGGCACCGGTACGACCGCGGTTGACGTGCCCGATCAGCACCAGGAAGCCGAGCGAGCGCAGCATGGCCCAGCCGGTGCGTACGGCCAGGCCGAACTCCTGCTCCGGGGCGTACCACCAGTTGAGCAGCTCGACCACGACGGTGGCCGCCGCCGTGACCGCGAGCAGCGTGGTGAGCGCCCGGACGGCGGACGGCCGCCGGACCTCGGTGGTCTCGGCGGCCGTCCTCATGGGATCCGATGATGCCCGGTCCGGGCTCGGATCACACCTGTCGCTGTGGCTGCTCCGCGTCGAGCCGGGCGCGCAGCGCGTCCAGCTCCGCCCAGAGGACGCCGGGGAGCTTGTCCCCGAACTTCTCGAACCACTCGGTGACCAGCGGCAGCTCCCGGCGCCACTCCTCCGGGTCGACCTTGAGGGCGATCCGGACGTCCTCCGCCGTCATGTCCAGACCCTCGACGTCGAGCGAGTCCTGGGCCGGGACCATGCCGATCGGGGTCTCGACGGCCTCGGCGCGCCCCTCGAGCCGCTCGATGACCCACTTGAGCACCCGGGAGTTCTCGCCGAAGCCCGGCCAGAGGAAGTTGCCCTCCGGGTCCTTGCGGAACCAGTTCACGTAGTAGATCCTGGGCAGCTTCGCCGCGTCGCCGTCGGCGCCCTTGCCCATCTCGATCCAGTGCCGGAAGTAGTCGCCGGCGTGGTAGCCGATGAACGGCAGCATCGCCATCGGGTCGCGCCGCACGACGCCGACCGCGCCGGAGGCCGCCGCGGTGGTCTCCGAGGAGAGGGTGGCGCCCATGTAGACGCCGTGCACCCAGTCGCGGGCCTCGGTCACCAGCGGGACGGTGTCGCGGCGGCGGCCACCGAACAGGATCGCGTCGATCGGCACCCCGTTCGGGTCGTAGTAGTCCTCGGCGAGGATCGGGCACTGGATGATCGGGGTGCAGAACCGGCTGTTGGCGTGCGAGGAGAGCTCCCCGCTCTCCGGCGTCCAGTCCCGGCCCTTCCAGTCGATCAGGTGGGACGGCGGGTCACCCATGCCCTCCCACCAGACGTCCCCGTCGTCGGTGATGCCGACGTTGGTGAAGACCGAGTTGCCGCGCTCGATGGTGCGCATCGCGTTGGCGTTCGTCTTCCATCCGGTGCCCGGCGCGACGCCGAAGAGGCCGTACTCCGGGTTGATCGCGTAGAGCCGGCCGTCGGGGCCGAACCGCATCCAGGCGATGTCGTCGCCGATGGTCTCGACCTTCCAGCCGGGGATGGTCGGCTCGAGCATGGCGAGGTTGGTCTTGCCGCAGGCCGACGGGAACGCGCCGGCCACGTGGTAGACCTTGCCCTCCGGCGAGGTGATCTTGAGGATCAGCATGTGCTCGGCGAGCCAGCCCTCGTCCCGCCCCATCACGCTGGCGATGCGCAGCGAGTAGCACTTCTTGCCGAGCAGCGAGTTGCCGCCGTAGCCGGAGCCGAAGGACCAGATCTCCCGGGTCTCCGGGAAGTGCGAGATGTACTTCGTCTCGTTGCACGGCCACGGCACGTCCTGCTGGCCGGGGGCGAGCGGGGCGCCGATCGAGTGCAGTGCGTGCACGAAGTCCGCGTCGTCGCCCATCGCCTCAAGAATCTTGGCGCCCATCCGGGTCATGATCCGCATCGAGGCGACCACGTACCCGCTGTCGGTGATCTCGACGCCGAACATCGGGTTCTCGGCCTCGGTCGGGCCCATGCAGAACGGGATGACGTACATGGTGCGTCCGCGCATCGAACCGCGGTACAGGTCCGTCATGGTCCGCTTCATCTCGTCCGGCGCCATCCAGTTGTTGGTGGGGCCGGCGTCCGCCTCGTCCGCGGAGCAGATGTAGGTGCGCTCCTCGACCCGCGCGACATCGCCCGGGTCGGTACGCGCGTAGAACGAGTTGGGCTTCTTCTCGGGATTCAGCCGGATCAGGGTGCCGTTCTCGACGAGCTCGTCGGTGAGGCGGCGCCACTCCTCATCGGACCCGTCCACCCAGACGACCCGGTCGGGGGTGGTCAGTTCCGCGACCTCTCGGACCCAGGCGAGCAGTTTGGGGTGGGACGTCGGGGCCTGTTCGATACCCCGAACCGTGGCCGGAGCAACCATGTCACATCTCCTTGTGGTCGACGCTGACCTATCTATGGGATGCACGAGTTCTGGCGAGCGAGTCAGTCGCCGTCGTGAAAACCTGGGATTGGGCTCAGCGTAAACCGGGCTGCCTCGCCAGTCAGTGGGACTGGTTGTGAAGAACTGCACAAGGTACGGCCACGCTGCGGCATCGCGAGCTAATACCCGCTTTCGCGCGCAGTTTCACGCAAATCCTGTGGGCAACCTTCGGCGGGCACGCTCGTGCCGACCCGCTGCCGGTGCACCATGAGCGGAAGAGCGCGCCGGTGCCGCGACCGACGATTCGGCGATCCGGCCCGCAATCCTCCACAGTCGGTTACGCTCTGCTCACGGGAGACCGGAACGGCGCCACGCCGCTCGGGCGGTCGGCGGTCGCACGCTGTCACTGGACGGGAGGCGCTCGGTGTCCACGGCGCGCGCCAGCCGGATCCGCTCGTGACGCGGGCGATGTCCGCCCGTGGTTGGTACCCGTCCCGCGCGCCGACACCCGGTAGGCTCGGCGGGTGGCCGCGACGATGACCGGGGACAAACCAACCCCTTCGCAGACCCGCCCGGGTCTGGTCCGCTCCCTCATCGACCGCTTCGGTCATCTCGTCCGCGAGCTGAGCAAGTTCGCCACGGTGGGTGGGCTCGCGTTCTTCGTCGACTTCGCGCTCTTCAACTACCTGGCCAGCGTCCAGCACGTCCCGCCGCTCGCCGCGAAGACCATCTCCACGGTGGTCGCCGCGACCATGGCGTTCCTCGGCAACCGGTTCTGGACCTGGCGGCACCGCCAGCGCTCCAACCCGGCCCGCGAGTACGCGCTCTTCTTCTTCTTCAACGGTGTCGGCCTGGGCATCGCGGTCGCCTGCCTCGCGATCAGCCGGTACGGGCTCGGCAGCATCTGGCCGGGGGTGTTCCAGACCCCGCTGGCCGACAACATCGCCAGCTTCCTCGTCGGCACCGGCCTCGGGACGCTGTTCCGATTCTGGTCGTACCGACGGTTCGTTTTCGTGGAAGCGGGAACTCCCCCCGCTCCGGGAACGAGCCACGACCGAGACTCCGGGGCGTGACCTACCGCCCAACCCGTCCCGCCGGGCCGAGCCGGCCCTGCCCGCTGCCCTAAGGTGTTCCGCATGCGTCTTGTCCGTCTGCTGCCCGAGCGCTGGCAGAAGTTCATCCACGAGGCGCTCAAATTCGGCATCGTCGGCGGCATCAACACCGTCATCAATTACGCGGTGTTCAATGCGCTTGCACTCACCGTTTTCCGCAACGGCCAACTGAAGGCGACGGTGATCGCGACCATCGTGGCCACGATCACGTCGTATCTGATGAATCGGCACTGGACGTACCGGGACCGACCCAAATCCGCCCTGCGGCGCGAGTACGTCCTGTTCTTCCTGTTCAACGCGACCGGCCTACTCATCGAACTCGGCGTGCTGGCGGCGGCCAAGTACGGCCTCGGCGTGACCAGCCTGCTCGCGCTGAACGTGGCGAAGACCGGTGGCGTGCTGCTGGCCACCCTTTTCCGCTTCTGGTCGTACCGGACCTTCGTCTTCCAGCCGGCTCCCGCGCACGCCGCCAAGACCTGGCACACCATTCCCCGAGACGAATGGGACACCATGGCGGAGATGGACCCGGTGGCGGAGCTGGCCGAGTCGATCAGCGAGCTGGAGGAGGTCCAGCCGCAGCCCGGCGAGTTGCGCACCCGCGCGAACGGGTGGCGGGGGGCCGCCGACTACGGTGCGCCGAGCCAGGGCCGCCCCGCCCCGGCGGACGCCGGGCTGGGCCGCACCCTGGGCGACGACCTGGACGCGGAACTCGCCGCGGAACTCCACGCCGGCACCACCCGCCGCTCCCCCCGCCGCTGATCGGGGCCGGGCCCGCCCGTCGACCTGATTCGGAGGCTTGCGCCCTCGGATCGGGCGCAACCCTCCGAATCAAGCAGAAGGTCAGGAGGTGGGGTCGCGGAGGGGTTTGCCCTCACGCATGTCGGCGAGGATCTCGCGCATCTCGCCGTCGCCGAGGGAGTGCTTGTCGTGGTGGGCCTCCACCAGCTCGTACAGCTTGGTCTGCACCCGGTCCACCCGGGGGACGTCCCGCAGCACCGACTGGCCCCGCTCGCCGGCCGACTCGATGGTGAGCGTGCCGCAGCCGAGCAGCCGCTCGACGAAGCGCTGGTGCATCGAGTGGTCGTTGATCCGGGTCAGCGGGAGGTCCCGCCGGTTACGGGAGAAGACGCCCTCTTGGAGCAGCACCCGCTCGTTCGTGAAGAGGTAGTGCGTGGTACGCCAGAGCAGGAACGGCCAGAGCCCGAGCCAGAGCGTCAGGACCAGGCCGAGGGCGGCGATCGCGTAGAGGGCGATCGTCCCGCCGTCGCCCTCGGGCAGCAGGATCCAGCCCGCCACCACCAGCGCGACGGCGAGCACCAGCACCAGGATCGGCCGGATCAGCGCCTTCCAGTGCGGGTGCAGGTGCAACACGACATGCTCGTCCTCGGAGAGCACGTCTTCGGGGAACGCCACGGAAACCTCCTCGCAGAACAGGACGCGCTGACCGTAACCGGTCAGCGCTCGTCGGCGGATCAGCCGCGCGGCGGGTGTTGTGACCGGGCTCCTGCCGTCACCGCAGGTGCAGCACGTCGCCGGCGGCCAGGCGGAGTTCACCGTCGGCGGTGTCGACCAGGAGCTGACCGTCGAGGTCCACTCCGGTGGCGGTGCCGGTGAGCTGCCGGCCGTCCGGGAGCAGCACCCGGACCTCGCGCCCGACCGTGGCGCAGGCGGCCAGGTAGGCGTCGCGCAGGCCGCTGACCTCCGCGTCCCCGCCGGCCGAGCGCCAGCGGTCGTACCAGTCGGCGAGCGAGCGGAGCAGGGCGCGCAGCAGCGGGTCCCGGTCGGTCGCCGCGGCTCCGGCCAGTTGCAGCGAGGTGGCCGGCAGCCCGGTCGGGTTCTCCGGCAGCTCGTCCGCGCGGAGCGTGACGTTGAGGCCGATGCCGACCACGATCGCCGGCGGTTGAGCCGGGGACGTCCCGGGCAACGCCTCGGCGAGCACCCCAGCGCACTTGGCGCCGTCGATCAGCAGGTCGTTGGGCCACTTGAGGCGGGCCTCCAGCTCGGCGAGCCGGGCCACCGCCTCGACCAGCGCCACCCCGGCGAGCAGCGGCAGCCAGCCGTACCCGGTGGGCGGGACGGGCCACCAGTCGCGCTCCGGGACCGCCTCGCCGGGCCGGAGCAGCACGCTGGTCGCGATGCCGGCCTGCGGCGGGGACTGCCAGACCCGGCCGCGCCGGCCCCGGCCGGCGGTCTGCCGCTCGGCGACCACCACCAGGCCCTCCGGCTCGCCGGCCCGGGCGGCCTCGACCACGTCGGCGTTGGTGGAGCCGGTCTCCGCGCGCAACTCCAGCCGCCGCCACGGGCCGTGCGGGGCGACCAGCGCGCGCCGCAGCCGGGCCGCCGACAGCGGCGGGCGGTCCAGATCGGTGTACGGCGAGCCGGGCATCCCGCCAGCCTACGGCCCCGCCCCGGCGCGTCGGGCGGATGCCGCCGACTGGTGGCGGGCGGCGGCCGCGGCGCACTGAGGCGAACTGCACAGCGGCGCCCACCTGAACCATCGTTATATTCCCTGGGTGACTACCGAGACCGGGATCAACATCCACAGCACCGCGGGCAAGCTGGCGGACCTGGAGCGCCGGGTCGACGAGGCGGTGCACGCCGGGTCGGCGCGCGCGGTCGAGAAGCAGCACGCGAGGGGCAAGAAGACCGCGCGGGAGCGGATCGAGATGCTGCTCGACGAGGGCTCCTTCGTCGAGCTGGACGAGCTGGCCCGGCACCGGTCGACGAACTTCGGGCTGGAGAAGACCCGCCCGTACGGCGACGGCGTGGTGACCGGCTACGGCACGGTGGACGGCCGGCAGGTCTGCGTCTTCGCCCAGGACTTCACCGTCTTCGGCGGCTCGCTCGGCGAGGTCTTCGGCGAGAAGATCATCAAGGTGATGGACCTGGCCATGAAGATCGGCTGCCCGGTCATCGGCATCAACGACTCCGGCGGCGCCCGGATCCAGGAGGGTGTCGCCTCGCTCGGCCTCTACGGGGAGATCTTCTTCCGCAACGTGCGGGCCAGCGGCGTCATCCCGCAGATCTCGCTGATCATGGGCCCGTGCGCGGGTGGCGCGGTCTACTCCCCGGCGGTCACCGACTTCACCGTGATGGTCGACCAGACCTCGCACATGTTCATCACCGGCCCCGACGTGATCAAGACGGTCACCGGCGAGGACGTCGGGATGGAGGAGCTGGGCGGCGCCCGGACCCACAACTCGCGCAGCGGCAACGCACACTACCTCGGCACCGACGAGGAGGACGCGATCGAGTACGTCAAGGCGCTGCTGTCCTACCTGCCGTCGAACAACCTGGACGAGCCGCCGGTCTTCGAGGCTCCGGCCGACCCGACGATCACCGACGAGGACCGGGAGCTGGACACGCTGATCCCGGACTCGGCCAACCAGCCGTACGACATCCACCGGGTGATCGAGCACGTCCTGGATGACGGCGAGTTCCTCGAGGTGCAGCCGCTCTACGCGCAGAACCTGGTGGTCGGCTTCGGCCGGGTCGAGGGGCGTCCGGTCGGCGTGGTGGCCAACCAGCCGATGCACTTCGCCGGCACGCTGGACATCGCCGCCTCCGAGAAGGCGGCCCGGTTCGTGCGCACCTGCGACGCCTTCAACATCCCGGTGCTGACCTTCGTGGACGTGCCCGGCTTCCTCCCCGGCACCGGGCAGGAGTGGGACGGCATCATCCGCCGCGGCGCCAAGCTCATCTACGCGTACGCCGAGGCGACCGTGCCGAAGGTCACCGTGATCACCCGCAAGGCCTACGGCGGCGCGTACGACGTGATGGGTTCCAAGCACCTCGGCGCGGACCTGAACTTCGCCTGGCCGACCGCGCAGATCGCGGTGATGGGCGCGCAGGGCGCGGTGAACATCCTCTACCGCTCTGAGCTGGCGAACGCGGAGGACCCGGCCGCGCTGCGCGCCGAGCTGATCACCGAGTACGAGGACACCCTGGCCAACCCGTACATCGCCGCCGAGCGCGGCTATGTCGACTCGGTGATCCCGCCGCACGAGACCCGTACCCAGATCGTCCGCGCGCTGCGCGTGCTCCGCACCAAGCGCGAGACCCTGCCCCCGAAGAAGCACGGCAACATCCCGCTCTAGGAGTCCGCCGAGGGATCCCCGCGTCCGCCGCGGACGCGGGGATCCCTCCTCAGCAGGGCGGGTTCGCCGCCGGGCACATCCGACCCGCGGCGGTCCTGCCCAGCGCTGCCAAGTCGGCGTAGCTCAGGCCGGGGCCGCGTCGGGGGCCGTCGACCGTGTCCTCGAGCGTGTCCGGACCGGTCGCGATCACGGTGACCAGGTCGCCGACCCGCACCACCATGCTGACCTCGATCGGCGGGGTCGCGGCCACCGTCGTCCCGTCGGCGCGGCTGCGGGGCGCGAGCGACACGTGGCGCAGCATCACCGACTCGTCACCGGCGAAGTTGGTGATCGGCGTCTCCCACCGGTGCGTGCTCACGGTCGGCACCGTTCGGCCGGCCAGGACCACGGATCCGGTGTGCTGCCACTCGGCACAGGCGTCGAGCAGCAGCGAGACGGTACCGAAGAGCAGGCGGCTCCGGTCCGGATCGATGCGGTAGACGTCCTGGGTGAGGACCGGGCCCGGTGCCGCCGTCCGGTCGGCCGCCGCCCGCAACAGGGTCTGCGACCGTGAATAGCGGGAGGTGGGTTCGGTCGACGGCACGCCCCGGTCGCGGCCGCACGACTCCAGCACAGGGTCGACCCGTACCGTCTCCCCCAGGCCGGTCTCGCCGAGTCGCACACCGGTCTTCAGCGGCACGTCCCGCGGGATGAGCAGGGCCTCCTGCGGGATCTCGGCCGGCGCGGCGGTCACCGTCGACGCGGGCGTGGCGGCGACCGGCGGTGCCGGCGTCGCCGACCGCCCGGCCGCCGCGTACGCGGAGCTCGACACCACGGCGAGCACGGCGGCGGCGGCCGCCACCACCGCACGCCGGGTGCGGCGGCGGGCCCGGGCCCGGATCTCGGCCGGCTCGGCCCAGCGGACATCCCGCAGGTCCCGGCGCAACCGTTCGGCGAACGTCAGGTCGTCACGCATCGGCGGCCTCCTCCAGATCAACCACCGCGAGCAGTCCGGCGAGCGCGGCGCGCCCCCGGGAGAGCCGGGCCTTCACCGTGCCAACCGGGGCCGCGGTCTCCCGGGCCACCTCGGCGACCGGCATGCCGAGCAGGTAGTAGAGGGCGATGGCGACGCGCTGCTCCTCCGGCAGCCGACGCAGCGCCGCCACCACCTCAACGGTGTCGGTGCTCGGGGCCGGGCTGATCTCCTCGGCCCCGTGCCGCAGGTAGGCGCGGGCCCGACTGCGCAGGCTGCGCCAGCGGCTGACCGCGATCCGGCTGGCCACCACCCGCACCCACGCCTCCGGGTCGTCGTACCCGCTCACCGTCGACCAGCGCTGCCAGGCCCGGATGTACGCCTCCTGGACCGCGTCCTGGGCCTCGGCGAGGTTCCCGGTGAGCACGTAGACGAAGCCGAGCAGCCGTTGCCGGCTGCCCCGGTAGAACTCGTCGAACCCGTCGACGTCCGGCACCTGCTACCTCCCCCGTGGCGGTCGCAGGGGACACGCCTGATGTCGTGGCCCCGGTTGCCGCTCAGCCGATCATTTTCTCCAGCTCCACCAAGGGGAAGCCGCCGGCGGGGATCCGCTCACGTGCCGCCCGGCGGACGGCGAGCTGGACGGCCGCGTTCGCCGGCGTCGGTACGCCGTGCAGCCGGCCGAGCAGCACGATCTCGCCGTTGAGGTGGTCGGCCTCGGCCGAGCCGGTGCCCCGGGCCAGGCTCTGCCAGGTGGACCCGCCGGCCCGCTCCTCGCCGTCGACCGGCCGGTGTCGCACCTTGTCGCCGCGCTCGGCCGCCTCCTCGTCGGGCGAGGTGTGCGCGATCCCGGCCGCGGCGAGCGCCGTCACGCCCTCGGCCCAGACCCGCTCGGCAAGCGACTCCGGGATGTCCTGGCCGAGCAGCGCCTGGAGTCCGTTGCCGAGGTTGCTCAGCAGCTTGCCGTACTTCCAGCGCATCACGTCGTCCCGCACCGGGGCGACGAACCCGGCGGCGGTCAGGTCGGCGCCCACCGCCCGGCTGGTGTCGTCCGATCCGGACGGATAGCGGCCCAAATGCAGCATCCCCGGGTGCGGGTGGCCGCTGGCGACGACCACGCCGGGCTCCAGGTGGGTGGCGGGCAGCCACACGCAGACCGGGTGGACCCGGGCGAAGAGCCGCAGCGCGGCCCGCTCGTTGGATACCCCGTTCTGCGCGGTGAGCAGCGGCAGCCGCTCCCCCGCCGTCCCGCCGCCGTCGACCGGGGCGTCCGCCCAGGCGGCCAGCGCGGCGGCGGTGTCCTGCGACTTCACGGTCAGCACCAGCACGGCGTCGGCGGGCAGCGGCCGGTCGTCCGGTCCGGCCACTGCGGGCAGCCGGGCGGTCACCGTACCGTCCGGGGAGCGCAGGGTGAGCCCACGCTCGCGGATCGCGTCCAGGTGCGCGCCGCGGGCCACCAGCGTGACGTCGCGGCCGGCCTCCGCCAGCCGTACGCCGATGGTGCCGCCGACCGCGCCCGCTCCGATGATCACGTATCGCATGCGTCCGATTCTGCCGGGTCGGTGAGGGTGGCCAGGTGAACCAGCCACGGCTGACCACCGGGCGAGACGTACCGCTCCCGTCGCAGCGGGGTGAATCCGGCGTCGGCGAGGAGGCCGTGGACTCGTCGGGGTCGTAGCGGGCGAAGAACCGGTCGACGTCCTGGCCCGGCCATCGGGTCCAGATGTCAGACGCTCAGGCCGGCGTCGGTGAGGATCGGCCCGGCCAGCAGCGCGGCGCCGACGACCAGCGCGAGCAGATTCATCAGGAAGAAGACGGCCACCCAGAACAGGGCCGGGAACGGGGTCAGCCGGGCGAGCTGGTCGGCATCGGACTGCGGCATCCGGCCCCGGCCGCGCAGGCGTTGCAGCTCCACCACGGGGCGTACGCCGCCGAGGAGCAGGAACCACACCGAGGTCCAGGCGAAGGCGGCCTGCACCTGCGGCGAGGCGTACCAGGAGACGGCGAGCACCACGCCGCCGGTGATCAGCAGCGAGACCACGCCGAAGACGTTGCGGATCATCACCAGCATGGCCAGCAGCAGCGCCACGGCCACCCAGAGCAGCAGCGTGATCCGGTTGCCGCCGAGCAGCCAGGCCCCGGCGAGGCCGACCAGTGAGGGGGCGACGTAGCCGGCGAGCAGGGTGAGGATCATTCCCGGGCCGGTGGGACGACCGGCGGAAAGGGTGAGGCCGGAGGTGTCGGAGTGCAACCGGATGCCGCGCAGCCGGCGGCCGGTCAGCAGCGCCATGAGGGCGTGCCCGCCCTCGTGGGCGATGGTGACGGCGTTGCGGGCGATCCGCCAGGGCAGCCGGGTGGAGACCACCACCAGCGCGACCACGGCGGTGAGCAGGACCAGCAGCGGCGGCGGATCGGGCTGTGCGCCGAAGAGCTTGTCCCAGAGGGTGGTCAGGCCGTCGATCAGGGGCATGGGGCGCGAGCCTACCGGCCCCCGCCGCGCCGGTCAGCACCTGTCGCACCGGCCCACCGCGGTTACGCTGAGCGTCATCGATCGATCAATGTCATGACGGCGAATGTCTATGAAAAGTTCTTTAGGACCTCTTGCGATCTAGGGCAGTTAACTCCAAAGATAGTCGTCAATCAATTGACGTCCCTGGAGGCATCAATGGCCCGTACCAGACTCCCCGTACGCCGACTCCTCGCCGCCAGCCTCACCATCGTCGCCACCGCGGCGGCGGCCCTTGTGGCCACCGCCGGACCGGCCGCGGCGGCCACCACCCCCGGCATCGACGTCTCTCGCTACCAGGGCACCATCAACTGGACCAGCGTCCGCAACGCCGGCATCCAGTTCGCCTTCATCAAGGCCACCGAGGGCACGAGCTACAAGGACCCGAACTTCAACAGCAACTACACCAATGCCTACTACGCCGGGGTGATCCGGGGGGCGTACCACTTCGCCCGGCCGAACATCTCCGGCGGCGCGGCCCAGGCCGACTACCTGGCCAGCAACGGTGGCGCCTGGTCCGCCGACAATCGCACCCTGCCGGCCGCGCTCGACCTGGAGGCCAACCCGTACAGCGGGGGCTACTGCTACGGCAAGACCACCTCGGGGATGCGCACCTGGATCAGCGACTTCCTCAACCGCTACAAGTACCGCACCACCCGGTACGCGGTCATCTACACCACCACCAGCTGGTGGAACCAGTGCACCGGCAGCTGGACGGGCCCGTGGGCCAACCACCCGCTCTGGATCGCCCGCTGGTCCACCTCGCCCGGTACCCTGCCGGCCGGCGCGCCGGTCTGGAGCTTCTGGCAGTACACCAGCACCGGGACGGTCTCCGGGATCAGCGGCAACGTCGACCGCGACTACTGGAACGGTGACCGGACCCGGTTGCTCGCCCTGGCCAACAACACCCCCTGACCCGCCCGGGGAGACAGGTCGGCGGCAGCGGGACCGACCATCACCGTACGGTCGATGGTTGGTCCGGCTGCCGCCACCGTCTGTCGTACGCGGGTCAGGCCCGCCGTCGCGCGGCGACCGGCCCGGGCATCCTGCCCTCCCCGGCCAGGGCGGTCCGCCGCGCCAGGCGCCAGGCCGCCACCCCCGCGACGGTGACGGCCACGACACCGATCAGCGCGACCAGCGCAGGGACGCCGGCGCTCACCAGCAGGAGGACGATGTCGCCGAGCGCGACCAGCATCCACAGTGCCAGCCGGGGTCGGCCGTCCTTGCACCGGTAGCCCATGTCGTACCTCCTTCCGTCGTCGAGGGATCAATTACCCCGTCCTACGGAAGGCCATGCGGATCACTTCCGCGGTGGCGGAATTTCCGGTCTCAGTTCACCCGATCCGGCTTGAAGCCCTTGGTGATGACGCCCCAATTTGCCACGTTGGTCTCCCAGTCCTTCACCGGCACCTCCCAGCGGAGGGCGTAGCCCCGGTTGCTGGCGGTGGCCATGCCACGGTTGCGGACGTGGATCCGGGTGCCGTCCCGGTCCTCCAGCCAGTCCCAGTCCGCACAGGTGCGATAAGCGTCGCAGCGGGTGATGCCGAGGTACTCGTAATTGCTCACGTAGTTGCGGCGGTACGGCTCCTGCGCCTTCCAGTCGGCGTACGCGTCCTTCTTCGGCGAGTCGGTCCACTGGACGTACAGCCTCCGCAGGCCGCCCGGCTCGGAGAAGGTGACCGAGTTGCGGCCGTTGCTGCTCCGCCAGCCGTCCGGAAGCGGGACCCGGAAGCCGTTCGGGCCCCGGTAGTAGCGCCAGCCGGCGGGCAGGGCGCTACCGGAGGAGGCGCTGGCCGAGGGCGCTTGGCTCGAGGGCTCGATGATCGGTGGCGGAGCGGCCGGCTCGGAAGTGGGCTCCGCCGCCGACGGCTCCACCGAGGCGGTCGCATGGGTCTGCTGACCGCCCTCGTCCTGCGGATCGTCGCCGCTGTTGAGCAGCGGGACGGCCACCACCAGCCCGAGCAGCAGGAGCGCGACCAGCCCGGCGATCAGCAGGTTGCGCCGGTTGCGGTCCGGCCTCGTTCCCGGGACGACGGCGGCCCGCCCGGCCGACGGCGCCGGGCTGCCCGGGGCCGGCATGACGGAAGTCGGGTTCGGCTTTTGCGGCGGAGGCGCGTCGACCCGGGTGTCGTCGACGGCGGCCGGCTGCGGGGCGTCGACGCGGGTCTCGTCGAGGGCGGGCGTCGGCGTGCCGACCTTCGCCGTCGCGTCGGCGTCCGGGGTGGACACCGACGGCTCGACCGTGGCGGGTACGTCCGATTCGGCCAGCCCCTTGGCAGCCGCACCAGCGGCGGCACCCGTACCGACGTCGGGCTTGCGCGGAGCCGGCGCCGCGGTCCGCCGGCCCGACCCATCCTCGGCCGGGCGTGGCGCGGGCACCAGCGGCGGGCGCGGTACGCGGGGACCGTTCGGACCCGGCCGGCGTACCCCGTCCAGCAACGGGATCCCCCTGGTCCGCTTGCCGCTGGCCCGGCGGAGCAGGCGCTCGGCCACCTCGGCGGTGATCCGCTCGGCCGGGTCCTTGCGCAGCAGGCCGCTGAGCACGGGCTTGAGCGGCCCGGCGTTCTTCGCCGGCGGCAGCGGCTCGGTGGCCAGCGCAGCCAGGGTGGCGATCGCCGACGGCCGAGCGAACGGGGCCTTGCCCTCCACCGCCGCGTAGAGGGTGGCGCCGAGCGACCAGAGGTCGGCCTCCGGCCCGGCCGTGCCGTCCCTGGCCCGCTCCGGCGCGATGTACGCGGGCGAGCCGAGCACCATGCCGGTCCGGGTGACGGTGGGGTCGCCGGGGACGGTGGCCAGCCCGAAATCGGTCAGCACCACCCGGCCGTCCTTGCCGAGCAGCACGTTGCCCGGCTTGATGTCCCGGTGCATCACGCCAGCCTTGTGCGCGGCCTTCAGTGCGCCGAGCACGCCGAGCCCGATCTCGACCGCCTTGGCCGGCGACACCGGCCCGTCTTCGGCGAGGGTGTCCTGCAACGACTTGGACGGCACGTACTCCATCACGATCCACGGATCGCCGTCGGTGCGCAGCACGTCGAAGATGCGGACCACGTTGACGTGGTTGAGCCGGGCGATGGCCCGGGCCTCCCGCAGCGAGCGTTCCCGCATCTCGCGGCGCTCCTCGGGGGTGAGGGTGGGCGGCGGGACGAGTTCCTTGATGGCAACGTCCCGGTGCAGCACCTCGTCGCGCGCCTTCCACACTCGACCCATGCCGCCCTGGCCGAGCGGCGAGATGAGCCGGTATCGGCCAGCGACGAGTTGGGGAAGCGCGTTCGACATCGCTGAGACGGTACCCGGGACCGCCGACCGTCACACCGTCGGCACGCCACTGTGCGGCGAAGGTCAACTTCTCGGCGCGTACGCTGAGGCCATGTCTGCCGAAGAGCCGCTGGTCCGGGTCGTCCGGGGCGTGCCGACCGCCGAGGAGCTGGCCGCGCTGGTCGGCGCGATCGTCCTCCGGTCCCGCCCGACCGCCGCCCCCGCCCCGGTCGCCGTTTCGACGTGGGCGCGCAGCGCTCGCCCGGCGGGCGCGACGCCCGTCGCCGGTCCGGGCGCCTGGCGCGCCTCCGGCCTGCCGCGCTGACGCTCCCGGGGTACGACACGCCTGAGCTGGGGCGGGGTCATCAGGACTGCCCACATCGCGTCGCAGCCATTAACCTCACTCAGGGAAACCGTGCGGTGACTGGCAGGGAGGGTCGATGATCCCCGAGGAGAACCGGCCAGCGGGCTGGTTGCGTGGCTACGGCGGCATCGAGGCCGACATCCGACAGATGCGCGAGTTCGCCGATCGGCTCCAGGCGGAGGTCGAGCGGAACTACACCCCCCACCTGTCGTACATCGCGGACGACCTGACCGCACCGATCCCCAACCCGGCCGACGCGTTCGTCGAGCTGGTCCACTTCCTGCAGGCACACCACGAGACCCAGAAGGCGACCGCCGAGGTGGTCTGGGGCGTCGCCGGCGCGACCGGCCGGCTGGCCGGCGCGGCGGGCCGGATCGCCGACGACTACGCCCACTCCGACGCGTTCTCCTCAGCCCGGGTCGCCGACGTCGAGCGCGCCCTCGCCGATCCGTCCCCGTCCGCGTCGCGCCCCCTGCCGGTGCTGCCGGATCAGGCGGGGCCGGAGAGCGGGCGGGTGGTGCTGCCGTGATCGAGCGGGGCAGCGGCCGGACCTCCGGCCTCACCGACTGGCAGCTGATGGACGTGCTCAGCATGTGGGCCTGCCTCCAGGACCACGACACCACGGGGCATTGGAAGCAGGTCGCCGGCTGGCGCAAGGTCGGCGACCTCGCCCTCACCCACCTGAGCCGACTCCAGGAATATCGCCGCGGGCTCGCCGAGGCGTGGCCGCCGGAGACCAACGCCGCCGCCCGGGCCTACATCGGCGAGCTGGACCAGCTGATCGAGAAGGTGCAACGCACCCACGACGCGGCCGCCGCGAACTACGACGCGCTCGCCGCCGCCACCCGCGCCATCAGCAGCACCCGCGCCGAGCTCAAGCCGATCTACGACCAGTACGCGGCCAAGCTCCAGCAGAAGCAGGCGTACGAGGCGACGGTCGCCGACCCCAAGGCGGTGGCGGGGAGCCGGCTGCCCGACCAGCCGCCGGTTACCGACGACGACCTGGAAGGGCTCAACATCCAGGCGCGCAGCCTGATGACGGGCCTCAGCAGCGAACTCCAACAAGCCCAGGTAATGCTGCAAAAACCGCCTGCAATGCGGCCTTCAGTGCACTCGGGTGACCCCGACGTCTATGGCAATAGCGCTGCCACAGCTCCAGTCATCCCGCCGATTGTGCCGGTTCCGATGGCCCCTTCCGGCGGTGTACGGTCGGTGCGCCGGTCTGCGACGCCGGCGCCGGTACCCACACCGACCACCCAAGGGGTCGGCCCAATCCTTGGTGGGGTTGCCACCGGGCTGGCACAGACCCCCGCCAACCCCGGCCTTCACGGCGCCACGCCGGCCGTGCCACCAGCGTCGCCACCCGGGATGGGGCTGACACCGACCCTGCCAGCCATTTCCGGTTCACCGACTCGGCCCGGCACGCCCAGTACGCTACGGAAGCAACCGGGACCGGTGGGCCGCTCGGTCGGCGATGGTGTGAATAGGTCGCTGCACCCCACTCCGCCTCGACCGATGCCGCCCGGCGGCTTGATCGGCGGCACCCCGGCGCTGGGGCTCGGTCCTCCGGGCGGAGCCACGCCTCCGCGTCGGGTCAACCCCGTCGGCGGGATAATCGGAGGTGGCGGCGCTGGCACCGCGCCGACGGGCGCGGCCGGCTCACGTCCAGGTGCGGGGCGTGCTTCGCAAACTGGCGGGATGCACGGCATGTCGCCGATCGGCGGCGCCCCCGGTTCGGGCAGCACCTCAGGTCTTGGCAGCCCACCCCGACGGCCAGGTTGGCAGGAACCCGGGGATTCCGAATCGCGCCGTTGGGACCCAGACCAGCCATGGAAGATCGACGAGGGGGTGCCTCCGGTGGTGCGCCCACTCGAGGGGGAGGGGCCTATCGATCCGGGGCCCGCCATCGGCTTCGACCGGTGACACGGCCCGGCAGCCGGGCAGCCTTGGCCGCTTTGCTCCTATCAGCGGCAGCCCTGCCTCCGGTCGCACCTGCCGCAGCTGAATCGCAGCCATCTGGGCCCGATCGAATCCGAGTTGATCAATGGCACCTGCGTTATCTGAAGGTCGACGAGGCGCATCGACTCAGCCAGGGTGACGGGATCATCGTCGCAGTGCCGGACACTGGCGTAGACCGCCACCCTGATCTCCGAGGCAACCTTCTTCCCGGCACCGACATTATTTCTGGCGGCAGCGGCGACGGCCGCCAGGACCGGGACAGCCACGGCACCGCCATGGCTGGCCTGATCGCCGCTCATGGCCGAGACGACGGCACAGGGGCCCTCGGTATTGCCCCCAAAGCCAAGATCCTGCCGATCTTCGCCTCTCCTCCACGTGGCGACGGTGATCCCGATGCCCTGGCCGAGGGCATCGAGTACGCCATATTGCACGGCGCCGATGTAATCAGCATTTCGTCTGTTGGTGGACGCAGTTCGCGACTCACTCAGGCGGTAGACAGTGCCCTCAGCGCGAACATCATCGTTGTCGCGGGCGTAGGCAACCGCCCACGCGACCAGATAGTCGGCTATCCCGCCAGCCACCCCGGCGTCATAGGCGTCGGCGGAGTCGACGAGACGGGCGAACATGCCTCTATATCGGTCAAGGGCCCCGAAGTCGATGTCGTAGCGCCAGCAGTGAATATTTTCAGCACCAGCTTTGACGGCAATTACTCAAAGGCCACCGGCACATCCGACGCCACTGCGATCGTCGCCGGGGCCGCCGCATTAATCCGGTCCAAGTACCCCTACCTGCCCGCTCAGGAGGTCGCCCACCGGCTCACCGCCACCGCCATCGACAAGGGCCCACCCGGCCGCGACGACGAGTACGGCTACGGCGTCATCGACCTGGTCGCGGCGCTGACGGCAGACGTACCTCCGCTGGGTTTCGAATCGGCGACGGCGAGCGCGCCGACGACCGCGGCGGCGGAGCCGGCGGGGGGCGACGGCGAGGACGATGGCGCGACAGCGCGCGGGCTGGCCACGCTCGGCGTGCTGGTGGTGGCCGCCGGCGGCTACCTGCTCGTCCGGCGGCGTCGACGTGCCACCGACCCGCCGCCTCGGATCAGCCGGTAGCGTCAGCGACGTGCTGAACTCCGTACCGCTGCGCCTCGTGCTCGCCTCCCAGAGTCCTGCCCGTCGCAAGCTGCTTGAGGCCGCCGGAATCGAACCCGACGTGCTGGTCAGCGGGGTCGACGAGTCGCAGGTGGTCAGCGACCGGGCCGAGGACATCTGCCTGGAGCTGGCCCGGCTCAAGGCGCAGGCGGTGCTCGGCCGGCTGCGCCCCACCCCGGACGAGCGCACGCTGGTGCTCGGCTGCGACTCGGTGCTCGCCTTCGATGGCGAGATTCTGGGCAAGCCGGCCGATGCGCCGGACGCGACCCGGCGGTGGGAGCGGATGCGCGGGCGCAGCGGCGTGCTGCACACGGGGCACTGCCTGATCGACGCGACCCGCGAGTCGCGGGCGGAGGCGGTCGCTTCGACGACCGTGCACTTCGCCGACATCAGCGACGACGAGATCGCCGCGTACGTGGCCACGGGCGAGCCGCTGGCGGTGGCCGGGGCGTTCACCATCGACGGCCTGGGCGGACCGTTCCTGACCGGGATCGAGGGCGACCCGGGCACGGTGGTCGGGCTCAGCCTGCCGCTGCTGCGCAACCTCCTCGGCGAGCTTGAGCTGAGCATCACCGATCTGTGGACGAAGGTCGCGCCGGGGGGCCAGGAGATCGAGCACCTGGGTTAGCGTCCATAGATGACCACCAAGTCGCTGCCGCTCACCCCGGAACTGCACGCGTACCTCGTCGCGCACGGCTCCGCGCCGGACGAGGTCGTCCGTGAACTGGCGGAGGAGACCCGGGCCGCCCTGCCCGCGCAGGCCGGCATGCAGGTGGCGCCGGAGCAGGCCGCGTTCCTGACCTTCCTCACCCGGCTGCTCGGGACGCGGCAGGCGGTGGAGGTAGGCACCTTCACCGGGCTCTCCGCGCTGGCGATCGCTCGGGGGCTGGCCGACGGCGGCCGGCTGACCTGCTTCGACATCTCCGAGGAGTACACGAGCATCGCCCGCCGCTACTGGGTCCGCGCGGGCCTGGAGGATCGGATCGAGCTGCGCATCGGCCCGGCCGGGGAGACGCTGCGCGAGCTGCCGCGGGAGCGGTACCTGGACTTCGCCTTCATCGACGCCGACAAGGTCGGCTACCCGGTCTACTGGGACGAGTTGGTGCCCCGGATGCGGCCGGGCGGGATCATCGCGGTGGACAACACGCTGCGCGGTGGCCGGGTGCTCGCCCCGCAGAACGCCGACGACCGGGCGATCGCGGCGTTCAACGACGAGATCCTCGCCGACGTCCGGGCTGACGTGGTGATGCTGCCCATCGCCGACGGCCTGACCCTGGCCCGGGTGCACTGACCGGCCGCCAGACGGCCGCGGCGCCTCGATTTGCGGCATGTCGGCGCTTCGGCCGGGCGGGAAAGGGCAACATGCCGCAAGTCGAGCGACCAAGGGGCAAGCGCCGCGTCGGTCAGGCGGGAAAGCGCAACATGCCGCAAGTCGGGCGGCCAAGGGGCAAGCGCCAGCCGGGCGGGCGGGCGGAAAGCACACGATGCATCAGGCCGGGCCCGGCAAGCCCAAGACCGGGCGGGACGGGGCCAGGCGCGGTCAGGCGGCCACGGTGGCCGGTGTGCGGCCCTCGGTCGGGCGGGGCGCGCGCAGGGCGCGGCCGAGCCGCACGGTGAGCAGCACGGCCGCCGTGATCAAGCCGGGCAGCAGCAGGAAGGCCAAGTGCGGGCCCACCCCGTCGGCCACCCACCCCAACGCGACCGGCGCGATCCCGAAGCCCACCCCCATCGAGTACGACGCCCAGCCGGCCGCCCTGTCGGCGGCCGGCCCGGCCACGGCGAGGGCGATGGAGATGGCCAGCGGGTAGTGCAGCGCGTTGCCCAGCCCGAGCACGACCAGGCCGGTGACCGCGAGCCAGCCGACCGGGGCGGCCCAGAACAGGCCGAACCCGACCAGCGACACGGTCAGCGCGGCCAGCAGCAGCGGCACCGGCGGCCAGCGCAGGGCGAACCGGCCGCCGACCAGCCGCCCGACGAACATCCCGCAGACGATTGCGGCCACCGCCGCGGAGGCGCCGCCGGCGCTCAACCCGGCGTGTGAGCGGAGCACGTCGGCGGTCCAGAGCGACAGGCACACCTCGATCGAGCCGGTGACCGACATCAGCACCCAGGCGATCCAGTACGCGCCGGGCAGCCGGTGCGCGGCGGCGCGAGGGTGCTCCACAGGGGTCACCTCGACGGGGCCGGCGGCAGCCGCGGCAGCGGGGGCGGCCTGCGGGAGGCGTACCCGGAAGGCCAGGGCGGCGAGGGCGACCAGCGCGATCAGCCCGACCTCGACGGCCATCACCGGCCGCCAACCGAGGCCGGCGTCCACGGTCGCGCCGATGACCAGCGGGGCGAGGATGCCCATGCCGGCGCAGGCGGCGTTGGCCTCGGTGAGCGCGGCGGGCGCGGCGGGGCCGTGGTGGGCGGTGAGTACGACGCTGACCCCGCTGATCACCATCATGCCGAAGGTGGCGATCACCGCGACCGCGGTGATGGTCGCGGGCAGCGGGTGCAGGGTGCTGAGCGCGGCGACGCCGGCGGCCACCCCGGCAAGGCCGAGCCAGATGGCGGGCCCGCGGCCGAGGCGGCGGGCGAGGGGTGCGAAGAGCGCGCCGCCGAGCAGCGCGCCGACGGCGATGCCGGTGCTGTGCAGGCCGGCGACGGCGGCGCTGGTGCCCTGCTCGTCCCGGAGCAGGGGTACAACCGGGCCGAAGCCGTAGAGGAAGAAGCCCCACAGCCCCAGCTGGGCGTAGGTCAGCCAGGTGATCTTGTCATGGGTGAGGCGGGGCACTGGCCTTACGCTACAAGCGGGTGGCCGGTGCCCCGCCTCAGGTGAGGGGCAGGTCTCTTCTCAGCGGACGCTGCGGGCGAACTGCCGGGCGGCCCAGACCACGCCGGCAACGGCGAGCACCGCGACGATGGTCAGCCCCTGCCAGACCTTGTCGTTGCCGAGGTCGCCGGCGAAGAGCGCCCGGGTGCCGTCAACCGCCCAGGAGAACGGGTTCCAGTCGGCGATGCCCTGCAGCCAGCCGGGGGCGAAGGTGAGCGGCAGCAGGATGCCGGAGAGGAGCAGCACCGGCTGGGCGACGGTGTTCATCAGCGGGGCGAGCGCGTCCTCGCTCTTGACCTTGAGCGCGACGCCGTACGAGACGGCCGAGGTCATCAGCGCGATCAGCGCGAGCATCAGGTACGCCAGCAGCAGGTCGCCGATGAACACGCGCAGGTCGAACAGGAGCGCGAGCAGGGTGATGATGGCCGCCTGCGCGATCAGCGAGACGACGTCGCGCAGGGAGCGGCCGAGCAGCAGGGCGAGCCGGCTGACCGGGGTGACCCGGGAGCGTTCGATGACCCCGGCGCGCAGCTCGGCGATCAGGCCGAAGCCCTGGAACAGGCCGCCGAAGATGGCCAGCAGCACCAGCAGGCCGGGCACGAAGATCTTGTAGGCCTCGGCCTGGGTGGGCGCGTTCAGCGCCGGCTTGAGCAGCGGGGCGAAGAGCAGCAGGTACATCACCGGCTGGAAGACGCCGACGAAGACCCAGACCGGGTTGCGCAGCAGCAACTGGATCTGGCGCTGGAAGATGAGCCAGGTGTCGCGGGCGAGTTTCATGATCTGTCTCCGGAAGGTGGTCAGGACTCGCGCAGCGAGCGGCCGGTCTTGGTGAGGAAGACGTCGTCGAGGCTGGGGCGGTGCAGCTCGATCGAGGAGAGCGTGAGCCCGGCGCCGTCGAGGCGGCGCAGGATCTGCGGGATGGCGGTGGCGCCCTCGTCGACGTAGAGGCGCAGGCCACCCTCGTCGGCGGTCTCCAGCTTGTTGACGGACGGCTCGCCGTCGAGCAGCTGCGCGGCCTGCGGGGTGGTCGCCAGGTCAAGGCCGACCAGCACCACGTCGCCGGAGATCTCGCGCTTGAGCTCGGCCGGGGTGCCCTCCGCTACCACCTCGCCGTGATCCATGATCGCGATCCGGTCGCAGAGCGCGTCCGCCTCGTCGAGGTAGTGCGTGGTGATGAAGACGGTCATCCCCTCGGTGCGCAGCCGGCGGATCTCCTCCCACATGTGCGCGCGGCTCTGCGGGTCCAGGCCGGTGGTCGGCTCGTCGAGGAAGACGATCTTCGGCTCGTGGATGATGCCGAGGGCGATCTCGACGCGCCGCCGCTGGCCGCCGGAGTAGGTCTTGCACTTGCGGTCGGCGTACTCGCTGAGCTGGAAGGCGTCCAGGGCATCGGCGGCGCGCCGGTGGGCCTCGGCCTTGGAGATGCCGTACAGCCGGGCCTGCAGGACCAACTCCTCGCGGGCGGTGGACTCGTCCCAGGTGCTGCCGCCCTGGGCCACGTAGCCGATCCGGCGCCGCACCTCGGCCGGGTCCGTGCGCAGGTCGGCACCGGCGATGGTGGCCTCGCCGCCGTCCGGCTCGATGAGCGTGGCGAGCATCCGCAGGGTCGTGGTCTTGCCGGCGCCGTTCGGGCCGAGGAAGCCGAAGATCTCCCCCTCGGCGACCTCGAGGTTGACGCCCCTGACCGCGTCCACCGTCTTGGTCTCGCGGCCCGCCCGTGAGCGGAACGACTTCCGCAACCCCCTGGTCTCGATCATGTCTGCTCCTGGTCGTCCGGGCCGGACGTGACCGGCCGCCGTTCACGCATGGAGGAGACGCGCTACTCCCCCCCGTTCACGCTGAGGCTAACGCGATATAGCTCTTGTGGTCAACGTTGATTATTGCGTGTGACTGTCGGGTTTCCGGCCCTCCGCGGTGCGCTCCCGCCACTCGGCCCAACCCTCCGCATCCGTCAGCTCAGCAGGCAGGTACGACACTCCCGACTCGACCCGCTCGGCGATCCGCTCGCACCAGGCGATCTCCGCCTCCGCCCGGCCGGCCCACAGCTCGAACATCCAGCCCACGTACACAGGCCGGGTGGTCCGCAGCCACTCGGAGTCGAGCGCCGCCCGGATCGACTCCACAGTGGCCCGGAGCAGCATCGCCCGGTTGCGCAGCGCCGCGGCCGCCTCCTCACGAGGGAGCGCCGGCAGGAAGGAGAAGGCCGCGGAGAACGGGTCGGTCCGCTCCTCCAGCCTCCACCACAGGCCCCGCAGCAGCGTCTCGAACTCGTCGACGCCCTTGTCGGTGATCTCGTACGTGGTCCGCGCCGGTCGCCCACCGACCTGTTCCGTGGCGACGGTGCGCAGCAGCCCCTCCTCGGTCAACTTCCGCAGCGCGTGGTAGATCGAGCCGGGTTGCACGTTGGCCCATTGATCGGCCTTCCAACTCAGCAGCTCGCGACGCACGTCGTAGCCGTGCACCGGCTGCATCCACCTGACCAATCCGAGAATCATCATCCGGGTTGCCGACACCGGACAAGCGTAATAAACAAATTTGACTAGAGCCGGGTGTGGCAGTGCGGCATCCCACACTGAGCGATCGTTAGGGCGACGAGGGCGGCCGATACACTCCCGGCATCGACCTCCCGGGAGGAGCCACCAAGGTGCGCAAGGTACTCATCGCCAACCGCGGCGAGATCGCCGTCCGCGTCATCCGCGCCTGCCGCGACGCGGGCCTGGGCAGCGTCGCGGTGTACGCGGACTCCGACCGGGACGCCCTGCACGCCACCCTCGCCGACGAGGCGTACGCCCTCGGCGGGGACACCGCGACCGAGACGTACCTGCGGATCGAAAAGCTGATCGACATCGCCGGGAAGTCGGGCGCCGACGCGGTCCACCCGGGCTACGGCTTCCTCGCCGAGAACGCCGACTTCGCCCACGCCGTCATCGACGCCGGGCTGACCTGGATCGGCCCCACCCCGCAGGCGATCCGGGACCTCGGCGACAAGGTGACCGCCCGGCACATCGCCCAGCGCGCCGGGGCGCCCCTGGTCCCCGGCACCCCCGACCCGGTCGGCAGCCCGGACGAGGTGATGGCCTTCGCCGTCGACCACGGCCTGCCGGTCGCCATCAAGGCGGCCTTCGGCGGCGGCGGCCGCGGCCTCAAGGTGGCCCGCACCATGGAGGAGATCCCGGACCTGTTCGAGTCGGCCACCCGCGAGGCGGTGGCCGCGTTCGGCCGGGGCGAGTGCTTCGTCGAGCGGTACCTGGACAAGCCCCGGCACGTCGAGGCGCAGGTCCTCGCCGACCAGCACGGCAACGTGATCGTGGTCGGCACCCGGGACTGCTCGCTGCAGCGCCGGCACCAGAAGCTGGTCGAGGAGGCCCCCGCGCCGTTCCTCACCGAGGCGCAGCGCGCCCAGATCCACGTCAGCGCCAAGGCGATCTGCCGGGAGGCCGGCTACCACGGCGCCGGCACGGTGGAGTACCTGGTCGGCGCGGACGGCACCATCTCCTTCCTGGAAGTCAACACCCGGCTCCAGGTCGAGCACCCGGTCACCGAGGAGACCGCCGGCATCGACCTGGTCCGCGAGCAGTTCCGGATCGCCGACGGCGAGAAGCTGCGGTTCAGCGAGGACCCGACCCCGCGCGGGCACTCCATCGAGTTCCGGATCAACGGTGAGGACCCGGGCCGCAACTTCCTGCCTGCCCCGGGCACGGTCACCGCGCTGCGGCTGCCCACGGGCCCCGGTGTCCGGGTGGACACCGGCATTTCGGCCGGCGACGTGATCGGCGGCAACTTCGACTCGCTGCTGGCCAAGGTGATCATCACCGGCGAGACGCGTACCGAGGCGATCGAGCGGGCCCGCCGGGCGCTCGACGAGATGGTCGTCGAGGGCATGGCCACCGCGCTGCCGTTCCACCGGCTGGTGGTCCGCGACGAGGCGTTCACCGCCGAGCCGTTCACCGTGCACACCCGGTGGATCGAGACCGAGTTCGACAACACCGTTCCGCCGTTCACCGCGGCCGCCGGCGCCGCCGAGGCGCCGGCCGAGCGCGAGACCGTCGTGGTCGAGGTGGGTGGCAAGCGGCTGGAGGTCACCCTCCCCGCCGGCCTCGGCGCCGGTACGACCACCGCCGCGCCGGCCGCCAAGAAGCCCGCCCGCCGGGGCGGCGGGGCCAAGGCCGGCGCCGCGGTCAGCGGCGACGCGCTCACCTCCCCCATGCAGGGCACCATCGTCAAGATCGCCGTCGCCGACGGGGACACCGTCGAAGAGGGCGACCTGGTCGTGGTGCTGGAGGCGATGAAGATGGAGCAGCCGCTGCACGCGCACAAGGCGGGCACGATCAGCGGACTCTCGGCCGAGGTCGGCGCGGTCATCACCGCCGGCGCGGTGATCTGCACCATCGCCTGACGGCGGCGGGTGGGGTGGTTTGGGCCACCAGCGGCGGCGGGACCGGGCGGGAGCAGGAATGATGTCCGGGTGCAGTTCCTTCATGGCGCGGTTCCCGCGCACGACCTGACCTACAACGACGTCTTCATGGCGCCGGCCCGCTCCGAGGTGGGCTCACGGCTCGACGTCGACCTGGCCACAAATGACGGCACCGGTACCACCATCCCGCTGGTGGTGTCGAACATGACGGCGGTGTCCGGCCGACGGATGGCCGAGACCGTGGCCCGGCGCGGTGCCATCGCGGTGATCCCGCAGGACATCCCGATCGAGGTGGTGGCCAACGTCGTCGCCTGGGTCAAGGAGCGACACCTGGTGCACGACACGGCGATCACCCTCGGCCCGACCGACACCGTCGGCGACGCGATCCACCTGCTGCCGAAGCGGTCGCACGGGGCGGTGATCGTGGTCGACGAGGCCGGCCGGCCGGTCGGCGTGGTCACCGAGGCGGACACCGTCGGCGTGGACCGCTTCGCCCAACTGCGGCACGTGATGTCGACCGAGTTGCACACCGTGCCGGCGGACGCGGACCCGCGTACCGGCTTCGACCGGCTCTCGGCCGGACGGCGGCGGCTCGCCCCGGTGGTGGACGCCGAGGGCCGGCTGATCGGGGTGCTCACCCGGCAGGGCGCGCTGCGGGCCACGCTCTACAAGCCGGCCGTGGACGACAAGGCGCGGCTGCGGATCGCGGCTGCGGTGGGCATCAACGGCGACGTGACCGGCAAGGCCGCTGCGCTGCTGGAGGCCGGCGTGGACACGCTGGTCGTGGACACCGCGCACGGCCACCAGGATCGGATGATCTCCGCGCTGCGGGCGGTCCGCGGGCTCGACCCGGCGGTGCCGGTCGCGGCCGGCAACGTGGTCACCGCCGAGGGCGTACGCGACCTGGTCGAGGCGGGCGCCGACATCATCAAGGTCGGCGTGGGCCCGGGCGCGATGTGCACCACCCGGATGATGACCGGCGTCGGGCGGCCACAGTTCTCCGCGGTGCTGGACTGCGCAGCGGCGGCCCGGGCGCTCGGCCGGCACGTCTGGGCCGACGGCGGGGTACGGCACCCCCGCGACGTGGCGCTGGCGCTTGCCGCGGGCGCGTCCAACGTGATGATCGGCTCCTGGTTCGCCGGCACCTACGAGTCCCCCGGTGACCTCTACACGGACCCGGACAGCCGGCGGTACAAGGAGAGCTTCGGCATGGCGTCGGCTCGGGCGGTCAGCGCGCGTACCGCCGAGGACAGCGCGTACGACCGGGCCCGGAAGGCGATCTTCGAGGAGGGCATCTCCTCGGCCCGGATGTACCTGGACCCGGCCCGCCCCGGCGTCGAGGACCTGATCGACGAGATCATTTCCGGGGTGCGCAGCGCCTTCACCTACGCCGGCGCCCGCAATCTGGAGGAGTTCCACGAGCGGGCGCTGGTCGGCGTGCAGAGCACGGCCGGCTACACCGAGGGCATGCCGCTACCCACCAGCTGGTGAGCTGACCGACGGGCCGGTGGCACACCGGCCGACGACGCCTATGGAGCTGCCCGCACGGACGGGGCGCGGACGCGGCGTTGCCCGCATCGGCGGGGCAGGTCCAATGGACGTCACCGGCATTCCGCCAGCCCTCACGGCGGCGCGGGCTCCAACCGCACGGAGGCCGCGGGGGCCGGACCGCTCCACCCGGCCCTCACGGCACCGGCGCGGGCTCCAACCGCACCGAGGCCGCGGGGGCCGGACCGCTCCACCCGGCCCTCACGGCACCGGCGCGGGCTCCAACCGCACCGAGGCCGCGGGCGGCCTCGACCGCTTTGGTCGGGCGGTAGGGAGCGCGAGGCTGGCGAGGAGGCCGAGCAGCGGGAAGCCGGCCGGGTTCACTCGAAGAGCCGGCGGATCACCGAGCGCGCGACGACCTCCGGGTCCCGGCCGGTGCCGGCCGGGAGGGCGCCCGCCAGCCAGAGCGTCGCGAAGCCGTGCACGATGGACCAGGCGGCGAGCGCGTCCCGGTCGGGTTCGGCGGCCGACCGCGCCGGCAGGGCGGACAGGCCCCCGCGCAGCGCCTCCCCGGCCCGCGTACGCGCGGCCACCACCTGGGGATCGTCCGCGCGGTAGAGCTCCGGCCGGAACATCACCTCGAAGTGGGCCTGGTGGTCCACCGCGAACCGGACGTAGGCCACCCCGATCTCGAGCAGGTCGTCGCCGGCCCGCCCCAACGCGTCGGCGAGGAGGTCGAAGCCCTCGACGGCGAGCGCGGTGAGCAGACCGGCCTTGTCGCCGAAGTGATGTGCCGGGGCGGCGTGCGAGACGCCGGCCCGGCGGGCCAGGTCGCGCAGGCTCAACGCGGTCGGCCCGGACTCGCCGATCGCCTCGACCGCGGCGCCGAGCAGCGCCCGCCGGAGGTCGCCGTGGTGGTAGCCGCGCATCGCCATGCCGGCGAGCATATCTTGCCAACGACAAGATTAAGAGTCCGGGAAATAGTTTGGCCCCTGACGGTCCGGGGGCTAAGTTCAACTCCGTGCAGATGGAACCACTGGCCCGCTTCCCCGACGTGCTGCGCCACGCGCCACTCGGCCGGCTGCTCTCCGTCGCCGGCAAACTCGTGGAGCAGCGCTGGGGGCGCTATCTGGCTGAGCACCACGGCCTCACCTCGGCCGGGATGCGGGTGCTGTTCATCCTGTCCGGGATGGGCGAGACCACCCACCGGGACGTCGCCGAGCGTTGCTTCGTCCGACCCGCCACCCTCACCGGGATCGTCGACACCCTCGAACGCGACGGCTTCGTCGAGCGGCGCCGGGACGCCGCCGACCGCCGTACGGTGCGGGTCGCGCTGACCGACAAGGGCCGCGAGCACGCGCGGGCGCTCACCGACCTGATCCACAGCGACAACCCGCTCACCTCAGTGGACGCCGACCCGGCGAAGAAGGCGGTGATCCGGGAGTTTCTGATCGAACTCATCACGACCATGTCCGACGGGGACGTCGGCAGGTTGAACCCAGACCAGGAATCCACCGACGAGACGACACCGGGGGGCCGTCCGTGCTGATCCGCCTGTTGCGCACCTATCTGCGCCCGTACCACCGGCTGTTGGCGGCCGTGGTGGCGCTCCAGTTCGTCGGCACCATGGCCTCGCTCTATCTGCCGAGCCTCAACGCCGACATCATCGACCGCGGCGTCGCCGTGGGCGACAGCGGTCAGATTCTGCGTACGGGCGGATGGATGCTGCTGGTCAGCCTGCTCCAGATCGCCTGCTCGGTCGCCGCGGTGTACCTCGGCGCGAAGACGGCGATGGGGTTCGGGCGGGACGTCCGCGCGGCCATCTTCGGCCACGTCAACCGGTTCTCCGCGCGCGAGGTCGCCCGGTTCGGGGCGCCCTCGCTGATCACCCGGAACACCAACGACGTCCAGCAGGTGCAGATGCTCGTCCTGCTGAGCTGCACGATGCTGGTGGCCGCCCCGATCATGAGCGTCGGCGGGGTGGTGATGGCGCTCCGCGAGGATGTCGGGCTCTCCTGGCTGCTGCTGGTCAGCGTGCCGGCCCTGGCGGTCGCGCTGGGCCTGATCATCCGGCGGATGGTGCCGGGCTTCCGGCTCATGCAGACCCGGATCGACACCGTCAACCGGGTGCTGCGCGAGCAGATCAGCGGGATCCGGGTGGTCCGCGCCTTCGTCCGCGAGCCGTACGAGACGGAGCGCTTCGGCGTCGCGAACGCCGACCTGACCGCGACCGCCCTGCGCGTCGGCCGGCTGCAGGCGCTGATCTTCCCGACCGTGATGCTGGTGCTCAACGTCTCCAGCGTCGCGGTGCTCTGGTTCGGCGCGGCGCGGGTGGACGCCGGTCAGATCCAGGTCGGCGCGCTCACCGCCTTCCTCCAGTACCTGATGCAGATCCTGATGGCGGTCATGATGGCCACCTTCATGCTGATAATGGTGCCCCGGGCGGCCGTCTGCACCGAACGCATCGTCGAGGTGCTGGACACCAAGTCGTCGGTTGTGCCGGCAGCGCAGCCGGTGACCGAGGTGTCGGGCCACGGCTCGCTCGAGCTGCGGGGCGTCGGCTTTCAGTACCCGGGGGCGAGCGCCCCGGTGCTGCACGACATCTCGCTCCGGGCCGCCCCCGGCCAGACCACCGCGATCATCGGGTCGACCGGTGCCGGCAAGACCACCCTGCTCACGTTGATCCCCCGGCTGGTCGACCCGACCGCCGGCGCGGTGCTGGTGGACGGGGTGGATGTCCGCGACCTCGCGCCGGACGAGCTGTGGCGCCGGATCGGGCTGGTGCCGCAGCGGCCGTACCTGTTCACCGGCACGGTGGCCAGCAACCTCCGGTACGGCAACCCGGACGCCACCGACGCCGAACTCTGGGCGGCGCTGGAGATCGCCCAGGCCCGGGAGTTCGTCGCCGAGATGCCCGGCGGGCTGGACGCCGCGATCGCCCAGGGCGGCACGAACGTCTCCGGCGGTCAGCGGCAGCGGCTGGCGATCGCCCGCGCGCTGGTCCGCAAGCCGGAGATCTACCTGTTCGACGACTCGTTCTCGGCGCTCGACCTCGGCACCGACGCCCGGCTGCGGGCCGCGCTGAGGCCGGTCACCGCGGACGCGGCGGTGGTGATCGTGGCCCAACGGGTCTCCACGATCGTCGACGCCGACCAGATCATCGTGCTCGAAGACGGAGGCGTCGTCGGGATGGGCCGACACGAGGAACTGCTGGAGACCAGCCCGACGTACGCCGAGATCGTGGCGTCGCAGCAGACCGCGGAGGTGCCGGCGTGACCGCGCAACCCGTACCCCAGCAGAAGCCCGCCGCCGAAGCGCGGACGCCGAAGCGGCTGCCGCCCGGCGGCCAGCGCGGGGGGCCGCCGTGGATGGGCGCCGGGATGCCCGCCGAGAAGTCGATGAACTTCGGGCCGTCGGCCCGGCGACTGCTCGGCCGGCTGCGGCCGCACCGCCCGCAGCTGGTCGCGATCGTCGCGCTGGCCGTGGTGAGCGTCGGGTTCAGCGTGACCGGCCCGAAGATCCTCGGCCACGCCACCGACCTGATCTTCAGCGGGGTGATCGGCCGGCAGCTTCCCGCCGGGACCACCACCGAGCAGGCGGTGGCGGCGGCCCGGGCCGCGGGCAACGACAACTTCGCGGACATGCTCGCCCGGATGGACGTGGTGCCCGGCGTCGGGATCGACTTCACCCGGCTCGGCCGGGTGCTCGCCCTGGCGCTGGCGCTCTACCTGGCCGCCAGCCTGCTGTTGTGGTGGCAGGGCTGGCTGCTCAACGGCGTGGTGCAGCGGACCGTGCTGCGACTGCGCGCCGAGGTGGAGGAGAAGCTCAACCGGCTGCCGCTGCCCTACTTCGACCGGCAGCCCCGGGGCGAGCTGCTCAGCCGGGTCACCAACGACATCGACAACATCTCGCAGACCCTGTCGCAGACGCTGAGCCAGCTGCTCACCTCGCTGCTCACCGTGGTCGGCGTACTGGCCATGATGTTCTGGATCTCACCGCTGCTGGCGCTGGTCGCGCTGGTCGCGGTGCCGCTGTCGGTGATCGTGACCGGTCAGATCGCCAAGCGGTCGCAGCGCAAGTTCATCGCCCAGTGGACCCACACCGGCGAGCTGAACGGGCAGATCGAGGAGGCGTTCACCGGCCACGAGCTGGTCAGGGTCTTCGGCCGGCAGCGCGAGGTGGAGGCGGCCTTCCACGCCAAGAACGACGAGCTGTTCGAGGCCAGCTTCGGCGCCCAGTTCATCTCCGGGATCATCATGCCGGCGATGTTCTTCATCGGGAACCTCAGCTACGTGGCCATCGCGGTGGTCGGCGGGCTGCGGGTGGCGTCGGGGGCGATGAGTCTCGGCGACGTGCAGGCGTTCATCCAGTACTCGCGGCAGTTCACCCAGCCGCTCACCCAGGTCGCCTCGATGGCCAACCTGCTCCAGTCCGGCGTCGCGTCGGCCGAGCGGGTCTTCGCCGTCCTCGACGCCGAGGAGCAGACCCCGGACCCGGCGACGCCGGCCCGGATCGTCGACCCGCACGGCCGGGTCGAGTTCGAGCACGTCTCCTTCCGGTACGCCCCGGAGAAGCCGCTGATCGAGGACCTGTCGCTGGTGGCCGAGCCGGGTCATACGGTGGCGATCGTCGGGCCGACCGGCGCCGGCAAGACCACCCTGGTCAACCTGATCATGCGGTTCTACGAGCTGGACGCCGGCCGGATCACCCTCGACGGGGTGGACATCACCACGATGCGCCGGGACGAGCTGCGCGGCCGGATCGGCATGGTGCTCCAGGACACCTGGCTCTTCGGCGGCACCATCCGGGACAACATCGCGTACGGACGGCCGGACGCCACGGAGGAGGAGATCATCGCCGCCGCCCGGGCCACCTTTGTGGACCGCTTCGTGCGCAGCCTCCCCGACGGGTACGACACGGTGATCGACGAGGAGGGGAGCAACGTCAGCGCCGGCGAGCGGCAGCTCATCACCATCGCCCGGGCGTTCCTGGCCGAGCCGTCCCTGCTGATCCTGGACGAGGCGACCAGCTCGGTGGACACCCGGACCGAGGTGCTGCTCCAGCGGGCGATGGCGGCGCTGCGCTCGGACCGGACCAGCTTCGTCATCGCGCACCGGCTCTCCACCATCCGCGACGCCGACCTGATCCTGATGATGGAGCACGGCCGGATCGTGGAGCAGGGCACCCACGAGGAGCTGCTCGCCGCCCACGGCGCGTACGCCCGCCTCTATCAGTCCCAGTTCACCGCGGCGGTGGTCGACGACGAGGTCGACCCGCTGCGCCAGCCCGCCGCGGCGGGAAACTGACGGTGAGCGGCGCGACCGCCCCGACGCCGGGCCCCGTCCGCGGAGGACGGGAGCCGGTGCCGGGGCGGTCCTCGCCGGGGCGGCGCGATCCCGGCGAGGCCGCCGGTTCAGTCGGCCGGGAGGAGGTCGGCCGAGCGAGCGGCGACCACCGCACCGACCAGCCCGAGGGCGTCCGCGACGGACATCGGGGCGAGCGACCGACCGTCGCGCAGGCGCAGGGAGAGCGACCCCTCGGCCGCCTCCCGGGGGCCGATCACCCCGACGTACGGGATCTTGCGGCCGGCCGCGTTGCGGATCCGGGCGCCCAGGGAGCCGGCCGAGTCCACCTCGGCCCGCAGCCCGGCCGCCTCGGCCCGCCGGACCAGCTCGACCGCCGGGCCGAGCTGCCCGTCGTCGACCGGGAGCACCACCAGCTGCACCGGGGCGTACCAGGCCGGGAAGGCGCCCGCGTGCACCTCGATCAGGTACGCGAAGAGCCGCTCCATGCTGCCGACCAGGCTCCGGTGCACCATCACCGGCCGCCGCCGCGCCCCGTCCGAGTCGACGTACGACAGGTCGAGCCTCTCCGGCTTGTCGAAGTCGAGCTGGATGGTGGAGATGGTCGACTCCCGGCCGGCCGCGTCCACGATCTGGATGTCGATCTTCGGGCCGTAGAAGGCCGCCTCGCCGGGGCCCTCGGTGTAGTCCACCCCGTCGAGCGCGGCGCGGAGCAACTCCTCGGCCCGCGCCCACTGCGCGTCGTCACCGACGTACTTCTCCCCCGGCCCACGCAGCGACAGCCGGAACCCGGCCGGCCGTACGCCGAGCGCGGCGTGCGCCTCGCGGATCAGCCGGAGGATCTCCCGGACCTCGTCGCCGACCTGGTCAAGGGCGCAGAAGTTGTGCGCGTCGTTGAGCGAGATGGCGCGTACCCGGGTCAGCCCGCCGAGCACGCCGGACCGCTCCGCCCGGTACATCCCGCCCAGCTCGGCGATCCGCAGCGGCAGCTCCCGGTAGGAGCGGCCGCGGGCCCGGAAGACCAGCGCGTGGTGCGGACAGAGCGCCGGTCGCAGCACGAACTCGTCGTCGGCGCCCAGCCGCATCGGCGGGAACATGTCGTCGGCGAAGTAGCCGAGGTGGCCGGAGAGCTCGAACAGCTCCCGCTTGCCCAGCGGCGGCGAGTAGACGTGCCGGTAACCGGCCCGGCGCTCCAGGTCCCGGACGTACTCCTCGACGGCGTGCCGGGCGGCGGCGCCGGCCGGCAGCCAGATGGGCAGGCCGGAGCCCGCGAGGGGGTCGGAGACGAACAGCTCCAGCTTCCGGCCGAGCCTGCGGTGGTCGATCATGTCGCTCTCCTTGATCGGGTACGACCCGGAGGCGAGCTGGCCCGGAACGCCGCGAGGCCCCGGGGCGGTTCGCCCCGGGGCCTCGTCGACGGATACGTCAGTGCGGCGCGCCGGGGATTCCCGGCGTCGTGGTCACCACCGCGCTGCGCATGCGGCAACGGTATCCGCGCACCGTCGCGGCGCGCACCCGGATTTGGGGCGGGTCGCCGGCACGGGACCTGCCGACGACCCGCGGCGGCCCGGGTCGCCAGGAACGGGGGACCCGACGTCCATGGGGCCGCGCAGCGACAACGGTACGCCGACCAGCGCCGATCCGCCGCCCGCCACCGTGCTCGGCGCCACACCGACGTCCCGTCACATCCGGCGTCGTCGTGTCGTTGACATCCAGTGGCCCTGCCGTGTCAGCGGTCACCACCGGCCAGGGCTCTGCCCGGTGACGCCGGACACGCCGTCAGGCTTGGTGCAGGCTATCGGGGGGCGAGGTGGCAGTCGTGCCCGAACTTCTCACTGACGTCACGTCGCCGACGTGGGCGTACCTCGCGCTGCTGGGGCTGCTGGTGGCCGACGCCTTCGTGCCGGTCATCCCGACACAGCTGGTCATGATCACCAGCGGTGCGCTCACCGTCTACGGCGGACTGAGCCTGCCGCTCACCATCGCCGTGGGTGCGCTCGGCGTCTTCGTCGGCGACCTTACCTGCTACCTGCTCGGCCGGGGCGCGCCCGACCGCCGGGCGGGGCGGCACGCCGAGTTCGGGCGGGCGCGCCGGGTGGCCGGCCGGGTCACCCGGGGGCTGCGCGAGCCGGGGCCGCTGGTGATCCTGCTCTGCCGGTTCGTGCCCGGCGGCCGGATGGCGGCCTGCTTCTCCGCCGGACGCCGCCGCTACCCGTACCGGCTCTTCCTGAGCTACGAGGCGGCCGCGGCGGCCGGCTGGGCGACGTACGGGACGCTGGTCGGACACCTGGGCGGTACGGCGCTGACCGAGTCGGCCTGGCGGTTGGCGGTGATCGGGGCGGCTGCGGCGGCCGGGTTCGCGGCGGCCGGTTGGGCGATGACGGCGATCAGCGCCCGCGCCGCCCGCACCGAGTTCCCATCGACCGACGACGTGGACCGGGTGCCGCTGCGGTCGTCGTCGGGGCAGCGGGAGACGCACGCGCGGAACCGTTCCCTCTAGGGGTGGTCCCGGGGATCGAAGTCGGTGGCGCTCCCGGATCCGCTTCGGGTGGCCGCGGCGACAGGCTGAGGCATGCCTGGAACCCGGAAGAGTGGACTGCTGGCCCTCGGCGGGATCGCCCTGGCGGCGGTGCTGGCCGTGCTCGGCCACCTTGAGGTGAACGACGACCTGAGCCCCTGGTCGCTGACCGTCAGCGACTTCGCCGTCTCCGACCGGGGCGGCCTCATCGACACGGCCATGCTGGTGCTCGCCGCCGCCACCGCCGTACTCATTCCGGCCCTGCGCCGGCCCGACGCTCCGGTTTCGGCCGGGCCGGCCGGGTCCCGGCCGTCGACCGGCCGGGGCGGGTCGGCCGGGCCGGGCGCCGGCGCCCGGGGGTGGGCCATGGTCCTGCTCGCGGCGTGGGTCGCCGGGCTGGTGACCGCCGCCGTGGTCCCGACCAACGAGCCCGGCCTGCCCATGGACACCGCCGCCTACCTGCACCGGTACGCCTCGGTGGTGGCCTTCGTCGCCCTGCCGCTCGCCGGCTGGCTGCTGGCCGAGCCCCTCGGCGGACGCGCCGCCGGCTGGTTGCGCACGCTCACCCTGACCAGCCTGGCCCTGGCCGGCGCGATGGTCTGGTCCGCCTACCCCGGCGACCGGGTCCTGCTCGGCCTCGCCGAACGCCTGCTCATCCTCTCGGAGGTCGCCCTGCTCACCGTCGTCGCCGTCCGCCTGGCCGGGACCGGCGATCATGGAGTCATGGCGCCGCACGACGGGCTCGAACCGGTACGGGGCGGGCGCCACAACTCCATGATCGGCGCGTGACCTGGGGTTACTCCAGCTCGTGGAGCATGAGTTGGCGGGCCGCTTCGGTGACCGAGCCGGAGAGGCTCGGGTAGATGGTGATGGTGTGGGCCAGCTCGTTGACGGTGAGGTTGTTCTCCACCGCCATGGTGATCGGAAGGATCAGCTCGCTCGCCTTCGGCGCCACCACCACACCGCCGATGACCTGGCCGCTCGCCGGCCGGCAGAAGAGCTTGACGAAGCCGTCGGCCAGGTCGTCCATCTTCGCCCGGGCGTTGCCGGAGAGCGGCAGCATCACCTGGCGGGCCGGAACCTTGCCGGCGTCCACCTCGTTCTGCGAGACGCCGACCGTGGCCAGCTCCGGGTCGGTGAAGGCGTTCGCCGCGACGGTACGCAGCCGCAGCGGCCGGACCGCCTCGCCGAGGGCGTGCCACATCGCGATCCGGCCCTGCATGGCGGCGACGCTCGCCAGCGGCAGCACCCCGGTGCAGTCGCCGGCAGCGTAGATGCCGGGGACGTTGGTCCGGGACACCCGGTCGACCGTGACGTAGCCGCCCCGGGCCAGCTCGACGCCGTACTCGGCGAGGCCCAGGTTGGCGGTGTTCGGGATCGAGCCGACCGCGATCAGCGCGTGTGAGCCGTACACCTTGCGGCCGTCGGAGAGCTCGACCTCGACGCCGTCGTCGGTCCGGCGCACCGCCTCCGCGCGGGAGTTGTTGAGGATGCTCATGCCCCGGTTGCGGAAGACCCGCTCGATGGCCATCGCGGCGTCGGCGTCCTCGTGCGGCATCACCCGGTCCCGGCTGGAGACCAGGGTGACCTCGACGCCCATCGCCAGGTACGCGCTGGCGAACTCGGCGCCGGTCACGCCGGAGCCGACCACGATCAGCTGCTCGGGCAGCTCCGGCAGGTCGTACACCTGGCGCCAGGTCAGGATGCGCTCACCGTCCGGTACGGCGGTGGGGAGCCGGCGCGGGGTGGCGCCGGTGGCGATCAGCACGGTCGACGCGGCGATCGAGTACTCCTCGCCGCCGTCGGCCGGGGTGACGATCACCCGGTGGGTGTGACCGAGGGTGTCCTCGCCGAGCCGGGCGGTCCCGGCCACGAAGGTCACGCCGGCCTTGATCAGCTTGGCGTAGACGTCGGCGGACTGCGCCAGGGCGAGCCGCTTGACCCGCTCGTGCACCGCCGGGGCGTCGACGGTGATCGCCTCCAGCCCGTCGGAGTGCACCCCGAACTCCTCGGTGTCCCGATACCCGGTGACCACCTGGGAGCTGGCGATGAAGGTCTTCGACGGGACGCAGTCGGAGAGCACGCAGGCGCCGCCGGCCCCCTCGGCCTCCACCACGGTCACATCAGCGTCCAGTTGGGCGGCGACCAGCGCCGCCTCGTACCCGGCCGGCCCCCCGCCGATGATCACGATCTGGCTCACAGCGCTCGCCCCTCGTCAGTGCTCACAGTGACTTTCTTCTCCCATCGCGCTCGACACGCACCGTCGTATTCTCCCCCACCCGCCGGCCGGGCTATCGTCATCGCCGTGCGTCATTACGCCGCTTACGGCTCAAACCTGGACCCCGCCCGGATGCGCGCCTACTGCCCGCATTCGCCGATGGTGGGCACCGGCTGGCTGGAGGGGTGGCGGCTCACCTTCGCGGGCGAGGGCGTCATCGGCTGGGAGGGCTCGGTCAGTACGGTGGTCGAGTCCCCGGGCGACCGGGTCTTCGTGGCGCTCTACGACATCCACCCGTACGACGCGGCGCAGCTCGACGAGATCGAGGGTGTGACCGCCGGGACGTACCGCAAGCTCACCGTCCGCATCTCGACCCTGGACGGCGACGTGACCGCCTGGGTCTACGTCTTCGACGGGTACGAGGGTGGCCTGCCGACGTCGTGGTACCTGTCGGAGATCGCAAACGCGGCCGAGAAGGCGGGCGCGCCGGACGACTACGTCACCGAGCTGCGGTCCCGCCCCACCGGCACCGCGTCGGCGTAGCGCGTATCGCACGCATCCAGTCTCCTACCAGGCCCGCGCCGCCACCCGCCGGGCCCGGTCCGGGTCGTCCATCACACACCGGCGGCCGGCACGATCCGTTCGCACATGTCGGTCCAGCGCACCTCGCGCAGCCCCACCGAACGGTAGAGGGTCACCGGGGCGGTCGGATTGGTCAGGTCGACGCCGAGGCCGGCGGAGCTGCGGCCCTTGGCCGCGTAGGTGGCGAAGGCGCGGCGCAGTAGGGCCGCCCCCACCCCGCGCCGCCGATACGCGGGCAGCACCGACAGGGTGCGCACCCAGCCCATGTCCTGCTCCAACGCCTGGTCCGAGGACTGCAGCGCGCCGGCCGGCTCGCCGTCGACCTCGGCGACGAACCACTCGTCCCAGGTCTTTCCATACGGCGGGAGCTCCTGCCGCCACCGGTCGAAGCCGACCGGTTCGTAGTCCGGGGTGTCCCGGAACGCGATGTCGAAGATCCGGTAGAACGCCCGCAGGTCGGCCTCGTCGTCGGCGCGCAACGGCCGGACGGTGACCCCGGGCGGGGGCGGCGGCTCGGCCGGCAGGTCGGCCAGCGGGCGGGTCATCCGCACGTACCGCTTGATCCGGGTGAAGCCCGCCTCGGCCAGCTCGGCCGCCCATTGGGTCTCCGGGGCGAAGACCGCGCAGCGGACGGTCAGCGCGGGCACCCCGCGCTCGGCTGCCCGCTCGGCGACCCGGTCCAACTGCCGGGCGAGCAGCGGGGCGCGCAGGTCGGCGCCGCGGTCGGGGTCGACCAAGACCTCGACGAACTCCCGGCCCACCCCGGTCGGGTTGTCCAGGATCGCCCAGGCGACCGCGGTGTCGTCCTGGTCGGTGACCAGCCACGAGTCCCGGGCCGGGTCGACGAAGGGAGCGGTCAGCGCGGCCCGGACGTCCTCGGCGTCGAAGTCCGGGTACCCGAGGGCGAAGGTGTCGGCGGCGTGCACCACCTTGAGGAGCGCCGGAACGTCGTCCAGGGTGGGTCGGCGGGCGGTCCAGCCGGCGGGAAGCGTCACGCCGCAGATCCTGGCAGGCCACCCGCCCACCGCGCCGCCCATTTATCGCCACCCGGCCCGCAGGCGAGTGCCGTGCACGGCTCCGGCGGGCTCAGCCGGCCGGGACGGGGCGGCGCAGGTGCAGCCGGGCGGCGCTGAGCAGGTCGAGGAGTTCCTCCCCCTCGCCGGGGGCGAGCGCCCGGAAGGCGGCCGAGGCGAGCCGGTCGGTCACCGCCTCGGCCCAGAGCCGCCGCCGGACCAGCGGCCCGACCGGCGGGTACGGCGGCGGCCAGCCACAGGCGGCGGCGCCCGCCTCCCCCTCCGGTCCGGCCAGCACCGCCTCCAGCGGGTTCATCCCGCTGGCCCGGACCGCGAGCAGGTGGGCGCCGGCGAAGTGCTCGCGGAGCAGGAGCAGCCCGACCGCGAGCCGGGCCCCCGGGGACCGGTCCGGCACCGGCATCGCCCGCCAGGCGGCGAAGAGCGGCATACCGCTGGCGTCCGCCGCATCGACCGTCCGTTCCACCAGTGCGACCAGCCGGGTCACCGCCGGCGCGTCGTCGAGGTGCTGGGCCCCCCAGCGGCAGCACTCGACCAGGTTCGCCGCGGCCACCTCGACCGGCCGGACCGTACGGGCGGCGCCGTCCCAACCGTCGGCCACCGCGTCCGGGGCGATGAAGCCGAGGGCGGCCGCCACCGTTTCGGCGCGCACGTCGCCGAGCGCCCCGGCCCGACCGGTGATGTAGAAGGCCCAGCCGGAGATGCCGAGCAGCCGGGCCCGGCGCAGTGTCCCCGGGCAGCGGCTGAACGCCTCGCCGAGCTCCAGCACGAGCGGTTTGCTGGCGGCGGCGACCTGCTCCGGGGTCATCCGGCCGCCCGTCCACCGTGGTCGTCCATTCCGGTCAGTCTGCCCGCCGGCCGCCCTCGGCGGCATCCCCCTCTTCGGCGTCCAACGCCTCCACCGCGGCCTCGACCTCGCCGGTGCGCCGGCGGGCCGCGGTGAGCGACCGCTCGGCGGAGCGTCGGGCCAGCTTGGCGCGGCTCAGCTCCTGCTCGGCGACGGCCCGTCGACGTTCCAGCTCGGCGAGCTCGGTCTCGATCTGGTCCAGCGTCGCCGCACCGTCCTGTTCCGACCGCGCCGCGTCGGTCAGCTCCGACTCGGCCCGCTCCTGGTCGGCCCGGGCCTTCGCCAGTTCGCGTTCCAGGGCCCGGCGGCGCTTCGCCCGTTCCGCGCTGGCGGCCCGCTCGGCCGCCCGCTCGTCGCGCGCCCGCCGGGCGTCGGCCCGCTCGACCTGCTGCTCCGGTACGGGCGCCTCCTCGGCTCCCCCGGTGACCAGCCGCAGCTTCGGCCGTGGCACCTCGCCGAACCCGGCGTAGTTGGTGGCCCGCAGCACCCGGCCGGAGCGGACCTGCTCGGCCACCTCGGCGTCGGATAGCGCCGCGTTGAGGGTGGCCTCCACCTCGGCCAGCGGCAGCTTCCCGGCCGACGGGGCGCCGTCAATTCCGGCCGCCAGCTTCCGCACCTCCGCCACCAGGCCGCCGACCACGGCCCGCCGCTGCGCGGAGAGCTCGCGCAGCCGGGGGCCGCGCAGCTCACGCTGGGCCGAGCGGAGCGCCTCGGAGAGCTGCGCCAGTTCGGCGACCAGTTCCGGCCGGCGGATGGCCAGCAGGTTGACCAGCCAGGCCGCCACGGTCGGCCGGCGTAGTCGGGCGATCTCCCGGGCGGTGGCCCGGTCACCCGCGCCGCGCGCCTCCTCGGCGGCGGCGTCCCGGGCCGCGACGAACCGGTCCGGCGGCGTCGCGTAGAGCCGCTCGACCAGGTCGCGGGAGGGGTGGGCCACGGGGGTCAGACGTCGAACCGGGTGCCCGGTTCGAGCCGCTGGTACTCGGTGTTGGACAGCGCCGTGTACTGCCGGTCGAGCACGGCGAACCCGTTGCTGTTGAGCAGGCCGTCGTGCAGCGCGTACGCGCGGCGCGGGGCGACCGCCCGGATGAAGTCGACCACCTCGGAGAACTTCGACCAGGGCGCGTGGATCGGCGCGAAGAGGGTGTCCACCTGCTGGACGTCCTCGGGGACGACCAGCGAGTCCCCCGGGTGGTAGACCACGTCGTTGATCAGGTAACCCAGGTTCTCGATCACCGGGATGTCCGGGTGGATGACGGCGTGCTGGCCGCCGTACGCGCGAACCGGTACGCCGGCCGCGGTGAACGACTCGCCCGGCCCAACCACGGTGAGCGCCTCGCCCGCGTCACCGAGGACGCCGGCGAGCGAGGCCGGACCGTTGATGGTGAACGGGCGGCGCTCCAGCGCCCGGGCGAGCGCCTCGGCGTTCACATGGTCCGGGTGCTGGTGGGTGATCAGCACCGCGTCCGCCCCGTCCAGCGCCTCGGGCTCGCTGTACCCGCCGGGGTCGATGACGAGCACTCCCCCGTCGTGCTGCACCCGAAGGCAGGAGTGGGCGTACTTGGTGACCTGCATCGTGACTCCTCGATTATCGAATCGTGACGTCCTGAGCGCAGTCTGCCGGAACCGACGCGGTGCCGCGTCGCGTCCGACGTATCGGCCCCGGAGCGGGCCACGAGGATCGGAGCGGGGATGAGCGTACGAGAAGGACGTCGTCGGGGCGTACCCCTGATGGCGGTGGGGTTGGTCGCGGTGCTGCTCGCAGGGGGTTGCGGCGCGGGAGGTTCCAACGGCGGCCGCGGTACGGCCGCCGAGGCGCCGGCCGGCGGGGCGGCGGAACGGGACCAGGCGGCGCCGGGCCAGGCCGGCGCGGGCGCGCCGGACCTTCGGGTGGATCAGCGGTCGATCATCTACACCGGAACGATGCAGGTCCAGGTGGACGACGTGGAGCGGGCGGCCCGGGACGCGATCGCCACGGTCACCGCAGCCGGCGGGTTCGTCGGCGGCGACCAGCGGCGCAGCGAGGCGGCGGACGCCCGGGCCGAGCTGGAGCTGCGGGTGCCGGCGGCGAAGTTCACGGCGGTGATCGACGAGCTGGCCAAGCTCGGTCGGCAGCAGCGGCGCGAGGTGCACACCCAGGACGTCACCGAGGAGACGATCGACCTGGACGCGCGGATCACCAGCCAGCGCGCCCGGGTGGAGAACGCGCGCAAGCTGCTCGACCGGGCCGGCTCGATCAGCGAACTGGTGTCGCTGGAGGGTGAGCTGGCCAAGCGGGAGGCCGACCTCGCCTCGCTGGAGGCGAAGAAGCGCCGGCTGGGCGACCTGACCACGCTCTCCACCATCACGGTGACCTTCGTCGGGCCGGACGCCTCGACCGCCGAGGAGAAGACGGAGATCGGCTTCCTGGTCGGGCTGCGGGGTGGCTGGGAGGTCTTCCTCGCCTCGATGACCGTGCTGCTCACCGTGCTCGGCGCGCTGCTGCCGTGGCTGGTGGCGCTCGGCGTACCGCTGGTGCTCCTGGTCCGGGTGTGGCGCCGGCACCGCCGGCGGCGGACGCCGCCGGCCGGTCCGGCGCCGGTCGGCGCGCCGCCGGTCGGTCCGCTGCCGACCGGCCCGCTGGGTGGCCCGTCGCCTACCGCGCCGCCGCCAGTGCCCGCAACGCGGTCTGCACCATGAGGCGTACGCCGACCGGGATGGCGCGCTCGTCCACGTCGAACGAGGCCCGGTGCAGGTCCACGTTGGGACCGGCCCGTCCGACGCCGAGGCGGGCGAGCGCGCCGGGCACGTGCTCGAGGTACCAGGAGAAGTCCTCACCGCCCATGCTCTGCGGGGTCTCCGCGATCCCCTCGGGGCCGAGCGCGGCCGCGGTCGCGGCGGTCAGCACGCCGATGGCGCGGGCGTCGTTGCTGACCGGCGGGCGGCCACGGAGGTATTCCAGGTCGACGGTCGCGCCGGTGGGCGCCATGACGTCCTGGACCACCTGAGCGACGATCTTGGGGGCCTGCTCCCAGGTGTCGCGGTCCATCACCCGCAGGGTGCCGGCGGCGCAGGCCTCGGACGGGATGACGTTGTAGCGGGTGCCGGCCGAGGCGTGGCCGAAGACCAGCAGCAGCCCGCTGTTGGCCGGCACCCGGCGACTGACCAGGGTCGGCACCTCGGTGACCAGCCGGCCGAGCGCGTCGACCAGGTCCACGGTCAGGTGCGGGCGGGCGGTGTGTCCGCCCGGGCCGGTGAGCCGGACGGTGACGTTGTCGGCGGCCGCGGTGATCGGGCCGACCCGCAGGCCGATCTTGCCGACCGGAAGGTTCGGGTCGCAGTGCAGGGCGAAGATCTGCACCACGTCGTCGAGGCCACCGGCCTCGATGACCTCCAGCGAGCCGCAGGGCAGGATCTCCTCGGCCGGCTGGAAGATGAGCCGGACCCGGCCGTCGAGCTGGCCGAGGTCGGCGAGCTGGGCCAGCAGCATGCCGACGCCGAGCATCACCGCGGTGTGCACGTCGTGCCCGCAGGCGTGGCAGACGCCGTCCACCGTGGATCGGTACGGGACGTCCTTCGGGTCGGTCAGCGGCAGCGCGTCGATGTCGGCGCGGAGCGCGATCACGGGGCCGTCCGGGCGCCCGTCGATGTCGCAGATGACGCCGTTGCCCTTGGGCAGCAGGCGCGGGTTCAGCCCGGCCAGGGAGAGTTCCCGGGCGATCAGGGCCGCCGTCTCGAACTCCTCACCGGAGAGTTCCGGGTGGGAGTGGATGTGACGGCGGGTGGCGATGAGGCCGGGTACCCGGAGGGCGAGCAGATGGTCGAGCTCGAAGGGCAGGGGCTGGGACCCGGATGGCGCCTCCGGCCAGGACGACGCCAGCTGGCTGCCCGCGGGCAGCGTCAACGCACTCGTCACGTCGAATTCTCGATCACTAGTGATGGATGGATCTTCGGGAAGAACAGCAGACAGCCTAGACCTCCGGCGGTGACGCTGCGCAACATCTTTCCTGTAGCGGTCGGACCGCACAGCGTCACGAATGCCCAGGTAAGGGGGCTGCAATATCTGCGGGACAGCAGGTAGATCGCGGTCGAACGCCGTCATCTGCCCCACACCTCCTACAACGCGTAACCGATTCGGCGGTCACGAAATCAGCGTCGGCACCGGAGCCGTCGTTCCGAATTGTCGCATTAGTCGCTTCGATTAACTGCCAGTCGGGCAATTAACCGACGACGCTCGGCGGCCGGGCGACTCCCGAAGGTGACATGGCAGCCTCGCGCGCGATCGCACACGCTGTCCGTCCCGTTCACCCGGACGGGTTACCCGTAAACCCGAGGGGCACACGCAACGTGCGGCGGGCCGCGCTGCCCCGGACCCGGCGGACTCGGCCGGGCGACGTCGCCCGGGAGGTCCGGCCGGTAACCACCGCTCCGCTGAACGTGCGGGGAGACCATCGACTGTAGCGCTCCCGAGCGACGTCCGGCGAGGCCGTTCCCGCAGCTCAGCAAGCGGACGGCGGCCTCGCGCCGGCGCCGTCGCGGGCACCGGCGTCCGGCCGCCGTCGGCGGGACGTCAGAACCGGTCGCTCGGCCGGTACGTCCCCCACACCTCGCGCAGCGTCCCGCAGACCTCGCCGACGGTGGCCCGGGCCCGCAGCGCCTCCTTCATCGGGTAGAGCACGTTCTCGGTGCCCGAGGCGGCGGTCCGCAGCTCGGCGAGGGTCCGCTCCACCGCGGCGTTGTCCCGCTCCGACCGGAGCCTGGCCAGCCGCTCCGCCTGGGCCGCCTCGATCGCCGGGTCCACCCGCAGCGGCTCGTACGGCTCCTCCTCGTCGATCTGGAACCGGTTGAGCCCGACCACCACCCGCTCGCCGGAGTCGATCTCCTGCGCGATCCGGTACGCGGACTGCTCGATCTCCCGCTTCTGGAACCCGGCCTCGATGGCGTCCACCGCCGAGCCGTGGTCGAAGACCCGCTGCATCAGGTCGTCGGCGGCCGCCTCGATCTCGGCGGTCATCGCCTCCACCAGGTACGACCCGGCGAACGGGTCGACGGTGGCGGTCAGGTCGGTCTCGTACGCCAGCACCTGCTGGGTACGCAGCGCCAACCGGGCCGCCTTCTCGGTGGGCAGCGCGATCGCCTCGTCGAAGCTGTTGGTGTGCAGCGACTGGGTGCCGCCCAGCACCGCGCCGAGCCCCTGGATCGCCACCCGGACCAGGTTGACCTCGGGCTGCTGGGCGGTGAGCTGCACGCCCGCGGTCTGGGTGTGGAACCGCAGCATCATCGACTTCGGGTCCTTGGCCCCGAACTCGTCGCGCATCAGCCGGGCCCAGATCCCCCGGGCCGCGCGGAACTTGGCGACCTCCTCGAGCAGGGTGGTCCGGGCGACGAAGAAGAACGACAGCCGGGGCGCGAAGTCGTCCACGGCCAGCCCGGCGGCGAGCGCGGCGCGGACGTACTCCACGCCGTTGGCCAGGGTGAAGGCGATCTCCTGCGCGGGCGTCGCGCCGGCCTCGGCCATGTGGTAGCCCGAGATGGAGATGGTGTTCCACTTCGGCACCTCCTTGCGGCAGTAGCCGAACGTGTCGGCGACCAGGCGCAGCGAGGGCTTCGGCGGGAAGATGTAGGTCCCCCGGGCGATGTACTCCTTGAGGATGTCGTTCTGGATGGTGCCGCTGAGGGCCGAGCCCGGCACCCCCGACTCCTCGGCGACGAGCTGGTAGAGCAGGAGCAGCACCGAGCCGGGCGCGTTGATCGTCATCGAGGTGGAGACCTTGTCCAGCGGGATGCCGTCGAAGAGCAGCCGCATGTCCTCGATGGAGTCGATGGCGACGCCGACCTTGCCCACCTCGCCGTGCGCGATCGGGTCGTCGGAGTCGTAGCCCATCTGGGTGGGCAGGTCGAAGGCGACCGAGAGGCCCATCGTCCCGGCCCGCAACAACTGGTGGTACCGCGCGTTGGACTCGGTGGCGGTGCCGAAGCCGGCGTACTGCCGCATCGTCCACGGACGGGAGGTGTACATGGTGGGGTAGACCCCACGGGTGTACGGGAACTCGCCCGGGGCGCCCAGCCGGGAGTCCAGGTCCTCCGGAAGGTCGGCCGCCGTGTAGACGCCCTTGATCGGAAAACCGGACTCGCTTGACCGCCGTTCGCTCATTACCGGATGGTAGGACGCGGCGAGGCGTCGATGGGTGAGGGATACCGCACACCCACGTCGACAGAGATCGACGAGCGGTCAACACCTGACGACGTACCGTCCAGTAGGTGAACGTCGGCCGCGTCGGGTTTCGCTTCGGCCGTTGGAACCAGCAAGATAGGGGGGTTGTGTGCCAGCCCCCTCGACATCCCCCGGTGGCCTTTCTGTGACTCAGATCCCGACGTGGAACGGCGGACCAGTCAGTCCCCCCAACGGACGCGCGGCACCCGGCACCACCATCGGTGGTCGCTACTCGCTGCGCTCGGCGGTCGGCAACGGCGGCATGGGCACGGTCTGGCGTGCCACCGACACGCTGTTGCGCCGCGATGTGGCGGTCAAGGAGGTCGTCCTCCCCCCGGGGCTGGCCCCGAGCGACCGCGACGCGATGTACGAACGCACCCTCCGCGAGGCCCGCGCGGCCGCCGCGATCCAGCACCCCGCCGTGGTCCAGGTCTACGACGTGGTCACCGAGGGTGGTCGGCCGTGGATCGTGATGGAGCTGCTGGACGCCCGCAGCCTCGCCGACATGGTGATCGAGGACGGGCCGATCGCGCCCCGCGTGGTCGCCAAGATCGGCATCGCGCTGCTCGGCGCGTTGGAGGTGGCGCATGCGATCGGCGTGCTGCACCGCGACGTCAAGCCGGCCAACGTGCTGATCTGCTCCGACGGGCGCTGCGTGCTGACCGACTTCGGGGTGGCCCGGATGCCCACCGACGTGCAGCTCACCACCCCCGGCATGGTGCTCGGCTCGCCGCACTTCATCTCCCCGGAGCGGGCGATGGGCCAGGATTTCGGCCCGCCGAGCGACCTCTTCTCGCTGGGCGTCACGCTCTACACCGCCGTGGAGGGGCGGCCCCCGTTCGACAAGGGCGACCCGATCGAGACCATGCATTCCGTGGTCGAGGACCCGCCGGCCACGCCGCAGCGTAGCGGCCCGCTGACCCAGGTGCTGATGGGGCTGCTGGAGAAGGACCCGGCCCGCCGGCTGGACGTGCACACCGCCCGGGGGATGCTGCGCGAGCTGCTGGCCGGCCCGCTGACCAGCACCGCCACCGCGGTCAACTCGGTCACCGACCCGTACGCCGTGGTGCCGGCGCAGCGGCTGTCCGCGCCGCCGCCCGTGGCCGCGGCGGAGCCGAAGCCGACCGGCCAGATCGGCGGTCGGGCCATGATCGCCCCCGGCGAGTCGCTGACCGACCGGCTGGCCGCGCTGCGCCGGGGCGAGCGCCCCGAGTCGGCGGCCGCGGGTGCCGCCGCGCTCGACGAGACCAGCGCGGACGCGCTGGCCGGTCCCCTGCACACCCCGACGGGCGCGATGCCGGGACGCGCGGGCGCGCCCGCCGCGACCCAGCGGATCGCCCCGGACGTGACCCAGCGCTTCGGGCAGGGTGCGGCGGCGGAGGCCACCCAGCCGGTGTACGGCCGCGCCGCCGAGGCCACCCAGCCGGTGTACGGCGGCGGCCAGTGGTCCGTGCCGGGCAGCGGGCAGCCGTGGACCTCGCCAGCCACCGCGCCCGGCTCGGCCAACTCGATCGGCGCGGTGAAGGGTGCCGGCGGGCGGCTGGTCGGCACGGTGAAGGGCTGGCCGCGCAAGGCCAAGCTCGCCGCGGCCGGCGGACTGGGTGTGCTGCTGCTGGTCGCCGCGGTCGCCCTGTTCAGCGACGGTGGCCAGCCGAACCGGCCGATCGTCACCACGCTGCCCACCGCGACCGCCCCGGCCGGGCCGGGCGTGGAGATGCAGGAGCACTCGGCCAAGGGCGTCACGATCCAGGTGCCGAAGGGCTGGGAGCGCAAGAGCGCCGGCAACTGGGTGGACTACATCGACCCGGAGGACAGCGGCCGCAAGGTGCGCATCCTCGCCGAGCCGTGGTCGGGTTCCTCGGAGCGCTGGGCGGAGTCCGCCTCGAAGAATCTCAAGGACCGGAGCAAGTCCTGCGCCGAGCCGTACAACCAGCTCTCCACGTCGCAGCCGGAGCTGGCCGGCGAGCCGGCGGCCGAGTTCGAGTACACCTGCGGCGAGGGCGACACCATGCGGCACGGGGTGTGGCGCGGGGTGGCGCACGACGGCAAGATCTACTCGTTCTACCTCACCTCGACGGACGCCAAGTTCGGCGACAGCAAGCCGATCTTCGACGCGATGGTGAAGTCCTTCCAGTTCACCGCGGCCAACTGAGCCGAGGGCAACGGACCGTGGTGATCCGCCGCCGTGCTATCAAGAGGCCATGGCGGCGGAAACCACTGACCTTGACGAACTTCGCGAGCAGGCCCGGCGTTGGCTCGACGACGACCCGGACCCGGCCAGCCGGGACGAGCTGCGGGCGGTACTCGACGAGCTGCCGGCCAGCGCGCGGGAGCTCGCCGACCGGTTCGCCGGGCCGCTGAGCTTCGGCACCGCCGGGCTGCGCGGCCCGCTGCGCGCCGGGCCGAACGGGATGAACCTCGCGGTGGTCACCCAGGCCGCCGCCGGGCTGGTCAACTGGCTCGCCGACCAGGGCGCCACCGGCCCGCTGGTGATCGGGTACGACGCCCGGTACGGTTCCCGGGCGTTCGCCGAGCGCACCGCCCAGGTGGCCACCGGCGCGGGCCGACCCGCGCTGCTGCTGCCCCGGCCGCTGCCCACCCCGGTGCTGGCGTACGCGGTCCGGCACCTCGGGGCGGTGGCCGGCGTCATGGTCACGGCCAGTCACAACCCGCCCCAGGACAACGGCTACAAGGTCTATCTGGGCGCACAGCTCGGCGGGGAACTCGGCGCGGGCGCGCAGATCGTGCCGCCGGCCGACGCCGGCATCGAGGCCGCGATCCGGTCCGTCGGTCCGCTGACCCAGGTGCCGCTCGGCCCGGCCGGCGAGGTGCTCGGCGACGACCTGGTCGCGTCCTACGTGGAGCGGGCCGCCGCGGTGATCGCCCCGGACGGGCCGCGGGACCTGAAGGTGGCGTACACGCCGCTGCACGGGGTGGGCGCCTCGGTGCTGACCGCCGCCTTCGCCCGGGCCGGTCTCGCGATCCCGGGCATGGTGCCCGAGCAGGCCGAGCCGGACCCCGCCTTCCCCACGGTCAACTTCCCCAACCCGGAGGAGCCGGGCGCGGTGGACAAGCTGGTGGCGCTGGCGGACTCGACCGGGGCGGACGTCGCCATCGCCAACGACCCGGACGCGGACCGCTGCGCCGTCGCCGTGCGGGACGCCGGCGGGGGCTGGCGGATGCTCCGCGGGGACGAGGTCGGCGCCCTGCTCGCCGACCACCTGATGCGCCGGGGCGTCCGTGGCCTCTACGCCACCACCATCGTGTCGTCGTCCCTGCTCCGGGCGATGTGCGCCGCGCGGGGCCTGCCGTACGACGAGACGCTGACCGGGTTCAAGTGGATCGTCCGGGCCGGTGGCGGCGCCGAGCCGCTGGTCTTCGGCTACGAGGAGGCGCTCGGCTACTGCGTCGCGCCGGACCACGTCCGGGACAAGGACGGCATCACCGCCGCCCTCATGGTCGCCGAGCTGGCGGCGGGCCTGAAGGCGCAGGGGCGCACCCTCACCGACCGGCTCGACGAACTGGCCGCCGAGTTCGGCGTGCACCACACCGACCAGCTCTCGGTCCGGGTCGAGGACCTGCGGATGATCGCCGGGATGATGACCCGAATCCGGGCGGCCACCCCGCGGACGCTGCTCGGGCAACCGGTGACCGAGTCGACGGACCTGCTCCCTGAGGCCGACGTGGTGATCCTGCGGACCGAGGCGGCCCGGGCGGTGATCCGACCCTCCGGCACGGAGCCCAAGCTCAAGGCGTACCTCGAGGTGGTGGAGCCGGTCGCGGACGGCGACGTGGCCGCGGCCCGGCAGCGGGCGACCGCCGCGGTCGCCGCCCTCCGCGCGGAGACCGCCACCGCCCTCGGCCTCTGACGTACGGTCCGGGGCGTGTCTCGGCGCGCGCGTCCGGGCCGCGTCCCCGCACACGCCCCGGGACGCCGTCCCCGCCCGCGTCCGAGACGCTGACCCCGCGCACGTCCGAGACGCGGCACGGTTCCGCGGGATCAGTCCCGTCTGCCGAGCGCGGCGTCCACCGCCTGACCGAGGGCCGCGACGACCAGGCCGACGGACGGGCGGACCACCGAGTCGTCGAGGCTGATGTTGCCGGCGAAGCCGGCGCCGCCGGCGATCTCCTCCAGCCGGCGGCGGGCGTCCCGGGCGTCGTCGCCGGTCAGCCCGAGCGCCGGCTCCATCCGCAGCACCGCGACCAGGGTGGCCAGCGCGGCCGTCCGCTCGTCCGGCAGCTGGCCGCTGGTGAGCGCCTCGGCCAGCCGGCGGCGGATGTCCGCCTCGACTGAGGCGTCGGCGACCGGGTAGCGGTGGACGTGGATGAAGCCCAGCTCGGTCTCGTCGACGTCCCGAACCACGCCCTGCCGGCACAGGTCGCCGAGGATCCGGTCGCGCAGGCCGTGCCGCAGTCGCTGTACCCAGGACGACGGGGTGTGCGGGGTGTCGGCGGCGATCCGGGCGAGCACCTCGTCGGCGACCGGCTCGCCGATGGGCGTGGGGTCGGTCACCGCCAGGGATCCCTCGGCGTACGCGATCCGGCCGGCCAGGGCCAGCTCGATCAGCACCGCGGCGGCCATCCCCAGGTCCAGGCTGATCCGCGGCATGGTCGCCTTGCCGGTTTCGTCGTCATAGGCGAGGAGCAGCAGCTCTTCGGCGAGCGCAACACCAGTCATGGCCCGAGACGGTAGCGCCTGCCCGCGCCCCCTCGCACCGACTCGCCCACGAGCCGGCCCGGGCTCGACTGATTCACGGAATGAGGGCGCATCCCCCGCGGAATGGGCCCTCATTCCGTGAATCTGCCCCGCCGAGAGGCGGCGCGGCAGGCGCCCCGAGGGGCCGCGGCGGGTCAGAAGCGGGGCATGCCGCCGAACTGACGGTCACCCGCGTCGCCGAGGCCCGGGACGATGAACATCCGGTCGTTGAGGCCCTCGTCGATCGAGGCGGTGACCAGCCGCAGCGGCAGGCCGGACTTCGCCAGCCGCTCGATGCCGACCGGCGCGGCGAGCACGCAGAGCACGGTGATGTCGGTGCAGCCACGGTCGGCGAGCAGCCGGCAGCTGTGCTCCAGCGAGCCGCCGGTGGCCAGCATCGGGTCGAGCACCAGCACCGGCAGGCCGGTCAGGTCGCGCGGCAGCGACTCCATGTACGCGCGCGGCTCGAACGTCCGCTCGTCGCGGGCCAGGCCGACGAAGCCCATCGACGACTCGGGCAGCAGCGCGAGGGCGGCGTCGGCCATGCCGAGACCGGCCCGCAGCACCGGCACCAGCAGCGGCGGGCTGGCCAGCCGGGTGCCCTCGGCGGCGGTGACCGGGGTCTGGATCGAGTACTTCTCGACCGGGAAGGAGCGCGCCGCCTCGTACACCAGCATGGTGGTGAGTTCGTGCAGCGCGAACCGGAACGACGCGGAGTCGGTCCGGGCGTCCCGCATGGCGGTCAGCCGCGACTGGGCGAGCGGGTGGTCAATGACGTGTACGTCCACGATCGCTCAACCTACCGGTCCGCACCCGTCGGCACCGCCACTGCGGGGTCACCAGCGATGCCGCTCACGTGTGGCGCTTCACGGAGGTGACCGTGATCAAGATCACTCGTCCGGAGGATGCGTAGTATTCGGAGCATGACGGCGACAGCGACGTCGGCCCGGTCGGAACTCTCCGAGCTGGGACGATCCGAGACCGCTCTGCGGACCTTCCTGCACGGCCTGCCCGGCGTGGACCAGGTCGGCGCGGAGCAGCGGGCGGCACAGCTCGGCACCCGCTCCATCAAGACCACCGCCAAGGCCCAGGCCATCGACCTGGCCATCCGGATGGTCGACCTGACCACCCTCGAGGGCGCGGACACGCCCGGCAGGGTGCGCGCGCTCGCTGCCAAGGCGCTGCGCCCCGACCCGGCCGACCTGAGCTGCCCGCACGTCGGCGCGGTCTGCGTCTACCCGACGATGGTCCCGTACGTCGCCGAGGTGCTGCGCGGATCCAGCGTGCACCTGGCCAGCGTGGCGACCGCGTTCCCGTCCGGTCAGGCGCCGCTGGAGGTCAAGCTCGCCGACACCCGGGCGGCCGTCGAGGCCGGTGCCGACGAGATCGACATGGTCATCAACCGGAGCGCGTTCCTGGCCGGCCGCTACAAGGAGGTCTACGACGAGATCGTGGCCACCAAGGAGGCGTGCGGAGACGCCCATCTCAAGGTGATCCTGGAGACCGGCGAGCTCGCCACGTACGACAACGTGCGCCGGATCTCGTGGCTGGCCATGCTGGCCGGCGGCGACTTCATCAAGACCTCCACCGGCAAGGTCCCGATCGCGGCCACCCCGCCGGTGACCCTGGTGATGCTGGAGGCGGTCCGCGACTTCCGCGCCGCCACCGGGCGGCAGGTCGGCGTGAAGCCGGCCGGCGGCATCCGGACCACCAAGGACGCCATCAAGTACCTGGTCATGGTCAACGAGACGGTCGGCCCGGACTGGCTGGACCCGGACTGGTTCCGGTTCGGCGCCTCCAGCCTGCTCAACGACCTGCTGATGCAGCGCACCAAGCTGAAGACCGGCGTCTACTCCGGTCCCGACTACTTCACCCTGGACTGACAGCGATGTTCGAATACGCACCCGCCCCTGAGTCCCGCTCGGTGGTGGACATCAAGCCCTCGTACGGGCTCTTCGTCAACGGGGAGTTCGTGGACCCGACCGACGGCGGCAGCTTCAAGTCGATCAACCCGGCCTCCGAGGAGGTCCTGGCGGAGGTCGCCGAGGCCGGCCCGCAGGACGTGGATCGGGCGGTCCGCGCCGCCCGCGAGGCGTACCAGAAGGTCTGGGGTCCGATGCCGGGCCGCGACCGGGCCAAGTACCTGTTCCGGATCGCCCGGATCATCCAGGAGCGCTCCCGCGAGCTGGCCGTGCTGGAGTCGCTGGACAACGGCAAGCCGATCAAGGAGTCCCGGGACGTCGACCTGCCGCTGGTCGCCGCGCACTTCTTCTACTACGCGGGCTGGGCCGACAAGCTGCCCCACGCGGGCTTCGGCCCGAACCCGCGGCCGCTCGGCGTGGCCGCCCAGGTCATCCCGTGGAACTTCCCGCTGCTGATGCTGGCCTGGAAGATCGCCCCGGCGCTGGCCGCCGGCAACACGGTGGTGCTGAAGCCGGCCGAGACCACCCCGCTCACCGCGCTGCTCTTCGCCGAGATCTGCCAGCAGGCCGACCTCCCGGCCGGCGTGGTCAACATCGTCACCGGCGCCGGCGACACGGGCCGGGCGCTGGTCGAGCACCCGGGCGTGGACAAGGTCGCCTTCACCGGCTCGACCGAGGTCGGCCGGGCCATCGCCCGCGCGGTCGCCGGCAGCCGCAAGAAGCTCACCCTGGAGCTGGGCGGCAAGGCCGCCAACATCGTCTTCGACGATGCCCCGGTCGACCAGGCGGTCGAGGGGATCGTCAACGGCATCTTCTTCAACCAGGGGCACGTCTGCTGCGCCGGCTCCCGCCTGCTGGTTCAGGAGTCGGTCGCCGACCGCGTACTGGAGTCGCTCAAGCGGCGGATGGCCCAGCTCCGGGTGGGCGACCCGCTGGACAAGAACACCGACATCGGCGCGATCAACTCGGCCGCCCAGCTGGAGCGGATCCGGGAGCTCTCCGAGGCCGGTGCCGCCGAGGGCGCCGAGCGCTGGTCGCCCCCGTGCGACCTGCCGGACCGGGGCTTCTGGTTCGCCCCGACCATCTTCACCGGGGTCACCCAGGCGCACCGGATCGCCCGCGAGGAGATCTTCGGCCCGGTGCTCTCCGTGCTCACCTTCCGCACCCCGGCCGAGGCCGTGGAGAAGGCCAACAACACGCCGTACGGGTTGTCGGCCGGGATCTGGACCGACAAGGGCTCCCGGATCCTCTGGATGGCCGACCGGCTCCGCGCCGGGGTGGTCTGGGCCAACACGTTCAACAAGTTCGACCCCACCTCGCCGTTCGGCGGCTACAAGGAGTCGGGCTACGGTCGCGAGGGCGGCCGGCACGGGCTGGAGGCGTACCTCAATGTCTGAGCGGGTCGCGGTACGCAAGACGTACAAGCTCTTCATCGGCGGGAAGTTCCCGCGCAGCGAGTCGGGACGGTCGTATCTCGTGCAGGACTCCAACGTCGTACTGGCCTCCCGCAAGGACGCGCGGGACGCGGTGGTCGCCGCCCGGGCCGCCGTGAAGGGCTGGGCCGGGGCGACCGCGTACAACCGGGGTCAGATCCTCTACCGGGTGGCCGAGATGCTGGAGGGCCGGCGCGACCAGTTCGTCGGCCTCGGCGTCCCTGGTGACGAGGTCGACGCGGCGATCGACCGCTGGGTCTGGTACGCCGGCTGGTCCGACAAGCTCCCCCAGGTCTACGGCGGCGCCAACCCGGTCGCCGGGCCGTACTTCAACCTCTCGGCGCCGGAGCCGACCGGCGTGGTGGCCGTGGTGGCCCCCGAGCAGCCGGCGCTGCTCGGCCTGGTCAGCGTGATCGCCCCGGCGATCGTCACCGGCAACACCGTGGTGGTGGCGGCCTCGCCGTCGCAGCCGCTGGCGGCGGTGACCCTGGCCGAGGTGCTGGCCACCTCCGACCTGCCCGGTGGCGTGGTCAACCTGCTCACCGGGAAGATCACCGAGACCGTGCCGACGCTGGCCGGGCACATGGACGTCAACGCGATCGACCTGACCGGGGTGACCGACGCCGAGCTGGCCGCGGAGCTGGAGGTCAAGGCGGCGGAGAACCTCAAGCGGGTGCTGCGTCCCGCCCCCGCCGACCACGACTGGTTCGCCGACCCGGGCATCACGCGGATGACCACCCTCCTGGAGACCAAGACCGTCTGGCATCCCAAGGGGGTGTGAGTCGCCTCGGAAGAGGTTCTACTACGGGGGGTAGGATTGGGGCGTGACGCGGCTTGGGGATCTTGAACGTGCGGTGATGGACGTGCTGTGGGACTCGGTCCCGAGCACGTCGAACGGGGTGACCGTGCGGGAGGTGGCCGACGCGTTGGCCGGCCGCGAGCTGGCGTACACGACGGTGATGACGGTGCTGGACCGGCTCGCCGGCAAGGGCATGGTGCAGCGCGAGCGGGAGGGGCGGGCCTGGCGGTACCGGGCAGCGGCCAGCCGCGAGGCGCACATCGCCCAGCTCATGCTCGACGCGCTCGATCTCGGCGGCAGCCGCGACGCGGCGCTGGTGCGCTTCGCCCGCTCGGTCACCGGCACCGAGGCGGAGGTGCTCCGGGCGGCGCTGGGCGCCGAGGCCGGGCTGGCCGGCTCCGGGCCGGCCGACCGCCAGGCCGGGCCGACCGACCGGGTCGAGACTGAACTGGCCGACCGCATCGAGTCCCCTCGGGCCGGGCGGGCGGCGCCGGCCGACGAGGCCACGGACCGGTAGGGCGGCCGCCGTGGCGTACGCCGTGCACTTCGCCGCGACCATCCTGGCCTGCTGGTTGACCGCGCTGGTCCTCGCCACCTCCACCTGGACCTGGCGCGCTCCCCGCGTGGCGATCGTCTGCTGGCAGGCGGTCGGACTGGCGCTCGGCCTCTCCGCGATGGGCCTGCCGATGGCGCTCGGCCTCACCGCGTACGACCTGCCGACCGGGAGTGCGCTGCTCGCCCTCGTCAACGACCTGGCCCACGGCAGCCTGCCGGCCGGGCTGGGCGCGGCGCACCTCGGCCTGGTCGGGGTGGGCTTCGGCATCGGCGCGGTGCTGCTCACCACGACCGTCCGCAGCATCCACGGCACCGTACGCGCCCAGCGCCGGCACCGGGACCTGCTCACCCTGGTGGCCCGTCGGGACCCGACCGTGCCCGGCGCGCTGGTGCTCGACCATCCGAGCGCCGCGGCGTACTGCCTGCCGGGGGTGAAGCCCCGGGTGGTGGTCAGCGCCGGGACGCTGAGCCTGCTGGACCGGGCCGAGCTGGCGGCGGTGCTGACCCACGAGCGGGCGCACGCGCAGGAGCGGCACGACCTGGTGCTGCTGCCGTTCACCGCGCTCCGCCGGGCGCTGCCCTGGCTCCGCTGGGTGCGCGCCGCACAGGAGCGAGTGGCGCTGCTGGTCGAGATGCGCGCCGACGACAAGGCCCGCGAGCTGCACGCCGAGGAGCCGCTGGCCGGTGCGCTGCGCCGGTTCGCCGCGGCCGGTCACCGGATCACGCCGGCCTGCGCGCTCGGCATGGGCGACGGCGACCTGGACGTGCGGGTGCAGCGGCTGCTGGTCCCCGACCGTCCGCCCCGCCTGATCGGCGGCGCCGCGCTGACGGTGGCGACCATGCTGGTCGCGCTGCCGATATCCCTCTTCCTGAGCTGATTCACCCGGGCTTCTACTACGTCATGTCGTAGTCTTTAATACGACAGAGCGTAGTAGGTATAGGTAGATAATCTACGTGTAGGCTCGCTACGAAAAGCGAGCCAACCGTTGGAGAGCGGCCATGGACACCCTGCTCCTCGCCCGTCTGCAGTTCGCCACGACCACCTCGATCCACTTCCTGTTCGTGGTGGTCACCCTGGGGCTGGTCACCCTGCTGGTCGGGCTGCAGACCGCCGGGTTCCTCACCGGCAAGCCGGTCTACGAGCGGCTGACCCGCTTCTGGGGTCAGCTCTACGTGATCAACTACGTGCTCGGGATCGCCACCGGCATCGTGATGGAGTTCCAGTTCGGACTGAACTGGAGCGGGCTGTCGCGCTACGTCGGGAACGTCTTCGGCGCGCCACTGGCGATCGAGACCCTGGTCGCGTTCTTTCTGGAGTCCACGTTCCTCGGCATGTGGATCTTCGGCTGGCACCGGCTGCGCCGGGGCGTCCACCTCGCGCTGCTCTGGGGCGTCGCGCTCACCGCGTACGCCTCGGCGTTCTGGATCATGGTGGCCAACTCCTGGCTCCAGCACCCGGTCGGCTACGAGCTTCGCGACGGCGTCGCCCACCTGACCGACTTCGGCGCGCTGCTCACCAACCCCACCCTCGGCTTCGCCTTCGGGCACGTGGTCGCCGCCGCGCTGCTCACCGGCGGGATGCTGATGGCCGCCGTCAGCGCCTGGCACCTGATCCGGCGTACCCCCGACTTCGACCTCTTCCGGAAGTCGCTGCGGATCGGGCTGGTCACCGCGGCGCTCGCGGTCACCCTGGTGCAGGGCTTCGGCTTCGCCCAGTTCGGCCCGGTCGGGCAGGTGCAGCCCACCAAGTTCGGCGCCGGCCCCGAGCGGGACGCGCTGGTCGCGGAGTGGACGGCGCGGTTCGGCCCCGGCGACTACACCCCGCCGGCCCTCGCGAACGTCGGCCTGGGCTTCATGATCCTCATCGGCTTCACCCTCGGCTGCGTGTGGCTGCTGCTCCCGCTGGTCTGGCGGGACTGGGTGATCCGGCTGCGCTTCCCGCTCTGGCTGATCCTGCTCGCCGTGCCGCTGCCCTTCGTCGCGGTGATCCTCGGCTGGATCGCCCGGGAGGTGGGCCGCCAGCCCTGGGTGGCGTACGGCCTGCTCCCCACCGGGCAGGCGGTCTCCCCGGTCGGCCCCGGGGTGATGCTGACCTCGCTGATCGGCTTCAGCCTGCTGCTCGGCACGCTCGCCGTCACCAACTGGGTCCTGCTCGTCCGGCACGCCGCCCGGGGCGCGCATGATCCCGCCCTCGGCCGCCCGCCCGAGCCGGAGACCGACCCCCGTCCCCGTACCGTCTTCGCCTGAGGGAGCCCGCCGTGGAACTCGCCTGGTACGCCCTGCTCGGCCTCTTCTTCGCCACCTACCTCGTCCTCGGCGGCTACGACTACGGCGTCGGGCTGCTCCTCGCCCGGCGGGACAGCCCCGCTGCCCGACGGGCCGCGCTCAACGCGGTGGGACCGTTCTTCCTCGGCAACGAGGTCTGGCTGGTGGCCGCCGTCGGCATCCTCTTCGGCGCCTTTCCCACCCTGGAGGGCGAACTGCTCTCCGGGCTCTACCCGGCCGTGATCGGGGCGCTGGCCGGGGTGGTCCTGGTGACCGCCGGCGTCCAACTGCGCAGCCGACCGACCGCCGAGTGGGCGCGGGCCGGCTGGGACCGGGTGGTGGTCGCCGGCAGCGCGCTCGCCGCGCTGGGCTGGGGCGCGCTGCTCGCGGGCCTGCTCCAGGGCGTACCGCTGCGAGCCGACGGCCACGTGGACGGGGTGACCCACCTCTTCACCCCGTTCGTGGCCGCCGCCGGGCTCGCGATGGTGGCGCTGGTCGCGGCGCACGGTGCGACCTTCCTCACCCTCCGGCTGCCGGCGGCCGACGCCGCGCCGGTCGCCCGGCTGGCCCGCCGGCTGGTGCCCGTGGCGGTCACCGCGGTCGGCGCGGCCACCGTCCTCGGCCTGCTCTCCGACCGGGTACGCGGCGCCGCGCAGCAGCCGCTGGCCGCCGTACTCCTGCCGTTGCTGCTGGTCGCGGCTTTGCTGGTGGCGCGGACGGCGCTCGGCCGGGGGCGGCCCGGGCTGGCCTTCGCCGCCACCAGCGCGGCGCTGGCGCTGCCGGTGGCGCTGGTCGGAGCGGCCCTCTGGCCCTGGGCGCTGGTCTCCACGGTCGAGCCGGCGGGCGGCCTGACCGTGGCCGACGCCGCCGCGAGCGGGCCCACCCTGCGGCTGCTGGGCTGGCTTGCGCTGCCGCTCCTGCCGGCACTACTAGGCTTTCAGGCGATGTGCTGGTGGGTGTTCCGGGGACGGATCGACGGCAGGGCACCGGTGTACTGGTGAACCGCCGCCCGTTCGACCCGCGTCTGCTGCGCCGGGTCCCCGCGGCCCGGCGCGACCTCGCCGTGCTCGCGGTGCTCGGCGGGCTGACCGCGCTGCTGGTCGTCGCGCAGGCCACCGCGCTGGCCACGCTGCTGGCGACCGCGGTCGACGGGCAGCTGCACCGGCCGGCGCTGGCCGGCTTCGTCGCGGCGGTCGCCGCTCGTGCGCTGGTCAGCTGGGCCCAGGGCACGGTGGCGGCGCGGGCGGCGGCGACGGTGAAGGCGGCGCTCCGCGCGGACCTGCTCGGCGCGGTCGGCCGGCACGGCCCGGGCTGGGTCGCCGGCCAGCGGGCCGGGCAGCTCGCCACCCTGGCCGGGCGCGGGCTGGACGCGCTGGACGCCTACTTCACCGGCTACCTCCCCCAACTGGTGCTCAGCGTCACCGTGCCGCTCGCCGTGCTGGCCCGGATCGTCCTCGCCGACTGGAGTTCGGCACTGATCATCGCGCTGACCATCCCGCTCATCCCGGTCTTCGGCGCCCTGCTCGGCTGGCAGGCGCAGGCCGCCACCGAACGGCAGTGGCGACGGCTGTCGCTGCTCGGCGGGCACTTCCTCGACATGGTCGCCGGGCTGCCCACGCTGCGAGCGTTCGGCCGGGCCCGGTCGCAGGTCGACGTGGTCCGCCGGATGGCCGACGGCCACCGGGTGGCCACCATGCGGACGCTGCGGATCGCCTTCCTCTCCGCGCTGGTGCTGGAACTGGTCGCCACCCTCTCGGTGGCGCTGGTCGCGGTGCCGGTGGGCATCCGGCTGCTCGGCGGCGGGATCACCCTCTCCACCGCGCTGCTGGTCCTGCTGCTCACCCCGGAGGCGTACCTGCCGCTGCGGGCGGCCGGCAGCCGGTTCCACGCCAGCATGGAGGGGCTCACGGCGCTGGACGAGGCGCTCACGATCTCCGCCCCTCCGGCCGGCCCCGCGCGGACCCGCGAGCCCGTTCCGGCACCCGACGGCCGCCGCGAGATCCGCTTCGAGTCGGTGACCGTCGAATACGAGCGGACCACCGCGCTGCGGGACGTCACGCTGACCATCCGCCCCGGCGAGCGGATCGCGGTCATCGGGCCCAGCGGCGCCGGCAAGAGCACTCTGCTCGGCCTCTTGCTCGGCTTCGTCACGCCGACCGGCGGCCGGGTCACCGTGGACGGGGTGGACCTCGCCGAGGTCGACCTCGAGGCCTGGCGTCGCCAGGTGGCCTGGGTGCCCCAGCGGGCGCACCTCTTCGCCGCCTCGCTGGCCGACAACATCCGCCTCGGCGCCCCGGACGCCCCCGACGCCGCCCTGGCCAGGGCGGTCACCGATGCGGCGCTGGACGAGGTCGTCGCCGCCCTGCCTGACGGGCTGGCCACCGTGCTCGGCGAGCGCGGGCACGGCCTCTCCAGCGGCCAGCGGCAGCGGGTCGCGCTGGCCCGTGCCTTCCTCCGGGACGCCCCGGTGGTGCTGCTGGACGAGCCGACCGCCCGGTTGGACACCGCCAGCGAGGCCGTCGTGCTGGCCGCCACCCGGCGGCTGGTCGCCGGGCGCACCGCGGTGCTGGTCGCGCACCGGCCCGCGCTGCTGGAGGACGCCGACCGGATCCTCCGCGTCGAGGACGGCCGGGTCACCGAGCTGACCCCGGCGCCGGCCGGAAGGGCGAACCGATGAGCACCGGACCAGCGCGCCCGGACCCGTCCGAGCCTGGGACCGCCGGACGCGCCCGGGCAGCGACTCCCGGGGGCGGTGGCACGGCCGCCGAGCGGATCGTGCTGCGGCTGGCTCGGCCGTACCTGGGCCGGCTGGTCGGGGCAGGCTTGCTCGCCACCGCCACCGAACTCGCCGGGCTGGCCCTGATGGCCACCGCCACCTGGCTGCTGATGAGCGCCGCCGGCCGGCCGCCGCTGGACCGGTTGACCGTGGCGATCGTCGCGGTCCGGGCGCTGGCGATCAGCCGGGGCGTGTTCCGCTACAGCGAACGGCTCGCCGGACACGACGCCGTGCTCCGCATGATCACCGACGTGCGGGCCCGGGTCTTCGGCACGCTGGCGGTCCGGCGAGACGCGGCGATACAGCGTTCCGGGGACGCGCTGAGCCGGCTGGTGTCCGACGTGGAGACGGTCCAGGACCTGCTGCTGCGGGTGCTCGTACCAGGCGCGGCCGCCGCGCTGGTGGGCGTGCTCGCGGTCGGCGGGGCCGCGCTGATCTCGCTCCCCGCCGCCGGCGTGCTCGCCGTCGGGCTGCTGCTGGCCGGCGTGGCGCTGCCGATCCTGGCCGCGGCGGTGACCCGGCGCAGCGCCGACGAGGTGGCCCCGCTGCGCGGGGCGCTCGCCGTGGACGCCATCGACCTGACGCACGGGGCCGCCGACCTCGCCGCCTTCGGCGCGACCGGCCGAGCCCTGGCGGCCGCCGACCGCCGGGCGCAGCGCCTGGCCCAGCTGGAACGTCGGCTCGCCGCGACCGGCTTCGCGGTCGACGCGGCCGGCGTGCTGGTCGCCGGGGCCACCGCCGCCGCCGTGGTGCTCGTCGCCCTCCGCGCCGGGGTCGACGGAGTGCTGATCGGCGTGCTGGCCGTCGGCACCCTGGCCGCCGTCGAGATCGCGCTGGCCCTGGTCGGCGCCGCCCGGCAGCGGACCCAGCTGCGCGCCGGCCTGAACCGGGTCGCGGCACTGCTCATCGAGCCCGCCCCGGCTGCGGTGTCGGAGGCCGGACCGGCGACGGTGCGTCCCGACCGGCCGCACGACGTGCGCTTCGACCAGGTGAGCGTGCGCTACCGCGAGGGGGCCGCGCCGGCCCTGGACCGGTTCAGCCTCGATCTGCCGGCCGGCCGCCGGATCGCCGTGGTCGGCCCGAGCGGCGCCGGCAAGAGCACTCTGGCGGCCGTGCTGACCGGCGCGGTACGCCCCGACGCCGGCCGGGTCACCCTGGACGGGATCGACCTGTCCGCGTACCCGGCCGAGGAGGTGCCCCGGGCGATCGGCGGACTGCTCGCCGAGGCGTACGTCTTCCACGCCTCGGTCCGGGACAACCTGCTGCTAGGCCGCCCCGAGGCGGACGAGGAGGAGCTGGCCGCCGCGACCCGCGCGGCGGGGCTGCTGGACTGGGTACGCGCCCAGCCGGAGGGCTGGGACACCGTGGTCGGCGAGGAGGGCGGGCAGCTCTCCGGCGGCCAGCGGCAGCGGCTCGCGCTGGCCCGCGCGCTGCTGGCGGCGCCCCCGGTGCTGGTGCTGGACGAGCCGACCGAGGGGCTCGACCCGGCGGCCGCGGACGCGGTGCTCGCCTCGGCGCTCGCCGCCACCCCGACCGGGCACTCCGTGCTGCTGATCAGCCACCGGCTCAGCGGCCTGGCGGAGCTGGACGAGATCGTGGTGCTCGACGCCGGCCGGGTGGTGCAGCGCGGTCGGCACGCCGAGCTGGTCGCCCAGCCCGGCTGGTACCGGGAGCAGTGGCTGCTCCAGGAGGCGGCAGAGCGCGGCTACCTGGCCCTGACCCCCTGAGCAATGTTTCTCGGGGATATTCCCGGACGCGTCGCCCCGGCCGCGGATGGCAGGGTGGGGCCATGCGGGGGTTCGACGACGTGCTGGTGGAGGAGCGCCTGAGCGAGTTGGCCGGCCGCCTGCGTGGGCCGGCCCGGCTCAAGGCGGACCTGCTCACCGAGGCGCGGCACGCGCTGCTGGACGCCGCCGAGGCGTACCGGGAGGGCGGGCTGCCGGCGGCGGAGGCGGAGCGGCGCGCGGTGGCGGAGTTCGGCAGCGCCGCCCAGCTCGTCCCCGGCTACCAGACCGAGTTGGCGGCCGCGGCCCTGCGCGGGCTGGCGCTGCGCGCCCTGGCGGTGGCCTTGGCGCTGGTCGCCGCAGGCGACCTCACCTGGCGTGGGTCGAGTTGGAGCGACGGCCCCCGGCCGCCCGCGATCTACCTACTGCTCTCCGCGTCGCTGAACTGGATCTGGCTGGCCGTCGCCGGGTTCGCCCTGGCCAGCCTGGTGCTCGGGACGCGGGCGGCGCGACGAGGCGAGATCGGCGCGCCCACCGCCGCGCGCGTGCTGGGGCTGGGCCTGACCGGCGCGCTCGCCCTTGGCTCGGTCGCCGGGGTCGCCCTCTTCGCCTGGTCGGTCGCGCTCTGGGACGCCGCCCTGACCTGGCCGCCGATGATCGTCGGCGCGGTGTTGGTGGGGGCTGCCTATTTCTCGCTGGGACGCGCCGCCCGGTCCTGGCTCGCCACCACTCGCTGACCCAGCCCGCCGGCGGCACCGCCGACCCCCGGCCCGGCCCGGCCGGGCCCGGCCCGGCTGGGCTGGCTGGGCTGGGCTGGGCTGGGCTGGGCCCATGATCGTCTGCACTCCTCCGAGCGTCTCGCCGGCGTGTCGTGGCGGGGAAGTGCAGACGATCTTTGCGATGGGTGGGGCGGGGGTGCGATGTGCGCGGGACACCGGGCAGGGTCAGGCCGGTGCGGTGGGTGGCTGCTCAGGGCCGAGGAAACGGCCGACGGTGGCGCTGAACTCCTGCCAGCCGGCCCGCTCGCCGGCCAGCGCGCGCCCGCCCGCCTCGGTGAGCTGGTAGGTCCGCCGCTCCCGCCCGCTGACCGTGCTCCACGAGCTGGTGACGTACCCGGCCCGCTCCAGCCTGCGGAGCGCCGGATAGATCGTGCCGGTGGGCAGGTCCAGCGTGCCGCCGCTGCGCGCCCGGAGCGCCTCGATGATCGCGTAGCCGTGCAGCGCGCCCTGCTCCAGCACCGCCAGCAGCAGCGCGTCCAGGTGTCCATGCAGCGCCTGGGCCTTCATGCGTAGCAACGCTACTTGTCCGCCGGACGGGACGCCACCGGGGTGCGGTCCCGGCCCCGGTGGGTGGCCCACTAGGGTATGTGCCCAGAGTCACTCGGCGGCCGAGGCGTCGCCGGGTGGGCAACCCGACAGCACACGGAGGTCAGCGTGGCCCGCCAGTCGCCCCAACGGCCCGACGCCGACGAGCCCGAGCTCGACGACACCACCGAGCCGGCCGCAGACGAGGTCGACGCCGACCGCTCCGCGGCCGCCCGCGCGCTCTGGGACGAGCTGCGGATCGACCCCGTGGAGATCGCCCTGCCCGCCGGGACCGGCCTCACCCTCCGGGCGTACCGGCCGGCCCGGGAGCTGACCCCGACCGACGTCACCGAGCGCGACGAGGAGGACCCGTTCCTGGCCCGTCGCCAGGTCGTCGAGGCCGAGGAGGACGAGGAGGTGGTGATCCTCGACGAGGAGTTCGCCGCCCTGTCCGCCGAGGACGAGGAGGAGCGGCGGGAGGGCCGCCAGCGCGCCGAGGCCGAGGAGGAGGAAGACGAGGAGGCCGAGGAGGCGGCCGGCGACGAGGAGGTGCCCGTCTTCCTCAGCCAGCGGGGCCGGCTGCTGCTGTTCAAGACGCCGGAGTCGCTGGTCAGTTTCATCCGATCCGGTGCGCCCAACGACCTGTCTCAACTGGACAGTTGGAGTGAACTGTCCGAACGGGTGGAACCGGCCGACATCGCCCCGCTGGACGAGGACACGTACGAGCTCGACCTGGTGGTGGAGAACCTCCGCGGCGGCCACGACACGTGGGATCCCACGCTCCTGATCGAGGCCGGCGAGATCGCCCGTGACGTTGCGTACGCACTGCGCCTACCAGCCGTGCTGGACATGCTCTCCGCAGGCTCCAGCCTGGACGACCTGGACGAGGCGCTGCGGGCCACTGTCAACGGCGGAATCGGTGGTTTCCTGGGCCGGCGGCGCCTGAAGAAAATCGGGGCACAAACCGCAAGTTTGGGTTGGCGCACCATTGTCGGCAAGATCTCTGCCGTCGTGGACTGGCGCGACTGACCCGTAGCGGGGAGCATCAGTCTCTGGCAGAGAAAGCCCTGTGTCCCGGGAGGAGGACGACGCCGTGGCGCTCGTGCGCGTGTACTGCGGTCTGGCCTCGGCGGATCCGGCCGACCGACCGGCTTCGGCCGGTTCGACGCTGACGTCCGCTGTGGTTGACGACGCAGGCCGTCTGCTGCATGTCTGCGAGGTCGGCGACGACCCGGCTGGCTATGCCCAGCTGGTCGCGCTGCTCGTGGAGCGGTCGGGCGGGCCGAGCGGTGCGGCGATCGCCGCCGACAGCGACGACCACACGGTCACCTCACTGCTCAGCGCCGCGGGCCGTCCGCTGGCGATCGCGGACGACGACTCGGTCGACGACTTCGCGGAGCGCTTCGCCGACGACGACTCGCTGGAGGAGATGCAGTCCCCGCCGGCCGAGCGCCGGGCGGTCGGGCTGGCCCGAGCCCTCCAGGCCGGCGCGCTCTCCGCGGTCACCCTCCCGGCCCCCCGCAACCTGGCCGGCTACAAGCAGGTCCTCGCCGCGCACGCCGCGCTGGCCAGCGGGCGCCACTCCGCCGCGGTGGCGCTGCGCGAGGTGCTCCGCGAGCTCTACCCGGCCGCTCTGCGGGCCTACCCGGACCCGGCCGAGCCGGTCTCGCTGGCCGTGCTCGACGCGTTGCCGGAGCCCGGCATGCTCAGCGGCGGCAACGGTCGGGGCCGGGGGGTCCCGGCCGCCGCGGACACCGTCGCCGCGCGCCTCGCCGCCGAGGGGGTCGCCGGCGCCGACGAGATCAACGACGCGGTGACCGCCCTGCGGGTCGCCATCTCCGAGACGCCGCTGCGGGCGGCGGTCAACCAGGCACTCACCTCCGCCGTGGCGGAGACCGTCCGGCAGGCGGTCGCCTCCGTCCGGGCCTGCGACGCCGGTTGCGACTCGCTGGTCAACGCGCTCACCGCCCGGGCCAGCACCCCGGCCCCTGGTCGCCGGGCCGCCGCCCGGCGCGGCGAACCGGTCGGCGAGCTGCCCGGCCCGAACAGCAGCGGTGCCGGGCTGCGGGCGGTCCGCTCGGCGGAGCCCGAGCCGGTGGGCCGCCGCGGTCGTCCGGAGCCCGTCTCCGGCGGGCCCGCGCCGCTCCCGCCCCGGCCGCTCGGTCCGCCACCGGTCGCCCCGGCCCCCGTCGCGCCGCCGCCGGTCGCCCCGGCGCCGGTCACCCCGGCCGCCGCGAACGGCAGGCCCATCTCCGCGCCGCCCTCGCGGGGCGAGCCGATCACCCCGCCCAGCAACCGTCCGGTCTCCGCGCCGCCTCCGCCGCCGCCCGGGATCACCCCGATCGCCCCGGCGCAGCGGGGCACGGTGCCACCGGCCGAGGCCGGCGAGCCGTTCCGGCCCACGCTGACCACGGCGGCCATCAACAGCGCCCGTGCCGAGCGGCAGCGGAGCATCATTCCGCCACGGCCCAAGACCACCACCGAGAAGGCGCCGCCCACCGGAGGCTTCAGCGCGACCGACCTGAGCATCCCGGTGCCGGCGCCGCGCCCCGGCCAGCAGTCCGCCCCCCCGGGATCCCGGGCCAACTGGCCGCTGGTCAACAACAGCGACGACCTCGCCGACAGCCCGGCCGACGCTCCGCCCGCCTACCCGTACGGTGACCGGGGCGGGCGAAAGGTCGACGCGCCGACCGATCCGGGCGCGGGTCGGGTCACTCCACCGTGGCTCGCCGACGACCTGCCCCAGGAGCCGCCGATGCTGCGGCTCGTCGAGCCACCGCCGCTGGCCGACCGGGCGCTGCGGGACAATCTGAACCCGCCGACCGACCCCGGCCTGGACACGCCGCCGTTGCGGCTGGTCGAGCGGGAGGAGGCCCCCCGCAACGGCCGGCCGGTGTCCCGCGCCGAACTCCCGATGCCGGCGGAGCGCCGACCCGCGCCGAAGGAGCACCGGCCGCCGCCCGTCTCCGACGAGGGCGATGGCGACCTGCTCATCTTCGCCGCGGCCAAATCCGCCTGGTTCATCGGGCACGACGACTCCGACCTGGACTGGTCGACCACCGCGGACACCGGCTGGCAGGCCGCCGAGCAGGCCGCCCGCCCGTCGGTGGGCGAGGCGACGTCGGCGGGTCTGCCGAAGCGGGTCCCCCAGGCCAACCTGGTCCCCGGTTCGCCGCTGCGCGAAGAGCGTCCACTGCGGATCGTCCGGAACGCGGCCAGCATCGCCGAGAACACCACCGGCTACTTCCGCGGCTGGCGCCGGGGTCAGGAGATCGGTGGGTTCGCGGTCGGCGGCCGCCCCGGCCGGGAGTCGGCCGGCGGCTGGGACTTCAGCCGCGACACCGGCGATCGGGACGACGACCGGGAGTACGAGTACCGCTCCGCCGGCTACCGTTCCTGACCGTCGCGGAGACGCCTTCCAGCTGCGTGTTCCTGCCCACACCCGGATAACTTGACGCCGGGTCGTGGCGGCCGGAGACCTTCCGGCGGTACAGCCGGCGGCGGGCGTCGCCGGGGTGGGAAGGCGACTCCTGATGGCGACCGGCGATCGATTCCTCCGTGCTGAGCCGTCGGGTTGTCCTCGCCGCGGCGACGAGCACCCTGCTGCTCAGCGCCTGCGGGTAGGGCCACCACCCGGACGACGCGCCGGAAACGCCAGGACCGGCAGCACGGCCACGACCCAACGGCAGCTGGACCCTGTACTCCTGACCGTCCACCCCGGTCGGTCCAGCGTGGTCGCCACGGCGGACGGAGCGACGGCGGTGCGTCCACGCCGGGGCTGGACAGCGAGAAGCGCCCGGTGACGGCCGAGGCTGTCACCGGGCGCGGGCGGCGCCGATCAGGCGGGCGCGACCGCCCGGGAGCGACGCATCGTGAGCACGTACTCGACCAGCGAGATCAGCACGTGCTTCGTCGACTCCCGGTTCCGGGCGTCGCAGGCCACCACGGGGACGTCGCTGGAGATCGCCAGCGCGTCCCGGACGTCCTGCGGATCGTGGTACTGCATGCCGTCGAAGCAGTTGATGGCCACCAGGTACGGCAGCCGCCGGTGCTCGAAGAAGTCGATCGCGGCGAAGCAGTCGGCCAGCCGGCGCGTGTCGACCAGCACGATGGCGCCGATGGCACCACGGACCAACTCGTCCCACATGAACCAGAACCGGGTCTGACCCGGCGTACCGAACAGGTACAGGATCAGGTCGCGGTCGATGGTGATACGGCCGAAGTCCATCGCCACCGTGGTGGTCGTCTTGCCCGGCACCTGCCGGTTGTCGTCGACGCCCACGCCGGCGGAGGTCATGATGGCCTCAGTCGTCAGCGGCGTGATCTCCGAGACCGAGCCGACCAGCGTCGTCTTCCCGACGCCGAATCCACCGGCGATAACGATCTTCGCCGACGTCACGCGCCCGCTCGGGGTCGGCGGCCGGTGCGACATGTCAGAGCCTGCGAAGTCCACTCAGCACCCTCTCCAGCAGTTCAGTGCCCACCGCGTCGTCCGAGTCGTCCAAAATGGTCGGCTCGTGGACCGCGACCAGGCCGTCCGTCGCCATGTCGGCGATGAGCACCCGGGCCACGCCGAGCGGAAGCTGCATCCGCGCCGCGATCTCGGCGAGCGACTGCACGCGCCCGTCGCATAGCGCGGCGATGTACTGGTGCTCCCGGCCTTGGCCGCCATTGCCATTGGCAGCGGCCCGACCGCGCACCGTCGTCTCGACGAGCGCCTCCAGGGCGATTTCGAGTCGGGGACGGGTACGACCACGGGTAACGGCGTATGGACGGACCAACGCGCCGGTCGGCTCGTCACGATCGGCCATGTCGCCGCTCACCTCCTTCGTACCCGGCACCGGCTCGCCCCGGCGGAACCCGTCGTTGTTGTTGTTGCCGCTCCTGACCCACCGGCCAGCGCGTCGATCAGCCCATCATCCCGACAGCCGTCCGCGGCTGCGGGGTCAGTGCCTCGCCCACCCGGTCGACGAGCAGGGCCATCTCGTAACCGACCTGGCCGACGTCGCAGCTGCGCGCGGCCAGGACCGCGAACGACGAGCCGTCCGAGATGGACATCAGGAACAGGAATCCATTGTCCATCTCGACGACCGTCTGCAGCACCGCTCCGCCCTCGAAGCAGCGGGCCGCACCCTGGGTCAGGCTGACCAGACCGGACGAGATCGCGGCCAGCTGGTCGGCCCGGTCCCGCGGAAGGTCACGAGACGACGCGAGGAGCAGGCCGTCCGCCGAGACGGCGACCGCGTGCGCGACACCGGGCACCCGGTCGGCGAAGTTGGCCAGCAGCCAACCGAGATCCTGCGTAGTAGTCATCCTTGTTGCTCCTTCTGCCCGCTCCCGGCCACCGGGCCTGAGCCAGACTGCGAGGACTGCTGCCCGCCCGGAGTCGCCTCCGAGCCGGTCGAGTTGCTGTCGGTCGGTTGGTTACGCCCCCGCTGCACGCCCCGATGGTAGGCCGAGAGCAGGCCCCGCACCGCCTCCGGCGTACGCCGCTGTACCGAGGTGGTCGGCTTCTCCACGCCGCCGGGAACCAGCTGCGCCATCGGCGTCCGCTTGGGCAGCCCCTTCTGGGTGGTCTCCGCCACCGGGACCTCTGTGGCGGCGGACGCGGCGCGCCAGCCGTCGTCGGCCGCGGTCTGCCAGCCGCCGGTCGGCTGCTGGGTAGGCCGCCGGTTGGGCAGAGCCTCGGCGTAGCCGGGGTGGCCGCCCCCGTTCGTCGTCGGCCCGTTGTCGCGCGGCGCTCCGCCGGCCGTCGGAGTGTGTGCCATCGGTGCGTTACCTGTCGTCCCGGGTGGTGTCTGCTGGACGGCCCGACCGGCGGCGTCAACCCTGGCGAACTGCTGGGTCGCGGCACCGCTCGCCGCCCCGGCCTGCGTGGCGGCCGCCTCCTCCGGACCCGGCCGACGGGTGCGGAACCAGGCCGACTCGAGCTCCCGGAAGATCGGCAGCTCCATCGTCTCGTCCGCGTACCGCTGGCGGTTCGCGGCCTGCTGCGGCGGCCGGTTCGCGGCCGGCGCCGGCGGCCGGCTGCCGGCCGGCGGCGTGGCGGCTGCGGCCGGCGGCCGGCTGACGGCCGGCGGCGTAGCGGCCGGGGTGTCCGTGCGCGCGACCCGCGGGAGCTCGCTGGTCATGTCCAGGGCGGCGGCGAACCGCTCCGGCACCGGCGGGGTAGCCGCTTCCCGGTCTGGCGCGGCGACCGGCGGCCAGACCGGCGGCGCGCCGGCGCTCGGCGCGGGGGCCGGTGGAGCCGGATACGGCGGCGTCTGGCCGGTAGGCGGTGCGGAGACCGGCTGGCCCGGAGCGGGCGCGGCCGACATCGGATGACCCGAGATCGGCGCGGCCGATACCGGATAGCCGGACACCGGCGACGAGGACACCGGGACGCCGGAGACCGGCGGCAGTGGCGGGGCCGACATCGGCGGCGGGTTGTAGGGACGCGCCTCCGGGCTGCTCGGAAGCTGCCGCGGGACGGGTGGCTGCTGGCCGGTGCTGGCCGGGTCGCCGACGCCGGGGGCGCGGCGCTGCGGCAGCGGGTCGATCGGCTGGCCGTTGGAGCTCCGGGGCGTGAACGAGTCGCCGCCGTTGACCCCGCTGGCACCGGTGAGGTCCGACCAGGCGGGCATCGAGCGCATCGTGCCGGCCGAGGCCGGGGTCCCGGCGCCGTTGCGCGGCTCCGGGTCGAAGGGGCGACCGCCGAGGGTCACCTGGTTGCCGGACTCGCCGGGACGCGGGGCCGGCGGGGTGGCCGGACCCTGGCCCAGGGCCGCCAGGGCGCCGAAGGCGGGCGCCGGGCCCGCGTGCTGCTGGCCGGTGGTCGCCGCCGGGAGGGCCGGCGCCTGCTGTACCCGACCGGCGAGGGCGCGCGGCACCAGGACCGAGGGGGGCAACGTGACGTCGGCAACGGTGCCCCGGTCGGCGCCGGGCCGCAGCTCGGCCTTGACGCCGTGCCGGGCGGCCAGCCGGGCGACCACGACCAGGCCCATCATCCGGGAGACCGCCACGTCCACCTGCGGGGGCGTGGCCAGCCGCTCGTTGAGCTCGCGCAGCTGCTCGCCGCTGATGCCGATACCCCGGTCCTCCACGTAGAGCGAGGCACGGTCGCCAACCCGGCGGGCCTCCACGGTGACGTGCGAGTCCGGCGGGGAGAAGGCGGTGGCGTTGTCGAACAGCTCGGCGACGAGGTGCACCAGGTCGTTGACCGCGTGCGCGGCGACCTCGATGTCCCGGTCGATGACGCCGAACTCGATCCGGGTGTAGTGCTCGACCTCGGACTGAGCGGCGCGCAGCACGTCGATCAGGGCGGCCGGCTCGCGCTGCACGCGGGTGGAGTCCGCGCCGGCGAGGACCAGGAGGTTCTCGTCGTTGCGGCGCATCCGGGTGGCGAGGTGGTCGAGCTGGAACAGCTCGGCCAGCCGGTCGGGGTCCTCCTCGCCGCGCTCGAGCCGGTCGAGGTGACCGATCAGCCGGTCGACCAGGATCTGCGAGCGGCGGGCCAGGTTGACGAACATCGTCGCGACGGACGCCCGGAGCGCGGCCTGCTCGGCGGCGGTGCGGACCGCCTCCAGGTGGACCGCGTTGAACGCCTCGGTCACCTGGCCGAACTCGTCCTTGCTCCGGACCGGCAGCGGCTCGGCGATCTGGTTGGCCAGCTGCACCGGGGAGAGCTGCCCGGTGACCTGCGGGTCGCGGAGCCGGGCCACCGCCTGCGGCAGGCCGTACTGGGCCACGGAGAGGGCGCCCTGCCGCAGATCACGCAGCGAGCGGGCCATCGACCGGGCGACCAGGTAGGCGAAGAGGATCGCCAGCAGCAGCATGCTGAGCAGCAGGCCGGTCTCCAGGAAGACCTGCCGCTGCACGTTCGACCGCAGCTTGTCGGCCTGCTTGACCACGTCGCCGTCGAGCTTCGACTCGACGGTACGGATCAGCTTGGCGTTGCCGACCATCGCGGTGTCCCACTGGTCCGGCCCGAACGAGAGGGTCGTCAGCTCCCCGGTCTCGTTGCTGTTGATCTGGCCCTGGTAGGACAACACCTCGCGCAGGTCGCCCCCGGCGACAGTCTGCTGGTAGAACTCGGCCTCGGACCGATTGGCGATGGCGGTGAAGGCCTCCTGCGCCTGCTGCTCGGCGGTGACGCTGGCGATGTAGTCCTGGCGCAGGCTCGGGCTGAGCTGGCCGAAATCAAATGCGCGGTGCACGACCACCCGGCGCTCGGAGAGGAACTCCTTGGTGCGGGCGATGGCGGCGGCGGCGCGCATCCGGTCACTCAGGTCGCTGTCGCCAGCGAGCTGGGTGCTCGAGTCGCGGACCGCCAGCAGGTCGCTGATCAGGCCCTCGTACACGTCGGTCGCCCTGCTGGTCGCGATCTTGCCGTTGAAGACCTGACTGCGGGTGCCGGGCAGGTCGGTGAGGTTCTGGTCGATCCCGTCGAGGAGTTTCTGCAGCGTGGCGGGCAGGTTGTCCAGCTCGACGCGCTGCTGCAGGTACCGATCCTTGGCCTTGTCGGCCTCCTGGTTCACCTGGTCGTACGCCTCGGTGTACCGCTTCTTGACCTGCGAGGTGTCGGCACTCAGCAGCAGCACGGCGGCGGTCCGCTCGTCCTGCAGCCGGTCGACCAGGTCACCGGAGTAGCCGATCAGGTTGGCCAGGTTGCCGGCCCGGTTGGCATTGTTGAGTGTCTGCAAATGGTCGACCAGGCCGGTGCTGCCCACCACGACCGTGGCGATGGTCGGCACGATCATGATCAGACCGAGCTTGGACCAGATCGGCATGTCGCGGAGCCGGCTGGCTGGCCGGCGCAGCCACGACAGGGAGGAGCCCGCCGTCTTTGGCCGTTTGCTCACGTCACCGTCCTCGCATCACAGCGTCCGCGCGTTGCGCTGGGCAACGCCGAGCGACCGACCCGGACGGGTCGGACCTCCGAGATTCCATCACGCCGCTCCGCAAAGAGAAAGCCCAGGTTCTGCCTTGCCCAAGGTGTGATGAGATGTTGATGCAATTTGATAGCAATCCGTCTGTCCGGAGTCACCCAAAGTAATGGAACACCGTCACCACGTCGTCCTGCTCGCTGGCCCTTCCGGCTCCGGAAAGTCGTATATCGCGCAGCGAACCGGACTCCCTGTCCTCTGCCTCGACGACTTCTACAAGGACGGCGACGACCCTACGTTGCCACGTCGCAACGGAGAGGTGGACTGGGAGTCACCCCAGTCCTGGGATGCCGAAACGGCGGTGGCAACGATTACCCGACTCGCCCGGCACGGCAAGGCCGATGTGCCGGTTTATGCGATCGGCGCGGACCGCCGGGTGGCCAGCCGGCCATTCGATCTGGCCGGATCGCCACTTTTCGTCGCCGAAGGGATTTTCGCCGCCGAGATCGTCGAGGAGTGCCGCCGACGGGGGCTCCTCGCCGGGGCGTACGCGCTGCGCCGGCCGCGGGGGGCGACCTTCCTCCGTCGACTCGCCCGGGACCTCGCCGAGCAGCGCAAGGCACCCAGGGTGCTGATCCGGCGCGGGCTCACGCTGCTGCTGGCGGAGCCGGCGGTGCTGCGCCGGCAGACCGGGCTGGGCGCCGAGGCGGCCCGGGCCCGGGAGGTGCTGCGCCGGGTGGCGGCTTTGCTCGCCGGCCACCCGCAGCAGCAACGGTGATCAGCCGACCAGCTTCGCGTACGCCGGCTTGATCACCTCGTCGATGATCGCCAAGCGCTCGTCGAACGGGATGAAAGCGCTCTTCATCGCGTTGATCGTGAACCACTGGAGTTCCTTCCAGCCGTAGCCGAAGGCCTCCACAAGCAGCGCCATCTCCCGGGACATCGAGGTACCGCTCATCAGCCGGTTGTCGGTGTTCACCGTCACCCGGAAGCGCAGGTCGCGCAGCAGCCCGATCGGGTGTTCGGCGATCGACGCGGCCGCGCCGGTCTGCACGTTCGAGGAGGGGCAGAGCTCCAGCGGGATCCGCTTGTCCCGGACGTACGCGGCCAGCCGGCCGAGCACCGGCGGCGGGCCGGGCGTGATGTCGTCGACGATCCGGACCCCGTGGCCGAGCCGGTCCGCGCCGCACCACTGAATGGCCTGCCAGATCGAGGGCAGCCCGAACGCCTCCCCGGCGTGGATGGTGAAGTGGAAGTTCTCCCGCTGCAGATACTCGAAGGCGTCCAGGTGCCGGGTGGGCGGGAAGCCGGCCTCGGCACCGGCGATGTCGAAGCCGACCACCCCGGCGTCCCGGTGCCGGACGGCCAGCTCGGCGATCTCCTGTGAACGGGCGGCGTGCCGCATGGCGGTGAGCAGGGTGCCGACCCGGATCGGGGTGCCCGCCTCGGCGGCCAGCGCGCTCCCCTCCACGAAGCCGGCGACGACCGCCTCGACCACCTCGTCCAGGGTCAGGTCGCGTTCCAGGTGCTGCTCCGGGGCGAACCGGACCTCGGCGTAGACCACCCCGTCGGCGGCCAGGTCGAGCGCGCATTCCTTGGCCACCCGGTGCAATGCCGGCGCGGTCTGCATCACCGCCACGGTGTGCGCGAAGGTCTCCAGGTAGCGCTCCAGCGAGCCCGAGCTGGCCGCGTCGACGAACCAGCGGCCCAGCGCCTCCGGGTCGGTGGTGGGCAACTCGTGGCCGATCTCCGCGGCCAACTCGACGATCGTCGCGGCCCGCAGGCCGCCGTCGAGGTGATCGTGCAGCAGCGCCTTCGGAACCTTGACGATGTCCTCGTACCGGATCGCGACCATGCTCAGACACTAGTCAGCCGGGGTCGGGCGCGGCGACGGGCCCGGCCGGCGTTCGTCACGGCCGCCAGCCGTACACCCGCGCCACGGAAAAACGGATCACCAGGCGGCGGTCGGCGACCATCGCCGCCCGGTAGTCCGCCCAGTCGGGGTGCTCCCCCCGGATCCGCCGGTAGACGTCGACCAGCTCCTCGACGGTCGCGTCGTCCACGGCCGCGGCCGGCGGGGTGAGCGTCACGGTCCCCTCCGCCACCGCGTACGCCCCGCCGTCCGGGGTGCTGACGTGGAAGCTGGCCCGCGGATCCCGCCGCAGGTTGCGGACCTTCGCCCGGTCGCTGGTGGTGGAGCAGCGGATCAGCCGCGGCTCGGCCAGGTAGTCGACGTTGGACAGCTGCGGTCGGCCGTCCCGGCGCAGGGTCACCAGCACCCCCCGTCCGCGCTCGCCGAACAGCTCCCACAGTCTCGTTGACATGTCATCGACCGTAGGGAGACTTCGATGACATGTCAACCAACCGGTAGGATCGGCGCATGGACGCACCGCGCTGGCTGGACGAGCGGGAGGACCGCGCCTGGCGGGGTTACCGCCGAATGCGCCGGCTGCTCGACCTGGAGCTGGCCCGGGAGCTGATGCAGGACGCCCGCCTCTCCGAGCCGGACTACGACGTGCTCTCCGACCTCTCCGAGACGCCCGACCAGCGGCTGCGGCTCAGCGAGCTGGCCGACCGGATGCTCTGGTCGCGCAGCCGGCTCTCCCACCACCTCAGCCGGATGCAGCAGCGCGGCCTGGTCACCCGCGAGGAGTGCCCGTCGGACGGGCGCGGTTCGATCGTCGTCCTCACTCCCGCCGGTCGGCAAGCCATCGAGGCGGCCGCCCGCGGTCACGTGGCCGCCGTCCGCCGGCACCTGATCGACCTGCTCACCCCCGACGAGGTCGAGGCGCTCGCCGCGCTGACCCACCGGGTGGTCGACCACCTCAACCAGCCGGACCGGCCCGGTGACGACCGCCGCCGCGCCGCTCCGGGGGCCTGACGTGGACGCCCGCATCCTCGACCGGCTGCGCTGCCCGGTGTGCGGGGAAACCCTGGCCGAGACGACCGCCGGCACCGCGCGGGCGCTGCGCTGCCCGCGCCGGCACAGCTTCGACATCGCCCGGCAGGGGTACGTGAACCTGCTCGCCGGCCGCGCCCCACACGCGGGGGACAGCGCCGAGATGGTCGCCGCCCGCGCCGACTTCCTCGCCGCCGGGCACTACGACATCATCGCCGCCGCCCTCGCCGCCACCGCCGAGGCCGTCGTGCCCGTCGGGGCGTACCCGCTGGTGGTGGATGCCGGGGCCGGGACCGGGCGGTATCTCGCCGCGGTGCTGGCGGCGCTGCCGGACGCCGTGGGTCTGGCCCTGGACGTCTCCAAGCCGGCGCTGCGCCGCGCGGCCCGGGCCCACCCGCGCGCGGCAGCCGCGCTCGCCGACACCTGGCAGCGACTGCCGCTGGCCGACGCCTCCACCGCCGTGCTGCTCAACGTCTTCGCCCCGCGCAACGGCGCCGAGTTCCGCCGGGTGCTCGATCCGGCGGGCGCGCTGCTGGTGGTCACCCCGGCCGAGGACCACCTCGCCGAACTGGTCGACGCCCTCGACCTGCTGAAGGTGGACCCGGCCAAGGCAGAGCGGGTGGCGGGGAGCCTCGCCACGCACTTCACCGAGGAGTCGGCGACCGTGCACCGGGCCCGGCTCGCGCTCACCGGGCCGGAGGTCGCCACCCTGGTCGGCATGGGCCCGAGCGCCTGGCACACCGACCCGGCCCGGCTCGCCGAACGGATCACCGCACGGCCCGAGCCGGTCCCGGTGACGGTCGCGGTCCGGCTGAGCGTGCACCGACCCCGCTGAACGTCAGGTGGAGAGGTCGACCTCTTCCCAGCCCGGCGGCTCATCGTGGTACGGCCCGCGGAGGATCACCGCCCACTCCAGCGCCCACCGGCGCTGCCCGATGGCGTTCGCGTCCACCAGCCCGGGCGGCCTCCGCCCGGCCCGCTCCGTCTCCAGGTACGCCCAGTCCAGGCAGTAGTGCAGGTCGAGCAGGGCCGCCGCGTCGGCCGGGTGCTGCGGGGCGGCCAGGATCCGGGACCGCCACGCGGTGAAGGTCTCGCCGGCCGCGAGGTGGGGCATCCGCTCCACCAGCCGCTCGTCCACCGGCACCGTGGGATCGAGTTCCTTGGTCAGCCCGAGCACCCAGGCCAGCGAGAACAGCGCGTCATGATGCAGCACGAACGACCGGTGGTCCCCCTTGCCGCCCATCACGAACTGCCACTCCGGCGGGGTGACCGTGTCCACCAGGCGCGAGCCGAGCAGCCAGCCCATCGCCGCCTGCGGGGGCATCCCGAAACAGCGGGCCAGGATCACGTGCAGCACCGCGATCCGGGCCTCGATCTCGGCGGTGGGCCGCAGCTCGATCTCGTCGCCCGGCTCCCAGACGAGCGGGAACTGGGGCGGCGGCAGCGGCAGGCCCAACCGGGACAGCTCGTCGAGGCTCGCCTCACGAACGTCCCGGGGGTTGGGGGCGGATACACGCACGGCTCAGGTCCCTGTCTCCTCGCATCGGCTCAGCGCCGGTCGGTCATCCCGCGGCAGGGAGGATAGCGGCTCGCGGGGACCAGCACCACGGCACCGCAAGACCGGAATTGATCAGCCGATCCGCTCGATGACCAGCGGCATCGCCGCCGGCTCGTCCGGCGCGATGCGGACCGCGCGCGCCGCCTCGGCGAGCGCCGCCGGGATCCGCGCCGCCTGCTCGGCGCGCAGCTCGTAGAGGGGTTCACCGACCCGGACCCGGTCGCCCGGACGCTTGTGCAGCACCACGCCGGCCGGGATGCTCACCGGGTCCTCCTTGCGGGCCCGCCCGGCGCCGAGCCGCCACGCGGCCACCCCGATGGCGTACGCGTCGATCTCCGCGACGAAGCCGTCCTCGGCGGCGCAGACGATCTCGACCTCGTTGGCCGTGGGCAGCGGGGCGTCCGGGTCGCCGGCCTGGGCCCGGATCATCGTCCGCCAGACGTCCATCGCCCGGCCGTCGCGCAGCGCCGCCTCCGGGTCCGCGTCCGGCAGCCCGGCCGCGTCCAGCATCTCCCGCGCCAGGGCCAGGGTCAGCTCCACCACGTCGGCCGGGCCACCGCCGGCCAGCACCTCGACCGACTCGAGCACCTCGACGGCGTTGCCGACGGCCAGGCCGAGCGGGGTGGACATGTCGGTGAGCAGGGCGACCGTCTTCACGCCCTGCGCGCCGCCCAGCTCGACCATGGTCCGGGCCAGCTCGCGGGCGTCGTCGACGGACTTCATGAACGCGCCCGAGCCGACCTTGACGTCGAGCACCAGCGCGCCGGTCCCCTCGGCGATCTTCTTGCTCATGATCGAGCTGGCGATCAGCGGGATCGCCTCCACCGTGCCGGTCACGTCGCGCAGCGCGTACAGCTTGCGGTCGGCCGGGGCCAGCCCCTCGCCGGCCGCACAGATCACCGCGCCGACGTCGCGGAGCTGGGCGATGAACTCCTCGTTGCTCAGCGCGGCCCGCCAGCCCGGGATCGACTCCAGCTTGTCCAGGGTGCCGCCGGTGTGGCCGAGCCCGCGCCCGGAGAGCTGCGGCACGGCGGCGCCGCAGGCGGCGACGAGCGGGGTGAGCGCCAGGGTGATCTTGTCGCCGACTCCGCCCGTGGAGTGCTTGTCCACCGTGGGGCGGGCGACCGAGGAGAGGTCCAGCCGTTCCCCGCTGGCGATCATCGCGGCGGTCCACCGGGCGATCTCCGGCCCGGTCATGCCGCGCAACAGGATCGCCATGGCCAGCGCCGACATCTGCTCGTCGGCCACCAGCCCCTTGGTGTACGCGTCGACCACCCAGTCGATCTGGGCGTCGCTCAGCACACCCCCGCCCCGCTTGGTCCGGATGACGTCAACCGCGGTGAACTCACTCATTCATGTTCCTTCTCAGCCGCCCCAACGGGTCGGGATCTCCATCGGCGGCTCGCCCTCACCGGCCCAGAAGATGGTGCCCGCCGCGTCGACCACCACCACCCGGGGCGTACGCGCGAGCCCCCAGGTGATCGCCTCGGCCGGGTCATCCCAGGTCGGGCCCTCCTCCAGCACGCCGGTCTCGGCGCCCTCGGTGTCCCCGGCGGACCGCTCCCAGTACGCCGTCCAGACCTGCTGACCGGCGGAGAGGTCCGGGTGCACGAAGACCGTGCCGCGCCCCCGCCAGGCGGCCAGCCGCTCCGGCACCACCGGCACCGGCGTCTCGCCGACCACCGCCTCCAGATCCTCGACGCCGAACGCGTGCGGCAGCAGCTCGGCCATCCGCAGCGGGCCGCCCTTCGCCTCGACCAGGCACTCCGGGCCGCCGTTCTCCCAGAGCAGCTGGCGGCACCGGCCGCACGGCATCAGCGGCTCGCCGGTGGCGTCCACGCAGGAGAGGGCGACCAGCCGACCACCGCCGGTGGCGTGCAGCGAGGAGACCACCCCGCACTCGGCGCAGAGCACCACGCCGTACGCGGCGTTCTCCACGTTGCAGCCGACCACCACCCGGCCGTCGTCGACCAGGGCGGCCGCCCCGACCGGGAACTTCGAGTACGGCACGTACGCGTGCCGCATCACCTCGGTGGCCGCGGCCCGCAGCCGGGCCCAGTCGATCTCCATGAGCTTCCCCCATTAGCCCTTGATGTACGGCTTGCCGTCCGCCGCCGGCGCCCGGACCCGGCCGACCAGCCCGGCCACCGCCAGGATCGTCGCCAGGTACGGCAGCATGGCCAGGAACTGGCTCGGGATGATGCTGTTGATCGCGCTGAGGTACGTGCCGAGCTGGTCGGCGAAGCCGAAGAAGAGCGCCGCGAGCAGGGCCCCGGTGGGGCTCCAGCGGCCGAAGATCAGCGCGGCCAGGGCGATGAAGCCCTTACCGCCGATCATGTTCTTGGTGAAGGAGTAGAGCGCCAGCGTGTAGGAGGCGCCACCGATGCCGGCGACCATCCCGGCCACGATCACGTTGCGGTAGCGCAGCGCCTGCACCCGGACGCCCAGGGTGTCCGCGGCGGTCGGGTGCTCGCCGACCGAGCGGGTCCGCAGGCCCCACCGGGTGCGGAACAGCCCGATGTGGATGACCAGGACCAGCAGCAGGCCGAGGTAGAGGAAGATGTTGCCGCGGAACAGCGCCGGCCCGACCACCGGGATGTCCTTCAGCAGCGGGATCTCCCAGTTGGAGAACCGGGGCGCGCTGTTGTATCTCTGTGCGTCCGTCTGCATCAGCCGCTCGTAGAGGAAGCCGGTGATGCCCACCGCGAGCAGGTTCAGTACGACGCCGATGACCACCTGGTCGACCAGGTAACGGATCGCGAAGACCGCCAGCAGCAGCGAGATGAACGCGCCGCCGAGCGCCGCCGCGACCAGGCCCACCCACACGTCGCCGGAGATACTGCCGAAGAGTGCCCCGGCGAAGGCGCCCATCAGCAGTTGCCCCTCGATGGCCACGTTGACCACGCCGGTGCGCTCGCAGAGCACGCCGGCCAGCGCGCCGAAGATCAGTGGCAGGGCCAGGATGAAGGTGCCGCGGACGATGTTGACCAGCGGCATGAAGTTGCGGCCCGCGGGAGCGGCGGAGACCTGCCAGCAGAGGAAGCTGAGCACGAAGGCGACGAGGCCGACGCCGAGCACCAGGGTGAACCAGCGCTTCGACAACCCCGCCAGCAGGGCGGCGCCGGCCGCGGCGGTGATGATGCCGAAGGCGATCGCGCCGGTCGTGCCGTTGACCGACAGCGCCGCGCCGCCCTCGGTCTCGCTGAGCGTGAAGCGGGCCTGCTGGTTGGTGGCGAGCGCGCCGAAGAGCACCGCGGCGAGCACGCCCAGCGCCAGCAGGAACGCGCCGACCTTGCGGGTGCGGTTCCAGAACCCCTCATCGACCGGGGCGACGGCGACGTCCGGGACAGCCATGGTCGACATCCGTTACCAGCCCTTCGCCAGGCTCGTCTGCAACCGGGCGGCACGCGCGGCCCGGAGCTGGAAGATCGCCTTTACCAGGGCCGGCGCGGCGATGAAGATGACGATCAGCGCCTGGAGCACGGTCACCAGCTCCAGCGAGATCCCCGAGTACGACTGCATCCGGTTGCCGCCCGCCTGAAGCGCGCCGAAGAGCAGCGCGGCGAGCAGAACGCCCCACGGCTTCACCCGGCCGAGCAGGCTGACCATGATGCCGTCGAAGCCGATCTGCGCGATCACCAGCGGAGTGAGCGCGTTGGCCGTGGAGCCGAGGACCATGTTCGAGCCGCCCAGACCGGCGAGCAGGCCCGAGATCACCATGATCAGCACGTACGTCCGGGTCACGCTGATGCCCGCGGTCCGCGCGGCGCTCGGGTTCTCGCCCACGGCGCGCAGCTCGAAGCCGATCGTGGAGCGGTTGAGCAGCCAGGCGACGGCCCAGGTGACCAGCACGGCCAGCAGGATGCCGGCGTGCACCCGCAGGTTGTCGCCGAGCAGCCGGGGCAGCTGGGACGAGGACTCGACCGGCTTGCTGATCGCGTCGGCGCGGTTCGGGTTCTGCACCCCGTTCTGGACGATGAGCCAGGCGAGGAAGTAGACCGCGACGTAGTTGAGCATGATCGTGTTGATCACCTCGTGGGCGCCGGTGCGCGCCTTGAGGATGCCCGGGATGAAGCCCCAGATCGCCCCGCCGACCGCGCCGGCGATCAGCGCGACGAGCAGGTGCAGCCCCGAGGGCAGCGGCAGCGCGAAGCCGACCAGCGCGGAGAGGATGGCGCCGATCGTGGCCTGGCCCTGCGCGCCGATGTTGAACAGGCCGCCCCGGAAGGCGAGCGCGACCGACAGGCCGGTGAAGGCCAGCGGGGCGGTGTACGTCAGCGTCTCGGAGATCGGGCCGAGCGCCCCCTGCCAGCCGGTCGCCGCCGGGTCGTAGATCGCGCCCTTGAACAGGTTGGCATACGCCTCGCTGACCACGGACCAGCTGGAGGTGATCGCGTCCGCCGGCCGGGCGGTGAGGTAGCCGTAGGTCGACAGCACCTCCGGGTCCGAGACGATGATCAGGATGGCGCCCACGATCATCGCGAGGACCAGCGCGAGCACCGTGACGGTCACCGTGTTGGCGGCCCAGAGGTTGTCCAGGAAGAGCCGGCCCAGCGAGGGCCGCGGCTGCGGCTCCGGTGCGGTCGCCGGGGCGGCCCGGTCGGAGTTGCCGGCGGCTATCCGCGCCGCCTGCGCCTCGGTCGCCGGCTCCTTCTCCGGGGAGCCCGACACCGGGTTGGGGTTGGTCATGCCTCGTCCTTGCTGGCTGGGCCCTCGGCGGTCGGGGCCGCGCTGCCGGGGTCGCTGGTAGTACCGGTGCCCGTCGCCGGGGCCGCGCCGGCCGAGTCGGGGGTGATGCCGGCCATCAGCAGGCCAATCTCTTCGCGCGGGGTGTCCGGGCCGACGATGCCGATGATCCGGCCGCGGTACATCACCGCGATCCGGTCGGCCAGGCCGAGCACCTCGTCCAGCTCGCTGGAGACGACCAGGACGGCGGTGCCGATGTCCCGCTCGCGGATCACCCGGCTGTGGATGAACTCGATCGAGCCGACGTCGACGCCCCGGGTGGGCTGGGCGGCGACGAAGAGCTTCAGCGGCCGGGAGAGCTCCCGGGCCACGATCACCTTCTGCTGGTTGCCGCCGGACAGGGTGCCCACCGGCGCGGCCGCGGAGGAGGTACGGATGTCGAACTGCTCGATCCGCTCCTTCGCCGACTTCGCGATCGCGTCCGGCTTGAGGGACAGTCCCCGGCCGAATGGGGGCCGGTCGTAGATGTCCAGCACCAGGTTCTCCGCGACGGAGAACTCCTTGACAAGGCCGTCGACGCTGCGGTCCTCCGGCACGTAACCGACCCCGGCGCGGAGCACCTTCTTGGTCGGCCAGCCGTGCACGGCCTCGCCGTCGACGGTCACCGTGCCGGCGAGCGTCGGCCGCAGGCCCATAATCGCCTCGATCAGCTCGGTCTGGCCGTTGCCCTGCACGCCCGCGATGCCGAGGACCTCGCCGGCGTGCACGGTCAGGTCCACGCCGTCGACCGCGCGAACCTGCCGGTCGTCGTCCACGACCAGCCCGGAGACCTCGAGGATCGGCTTGCCCGGGGCGGCCGGCTTCTTGTCGACGGTCAGTCGGACGTTGCGGCCGACCATCAGGGCGGCCAGTTCGTCCCGGCTGGCGGTCGGCGAGGCGGTGCCGACCGTCTTCCCGCGCCGGATCACGGTGATCCGGTCGGCGATCGCCTTCACCTCGCCGAGCTTGTGGGTGATGAAGACGATCGACTTGCCGGCGGCCTTGAGCGACCGCATGACCGCGAGCAGCTCCTCGGTCTCCTGCGGGGTGAGCACCGCCGTCGGCTCGTCCAGGATCAGCAGGTCGACCTCGCGGGTGAGCGCCTTCACGATCTCCACCCGCTGCTGGACGCCGACCGGCAGGTCCTCGATCACCCCGTCCGGGTCGACCCGAAGGTTGTACCGCTCGGAGACCTCGGCGACCTCGCGCCGCGCGCGCCGCCGGTCGAGGAAGCCGGCGATGCCGCCCTTCACCCGCTCGTCGCCGAGCATCACGTTCTCGGCGACAGTGAAGACCGGCACCAGCATGAAGTGCTGGTGCACCATGCCGATCCCGGCGGCGATCGCGTCCGACGGGCCCCTGAGCTTCAGCGGCTTGCCGTCGACCAGGATCTCGCCCTCGTCGGGCTGGTAGAGCCCGTAGAGCACGTTCATCAGGGTCGACTTGCCGGCGCCGTTCTCGCCGAGCAGGGCGTGGATCTCTCCAGGCTCCACCGTCAGGTCGATGTGGTCGTTGGCGACCAGGTCACCGAACCGTTTGGTGATGCCGCGCAGTTCGAGTCTCAGCGCAACCTCCTGGAGTGCGAGCGATGGTGCAGCCTAGCCGCTGTCGCGCCGGGCACCGAGCCGGCCCGGGGTGGAGCGGATCGGCCGCCCCGGCGGCACGGGTGGTGTCCCCGCGTACGCCGAGGCGGCCGGATCGTCATGCGTGGTGCCCGCCGGCCTCCGCTGTCGATGATCTCACCGCGGCGGCCGGCGGACCGGTCACTTGGTCGGCTGGGCCTTCGAGGTGACCGTGATGGTGCCGGCGGCGATGTCCGCCTTGATCTTGTCGACCTCGGCCTTCAGGTCCGCCGGGACCTTGCTGTCGAAGTCGTGGTACGGGGCGATCGACACACCGTTGTTGGCCAGGGTGCCCACGAAGCCCGGCTTGGCCTGGAGCTTCTCGCCACCAGCGGCCTTGAGCACGGCCTCCTTGACGGCGTCCGGGATGTTCTTGACCACGGTGGTCACCAGCGTCGGGCAGTTCGGGGTGCTCTCGCAGCCGTCGACGTCCACCCAGATGACCGAGTACTTGCCGTTCGAGGCCTGGGCCGCGGCGGTGGTGCCGAGGCCGGCGCCGCCGGCGACCGGCATGATGATGTCCGCGCCCTGGGCGACCAGGGTGTCGGAGACCTTCTTGCCCTCGTCCTGCTTGACGAAGTCGTTGGTGAAGGAGCCCTTCTGGGTCGCCTTGTCCCAACCGAGGACCTGGACGTTCTTGCCCTTGGCCTTGTTGTAGTACGCGACACCGTCGGCGAAGCCGTCCATGAAGATGGTCACCGGCGGGATCGGCAGACCGCCGTAGGTGCCGACCTTGCCGGTCTTGCTCATCCCGGCGGCCAGGTAACCGGCCTGGAAGGCGGCCTGCGCGGTGTCGAACTGCATCGGGTAGACGTTGTCCACACCCGGGTTCGAGTCGACGATGGCGAACTGCTGGTTCGGGTTGGCCTGGGCGGCCTTCTTCGTGGCGTCGGACATCAGGCCGCCGACGGCCAGGATGAAGTCGCACTTCTGGTTGACGAACCCGGTCAGGTTGACCTCGTAGTCCGCCTCAGCCTTCGACTGGACGTTCTTGATGTCGATGTTGTCGTTGGCCTTCTTGGCCTCCTGCAGGCCCTTCCAGGCCGAGGTGTTGAACGACTTGTCGTCGATGCCGCCGACGTCGGTCACCATGCAGGCGCTGTACTTCTTGGCGGCGGTGCCGCCGCCCTTGTTCTCCTCGGGGGCCTTACCGCACGCGGCGGCGCCCAGCACGAGCCCACCCACCGCGAAGACGGAGGCGATCCGCATCCCACGCACAGAGCGCAAGACGTCTCCTTCCCATTGCTCACCGCTCCATGTGCGGTGGCAGCCCATAAGCCGGCCTGCACGGTGCCGCCGGCTTGTCCCACGTTACGGACGGGAGCGTACGCCCGCGCCCACCGACCGGCCGACAATCGTGCACGACTGTTGAGTGGCTGTTACCCGCATGTAACCCTTGGGTGGGACAGATCACTATCCGTGCTGCCAGCCAATCGGCCGGGCGAGGCGAAACGCTTGTTTCCCGCGGCCCTCCCCTAGTCCGGACGTTACCGCCAGAAGACCGCCACCGCCGCGTTCAGCAGGGTCAACCCGATGATGGCGAGGAAGTGGCCGCGGTTGACCGACTCCCGCTTCCGGGAGAAGAAGACCATGACAAAGATCAGCAGCGCGAGCACCAACTTGGTAACAAGTTTGGCGGGTGCCGGCTCGGGGCCTTCGCGCAGCGGCGCGGAGAGACCGATGCCGGTCAGCAGGCCGATCACCGAGCCCCACAGCATGGCCGCGTTGATCCGCAGTCGGCCGCCGACGTACTGGGCGACCGCGCCGCCGAGCAGCAGCGCGAACCCGATCAGATGGACGTAGAGAAGTACCAGCCGAAGAGCTTCCACGCCGACATCCTCCCCCATCAACGACGCCGCGTAGTAGGCGGCTCGCCAAGCGAGCTCATACCGTGATCTCGGCCGGCCGCCGCTCCGGCACCGCCGTTCCCACCTTCCCGGCCGGCCGGAACCGGCCGACCAGGACCAGGACCAGCCCGACGGCGGCGTAACCCGCCAGCACCGCGAGCGACCGGGTCGCGCCGGCCCCGCCGAAGAAGGCCGCGGAGCGGAGCAGGGTGCCACCGGCGCCGACCGGCAGGAACTGCCCGACCGTGCCCCACGGCCGCGGCAGCAGCTCCGGCGCGGCGCTGACCGCGGAGAGCGGGTTGCCGACCAGGAAGACCAGCAGGGCGCCGAGGCCGATCCCCGGACCGCCGAGCAGCGCCCCGAGTCCGCCGACGATGCCCGCCGCGGCCAGCGCGAAGAGGCCGATCGCCCCCGCCTCCCGCCAGAGGTCGCCGTCCAGGACGCCGAGCCAGCCGTGCAGCACCGCCGCGCCCACCAGGCCGGCGAGGACGGCGTAGCCGAGCAGCCCGAGCAGCCGGGCGCCCCGGTGCGCGACCAGGAAGGTGAGCAGCGCCCCGGCGAGCATGCTGGTCAGCGCGAAGGGCAGGAAGCCGGCGGCGAAACCGGCGCCCCGGGGGTCGTCCGGGTCGGCGGGGACGACCTGCACCACGGGCACCGGACGTCCGGCGGCGAGCTGGGCCGAGGCCTCGGTGAGGAGGGCGGCGACCGTAGGGCTGGCTGCCGGGGCGGTGTGCAGCGCGATCCCGTCCGGGCCGGCGACGAAGGCCGCGTACACCTCGCGGTCGCGCAGCGCCCGGTCGGCCGCCGCTGCGTCGGGCAGCGTGGTCACGTCGAACGCGCCGGGCCGGGCGGCGGCCAGCCGGCCGGCGAGTTCGGTGGTCGCGGGCGCCGGCCCGGCCACTGCGACCGGCAGGTCGCGCGGCGCCAGGTGGGCCGCCGGCGCCGCGAACAGCGGTACGAGCAGCGCCTGCACCCCCGCCGCCAGGGCGGCGAGCAGCACCGCGAGCAGCCAGGGCGATCGGGTACGGGTGCCTTCCATCTCAACTCCTAAAACGAACGCTCGTTCTCTTGGAATGAGAGTGCGCCCCTGCCCGATCGCGAGTCAAGAACGAACGTTCGCTTTAGAATGTGGGTCGTGCCACGCGTATCGGACGAACACCGCGCCGCCCGCCGCCAGCAGATCCTCGACGCGGCCCGGCGCTGCTTCCTGCGTGACGGCTTCCACAACACCTCGATGCAGGACGTGATCGCCGAGGCCGGCCTCTCGGTCGGCGCGGTCTACCGCTACTTCCCGAGCAAGAACGACCTGATCACCTCGATCGCCGAGTCCGTGGTCGGCCGTGCGGAGGAGGTCTTCGCGGAACTCGCCCGGCACGACCCGCCGCTGCCGCTGATCGAGGCGCTGGACCGCGCGCTGGCGTACGTCGACACCCAGACCGGCGAGGACGGCGTGCTCCGCCTCGCGATCCAGGTCTGGAGCGAGGCGCAACGCGACCCGTCGCTGGCCGAGTTCGTGGCCGCGACGTACACGGGGCTCCGCCGGCACTACGCGTCCGTCGTGCGGCGGGCGCAGCAGGCCGGCGAGGTGCCCGCCGACGCCGACCCGGAGGCGGTCGGGGCGGCGCTGTTCGGCCTGGTGCCGGGCTACTTCATGCAGCGCATGCTGACCGGCTCCCCGGACCGGGAGACCTACCTCGCCGGCGTCCGGACGCTGCTCGCGGCCCACCACCCGGCACCCCGCTGACCCGCCCGCCCCGGCGCACCGGCGGACGAGCACCAACCCCCGCCAAGATCGCGCTCGACCAATGAGTAGCGGCCTCCGAAGCGCTGGGAGTCCACTACCTCCCGGTTCGAGTGTGATCTTGAGACGGTCGAGCGGTCAGCCGAGGCGCCAGACCTGGAACGTGGGGCCGTCGGCGGGCAGGGTGACCACGCCGTCGGCGTCGGGGCGGAGCGCCGGCGCACCGCCGTACACGTTGTCACCGGCCGGCAGGCCGGCCAGCCGGACCGGGGCGGCGGCCGCGCGCCGGGCCAGGACCAGCACCGTCCCGGTCGGCGCCTCGCGGAGGAAGACCAGGGTGTCGGCGTCCGCGTGCACCCAGCGCAGGCCGCCGTGCCGGAGCGCGGGCTCGCCGCGGCGCAGCGCGAGCAGCCCCCGGTACGCGGCGAAGGTCCCCTGGTCCCAGCTCTCCGGCCGGTGCCACGGCATCGGCGTACGCGACCCCTCCCCGTTCGTGCCGGTCAGCCCGAGCTCGTCACCGGCGAAGATCACCGGGGTACCCGGCATGGTGGCGAGCAGGCCGGCGGCGACCTCCTGCCGCGCGGCGTCGCCGACCACCGTCCGGATCCGGGCCGAGTCGTGCGACCCGAGCAGCTGCCACGAGTGCACGTACGACCGCCAGGAGATCAGCGACCGGTAGGTGTTCATGGTGGCCAGCACCGCGCCCGCGGCCCGCCGGGGCACCCCGCCGGGGGTGCCCAGGAAGTTCGGCACCGGATCGTCGCCGTGCCGCAGCCAGGACCAGACCGGGTCGGTGAAGCCGACGTAGTTCATCGTGCCGTGCCAGCCGTCGCGGTCCAGATCGCCGGTGTGGTCGTGGCCGTGCTCCGCCAGCAGCAGGCCGTCGGGGCGGGTGTCGGCGACCACCTCGCGCAGCAGCTTCGCCACCTCGTGGGTGTACCCGTCCGCGCCGCGCCGGCCGGTCATGTTGGCCACGTCGACCCGCCAGCCGGCCAGCCCGTACGGCGGGCGCAGCCAGCGGCGCAGCAGCGAGTCCTCGGCGGTGGCGAAGCGGCGACGCAGCTCGGTGCTGCCCCAGTTCAGCTTCGGCAGCGACTTGACCCCGTTCCAGGACTCGTACGACGGCTCCAGGTCCCAGCGCGGCGTCAGACCGGCCTTCATTCGGTCCGGAGCGCCGCCAAGCGGCGCGGAGGCCGAATTGTGGCCGTCAGCCGAGCTGGAGTTGTCGCAGCCGGTCACCTCGTCGAAGTAGTACAGCTCCCGCTCGGCGGCGTGCACGTCCGCGGCGGCGGTGGTGAACCACTCGTGCGCGTCGCCGGTGTGGTTGCTGGTGATGTCGCCGAGCAGGCGCCAGCCCCGGGCGCGGACCGCGTCGGCGAGCCGCACCAGCGCGGCGTCCCCGCCGAGCAGCGGGTCGACCCGGTCGAAGCTCGACGCGTCGTACCGGTGGTTGGAGCGGGCCGGGAAGATCGGGGTGAGGTAGAGGGTGTTCACGCCGAGCCGATCCAGGTGGTCCAGCCGCTCGGTGATGCCGTCCAGGTCGCCGCCGTAGAACTGGTACGGCGTCTCCGGGCCGCGCCCGATCACCGGGGTGTCCCAGTCGCACGGGATGGCCCAGTCCGGCCCGGTCCGGCCGTCGGCGGCGGCCGAGCGGGCGAACCGGTCCGGGAAGATCTGGTAGATCAACGCGTCCCGGGCCCAGGCGGGCGGCGGGGCGTAGCTGACCAGCTTGAAGTCGCCGTTGTCCGGCACGTCGTGGTCGACCAGGCCGGCGGCGTTCAGCCAGCGGTAGCCCCGCGCCCCGGAGAGCATGAACCGGTAGTTGCTGACCGGGTTGCGGACCTCGACGTCGGCCCGCCACCACACGTCGCCGCCCTCGCGGCGGTCGACGGTGGCCTCGGCGAAGCGCGGCTCGCCGTCACCGGTGGTCCGCACGTGCACCTGGCGCACGTCGGCGCCGGCCGGTACCCGGACGAAGACCGGGACGGTCTGTCCGAGCGCGGGCTCCTGCTCCGGGACGTAGGTGGCGGATCCGTCATGGTGCGGCTGCAACGACATGGTCATCCCTTGACCGCCCCAGCCGTGAGGCCGGAGACGATGTAGCGCTGGAGAAGCTGGAACACCAGCACCGTGGGGATCGCGGTGAGCAGGGTGCCCGCCGCGAACATCCCGAAGTTGTTGTTCCGCTCGCCGGCCACCATGCCGAACATGCCGACCGCGAGCGTCTTCGACTCGGTGTCGGTGAGGAACACGTTGGCGATCATGAACTCGTTGATCGTGCTGATGAAGGAGAGCAGCGCGGTCACCGCCAGGATCGGCGCCACCAGCGGCAGCATGATCCGGAAGAAGATCTGGGCGTGCGTGGCGCCGTCCATGGTCGCCGACTCGTCCAACTCGCGGGGCAGGGTGTCGAAGAAGCCCTTCATCAGCCAGGTGTTCACGCCGAGCGCGCCACCCATGTAGAGCAGGAACAGGCCCCACGGGGTGTTGAAGCCGATCGCCGGCCACAGGTCGGTGACCGTGGTGAAGATCAGGAAGATCGCCACGATCGCCAGGAACTGCGGGAACATCTGGATCAGCAGCAGAGTGAGCAGCCCGAACCGCCGTCCGGCGAACCGCATCCGGGAGAACGCGTACGCCGCCAGCGCCGACAGGAAGATCGATACGAAGGCGGCGGCCCCGGCGATCAGCAAAGAGTTGAGGAACCAGTGGCCGAAGGCGAACTTGTCGAACAGGTTGGTGAAGTTCTCGAACGACACCCCGCCGGTCGGCACCAGGTCCGTCGAGGAGAGGGTGCCGAGCGGGTTGAGCGCCGCCGAGAGCACGAACAGGATCGGGAACAGGCTGAACACCACCGCCAGCATCCCGACCAGGTGCCGCCACCCCACCCGGGCGAACCAGCGGTTGCGCCGCTGGCGGGTGGCGTTGCGGCTGGCCACGGGGACGTCCGCGTGGGTCGTCACGAGTACACCTCCTCCAACTGACGGGTGCGCCGGAAGCTGATCGCCGACACCGTCGCCACGATCGCGAAGATGAAGATCGAGACCGTGGCGGCCATGCCGTACTCGGCGCCCTGGGCGCCGAAGGCCAGCCGGTAGGTGTAGGTGATCAGCAGGTCCGTCGCGCCGTTGGTCGGGTTGTCCGGCGCGAACGGTCCACCCTCGGTGGTGAACCAGATCGCGTTGATGTTGTTGAAGTTGTACGCGAACGACGCGATCAGCAGCGGGGAGAGCGCGACCAGCAGCAGCGGCAGGGTGACCGTCCGGAACGACTGCCACGGGGACGCCCCGTCGACCGAAGTGGCCTCGGTCAGCTCGCGCGGGATCGCCTGGAGCGCGCCGGTGGTCACCAGGAACATGTACGGATAGCCCAGCCAGAGCTGCACCAGCAACACCGCCGCGCGCGCGGTCCAGTCCTCGCCGAACCAGTCGACCCCGAGCCCGAACAGGTTGTTGACCAGGCCGAAGTCGGTGTTGAACATGTCCCGCCAGACCAGCAGCATCGCGAACGACGGCATGGCGTACGGCAGGATCAGCAGCACCCGGTAGAAATTGGTGCCGCGCATCCGGGGCGAGTGCAGCGCGAGCGCGATGGCCATGCCGAGCAGGAAGGTGAGCCCGGTAGAGCCGATCGCGAAGGCGAAGTTCCAGAGGAGCGTGCCGAAGAACGGGCCCGAGATGTTCGGATCGGTCAGCACCCGGTTGAAGTTCTTCAGCCCGAGGTTGACCTTCCACCCCTGGGCCAGCCGCTCGCCGTCGGCGGCGACGAAGGAGCCCGTCGCTTCGTCGGCGGTCCAGGTCTTGCCGGTCTCGCTGTCCTTGATGCAGTCGCAGCCGGCGTCGTACGCCCGGACCGCCTTGCCTTCGTAGGCGCGGGTGAGGCCGGTGGACCGGATCGCGCCGCCGGAGGTCGGCACGACAAGGTCCGTGATCTCCTTGCTGCGGAGGCTGGCCTGACCGATGTTTAGCACGGTGTAGCCGTCGGCCGCGGTGACCTTGCCGCCCGGCGCGACGGTGACCGAGCTGGCGTCGAGCTGGCGGAGCCCCTCACTGTCACCGGCGGAGACGGTGCCGGTCTTCGGGTCGGTGACCAGGAAGACCAGCGGCGCGGTGGCCGGGTCGCCCTTGGTGGCGATGGAGAGGGTGTACTCGGTGGAGCCGGGCACCTGCTTCACCGAGGAGCTCTGGATGGCGACGATCGCGTCGTCCCTGCTGCCACGGTGGCCGTCGCCGAAGTTCGTGAACGCGGTGCTCGCCGTGTAGAGCACCGGGAAGACCTGGAAGGCGATCAGGAAGAGCGTGCCGGGGACCAGGTACTTCGCCGGGATGTGCCGGGGGGTGAGGTAGAGGTAGAACAGGCCGGCGGTGGTGACCGCCAGGATGGCCAGCCCGACCCACATCTCGGCCTCGATGAGCGGGAAGGCCGCCCAGATCGCGATCCCGGCCACCAGGCCGAGCAGGATCACCTTGATGACGAGGCCGGTCGCGGTGATCGGCGCGGGGTTCCGCGCGTTACGGGACGTGCGCGGGAGCCCGGAGCGAACGAGCTCCCGGCCCGGGGCCTGCGTGGCAGACCCCGGACCGGACAGCGACCTGCTCATCTACTTGATCTGACCGGCGATGGTCGTGCCAGCGGCGGTGATCGTCTTGGCCGGGTCGGCGCCACCGATGATGTTGGCCTCCGCCTTGCCGAACGGGTCCCAGATCGCGGCCATGGCCGGGATCGCCGGGAGCACCTGGCCGTTCTTGCCGGCCTCCTGGAACTTGGCCAGGTCCGGGTCGGTGCCCTTGACCTGGTCGAAGGCGGCGGTCAGCGCGGGCGGACGGGGCTCGGCCTGGTACAGGGCAACGGCCAGGTCGGGCTTGGTCACGTAGTTCGCGACGAACTCCTGGGCCAGGGCCTTGTTCTTGCCCTTGGCCGCCACGTAGAACGCCTGGACGCCCACGAACGGCTGGGCCTCCTTGCCACCGGCGAAGCCGGGGACCGGGGTGATGTCGTACTTGATGCCGGCCTTCTTGGCGTCGGCGATCGCCCACGGGCCGGAGACCAGGAAAGCGCACTTCTTGCCGGTGAAGGTGGCGATGGAGTTCTCGCCGGTGATGGAGCGCTTCAGCGCGCCCTCGCCCTTCTCACCCAGCTTCGCGATCTTCTGGAAGGCCGCGATCGACTCCGGCTTGCCCACGCCCAGGTCCTTCGGGTCGTAGTCGCCGCTGGCGGTGGTGCCGAAGAGGTAGCCGCCGCCGGAGGTGTACAGCGGGTAGATGTGGTACGCGTCGCCGTTCTGGCCGGACTGCAGGCAGAGGATCTCGCTGGCCTTCTTCTCGGCCTTGAGCTTCTTGCCGGCGGCGACCAGGTCCTCAATGGTCTTCGGCGCCTCGGGGGCCAGCTCTGTGTTGCGGATCAGGGCGACGTTCTCGGTGGCGTAGGGGACGCCGTAGAGCTGACCGTTGAAGGTCACCGCCTTGATCGCGGTCTCGTTGAAGGCGCTCTTCTGCTCGGCGGCCAGCTGCACCGGATCGATGGCGCCGTTCTGCACCAGGTTGCCGATCCAGTCGTGCGCGCCGACCACGACGTCCGGGCCGCTGCCCTGCTGGGAGGCGGTGACGAAGTTGGTCTGCAGGTCCTTGGAGACGGCCTGCACCTCGACGGTGACGCCGTTCTCCTGGCCGAACTTCTCGGCGAACGGCTTGAGGACGGCCGTGCGCTTGTCGTCGGCCCAGATCACCAGCTTGCCGGTGGCCGCCTTGGCGGACTCCTTGGCAGCCGGCTTGTCGCTGTCACTGCCGCCGCAACCCGAGGCGGCGAGCGCCAGGCCGAGGACAGCGACCACACCCGCGGTACGGATGCGCATCGGTACTCCTGTCGTCATGGCGGGTCCGCGGGGGAAGGACGGCCCGCCAGTGGAAACCTCTGAAAGTTCTTGCCAACCGGCGCTAGGGTGCCGCGCCGCTGATCACGCGTGTTGCGGGGACGTTAGCAAGACGTTGCAGAGAATGGAAGAGATTGCAGGAGTGTACGAAAGAACTTGCCGGTGAGCTAAAGTGCCGCCATGCGCGCTCGACTGTCCGACATCGCCCAGCAGGCCGAAGTCAGCGAGGCCACGGTGTCGCGGGTGCTCAACGACCGCCCCGGCGTGGCCCCCGAGACCCGGCAGGCCGTCCTGACCGCCCTTGACGTGCTCGGCTACGAGCGCCCGGCCCGGCTGCGCAAGCGCAGCGCCGGGCTGGTGGGCCTGGTGGTGCCGGAGCTGGACAACCCGATTTTCCCGGCCTTCGCCCAGGTCATCGAGTCGACCCTGGCACAGAGCGGCTTCACGCCCGTGCTCTGCACCCAGACCCCAGGCGGGGTCACCGAGGACGAGTACGTGGAGATGCTGCTGGACCGGCAGGTGTCCGGGATCGTCTTCGTCTCCGGCCTGCACGCCGACACCGCCGCCAACCACGACCGCTACCGGGCGCTGATCGCCCGGCCGCTGCCGATCGTGATGATCAACGGATACGTCCCCGGCATCGCCGCGCCCTTCGTCTCCTGCGATGACCGGGAGGCCGCCGAGCTCGCCGTCGCCCACCTGGTGGCCCTCGGGCACCGCCGGATCGGTCTGATCACCGGTCCGGACCGGTTCGTGCCGGTGCAGCGGAAGGTGGCCGGCTGGAAGGCCGCGATGAGCCGACTCGTCGGCGCGACCGAGAGCGAGCTGGCCGAGCTGGCCGAGCTCTCCCTGTTCGGTGTGGAAGGCGGCGAGGCCGCCGCCGGCCGACTGCTCGAGCGCGGGGTCACCGGCGTCGTCTGCGGCTCCGACCTGATGGCGCTGGGCGCGATCCGGGCGGCCCGCCAGCGCGGCCTGGCGGTCCCCGCCGACCTGTCGGTGGTCGGCTACGACGACTCCCCGCTGATCGCCTTCACCGACCCGCCGCTGACCACCATGCGCCAGCCGGTGATCGCGATGGCGGTCGCCGCGGTGCGGGCCCTGGTCGACGAGATCAACGGCCACGCCGCCCCGCACACCGAGTACCTCTTCCGCCCGGAGCTGGTGGTCCGCGGCTCGACCGCGGTCGCCCGGCAGGCCACCACGCCGCCGGCCGCCGGCGGGCCCGAGCCGGGGCGCCCCGCCCCGCCCGCGCTCGCCGTGCCGGCATAGCGGCTCGACCCCGGGTGACGGCCGTCATTCCTTGCGCAAGGACTGCTTGATTCTTGCAGCATGCCGGCGGCATTCTGCTCAGACACCCGCGCCTCTCACCCACGCACACGCGCAGTGCCGCCGTCCCAGAGAACGGGGATCGTCACCGATGACCGCCGCCATCAACCGCACGCCGCTGGCCTCCGACGACGACTGGTGGCGCTCCGCGGTCGTCTACCAGGTCTACGTCCGCAGCTTCGCCGACGCGAACGGCGACGGCGTCGGTGATCTCCAGGGCATCCGGGAGCGCCTGCCGTACCTGCGCGAGCTCGGCGTGGACGCGCTGTGGCTGACCCCCTTCTTCACCTCGCCGCAGATCGACGGCGGGTACGACGTGGCCGACTACCGGGACGTCGACCCGATGTTCGGCACGCTCGCCGACTTCGACGCGATGATCACCGACGCGCACGCCCTGGGGCTGCGCATCATCGTGGACCTGGTACCCAACCACACCTCCAGCGCGCACCCGTGGTTCCGGGCGGCCCTCGCCGCCCGCCCCGGCTCGGCCGAGCGGGAGCGCTACCTCTTCGCCGACGGCAAGGGCGAGCAGGGCGAGCTGCCCCCGAACGACTGGGAGAGCATCTTCGGCGGCCCAGCCTGGACCCGGGTGGCGGACGGCCAGTGGTACCTGCACCTGTTCGACCCGGCCCAGCCGGACCTGAACTGGCGCCACCCCGAGGTGCGCGCCGAGTTCGAGGACGTGCTGCGCTTCTGGCTCGACCGGGGCGTGGACGGGTTCCGGATCGACGTGGCGCACGGCATGATCAAGGCCGAGGGGCTGCCGGACGTCGGCTTCAACTCGATGACCACCGGCCGGCGCCAGTCCGAGCTGCTCGGCAAGGGCCGGCTCCCCTACTTCGACCAGGACGAGGTGCACGACATCTACCGCGCCTGGCGGCCCATCCTGGACAGCTACCCGGGTGGCCGGATGGCGGTGGCCGAGGCCTGGGCGGAGACGCCGCAGCGGCTGGCCCGCTACATCGGCCCGGACGAGCTGCACCAGGCGTTCAGCTTCGACTTCCTCGACGCCACCTGGTCGGCGGACTCGTTCCGCAAGGTGATCGACACCGCGCTGGCCGAGTCGACCATCGTCGGGGCCCCGACCACCTGGGTGCTCTCCAACCATGACCGGCAGCGACACGTCACCCGGTACGGCGACGGCGAGGTCGGCCTGCGCCGCGCCCGGGCCGCCGCCCTGCTGATGCTGGCCCTGCCCGGCTGCGCCTACCTCTACCAGGGCGAGGAGCTGGGCCTGCCGGAGGTGCTGGACCTGCCGGACGAGCTGCGTCAGGACCCGGCCTTCCTGCGTACCGGGGAGAGCCGGGACGGCTGCCGGGTGCCGATCCCGTGGAGCGGCGAACTGGCCCCGTACGGCTTCAGCCCGGAGGGCTGCGAGCTGAGCTGGCTGCCGGCCCCGGCGACCTGGCGTGCCCTCTCGGTGGCCGCCCAGACCGGCGTGCCGGGCTCCACGCTGGAGCTCTACCGCGCGGCGCTGCGGATCCGGCACGAGCACCCCGCGCTGGCCGGCACCGCCGGCGCCGTCACCTGGCTGGAGGCCGGGCCGGGCGTGCTGGCGTTCCGCCGCTCCGCCGGCGACACCGTGCTGACCTGCGCGGTCAACGTCAGCGGCGCCGAGGTGGTGATCGACGGCTACGGCCGGCCGATCGTCGCCAGCGCTGAGCTCACCGAGCAGGGCGGCGGACATCTCCTGCCGGTTGACGCAGCTGCGTGGTTCGAACGGCGCTGAGCCGGGTAACCCGCCATTGACCTGGTCGTCCGTTGTGCCCCGCGCCGACGGGCGGCTGGGCAACCGACCCCTTGTGGTGGGGGGTGAGGTGGCACCGGCGCCTCGGGGAGCGGACTCCCCGAGGCGCCGGCGTCCATCGGGGACGCTGCCGTCACCGCGGCGCCGGACCCGACCGCCGGGGTCAGCCTTCCTTGCTGGTCAGCAGCTTGGCGATCCGGGCGAAGCCGGCCCGCAGCTCGGCCTCGGTCGGCGCGGGGAGCGGCTCGGCCACCGGCTCCTGCTCGGCGGCCAGCTCCAGTTCCTCGTCGATGGTGTCCTCGAAGTCGCCGTAGAGGTCGGCCTGGTCGATCCGGGCCTCCTCGTCCTGGGCGGCGATCTGCGCGGCGGCGATCTCGCTTCGGATCTCGTCGGCCGACAGCGCCGGCAGCAGCGGCTCGACCACCGCCATCAGCTGCTCCTCGGCGACCACCGCCTCGGCCAGGGCCAGCGCATGCGGCCGCTCGTACGGCCCGCAGACCACCGGCTCCCACTCTTCGACGTCGCCGAGCGGCCCGAAGGTGATGATCCACGGCAGGCCGAGCATCGGCGAGTCTTCCGGCAGGTCCAGTGTCACGAGTGCGCCCACGAGCTCATCATGGTCGCTCCCGTCCTCGAGATGGGTGACATTCGTCCCAAACGCCGCATCTCCAGCTGTCACGCTCATCGCATCCCCTCGGGATCTGCCGGGTCAGGTCGGGTGGGTGGCGTCGAGGGCGGCGCGGACCAGGGCCAGCGCCCGGTCGGCCGGCACTCCGAGCCGGACCGCCTCGGCAGCGTACTCGGCGGCCGCCCGGTGCAGCCGGTCCGTCGCGTCGTCGCGACCCGGGGCCACCACGGTGCCGTGCCGACCCCGGGTCTGCACCAGGCCGGCCCCCTCCAGCTCCCGGTACGCCCGGGCCACCGTGTTCACCGCCAGGCCGAGGTCGGTGGCGAGCTGGCGGACCGGGGGCAGCCGGGTGCCGACCGGCAGCCGACCGGCACCGATCATCCGGGCGAGCTGCCCGCGCACCTGCTCGTACGGGGGCACCGCCGAGGCCGGGTCGATCCGGATCTGCATGTCAGCCCGCCCCTCCCGGCGTACCCGGCTCGATCTCGTCGTCAAGCTCCACGTCCACCTCCGCGGCGGAGGGGCCCTCGGCCAGGTCCACCACCCGGCCGTGCCGGCTGGTCGCCGCCAGCGCGGCGCCGAAGAGCACCAGTTGGTTGAGCAGGTAGAGATAGAGCAGCAGCCCCACCGCGGTCGCCACCACCGTGTACGCCGGGTTTCGCTCGGTACGCACGACGTAGTAGCGCCCGACGGTGTTGAGCAGGGTGATGCCGACGGCGACCACCAGGACGGCCGGCCGCAGCCGGCCGCGGCTCATCCGCAGCCGGGGCACCGCCACCAGCAGCGCGGCGGCCAGCACTGCGTTGACCAGGACGCTGAGCAGCGCGCTGACCGTGATCAGCCCGACCGACCCGGTGCTGCGCAGCAGGAAGCGCAGCAGCGACTCCAGCGCGTCGACGGCCGCCACCGAGACCCCGAGCAGGACGAAGATCGCCACCAGCACGCCGAGGTCGACCAGACGCCGCACCACCAGGTTGCCGGGCTGCTGATTGAAGCCGTACACCAGCCGCTGCGAGGAGCGGATCGCCTCCACCCAGCCGATCCCGGTGAAGACCAGGATGATCAGACCGATCACCCCCACGGTGTTGCTGCTCTGCGCGATCTGCTGTGGATCGATGAAGGGCAGGTTGTTCCGGAGGAAATCGGCCGCCGCCCGGCTGACCTGATCGTTGTCCTGGAGGATCGCGCCGAAGATCCAGTACGCCACCAGGGCGAGCGCGAAGACGGCGAAGAAGCCGTAGTAGGCGATCGCCGCGGCGAGCCGGCCGCCCAGCACGTCGGTGTAGCGCGTCCCGGCCCGCCACAGGTGGTCGAAGGCCGGCGATCGGCGACGCGCGGTGTCCACCCGGCGGCCGAGGGCGGCCTCGATCCGGCCGATCACGTTCACCACGTCATCCTCGCCGATCCGGCGCCGGGGCGCGGGGAGCCGGGCCGTGGGCAGCCCCCGCCTCAGCTCGGCCTGCGCGGCCGCCCGTCCCGATCAGCTCAGCCGCCGAGCCGGAAGTCCCGGCGCGGCTGCCACCGCGTCTGCCCGCTGTGCGAGAAGAGGGTGAAGGACTCCACCTCGAACAGCGCCGAGAAGTCGGCCAGGTCCTCGTACGCCTTGTCCAGCGCCTCCGGGGCGACGTCCTGCGCCACCGTGACGTGCGGGTGGTAGGGGAAGCGGGTCTCCCGGCGCAGCTCCGGCGCGGCCCGGATGGCACCGGCCAGCAGCTCGCACTCGCTGATCCCGGCCGCCACGGCGACGAAGACCACCTGGGTCACCGGCCGGAACGTGCCGGTGCCCCGCAGGTGCAGGGTGAACGGCAGGTGGACCGCGGCCACCGCGGCAAGGTGCTTCTCCACGGCCGGCAGCGCCGTCACCGGGATCTCGGTCGGCCCGAGCAGCGTGACGTGGGCCGGGACCGCCTGCGGGTCACCGGCCTCGATCCGGCGCCGGGTGAGCATCCCGCCCCACGGCTCGGGGATGTCCACCGCGATCCCGATCTGGACGGTGTCGCCGGCGTCCGGCGCCCCTTCCCTGCGATCCACGCTCCGCGCCACCCCTCCGGCCACCGACTGCGTCCCCACCCGTCGCGTCCGGACCGCTACTGGAAGCGGACCGGCGGGAAGAACCCGACCCGCTCGTACGCCGTCCGCAGCGTCGGCGCGGCCACCGCGCGGGCCTTCTCCGCACCGTGGGCGAGCAGCTTGTCCAGCTGGGCCGGGTCGTCGAGGTAGGTGCGGGTGCGCTCCTGGATCGGGGTGACGAACTCCCGGACGACCTCGGCGAGGTCCTTCTTGAGGTCGCCGTAGCCCTTGCCCGCGTACGCGGTCACCAGGTCGTCGATGCTGCGGCCGGAGAGCGCGGAGTAGATCGTGAGCAGGTTGGAGATGCCCGGCTTGGTCTCGGCGTCGAAAACGATCTCCCGGCCGGTGTCGGTGACCGCCGAGCGGATCTTCTTGGCCGAACGGGCCGGGTCCTCCAGCAGGTCGATGATGCCGGCCGGCGAGGAGGACGACTTCGACATCTTGGCCGTCGGGTCCTGCAGGTCGGTGATCTTCGCGGTGTCCTTGACGATGTGCGGCGCCGGCACCGTGAAGGTCTGGCCGAACAGCGAGTTGAACCGCTGGGCCAGGTCCCGGGAGAGCTCCAGGTGCTGACGCTGGTCCTCGCCGACCGGCACCGCGTTGGCCTGGTAGAGCAGGATGTCGGCGGCCTGCAGGATCGGGTAGGTGAAGAGGCCCACGCTGGCGCGCTCGCCGCCCTGCCGCTGCGCCTTGTCCTTGAACTGGGTCATCCGGCTGGCCTCACCGAAGCCGGTGATGCAGCCGAGCACCCAGGCCAGCTGCGGGTGCTCCGGCACCTGCGACTGGACGAAGAGGGTGCTGCGCTCCGGGTCCAGCCCCACCGCGAAGAGCTGCGCGGCGGCCACCCGGGACCGCTGCTTCAGCACCTTCGGGTCGTGACCCGCGGTGATCGCGTGCAGGTCGACCACGCAGTAGAACGCGTCGTGGGTCTCCTGCAGGGCCACCCAGTGCCGCACCGCGCCCAGGTAGTTGCCGAGGTGGAACGAGTCGGCCGTCGGCTGGATGCCGGAGAAGACACGGGGGCGGGCGGGAACGTCGGACATGCCGGCAATTCTGTCAGCAAGGCTCGGCGTACGTCATGACGGGCCGGGGGGTCGCCGCTCCGCCGGCGCCGCCGGGGCGGTGATCTCGCGTCGCTGCTCGGGCAGGCGCACCGCGGAGACCGCGAGCCGGGACACCCGCCGCCCCTCCAGGGCGAGCACCCGCAGCAGCCAGCCACCGAGCGGGTCCTCCGGATCGGGACCGCCCACGCCGTCCGGCGCGGGGGCCACCGGCACCTCGTCGCCGGCGACCGGGAGCCGGCCCAGGGCGGCCATCACGAAGCCGCCGACCGTCTCGTACGGCCCGACCGGCAGCGGCACGCCGGTGCGTTCGGCGAAGTCGGCCAGGTTGAGCCGGCCGTCGACGACGGCGGGCAGGCCGGCGTGGGCCGGGTCGGGCGGGGCGTCGTACTCGTCGTGGATCTCCCCGACCAGTTCCTCGATCAGATCCTCCAGCGTGACGATGCCGGCCGTGCCGCCGTACTCGTCGACCACCACGGCGAGGTGGTGCCCCTCCCGGCGCATCTCGGTCAGCGCGGCGAGCACCCGCTTGCTGCCGGGCAGCCGCTTGACCTCGCGGGTCAGTTCGCCGACCGTGATGCAGGGGTCGAGGTCCGGCCGGAGCAGCACGTCCCGCAGGTGGACGAAGCCGACCACGTCGTCGTGGGTGCCGTCGACCACCGGGTAGCGGGTGTGCGTCTCAGCGCGGACCAGCCGCTCCGCCTCGGCGATGGTCAGCCCGGCGGAGAGGAAGACGACCTCGATGCGGGGCATCATCACCTCGCGGACCAGGCTCGCCCCGGCCACCAGCACCTCGTCGATGATCCGGCGCTCGTCCGGATCGAGCACCGTGTTGGCGGCGACCAGGTCGCGCAGCTCCGCCTCGCTGATCCGCTCGCGGCCCTCCGCCGGGCTGGCGCCGAGCAGATCCGTGACCAGCCTGGTGGCCCCGTCGGCGGCCCGGACCACGAGCCGGGCGACGGCCCGGGCGATGGGGCCCGGTTCGCGCCGCGGCCGCCCCGACGGTCGTCGCCGGAGCCCGGGACCGCCTCCATCCCGCATGACAAGGATGGTAGACAGCACCGTCCGCACGCCCGCTCGGATGTGCGGGTCTGTTGAATAATGGCCGATTATGAGGGAGTGTCGGTGACGGCGAGGCGAGCCGGTCCCCCGCCCCATCGCCGTAGGGTTCAGCAGAGGGCCGCGCCGCCGGCCAGGTAGGAGGAACCCGACGTGAAACTGCTCGTCACCGGAGGCGCCGGCTACATCGGCAGCGTGGTGACCCGGATGCTGCTCGACAACGGCCACGACGTGACGATCCTGGACGATCTGCGGACCGGCCACCGGGAGGCGCTCGCCCCCGAGGCCACCCACGTCGAGCTGCCGGTCCACGAGGCCGCCCGGGTGCTCACCCCGGACGCCGGATTCGAGGGCGTGCTGCACTTCGCCGCGCTGATCGCCGCCGGCGAGTCGATGGTCAAGCCGGAGCTCTACTGGCACACCAACGTGGTCGGCTCGCTCGCCCTGATCGACGCGGTCCGGGCCGCGCGGGTGCCCAGGTTGGTCTTCTCGTCCACCGCGGCCGTCTACGGCAACCCCACCGAGCTGCCCATTCCGGAGACCGCGATCAAGGCTCCCACCAGCACCTACGGGGCTACCAAGCTGACGGTGGACATGGCGCTGACCTCCGAGGCGATCGCGCACGACCTGGCCGCCGTCTCGCTGCGCTACTTCAACGTGGCCGGGGCCTACCTGCACGCCGGGCGGGCCATCGGCGAACGGCACGACCCGGAGAGCCACCTGATCCCCATCGCGCTCCAGGTCGCCGCCGGCCGGCGGGAGAAGCTCCAGCTCTTCGGCGACGACTACCCCACCGTCGACGGCACCTGCGTGCGCGACTACATCCACGTCGAGGACCTGGCCCGAGCCCACCTACTGGCGCTGGACGCCGCAGTCCCCGGCCAGCATCGGATCTACAACCTCGGCAACGGTAACGGCTTCACCAATCGGCAGGTGGTCGAGGTGGTCCGGGAGGTCACCGGGCGCCCGGTGCCGGTGGAGGTGGCACCGCGCCGCGAGGGCGACCCCATCGAGCTGGTCGCCTCCTCCGCACTGGCCCGCGCGGAGCTGGGCTGGGTGCCGAAGAAGCCGACCCTGCACGACATGGTCGGCGACGCCTGGGCCTTCTACCGCACCCATTTGCTGGAACGGCCGTGACCGGAGCGACCATGGGCGTCGCGACGCCGACCGCACCGGCGGGCGACGTCGCGGCCCGCGCCACCGCCGGCTTTCGGCAGTGGTACGGCGCGGAGCCGGCGGGCCGCTGGGCGGCGCCCGGCCGGGTCAACCTGATCGGCGAGCACACCGACTACAACGACGGCTTCGTGCTTCCCTTCGCGCTGCCGCTGCATACCGTGGTCGCCGCCGCGCCGCAGGACGGCGAGCGCTGGACGGTCTGCTCGGAGCACTCCGACGCACCGATCGAGTTCGGGGCCGCCGAGGCCGACGAGCCCGGCCGGGTCACCGGCTGGGCCGCCTATGTCGCCGGGGTGGTCTGGGCGCTGCGCGCGGCCGGTCACGCCGTGCCGGGTGCCCGGCTGGCCATCGCCTCCGACGTGCCGCTCGGCTCGGGGCTCTCCTCCTCCGCCGCGCTGGAGGCGGCGGTCCTCGCCGCCCTGGTCGACCTCGGCGGGCTGGACCTGCCCGCCGAGCGGCGCCCCCGGCTGGCCCAGCGCGCCGAGAACGACTACGTCGGCGCGCCGACCGGGATCATGGACCAGTCCGCTGCGATCCGCTGCCGGGCCGGGCACGCGCTCTTCCTGGACTGCCGCACCGAGTCCGTCGAGCACATCCCGTTCGACCTGGACGCCGCCGGGCTGGCCGTGCTGGTCATCGACAGCCGCGCCCCGCACCGGCACGCCGACGGCGAATACGCCTCCCGCCGGAAGTCCTGCGAGCGCGCCGCCGAACTGCTCGGCGTGCCGGCGTTGCGCGACGTCTCCGCCGACCACCTCGACGAGGCGTTGGCCCGGCTGGACGACCACGAGACCCGCCGCCGGGTCCGGCACGTGGTCACCGAGGACCAGCGGGTGCTCGACACCGTCGCGCTGCTCCGTGCCGGCCGGGTACGCGACATCGGGCCGCTGCTGACCGCCTCGCACGTCTCGATGCGCGACGACTTCGAGATCACCGTGCCCGAGATCGACACCGCGGTCGAGGCGGCCCTGGCCGCCGGGGCGTACGGCGCTCGGATGACCGGCGGCGGGTTCGGCGGCTGTGTCCTCGCCCTGGTCGACGCCGACGCCGCCACGACGGTGGCCGCCGCCGTGACGGCCGCCTACGCCGACCGGGGCTTCCCGCCCCCCACCCACGTCACGGTCATCCCGGCCGCCGGCGCCCACCGCCTGGACTGACCCCTCGCGCACCCCCGGTGCCTCATTCACGGAAAGAGTGGCTATCCGCGCTCGGATAACCACTCTTTCCGTGCATCCGCGCCGGATCGGGCGACCGGGGGGCGGGGGCGTGGGGTCAGCTGGCCTCGACGATCATGCCGGCGCCGACGGTGCGGTTGGTGGTCTCGTCGATGATCACGAAACCGCCGGTGGTGCGGTTCCGGCGGTACTCGTCCGCCAGCAGCGGCACCGTGGTCCGCAGCCGGACCCGGCCGATCTCGTTGAGCTTCAGCTCACCGGCCGTCTCGTCCCGGTGCAAGGAGTTGATGTCCAGCCGGTAATGCAGCCCACGGACGATCGCCCGCGCCGCCCGGGTGGTGTGCTTGATCGCGTACTTGCCGCCGACCTGCAGCGGACGGGTCTCGTCCATCCAGCAGACCATCGCCTCGATGTCCTGCGCGACCGCCGGGGCGTTGTTCGGCCGGCAGATCATGTCGCCGCGGGAGATGTCGATCTCGTCGGTCAGCCGGACGGTCACCGACATCGGCGGGAACGCCTCGTCGACCGGCCCGTCGGCGGTCTCCACCGAGGCGATTCGGCTGGTGAAGCCGGACGGCAGCACCATCACCTCGTCGCCCGGCTTGAGCACGCCGGAGGCCACCTGACCGGCGTAACCCCGGTAGTCGGTGACGGTGGTGGACTGCGGCCGGATCACGTACTGCACCGGGAACCGGACGTCGACCAGGTTGCGGTCGCTGGCGATGTGCACGTGCTCCAGGTGGTGCAGCAGCGACGGCCCCTCGTACCAGGGCATGTTCTCCGAGCGGGCGACGATGTTGTCGCCCTTGAGGGCGGAGATCGGCACCACGGTCAGGTCCGGCACGTCCAGCTTGGCGGCGAACGCGGTGAACTCGTCGGCGATCCGCTCGAACACCTCCTGCGACCAGTCCACCAGGTCCATCTTGTTGACGCAGAGGACCAGGTGCGGCACCCGCAGCAGCGAGCAGAGGAACGCGTGCCGCCGGGACTGCTCCACCAGGCCCTTGCGGGCGTCCACCAGGATCAGCGCCAGGTCGGCGGTGGAGGCGCCGGTGACCATGTTCCGGGTGTACTGGATGTGCCCCGGGGTGTCGGCGATGATGAACTTCCGCCGGGGGGTGGCGAAGTAGCGGTACGCCACGTCGATGGTGATGCCCTGCTCCCGCTCGGCCCGCAGGCCGTCGGTGAGCAGCGCCAGGTTGGTGTATTCGTCGCCCCGCGCCGCGCTGACTGCCTCGACCGCGGCCAGCTGGTCGGTGAAGAGGGACTTCGTGTCGTACAGCAGCCGACCGATCAGGGTGGACTTGCCGTCGTCGACGCTGCCCGCGGTGGCGAACCGCAGCAGGTCCATCGGCCGCCCCTCGGCCGGCCGGGTGTCGGCGGCCGGGGCCGCGGTCTCGACGCTCATCAGAAGTAGCCCTCCCGCTTGCGGTCCTCCATGGCGGCCTCGCTGACCCGGTCGTCGCCGCGGGTCGCGCCGCGCTCGGTGATCCGGGTGGCGGCGACCTCCTCGATCACCTTCTCCACCGTGTCGGCGTCCGACCGGACGGCGGCGGTGCAGGAGGCGTCGCCCACCGTGCGGTAGCGCACCTGCGCCTTGAACGGCTCCTCGCCCGCCCGCGGGCGGAAGAACTCGTTGACCGCGTAGAGCATGCCGTCTCGCTCGATCACCTCGCGCTGGTGCGCGTAGTAGATCGACGGCAGTGGGATCCGCTCCCGGGCGATGTAGTGCCAGACATCCAGCTCGGTCCAGTTGGAGAGGGGGAAGACGCGGATCGACTCGCCCGGGTGGTGCCGGCCGTTGTAGAGCGCCCACAGCTCCGGACGCTGGTTCTTCGGGTCCCACTGGCCGAACTCGTCGCGGAAGCTGAACACCCGCTCCTTGGCCCGGGCCTTCTCCTCGTCCCGGCGGGCGCCGCCGAAGAGCGCGTCGAAGCGGTGCTTCTCCACCGCGTCGAGCAGCACCGGGGTCTGGATCCGGTTACGCATCCCGTCCGCCGACTCGCGGACCAGCCCCTTGGCCAGGGCCGCCGGCACGCTGGCCACGATCAGCTGCAGGCCCAACTCGGCGACCCGCTGGTCGCGGTACTCCAGGACCTCCGGGAAGTTGTGGCCGGTGTCCACGTGCATGACCGGGAAGGGGATGTTGGCCGGGGCGAACGCCTTCTGCGCCAGCCGCAGCATCACGATCGAGTCCTTGCCACCGGAGAAGAGCAGCACCGGGCGCTCCATCTCGGCGACCACCTCGCGCATCACGAAGATGCTCTCCGCCTCAAGCGCGTCGAGGTGGGAGACCTGGTAAGCGGCGGCCGCGGTCATGACACGGGCTCGATTCGCTCGGATCCGCACATGGGATTCCAGACCTTTCCGGTCGGACTCGTGAAGAAGAACGCTCAGGCTACCCGGAATGCCGCTGCAGCGCTGCAAGCAACCGACTGGCGAGATCCTTGCGGCAGACCAGCAGGTCGGGCAGGCGCGGGTCGGCCTCGTTGTATTTCAGCGCAGAACCGTCGATCCGGGAAGCGTGCAGGCCGGTGGCCGTCGCCACAGCGACCGGAGCGGCCGAATCCCACTCGTACTGACCGCCCGCGTGGATGTACGCGTCGACCTCACCGGTGACCACCGCGGCGATCTTCGCGCCCGCCGAGCCCATCGGGACCAGATGAGCGCCGATGTCCTCGGCCAGATCGGTCAGGAAAACCGGCGGACGGCTACGGCTGGCCGCCAACCGGATGGCCCGCACGCCGCCCGAGGTCGCCGCCTCCACCGTCATCGGCGGGTACGCCGGCGGGTAGTCCGTGGCCAGCACCCGGTGCTGCGCCGGCAGTGCCACGGCGCCGGCGACCAGGCCGTGCGGGGTCGGCGCGTTGCGCGCCCAGAGCGCCACGTGCACCGCCCAGTCCGAGCGCCCCTCCTCGGAGAACTCCCGGGTGCCGTCCAGCGGATCGATGATCCAGACCCGGTCGGCGTTCAGCCGGGACACCGCCTCGGTGGTCACCTCCGCCGTCCAGGCCAGCCGGGAGCCCTCGTCCTCCTCGGAGAGCACCGCGTCACCCGGGCGCCACTGCGCCAGCTGCGTCCGGATCAGGTCGTGCGAGACCTTGTCCCCGGCCGACTTCAACGCCCCCGGGTCCGCGAAGCCCATCTCCGACCGCAGGTTGACCAGCGCCTGCCCGGCCCGCGCCGCCAGCCACCGGGCGAACGCGCCGTCGATCATCGGAGGATTGCCCATACCGCTCTCCCGTCGCCTCGCCGCGACCCGCGTCGTCGGCATCCGCCACGCCAGAAAGGCGCAGACTACCCGCCCGGATCAGCCCGTTCCGGTACGCCCCGCCCGGCTCAGGCCCCGTGGTAGAGGTTCTGCGTCGGCTCCACCCCGCGGGTGACCACCGACTCCACCATGTCCGCCGCCCGGTCCACCAGGAACTCCAGCTCCTTGCGCTCGACGGAGGAGAAGTCCGACAGCACGTAGTCGGCCGGGTCCTGCCGCCCCGGTGGCCGCCCGATACCGAACCGTACCCGGACGTACTCCTTCGTCCCGAGCGACTTCGACATCGACCGCAGGCCGTTGTGCCCGCCCTCGCCGCCACCGCACTTCACCCGCAGCTGCCCGTACGGGATGTCCAGCTCGTCGTGCACGGCGATCACCCGCTGCGGCGGGATCTTGTGGAACTGCGCCAGCGCGGCGACCGGCCCGCCGGAGAGGTTCATGTACGTCAGCGGCTTCACCAGCACCAGCTTCGGGCCGCCGAACCCGAGCCGCCCCTCGGCGACCTCTGCCACCGCCCGCTTGTGCCGGCCGAACTTCGCGCCCAGCCGACCGGCGAGCAGGTCCGCCACCATGAAGCCGACGTTGTGCCGGTTACCCGCGTACTCCCGACCGGGGTTGCCCAGGCCGACCACCAGCCACGGCCCCGCCTCGTCCGTCACGCCACGCCCCTCCCGCTCTCAACCGCGCCCGCGCCGACGGGCGGACGCCGCCGCCTCCCGGCGGCCGTCCCGATACGCCGACAGGCGCCCCCGACCAGCCGGGAGCGCCTGTCGCACGAACTGCGGACCGATCAGGCCTGGGTCGACTCGGTCGGGGTCCCCTCGCCCTCGGCCGCAACGGCCTCGGCACCCTCGGCGGTGGTCTCCTCGCCGACCTCGGCCTCGGCCTCCTCGGCGGCCTCCTCGACCTCGGGGAGGGTGGCCTCGAGCTGCTCGGCGGTCGGCGCGGCGGTGACCGTGGCGACCGGCAGCTCCGGGTCGGCGGCCAGCTCGACGCCGCTCGGCAGCTTCACGTCGGCGGCGGTGACCTGGACACCCGGCACCGCGCCCTCGATCGAGGCCTCCAGGTGGTCCGGCACCCGGGCGGCGTCGGCGGTCACCGAAAGGGTGTCGTGGTCGTGCACGATCAGGGTGTCCCGGACGGGCTCGCCGGTCAGCTCGACCGGGACCTCGACGGTGACCTTCTCGCCGCGGCGGACCAGCAGCAGGTCGACGTGCTCGAAGGTGTCCTTGATCGGGTCACGCTGGATCGCCTTCGGCAGCGCCAGCACCTGGGTGCCGTCGCTGACCTCGATCGCGAAGAGCTGGTTGGCGCCGCCCTTGCGGATCGCGGCGGCGAACTCACGCGCCGGGAGCGCGATGTGCTTGGGCTTCTCGCCGTGGCCGTACAGCACGGCGGGCACCTTGCCGGCCCGGCGGGTACGACGGGCACCACCCTTGCCGAACTCGGTACGGGGCTCGGCGCTGATCTTTACCTCGGACACGGGGAAACTCCTGATGCTTCGCTGCGGCGGCTTGTCGTCTGGCGGTGCTGGGGCGAGGGGCTCGCTGGGGTCATGCGTCGTGAACGACTGCCCGGAGCACCGCGTCGATAACGGCGCCTCCGTGCGGTGCTTTTCAGCGGCCCGCCGGGCACCCTCGCCGTGGCAACCGCACCAGTCTACCCGAGGGGAATTCGAGCTTTCCGGCAGTCCCCGGATCACCGTTCCCGCCGGCGCCCAGGCCGGCGGGAACGAGCGTCCCAGGGTGCTGCGGAGGTCAGCTCAGGCCGCCGAAGAGGGTGGTCACCGAGCCGTCGTCGAAGACCTCCCGGATCGCCCGGGCCAGCAGCGGCGCGATCGACAGCACGGTGATCTTGTCGAGCTGCTTCTCCGGCGGCAGCGGCAGGGTGTTGGTCACCACAACCTCGCTGATCGGGCTGTTCTTCAGCCGCTCGGTCGCCGGGTCCGACATCAGGGCGTGGGTGGCGGCGACGACGATCTCCGCCGCACCGGCCTCCTTGAGGATGTCGGCGGCCTTGGTGATCGTGCCACCGGTGTCGATCATGTCGTCGACGACCAGGCAGACCCGACCCTCGACCTCCCCGACCACCCGGTTCGCCACCACCTGGTTCGGCTTCATCGGGTCACGGGTCTTGTGGATGAACGCCAGCGGGCAGCCGCCCAGCCGGTCCGTCCAGCGCTCGGCCACCCGCACCCGGCCCGAGTCGGGGGCGACCACGGTCATCGGCCGGCCCGCGTACCGGTGCTCGACGTACTCGGCCAGCGTGTCCATCGCGAAGAGGTGATCCACCGGGCCGTTGAAGAAGCCCTGGATCTGCGCGGTGTGCAGGTCGACGGTGAGGATCCGGTTCGCGCCGGCGGTCTTCAGCAGATCGGCCACCAGCCGGGCCGAGATCGGCTCCCGGCCGCGGTGCTTCTTGTCCTGCCGCGAGTACGGGTAGTACGGCAGGACCACGGTGATCCGCTTCGCCGAGCCGCGCTTCAGCGCGTCGATCATGATCAGGGTCTCCATGACCCACTTGTTCACGCCGTGCGTGACGGACTGCACGACGAAGGCGTCAGAGCCACGAACGGAGTCCTTGTACCGCACGAACAGCTCGCCGTTCGCGAACTCGTATGCGGAGGTGGGCGTCGGCGCGACGCCGAGCACCTCACCGATCTCCTTGGCCAACTCTGGAAAGCCACGTCCGGAGAAGAGCATCAGGCTCTTGCGGTTTTCGGCGACGATGCTGCCCATGGGCGCGTCTGCTCCCGTTTGTCGGTGGTCCCGGCGGCGGTGGGCCGGAGGTTATTCAGTTGCAGTATCCCCCGAGCCGGACGCCGGTCCCGCCGTCTCGGCGCTCCCGTGCGGTGGCTCACCTTCCCTTGCGGTAGCGGCCCCGCCCGACGCACCCTCGGTGGCCTGCCGTGCCCGCTCGGCCGCCTGCGCGGAGGCGGTGCCGGCCCGCTTCCGGGCCACCCAGCCGTCGATGCTGCGCTGCGGGGCCCGGGTCACGCCGAGCGCGCCCGGCGGCACGTCCTGGGTGATCGCGCTGCCGGCGGCCACGTACGCCCCGGCGCCCACCTCGACGGGGGCGATCAGGCTGGTGTCGCAGCCGATGAAGGCCGCCTCACCGACGGTCGTGTGGTGCTTGTTCACCCCGTCGTAGTTCACGAAGATCGTCGCGGCGCCGATGTTCGCCTTCGCGCCGATCGTCGCGTCACCCACGTACGACAGGTGGGGCACCTTGGCACCCGCCCCCAGCTCGGAGTTCTTCACCTCGACGAACGTGCCGACCTTGGACTTCTCGGCGAGTCGCGCGGCCGGCCGCAGGTAGGCGTACGGGCCGACGCTGGCGCCGGCGCCGACCTCGGCGTTCACCGCGTGGCTGCGCAGCACGGTCGCGGCCGGGCCGACCACCGTGTCGATCAGCGTCACGTCCGGCCCGACGACCGCCTCGGCGCCGACCACGGTCGCCCCGCGCAGCTGGGTGTTCTGGTCGATCACCGCGTCCCGCTCGACCGCCACCGTCACGTCGATCCAGGTGGTCTGCGGGTCGAGGATGCTCACCCCGGTCCGCATCCAGCCCTCGTTGACCCGGTCGCGCAGCAGCCGGCGCAGCGCCGCCAGCTCCACCCGGTCGTTGCAGCCCAGGGTCTCCACGTAATCGGCGGCGACGTGCACGGCCACCGGCTCGCCCGCGTCGTTGAGCAGCCGGAAGACGTCGGTGAGGTACTCCTCACCCTGCTCGTTGTCCGTGGAGAGCTTGCCCAGCGCCTCGCGCAGCCGCGCCGCGTCGAACGCGTAGATGCCGGCGTTGATCTCCCGCAGCGCCCGCTGATCGGGAGTGGCGTCGCGCTCCTCGACGATCCGCTCCAGCCGCCCGGCGGAGTCCCGCACGATCCGGCCGAGGCCGGTCGGGTCGGGCACCTCGGCGGCGAGCACGGTCGCCGCCGTGCCCGCGTGCTCGTGCGCCTCGACGAGCGCGGCGACGGTCTCGGACCGCAGCAGCGGCACGTCCCCGTTGATCACCACGACGGTGCCGGTGGCGTTCGGTGCGGCGTCCAGCGCGATCCGCACCGCGTGGCCGGTGCCGAGCTGCTGGGCCTGGAGCACCGGGGTGGCGTCCGGGGCGATCTCGTCCAGGTGGGCCCGGACCTGCTCGGCGCCGTGGCCGACCACCACCACAGTGCGGTCCGCGCGCAGCGGCGCGGCCGCGGCCAGCACGTGGCCCAGGAGGGTACGACCGAGCAGCGGGTGCAGCACCTTGGGCAGGGCCGACTTCATCCGCTTGCCCTCACCGGCGGCGAGCACGACAACGGTGCGGGGGTGGGGCTGGGACACGACGTGGCTCCCGTCGGGACGGCGACAGTCTCGCCGTCATGCTAACCACGCGGCCGCAGGCAAACAGCAGAAGCTCCCGGGAGAGGATTCGAACCCCTATAATCAGGACCAAAACCTGACGTCCTGCCATTAGACGACCCGGGACGGTCGAAAACGGGCAAAAGACACCCGCTCGGCGGTTGCCTACACTTTACCGTTCCCGACGTCGGTCCTCATCGGCCATTCCCTTCATGATCCCTTCGATCTTCCAGTAGAGCCGGCTCGACCGGAGGACGTCGACGGTTAGGCAGCCGTGATAGTCCTGACCGACGTTCTGTCGCGTGGTCACCGGCCGATGCCTCTTCAGCGAGGTCCGCTGAAACTGCTCCGGCGGCACGCCGACCAGCTCAGCCCACCAGCGCACCGCCTCTGGCACGTCGGCGCTCTCGTGGATGCTCACCCGGAATCGCAGCGCCGCGCGCGGAACTCCGAGCGCGTCGAGGAAGCGCAGAAAGAGGGTCACCAGCAGCGGGTCGCTGTTGATGAACTTGACCCGGCAGTCGTGCGGGCGCCAGGGCTTGGCCTTGCCCCCTTCGCACCAGTAGATCGCCGCACCCAACAGCACGAGCTCCCGATAGCGGAGCCGGCGGACCCATGCGGCCGTGGCAGCGACGGTGGCGGCCCGGGCGGCGTCGCGGGCGGCACGGTGCGCGCTCCACTGCGCATCGGTCATGGCCCGCGAATGGGACCGCCGCCGCTCCCGGACAAGTTCCGGATCCAACGGCAGATGTCGCGTCCACAGGTAGGCCGTCGACTTCGATACCCCGACGCGCTCGGCAATCTCCCCAACTGGGCGACCCTCTCGGCGCAAGGCGAGAGCCTTCTCGTACAGGTCCGGCTTGCGCCCTCGGTAACGGCGGACGCCGTCGGGAGGAACGTCGGAGGCGGCAAGGGAATCGGTCACGGCCAGCAGGTTAGAACGCCCGTACGACAGCCTCGTCCATCCACGATCGGAACTGTCCCATGCGATCTCCGCATCCCTAAGTTACGGTGACGTAGGCGTAACTGCGTCCCGCTGGGAGATGCCATGTCGACCGCCCTCACCGACCCGAACGCCGCCGGACCCAAGCCGCTGACCCAGGGCCAGCAGTCCCGGGGCATCTTGATCGCCCTCTGGGCGTTCGTCGTGATTCCGTTCCTCGCCCTGCTCGCCGCCGTCCCGGTCGCCTGGGGCGGTTGGCTGGGCTGGACGGACATCATCATCGCCGGCTTCTGGTACGTGCTGTCCGGGCTCGGCATCACCGTCGGCTACCACCGCTACTTCACCCACGGCTCCTTCAAGGCGAAGCCGTGGCTGCGGGTGGTGCTGGCGGTGGCCGGCTCGTTCGCGGTGCAGGGCGAGATCATCCAGTGGGTGGCCGACCACCGCCGGCACCACGCCTTCTCCGACCAGGAGGGCGATCCACACTCGCCGTGGCGGTTCGGCGAGAGTGTCGGGGGGCTGGCCCGCGGTCTGTTCCACGCCCACGTCGGCTGGCTCTTCAACCGAGAGCTCTCCAACCGCGAGCGGTTCGCCCCGGACCTGCTCGCCGATCCGGCCACCCGTCGGGTCGACCGGCTCTTTCCGCTGCTGGTGGTCACCTCGGTGCTCGGGCCGGCGCTGATGGGCGGGCTGCTGACCTGGTCCTGGCAGGGCGCGCTGACCGCGCTCTTCTGGGGCGGCCTGGTCCGGATCGCGCTGCTGCACCACGTGACCTGGTCGATCAACTCGGTGTGCCACGTCTACGGAGAGCGCCCGTTCGCGGTCCGCCAGGGCGACCGGGCGTCGAACTTCTGGCCGCTGGCCGTCCTGTCGTTCGGGGAGAGCTGGCACAACCTGCACCACGCCGAGCCGACCAGCGCCCGGCACGGGGTGCTGCGCGGGCAGATCGACATCTCCGCCCGGGTGATCTGGCTCTTCGAGAAGATCGGCGCGGCCTGGGCGGTGCGCTGGCCGAAGCCGGAACGGATCACGGCCAAGTTGGTGAAGCCGGTCGCGGAGCGGTAAACCGGTCAGTGTCACCCGCGGTCGCCTGGCAGGATGGCCGGGTGACCGAGCGGAGCGGAAGCATCGGACGGCTCGGGGGCACCGCCTCCCGGCGCCACGCCGGTACGGTCGGACGGTGCGGCTGTGCCGGTGAGGTGACGACGTGAGCAAGCACATCCCACGGCAGGGCGTCACCGACCACCAGCGAGGTGACGAGATGACCGACGGCAACGACGCCAGCACCGCCCGGCGGCGGGCGGTCGCGGCGGCCAAGCCGTCCTCGCGGGTACGGATGTCCGCGACGCAGCGCCGCGAGCAGCTGATCTCGATCGCCCGGCAGATCTTCGCCGAGCGCGGCTTCGACGCCACCTCGATCGAGGAGGTGGCCGCCCGGGCCAAGGTCTCCAAGCCGGTGGTCTACGAGCACTTCGGCGGCAAGGAGGGGCTCTACGCCGTGGTGGTGGACCGGGAGGTCCGCTCGCTGCTGGACCGGATTACCACGGCGTTGACCGCCGGGCATCCCCGCGAGCTGCTGGAGCAGGCGGCGTTGACCCTGCTGACCTACATCGAGGAGGAGACCAGCGGGTTCCGGGTGCTGGTCCGGGAGTCGCCGCTGATGTCGGCGACGGGCAACTTCAGCAGCGTGATGAACGACGTCGCGCACCAGGTGGAGCACATCCTGGGGGCGGAGTTCTCCAGCCGGGGGTACGACCCGAAGCTGGCCGAGCTCTACTCGCAGGCGCTGGTCGGCATGGTGGCGTTGACCGGGCGCTGGTGGCTGGAGGTGCGCAAGCCGCGCAAGGAGACGGTCGCCGCCCACCTGGTCAACCTGGCCTGGAACGGGTTGTCGCACCTGGAGGCGAAGCCGGGCCTGATCACGGTCCGCAAGCCGGGCTGACCGACGGGGTCCGGCTGGGTCAGCGGGTGCCGGCCTCGGAGATGGTGTGGTTACGGTGGCGCCGCTCGTCCTCGGCGTGCTCGGGCGGGCCGACCTTGTCGTACAGGCCGGTGCCCAGCAGGATCAGCCCGAACAGCATCGACACGATGACGGTCGACATCGAGAAGTTGAGGAAGTTCGCCGTGGTCTGCAGCACGGCCATCATCAGGATGGCGGTGAGCAGGAAGACGCCCCCGGCGGTCAGGTTCATGTAGTGGCCGAGGTTGGTGCGCCGGGTCGCCCCGATCAGCAGGAAGGCGCCGAACACCACGGAGACCAGCGAGAACGCCAGGTTGGTGCGGAGCCCGAGCACCCAGTCTCCGTCCCGCGCGAAGAGCCCGTCGCCCCAGGTCAGGAACGTCCCATACACGCCGAAGACCAGGATGTAGAGCCCGATGAGTCCGGAGAGGACCCGGTAGAACGGGCGCGCGGGGTGGTTCACCGGAAAGTGCGGCATGAGCTTCTCCGTCCAAAGGACCGATTTCGCCACATTGTCACTTGACCCGGACGACGTTGTCCCCAAAACGCCGAAGGCCCGGCAATCAGCCGGGCCAGAGCGCGATCAGAGGTCAGAGGACGAGCCGGGCCTTCTCGAAGGCCTCCTGCTCCTTGTCGGTGCCGACCTTGCCGTACATGCCGACCATCAGCAGCACCAGGGCGAGGACCAGGAGCACGATGTCCGTGGCGATGCTGAAGTTGAAGATGTTCGCGTCGGTCCGCATGAAGGCCAGCTCGGCCAGGCCGAGGACGATCAGCGCGTACGCCAGGAACTGGTTGATCGCCACGTCGAGATTGCGGCCGATGGTGATGCCGGCCAGGATCACGATCCCGAGCAGGACGGCGAACAGCGAGTAGCCGAGGTTCGTGCCCTGGCCGAGGATCTTGGTGTCGTCCTGGGCGAGGAAGTCGTTGCCGGCGCTCCCGATGCTGCCGAGCACGCCGAAGACCACGAAGTACAGACCAATGAGCCCGCCGATCGCCCGGTAGATCGGCCGCGCGGGGTGGTTGACGGGGGTGTGGGCCATGTCTGAGTCTCCAAGACCGTTCGGGTGAGGGGTCGCCCGCGATTGTCCCGCATGCCGGGCTGTGACGCCGCACACCCCCACCCGTGGCGAGGTCAGCCCGTCGGCAGCTCCTCGGCGAGAGTGAGCCAGGTCTCCTCGGTCCGCTCCCGCTCGGCCCGCAGCTCCTTGAGCTGAGCGTCGAGCTCGGCGACCTTGGCGTAGTCGGTGGCGTGCGCGGCGAGCTGGTCGAGCAGGGTGGCCTCCTTCTGCTCCAGCTTGCCGATCTGCCGTTCCAGCTTGGCGAGCTCCTTCTTCGCGACCCGGACCTCGGCGGCGGACATCCCCGCCGGCGTGGCGGTCGCCGACGCTGCGGCGGGCGCGGCCTCGCCGCGCGCCGCGCCGGGCCGGTCGGCGGCGGCCTGCGCCAGGTACTCGTCGACCCCGCCGGGCAGGTGCACCAGCCGTCCGTCGCCGAACACCCCGTACACCGAGTCGGTGACCCGTTCGATGAGGTACCGGTCGTGGCTGGCCACGATGATCGTGCCGGGCCAGGAGTCGAGCAGGTCCTCGAGCGCGGCGAGGGTGTCGGTGTCCAGGTCGTTGGTGGGCTCGTCGAGGAGGAGCACGTTCGGCTCACCGGCGAGCAGCCGGAGCATCTGGAGGCGGCGCCGCTCGCCGCCGGAGAGGTCGCTGACCGGGGTCCAGAGCCGGCGGTCGTCGAAGCCGAAGATCTCGGCGAGCTGGGCGGCGGAGATCTCCCGGTCGCCGAGCTGCACCCGGCGGGCGACCTCCTCGACGGCTTCGAGGACGCGCAGGTGGCCGGGGAGTTCGGCCAGCTCCTGGGAGAGGAACGCGGGCCGGACGGTGGAGCCGGCGGCGAACCGCCCGCCGTCGGGGCGGGTGACCTGGGCCAGCATCCGCAGCAGGGTGGTCTTGCCGGCGCCGTTGCGGCCGAGGATGGCGATCCGGTCGCCGGGGCCGACCTGCCAGGTGACGTCGTGCAGGATCTCCTTGGGGCCGGCGTGCAGGGTGACCTGCTCCAGGTCGTACACCTGCTTGCCGAGCCGGGCGGTGGCGAGCCGCTGCAGCGACATGGTGTCGCGCGGCGGCGGCACGTCGGCGATGAGCGCGTTGGCGGCCTCGATCCGGAACCGCGGCTTGGAGGTGCGGGCCGGCGCGCCGCGGCGCAGCCAGGCGATCTCCTTGCGGAGCAGGTTCTGCCGGCGGGCCTCGGTGGCCGCGGCGACCCGCTCCCGCTCGGCGCGGGCGAGCGTCCAGGCGGCGAAGCCCCCCTCGTACGCCCGGACGGTCTGGTCGGCGACCTCCCAGGTGGTGGTGCAGACCGCGTCGAGGAACCACCGGTCGTGGGTGACGACCACCAGCGCGCCCTTGCGGTTGACCAGGTGTTTCGCCAGCCAGTCGACGCCGCCGACGTCGAGGTGGTTGGTGGGCTCGTCGAGGATGAGCAGGTCGGCGTCGCGGACCAGCAGGGCGGCGAGCGCCACCCGGCGGCGCTCGCCGCCGGACATCGGGCCGACCGGCTGGTCGAGGCCGAGGTGCGGCATGCCGAGGCCGTCGAGGATGGCCCGGACGCCGGCGTCGCCGGCCCACTCGTGCTCGGCGCCCATGCTCTCGCCGAGCCAGGCGGTGCCGAGCACCACGTCGCGGACGGTGGCGTCGGGGGCGAGCGTCAGGCTCTGCGGCAGCCAGGCGACGCGCAGGTCGCGGCGGTGGGTGACCCGGCCGTCGTCCGGCTCCTCGGTGCGGGTGAGCAGCCGGAGCAGGGTGGACTTGCCGGCGCCGTTGAGGCCGACCACGCCGATCCGGTCGGCGTCGTCGAGGCCGAGCGAGACGTCGGTGAGCAGTGGCCCGGCGGCGCCGTAACCCTTGGACACCCGGTCCAGGTTGACGATGTTGGCCACGACCTCACCTCCCATGATCAAGGCGTCCCGGTGCTGGGGCACGTGGGACGCCTGCGACGTTTCAGGGTACGCGGGGCACGCTGGCGTCCGGCCCGGCGTCGCACCCGTGTCGGTCAACCGGCCCAGACTCCCGCTTGTTCCGTCCCGGCCGCGGCGGACCGGCTCAGACGACGCGGACGGGCCGTGACCGGGCCCGGGCTGGCCCCTCGATCGGCCCAGACGACGCGGAGCACCGCCGTAACCGGGCCCAGGATGGCCCTCGGCCGGCTCAGACGACGCGGGCGCCGGCGACCGGGCCGTGCGCCACCCGCGCCTCCCGGCACACCCCGGCGGCCGCAAGATCGGCGGCGACCCGGCCGGCGTGCGCCTCGTCGGTGGCGAGGAAGACGCAGGTCGGCCCGGAGCCGGAGACGATCCCGGCGAGCGCGCCGGCCTGCTCCCCCGCCTTGAGCGTCTCGGTCAGCGACGGGCGCATGGTCAGGGCCGCGTCCTGGAGGTCGTTGCCGAGGGTGGCGGCGAGCACCCGGGGGTCGCGCTGGCGCAGCGCGGCGAGCAGCGCGTCGGTGCTGCCCAGCGGCTCGCCGGCGGTGCCGGCGTCGCGCAGCCGGTCGAGCTCCCGGTACGCCGCCGGGGTGGAGAGGCCACCCTCGGCGATCGCCACCACCCAGTGCCAGGAGGTGGGGCGGGCCAGCACCGGGCTGACCGCCTCGCCCCGCCCGGTGCCCAGGGCGGTGCCGCCGTGGATCAGGAAGGGCACGTCGGAGCCGAGGTCGGCGGCGATCCCGGCCAGCTCGTCGCGGGACAGCCCGGTGCCCCAGAGCGTGTCGCAGGCGACCAGCGCAGCGGCGGCGTCGGCGCTGCCGCCGGCCAGCCCACCCGCGAGGGGGATCTGCTTGCGCAGGTGCAACCGGGCGTGCGGCGGCACCCCGGCGTACCCGGCGAGGGCGTGGGCGGCCCGGATCACCAGGTTGGAGTCGTCCAGGGCGAGCTCGCCAGCGCCCTCCCCCTCCATGGTGAGGGTGAGGGTGTCGCCGCGCCGGGCGGTCAGCTCGTCGTAGATCGAGATGGCGTGGTACACGGTGTTCAGCTCGTGGTAGCCGTCGCGGCGCAGCGGGCCCACCCCGAGGTGCAGGTTGACCTTGGCGGGCACCCGTACCTTGACCGGCCCGCTGGCCCCCCGCCGCTGCTGCTCCTCCTCCTCGTCCGGTCGCCAGGCCTCGGTCACGGGGTGATGTCCCGGACGCGCAACCGGATGTCGAACGGCTTTTCCACGATCAGCTCCTCGGCGGAGTCGGCGGCCAGCTCGTACCGGCCGTCAACCAGGTCGTACGCGTACACGTGCACGGGATTCTGCTCGATCCGCCAGTAGTGCGGGATGCCGGCGTCGGCGTAGTCCGCCGGCTTCTCCAACCGGTCCCTCCGCCGGGTACCTGGCGAAACGACCTCGGCCGCCAGGATCACCTGCTGGGCGTCGAAGTAGTGGCGATCCCCCGACACGGGGCGTTTGAGCAGCACGACATCCGGCTCGAAAGTGTTCCGGTGGTCGATCGCCACGCCGACCGCGGTCGCCGGCGCCAGGTCGGTCGGCGCATGCTGGTGCAACCACATCCAGAGCAGGTTCCCGATGTTCTGGTGGCCGTAGGTCGGGGAAGGGACCACGACGAGCACTCCGTCACGCAGCTCGACGCGCGGGGCTTCGTCGGGCAGGGTTAGCACGTCCTCGATGGTGTAGTCGGCGAGGCGCTGACGGACCGGATCGGGGTACCACATGCCTGCGGCGGCGGGGTCGATCGGCTGCGCGGTCACTCGTACACCTCCTCGGCGGGCACGGCGTCAGCCTACTGCTCGGGAGCCGCGACGGTCGGAGCCGACGCGGTGATGGCGGCGAACTGCTCGACGGTGAGCGACTCGCCCCGGGCGCCGGGATCGACGCCGGCGGCGGTCAGCGCGGCGGCGGCCCGGTCCGCGCCGCCGGCCCAGCCGGCCAGCGCGGCGCGCAGGGTCTTGCGCCGCTGCGCGAACGCCGCGTCCACCACCGCGAAGACCCGTTCCCGGGGTACGTCGTGGCGGGGCGGCTCGCGGCGGGTGAAGGCGACCAGGCCGGAGTCGACGTTCGGCACCGGCCAGAAGACGTTCGGCGGCACCCGGCCGGCGGCCCGCGCCCGGGCGTACCAGGCGAGCTTGACCGACGGGACGCCGTACACCTTGGAACCGGGACCGGCGGTCAGCCGGTCGGCGACCTCCTTCTGCACCATCACCAGGCCGTGCCGGAGGCTGGGCAGCTCGGCGAGGAGGTGCAGCACCACCGGCACCGCCACGTTGTAGGGAAGGTTGGCCACCAGCGCGGTCGGCGCGGGGTCGGCCAGCTCGGCGGCGCGGACCCGCAGCGCGTCGGCGCGGTGCACGGTGAGCCGCCCGGCGTCCGGGCCGACGAACCGGGCGGCGGTCTCCGGCAGCGCGCCGGCCAGCGCCGGGTCGATCTCCACGGCGTGCACGTGGGCGGCCACCGGGAGCAGGGCCAGGGTGAGCGAACCGAGCCCGGGGCCGACCTCCAGCGCCACGTCGTCCGGGGTCAGCCCGGCGGCGGTGACGATCCGGCGGACGGTGTTCGGGTCGTGCACGAAGTTCTGGCCGAGCTTCTTGGTGGGGACGACGCCCAGGCGGGCGGCCAGTTCCCGGATCTCCGCCGGGCCGAGGAGACCGGTCATACGGTGCAGCGTAGCCGCGCGGCAGCGGCCTTCCCGGTTCCGGGCGCGGGCCCGGTCACCACGGGCCGAAGACGCGGTCGCCGGTCACGGAGATCGCCGCGCAGAGCTCGTCGAGGTCCGCGCCGGTGGTGCCGGCCAGCGACCGGACCGTCAGCGGGATCAGGTAGGACGCGTTCGGCCGTCCCCGGTGCGGCATCGGGGTCAGGTACGGGGCGTCGGTCTCCACCAGCATCTGGTCGATCGGGGTGACCGCGGCGGCCTCGCGCAGCGCCCCCGCGGTGCCGAAGGTGACGGTGCCGGCGAAGCTGAGCAGGTAGCCCCGGCGGACGCACTCGGCGGCGAACTCCGCGTCGCCGGAGAAGCAGTGCAGCACCACCGTGTCCGGGGCGCCCTCGTCGTCGAGGATGCGCAGCACGTCGGCGTGCGCGTCCCGGTCGTGGATGACCAGCGCCTTGTCGTACCGCTTGGCGATCGCGATGTGGGCGCGGAAGCTCTCCTCCTGCGCGGCTCGCCCCTCGTCGCCGGTACGGAAGAAGTCCATCCCGGTCTCGCCGACGCCCCGGACCCGGTCCCGGGCGGCGAGCGCCTCGATCTCGCGCAGCGCCTCGTCCAGGTCGGCCAGCCGGGGCGCCTCGTTCGGGTGCAGCGCGACGGTGGCCAGCACCGCCGGGTACTTCTCCGCCACGTCCGCGCTCCACCGGGAGGACTCCACGTCGACGCCGACCTGGACCAGCCGGTCCACGCCGACGCCGGCGGCCACCTCGATCGCCGCGGCGACCGGGTCGTCCGCGCTGCCGCCGCCCGGGACTCCCGCCTCGCTGACGGTGATGTCCAGGTGGGTGTGGCTGTCCAGCACGGGACGGGGCAGCGGCTCCGGGGCGGGCGGGAACTCCCCGGCCCGGCGGGCGGCCCGCTGCTTGCGTGATTCGTTCGGCTCGGTCATCGCGGCCAGCATCACACACCGCCGCCGGACCACGTCTCCGGACCGCCATCGACTGTTCATCAGTTCGGCACCTGTAGCGCTTAGTGTGCCGGGAGTGAGCGTCACCCCTCGGGCCAACGGCACCGCGTCGGAGCGGACCGGGTTGCATGTGACGTACGACGGCCGCGTCCACCCGGCGGAGGAGATCGCCCGGGGCGCGGCGTACGAGCTGTTCAGCGCCGATGAGGCGCCGGGTTTCGAGTGGGCGCCCCGGCCCGGTGTGCCGCTACCGTGGCGCAAGTTCGTGCACGTCACCGAGGTGACCGCGGTGCACGGGGCGGCCGAGCCGGTCGAGGAGGCGGACGCGCCGCTGCTGGTGCCGTTGCACCGGGAGCGGGGCTGGCCGCAGGTGCACCAGCTGAGCCAGCAGCCCGGGGCGGCCGCCGACCCCATGCTCGCCGCGGTGCGCGTCTCGGCGGTGATCCGGCCGGGCACCCGGATGGTCAAGGTGCTCTCCGCCCGCCAGCTCTCCGGGTACGTGCGGGGCTGGCTGCCGCACGGCTTCTGCTACCGCGAGCACGACGTCGCGCACCTGCGTACGCCCGCCGCGATGGCGGTGCTGCGGGGCGACGGCGAGGGCGGCCGGGACGGCACCGACGTGACGTACGCGCTGCGCTGGCGGGCGGTCCACCCGGCCGACTACGACGTGCCGGTCGGCGCGGCGCACCGGGGCCTGACCACGCTGCCGCCCCGGGACCGGCTCGGGCCGCCGGTGCTGGGCACCGGGTTCGTGCCGAGCAACGCCCAGCTCATCCCGGAGTTCGTCACCCGGGACTTCGCCGACCTGCCGATGCCGGCGAACGCCACCCTGCTCGCCTACCCGGCAGAGGGGGTGGAGGTGGTGCTCTACAGCTACCAGGCGGAGCAGCGGGGCTGGCTGCGAATGGTCGGCCCGCAGTGGCGGCACCTGCTGGCCGCGGTGCCGGGGCTCTCCCCCGACCAGGAGTACGTCCCCACCGGCGACGCCCCGCGCTCCACCCAGCTGGTCGGCAGCTACAACGGCGCGGAGTACGAGGCGGTGGCCGACCTGCCCGGCGGGTTCCGGGTGCTGGCGATGACCCGGGCGGCCCGCTACCCAGTGGACGCGGCGGCCCGCCGGCTGCGCCACGGCACCTGGCGGGGCGTGCCCTGCCTGGTCCTCCGGGAGGAGGCCGGCTGGCTGCGGTTGCGGCTGCGCCGACCGGATCCGGACGCCGTGCTCGCGACCGGCGCGCAGTGCCACGAAAGGGGCGTCTACGAGGCCTGGGCGCCGGGCGCCGAGGTGACCGACGACCGGGTGGTCGACCTGCCGTATCCGCTGGCATAACAGGGGACTTGTCGGGAAAGCGCGGGCGTCCGAGACGCCCGCACCAGGAGACGAGCATGCCCTTCATCACCGTGGGGACGGAGAACTCCGCGCCCATCGACCTGTACTACGAGGATCACGGTTCGGGTCAGCCCGTCGTGCTGATCCACGGCTTCCCGTTCAGCGGGGCCACCTGGGAGAAACAGGTCCCCGCCCTGCTCAGCTCGGGATACCGGACCATCACCTACGACCGGCGCGGTTTCGGCAATTCCGCACAGCCGGCGGCAGGGTACGACTACGACACCTTCGCGGCCGACCTCGACGTGCTGATGACGGAGCTGGACCTGCGCGACGCGATCCTGGTCGGCCACTCGATGGGCACCGGCGAGGTGACCCGCTACCTCGGCAGATACGGCTCGGACCGGGTGAGCAGGGCGGTGCTGCTGGCGCCGCTCGCGCCGTTCCTGCTCAAGACGGCGGACAACCCGGAGGGGGTCGACCAGAGCCTCTTCGACGGGTTCAAGCAGGCCATCCAGCACGACCGGTTCGCCTTCCTCACCCAGTTCTGCAACAACTTCTTCAACTGGGAACAGAACAAGGGGAAGCTGGTCACCGAGGAGGCGTACCGGGCGCACTGGCAGATCGGTGCACGGGCCTCGGCGATCGGGACGTTGCAGAGCGTGGACGCCTGGCTGACCGACTTCCGGGGCGACGTGTCCCGGATCGACGTGCCCGTGCTGATCGTGCAGGGCACCGAGGACAATGTGCTGCCGTACCCCGCGACCGGGCAGCGGTTGCAGCCGCTGCTGGCCGGCAGTCAGTTGATCACGCTGAACGGGGCGCCGCACGGCACCCCGTGGACGAACGCCGCCGACGTCAACCACGCGATCCTGGAGTTCACCGGCGCCCCGGCGATGGCCCGGGCCTGACCGCTTACCGCGGCGCGGCCCCGGAAATGCCCCGGGGCCGCGCCGACGTGCGTGCCGTCAGCCGGCCAGCCGGGCCAACTCCTCCTCGACGATGGACGGGTCGAGCTTGCGGAACACCGGCTTCGGCGCCGCGAGCGCCCGACCCACCTCCAGCGGTACGGACTCCCAGCGCGCGCCCTGGGTGTAGTCCCCGGTCAGCACCGGGTACGCGGGCCCGCCGTCGAGGTCCTCGACCTCGACGATCGACGGCATGGGGGCGTGCACCCCGGTGCCGCCGAGCAGCTCGTGGATCTTCTGCGCGGAGTGCGGCAGGAACGGGGTGAGCAGCGTGTTGGCGTCGCTGACCACCTGGAGGGCGACGTGCAGGATGGTGCCCATCCGCGGCTTGTCGGCCTCGCCCTTGAGCTTCCACGGGGCCTGCTCGGAGAGGTACCGGTTGGCCTCGGCGACCACCTTCATCGCCTCGCCGATCGCCTGCTTCTGCCGGTGCCGGGCGATCAGGTCGCCGACCGCGGCGAAGCCGGCCCGGGCGGTGGCGAGCAGCGCCTCGTCGGCCTCGGTCAGCCCGGCCGGATCGACCGGCGGAATCACGCCGAAGTTCTTCGCCGCCATCGAGACCGAGCGGTTGACCAGGTTGCCCCAGCCGGCGACCAGTTCGTCGTTGTTGCGGCGGAGGAACTCGGCCCAGGTGAAGTCGGTGTCGTTGCTCTCCGGGCCGGCGACCGCGATGAAGTAACGCAGCGCGTCGGCGTCGTACCGCTCCAGGAAGTCCCGGACGTAGATGACGATCCGGCGGGACGAGGAGAACTTGCGCCCCTCCATGGTCAGGAACTCGCTGGACACCACCTCGGTGGGGAGGTTGAGCCGGCCCAGCTCGCCCGGCTCGCCGTCCCGGCTGCCCTCGCCGGAGTAGCCGGAGAGCAGCGCCGGCCAGATCACCGAGTGGAAGACGATGTTGTCCTTGCCCATGAAGTAGTAGGCCCGGGCGTCCTTGCCTTCCCCGTCGGCGGACCACCATCTCCGCCACGCCTCGGGGTCGCCAGAGCGGCGGGCCCACTCGATGGAGGCCGACAGGTAGCCGATCACCGCGTCGAACCAGACGTAGATCCGCTTGTCCGGGCGGTCCCGCCAGCCGTCCAGCGGGATCGGCACCCCCCACTCCAGGTCGCGGGTGATGGCCCGGGGCTGGAGATCGTCGAGCAGGTTCTTGGAGAAGCGCAGCACGTTGGGCCGCCAGCCTTCCCGGGTGTCCAGCCACTGCCGCAGCGCGTCGGCGAGGGCCGGCAGGTCCAGGAAGAAGTGCTCCGTCTCGACGAACTTGGGCGTCTCGCCGTTGATCTTCGACCGGGGGTTGATCAGGTCGATCGGGTCGAGCTGGTTGCCGCAGTTGTCGCACTGGTCGCCGCGGGCGCTGTCGTAGCCGCAGATCGGGCAGGTGCCCTCGATGTAGCGGTCGGGCAGGGTCCGGCCGGTGGACGGGGAGATCGCCCCCATCGTGGTCTTCGGCACGATGTAGCCGTTCCGGTACAGCCCCAGGAACAGCTCCTGCACCACCGCGTAGTGGTTGCGGGTGGTGGTCCGGGTGAACAGGTCGTAGGAGAGCCCGAGGCCGTGCAGGTCCTCGACGATCACCCGGTTATACCGGTCGGCCAGCTCGCGGGGGGTGACGCCCTCGGCGTCGGCCTGCACCTGGATCGGCGTGCCGTGCTCGTCGGTGCCGGAGACCATGAGCACGTCGTGGCCGGCCATCCGCATGTATCGGGCGAACACGTCGGAGGGAACGCCGAAACCGGAGACATGGCCGATGTGGCGCGGGCCGTTGGCGTACGGCCAGGCCACCGCCGCGAGAACGTGACTCATGACCAGCAAGCCTAGTGACCGCTCCCGGGTACCCGCGAACCAATACGCGCCGCGGGGCGGTGGGTCACGTCCCGGGCCGGCGGCACCCCGTCCGATTTGTCGCCGACACGCGGACAGAGTTGCCCGGCCCCTCCCCCGTGCCGGTGTCCAATGAACGTCGTGACCAGCAGACCAGCGGCACGCCCGCCCGGCCCGTCCGGCGGGTGGACGACCCGCGGCGGCCGGCGGCGGGGCCTGGTCGGATCGGCCAGCGGTCGATCCCTCGCCCCGCAGCCCCGGCTGGTCCCGCCGATCGAAGAGGTGCCCGGCACGCCACCGCGCCGACCGGAGCGGTCGCCGGGTCGCCGCCCGGCCACCCCGCGCCCGCCCCGCCCGCCGGAGCCGCTGCCCGGGCTGGCCGCGCTGGTGACGTTGAGCCTGCTGGCGACCTTCTTCGCCTGGGTCAGCGCCGGACCGTTCTGGCTGGCGGTCGGCCACTCCACCGCCGGCACGGCGGTGATCGCGGAGTGCACGGGCGGCGGGCTGACCCAGCGCTGCCGGGGGAGCTTCCTCGCCGACGGCGGGCGGTACGTCGCCCACGGCGTGCGGATCAGCGGGGTGCCGGCCGAACGCACCAGCACCGGCACGGCACTGCCGGCGCAGATGACCGGGGCCGACGCCGCCACCGCGTACGCCGACTTCGGGGCCGGCCGGCACCTGCGCTGGCTGCTCGGGCTGCTGCTGGTGCTGGCCTGCGGCGCCGGGATCGCCCGGTGGACCGGTGCGACCCGGCTGTCGGATCGGCGGGGTCGCCGCTGGGCGGTGAGCGGTGCGCTGGCCGGGCCGCTGCTGATCGCCCTGGGCTTCCTCGCCGCCGCCTGGTGATCCGCCCGGCGCCGGTCAGCCGTGCACGACGCTGTAGACCTCGCGGCGGCGCAGCCCGTACTCGGTGGCGACCTCGGTGATGGCGTCCCGCCGGGACAGCCCGGCGGCCTCCCGCTCGGCCACCGCCGCGCGCAGCGTGTCGTCGTCGGGCCGGGCCGCGGCGGTCGGCGACGCGCCGGCCACGACCAGGGTGATCTCGCCCCGGGGCTCGCCCTCGGCGGCCCACTTGGCCAGCTCGCCCAGCGGCCGGCGGACCACCTCCTCGTACGTCTTGGTCAGCTCCCGGCAGAGCGCGGCGGGCCGGTCGGCGCCGAATTCGGCGGCGAGGTCCGCCAGCGCGCCGGCGATCCGGTGCGGCGCCTCGAAGAGGACCAGGGTGCGTTCCTCGGCGGCCAGCGCGCGCAGTCGGGACCGGCGGGCGCCGGCCGTGCGGGGCAGAAAGCCCTCGAAGCAGAACCGGTCACTGGGGAGCCCGGAGAGGGCGAGCGCGGTCGTCACCGCGCTCGGGCCGGGGGCGGCGGTGACCGGGACACCCGCGTCGAGCGCGGCCCGGACCAGCCGGTAGCCGGGGTCGGAGACGCTCGGCATGCCGGCGTCGGTGACCAGCGCGACCACGTAGCCGGCGGCGAGCACCTCGACCAGTTCCGGGGTACGCCGCGCCTCGTTCCCCTCGAAGTAGGAGACGATCCGGCCGCCGATGGTGACGTCGAGGTCCCGGGCCAGCCGGGTGAGCCGGCGGGTGTCCTCGGCGGCGACCACGTCGGCGGTCGCGAGCACCTCGCGGAACCGGGCCGAGGCGTCGGCGGGGTTGCCCAGTGGCGCGCCGAGCAGGATCAGGCGCCCAACCTCGGACATTTCACCCACGGGAATCCGCTCCTTCATCGACGGCGGTGCCGGTTTCGGAGACGACGGACGCCACCCGGCACCTTCGCAGCCTACGATCGCCGGGTGACGAGTGCCTCGACAGCACAGAGCGCGAGCGCGGGCCAGGTCGGATGGGAGCGGACGACGACCGGCGACCCCACCGACCAGGCCCCCGACACCGCGGCGACGAACGGCGCCAGCATCCCGGCCATCGTCCGCCGCCGGCTGGCCACCGTCGACGCCCGGCTCGACGTGCACGCCTGGCTGGCCACCGCGGTCGTGGTCGCGATCGCGGCGATCCTGCGGTTCGTCGGCCTGAGCGGCCCCAAGGGCAAGATCTTCGACGAGATCTACTACGCCCGCGACGCCTACGGGCTGATCGACCGGGGCGTCGAGTGGAACTACAAGGACAACGGCCCGTCGTACGTGGTCCACCCGCCGCTCGGCAAGTGGCTGATCGGGCTCGGCGAGTGGGCCTTCGGCTACCAGGACGCCGAGACGAAGATCTCCGTCCCGGGGCACCTGATGACCACCGCCCCGGAGTTCGGCTGGCGCTTCGCGGCGGCCGTCGCCGGCACGCTGTCGGTGCTGCTGCTGGTCCGGATCGGGCGGCGACTGTTCCGTTCGACCACGCTGGGCTGCGCGGCCGGTCTGCTGCTCGCCCTGGACGGCTTCCACCTGGTGCTCTCCCGCACCGCGCTGCTCGACATCTTCCTGCTGCTGTTCGTGCTGGCGGCGTTCGGCGCGCTGGTGCTCGACCGGGACGCCCGGCGCCGCCGCTGGGCCCGGGCGCTGGACGCCGGGCTGGACCCGGCCCGCCCCGGGCGGGCCGGGCGGCCGCCGTCGGGCTGGCGGGACTGGCCCTGGTGGCGGCTGGCCGCCGGGGTGCTGCTGGGCTGCGCCTGCGCGGTGAAGTGGAGCGCTCTCTACTTCGTGCCGGCCTTCGCGCTGCTGGTGATCTTCTGGGAGGTTGGCGTCCGTCGCTCCGCCGGCGTACGCCACCCGTGGCGGGACGCCCTCCTCGATGAGCTGCCCTGGCTGGTGCTGGCCGGGGCGCTGATGGTCGGCACCTACCTGGCCACCTGGTCGGGCTGGCTGCTCAGCGACGACGGCTACTACCGCCTGGCCAGCCGGTACCCGAACACCCCCGGCCTGAGCGACACCCCGGTCATCGGCGCGCTGATCAACCTGTTCGAGTACCACAAGGCCGCGTTCGACTTCCACACCCAGTTGGACGACCCGCACAAGTACCAGTCCTGGCCCTGGCAGTGGCTGCTGCTCGGCCGGCCGGTCGCCTTCTACTGGTCCGGCGAGGGCAACTGCGGCGCGCCCAGCTGCGCGTCCGAGATCCTGCTGCTCGGCACGCCGGTGCTCTGGTGGTCGTTCCTGCCCGCGCTCGGGGCGCTGGTCTGGCTCGGCGCGGCCCGGCGGGACTGGCGGGCCGGGGCGATCCTGCTCTCCGTGGCCGCCGGCCTGCTGCCCTGGTTCTGGTTCGCCCTGGACGGGCGGACGATGTTCTCCTTCTACGCCGCGCCGGCGCTGCCGTTCCTGGTGCTGGCGGTGGTCTACGTGCTCGGCGCGATCATCTCGCCGGCCACGGCCGGCGCGGCTCGGGACGAGGACGCCGCCGACCGCCGGATGGTGGGCGGCATCGTCGCGGGCGCGTACGTGCTGCTGGTGGGGCTCTGCTTCGGGTACTTCTACCCGATCTTCGTCGGCCGGCTGATGCCCTACGCGGACTGGTCCGCCCGGATGTGGCTGGACGGGCGCTGGATCTGACCGACGGAGCGGACAGAAAAGCACGCCCCGATCGCCTGCCACGGGGGAAGCGGGCGATTGGGGCGCGCAACAGAAAGCTTAGCCACCCCGCAGCACAGGCACAACGGGTCGTCCCCGGTCAGATTCGCGACGGATGCATCCTCGCGGATCGGTTTACGTCCGACATCTAACCCACCGTCATTCGTCCGGGACATTACGAACGTCCTACCGCCTCGGCCGTCCGGCGCCCCCGATCGGCGAGGCGATGATCAGCAACTGCGAGCCCGGGGCATTGGGGATTTCGGCCCTATGCCCATTAAAGACTGGATGTGCGGATGGCGAAATATCCGCGGACCAGCGCCCGCCCCGGCGCGGGATCGCCCGGGGAAGGCACTCGTACCACCCACCGGCGCCCCGGCCGAGGGCACGTCGGCCGATACGATGCGGCGCAACGACGTGACGTCGCGACGGTGACCTACGAGCACCGGCGGCTGCCGGGCGGAGGTGGCGCGGATGACCGCACTCGAACGGCTGCAGGCGATCTGTTCGGCGCTGCCCGAGGTGACCGAGCGGCCCAGCCACGGCGCGCCCACCTGGTTCGTCTGCGGCAAGAAGGCCTTCGTCATGCTGCACGCCGACGGCCACCACGGGAACGAGTTCCCGCACCTGTGGTGCGCCGCGCCGCCGGGCGGGCAGGAGGAGCTGATCGCGGTGAACCCGGGCCGGTTCTTCCGCCCGCCATACGTCGGCGGCCGGGGCTGGCTCGGGGTACGCCTCGACGGCGAGGTGGACTGGGCCGAGGTCGCCGAACTCTGTCAGGACGCCTACCGGGTGATCGCTCCGAACCGGCTGGTGGCGCTGCTGGAGTGAGCATTCGGACCCGGCGCGACCACCTCCCCAATGATCACCAGAGGTCGCCGCTCCACACGGGCGAAGCAGCCCCGGGGCCTACCGGCTCAGTAGGCCCGCCGGCTCCGCGGCACCCAGCCGATGAACCGGTCCTGGAGCGCCGACACCGGGGCCGAGCGCAGGTCCTGCGTGGCGGCGGCGAGGCACGATCCGAGATAGACGCTGAGCGAGGCCCGGTCCACCTGGAACTCGCGGAGCAGGCGGCTCCGCTTCGTGGCGCACGGCCACTCCTCACCGCAGGAGCCGCAGGTCCAGTCGGGGGTCACCGGAGCGTGTTCGTCCGGCCGTGACCCGGACGGTCCCCCACCACCCGTCATCGCATTCCTCTCCCAGCTCCCCGACGGCGAGGTGCGAGGCAGCTCACGCCGTCAACTGTCGATGACCGTCGACTCCCCAGTGACGCCCCAACAGCGCTCCGGAACGCTCCGGCGTTACCTCGTTGCGGTACGTTCCCCACTCATGGCCGTCTGGAATCTGACCGTAGACCAGGTCCTGGCCTGGCGGGAGAGCGTCAGGGCGGCCCGGCTACGCCCGCGCCGCCGATGTGGACGAGCTTGCCGGTCGTCCGGCTCTGGCCCGAGTCGCCGCCGGTGCCGGCCGACCAGCTCGACGCCGAGACGGCCCGGCTGCGTTCGTACCTGAAGCAGGCCACCGCACTGCACTGACGCCGTCGCCGGGCGGCTGCCCCCCATCGACGTCCACGGGCAGAAGCGGCCGAATCCCGGACCAGCTCCTGCAACCCGGCCCTTCGATCCACGATCAGCCCGGCACGCCGGCCAGGTCGTCGGCGTACCGCAATGCCTGATCGGTGGTCTTCGGCGCGGCGGGCAGGAGCGGCAGGCGTACGGCCGGGGTCGGGATGCGGCCCTGCGCGTGCAGGACCGCCTTGACCACCGAGGGGTTGGGCTCGGCGAAGAGCGCCGCCGAAAGGGCGGCGAGCCGGTGGCCGAGGGGCCGGGCCCGGGCGAGGTCGCCGGCTCGCCACGCCTCGATCAGCGCGACGAAGTCGGCGGTGGCTACGTGCGCGGACGCGAGGATGCCGCCGTGTGCGCCGAGGGCGAGCAGGGGTGAGATGAACGCGTCGTCGCCGCCGAGCACCGCGAAGCCGGACGGGACGTCGGCGAGGAAGGCCACCGTCTCCGCGTCGATCCCGCCCACGGCGTGCTTGATCCCCGCGAGGCCGGGCAGCTCGGCCAGCCGCCGCAGGGCCGCCGCGGAGAGGGGCTGCCCCGTGCGGTACGGGACGTGGTACGCGACCAGCGGCACCGGAGCGGCCTGGGCCAGGTGGGCGAAGTGGGCGAGCGCTCCGGCCTCCCCCGGCCGCACGAACGGCGGCACCAGGCAGAGCGCGGCGCCCACCTCGTCGCCCAGCGCCCGCAGCGACTCCACGGTGCTGGCCCCGACCAGCAGGTGCGCGCGGCGTTCCCGGCAGACCGAGGCGACGACCTCGACCACCGCGCGTCGTTCCGAATCGTCGAGCGCTGTCGGCTCCCCGGTGGTGCCGAGCGCGACCAGCCCGGCGGCTCCGGCGTCCAGCACCTGGTGGGCGAGGGCGGTCAGCGCATCAAGGGCGACCGCCCTGCGCTCGTCGAACGGCGTGATCAGCGGGACGTACAGGCCGGTGAGTGTCATGACTCCAGCCTCTGACCCGGGACCGTGAAGAACCAGTTCAGCTTCCTCAACGGATACCTAAGCTGAACTGATGCTTGACGTCCGCCGCCTGCGCCTGCTGCGCGATCTGGCCCGGCTGGGCACGATCGCCGCGGTAGCCGAGGCGCACACCTACACGCCCTCCGCCGTCTCCCAGCAGCTCGCGGCGCTGCAGCGGGAGGCGGGCGTCCGGCTGCTGGAACGCGCCGGCCGCCGGTTGACCCTCACCCCGACCGGGGCCGCGCTCGTCCAGCACGCCGAGGTGGTCCTCGCCGCCCTGGAGGCGGCGGATGCGACGCTGGCCGCCGCCCGGGGCGGGCTCTCCGGCCGGGTACGCATCGGCGCGTTCCCCAGCGCGGTGCGCACCCTGCTGCCGGCGGCCCTGGTCGCGTTGGCGCGGGATCATCCCGCGCTCGACCTCATGGTCACCGAACTGGACCCGGTCGACGTGCCCGCCGCGCTGCGGGACCGGCGACTCGACGTGGCGCTCCTGCACGACTACGACATCGTGCCGGCCGAACCGGATCCGGCGCTGGATTCGGCACCGCTGCTGGACGAGACGGTGTTCCTCGCCCTGCCCGCCGGCACCGAGCCCGAGGGCGACCAGATGCATGCCGCGCGCGACGCGGACTGGATCGTGGGCAGCCCCGGCACGCTGTGCCATTCGGTGGCCCTGCACGCCTGCGAGCTGGCCGGCTTCCGGCCGACCGTGCGGCATCACGCCGACGACTTCACCGCCATGCTGGCCCTGGTGGCCGCCGGTCAGGGGGTCGGGCTGGTCCCGGAACTCGCCGTCGGGGAGCCGCCCCTCGGGGTACGCCTCGTCCCGCTCGCGCTTCGCCGGCGTACCCGGGTCGCGTACCGGAGGGGCGCCGGCAGCCATCCGGCGGTGGCCGCGTGCGTCGCGGCGCTGCGCGCCGCCACCCGCGACCACCCTCGCGGACAGCTACCGAGCGGGGTGGCGTGGTCCGGTCAGGTCAAGCATGATCGCTGAATGACCTCCTCCCCTCGCCTGGCACTGGTCGGAGATCGCCTGCTCGATGCCGCGGCACAGGAGCCGGTCGCCCGTGCCGTCGCCGCGCTGGGCTCGCATGTGGAGGCCACCTGGATCCCGACTACCGCGGTCGACGCGTCGCTGGCGGACTTCGACGGGGTGTGGCTCACCGGGAGTCCTTACGAGAGTGAACCGGGGGTCGTCACCGCCGCGGGCATCGCCCGTCGGGCCGGCGTACCACTCCTGGGCACGTGCGGTGGTCTGCAGTTGGCGGTCACCGAGTTCGCCATCCAGGTGGCCGGCCTGGCCGAGGAGGACGTGCTGGTTCCGCTCTCCTGTTCGTTGGGCGGCGACGAGTGCGTCGTGCTCGCGACCGAGGGCTCGCTGTTCGAGCGGGCGCTGGGTGCCGAGCGGACCAGGGAGCGGTACCACTGCTCCTACGGGCTGAACCCGGCGACCGTGCAGGTGCTGACCGACCACGGCCTGCGGTTCACCGGATTCGACGACGAGGGCGTCGTACGGGTCGCGGAGCTGCCGGGGCACCCGTTCTTCCTCGGCACCCTGTTCCAACCCGAGCTCGCCGACGGCCCCGAGCCGCACCCGATCATCCGGGCGTGGGCAGCTGCCGCCGAGGCAGCGAACCGGACGACGAAACCTTCCCGATAGGACTCGTCGGGGGACCCGCGGACCTGTTTGGACCATTGGCCTGCGGTTCTTCGGTTCATACGGTTCCGGCATGGCGTACCTCGACGGGCTGGTCGTCGACTGGGAGTCGATGTACAAGGTGTCCGACACCTACAAGGGCCGCTACGACCTCGGCTTCACCGCGGTCCACGGGGCCGGGATCAGCCCGGCTCCGCCGGTGGGCGGTGCCGTCCTTGACCTCAACGCAGGCGTCGGGCTATGCGGCGAAGTCGCGCCGCGGGTCGAACAGGCTGATGGGGTGTGCGGTCGAGCCGCTTGTCGCCAGGTCGGCGAGGATCTCCCCGACCACGGGGACGAACTTGAAGCCGTGGCCGGAGAATCCGCAGGCGACGGTGGCCTGCGGGTGCTCCGGGTGCGTCGCAATCACGAAGTGCTGGTCCGGTGTGTTGGTGTACATGCAGGTCGCGGCCCGCAGGAACCGGCCCGGAAGGGCGGGCAAAAGTTCCGCCGAATGTTCCCGCATGTCTCGGATCTCCTCCGGGTGCACCTGCCGATCGATCGTCTCGGGGGTGCAGACCTGACCGCCGCGGCGGAAGAACGCCACCTTGGCGCCGCCGTGGGGCCCGTCGATGGCCGGGAAGCCGTAGATCTGCGTGCCGGCGCCGTCCTCGTGGATGTAGATGGGATGCCGCTCGGGCTGGAACGGGCCCACCCCTGTCTCCGGCTGGAACCAGTACATGATCTGCCGTTCCACAGTGAACGGCACACCGAGGTCGGCGAGGAGTTCCGGCGCCCAGGCCCCCGGGCAGATCACGATCCGCTCGGCGGTGTAGGAAGCCTCCCCGGTCGCCACTCGCACGCCCCCGTCGGGCAGCGCCTGCCAGCCCAGTACCGGCTCGCCGTAGCGCAGGTCGGCGCCGTGCCGGGCGGCGAGTTCGAGGTGAGCGGCGACGGTCGCCTCGGGGCGAACGAAGCCCGCCTTGGCCTCGAAGAGCGCTACCTCGTCGTCACGGGGACCGAACGTCGGGAAGCGGCGGCGCAGTTCGTCCGCGTCGAGGATCTCGTGCGGCAGGTCCCACTCGCGCGATGCGCGCAGACTGCCGGAGAAGGTGAGGCTCTCGGGCCGGCCGACAAAGACGCCACCGGTGAGCGTAATGATCTCCCGTCCGGCGTCGCGTTCCAGCTTCTCCCACAGCTCGTACGCCCGAAGCAGGAGCGGCACGTATGCGGGGTCCTCGAAGTAAGACTGCCGGATGATGCGCGAACCGCCGTGGCTGGACCCGCGGTCGTGCGCCGGCCCGAACCTCTCCAGACCGAGCACGCGCTGCCCCCGCGCGGCCAGGTGATAGGCGGCGCTGCTACCCATCCCACCGAGCCCCACGACGATGACGTCATAGACCGCCATCTCTACCGCCTCCAGCCTTCGGGCATCGTCGGCCAGAACGCTGCACGCCTGGCCCGCCGCTGCCGTACGAGGCGACGCGTCGAGGGGCCCTGGGGGCGGCGGGCGAGCCACACGGCCTTCACCCGACGCTAATAAACCTAGCACGGGCTGATGATTCCCGGTATCGGCCGGCCGACTGATTACAAGTCAGTGCAACCTCGCTAAATTCGCCGAGCTAGTCGGACGGAAGGATCCCAAATTCGTGCAGGCCCTGCGAAGTCACAAAGCTAGTCAATCTTTCGGACGAGAGCCGGTCGACAACGAAGGGCGAGAGCGATCGACGTTGGTCCGACGCGGACTGATCCCTGAGACGCGTCCGCAGCGGATTCTCGCGTTGGCGACGTTCGTCAACATGATTGGCAGTGGCGTCTTCATGGTCAGCGCCGCGCTCTTCTTCACCCGCGTCGTCGGTCTCCCATTAGCACAGGTCGGACTAGGAATGGGCGGCGCGGCTGCCGTTGGCCTTTTTGCCGGCGTACCGGTCGGACATCTCGCTGACCGACGAGGGCCGCGAGAGATTTACCTGTGGATGCTCGTCATGCAGGGTCTGGCGATGGCCGCGCTGGTACTCGTGCAGTCGTTCTGGCTGGTCCTGGCGGCGCTCTGCCTGGGTGAACTAGCCCGTTCAGCGGGGGGAGCGGCGCGTGGCCCGCTGGTTCGCGGAATCGGCGGTGCCGACCTCAGCAGGTACCGCGCTTACCTGCGCTCGGTCGCAAATCTCGCCGGGAGTTGCGCCGCCATGGCTGCCGGCTTCGCCGTGCAGTTGGACACGCGTCCGGCCTACCTGGCCCTGGTGCTGGGTAATGCGCTCAGCTTCGTGGCCAGTGCCGCCATCATTGCCGCGCTGCCGTCACTACCGCCCGTGCCCGCGCCGCCAAGGGCCGACCGCTGGCAGGTGTTGAAGGACCGGGGGTACGTTGCCATCACCGTGCTTGACGGCATCATGTCGATTCACCATCAGGTGCTGCTATTCGCACTGCCACTCTGGATCGTGGGGCACACCGGCGCACCCCGGTGGCTGGTTGGCGCGGCAGCACTGGTCAATACCGTTCTTGTGGTGCTGCTCCAAGTCAGGGCCAGTCGAACGGTCAATGACAGCGCCAGCGCCGGGAAAGCGATGCGCCGTTCGGGTGTGGCGTTCTTCGTCGGCATGGCCGCGATTGCCGCAGCGGCAGGACTTCCCTCGTGGCTCGCGCTCATCGGCATCGTCGTCGGCATCTTTGTCCACACCATCGGTGAACTTTGGCACACGGCGGGCTCGCTGGAACTGCGATTCAGCCTCGCTCCCGCCCACGCGCAAGGGCAGTACATGGGGCTGTTCGGGTTCGGGGCCGGCCTGGCCAATGTGGTGGCTCCCACCGTACTGGCACTGTTCTGCATCACCTGGGGAGTGCCTGGTTGGCTCCTGCTCGGCGGCGTGTTCGTCGTAGCGGGTCTGGTGACGCCGTACTTCGTGCGGTGGGCGGAGCGGACGCGCCCGTACGCGGAGCAACCCGCCCAGCTGACCTAGGCGATTTGGACCCCTGACCCCCTCGATGCGAGAGTTGACACGCCGACGGGGCGGCGTACGCCGACGCGGTGTCGGAGTACGCCGCCGTCGGGCGGGACGAGTTGCGGGAGGCGCCCCGCGCTGTCATGGCGGTTACTTCGGGTCGCGGTTGAACTTCGAGGTCGACCAGAAGTAGCCGAGCACCGCGAGACCCAGGCACCAGACGACCGCGAGCCACCCGTTGTGGCCGATCTCGCTGCCGAGCAGCAGGCCCCGGAGGGTTTCGATGGCGGGCGTGAACGGCTGGTACTCGGCGATCGGCTGGAACCAGCCGGGCATGGCGTCGACCGGGACGAATGTGCTGGAGAGGAGCGGCAGCAGGATCATCGGCATCGCGTTGTTGCTGGCGGCCTCGGCGTTCGGGCTGATCAGGCCCATGCCGACCGCGATCCAGGTGAGCGCCATGGCGAAGAGCACGAGCAGCCCGAACGCCGCCAGCCACTCCAGGACGCCGGCATCCGTAGACCGGAAGCCGATGGCCACGGCGACTGCGCCCACGAGGACCACGCTCATGATCGACTGCAGCACGCTGCCGACGACGTGCCCGACGAGCACCGCACCGCGGTGGATCGCCACCGTGCGGAAGCGGGCGATGATGCCCTCGGTCATGTCGTTGGAGACGGACACCGCGGTCCCGATCACGGTGCTGCCGATGGTCATCAGCAGGAGGCCCGGGACGACATACGCGATGTACTCGGAGCGGTTCGCACCGGCGCCGCCGATGCCCGAGCCCATCACGTCGCCGAAGACGTAGACGAAGAGCAACAGCAGCATGATCGGGGTCAGCAGCAGGTTCAGGGTGAGGGACGGATAGCGCCGCGCGTGCAGGAGGTTGCGGCGCAGCATCGTGGACGAGTCGCGTACGGCCAGGGAGAGGGAGCTCATCGGACGGCCTCCTTGGGCTGGTGGGGGACGCCGGCGCCGCCGGTCAGGGCGAAGAACACGTCGTCGAGATCGGGGGTGTGCACGGTCAGCTCGTCGGCCTCGATGCTGGCCGAGTCCAGCCGGTCGAGGATGGAGCGAAGCTCGCGCTGGCTGCCGTCGCTGGGGATCCTCAGCGCGAGGGACTCGTCGTCGCGGGTGGCGTCGCGAAGCGCGAAGGCCGCGGACTGGTACGAGGCCGGGTCGGTGAAGCGGAGCCGGACGTGCCCGCCGGGGATGAGCCGCTTCAGCTCCTCGGCGGTGCCCTCGGCGGCGATCTTCCCGTCGTTGAGCACGGCGATACGGTCGGCGAGCTCGTCGGCCTCCTCCAGGTACTGGGTGGTGAGGAAGACGGTGGCGCCGTCGGAGACGAGCTCGCGGATGATCTGCCACATGTTGTGGCGGCTGCGGGGGTCGAGGCCGGTGGTCGGTTCGTCGAGGAAGATGATCCGCGGGTTGCCGACCAGGGTCATGGCGAGGTCGAGGCGGCGCTTCATGCCGCCGGAGTAGGTGGAGGCGGGCTTCTTCGCGGCGTCGGTGAGGTCGAAGCGTTCCAGGAGCTCGGCGGCGGTGCGGCGGCCTTCGCCCTTGGACAGGTGGTGCAGGTCGCCCATGAGGAGCATGTTCTCCTCGCCGGTGATCAGGTTGTCGACGGCGGAGAACTGGCCGGTGACGCCGATCGCGGCGCGGACCGCTTGGGGGTCGGTGGCGAGGTCCTGGCCGCCGACGCGGATGTCGCCGGAGGCGGGGTCGGGGGAGATGAGGGTGGAGAGGATCTTGACGGCGGTGGTCTTGCCGGCGCCGTTCGGGCCGAGCAGGGAGAAGATCGTTCCTTCGGGGACGGCCAGGTCGACGCCGTCGAGCACGACTTTGTCGCCGTAGGACTTGCGCAGCCCGTTCGCCGCGATGGCCAGGTTGGTCATGATGGGTGCTCCTCAGAGGCTGCGGGCGACGATGTCGCCGTGGGCGGTGGTCGCGTGGATGTTCAGGCCGGCGGCGCCTTCGGTGTTCTTGAGCGCGTTGTGAATCCGGCCGTAGGTGGTGCCGGCGTCCAGGGAGGCGGAAACTCCGTGGGCGGCGCCGACCGACACGTCGCCGGCCTGGGTGCGCAGCACGACCGTGCCGCGCACGGCCTCGGCGATCCGGATGTCGCCCTTTGCGGTGCTGATCTCCGCGGGGCCGTTGAGGCGGCCGACCGAGACGTCACCGGCGAGGGCGGTGAGGCGGACGCTCGCGGCCTCGTCGAGCTTGATCGCGCCGTGCGCGCCGTCGACGGCGACGTCGCCGAACCGTCCGACGGCCCGGAATTCGGCGCTGGCCGCCTTCACCTTGACCCGGGAACCGGCGGGCAGCTGGACCGTCACCTCGATGGATCCGGAGCTTCCGAGGATCTGGTTCTTCGCCGAGGCCTCGATCCGCAGGACGCCGTCGCCGTATTCGACCCTGGTCTGCTCCGCCACCTTCACGTCGCGGCCCTTCGAGGCGTCCGCGGGCAGGACCTCGACCGTGGTGTCGGCCCGGTCGGCGGCGATGAACTGGACGCGCCCCGCGGGGATGTCGAGGACGGCGGAGATCGGGGTGGGGGTGTCGAACTTCTGCATCGTGCTCTCCTCCTGCGCTTGTTGTTTCTGACGCCGGAAACGCTACGTTGCGTTCGACAATCGCGCAACAAGCTCGTTGCATGTAGTCGGCGTTGATGCAGGTAAAAGGCCAGTTATCGTTGCAACGGTATTAGTTTTAACGCAACGGCGGGCACCCGGTTCGTTGCATTGGCTGGGGAGTGAACGCTATGCTGGAAGGCAGCAAGGGAGCATGAAGGGAGATCGCGATGCCGGGAGGCAGGCTCACTCAGCAAGAACGCCAGCAGATCGCGCTGGGGCTGGCCGACGGGCTCGCCTACGCGGAGATCGCCAGACGTCTCGACCGCCCGACCTCGACGATCACGCGTGAGGTGATGCGGAACGGCGGCCCCACCGCCTACCGTGCCGACCTGGCCCACCGCGCCACCGAACGCCGCGCCCACCGGCGCAGGCAGGCTCCCCGAGGGCCGCAGGCGCCCCCGCAGGCCCACGGACGCGACGCCGAGGCCGTGCGCGAGTACGAGGAGATGTTCACCACGCTCCTCGTGCAACAGGGCCTGCCCAAGATGATGTCCCGGGTGCTGACCTGCCTCTACACCACCGACGCGGGCAGCCTCACCGCGTCCGAACTCGTCCAGCGCCTCCAGGTCAGCCCGGCGTCCATCTCCAAAGCGATCACGTTCCTCGAAAGCCAGGGCCTCATCCGCCGGGAACGCGACGAACGCCGCCGCGAGCGCTACGTCGTCGACGACGACGTCTGGTACCAGGGCATGATCGCCGGCGCCCGATCCAACGCCCAGCTCGCCGAGACCGCACGGCAGGGCGTCAGCATCCTCGGCCCCGACACCCCGGCCGCCGCCCGCCTCGAGAACATCGCCCGCTTCGTCGACTTCGTCGCCGAGAGCATCACCCGCGCCGCGGAGCAGGCCCGCGAGATCCTCTACACGAAAACCGAAGCGACCTCAGGCGGCACTGCCACGCCAAGTTCAGATCGCGGATAGACAGCCGTCTTGATGGTCACAGCTAGTGGTGCCCGCGCCGGTTCCTTCAACCTGAGCCGACCCCATCGCGCGCCCGCCAGGCGGCCTCGTTCCTGCGGGTCGGTGAGGTCGGCAAAGTCCTTCATCGCAGCCGAGTCTTCGGACGCCAACCTGCCCCTGCCGGCCATCTGCGCCACCGCCCTACGCTCCCGCCAGGAAGATCAAGAGCGCATGAACATCTACAGCGAGGCCACCTCGGAAGCCGCCCAGACGGCGCTCAAGCGCCTCGGCGAGCAACTACACACACCTGAGCTGCTGTACGGCGCTGCTGTACAAGATCGAAAAAGCCGTCCCCCAACACCGGGAGACGGCTTTTGAACTGGGTGGAGCTGAGGGGATTTGAACCCCTGACCCCCTCGATGCGAACGAGGTGCGCTACCGGACTGCGCTACAGCCCCTCCGCCGGCGAGCCGGCATCGGTCCCACCCGGCATACACCGGGCGGGCCGGCGACAAGGCTAACAGGTAACCCGCCCCCGCAGCGAATCACCCCACCGGCTCACCCCTTGCAGCCGCCGATCATGGAGTTGTGCCTGCTGACGAGGCGGACATACAGGTGCTGAACGGTCACGACAACTTCATGATCGATGCGAGGCAAAGGCAGGTCAGGCCGTGTGGGAGCCGCGGCCGGCCTCGTAGGCGCGGCCGCGGAGGCCGCCGGCGCGGCGGTAGGAGACCGAGACCCCACTCGCGGCGGGGTGGTCCAAGCCCATCGCCGTACGCCGGACCGCCTCGCGCTGGGCCGCCAGCCGGCGCTGCGCCTCCCGCCGGGCCGCCGCCCGCCGCGCCTGCTCCCGCCGCACCTCGGCCTGCCGGGCGGCCAGCCAGGCCGCCTCCCGGGCCTCCGCCCGCCGCCGCCGGCGTTCGGCCAGCGCCCGCTGCCGCAGGTGTACGACGTACGCCACCAGCAGCGTCCCGGTGACCGAGAAGCCGATCCAGAACCCGGGGCCGACCACCGCCACGCCGATCAGCTCGACGCCGTTGAGCAGCAGCAGTGCGGCAAGCACCCGGCGGCGGCGGTAGATCGCCGGGGTGTGCTGGCGCCGCTTCGGCGGGTGCCGCCGACGGGACCGGTTCGGGCCGGGGGACACCGCCCGCAGCCGGTTGGTCCGGCGGGAGGCGGGCGGCGCGGAGACCGGGGCGCGCAGACTCCCCGTGGCCAAGTCTTCACTGAAGGTGACGACGAGGGTCCGGGGCGGATTGATCGGCCGCCGTCCCGGCACAGTCCGGCGCCGGCGGCGGCGCTGGAGCACCCGCGCCGTCGACTGCGCCCGCTCCGCCACCAGCCGCTCGGTCGCGTCGTACCGGCGAACCAGCGCCGGCGCGAGGGCGAGCAGGCCGGCAGCGGCGAGGACGGCGAGGAGCACCGAGGTCGGCACCCTCACCCCTCCCGTCACCGAATTCGGGGCATTCGCCGGCCGGCCGCAGGATCTTCCACGGAACGTGGTCCACGGCGCAGATCTTGCGGGCGGGCGGCGCTTGCCCGAGCTTGCAGTTACTTGAGGTTACGGGCCGCCAACCGTGATGCCGGCGCGCCGCGCCGATCCCGCCCGGGGGACGGCTCACCCGGCGGAGCGGATCCGGTGCCAGCGGGCCAGCAGCCCACCCTCGGCGGCCACGTCCTCAGTGGTCATCGCGTATCCGATGTGGTCCCGCCAGGCGCCGTCGATGTGCATGTAGCGGACGTGGTACGCCTCCTCGCGGAAACCCAGCTTCTCCACCACCCGCCGGGACGGCCGGTTCTCCGGCCGGATGTTCACCTCGACCCGGTGCAGCCCGCCCGGGCCGAACGCGTGGTCCACCGCGAGCGCCACTGCGGTGGGGATGATCCCGCGACCGGCCACCCGGGAGTCCACCCAGTAGCCGACGTACCCGGAGCAGAACGCCCGCCGGACGATGCTGCCGATGTTGATGTGCCCGACCAGCCGCTCCCGGCCGTCCTCGCGCAGGCAGACGGCGAACGGCATGCCCTCACCGGTGCGCGCGGAGCGCCGCTGGTCCTTGTGGACGAAGCGGAACGACGCCGGGGAGTTGAGCTCATCCCAACTGCCGGGCAGGTGCGACTCCCACGGGGAGAGCCAGGCCTGGTTGGCGCGGCGTACCTCCGACCAGGCGGCGGCGTCCGAGCGCCGGTACGGCCGCAGCACCACCGGACCGTCCACCAGCACCGCCGGCCAGCCCGGCGACCGTCCCGACCCGAACAAGCTCACCGAGCCTGCCTTTCGCTCGCGACTGCGGGGCTCGCAAGCTCACTCCTCGCGCTCACCGAGCCTGCCTTTCGCTCGCGACTGCGGGGCTCGCAAGCTCACTCCTCGCGCTCACCGAGCCTGCCTTTCGCTCGCGACTGCGGGGCTCGCAAGCTCACTCCTCGCGCTCACCGACGCCGGTCCAGCAGGAGGACGTCGACCGTGGAGCCCGCCGCGGCGGTGGTCACCCGCTCGCCGAGCACCAGCAGGCCGTTCGCCTCGGCCAGGCCGGAGAGGGTGAAGGGCCCGCCGCTGAGCGGCTGCACGGTGTAGCCGCCGCCGCGCCGCTCGGCGACGTGCGCCGGGCGGAACTCGCGCAGCCCCACCGGGGACGAGATCGTCTCCAGCAGGTGTGCCCGGACGCCGGGCCGGAACACCGGCTCCGCCCCGGCCAGCAGCTGGATGACCGGGCGGGCCAGCACCTCGAAGCCGATCATCGCCGCGCCGGGCTCACCGGGAAGACAGACCACCGGCACCTCCTCGGCGCCGACCGTACCGAATCCGAGTGCCGTGCCGGGATAGAGGGCGACCTCGGTGAAGGCCACCGGTCCGGCCCGGCCGCCTTCCCGTCGGGACAGGATCCGGCGGACCATGTCGCCTGGCCCGGTGCCGGTGCCGCCGGTCGTGATGATCAGGTCGGCCCGCAGGGTCTGGTCCTCCAGCAGGCCGCGCAGCGCCTCCGGGTCGTCGTCGCAGATCCCGACCCGGTACGCCAGCGCGCCGGCCTCGGCCGCGGCGGCGGTCAGCGCGTGCGAGTTCGTGTCCACCACCTGGCCGGGCTGGCTGCCCCGGCCAACGTCGACCAGCTCGTCGCCGGTGGCCACGACCACCACGCGGGGGCTGGGCCGGACCACCACGTGCCCGATCCCGGTGGCGGCGAAGACGGCGACCAGCGCCGGCGAGACGTACGTGCCGGCACGGGCGAGCAGGGTACCGGCGGGCAGTTCCTCACCGGCTCGGCGGACGCCGTACCCCCGATTGGGGGCGCGGAAGATCTCCACCGCGGCCATGCCCTGGTCGGTCCACTCCACCGGGACCACCACGTCCGCGCCGATCGGCAGCGGCGCCCCGGCAGCGACCGAGAAGCACGAGCCCGGGGTGAGCCGCACCGGTCGCCAGCTCGCCGCGCCCAGGTCGCCGACCACGTTCAGCCGGATGCTCCGCCCACCGGGCGTGCCGGAGGGGGCCGGGACGTAGCCCTGGCCCCGGCTCCCTCCGGAGATGTCCTCCCAGCGCGCGGCGTACCCGTCCACCGAGGCCTGGTCGAAGGCGGGGAACAAGTGCGGCGCAACGACGTCCTCGGCGAGGACGTTGCCGTACGCCTGGGTGAGGTCGAGGTCGAGCGGAGGCAGCGCACGTAACCTGCGCAGCACGCTGCCCAGGTAGTCGGCGAGGGGCGTCAACTCGTTCGCGGCCGCCTCGGCGTCGGCCGTCGCGGTCATCTACTGGAACCGCCCGACAGGTCCGTGTTGACGAACTCGACCAGCCACTTGCGGAACTCGGGGCCCAGGTCCTCGCGCTCGGCGGCGATCTGCACCACCGTCTGCAGGTAGCCCAGCGGCATGCCGGTGTCGTAGCGGGTGCCGCGGTAGACGATCGCGTGCACCGGCGTGCCCTCGGTACGCAGCAGCTCCATCGCATCGGTCAGCTGGATCTCGCCGCCGCTGCCCGGCTTCGTCCGCCGGATCGCATCGAAGATCGTCCCCGGCAGCACGTACCGGCCGAGGACGGCCAGGTTGCTCGGCGCGTCCTCCGGCTTCGGCTTCTCCACCATGCCGGTCACCTTGACGACGTCGCCGATGTCGTGCAGCTCGGGCTCGGCCGGCGCCACCGAGGCGATGCCGTAGCGCTTGGTCTCGGCCGGGTCGACCTCGAAGAAGGCCAGCACGACGCCGCCGGTACGCGCCTGCAGCTCCATCATGGCCGGCAGCAGCGGCTCGTCGAGCTTGACGAACTCGTCGCCGAGCAGCACCGCGAAGGGCTGGTCGCCGACGTGCGACTCGGCGTACCCGACGGCGTGGCCGAGCCCCAGCTGCTCGGGCTGCCGGCAGGTGAAGATCTCGGCCAGCTCGCTCTGGCGCTGCACCGCGGCCAGCAGCTCGGGCTTCCCCTCCAGCTTGGCCTCCAGGTCCGGGCGGCGGTCGAAGTGGTCCACCATCGACGTCTTGCCGCGGCCGGTGATCAGCAGCACGTCATTGATCCCGGCCTGGGTGGCTTCCTCGACGATGTACTCCAGCACCGGCCGGTCGACCACCGGCAGCAGCTCCTTGGGTACCGCCTTGGTGGCCGGCAGGAACCGGGTGGCCAGGCCAGCGGCCGGAATGACGGCCTTGACCGCGCGCGGACGGCCGGTCGCGGCGGCCGTTGAAGGATTCGCTGAGTGCTCCGACATGCCGCGAGACTATCGGCCACGGCTCTGCCGTGGCGGGTGAGGACCGGAAGACGCGCCACCCGTGGCCCCACCCGCGGTGTCCGGGCCGCCGGCCCGGGCCGGTCCGTCCGGCGGGCTCGCCGCCCCGGCCGGCACCGGGATCTCCCGCGCCGGCGGCCGGCTCCCCACCTGGGCCACCCGGTAGCCGTCCCGGCCGGCGGCCTTGGCCGCGTAGAGGGCGTCGTCCGCCGCGTCGAGCACCTGCTGCCCGCTGGTGGCGTGATCGGGGTAGACGGCGATGCCGATGGAGACGGTCACCGGCACCCGCACCGGCTCCTCCGAGTGCCCGTTCACCGGGACCGGGCTGTCCCGGACCACCGCGCCGAGCCGCTCGGCCACGATCGTCGCGCCGCGGGCGTCGGTCTCCGGTAGCAGCACCACGAACTCCTCACCGCCCTGCCGGAAGGCCAGGTCCACCTCGCGGATCTCGCCGCGTACGCGGCGGGCGAACTCCACCAGCACGGCGTCGCCGGCGGCGTGGCCCCAGGTGTCGTTGACGTCCTTGAACCGGTCCAGGTCCAGCGCCAGCACGCTGAGCATCCGGCCGAACCGGTTGGCCCGCTCGACCTCGCGCCGGATCGACTCGCGCAGGTAGCGGTAGTTCCACAGCCCGGTCAGCGGGTCGGTCAGCGACAGCCGCTGCGCCTCCTCGTGCACCCGCACGTTGTCCACCGCCACCGCCGCGTGCCCGGCGAAGGTCCGCAGGGTGACCAGATCGTCGTCGTCGAACTCGTCGGCGCCGAGCCGGTCGTAGAGGGCCAGCACGCCCAGCGCGCCGCCGCCGGCCGTGCCGCCGTCGCCGTCCCCGCCGGCCGGCGGATGCCCGGGCCGGTCGGCACCGCCGCGCCCGCCCAGCTCCGCCGCCCGGGGCGCGGCGAAGGGCACCGCGATGTACGTCTCGCACTCCGGCTCTCCGGTCGGGGTCGCCGAGGGCGCCCACCGGCCGCGTCGCGGCTCCCCGGTGGCCACCACCGCGCCGATCACACCGGCGCCGACCGGCACCCGCAACGTCGCCGGGTCCGACGGATCGCCGCTGGGCCAGCGCCCCTCCAGCCCCTCGGTGCACTGGCCGACCAGCACGCCACCGGCGTCGAGCAGCAGCACCGCCCCGGCTCGCGCGCCGGTCGCCGCGATCGCGCTGTGCAGGATCAGCCGCAGGATGCGTTGCAGGTCGTGGGTGCTGGCCAGGGTGTCGCCGAGCACCGCAAGGTGCCCGCGCAACTGGTCCCGGCTGCTGGTCAGCGCCGCAACGTAGCTGCCGGTCTCCCGGGTCATCCGGTTGAACGCACTGGCCAGCCGACCGATCTCGTCCCGGCTGCGGACGGGCACCCGGGCGGTCAGGTCGCCGTCCGTCACCCGGTCCACCGCCCCGGCCAGCTCGACCAACGGCCGGGTGGTCACCCTGGCCAGCCGCCAGGCGGCGAACACGGCGAGCAGCGCCGCCAGCACCACCGCGCCCAACAGCGCGGCGTTGAGGCCGGGCGGTCGCTCCCCGGGGACCGAGAGCACCAGGGGCAGCGGAAGCCCCGGGAACGGGCCGACCCGGCGGACGTACCGGCCGTCGGCGGCCTCGGTGACCCGGTCCCCGTCGACCGTGCGGGCGGCGGCGAGCACCGCCTCGCGTTCCTCCCGGTTCTCGGTGGTGTGGGTGACCCGGTCGAGGTGGTCGCCGTCGTCGAGCAGGGTGACCGCCACCCCGGTCACCGCGGCGAGCCGGGCGACGAAGGCCGGGTCGACGGGCTGGGCGGCGGAAACTGTGCCCAGGTCGGCGCCGGTGGGGTCGCGGAGCTCGACCCGGGCGGCGAGCGCCCGGACCGGGCCGGTGGCCGGCGGGGGGCCGGAACAGTCCTGCCAGGGAGCTGCCGGCCCACCGGCCGTGGCGTGGACCGTCCGGCCGGCGGTGTCGCTGACCAGCACGGCCGCGGCCAGGCCCCGGCCGACCACCTGAGCGGCCGCGCCGGGCCGGGCGGCGGGCTCGGCGACGAGCGCGACCGCGTCGGCCGCCGCGCGCAGCTGCTGGCAGAGGGCGTCCACCGAGGTACGCACACCGGCGGCGGCCAGCCCGAGCCGTTCGATGGAGCGGCTGCGATCGACGGCGGCCATGGTGGAGCCGACGAAGAACGCGCCGAGCAGGACGGGGCCGAGCACCACCGTGAGGAAGGCCGCCGTCAACCGCACGCGTAGCGTCAAGCTTCCCCCCGGAAGGTCCGCGCTCGATGCAGCGATGCTGACACAGAGCGACGGGGAGGCAAGCGTTGCGTCAGGAGTGTTGCGTGCCGGAATTTTCTGATGAAGCGGAAGTGACCCATGAGGCGAAGCGGGACGTCCGGATCGCGCTGCTCGCCCACCGCCGGTCGCTCCCCGCTCCGCGCCGGGCCGAGGCGGCGGCGCGCGTCCAGGCCGAGCTGGTCTCCCTGGTACGCCGGCTGCGCCCCGCCCGGATGACCGCGTACGTCCCGGTCGGCTCGGAGCCCGGTGGCCCGGACCTGCCGGCGGTGCTGCGGTCGGCGCTCCCGCCGGAGGCCGAGCTGCTGCTGCCGGTGCTCCTCGACGACCTAGACCTGGACTGGGCGCCGTACACCGGGTCGGAGTCGCTGGTCGCGGCGGGCCGGGGGCTGCGCGAGCCGACCGGCCCCCGGCTGGGCCGGGCGGCGGTGGCCGAGGCGGAGCTGGTGGTCGTCCCGGCGCTGGCGGTGGACCACCGGGGGTTCCGGCTGGGCCGCGGCGGCGGCTCGTACGACCGGGCGCTGGCCCGGGTGCCCGCGACGACCCTGACCGTGGCGCTGCTGCACGATGGGGAGCTGGTCGAGATGGTCCCCGCCCAGCCGCACGACCGCCCGGTCCGCGCCGTGATCACGCCCGCCGCGGGGCTGCGTACCCTGGCCGGGGCGTCCGGTGTCTGACGGCACACTTCCGCTGGACGAATGCTCGCCGATGACGCACCATTGGCACTCGAAAGCGTCGAGTGCCAACCGGCCGTGCCAGATCCGGAGGAGAACGTGCCCACGTACCAGTACGCCTGCACCGCGTGCGGCCACCAGCTCGAGGCGGTGCAGTCCTTCTCTGACGAGCCGCTGACCGAGTGCCCGGCGTGTGAGGGGCGGCTGCGGAAGCTCTTCAACTCGGTGGGCATCGTGTTCAAGGGGTCAGGCTTCTACCGCACCGACTCGCGCTCGTCCGGCTCGGACAACGCGACCAGCACCGCGAGCAAGCCGGCGAAGGCCGAGTCGTCGAGCAACGGCTCGTCCAACTCCTCGACCGGGTCGAGCAACGGCTCGTCCGCCTCGACCAACGGCGGGTCGACCAAGGCCCCGGCCGCCAGCGCCGCCTCCTGACGCCCACCGCAGCGTGCGCCGACGGCCCGGTCGGCTCGCGGACCCTGCGTAGCAGACTTCGACGCCGAGCGGGCGTTGTCCACGGTGAGATGCTTCGTCCCGCCCGGTCGGCCATGATCGTCGTGCTCCCGGCGCTGGTCTGACTCTTTATCCACCTGGCGCCTCGGCTGCCCTTCGCCTGATTTGTCGGCCGCGCCGGGTGCACGCGCCGAACGGACGGGTGTGACCTGACAGGAGCCTGTGCAAGAGGTCCCATCACCGTGCTGTCCGTCCGCCCGACGGTGCGTGCTGCCCCGGTTGGTCACCTGGAAGGACAGCACTCCCACCATGACAGATCACCAGTTCGAAGTCATCGGCGGCGTTGACACCCACGCCGATACCCACACCGCCGTGGTCATCGACGAGGTCGGCCGGATGCATGGCCATCGCCAGTTCCCCACCACGGTGGCTGGCTACCGGGCGCTGCTGGCGTGGATGAGCGAACACGGTCCGGTGCGGTCGATCGGGATCGAGGGCACCGGCAGCTACGGCGTCGGCCTGGCCCGCTACCTGCGCGCCCAGGGCGTGCATCTCGTGGAGGTCGACCGGCCCAACCGCAAGATGCGCCGTCAGCGCGGCAAGTCCGACCCGATCGACGCCGAAGCCGCCGCTCGGGCGGTGCTGGCCGGCACCGCGTCCACCACCCCAAAGAACCGAGACGGGCAGGTGGAGGCCATCCGGGTCATCCGCGTGGCCCGCACCTCAGCGGTGAAGTCGCGCACCGCGGCGCTCAACGCCCTGGTCGGCATGGTCCGCACCGCCCCGGAACCGTTGCGCACCCAACTGCTGGACCTGCGCAACTCGGAGCTGATCATGACTGCTGCCGCGTTGCGGCCGGCCCTGGACATCGCCGACCCGATCGCGGCGACCAAGACCGCGATCCGTCGGCTGGCGCGTCGCATCATCGACCTGGACCGCGAGATCCGGGCCGCCGACGTCGACCTGCAGGTGCTGCTCAAGCAGGCCGCCCCGCAGCTGCTGGAGTTGCCCGGAGTCGGCCCTGAAGTCGCCGCGCAGCTGCTCATCACCGCCGGCGACAACCCGGAGCGGATCCGCGACGAGCGGGCGTTCGCCGCACTCTGCGGGGTCTCACCCATCCCCGCCAGTTCCGGTCGCACCGACCGGCACCGCCTCAACCGAGGCGGGGACAGGATGGCCAACAGGGCGCTCTACATCGTGGCGGTCAACCGGATGCGCTGCCATCCCGAGACGCAGACCTACGTCGAGCGCCGACGCGAGCAAGGACTGAGCAACAAAGACATCTCCCGATGTCTGAAGCGGTACATCGCGCGTCAGGTCTACCCGCTGATCTTGGAATCCCTGCGCATCCGGCCCCCGTCATCCACAGCCCTCGCAGAGCTCTGACCAGCCCGGCTTGCATTACAGGAGCATCAGGCAGGCCGTTTGTCCACAGCTCGCCCGCCAGCGCCGGCGTTGCCGGCGTCCAGCCCCCTAGCCTGCTGACCGGGCGTCGGCACGCGGGTGCCGCGCGGCCGCCGAGGCGGGGAGGCACGGGTGACGGCGAGCGAGGGATCACTGCGTCCGGTGCGCTGGCGGGGACTGCCCCGCAGCGGGACGCTGCTGCGGGCGGCGCTGGTCGCCATGCTGCTCGGCCTGGCCGCAGCCGTCCTGCAGACGCCGTCCGACTGCCCGCCCGGCGCGACGCCGGTCACCCCGCCCCCGACCGCACCGGCCAGCGGTGACGGCAGGCCGCCGGAGAACGGTGCTCGGGGCGAAGCGCTGCCGCTGCCCAGCGGCTCGGTGGGCGTACCGATCCGGCTGGCCGAGCCGGCCGCGCTCGCGGTGCTGCGTCCGGGTGCCCGGGTGGACCTGCTGGTCGTACCGCCGGGTAGGGCGACAGCCGAGATCGCGCTCCTCGCATCCCGGGCGCTGGTGCTTGACGTCGTCGGCGCGGAGGCGCCGGATGGATCGTCCGCGCTCTACCTGGCGCTCGCGCCCGAGCAGGCACAGCGCGCCGTCGGATTACCCGAGGGAAGCCGCTTCGCGGTCGTCGTCCGCGGCTGAGCCCTCCAGGCCGAGGCCCTGCGGGCTCCCGGAAGTCACTGACAGGGCCTCTGTCCGCCGTCGCGGGCGATATTGCAACCCAGAGTGATCGGCTCACCGTGGAGGCCACCGTTGTTGCCACGGCACCTGCCCGGCACACGGGCTGTGTGTCCCGGGGGTGGCAGGGATGACGCGGGGGATCCGGCCGATGCGCGGGACGGACGGGACGAGCAACGTTTCGGTGGAACGCCACGAGCGGCGGCAGCCGGACCTCAACCCGCATCCGTCGCCGGCCCGCGGACCGGACTGAGGGCATCCGCGCCGACCGCCGGCCCGGGCGGCCGGCAGCAGGCAGCGATGGCAGGTCAGTCCCAGTGCGGGGGACGCTCGGCGAGCAGCCAGTCGTCGTTGCTGCCGTTCCGCTCCCCCCAGCCACGGTCGGTGTCGTCCGCCGTCTGCTCGGGCAGCACCACGAAGTCGTCGCTGAGGTCGATCGTGCGGTCGTCATCGCCGCGCATACTCTGCGTGCCGGGGTCCACGGTGCTCACGAGCGGCAAGAATACCGTCCGGTCCGGCCCCACCCCAGCGATCCGGCCGCCCGGCAGACCCCTCGCAACGGCTGCCCGCAAGGCAAGGGTCCCGGGCAGCGCCCGCACGCCGGGCCCGATCGCCTGTCGCGTCGAGCCGCCGGTGGGCCGAGGCGTTGGTAGCGTCGGACGGCGTGACGACGCCCAGCGGTGCCAGCTCCGAGGACGACTTCTGGCGACGCCCGGCGCCGGACCAGCCGACCGGCGGGGCGCCCGGCCAGCCGAGCGGTGGCGCGTCAGACCAGTCCACCGGTGGCGCACCCGGCCAGCCGACCGGCGGCCCCGGCTACGCCGGCCCGCCGCCCACCACTCCACCGCCGCCCGGCTGGCGGCCCCCGGTGCACCTCCAGCCGGCGCCGCCGCGACAACTGCCGCCGCAGGACATGGCCGGCATGGACGCGGCGGAGCAGCGGGCTCAGCGGCTCACCTACAGCTTGGGAGCGGTGGCCGGGGTGGTCCTGGTGATCCTGCTCTGCCTGCTCTGCTCCCGGGTGCTCTTCTGAACCGTCCTGCCACCACCCCGCGCCCGGCCGGTCAGACGATGTCGCTCCAGACCATCCTCGCGCCGGTGTCGCCGGTCTTGTAGACATAGACCAGCGCGAACAGCGCGAGGACGGCGACCACCAGCGTCAGAGCCGGGGCCGGCCAGGAGGGCAGTCGCCGCACCCGTTCGTGGCCGCTGGTGAGCACCAGCAGCAGCAGCGCCGCCACGGCGAGGCCGATCGTGAACCAGAGCAGCGTGCCGCCGTACTCGGAGTGCTCCTGGATCTTGCGCAGGCCTTCCGGGGGGTAGCCCCGCCCCTTGAGCACCGCCTCCAGTTCTTCGCCCGACTCTTTGGCCACGAAGGTCATGATCGGGGTCAGCACGGCGAGGACCGCCACCGCCCACCCGAAGCGGGTCCGCCACGGGGGCAGCACCCCGTACGCGACGGAGAGCAGCGCCAGCAGCGGCACCAGCACCACGACGGCGTGGATGACCAGGACATGACCGGGCAGTCCGTTGATTTCCCTGAACACCGACACCTCCGGCAAGTGGGGTGGGTAGCGGCAGTCAGCGTACGACGGGTGCCGTCGTCGCCGTTCGTCGATTCGATACACGCGGCTGCCCCGGATCCGGTTCACCGCACGCCCGGGCAGGTCACTCGGCCGCTGTGTCGCGGGCCACCCGCTCCCGAGCTAGCTTGTCGCTCCCGTGGCGTCGTGCTGTCATTAGCTCATGTCCAGTGGCGAGGAACTGCTCCGGTCGAGGGGCCTGCGGGTCACCCGACCGCGCCTCGCCGTGCTGGACGTGCTCGCGGCCGGCGGCCACCTGGAGGTCGACGAGATCACCCGGCGGGTCCGCGAGCGCCTGGACTCCGTCTCCACCCAGGCTGTCTACGACGTGCTCGGCGCGCTCTCCCGGGCCGGGCTCTCCCGCCGGATCGAGCCGGCCGGCAGCCCCGCCCGGTACGAGGCCCGCGTCGGGGACAACCACCACCACGTGGTGTGCCGGGGCTGCGGGGAGATCGCCGACGTCGACTGCGCGACCGGCAACGCCCCCTGCCTCGACCCGAACACCGCGCACGGCTTCGAGGTGGACGAGGCGGAAGTGACCTTCTGGGGCCTCTGCCCCGCCTGCCAGGCCCGCCGCTCCACCGACGACTGACCCCGCCGCCGACCGCGCGACGGCCCGGGCCGCCACCCCTGCCGTGGCACTCTTGGGCGGTGGACTCCGATGACCTCGGCCTCTTCGGTCCGGGATCGGTCACGTGGAAGGTGCACGGGGAGCCGATCCTGTTCGTTGCAGGCCTGCGTTCGCTCTACCTCCAGGCGCTGCATCCCCGCGCGATGGCCGGGGTCGCCCAGAACAGCAACTACCGCACCGACGCCTGGGGTCGCCTGATCCGCACCGCCACCTACGTGGCCACGACGATCTACGGCACCACGGCCGAGGCCGAGGCGGCGGGCCAGCGGCTGCGTACGCTGCACGCCCGGATGCGGGCCACCGACCCGTTCACCGGCGAGGAGTTCCGGGTCGACGACCCGGAACTGCTGCGCTGGGTGCACGTCGCCGAGGTCGAGTCCTTCGTCAGCACCGCCCGCCGGGCGGGTCTGGCCCTGACCGATGCCGAGGTGGACGGCTACTACACCGAACAGCGCCGGGCGGCGGCCCTGGTCGGGCTGAGCCCGACCGAGGTGCCGGGCACCGCCGACGAGGTGGACGACTACTACCGGCAGGTCCGCGGCGACCTGCGGATGACGAAGGAGGCGGCCGAGACGGCCCTGTTCCTCACCGCTCCACCGATCCCCTGGAAGCTCAGCCTGCCGGCCCGGCTCGGCGTGGACCTCGGGCCGCCACGCTGGGCGTACCTCGGCATCGCCGGCACCGCGCTGGGGCTGCTGCCGGCCTGGGCCCGGCGGCTGTACGGCGGCCTCGGGCTGCCCACCACCGCGCTCTCCGCGGACCTGAGCGTCCGCGCGCTCCGGCTCGCCCTCGCGGCGCTGCCCCGGCGCTACCGGGAGGGCCCGAGGCAGCAGGCGGCCAAGGAACGCGCCGCCCGCCGCACCGCCGCCGCCGGCTGAGCCAGCCTTGGTGGTGAAGACCGACGCGGGTTGCGGCAATCCAGGGCGTCCGGCCGCCCGGATTGGCCGCATCCCACGACCGCCGGCCGACCGCCGACCGCCGGTCGGCCACGACGACGAGTGCCGGACGTGGTCAGTCCTGGTCGGAGATGGTCTCGGCCGGTAGGTCCACGGCCGCCCACGGGTCCTTGCCCGGAGTCTGCGCCCCGGTCGGGCAGGTGCGGCGGTAGTCGCACCAGCCGCAGCGCGGCCCGGGTGTGGTCGGGAACGCCTCGTCCGGGTCGGCGCCGTCGGCGACCGCCCGCTCGGCGGCCATGATGTCCCGGGCGGTCTCCTCGGCCCGGGTGACCTGCCGGGCCAGCGACTCGGGGGTGTGCTCATGCGCGGCGACCGTGCCGGTGGGCAGGTGGTGCAGCTCGACCCGGCGGCACGGCCGGCGGAACACCCGCTCGGCGGCGTACGCGTAGAGCGCGAGGGCCTGCGAGCCGCGCGCGTCGTCGGCGTCCAGGCCGGTGCGGCCGGTCTTGTAGTCCACGATGACCAGCTCGGGGCCGTCCGGGCCGGGCCGGGCGTCGATCCGGTCGGCGCGGCCGTTGAAGGCGAGCACCGCGGTCTTGACCGCCACCACCCGCTCCACCCCGACCGGCTCGACGCCGGGCTCGAGGCCGGCGACGTACGACTCCAGCCAGCTCAGGGCCCGGCGGTAGGCCTCCCGCTCCTGCTCGTCGTCGCGATAGCCCTCGCGCACCCAGGTGCCCTTGAGCAGCGTGGCCAGCGCCTCCGGGCGGCGGCGCTCCGGGGCGAGCGCGTACCAGTTCTTCAGGGCGGTGTGGACGCTTGCGCCGAGCGAGTTGTGCGCCCACGGCGGCCCCTTCGGCGGCGCGGGACGGTCGACGTACGAGTAGCGGTAACGGCGCGGGCAGTCCGCGTAGGCCCCGAGCTTGCTCGGCGTGCAGACGAAGAGCCGCTCCGGCATGCCCTCGAAGCCGAGCTGCTCGGCGCGCGGGTGGGGGGCCCGGCCGCCGGCGGCCGGTCGTCCGGTCGGGGAGGGTCGTCGCACGCCTGAGATCCTGCCACCCCGGTACGACACCCCGCGACGACGGCGGGCCGGGCGAGGAGGCGGTCAGCGCATGCTGACGTATTGGGTGACGAAGGCGGCCACCGCGTCGGCGATGAGCTGCACCGCGATGGCGGCCAGCAGCAGACCGGCGATCCGGGTCAGCACCTCGATGCCGGCCGGCCGGAGGATCCTGACGATGACTCCGGAGAAGCGCAGCACGATCCAGACCGCGACCATCACCGCGATGATCGCGGCGGCGATGGCGACGTAGTCGGTCAGCCCCTCGGCCCGCTGGACGAAGAGCATGGTGGCCACGATGGCGCCCGGGCCGGCCAGCAGCGGGGTGCCCAGCGGCACCAGCGCCACGTTGGACGTCACCTGCTGCTTCGGGTCGTCGGACTTGCCGGTCAGCAGCTCCAACGCGACCAGCACCAGCAGCAGCCCTCCGGCCGCCTGCAATGCCGGCAGTTTGACGTGCAGGTACGCGAGCAGGGTCTGCCCCGCCACCGCGAAGATCACGATCACCCCGAGCGCCAGCGCGACGGCCTGCCAGGCGGCCCGGTTCCGGTCGCGGGCCGGCAGCGGCCCGGTCAGCGCGACGAAGATGGGCATCATGCCCGGCGGGTCGGTGATCACCAGCAGGGTCACGAAGACCTCGCCGAAGAGCTTGAGATCCACCCGCACACGGTAGCCGCGCCCCCGGAGCCGGAAACGCGGATCAGCCGGAAGCGACCGGGGTCACCCCACTGGACGCGGCGACGATCCGCTCGTACGCCTCCGGGTCGGTGGTGTTCGCGCCGAGCTGGACGGTCTTGTGCGTGCCGTGGAAGTCCGACGAGCCGGTGACCAGGAGACCCAGCTCGGCGGCGAGTCGGCGTACCTGGGCCCGCTCGGCGGGCGAGTGGTCCTCGTGGTCGGCCTCCAGGCCGGCCAGCCCCGCCGCCGCCAGCTCGACGATCAGCTCGTCCGGCACGATCCGTCCCCGCCGGGTCGCCCGGGGATGGGCGAAGACGGGCACCCCGCCGGCCGCCCGGACCAGCCGCACCGCCCGGAAGACGTCGATGTCCTCCTTGGGCAGTCGGTACCGCTCCCCCAGCCAGTCCGGCCCGAACGCCTCGGTGGTCGTCGCCACCAGCCCGGCCCGGATCAGCGCCTGGGCGATGTGCGGCCGGCCGACCGTCCCGCCGCCCGCCCCGGCGAGGATCTCCCGCCAGCTCACCTTGATCCCGTCGGCCTGCAGCAGCCGCACGATCCGCTCGCCGCGCTCCTCCCGGGCGAGCCGTACCCGGGCCAGCTCGGCGACCAGTTCCGGCTCCTCCGGGTCGAAGAGGTACGCGAGCAGGTGCAGCGGGATCGCCGGCTCGACGCCGTACCAGCGGCAGGAGAGCTCAGCGCCGCGGACCAGGCTGAGCCCGGGCGGCAGCGCGCGTACCGCCTCGGCCCAGCCGCCGGTGGTGTCGTGGTCGGTGATCGCGACGATGTCCAGCCCGACAGCGGCGGCGGCGCGGACCAGCTCGGCCGGGTTGAGCGTGCCGTCGCTGGCGGTGGAGTGGGCGTGCAGGTCAATCCGGGCGGTCGCGGCGGTGGTCATCGTCCGACGCTACCGGGTCCCGGTGACCCGACGGGGACGGTGCACGGCCCGGGTGGTCAGGAAGGTGGGTCGCTCACCACGACTGGGCGGTCGCCCGGCGCGACGCCGTCCACCGGAGTCGGCTTCGGCCGCTCGCCGGCCAGCACCCGGTCGACCCGTACCCGGACCAGCCGGCCGGCGCCGTCGACGTGGAGCGCCGCGCCCGGAGTCCAGGCCACGGCGCCGCTCACCGCGGTACCGGCGGGCCGGGCCGACACGCCCGAGTCGAGCGTGGTCAGGTCGACCAGTAGGGCGTCCTTCTTCGCGCCGTTCACCAGCAGCCAGCGTCCGTCCGCCGAGACCGCGCCGCGGCCGTCGGTGCCCAGCTCCGGGCCGCAGCCCGTCCGCACCGAGGCCAGGCCGTGGGCCGCGTCGAGCACGGCCAGGCAGGGCCGGCGGGGCGTGCCCGCGGAGACCTGCCCGACCACCCGGCCGTCGGGCAGCACGCCGTACACGTTCAGGACGTTCCGCTCGGCGGACGGCGGCAGCGCACCGATCGACCGCCGCCAGACGGTGAATCCGCCCTGCTGGGGCTGCCGCACCAGGACGGCGTCGTTGCCGGCGAAGCCGACCGGCACCGCCCCGTCCGGGGCGGCGGTCCGGGCGGTCGCGATGAGTTGGCCGCCGACCAGGCCGGCGGCGAAGATTTCCCCGCCGTCGCGCCAGGCGACCTGCCGTCCGTCCGGCGCCAGCGCGATCGCGTCCGCGCCGGCGAGCAGGATCTGGGAGGGGCTGCCGTTGGGCGGCAACCACCAGAGGGTACGGCCGGCCGCGGTGACCGCCGAGGTGATCAGCCAGCCCCCGTCGTCGGGGACGCGCTGTGCCCGGTCGACCTGCCCCACGCCGGTCAGCTCCCGCCGCTCGCCGCCGCTGGTGTCGATCCAGGAGCCGATGATCAGGTCCACCTCGGCGCGGACCAGCCCGTTCGCCGGCGGCCCGGGCAAGGGCGTGGTCGGCAGCGGCGACGCCGACGAGCCGCGTGGGTCGCCGAGCACCACCGTCGGGGTGCCGTCGCGGGTCGGCTGCTCGCCGAGCCGGGCCATGCCGGTGGTGACCAGCACCGTGGCCACCCCCGCCAGGGCCAGTCCGGCCAGCGCCCGGCGGCGGACCGTCCGGTTTGCCTGCCGGATGGCCACGCCGGCCGGGTCTGCGGCGAACGGCCGCGGCACGGCGACCCGACGGGCGAAGCTCTCCCGCAGTGCCCGCTCCAGCTCGTCCTGCGTCACGGGGAATGGACGCTCCGGACCGTCCGTCTGGTTGTCGCAGGCCGTCTGGTTGTCGCAGGCATGGTGCGTCCGGCTCATCGGGTCTCCGCCGCGACGGCGGCGGCCGGCCGGGCAGTGGCCGGGCCGCGGGAAAGGGGGGCTGGGCGGACCGCCGGCGCGCGTTCGACCGGTGGCACCGGGGCGGCCGCCGGGGCCGGGGACGCCGCGGGTCGCGGGCGGACCGGGGTACGGGCGGCCGGCCGGGCCGAGGGCGCCTCCTGCTCCGTCGGCAGGCCGAGGGCGGCCTCCGAGCCCAGCCGGCGGCGCAGCGTGGACAGGGCCCGGGAGGTCTGGCTCTTCACGGTGCCCGGGGAGATCTCCAGCAGGGCCGCGGTCTGCGCCTCCGACATGTCCTCGTAGAAGCGCAGCACCAGCACGGCGCGCTGCCGGGCAGGCAGCGCCCTCAGGTGCCGCCAGAGCGCGTCCCGGTCGAGCTGCTGCTCGATCTCGTCGACGCCGGCCCGTTCCGGCAGCACCTCGGTGGGACGCTCACCGTGCCAGCGGCGGCGCCACCAGCTCGTGGAGGTGTTGACCAGGACCCGGCGGGCGTACGGCTCGATGGCCTCGATCCCGCCGAGCCGCTTCCAGGCCAGGTAGGTCTTGGTCAGCGCGGTCTGGAGCAGGTCCTCGGCGGTCGCCCAGTCCCCGGCGAGCAGATAGGCGGTACGCAGCAGGGCACCGGAGCGGGCCGCGACGAACTCGCGGAACTCCTCCTCCAGCGGGTCCCTCCTCGCCACCGTTCACCTCCACACCCGTTCTCCCTGGCAGGCTGCCATGACCGGGGAGGTCCGGTCGACGGCAAAAGGTGCGCCGTTCATCCGATGTTCGGACAAAAAGTTTCACGCACCGTCGTCGGCCTTGGCCTCGTCCGCCTCCTTGCCCAACCGCGCCTCGACCGCCTGCGGCTCGTACATCTCCTCGACCACGCGCAGGTAGAGCTCGTTCGGTCTGGGCAGACTCTTGATCTCGCGCAGCGCCTGCTCCTGACCGGCCGATTCCAGCACGAAGGTGCCGTAGTTGAGCGCCCGCCCGGCCGGTGACTGCTCGTACTTCATGTCGGTGACCCGGACCAGCGGCATCATCGCCACCCGCCGGGTGATGATGCCGTCCACCACCATCACCCGCTTGTTGGTGAGGATGAACCGGTTGTACCACCATTCGGCGACCTGCCACGCGACCCAGCCCATCAGCAGGAACCAGAGCAGCACGGCGACGGTGGTCAGCGAGCCGACGTCGCGCCCGGCGAGGAAGCCGGAGAGGTACCCGAGGACGAAGGTGGCAAGGATGCCGATGAGCAGCGGCTTGGCGATGTAGATCCAGTGCCGCTTCCACTCGCCCCGGAACCGCTCGGTGGGGAACAGGTAGCGCGCGGCCAGCGGGCTCGGCTCGTCGTCGAGGGGCATTACCCGCCGGGTGCCCGTCGGCATGCCGGAGGCGTCCACCCGCAGGCCGGCCAGCTCCTCCTCGGTGATCTGCGGCTGCTGGTAGCCGGCCTCGGGGTCGCGGACCCAGGCCCGGCCGGACCCGCCCTCGCCCGCGTAGCCGGGGCCGGGGCCGTAGCCGACGTCGTCCGAAAGGGAGGGACCGTCGCCGAGGCCCGCGCCGCGGCCGAAGCCGGGACCGTCGTCGGGCCCGATCGGAGGGATCGGCTCAGTGTCGCGCTCCCGGCGCTCCCGGTCGGGGTCGTCGGGGTCGAAGGGGGGACCGGCGGGGCTGCCCATCGACGGCTAGGCGACCAGGCTGGTGAAGAAGTCGCCGAAGCCCTGAGCGATGTCCATGATGCCGCCGCCGAGCGACTTGGCGACGTCCGCGGCGGAGTTGGGCCGGTAGGCGATGAAGAAGATCAAGAACGCGACCAGGGCCCAGGTGAGGAGCTTCTTGACCATGGTGGGCCATCCTCTCGCGTGGCGCCGGGTCCCATTATGGCCGGGGCACCCAGGGTATCAGCATCGTGTCGTACAGTGAATATCCGCGCCCCGTTCCCCGACCCGCCCGGCGGGCCGGTCAGGCCTTGCCGTGCAGATACGGAGATGGTGCGCCGTACACGAGTTCGGGCGGAGTCCACTCGGTGAGGTCGTGCAGCGCGACTTCTTCCGCGAGGAGGTGACCCGCACTCGCCGGCCAGGCTATCGCATGGAGCCACATACCCCGAGCCTCGCCCGCGTACGCGCTTCGATCCCTCGGAGAATTCACCAACCACAGTGGAGTGGGGTGCCCGCCCACCCGGATTTTGGCGTGCGGCAGGCGTTCGGGGTGACCTGGGCCGGGATCCGTCAACGCCTCCTCGAGCTGCGGTCCCGGGTCCGGGCCCGGCACCCCCGCGAAGCGGTTGCCCAGGCCGACCCCCGGCTCCTCGGCGACGAAGAGCAGGTCCGCCGGTCCACCGTCGAATGGGGCCGGACCGGCGCAGGCGGCCGCGGTGGCCCGGATGCCGCCCCGGTCGTCCCCGGCCCACGCCACCCCGGTCAGGGTCCAGCCGGGCGGCAGGGGCCATGGGCACCACAGCGGGACGCCCGGCCGCTGGGGCGGGTCGGCGTCGGCGGCGATCCGCTCCACCACGCTCGCCACGATCTCGGCGCCGATGTGCTCGGGCACGTGCAGCGGGGGGACCGGGCCGCAGCGCAGGCACCGTGACTCACTGTGCATCAGGTCCGGCTCCCGGATCGGGCCCGCGCACCTCGGACAACTCACCGCGACACTCACATCTTTACCGTCACCCCGCACCGTCGGCCCGTCAAGCGGAGCGGACGGACCGGGGCGGATTCAGTCGGGCGGCGGACCGGCGTGGGCCCGGACCCAGGCGTGCATCGCGATGCCGCTGGCCACTCCGGCATTGATGGAGCGGGTCGAGCCGTACTGGGCGATGGAGAAGAGCTGGTCGCACGCGGCCCGCGCCGGGTCCGACAGGCCCGGGCCCTCCTGGCCGAAGAGGAGCGCGCAGCGGCGCGGCAGGGTGGTGGTCTCCAGCGGCCTGGCGCCGGGCAGGTTGTCGATGCCGACCACCGGCAGCCGCTGCGCCGCGGCCCACTCGACGAACTCCTCGATGCTCGGATGGTGCCGGACGTGCTGGTAGCGGTCGGTCACCATGGCGCCCCGCCGGTTCCACCGGCGCCGGCCGACGATGTGCACCTCGGCGGCGAGGAAGGCGTTGGCGTTGCGGACCACCGTGCCGATGTTGAAGTCGTGCTGCCAGTTCTCGATCGCCACGTGGAAGTCGTGCCGACGCCGGTCGAGGTCGGCCACCACGGCCTCCCGCCGCCAGTAGCGGTAGCGGTCGACCACGTTGCGCCGGTCGCCCTCGGCGAGCAGCTCCGGGTCGTACCGTGGGTCGTCCGGCGGGTCGCCGGGCCACGGCCCCACACCCACGTCGAGCTGCTCACCGGTCACGGTTTCCAGAGGGTACGGCCCCTCCGCGCCGCCTCGGCCGGGACCCGCCCCGCCGCTCAGCGCAGCCCCAGGGCACTGCCGACCCGGTCGAGGAAGCGCCGGTCGGCCGGACTCGAGTCGGCGACGGAGGCTCGACAGACCCGGGCCGCTACCGACTCCACCCACTGCCGGTACGCCGCCGAGTCGGCCGGATCGGCCCGCCGCTGGAGCACCCGCACCGCCGCGCGGCAGGCCGCCAGCAGGTCCACCATGTCGGTGAGGCGCTCGTACCGCGCCGAGGCGCCGTCGTGGCGGGCGTAGATCGCGGCGACCACGGCCCGGACCAGATCGCTGTCGAAGCCCCGGCCGGCCGCCACGGCGTCCAGACCGGCGAGCCCGGCGGCGACCCCACGGGACGGGCGCCCGGGCCCCGGCGAGGCGGCGGCGACGAGGACCCGGCCCGGCAGGTCGGTCAGCAGGTCCCACTCCGCGGCGGAGTAGACGGCGGTGGTCGGCGGTGCGGAACGGCGTCCGGCAGAGGGCGGCTCTCCGGCGACGGAGTGGCTCATGGGGACCTCCGGCGTCAGCATATGCCCCGGGTCACGGAAAGGGCCCCTTCCCCACCAGAACACGGCGGGCAAGGGGCCCTCGTCCCACGACGGGCCTCAGCGGGGCTCGGGGAAGCTCGGCCGCTCCGGGTCGACGCCCTCGGGCACGGCGGCGGCCGCGTACTCCTTCTTGGGGACCATGACCTTGCGGCGGAAGACGCAGACCAGCGTGCCGTCCTGGTTGTAGCCGCGGGTCTCCACCGCGACCACGCCGCGGTCGGGCTTGGAGGAGGACTCGCGCTTGTCCAGCACGGTCGTCTCGCCGTAGATGGTGTCCCCGTGGAAGGTCGGGGCCACGTGCCGCAGCGACTCGATCTCCAGGTTGGCGATCGCCTTGCCGCTCACGTCCGGCACCGACATGCCGAGAAGCAGTGAGTAGATGTAGTTGCCGACCACCACGTTGCGCTTGAACTGGGTCGCCGACTCGGCGTAGTGCGCGTCCATGTGCAGCGGATGGTGGTTCATGGTGAGCAGGCAGAAGAGGTGGTCGTCGTACTCGGTGACCGTCTTGCCCGGCCAGTGCCGGTAGACCGCGCCGACCTCGAACTCCTCGTAGTAGCGGCCGAACTGCATCCTTGTCCCCTTCGACGGGCGGCGATGGAGTTCGGCACAGCATGCCTTACCGCTTGTTAAGGAGACGACGGGGGCGCTGGTGATGAGGAAATGTCACATCGGCCACAACCGAGGGCAGACGCAATGAGCGGCGGGGCCCTCCCCGGCACCCGCCGCCCACGCTCTGATGGAAGGAATTCTGCCGTACGTCCATACTGCTCGGACAGAGACCGGCGTCACATTTATCGTTTTGTAACAACACGCAGAGTGACGAGCACGGGGCCGGCAAGCGATCTCTGCAGCTGAAGTCGGTCCTTGTCAATAGGTAAGTTACCGGTTCGTAGCGGTCGGCCCCGACGATCTCCTTGGAAGCGCTCCCATTACGGTCCGATCACGTCGACCACTCGTGGCCCGAGCGTCGCGGCGCGGAGACGCAGATTCCGCTCGATGGATCTGAGCGTGACCGGAGCGCTGCGCAGCGTTTCGGGGCGCTCCCCTCGGGAATTGAAGGGCACCCGCCCTGGTTTCCAGTGAAGACAAGCAATGCGCGCTGATCGGAGAGTGCAATGGCAACGGTTGAGGTGACCACGGCCAACTTTGACGAGGTGACCGAGAAGGACGGCACGGTGCTGCTCGACTTCTGGGCTGACTGGTGCGGCCCGTGCAAGCGGTTCGCCCCGGTCTACGAGCGCTCGTCCGAGAAGCACCCGGGCATCACCTTCGGCAAGATCGACACCGAGGCGCAGCCGGAGCTCAGCGCCCAGTTCAACATCCGCTCGATCCCGACGGTGATGGCGATCAAGGACGGCGTGATCGTCTACAACCAGCCGGGTGCACTGCCCGAGTCCGCCCTGGAGAACCTGATCGAGCAGGTCGAGAAGCTCGACATGGACGAGGTGCGCAAGCAGATGGCCGAGCACAAGCACTGATCCACCACCGCTCCGGCGCCGGCCGGGTCCCCGCTCGGGGGCCCGGCCGGAGTCGTCTCCGGATGCCCCGGCGCTCGTCCCCTCGGCCACGGCCGCGAGCTACCCGGTCGGCGAGGAGTGGACGACGGAATGGCACCGCTGGGCTGCCCAGATCCCGTATCGTCACCAGCCGATGGAGACCTTGACCAGCCGCGGGCGCGCCGTGCGGCTCGCCGCCACCGCGCTCGGGTTGGCGCTGTTGCTCGCCGGCACCTTCCGAGGCACCGACGACGACTTCCCGTTCGGGCCGTTCCGGATGTACTCCACCTCCGACCCGCCGGACGCGCCCGCCCCGGACACCCGCGTCGAAGGCGTCGACCGCACCGGCACGGTGGTCGATCTCGGCCAGGATGCCACCGGCATCCGCCGCGCCGAGATCGAGGGCCAGCAGAGCCGCTACGTCGCCGACCCCGCACGCCTGCGCCAGGTCGCCGACGCGTACGCCGAACGGCATCCCGCCGGCCCCGACCTGGTCGAGGTCCGCATCGTGATCCGCTGGTACGACATCCGGGGTGGACGCCCGACCGGCCGGTGGACCGACGAGACCGTCGTGAGCTGGCAGGCGACCCGATGAGCGGCTGGCTCACCGAGGCCGTCCCCCGCGGTCGGGTAGCCGCCTTCCGCACCCTGGTCTACCTCTTCGTCGCCGCCGACCTCGTCGTCTTCACCCCCTGGGTACGCACCCGGGTGGCCGTGCCCGGCGAGCTCTACCAGCCGCTACTGATCGGCCGGCTGCTCCCGCTGCCGCCCCCCACCCCCGCGCTGGTCGGCGTGATCTTCTGGGCCCTGCTGCTGCTCGCCCTGCTCGCCGCGACCGGCCGGGCGCCCCGGCTGCTCGGCTTCGCGGTCTTCGCGCTATACCTCGAGTGGATGATCATCGCGATGAGCTACGGCAAGGTCGACCACGACCGGTTCGGGCTGCTCGTCGCGCTGGCCGCGCTCCCCACCGCCGGCCGCGCCCGGCACGGCGATCCCACCCGGACCGAGGCCGGCGGCTGGGCCCTCCGGGTCACCCAGATCGCGGTGATCTGCACCTACTTCCTGGCGGCCTGGGCCAAGCTGCGCTTCGGTGGCCTGGACTGGGCGACCGGGTCGGTGCTGGCCAAGGCGATCATCCGGCGCGGCACCGAGCTGGCCGACCTGATCGCCCAGGTCCCGCACCTGCTGATCGTCGCCCAGTTCGGCATCCTCGCCTTCGAGCTGCTCAGCCCGGTGGTCTTCGTGCTGCCCGAACGGTGGCGGCTGGCGGCCGTCGGCTTCTTCTACTCGTTCCACCTGGTGACCATCGCGACGATCACGATCTCGTTCGCTCCGCACCTGGTGGCGATGACCAGCTTCCTGCCACTGGAACGCGTCCGCCCGGTGGTGTGGGCGCGCCGCCTGCTCGGTCGGCGTCCCGACGCGCCAGGGCGGAACCACGACGACGCCACACCGGCGGCTCCGCTCACCGGCCCCGAGCCGGTGGTGGGCCCGGCCACGCCGTAGCCGGACGGTCAGGCGTTGGTGGTCGGGCGACCGGCCGGGCCGTAGAGGCGTTCCCGGGCCTCCTGGGGAAGCGAGCACGCGGCGGTGCCGCCGGGCAGCCGGTGCCGGTTGCGGGCCACCCAGCGGTACGCCGGCCGGGCGGCCGCCCGGACCGGCGGGAAGCGCAGTCCGGCACCGGCGACCCGCCAGAGCGGCGAGCTGCCGCCGAGCAGCCGGGCGATCGCGTCCGGCCCCGACGCGCGGGAGCCGTCGGCGCCGACCCACTGCACCGCCTCCTCGCACTCGGCCTCCGTCAGGCCGAGCGCCCCGAGGTCGGCGAACTGCCAGGGCACCACTCGCGCACCGGTCGGGATCCGACGCTCGATGAACTCGGCGCAGCGGCTGCAGAAGGCGCAGTCGCCGTCGTAGACGAAGGTCGACGTCTCCATGCCTCCCATCCTCCACCTGCCGGGCGCGCTCCGGGCACCGGTGTCCGGCGGGTCACTTGCGCTCTTCTCGTACGCATGTTCGAATGATGGCCATGCGCTGGGACAACCTCTCCGCTCCCCCGGACGAGGGGATTCCCGACGGGGCAGCGCCAGCGACTCCACCCCTGCCGCTGGCGCTCCCCGGCGCGATCGCCCGCACGTTCGACACCCCCGGCTTCGCCGGGATGACGTTCTACGAGGTGCGCGCCAAGTCGATCATCAACCGGGTGCCCGGCACATCCCGCGTCCCCTTCGAGTGGACGATCAACCCGTACCGTGGCTGCAGCCATGCATGTAAATATTGCTTTGCAAGGAACACTCACACCTACCTCGATCTCGATGCAGGGGCGGACTTCGACCGGAAGGTGATCGTCAAGGTCAACGCCGGCGAGCTGGTCCGCCGCGAGCTGGCCGCCCCGCGCTGGCGCGGCGCGCACATCGCCATGGGCACCAACGTGGACTGCTACCAGCGGGCTGAGGGGCGCTACCGGCTGATGCCGCCGATCATCGAGGCGCTGCGCGACTTCGCCAACCCGTTCTCGATCCTGACCAAGGGCACGCTGATCCTGCGGGATCTGCCGCCGCTGCGCCAGGCCGCCGAGGTCACCCGGGTCGGCATCTCGTACTCGGTGGGATTCGTCGACGAGGAGCTGTGGCGGGCGGTCGAGCCGGGCACGCCCAGCCCGCGCCGTCGACTGGACGCCGTCCGGCAGCTGACCGACGCCGGGTTCGAGGTGGGGGTGCTGATGGCGCCGATCCTGCCCGGGCTCAGCGACGACGACGAGTCGATCGACGCCACCGTGGCCGCGATCGCCGCATCGGGGGCCACCAGCGTCACCCCGCTGGCGCTGCACCTGCGCCCCGGCGCCCGGGAGTGGTACGCGCAATGGCTGGCCCGGGAGTTCCCGCAGCTGGTCCCCCGCTACCGGCAGCTCTACCGGGCCGGGGCGTACGCGCCGCAGGCGTACCAGCGGGAGCTGACCGCGCGGGTGCGGATGGCGGCCCGCCGACACGGGCTGGACCGGGGCGAGCGGGGCGACAACCGGCGGCTGCCGGAGCCCCCGTCCGCAGCACCGGCCGAGCAGCTCACCCTGCTGTAACGGCGGCCCGGCGCTACAGTCGCGGGGTGCGTACCGCTCAGCAGATCCTCGCCGACTCCGCCGTGATCGCCGTCGTGGGCGCGTCCCGCGACCCGGGCAAGGCCGCGCACCGGGTGCCGCTGGAGATGCAGCGCCACGGCTGGCGGATCATCCCGGTGAACCCGACGGCGGACGAGCTCTTCGGCGAGAAGGCGTACCCGTCGCTGGCCGACATCCCGCACCCGGTCGACCTGGTCGACGTGTTCCGTCCCGCGCGGGACGCGGTCGACGTGGTCCGGCAGGCGGTGGCGATCGGCGCGCCGGCGGTGTGGTTGCAGCTCGGGATCTTCTCGGCGGAGGCACGGCGGATCGCCGAGGAGGCGGGGATCGACTACGTCGAGGATCGTTGCCTGATCGTGGAACGGGCGGCCGCCGGGCTGAGCCGGCTCGGCTGACCGGGCCGGTCAACTTCCGGGCGCCTCGGGCCCGAGGACCAGGTCCAACTGGGCGTCAAGCGCGCCGAGGGCGGTCTCCGCAGGGATGTGTCCGCCGAGCAGGTACATCCCGAGCCCTTCCATGACAGCCAGCAGACCTACTGCGGCGCGGTCCGGGTCGACGCGTCGGTCTGCCGTACCTGCCAGTTGGCCGGCGCGGACCTGCCCGGCGATGAAGGCCAGCATCCCGGCCGTCTCCTGGTGCAGCGCGGCGGCGACGGTTGGGCGTACCGCCGTGTAGGCGAGGAAGGCCAGCGCCACCCGACCGTCCGCCCGGCGCACCTCGTCGAGGGGCAGCAACTCGGCCAGCATGGTCCGAAGGAGCGTGCGCGGGGAGGGGTCGTCACCCAGCGCCGCGACTGCCCGGGTCACCCGGGCCTCGCTGTGTTCGCGGACCACGGACAGCGCGAAGGTCATCATCTCGTCCTTGGTGCGGAAGTAGTGCTGCACCATCCCGGAGGAGACGCCGGCCTCCGTCGCCACGTGACGCAGGCTGACCGCTTCCAGCCCGTGTTCGGCGGCCACCCGCATCAGTGCGTCGGCGATCAGCCTGCGGCGCTCCCGGTGATCGACCCGTTTCGGCATGGCCCCATGCTTTCACAATGCGACTGCATTGACACCCTGCCGCCAGTCGGTTACGTTGCAACTGCAATGTAAAGGACCTGGAGGGCAAGGTGACCGTGCGGAAGCAGAGTCGCCCCGTCGCGTTGCTGCGGCGCGCGGTCGTGTACGAGGTGGGCATGTGGCGCAGCCTCTTCCGCTGGCTCCTGCGCCGGCCGCTCGTGCTGCCGCCCGGGGCCGAGGCGTTCAGTTACATCGGTGTGGTGAAGCCGATCCTGGTTACCTTCATCGTCCTGTCGGCGATCGAGATCCCGATCTTCGACTTGATCATCCGGCACACCGTGCCGTGGCCGTCGGTGCGGGACGCCGCGCTGGGGCTCGGCATCTGGGGCCTGTTGTGGATGATCGGCCTCTTCGCCAGCCTGCGGATCCACCCGCACGTCGCCGACGCCGCCGGTCTGCGCGTCCGCAACGGCTTCTCGGTCGACTTCATGGTGCCCTGGGCGGCCGTCGCACGGGTCGAGGCCCGCTACCGCTCCCTGCCCTCCAGCCGAACCGTCCAGCTCGAGTTGGACGACGCGGGAGCGGTGCTGAACGTCGGCACCGGCAAGCAGACCAGCGTTGACGTCGTCCTGCGCGAGCCGCTCTCCGTACGGCTCCCCAAGGGCCCGAGCGAGCCGGTCCGCGAGATCCGCCTCTACGCCGACGACCCCGCCGCGCTGGTGGCCCTGACGCGCCGGCATCTGGCGGTACGGCTTCCCGGCTCGGACGTTTAGGCGGGCCCGGAACCGCCGCCTCACCGTGGAGCTGCCGCCACGGCCTCCACCCGGCTCGGCTCACCGCTCGTTGGGCGGATGGACCAGGGGCTAGGGGCGGCCGGTCACCGCGCCGGAGCCGGCCGTCGGGCCGGCCGCCGCGTGACCGGCGCACACCGTCAGAGCTTGTACTCCTTTAGCAGGCCTCGGGAGATGATGGTCTTCTGGATCTCCGAGGTGCCCTCGCCGATGAGCAGGAACGGCGCCTCCCGCATCAGCCGCTCGATCTCGTACTCCTTGGAGTAGCCGTAGCCGCCGTGGATGCGGAACGCCTCCTGGACCACCTCGGCGCAGTACTCGGAGGCGAGCAGCTTGGCCATGCCGGCCTCGACGTCGTTGCGCTGGCCGGCGTCCTTGAGCCGAGCGGCGTTGACCATCAGGGCGTGCCCGGCCTCGATCTTGGTGCCCATCTCGGCGAGCTTGAACGCGATGGCCTGGTGCTTGGCCAGCGGCTGGCCGAAGGTGCGGCGCTGCTGGACGTACGCGACGGCCAGCTCGAAGGCGCGGATCGAGATGCCGCAGGCCCGGGCGGCCACGTTGACCCGGCCGACCTCGATGCCGTCCATCATCTGGTAGAAGCCGCGGCCGAGCTTGTCGGCGCCGCCGAGGATCGCTGACTCGGGGACGATCACCCCGTCGAGCACCATCTCGGTGGTCTCGACGCCCTTGTAGCCCATCTTGTCGATCTTGCCGGGGATGGTCAGGCCGGGCGCGGTCTCGCCGAAGCCGGGCTCCTTCTCCAGCAGGAAGGTGCTCATGTTGCCGTAGACGGAGTCGGCGCCGGTGTCGGTCTTGACCAGGGTGGCGACCACCGAGGAGTACGCCCCGTTGGTCAGCCACATCTTCTGGCCGTTGATGACGAAGTTGTCGCCGTCGCGGACCGCCTTCGACTTGATCGCCGAGACGTCCGAGCCGCACTCCGGCTCGGACATCGAGAAGGCACCACGCACCTCGCCGGTGGCCATCCTCGGCAGCAGCCGGGCCTTCTGCTCCGCCGAGCCGTGCTGGGAGATCAGGTACGCCACGATGAAGTGGGTGTTGACGATCCCGGAGATCGACATCCACCCCCGGGACAGCTCCTCGACCACCAGGGCGTAGGTCAGCAGGGACTCGCCGAGCCCGCCGTACTCCTCGTCGATGGTCAGGCCGAAGAGCCCCATCTCGCGCATCCCGTCGAGGATGTCGGTCGGGTACTCGTCGGCGTGCTCCAGCCGCTGGGCGTGCGGAATGATCTCCTTGTCGGCGAACTCCCGGACGGTTTCCAGGATCGACCGCTGCACATCGGTCAGGCCGGGCGTCTGGGCGAGTCGGGCCATCTCAGCCTCCGGGGGGATCGGCGCATTACTCATGGGTAACTGAACGCTCGGTCAGTATCGGTCCCGCGACCGGCGAGGCCAAGGTGACCAGTCCACACAACCGCTGTGAAAAGGTTCACCGCTGCGGGTAGCGTCCGCAAGAGAGGGGCCGTTGACCTGCGACGGAGGGGGCGAGCGGGCGTGAGCCAACCACCACCCAGGGAGCCGGATCAGCCGCCGTCGCCGTACGAGCCGCCCTCCTACGGCCAGCCGTACGGGCAGCAGCCCGGCCCGCAGTACGGGCAGCAGCCGCAGTGGGGGCAGCAGCCCTCGTACGGGCCGCAGCCTCCGTACGGGCAGTACGGGCCGCCGGGCGAGGGGCCGCGACCGGGCGGCACGCCGAACGTGCTCGCCATCCTCTCGCTGGTGTTCGCTTTCGTCTTCGCCCCGGCCGGCATCGTTCTCGGGCACCTGGCGAAACGGCAGATCCGGCAGACCGGCGAGGGGGGTGACCAGCTCGCCACCTGGGGCCTGGTGCTCAGCTACATCTTCACCGCGATCGGCTTGCTCGCCTGCTGCGGCTGGATCGCCGTGGCGTACTGGGCCAACTCCCAAGGCGACACCTACAGCTGACCGGGACCGGCTCCCGCCCGATCGGCGAAGGCGGCCCCGGCCGACTCAGCGGAACTGCGCCTCCCGGACGCTGTTGCCGCCGTCGACCACCAGCATCTGGCCGGTGATGTACGAGGCGGCCGGCGAGCAGAGGAAGGCGATCGCCGCGGCCACCTCGTCCGGGGTGCCGGGGCGGCCGACCGGGGTGCCGAGCCCCTGCTTGATCTCGGACCAGGTGGACGCCGCCGTATAAATGGTGCCGGGCGCGACCGCGTTGACGGTCACCCCGTCGGCGATCATCTCCATCGCCAGTGCCCGGGTCAGCCCGACCACGCCGGCCTTCGCCGCCGCGTACGCGGCCTCGGTGGGCAGGGCGTTGACCGGACCGGCGGTCGCGGCGAGGTTGACGATCCGGCCCCAGCCGCGCTCGGCCATCCCGCTGATGAACGCCCGGCTGCACAGGAAGGCGGTGGTCAGGTTCCGGTCGATCTCGCCGCGCCACTCCTCGTAGCTGAGCTGGGCCACCGGCCGCAGCACCTCGGGGCTGGCCCGGCTGGCCAGGCCGGCGTTGTTGACCAGCACCTCGACGTCACCGAGCTGCTCGGTCACCGCGTCGGCGAGCGCGCCCACCTCCGACTCGTCGGTGAGGTCGGCGACGAAACCGGTGACGCCGAGCTCGCCGGCCCGCTCATGGATGCGCCGGGTGGTGGAGACGATGGCGACCCGGGCGCCCAGGTCGGCCAGTCGGCGGGCGGTGGCGTACCCGATGCCGTCCGGACTGCCCGCCCCGGTGACCAGCGCGACCCGCCCGTCGAGCCGCATGGTGACCGGCTCGGCCAGCGGCTGCGCCTGGTCGTGGTCGGCGGTCAGCGTGGCGGCCGGGAACGGCTCGCGGGTCAGACCCGGGCGGCCCGGTCTCGATCGGCTGCCGGAGCGTTCCTCGGGGCGCGCGTCGGTTGCCATGCGCAGATCCTGCCCCCTCCGGCGAGTCCGGGCAATCCGGCACCCGGTATCGCGGGACGCCAGTTTTCGCCCGCCGTGGCTACCCTGGCGGCGCACCCGCACCTAACGGAGATGAAACCTGATGACCTATCCCCCACCGCCCGGTGGTTGGCACGACCCGTCCGTGCCCGGCCAGCAGTCGACGCCGCCGGCCGACCCGACCCAGGGCGGCAACCCGATCCCCGCCCAGCCGACCCCCGCCGACCCGTACGCCGCCCCCGGCTACCCGCCGCCGACCGCCGACCCGTACGCCGCCGCAGGCTACCCGCCGCCCATGGGCGACCCGTACGCCGCGGCCGGTTACCCACCGCCGGGCTACCCGGGATACGCCTACCCGGCGTCCGCGAAGACCAACACCCTGGCCATCGTGGCACTGGTGCTCTCGCTGGTCGGCTTCGCCTCCTGCATCACCGCGCCGATCGGCGCGATCCTCGGCCACGTGGCACGCAAGCAGATCCGGGAGACCGGGGAGCAGGGCGAGGGCATGGCGAAGGCCGCCATCATCGTCGGCTGGATCCTCACCGGCCTGCTGGTGCTGCTGATCGCCTTCTACGTCGTGGCGATCGTGTTCGCCATCAGCCAGAGCAGCTCCGGCAGCAGCTACTGAAGACGAAACGGGCCGTCCCGTTCGGCCGGGACGGCCCGACGCCGCCCCGGCGAGGCGGCCTCCGCTCACTCCGAGGGCGGGGTGAAGCTCGACGTGCGGGTCATGCCAGCCGCGCGCCCCTTGGCGGCGATCACCAGGGCCATCTTGCGGGACGCCTCGTCGATCATCTCGTCGCCGAGCATCACCGCGCCGAGTCTCCCGCCCGCCTCAGAGGTGGAGTAGTCGTACGCGTCGAGGATCAACTCCGCGTGGTCGTAGTCGGCCTGGGCCGGCGAGTAGACCTCGTTCGCCGCCTCGATCTGGCCCGGGTGCAGCACCCACTTGCCGTCGAAGCCGAGCGCGGCCGAGCGCTTGGCCACCTCGCGGAACGCGTCCACGTCCCGGATCTGCAGGAACGGACCGTCGATGGCCTGCTTGTCGTGCATCCGGGCGGCCATCAGGATCCGCATCAGGATGTAGTGGTAGGGGTCGCCCGGGTAGTCCGGGATCAGCGCCCCGACGACCAGCGACTTCATGTTGATGGAGGCCATGAAGTCGGCCGGTCCGAAGATGATGGTCTCCACCCGGGGCGAGGCGGCCGCGATGGCGTCGACGTTGACCAGGCCGGCGGCGTTCTCGATCTGCGCCTCGATGCCGATCCGGCCGACCTCCAGGCCGAGGGTCTTCTCGATCTGGGTGAGCGTCAGGTCCAGCCACTGCACCTGGGCGGTGTTCTGCACCTTCGGCAGCATGATGCAGTCCAGGTTGGCGCCGGCACCCTCGACCACCTCGATGACGTCCCGGTACGTCCATGGCGTGGTGAGGTCGTTGACCCGGACCACCCGGGTCTTGCCGGCCCAGTCACCCTCGTTCAGGGCGGCCACGATGTTCTTCCGCGCGTCGGGCTTGGCCAGCGGGGCGACCGCGTCCTCCAGGTCCAGGAAGACCTGGTCGGCCGGCAGGCCCTGGGCCTTGCCGAGCATCTTGACGCTGGAGCCGGGTACCGCGAGGCAGGACCGGCGGGGGCGACCGACAGCGGCCATGGATGCGCTCCTTCCAGCGTCCGGCGACACGCCGACGCCACCTGACATGAAACCGAGAACTTAACGATCCCAAAGGGATTTGTGACGCCACGGTAACCTCGTGCCGTGACCGGGGTGAATGGACCTGTGGAAGATCTCACTGAGCGTCGGACCGTGGTGGTGACGGGCGCCAGCTCCGGCATCGGACTGGCCGCCGCCGTCGACCTGGCGCGCCGGGGTGACCGGGTGGTACTGGTCGGCCGGGACCCGGCCCGGCTCCAGTCCGCCGGGGACCGGGTCCGGGAGGCCGCCGGCGAGCGGCCCGAGCTGTTCCGGGCCGACTTCGCGGTCCTCGACGACGTCCGGCGGCTCGCCGACCAGCTGCGCGCCGCGTACGACCGGATCGACGTGCTGGCCAACAATGCCGGCGCGGTCGTGCTGCAACCGGTGACCACGGTCGACGGTTTCGAACTGACCATGCAGGCCAACCACCTGGCCCCGTTCCTGCTCACCAACCTGCTCCGCGACCGGATCGGCCGGATGGTGGTCACCGCCTCCGGCGCGCACCGCAGCGGCGCACTCGATCCGGACGACCTCAACGCCGCGCTGCGCCGCTACCGGCCGATGCGCGCGTACGGCACCAGCAAGCAGGCGAACATCCTCTTCGCCGCGGAGGCGGCCCGGCGCTGGCCGGACGTGCCGGCGTACTCCTTCCATCCCGGCGTGGTGCGGACCCGGTTCGGCAACGAAAGCCGACTGGTCGCCCTGGGCATGCGGCTGCTGCCGTTCCGCAGCCCGGAGAAGGGCGCGGAGACGCTGGTCTGGCTGGCCAACCAGGATCCCTCCCGGCTGGTCGACGGCGCGTACCACCACGACCGGCGGCTGCGCCGGCCGCTGCCCAAGGCGGCCGACCCGCAGCTCGCCGCCCGGCTCTGGACGGCCAGCGCCAAGGCCGTCGGCACCGGCGAGTGACGGGTTTTCCGGTGGCGTCCCGCCGCGGCCGGGTGCCACACTCCGCGCCATGACCACGGGGAACGACACCGGGACCGGCAGCGCAGACCCGGGCCGGGCCGACGGCGCGACCCTGCGGGTGGGCGGCGCGGACGCCGAGCTGGAGGCCCGGATCGGGCGGGAACTGACCGCGTTCAACAACGCCGCGACCGGCGCCGACGACGAGGCCGACCTCTCGGTACGGGTCACCGACGCCGACGGCGAGCTGGTCGGCGGGCTGACCGGCTGGACCTGGGGCGGCCGGGCCGGCATCAACACCATGTGGGTGCGCGCGGACCAGCGGCACCGCGGCTGGGGCGGAAGAATGTTGGGGGCCGCCGAGGAGGAGGCCCGCCGGCGCGGCTGCACCGAGATCTCGGTGGCGTCGTTCTCGTTCCAGGCGCCCGCGTTCTACCGGCGGCACGGCTACACCGCCACCGGGATCCGGGACGGCATCCCGGGCGGCCACGTCGACCACCAGTTCTGGAAGTCGCTGGTCGACGACCCGGCGGGGGTGCTCCGGCTGGTCGCCCTGGTCGACCTGCGCGCCGACCCCGAGGCCGGTCGGCGGTACGAGGACGCGGTGCTCGCCCTGCTCGGACGGCACGGTGGACGGCTGGAACGGCGGCTGCGTACCGGGGACGGGCGGACCGAGGTGCACGTCATCCGGTTCGCCTCGCGGGCGGGTTACGACGGGTACCTGGCCGACTCGGAACGGGCCGCGCTCCGGGCCGAGCTGGGCGACGTCGCGCCCACCGCCCGGGTGCTGGAGGTCCACGACATCTGACCGGCCCCTCCTCCTGCGGGTTACGTCTTTGTCGGCAGCCGGAGCTTCTCGTGCTCTTGCTGAACTGTCCACGCTTCAGTCTGGTTCGGCCACGGCCCCGGCGATTCCGCGGGGCCGACCTGCCCGTGCCCACAGCCGGTAGAACACCGCGGCGACGAGCAGTGCGGCGGCCAGCGACGCGATCGGGTAGCCGCGGGCGAGGTTCACCGCCAACGTGAAGGAGACCCCGAGAGCACCTACGAGGCTGACCGCGAGCTGCACGGGCCGCCGTTCGCGACGGAAAAATACCGCCATGGCGGCCAGACCGGCCAGGAAGCTCAGGAACACCGCGACGGCGTAGAAGACCACCAGACGCTGCTCACGAGCGTCGACGGCGACAGTCACGACAGCCGACATGGCGATGAACAGCAGTAGACCCCAGAAGGGCGTGTGGTGAACGTTGGTACGTCCCAGCGGGGCCGGCAGGATCCCGGTCGTCTGGCCCTCGGACAGAGTCTGGCGAGCGAGTGCCTTGAGCAGCCCGGGTCCGGCCTGGAAGGAGGAACAGGCGGCAGCCAGGAGCAGCAGTGCGGTCATCAGCTGGAAGGCGGCGAACAGCGGGCCGGGCGCGGCGACGCGGGCCAGCTCGGCGATCTGGGTCGTGTTCTCGTGCGGCTCCCCGATTCGTAGTCGGCTGGCTTCGATCGTCAGGCCGAGGGTGATCGTGCCGACGATGCCGAGAGTCAGCCACAGCGTGATTCGCCCGAACCGGCGCCGTCCGGCACCGACGAGCTGGCCGAGCTGGGCGATGGCCGAGGAGGGCGCTTCGACTCCGGTGGCCAGGGCCATGGCGACCGGGAACGCCAGCGCGATCGCCACCGGCGGCGGGTGCGGTGCGGTTCGGCTGACAGTGCCGGTGGGGTGAGGTTGGGCTACCGCCCCGTAGACCAGCACCAGCAGGGCCGCGGCGATGAATCCCACCGTCATGGCCGCGAACACTGCCCGGCCGAGGTGCCCGAACCAGGTCAGGCCGGCGACGGCGACGATGAGCGCGAGCGTCAGGGGTACCCGCCACGGCGCCAGGGCCGGCAGGTAGGCGATCAGCGCGGCGGCCGCCGCGGCGCAGCTGATGGCGATGGTGAGCACGAAGTCCACGATCAGCGCGCCCATCGGCACGAACGCCCAGGCCTCGCCGAACGCGTCCCCCGCCGCGGCCGCCGCCCCGCCGCCCTCCGGGTACCGGGCCACCAGCTGGTGGTAGTTGAGGATCACGAGGGCGATCAAGCCCAGGACCAGGCACATCGTCGGCAGGAGCAGCGACAGGTCGCCGTTCAGTGCCCGCAGCGCGGCTTCGATGGCGTACGCCACCGAGGAAACCGGGTCGGCCATGATCGCGAACGCGAACGCGAACAGAAGGACGGGACGGCTGTGCAAACCCATCAGACGGCGCGGAGGCTGCCGCAGTCTCCTGGCACTGCTGGACACCGGAACCTCCGCCGGCCGCGAACAGGACTCGTCCAGACTTCCCAGGACGCCGAGCCGTAGTCCGCTCGAGCGGCTGCTCGTCCCTGACCGCCCGGCCTGCAGATACTCCTCACCACGCGATATTGAGCAACGTCGACTGCTGTTCAGTGTTGTGGAGTGCAGTTGGCGGGGGTTCAGACGGGAACTTCAGCACTCAGGACGATGGTGCGTTCGTCTGGCAGGTGGAGAAACTCGGCTTGACTGGCGGCGTTGTGGGCGAGGCCGATGAACAGGCGCTTGCGCCAGATGGCCATACCGGGGCGGCGGGTGCAACGCAGGGTGATCCTGGAGACGAAGTAGGAGACCTGGTCAAGGGCGATTCCTTCGGCGAGGGGGTGGGTGGCGGCGTGGCGTAGGACCTCGGGGAAGTCGGTGGGGTCCTGGAAGCCGAAGACGGCGGTGATGTGGACGATGCCGTCGTTGGGGTCGCCGAGATCGTCGATGGTCAGTCGCTGGTCCCAGGGGATGTGCGGGACGTTCGCGGTACGACCGGTAATGATCACAATTCTCTCGTGCCGGACGTGGTTGTGCGCGACGTTCGCGCGCAGTGCCAGCGGCGTCGTCTCCTTGTTCGGATGCGGGAACACCGCGGTGCCCGGCACGAACGGGATGTTGGCGGCGTGCAGGTCGTTGATGAAGGCCGGTAGTGGGCCTTCCCGTTCGATCCGTCGCGGGGTGACCAGCTGGGCTCCGCGCCGCCACGTCACCAGGATCGTGAACACGACGATCGCGATGAGCAGGGTCAACCAGCCACCGTGGCTGACCTTGGCCAGGTTCGCGGTGAAAAAGATCAGCTCGATGCTGCCGAAGACGACCCCGAACAGCACCACGCGCCGGGTGGACCAGCGCCACAGTGCCCGCGCGACGACCAGGAACAGGGTCGTGGTGATCAGGAATGTGCCGGTGACCGCCACCCCGTAGGCGGCGGCAAGTTTCGTGGATGACCCGAACGCGAACACCACCAGCAGGACGGCCGCGAACAGGCTCCAGTTCACCCCGGGCGCGTAGATCTGCCCGTACTCGCGGTGGGAGGTCTGCCGGATGCGCAGGTGCGGCAGGAAACCCAGCCGCATCGCCTCCCGGGACACCGAGAACGCCCCGGAGATCACCGCCTGGGACGCGATCACGGTGGCCACGGTGGCCAGGACGACCATCGGCAGCCGCGCCCAGCCTGGCAGCAGGAGGAAGAACGGATTGGCGCGGCTGTCCGGTGTCCGTAGGATCAACGCGCCCTGGCCGAGGTAGTTGAGTGTCAACGCGGGAAACACGATCGCGAACCAGGCCCGGCGGATCGGGGCGCGGCCGAAGTGGCCCATGTCGGCGTAGAGCGCTTCGGCGCCGGTGATCGCCAGCACCACCGCGCCCATCGCGACGAACGCGATCACCGGGTGGTGCACGACGAACAGGGCCGCATACGTCGGTGACAGCCCGGCCAGGATGCTCGGGTGACGTAACACCTCGGCCGCGCCGGCGACGCCCAGGCAGGCGAACCAGAACAGCATGATCGGCCCGAACACGGCTCCGACCCGTGCGGTACCCCATCGTTGGACGGCGAACAGCAGGGTGAGGATCGCCGCCGATACCGGCAGCACGACCACCGCCCACTGCGGGGAGGTGACCTCCAGTCCCTCCACCGCCGACAACACCGAGATCGCCGGGGTGATCACGCTGTCGCCGTAGAACAGGGCGGCGCCGAGCGCCCCGAGCGCCAACACACTGGCGGCGCGCCTTCCGTTGGTGTTGAGCAGCGCCCGTCGGGCGAGGGCGGCCAGGGCCATCACGCCGCCCTCGCCGTCGTTGTCGGCCCTCAGGATGAAGATCACGTACTTGATTGACGTGATCAGGGTGATCGACCAGAAGACCAGCGAGATCACGCCGAACACGTCGCGGGCGTTCGGTTCCAGGTTGCGGTCAAGGGTGAAGACCGTCTTCAGCGCATACAGCGGGCTGGTGCCGATATCGCCGTACACCACACCCAACGCGCCCAGAAGCAGCGACAGCCCCGCCGCCTTCCCCGCCGTCGGGTGACCCGTCAGCGGTGTCTGGGACGCCGTTCCACCGTCCTCCGTCGGCCCGTTGCCGCCCACCGAAGGCTGCTCGTTGTTCGCTTGCTCCCACACCCCACAGGCATACCAACCCGCACGCCGCTCCGTACACCCGATCTCCGAAGCGCGCCGACCGCCCACATAGCCAGCGACGGCTGGTGGCGCCATGGCGACGATACGTGGCGTACCTGTGACGCTCACTCGGCGAGGTGGACTGGGACGCTGGTGACCACCACGCCGGGCAGGGCTTGCAGGGCCTTGCGCAGCCGCTGCTCGGCCCGGCTGTGCAGCGGCCGGTGCCAAAGCCGGCGCAGCACCACCTCCGGCACGATCACGGTCAGCGTCAGATCCGTCCGGGAGGCGTGCAGCGCCTCCAGGTAGTGCGCCAGCGGCCCGATGACCGCCCGGTACGGCGACACGATCGTCTCCAGCCGCACGTGGTCGCCCCATGCCTCCCACTGCTCCCGGAACCGGTCGGCTTCCTCCTCCTCCGGCGCGATGTGCACGGCGAGCGTCGGCTGACCCAGCGAGGACGCGTACGCCAGGCCGCGCAGCGATGCCCGGTTCAGCCGGGCGACCGGCACGATCACCAGGTGGCGTACCTGCTGGGGTAGTTCCTCGACCTCGGCGGGCGCGGTCTCCGGCGCGGACCCGGTCGGCGCCGCTCCCGGCGCGGACCCGACCGGGGGCGGCGCGGGGCCGGCCCCCGGCGGCGGGCGCAGCGCCAGCGTCCGGTGCAGCGCGGCGTAGTGCTGGTGGATCCGGCGGAAGAGCAGGACGAGCAGGGCCACCGCGACGACCACCACCCAGGCGCCCTCGGTGAACTTCCCGATCGCGGCGGTCAGCAGGACCACCGCGGACATGGCGGCGCCGATCGCGTTGATCGCCAGCCGGTGGTGCCAGCCGGACCTTCGCCGGCGCCACCAGTGCACCACCATGCCGGCCTGGGAGAGGGTGAACGCCAGGAACACGCCCACCGCGAAGAGCGGGATCAGGGCTTCGGTGTTGCCGCGGAAGGCGACGAAGATGACCGCCGCCGCGACGGCGAGCGCGACCAGCCCGTTGGTGAACGCCAGGCGGTCCCCCAGGTGCAGGAACCGGCGGGGTGCGTGCCCGTCCCGCGCCATGAAGAAGAGCAGGCGGGGAAAGTCGTTGAAGGCCGTGTTCGCGGCCAGCAGCAGGATCAGCGCGGTGGCCGCCTGGATCAGCCCGTACCACGGGCCGGTCGGGAACGTGGCGCGGGCCAACTGCGACAGCAGGGTCTCGCCGGGCCTGGGCACCAGGCCGGACAGGTGGATCAACCCGACCAGGCCGGCGAAGAACACCACCAGCATGCTGACCATCCAGACGAGGGCGGTCCGGGCGTTACGCCACTCCAGCGGCCGGAACGCCGGCACCGCGTTCGACACCGCCTCAATGCCGGTCATCGACGTCGCACCGGAGGAGAACGCGCGCAGCACCAGCAGCAGGCTCAGTCCTTCGACGGCCGGCATCGGTGGCGGGGGCAGCGGCGCGAAGCCCCGGCCAGCCGCGCGGAGCCAACCGACCGCCAGCAGCGCGACGAGCGCGACGATGAAGGCGTACGTGGGCAGGACGAAGATGTTGCCGGCGGTGCGTACCCCACGCAGGTTTCCGGCGAGCAGCACGGCGATCACCAGCACGCCGAGCGGCACGGTCTCCGGGGCGAGGCCGGGCAGCGCCGAGGTGACCGCGTGTACCCCCGCCGCCACCGAGACCGCCACGGTCAGGACGTAGTCCATCATCAGCCCGGCCGCCGCCATCAGCCCGGAAGCGGCGCCGAGGTTGTCGCTGGCCACGATGTAGGAGCCCGCGCCGTGCGGGTAGGCGGGGATGGTCTGCCGGTACGACAGGCCGACCGCCACCATCAGGACGACCAGCGCGGCCCCCAGCGGCAGCGACAGGTGCAGGGTCGCGGTCCCGGCGAGCAGCAGGACGGCCAGCATGGCCTCCGGCCCGTACGCCACCGAGCTGAGCAGGTCCGAGGAGAGGATCGGCAGGGCAACCAGCTTGCGCATCCGCTCGTACAGCACGGCGGTGCTGCTCAACGGCGGGCCGAAGAGCGCTCGACGGAGCCGGCTGAGGCCCCGGCCGAGCCGGGAGCCGGGCTGGTGGGCCGCCTCGGTGGCGACCAGCTCGTCCTGCTCCTCGACCATGAACATCTCGATCGGCGCGAGCCGGCCGAAGCGGGTGGGGGCCGGCCGGCGCCGGTTCCGGCCCAGGGTCGGGTCCACGGGCAGCTCGTCCCCGCCGGGGCAGCGCGGGGTGCGCCACCGTTCGCCGATCCGGCTCAGCGCGGCCAACTCGTCCGGGTCGAGCGGGGGGAACTCGGCCGAGGGCGTGACGACGGTGCCCCGCTCGGCCTCGTCGTCCTCGCCTCCACCCCGCCGCCTCATCCCACCCCCTCCTCCGCACTTTCACGGAAAGTGGACCCTCCGGCTGCGGAATGGCCACACTTTCCGGGGAAGTGCGCGACCGGCTCAGTCGCCGAAGGGGGCGGGGTCGGCGGGGAGGGGGACCGGTTCGGGGCGGCGGGCGGTGCGGGCGCCGCCGAGGACCACCACGGCGACGCCGGCCAGGAGCAGCGCGAGCCCGGGCAGGGCCAGCGGGCGGGGCAGCTGGCCCAGCCACGCCCAGCCGATCAGGGCCGCGCCGGGCGCCTCCAGCAGGATCAGCACGCTGACCGTGGTGGCGGAGATCCGCCGCAGCGCGTAGTTGAACATCGAGTGGCCGAGCAGTTGGGCGCCGGCCACCAGGGCGAGGATGGCCAGCCAGGTGCGGCCGTCGTAGCCGTGCAGGCGTACCCCGCCGACCAGGCAGACCACCAGCAGGATCAGCGCGCAGACGCCGTAGCAGATGGTGGTGTAGGTGGTGGTGCTGATGGTGGCCCGGGCCCGCTCGCCGAACGCGGTGTACACGGCCGCGAACATGCCGCCCGCGACGGCGAGCAGGTCACCGGCGAAGGCCCGGCCGGAGACGGCGAAGTCGGCGCCGGTGGCCAGCACCGCGCCGAGCACGGCCACCGCGATGCCGGCCCAGACCGCGAGCGGCAGCCGCCGCCCCTGCCAGCGGGCGATCAGCCCCTGCCAGACGGGCTGGGTGGCGCCCAGCGCGGTGGCGGCGGCGACCGAGGTGAGCTGCGCGCTCGGCATCCAGGTGGCGAAATGCGCGGCCAGCGCCACCCCCGACAGTACGCAGTGGAAGCCCTCCCGTCGGCCGGCGCCGACGGTCAGCGATCGGAACTCGGCCCGCCGCCGGGCCAGCGAGACCGGGCCGAGCAGGGCCACCGACAGCAGGTTCCGCCAGAAGGCGATGGCCAGGGCCGGGGCGGCCGCGAAGGCGACCAGTGGGGCGGACGACGAGACGGCGGCGACGGCGACCACGACCACGCCGACGGTCAGCGGGTCCAGGGGCGGGCGGTGCGGAGCGGAGGACACGGAGAGCAATCCTCACACGAGACGGGTCAGCACGGATCGTCAGTGCTCCGTTACCATCAGCGCGTCCCCGCCGGCGACCCCCTCGACGCCCGGAGGCGCTCCCCCATGCCCACGTTCCAGGCGGTGCTGTTCGACTTCTTCGGCACGCTGACCCGTTCCGTTCAGCGCGGCTCGGGCCACCGCTCCACCGCGGAGCTGCTGGGCTGCCCGAGCGAGACCCTGGTGGAGGTGCTCGACCGCACCTACTACCAGCGGGCCACCGGGCTGCTCGGCGACGCCGAGGCGACCCTCCGGTGGGTCTGCGCCCAGGCCGGCGTAAACCCGTCGGACGCGGCGATGCGGGCCGCCGTCGCCGCCCGGCACCGGGCCGTACGGGCCGACACCCGGCTGCGGGCCGAGGCGGTGCCGGTCCTGTCGGCGCTGCGCCAGCGGAACGTACGGACCGGGCTGATCAGCGACTGCACCCACGAACTGCCGGCCTTCCTGCCGCAGTTGGCGGTCGCCCCGCTGCTCGACGTACGGGTCTTCTCGGTGCAGGTGGGACGCTGCAAGCCGGATCCCGCGCTCTACCTGACCGCGTGCCAACGGCTCGGCCTGGTCCCGGCCGACTGCCTCTACGTCGGTGACGGCGGCAGCCAGGAACTCACCGGCGCGGCACGGGCCGGGATGACCGCGGTGCGGCTGGCCGCCCCGGACCTGGCCGAGCACATGGTCTTCAACGCCGAGCCGGCCTGGGCGGGGCCGGTGTTGAGTTCACTGACCGAGGTACTGGAGCTGGTCGAGCCGGTCGACTGCCCCGCCCCGTGAGCCACCCGGGTCAGCGGCGGCGGACCTTGTGCAGCCGAAACGGCTTGCGGGTGGCGCGCACCACGGGCGCGTCCCGGGGAACCTCCGCCAGCGAGTCCGCCGGCAGGTCGGAGCCGGACACCGGGGTCCCCGCCGGTTCCAGCCGGTTCAGCGCGCAGCCCTCGGCCGCCCACCGTTCGATCAGGTCAGCGCTCGGCCCGGGGGCGTTGAGCCGCTTCGCCGCGACCAGCGGCGCGGTAGCGTTCCACTCCTCGGTGCCGGGGGTCAGCCGCGTCACCCGGGCCTGCCAGGTGACGATCCGTCCGCCGTGGTCGCCCCGGAGGGTGACCTGCGCCTCGGTGGCGTCCGCCAGCCCGGGCGCCGACTGCTCGCCCGGGCCGGTGACCACGAGCAGCGCTCCCTCCAGCGGCAGACACCACAACGCGTACGCCGGCCCGCCGGCCACCGCCACCCAGGCGACGGCCGCCTTCTTCACCGCCTCCTCCACGAGGGGCGGGGTGATCCGCTCGTCCACCTCGTCGCTCACCCCGGCATCCTCCCGCATTCCTGCCGACCAGTGCCGACCGGCTGTCAACAGGGGCCCCCAGCGCTACCGGAGGCGTTAAAGGGGGCCCTTCCTTCCACCTCAGCCGACGAAGGGTGGGACGGCGATCTCGCCGCGGGCCACCGGCATCACCTGCCCGGCGACGGTCGCGCCCACGGCCACCCCACCCGCCGCCGTGACCGTGCAGGCCAGCGAGGACGGGCGGTTGATCTCGACGCCCTGACGGACCGCGTACGCCGAGCGGCCCTCGCCGGGCAGCAGCCCGCTGGCGACCAGCCATACCCCGAGCCCGAGGGCGGCGGAGCCGGTCGCCGGGTCCTCAGGTACACCGAGCCCCGGTACGAAGACCCGGGCGTGCGCGGTTTGCGTGTCGGCGTCCCAGGAGAAAACGCTGACGTGCTCCACGCCGTACCGCTCCGCAGCCGCCGGGTTGACCCGCGCGCGGGCCACCGCGTCGGGGCGTACCGGAAGGTAGGGGAACTCCAGGCCGCAGCCGGCGACCCGCGGCGGCGGGCCGGCGTGGTCCGCGACGGTGAGGCCGGCCATTTCCAGCAGCGGCTCCGGGTCCAACTCGGGGCCGAGGGTGGGGGCGCCGCCGGTCAGCGTCGCGCCCGTGGCGGTGATCTCGACCGGGAGCACCCCGGCGCCGCACTCCTGGGTGACGCTGCCCACGCCGAACATCCCGCGTCGGCTCGCGGTGACGGCGGCCCCGACGCTCGGATGGCCGGCGAACGGCAGCTCCTCGACCGGGGTGAAGATCCGCGCCCGGTACGTCGCACCGACCTGCGTGGGCGGCAGCACGAACACCGTCTCGGACAGGTTGAATTCAAGGGCGAGCGCCTGCATCTGCTCGGTGGCCAGCCCTTCGGCGCCGAACACCACGGCCAGCGGATTGCCGGCGAACGGGCGGTCGGTGAAGACGTCCACGATCTCGTAGGCCAAGGTCGACATGTTGATAAACACTAGGCCTTTAGGCTGGTGCCCGTGAGTACGCCGAACCGGGTCTACATCGCCCGGCTCGCCGGAGTCGCCGTCTTCGACCCCAACGGCGACCAGGTGGGCCGGGTTCGTGACGCGGTGGCCCGGATCCGGCCGGCCCAGCGCCCGCCCGAGGTGGTGGGCCTGGTCGCCGAGATGCCGATGCGGCGACGGATCTTCCTCTCCATCAACCGGATCACCTCAATCGACGCCGACGCCGTCGTGCTCGGCACCGGCACCCTCAACCTGCGCCGCTTCGAGAAGCGCCCGAACGAGGTGCTGGTGCTCCAGGAGCTGCTGGACCGGCGGGTGCAGGTGGAGCCGGACGGCTGGCCAGGCATGGTCGTCGACGTGGCGATGGAGCGCAGCCGCAGCGGCGAGTGGTCGCTGACCCGGGTCGCCGTCCGCGAGCAGACCGGTCGGCTCACCCGCCGCGGCCACCTGCAGCAGGTCGAGTGGGACCGGGTCCGGGGGCTGAGCGGCATCAGCGACAAGCGGGGTACGGCCAACCTGCTCGCGGTGCTCGAGGAGATGCGCCCGGCCGACCTGGCCAACGCGCTGCAGGACCTGCCCGACGCGCGGCGCAACGAGGTGGCGGCGGCGCTGGACGACGAGCGGCTGGCCGACGTGCTCAGCGAGCTGCCCGAGCACGACCAGGTGGAGATCCTCGCCGCGCTGGACCGGGAACGCGCCGCCGACGTGCTGGAGGAGATGGACCCGGACGACGCCGCCGACCTGCTCAACGAGCTGCCCCCGCCGGAGCAGGACGTGCTGCTCGACCTGATGGAGCCGGACGAGGCCAACCCGGTACGCCAACTGCTGCGGTATGCCTCCGGCACGGCCGGCAGCGTGATGACCTCCGAACCGGTGATCCTGCCCCCGGACGCCACCGTGGCCGAGGCCCTCGCAAGGATCCGGGAGCCGCAGCTCTCCCCCGCCGTGGCCGCGCAGGTCTTCGTGACCCGCGCGCCGATGACCACCCCGACCGGCCGCTACCTGGGGATGGTCCATTTTCAGCGGCTGCTCCGCGAGCCCCCGGCCGACCTGCTCGGCGGGGTGGTGGTGAACGACATCGATCCGCTGCGGCCGACCACCCCGCTGCCGGAGATCACCCGTCGGATGGCCACCTACGACCTGGTCGCCATGCCGGTGGTGGATCGGACCAACCGACTGGTCGGCGCGGTCACCGTGGACGACGTGCTGGACCATTCGCTGCCCCGTGACTGGCGGGAGCGGGACGCCGTACCTTCCCCGGGCCCCGCCGACGAGGCGGTGGGTGGCGCCGATGGCTGACCAGCGACGGGCCGAGCGGCTGGACCAGCCGCGCGAGCCTGGGGGCGTCAAGCTGCCCCGGTTCGACCCGGAGGCGTTCGGCCGGTGGTCCGAGGGGATCGCCCGGGGCATGGGGACGGCGAACTTCATCGTCTACATGACCGTGGTGATCACGGCCTGGTTCGTCTGGAACACCCTCGCCCCGGCCCAGCTGCAATTCGACCCGTACACCTTCACGTTCCTGACCCTGGTGCTCTCCCTCCAGGCCTCCTACGCGGCGCCGCTGATCCTGCTCGCGCAGAACCGTCAGGCGGATCGGGACCGGCTGGCGTTCGAGGAGGACCGGCGGCGGGCGACGGCGCAGAAGGCCGACACCGAGTACCTGGCCCGGGAGATCGCCGCGCTGCGGATCGCGATGGGCGAGGTGGCCACCCGGGACTTCGTCCGTTCCGAGCTGACCCGGCTGGCCGAGGAGCTGGACGAGGCCGCCCAGCGCCGGCAGAAGTTGGAGCGCCGGCAGCGGGAGAAGGCAGCCCAGCGCTCCGGCGGTGGCGAGCCGCTGGACGAGCCGCGGGACGACCTGGACGGGGACCTGGCCGGGGACCGCCGTCCGGAGGGCTGAGTCCGCGGGCCGGAACGTCTGAACGCCGCTCGCCTCAAGGGGCCAGGCGGGCGGCGTTCGCGTCGATCGTCCCACTTCGTGGCGTATCCTGTCCATCCCTCGACGGCGGGCCGGCGGCGTCATCGATTCGCTCACACCGGACCCGCCAGCGGCGGCCGCCGATGACCACCGACGTAGCATTGCGGGCATGTCAGCACCCGTCAGCACCGTCTCCGACGCGATCCAGGCCGCCCTGGCCACCGTCAACGACCCGGAGATCCGTCGGCCGATCACCGAGCTCGGCATGGTCCGTTCCGCCGTGGTCGGCGACGACGGCGTCGTCCGGGTCGAGCTGCTGCTCACCGTGGCCGGCTGCCCGCTGAAGGACAAGCTGCGCACCGACATCACCGCCGCCGTGGGCGCGGTGCCCGGCGTGACGGGTGTCGAGATCGAGTTCGGCGTGATGAGCCCGGAGCAGCGCCAGGAGCTCCAGTCGAAGCTGCGCGGTGGCGGTGCCACCGCCGAGCCGGTCATCCCGTTCGCCCAGCCCGGCTCCCGTACCCGGGTGTACGCGGTGGCCAGCGGCAAGGGCGGCGTCGGCAAGTCGAGCGTCACGGTCAACCTGGCCGCCGCGCTGGCCGCCCGGGGCCTCTCCGTCGGCGTGGTCGACGCGGACATCTACGGCCACTCGGTGCCGCGGATGCTCGGCGCGGACGGCCGCCCGACCCGGGTCGAGGACATGATCATGCCGCCGCAGTCGCACGGCGTGAAGGTGATCTCGATCGGCATGTTCACCGCCGGCAACGCCGCGGTGGTGTGGCGTGGCCCGATGCTGCACCGGGCGCTGCAGCAGTTCCTCGCCGACGTCTACTGGGGCGACCTGGACGTGCTCCTGCTGGACCTGCCCCCGGGCACCGGCGACGTGGCCATCTCGCTGGCCCAGCTGCTGCCGAACTCCGAGATCCTCGTGGTGACCACGCCGCAGGCCGCGGCCGCCGAGGTCGCCGAGCGGGCCGGCGCGATCGCGCTGCAGACCCACCAGCGGGTGGTCGGCGTCATCGAGAACATGTCCTGGCTGGAGCTGCCGGACGGCTCCCGGATGGAGCTCTTCGGCGCGGGCGGCGGCCAGACGGTCGCCGAGTCACTGAGCCGGACGATCGGCGCGCAGGTGCCGCTGCTCGGGCAGATCCCGCTGGACACCCGGGTCCGCGAGGGCGGTGACGCCGGCACGCCGATCGTGCTGGCCGAGCCGGCGGCCCCGGCCGCGAAGGCGCTGAACCAGGTCGCCGACCGGCTGGCCCTGCGGCGCGAGTCGCTGCTCGGCAAGCCCCTGGGCCTCAAGCCCGCCAGCCGCTGACCCCGGCCGCGCCCCACACGCTCCCACCGACCCTCCCGGCCCGAACCCGGGAGGGTCGGTCTCGTTGATCATGAAGTTGTTGTCATGACACGCCGACGCGCCGGACAACAACTTCATGATCAGCCGCCGGAAGGACGGGCTGGAGAGGGCGGGTGAGCCGGGTCCGTCAGGTGGCGTCGTCGTAGCTGGGGCGGGGGGCCGGGGCGGGGGCGTTGGCGGTGGTGGGGTGGGTGCCGTTGGACCGCAGGTCCGCCGCCTTGGCGACGTCCTTCAGCTCGTCGTGCACGCCGGTGACGTCCGACCGCAGGTTGTCGTACATGCCCTGCAGCGGCTTCCGGATGGCCTGCTCGTCCTCCTCGCTCAGCAGGTGCTTCCGGATGAACGCCTTGGGGTGCAGGTCCTCGAGCTGGATGTCCGTGCCCAACTCGCGGCTCAGGTCACCCGTGGCGTTGCGGGCCATGTTGCGCAGGTTGCGGACCATCCGGAGGCCGTCGTTGATCACCGCGGGCAGCCGGTCTCCGAAGATCAACAGCGCCAGGAGCAGCAGCGCGCCGACCTCCCACACGTTCAGGTTCTCGAACACGCCCTCGGCCTCCTCGTCGGCTTCAGGCCAAGACTACGCACGTCGGAGCCCGGTCCGGGAGGGGGTGACCGGTGCTCACTTGGCGTCTGCGGCGAGCGTCACCGAGGCGTTCTGCCGGCTCGACCCCCGCCGGTACTCCACGGTCACCACCGAGCCGGGGGCGTACTTGCGGACCAGCGCGACCAGATCGGTCGGCTCGGTCATCGGCCGGCCGTTCAGCCGCAGGATCACGTCGCCGGCCCGGAGCCCGGCCGCGGCCGCCGGGCCGGACGGCTCGACCGCCGACAGGCGTACGCCGGTGCCGTTGGTCGCACCGCCGACCTCGGCGCCGATCACCGTACGGCGGGCCTTGCCAGTGCCGATGATCTCCTGGGTCACCCGCTTGGCCTGGTTGATCGGGATGGCGAAGGCGAGCCCGATGTTGCCGGCCTCCTGCCCCTCGGCGACCAGCGACTTGATGGTCGAGTTCACCCCGACCACCCGGCCGGCCCCGTCGACCAGCGGGCCGCCGGAGTTGCCGTGGTTGACCGCCGCGTCGGTCTGGATCGCGGCGTAGTAGCGCACCGGCCCACCCGGCTCACCGGCCTGCATGGTCCGGTCCAGGGCGCTGACGATGCCCGCGGTGACCGTGTTGGCCAGCGAGAGCGGCGAGCCGATGGCGAGCACCGGGTCGCCCACCGCCAGCGCATCGGAGTCGCCGAACTCCACCGGCTTGAGCCCCTTGCGGGACACCTTGATCACCGCGATGTCCGACTCCGGATCCTGCCCGACCACGGTGGCCGGTGCGGTAGTGCCGTCGTTGAATACCACCGACGCCTTGCCGGTGCCGCCCGTGACCACGTGGTCGTTGGTGATCACGTGCCCGTCCTCGCTGACGATGAAGCCGGAGCCCTCGCTGGTCCCGCCGAGGCTGCTCACCCGGACGGTGACCACGCTGGGCAGGACCCTCTCGGCGACGCCGGCGAGTGACTCGGGCTTGCGCTGGGCCAGCGCGGGGCCCTCGGCGGGGCGGGCGCCCAGCACCGTGGCCCCGGCGCCACCGCGCAGGAAGGCGTAGGTCAGCGCGCTACCGAGGGACCCGGCCAGCAACGCCGTGACCAGCGAGATCAGCAGGATCTGCCGCAGCTTCGGGCGGCCGGGGGCGTCCGGGTCGCTGACCGGCTCCGGTTCCGCGCCGCCGGTGGAGGCGGCCGGGATCACCACTGCGGCGGGAGCGTACGGGTCGCGCCACGGGTCGGCGAGCGCGTCGGACCACCAGGGCGAAGTCGTGCCGCTCGCGGCACCGTGCGGCGTCGTCCGCGGTGACCCGGACACCGGCCGCTCCGCCGGTTCCGGAGTTCCACCGGGCTGGCGCCAGTCCCAGCCGTCGGTCACGTCGGTGCCTCCCAGTCCGTCCCGCCTCCCGCGCCGCGATCCGGCGGAACCGAGGCGATCACGCCGCGCGGGATACCGTCCAGGATTGCACGGATGCCGCGCGTGGAGTCAGCGGTTGCCGGCCGTGATCGACCAGTGGCGGACTCGCGGCTGCGCCCCTCGGGTCCCGCCTCTAGGCTCATACCGCCAACCCGCCCCCCGCTACCACTCCTCGCCGCCCGGAGGTGTCCCATCGCCACGGTCGCCAGTTCCGGCAACTCGATGGCCCAGGCTCTGCAGTTCGCCGAGTCGTACGTCACCGAGGATCTCGTCCTGCGGACCGCCCGCAGCCTCGCCCGGGAGGTCGGCGTCGACGCGGTGACGCCCGGGGCCGGTGCCGCGCTGCGGCTGCTCGCCGCCGCCGGGAACGCCCGCGCGGTGGTCGAGATCGGCACCGGCACCGGGGTCAGCGGCGTCTGGCTGCTGCGCGGCATGCGGGCCGACGGGGTGCTCACCACCATCGACGTGGAGGTGGAGCACCAGCGGATCGCCCGGCGGATCTTCGCCGAGGCGGGCTTCCCGTCGGGGCGTACCCGGATCATCACCGGCCGCGCGCTCGACGTGCTGCCGCGGCTCGCGGACGGCGCCTACGACCTGGTCTTCGTCGACGCGGAGGCGACCGGCTTCACCGCCTGCGTGGACGCGGCGCTGCGGCTGCTGCGTCCCGGCGGGGTGCTCGCGCTCAACGGCACGCTGGCCGGCGGGCGGATCGGCGACCCGGCCGCCCGGGACGTCGAGACGGTCACCGTCCGGGAGACGATCAAGGCGATCCGCGAGTCGGAGCAGTGGATCCCCGCCCTGCTCCCGGTGGGCCACGGCCTGCTCGCCGCGGTGAAGTGCTGAGCCGGCCCGGCCGGACGCGCCGATAGGTCCGCCGGGCGCGAGCCGGACCCGGGCGGTCAGCCCAGCGTGCCCAGCCAGCGCAGCAGCCCGCGTACGCCCCAGCCGGTCGCGCCCCGGGTCAACTCGGCATCGTCGCCCTCGGCCCAGGAGGGGGCGGACATGTCCACATGCACCCAGCGGTTCCGCAGGTCACCGGTGAATTCACGCAGGAAGAGCGCGGCGACCACCGAGCCGGCACCCCGATCCGGCGAGCTGTGCAGGTCGGCCAGGTCGCTGCCCAGGTACTCCACGTAGTCGGCCGGCAGCGGCATCCGCCAGGCGGACTCGCCCGCCGCGTCGATCGCGGTCAGCAGGTCGGTGGCGAGTTGGTCGTTCTCGCTGTAGAGGGCGCCGTGCCGCTTGCCCAGCGCGACCGCGTTCGCGCCGGTCAGCGTGGCGAGGTCGACCAGGAGGTCGGGCGACAGCTCCTGGGCGTACGCCATCGCGTCGGCGAGCACGAGCCGCCCCTCCGCGTCCGAGTTGGTGGTCTCGCTGGTCACCCCGCCGTAGTGGCGGACGACGTCGCCGGGGCGGAACGCCGCCCCGCTGACCATGTTCTCCGCGAGCGGCGCCAGGGTGGTGATCCGGACCGGCAGCCGCAGCGCGGCAGCGCCCAGCGTGGCGGCCACCACCGCCGCCGCCCCGGCCATGTCCTTGCGCATCAGCTTCATCGCCGGCACTGGCTTGATCGAGATGCCGCCGGAGTCGAAGGTGATCCCCTTGCCGACCAACACCACGTGGGTACGCGCGTCGGCCGGCCGCCAGTCCAGCTCGACCAGCCGGGGGCCGCTCGCCGAGCCACTGCCGACGGCGAGGATGCCGCCGAAGCCCCCGGCCTCCAGTTCCTCGGGCTCACGGACCCGCAGGTGCAGGTCCGGCTGGCCGGCCACGGCCGCCTCGACCTGCTCGACGAACCACTGCGGGTTCTTGACGGAGGAGGGGGTGTTGGTGAGATCCCGGGCCAGCCGGGTCATCGCGGCCGTGGTCCGGGCCGTCTCCAAGGTCGACGTGAGCCGGTCCGGGTCGCTCACCACGACGTCCACCTCGGTCAACGCGGGTGCCTCGCCGTCGTCGGCCATCCGGAACCGGTAAGACCCCAGCAGCAGGCCCTCGACCAGACCACGCAGCGCCCCGGCCCCGTCGGCCGGCAGCGCCACCGTGACGTGCATCTCAGCCTTGGCGGCCCGCGCCAGCGCCGCGCCCGCCGTCCGCCAGCCCCGCTCGTCGCCGTCGCCGACGCCGAGCAGCAGCAGCCGAAGCGGGGTGCCCGCCGGCCGCAGGTGCTCCCGCACCTCGCCGGCACGCCCGGTCAACCGGGCGGCGGGGACCAGCGCGGTCGCCTCGGTCAGCACGTCGCCGGGAGGTGCCGGTGTGGTCGGGACCAGCGCGACCGGGGCGTTCGGCCCCTCGGCCGGTCCAGCGGGACGGATGGGCAGGACGAGGGTGTCGAGCCGCTCGGGCTCAGCCACCAGACGGATGGCCAGCACGCTGGACCGTACCTCCAGAAAAGATCACGAAGCGGGACGCACCGCCGCTTCCAGGGCTATGAAGGCCCTGAGCCACCGGCGGTGCCGGTGGCTCAGGGAAGGACGAACCACCCGCGCGGCTTGCGCCGCTCGGACCGCTCCTCGATCAGCCGGCGGCTGCCTTCAGCGCGTCACCGAGCGCGTTGGCCTCGTCGGGAGTCATCTCGACGACGAGCCGGCCACCACCCTCCAGCGGGACCCGCATGACGATGCCCCGGCCCTCCTTGGTGACTTCCAGCGGACCGTCGCCCGTCCGCGGCTTCATCGCCGCCATGTTGTCTCCCCTCAGACCTACACCAGGGTCGGTGGGTTGCCCCACAGCCTCTTCGCCTAACCACCGCAGCGTTTCACTGGGGTGTCGACCAACGATTTTCCCTGATGAACACCGCCGGACCCAAACCCAGGCAGCATTGATGTAACAGCATCTAGCTTATCTTGGGTAGGCCTGTCACAATGTGCGGTCATGCAGGCACGGTCGGCACTCTTCGACCTGTACGGCGACCACCTCCGGGCCAGGGGTGGTCGCGCACCAGTCGCCGCCCTGGTCAAGCTGCTGGCACCGCTTGGCATCGCGCCTCCGGCCGTGCGGACCGCGGTCTCCCGGATGGTCCGCCAGGGGTGGCTGGAACCGCTTCGGCTGGCCTCCGGACCGGGATATTCGATCACACCGAAAGCCGCCCGACGACTAGACGAGGCGGCCGCCCGGATTTACCGGACCGGGCGGATCAGCTGGGACGGGCGCTTCGATTTGGTGGTACTGGAAGCCCCCGCCTCGCGGCGGGAACGCCAGCGGCTCGCCGCGAACCTCACCTTCCTCGGCTACGGCGCACTCGACGACTGCAACTGGGTGGCGACCCGGCCGGGCGAGGACGTGGACGTCCTGCTCAGCGAGGCGGGCGTGCGCTACGAGCGGTTCGGCGCCGCGCACGTCGCCGGCACGCCGGGCGCCATGGGGGTGGTCCGCCGCGCCTGGGACCTGGCCGAGATCGGTCGGGCGTACGAGCGGTTCGTCGCCGAGCAGAAGCCCCTGCTGGCCGGGGTGACCGTGCGCAGCAGCGACGAGGAGGCGTACGCGGCCCGGTTCCGGCTGGTGCACGCGTGGCGTACCTTCCTCTTCCGGGACCCGCAGTTGCCCCCGGCGCTGCTCCCCGAACGCTGGCCGGGCACCAGCGCGGCCAGTTTCTTCGACCGGCACGCGGCCCGGCTGCGGCCGGCCGCCGACCGGCACGTCGAGCACTGCCTCGACGCCAACAACCGCCACGCCCGACAGAAGGGTCGTTAGAAACGTGACCGAGCCGCTGCTCGTCGACCGCACTGACGCCGTCGTCACCCTGACGCTGAACCGTCCGACGGCGATGAACTCGCTCGACGTGGCGCTCAAGGAGGCGCTCCGGGACACCCTGGTCGAGCTGGAGACCGACCGGTCCTGCCGGGCGGTGGTACTGGCCGGGGCGGGCGGGTCGTTCAGCGCCGGGCAGGACCTCCGCGAGCACGTGCAGACCCTCGAGTCGGCCGACGCCGACCCGCTGGCCACCGTGCGGGCCCACTACAACCCGATCGCCGCCCGCCTGGCCAACCTGCCCAAGCCGGTGATCGCCGCGGTCCGGGGCATGGCCGCCGGCGCCGGCGCCTCGCTCGCCTTCCTGGCCGACTTCCGGATCGGCGGACCCAAGACCCGCTTCCTGATGGCCTTCGCCGGCGTCGGGCTCGCCGCCGACACGGCGGCCTCCTGGACGCTGCCCCGGCTCGTCGGCCACGCCAAGGCCGTCGAGCTGCTGATGCTCGCCGAGCCGGTGGGCGCCGAGGAGGCCAGCCGGCTGGGCCTGCTCACCAAGCTGGTGGACGACGACGAGCAGGTGCTGCCGACCGCACAGGAGCTGGCCGCCCGGCTCGCTGCCGGTCCGACCGTCGCGTACGCGGCGATCAAGCGGCAGCTCTCCATCGCCGACGCTGGCACCCTCGCCGACGCGCTGGCCGCCGAGGCGCAGGCGCAGTCGATCTGCGGGGCGACCGCCGACCACCGGTCCGCCACGATGGCCTTCGTCAACAAGCAGAAGCCGGTCTTTGAGGGCCGCTGATCGGACCGGCTTACTGCGCGGGGCGCGGAGGGATCAGCGGGCGACGTAGCCGCCGTCGATCGGGATGGTGTGGCCGGTGATCCAGGCGGCCTCGTCGGAGGCGAGGAAGGCCACCACCCCGGCGATGTCGTCCGGGGTCGGGATGCCCGGCTTCGGGTTGAACGACTCCATCTGCCGCCGCATCTGCCCCGGGTCCGGCGCGCTGTTGATGAAGTGCTCGACCAGCGGGGTCATCACCACCGTCGGGGCGACCGCGTTGACCCGGATGTTGCGGGCCGCGTACTCGATGGCCGCCGAGCGGGTCAGGCCGACGATGCCGGCCTTGGTGAAGGTGTACGGGGAGATGTTCTCCTGGGCGGCCAGCGCCGTGGTGGACGAGGTGTTGATGACCGCGCCGCCACCGCCGCGCAGCATCGCCTCGATGCCGTACTTGAGGACGTGGAAGACCCCGTCACCGTTGATCCGGCGGACCCGCTCCCAGTTCTCCACGTCCATCTCGTGCAGCGGCTGCTGCTGCCCGTCGATGCCGGCGTTGTTGAAGATGATGTCGATCCGGCCGTACCGCTGCATCGCGTCGGCGATGCCCTGCTCGACGGAGGCGGCCTCGGCGGTGTCCACGACCACCGGGTACGCGTCGGGCAGCGCGCCGGCGACCCGCTCGGCGCCCTCGGGGTCGACGTCCGCGATCACCACCTTCGCGCCCTCGGCGGCGAAGCGCCGAGCGGTGGCCTCGCCGATCCCGGACGCGCCGCCGATGACGAATGCGACCCTGTCCTGGAACCGCATCGAACCCCCTCGGGCGGCCGGCCGGCACCGGCCCTCCCCGGCACCGTAACCGCACGGCCGTTCGTCAGTCGTCCTCTTCCGGATCCTGGTTGGCCTCCGCGCCGAGCACGAACGCCTGCATCGCCAGCTCGTTGCCGGCGGGGGAGACGAACGCGGGCAGCTCGCGCGGGCCCAGCTCCTGCACGTACGACCAGAAGAGCCGGACCGCGTCGGCGGCCGACGCCGCCTCGATTGGCAGATCCAGGCTGACCAGCCAGGAGCGGCGCGGCGGCGGTGGGCCGAGCCGGTCGGCCAGCTCCCGCCAGGCGGCGACGTCCAGGGCGGTGACCGGCCCGGCCAGGGTCAGCCCGTGCGCCGGCGCCGGCTCGTCGAAGGCCCGCCGGGTGTACGTCACCACGAGCTCCCTCGGACCGACCTCCGACTGCGGATCGTCCGGATCCTCCCGGATCTCCGCCGTCGCCCTGGCGATCCGGCCCAGCGCCACCACCCGGGGCGGCTCGTCGACCAGCACCGCGACCGGCTCACCGGGCCGGGGGCGGGCGGCGCCGTCCAGGCCGGTCAGCTCGAGGGTGTCGTGGTGCACGAGCCGCTCGGCCTCGTACCGCTCGGCGGGCAGGAGCACCGCCCAGGCCCCGTGCCCGCTGCCGGCGTCGATCGTCCCGCTCGCGCGGAGCTCGGTGTCGGTCATGGGGCAATCCCATCACGCCGCGCCGGCGCCGGTCCCGTCACGTCGGCCGGAGGGCGCCCGCGTCACGTCGGGTCGACCGTCACATGGCAGCCGGCGAGGTGGTCGTCGACCATGCCGGTCGCCTGCATGAGCGCGTACGCGGTGGTGGGGCCGACGAAGCGGAAGCCACGCTTCTTGAGCGCCTTGGCCATCGCGGTCGACTCGGGGGTGAGCGCCGGCACCTCCGCGAACGACCGCGGCCGGGCGGCCCGGGGCGGTGGCGCGTACGACCAGAGCAGAGCGGAGAGCCCGTCGGGCAGCTCCAGCGCGGCCCGGGCGTTGGCGATCGCCGCCTCGACCTTGGCCCGGTTGCGCACGATGCCGGCGTCGGCGAGCAGCCGCGCCACGTCGGCCTCGCCGTAGCCGGCGACCTTTTCGATCCGGAACTCGTCGAAGGCGAGCCGGAACGCGGGGCGCTTGCGCAGGATGGTCAGCCAGGAGAGGCCGGACTGGAACGCCTCCAGCGTCAGCCGCTCGTAGAGCGCGTCGTCGCCGCGCAGCGGCCGGCCCCACTCCCGGTCGTGGTAGGCGGCGTAGTCCGGGGTGCTCGCACCCCAGGCGCAGCGGGTCAGCCCGTCGGGGCCGGTCACCAGGTCAGTCACGGCCTACACGGTAGGGCAGCCCACCGACAGCGGGCCGCGGCCGGCCGCGCCGGGCACGGTAGTCGGCCCGCGGCGGTCAGGGCAGCCGGCCCTGCTCCACGAGCCGGGCGAACTTCTTCAGGGCCTGGGTGAGGCTGAACTTCGAGCCGGGCCAGAGCAGCGGCCAGGCCACCCGGCCGGCGGTGCCGCCGGGCAGGTGGAACCACTCGTGCCAGACCACCTGGGTCCGGTCCCGCTCTATCGGGGTGCAGCGCAGCACGCCTGGGCCGCGCAGCAGCCGCCCGCAGTGCACCACGCCGACCTCGTACGGCGCGTCGACCCGGACCACCCGCATCTCGTCGCGGATCACCGCCGGGCCGAGCGCGGTGATCGCCTCGACCAGAGTGCCCTCGCCACCGTCCCCCTCCACCACCCGGACGGTGGTCAGCGGGATCCAGTCGGACTGCCGTTCCCACGCGGTCAGCGCCGCGAAGACCCGCTCGGCCGGGGCGTCGACGATCACCGTCGCCGTCACCTCGCCAGCACCCGGTTGGGCCGCCTCGACCAGGTCGTCCGCGCCCTCCGGCTCGGTCACGCCGACTCCGAGCGGACCACCGCGCCGGGCTCCCGGGCCCAGCCCTCCTCGCCCTCCGCGTCCCCGGACGCGGCCTCGGTGCCGGCCCGGCCGTTCGCCGCCGACTCGGCGTCCGCGGCCGTGGGGTCCGTGGCCGGGGAGAAGGTGGGATCGGCGGGCGGGCGGAGGGTGGCGTCCGGCTCGCCGGCCTCCGGCGTGGTCGCGGCATCGGTCTCCGGCCGCGCGGTCTCCGGCGCGCCGGTCGGCGCCGGGGGCCGGTCGGCGGCCGGCTCGCCCTCCGGGGAGGTTTCCTCGACGGCGGCCGGGCCGATGCCGGCCGCCTCCGCACGGGCCCGGCGCAGCGCCTCGGCGTCGGCCGTCCGCCCCTCCCGCAGGGCGCGGACCTCCGCTTCGAGCACCCCGATCAGCTCGGACTTGTAGCCGATGTCGTAGGCCGCCCGGCGCATCGCCTGGTCGACCTGGGTCATCCGGTAGCCGCGCAGCGCCGTGTCGAACCGGACCTCGGCTAAGTCCGACTCCTCCAGTGGGCGGGTGCCCGGCAGTGGTACGGCCCGTCCGTCCGGCTCGGCCGGCGCCAGGCCGGGATCGCGCCCGGAGACCAGCACCGTCACCCCGAACACCACCGCCGCGACGGTCAGCGCCACCACCAAGAGGAGCAGAACCTCACCCATGGGGAGATCGTGGCATGCGGACCGGCCCCGAGCGAGCCCACCACCCGCTCCGATCATTGAATCGCAACCGGCCGTACCGGCCGGGCCGGCCGGCGACGGACGGGATAGCGTCGGCAGCGGCCGACGGCGGGCGGAGATCAGGAGGTGGGCATGGCCGGGGCGCTGCGGCTCGGTGGGCGGACGTTCTCCCCGGGCGAGCTGGTGGTGATGGCGATCGTCAACCGCACGCCTGACTCGTTCTTCGACCGGGGCGCCACGTTCGCGGCCGACAGCGCGCTGCGCGCGGTCGAACGCGCGGTGACCGAGGGCGCGGAGATCATCGACATCGGCGGGGTGAAGGCCGGGCCGGGCGACGAGGTGGACGTGGCCGAGGAGATCCGCCGTACGGTTGCCACCATCGCCGCGGTCCGGGCGGCCTTCCCCGACGTGGTCATCTCCATCGACACCTGGCGGGCGGAGGTCGCGGTGGAGGCGGTGGCCGCCGGCGCCGATCTGCTGAACGACACCTGGTCGGGGGCCGACCCCGCGCTGGCCGGGGTCGCCGCGGAGACCGGCGCCGGGCTGGTCTGCTCGCACGCCGGCGGGCTCATCCCGCGTACCCGGCCGCACCGCGCCGCCTTCGACGACGTGGTGGCCGACGTGATCGGGACCGTGACCGGGCTCGCCGAGCGCGCGGTCGCCCTCGGCGTACGCCCCGACGGCATCCTGATCGATCCGGCGCACGACTTCGGCAAGAACACCTGGCACTCGCTGGAGATCACCCGCCGGCTGGCGGAGCTCTCCGGCACCGGCTGGCCGCTGCTGGTCGCCCTGTCGAACAAGGATTTCATCGGCGAGACACTCGACCTGCCGGTGCCCGAACGCCTCGAGGGCACCCTGGCCGCGACGGCCGTCTCGGCGTGGCTCGGGGCCCGGGTGTTCCGCGCCCACCAGGTCCGCGAGACCCGTCGGGTGCTGGACATGGTCGCCTCGATCAAGGGCGACCGCCCGCCCACCGCGACCCGCCGCGGCCTGGCCTGACGGCAGCGGCCGAAGCGGCGCGGACCGGGTCAGGTCCAGCGGAGGATGTTCTTCCGCCAGGCGTAGAGGATGCCGAGCGCCACCACGGCCACGAAGATCGCCATCTCAACCACGGTGGTCACGCCGAACCCGGGCCGGTCGAAGACCAGCGCCCAGGGGAAGAGGAACACGGCCTCGACCGCGAAGAGCACGTAGAGATACGCGTAGACGTAGTAGCGGATCTGCATCTGGGCCCAGTCGCCCCCGACCGGGTCGAGCCCGCACTCGTAGCTGGTCCTCTTGCCCCAGGGATCGGCCGGACGGCCAGGACGTAACACCCGATTGGCCGAGAACGCCGTAACGAAGAAGAGAACGCTGGCGAGCAGGAGGAGACCGAGCGTGGCGTACGAGCCGAGGTAACCGGTCACGATCGGTCAGCCTACCGGGTCGGCCCTCATCGCCGTACCGGACACGTTACGGACTTGTTTCTTCCGGGACTAGTGCCGCGCGACAACTATTACCGAATAATGAGAGCTCACTGATCGTCACGGAGGACAGATGGCCCGCCTGCCCGTACGCCCCGATCGGCGGGTCGCTGACCGACGTACCTCCGTACTGCTCGCGGCGTCGCTCGCCGCCGGTCTCGCGGCGGCGGTCGCGCTGGCGCCCGAGTGGGCGGCCGCGTCGCCGACGGTCACCGGCGTGGTCACCGCCGCCACCGATCCGGCGGGTGAGTCCGGCACCGACCCGACGGATCCCACGCCCACAGTGGATCCGCCGGAACCGGCGCCAACCACGGCGCCACCGACCGAGAGCGCGCCGCCGGAGACGACACCGCCGGCGCCGCCGACGACCGAGCCGGCGCCGGCCACCACCGCTCCCAACCCGGTCCCGACCACGACGGCACCAACCGCGTCGGCCCCCGCGCCCCCGCCCCCGGCCAGATCCGGGGCCGGCCAGCCGCCCGCCGGTCAACTCGGCGTCCGGGTGACCACCGAGGACATCTCGCTCACCCCGGCCTACTGGAACGCCCGCAGCACCGTGACCACGCTGCGGGTCACCGTCACGAACACCGGGACCGCACCGGAACGGCTCCGCCTCCGGTACACGCTGCCGGCCGGGGTGAGCGACGCCGGGACCGCCGGATGCGCGGCCGCCGGTGGCGGCAATTACCGCTGCGGCGAGTGGACCACCGCCCCGGGCGCCCGGTTCAACGCCTCAATCCGGGTCCGGGTCAGCGGGACCGCCTGGCGTTCCATGCCGCTCAGCGGGTCGGTCCGGGTGACCGCGACCGCCCCGGGCGTCACCGGCTCGGCCGAGGACGGCGAGGGCTTCGCCGTGCTCTTCCCGCCCGGCCCGCCGGTGCCCGGCATCTCGCTCCGCGCCGACGAGGTGGTCTTCGACATCAACGGCGGCCCGAGCAGCCTGGCCGTGCGCCTCGGCAACACGGGCAAGATCCACGCAGCCGGCCGGGTCGAGGTGACCCTCCCCGACGGGGTGACCGCGTCCAGCCCGCCACCGGGCTGCGTCGCGGTGACGCCGGAGCGGACCCGGTGCGACCTCGGCACCGTGCCGGCGGGACGCGACGCCACCCTGCGGCTGCCGGTGACCGCGACGCCGGAGGCCCAGCGCCGGGCCCCGCTGGCCGGCGCGGTCGTCGGCCGGTTGGATCCGCGCAGCGGCCGGAGCCGACAGGTGCAGATGAGCTTCCGGATCACCGCGGCGGCGGCGCTGTCCACCCCGCCGATCGGCACCCCCGTCCCGACCGGCTCCCAGGGTGTGCTCGCCGTCGCCGAACAGGGTGCCGAAGACGACGGCCTCAGCTCGGTGCAGCGGACGGCGATCACGCTGATCGCGGTCTCCGGACTGCTGGTGGTGCTCGCGCTCGCGCTGGCCACCATCTCGCTGCGCCGACGGATGACCGAGCCGGCGCCCGACCCGGCCGCGGGGCCCGCCAGCTCGGAATGATCCGCGTCCGCCCGTCCCGTCCTCCCCGGCCGACCAGGTCATTCGGGCGTGCGGTGATCTGGGTTACGGCTGCTGGTACTAAACACCACAAAGCCGGGCATACAGCGGCCCGATGGGGTCTCATACGGCGGACCTCCACCAAGGTCGCCCTAACGGACCGACGTAGGCTCTGACGTGAGGAATCGAGCGGGCCGGACGGGCTTCGGATGGCCGGCGGCAGCAGCGTGTCAAGGAGGTCACGTGGCCGGGCAAGGCGGGGTCACCAACATGTTCAGCCACCCGTGCGACGGCGCTGAGCGAAGCGAGGTGGGGGCGTGACCAAGCAGATCCGTCAACTGGACCGGGTGGTTATCCGGTTCGCCGGCGACTCGGGCGACGGCATGCAGCTCACCGGTGACCGGTTCACCTCCGAAACCGCGCAGTTGGGCAACGACATCTCGACGTTGCCGAACTTCCCGGCCGAGATCCGGGCGCCCGCAGGCACCCTCCCCGGCGTGTCGAGCTTCCAGGTGCACTTCGCCGACTACGACATCCTGACCCCGGGTGACGCCCCGAACGTGCTCGTCGCGATGAACCCGGCGGCACTGAAGGCCAACCTGACGGACCTGCCGCGCGGCGCGGACATCATCGTCAACACCGACGAGTTCACCAAGCGCAACCTGGCCAAGGTCGGCTACGCGGTCAGCCCGCTGGACGACGACTCCCTCACCGGCTACGTGGTGCATCCGGTGGCGCTGACCTCGATGACGGTCGGTGCGCTGGCCGGGCATGACGTGTCCAAGAAGGACGCCGAGCGGGCCAAGAACATGTTCGCTCTCGGCCTGCTCTCCTGGATGTACTCCCGGCCGTACGAGTCGACGCTGCGCTTCCTGGAGCGCAAGTTCGCCGCCCGGCCCGAGCTCGCCGCGGCGAACGTGGCCGCCTTCCGGGCCGGTTGGAACTTCGGCGAGACCACGGAGAACTTCTCGGTCCGCTACGAGGTCAAGCCGGCGAAGATGGTGCCGGGCACCTACCGGAACATCACCGGCAACGCGGCGCTCTCGCTCGGCCTGGTGGCCGCCGGGGTCCGCTCCGGGCTGCCGGTCTTCCTCGGCGCGTACCCGATCACCCCGGCCTCGGACATCCTGCACGAACTGAGCAAGCACAAGCGGTTCGGCGTGATCACCATGCAGGCCGAGGACGAGATCGCCGCGGTCGGCGCCGCGCTGGGCGCCTCGTACGGCGGTTCGCTCGGCGTCACCACCACCAGCGGCCCCGGCGTGGCGCTGAAGAGCGAGACGATCTCCCTGGCGGTGGCGTTGGAGCTGCCGCTGGTGATCGTCGACGTGCAGCGGGCCGGGCCGTCCACCGGCATGCCGACCAAGACCGAGCAGGCCGACCTCAACATGGCCCTGTACGGCCGGCACGGCGAGGCCCCGGTCGCGGTGATCGCGCCGAAGTCCCCCGCGGACTGCTTCCACGCCGCCCTGGAGGCGGCCCGGATCGCGCTCACCTACCGCACCCCGGTGATCCTGCTGTCGGACAACTACGTGGCCAACGGCTCCGAGCCGTGGCTGCTGCCGGACGTGGAGTCCCTGCCCGACCTGCGGGTCGAGTTCGCCACCCAGCCCAACGGCGAGGACGGCACGACCTTCCTGCCCTACCTGCGCGACCCGGAGACCCTGGCCCGGCCGTGGGCCATCCCCGGCACGCCGGGCCTGGAGCACCGGATCGGCGGTCTGGAGAAGGCCGACAAGACCGGCGACATCTCGTACGACCCAGCCAACCACGACTTCATGGTGCGGACCCGGGCGGCCCGGATCGAGACGATCCCGGTGCCGGACGTCGAGGTGGAGGACCCGGACGGCGACGCCCGGGTGCTGGTGCTCGGTTGGGGCTCGACGTACGGGCCGATCGGGGCGGCCTGCCGCGGCCTGCGGCAGCGCGGCTTCTCCATCGCCCAGGCGCACCTGCGCCACCTGGCTCCGATGCCGGCCAACCTCGGCACGGTGCTGCGCTCGTACGACCGGGTGGTGATCCCGGAGATGAACCTCGGCCAGCTCGCCCACGTGATCCGGGCGAAGTACCTGGTCGACGCGATCGGCTACAACCAGGTCCGCGGCCTGCCCTTCACCGCCGCGGAGCTGGAGACGATGCTGGAAGAGGTCCTGAAGAATGTCTGAGCCCGTCGCCCTCAAGCTCACCGCCAAGGACTTCAAGTCCGACCAGGAGGTGCGCTGGTGCCCCGGCTGCGGTGACTACGCGATCCTGGCCGCCGTCCAGCAGTTCATGCCGGAGCTGAACATCCCGCGGGAGAACATCGTCTTCGTCTCCGGGATCGGCTGCTCGTCGCGCTTCCCGTACTACATGAACACCTACGGGATGCACTCGATCCACGGCCGCGCCCCGGCGATCGCCACCGGCCTGTCGGTGTCCCGCCCGGACCTGTCGGTCTGGGTGGTCACCGGTGACGGCGACGCGCTCTCGATCGGGGGCAACCACCTGATCCACACGCTGCGCCGCAACGTCAACCTCAAGATCCTGCTCTTCAACAACCGGATCTACGGCCTGACCAAGGGTCAGTACTCCCCGACCTCCGAGGTCGGCAAGATCACCAAGTCGACCCCGGTGGGCTCGGCGGACGCGCCGTTCAACCCGCTCTCGCTGGCGCTCGGCGCGGAGGCGACCTTCGTCGGCCGGACCATCGACTCCGACCGCAAGCACCTGCAGTCGGTGCTGCGGGCCGCCGCCGAGCACCAGGGCTCCGCGTTCGTGGAGATCTACCAGAACTGCAACATCTTCAACGACGGCGCGTTCGACCAGCTCAAGGAGCCGGCCACCCGCGACGACTTCCTGATCCGGCTGGAGCACGGGCAGCCGATCACCTTCGGCAAGGACGGCCAGTTCTGCGTCGTCCACCCGCCGGGCGGGTTCGGCCTGGAGGTACGCGAGACGGCGACCACCCCGGCCGAGGAGATCGTCGTGCACGACGCCACGGTCGCCGACCCCGCCTACGCCTTCGCGCTGTCCCGGCTGCCCGGGCACGACCTGCGCAACACCCCGATCGGGGTGTTCCGCTCGGTGACCCGCCCGTCGTACGACACGGTCGTGCAGGAGCAGGTGACCACGGCCCGGTCGACGGTCACCGAGACTCAGGAGCAGCAGCTTGCCGGCCTGCTCGCCAGCGGCGACACCTGGACGATCCTCTGACCCGTCGCTGCGCCGCTCATCGGAAAGGGTGGTCACTCCGTGCGGAGTGACCACCCTTCCGTTCGTCTCAGCGCGGTCAGACCGCGGCGGAGGCCGGCAGCCAGAGCTGGTCGATCTCCCGCTCGGCCGTGGCGAGGCTCGCCTCGTGCAGGGGGATCAGCTCGGCCATGGCCGGGTTCACCGGAGCGAGCGTCAGCTCGGCGGAGATGAAGCGCGGCTCCAGACCGGTCATGGAGATGCCGTGCGGAAGCCATGGCTCGGCGTGGTCCCAGCCCTCGCGCGGCGTGCCGGGGCCGTAGCCACCACCCCGGCTGGCCAGCACGATGAACTCCCGGCCACCCAGCAGACCCGTGCCGGTGCCCGGGTCGTACGCGATCCCCGGCGCGATGAGGTGGTCGACCCAGGCCTTCACGCTGCTCGGTGTGCCGTAGTTGTAGAGCGGGAGGCCCAGCAGGACCGTGTCGGCCCGCTTCACCTCGTCCACCAGGTGCTCACTCAGTTGCCAGGACGCGCGCTGCGCCGGCGTGTGCTGCTCCGGCGGCACCATGCGCGCCAGGCCGCCCGCCTCGTCGAGGTGCGGCAGCGGCTCCCTGCCGAGGTCTCGGTAGGTGACCGTGCCACCCGGGTGGGCGGCCCGCCAGGCTGCGGCGGCGCGGGCGGTGAGCTGCCGGCTGACCGAGTGCTCGCCCCGGATGCTCGAATCGATGTGCAACAGGTGTGGCATTTGGCTAATCCTCCACGGATCGTTTGTGTAGCGCCAACCATTTATAGCAGGCCCATGTTCTGCGGTCCGGGTAAACTGGGTCACATGCCTGCCGTGCCGGTCGACCAGTCGGAGCGCCGCTCCGGGGCGCTGCTCGACTACCTCGCCCGGCGTATGCGGCTGCGGTCGGAGTCGGTGCTGGCGCCGCTCGGCCTGCGGCCCCGGCACCTCGTCGCGCTCACCGTGCTGCGCAGCGCGGGCGACATCAGTCAGCAGGCCCTGGCCGGCACCCTGCAGATCGACGGCACGAACGTCGTCGGGCTGCTCAACGACCTGGAGGCGGCGGGCCTGGTCGAGCGGCGGCGCTCACCCGAGGACCGTCGCCGGCACGTGGTGAGCCTCACCGAGACCGGTGCGAAACGCCTCAACGAGGCGGAGTGTGGCCTCGCCGCCGCCGAGGACGAGGTGCTCGGCGCACTGGATCCGGCCGAGCGCGAAACGCTCTACGAGCTGCTCCGGCGGGCGGCCAGCGGGTCGCCGGTGACCTGCGCCGACGCGTCGGCGGCCTGCGCCGGTGCGATCACGGACGACCGGGAGCCGGGCGCCGCCTGCTGAGTGCCCGCGCCACCCCGGCGCTGCGCCGGCGGCGAGCGGACGCTGCGGCGCGCCGGCCGGCCCGGCAGCGGATCGGGACGGTCAGATGACGGGTGTCGACTGGGGACGGTCGTCGCGGACGTGCACCAGCATGTCGCCGGTCTCGATCATCGCACCGGCCTTTTCGTTGAGGGTGACCACCTTGCCCCGCCGGACCAGGGCGATGACCAGCGCATCCAGCTCACGAGGGGAGCGCCCCACCTCGTCACGCTCGGCGGAGCGCATGGCCAGCGCCATGCCCTGCCCCGGGGTGAGCAGATCCTCCACCACGTCGATCAGCGGCGGGGCGGAGGTGGAGAGGCCGAGCAGGCGGCCGGCGGTGGCGGAGGAGACGATGACGTGGTGCGCGCCGCTCTGCTTGAGCAACGGTGCGTTCTCCGCCTCGCGTGCCGCCGCGATGATCCGGACCTGGCCGGCGGTGAGCTGCCGGACGGTCAGCGCCACCAGCACCGAGGCGTCGTCGCTGTCGGTCGCGATGATCACCGCCTTGGCGGTCCGGACGTGCGCCTCCTCCAGCACTGAGGAACGGGTCGCCGAGCCCTCGATGGCGACCAGACCGGCCGAGGTGGCCTGGCGCAGGGCCGCGCCGCTGCGCTCCACCACCACGATCCGGGACCTCTCCAGCCCGTTCTCCAGCAGGGCGGAGACCGCACTGCGGCCCTTCGTGCCGTAGCCACAGATGATGACGTGGTCCTTCACGGTCCTCCTCCACCGCGACAGGCGACGGCCGGTCCGGTACTGCTCGGTCAGGACTTCCAGGGTGGTGCCGACCAGGATGATCAGGAAGAGCACCCGGGCCGGGGTGACGAACAGGACGTTCACCAGCCGCGCCGAGGGCGCCGCCGGGGTGATGTCGCCGTACCCGGTGGTGGAGAGCGAGACCACCGCGTAGTAGAAGCAGTCGAGGAGGGTCAGCCCGTCCTCGTTGACGTCGCGGTAGCCGTCCCGGTCGATCCAGACCACGGCGACCACGGCGAAGACCAGGGCCAGGGCGGCGAGCAGGCGCAGACTGAGCGCGCCGAGCGGCCCCCGCCGTTGCGCGGGAAAATGGATCACCGGCGGTCCTGCCCCGACTCCGTCGTCGCCTGCACGAGCACAACATAGCGGGTACGGCTCGTCTGGCGATGAGCGCGGCCGGCCCGGGCACACGGGATTCGGCCGGGCCGGTGCACCGCGTGCGTACGCGGCATGATGGACTCCCAGGACGAGGACCGCGAGGAGGCCCGCATGTCGTTGCTGCGACGGGTGATCGGCGGGGTGCTGCGGCGGGTGCGGCTGCGGCAGGGCCGCACGTTGCGCGAGGTGGCGGCGGCGGCCGGGGTGTCGCTGCCCTACCTGTCAGAGGTGGAACGCGGCCGCAAGGAGGCCTCCTCCGAGGTGCTCGCGGCGATCTGCCGGGCGCTCGGGCTCAACCTCTCCGACCTGCTGGAAGAGGCCCGCGACGAGCTGCGCCGGGTCGAGCGGCGGGTCCCCGCGACGTCCGGGGTGAGCCTGGCTCGGCTCGAACGGGTGCCGGCCGCCCGGGCCGACGCCGCCGGTCCGCGCCTGCGGATCGGCTTCCACCCGGACGGCTCGGCGCCGCAAGTGGACGCGGTGACGCCGCACGTGTGCGGCCTGAGCCTGAACGCGGGCGACCGCCTGCTCCGGGTGGGCGACGCAGGCGGGCGCTCGCGCCACGTCGGCGGGCCGAGCCTGGGCATCGGCGAGCCCGTCCTGTCCGTGGGCGGGGCAGCGCCGCACCTGGGGCCGTCGCTCGGCGGGGTCGGCCTGCGCATCCGGCTGATCCCCTCCGCACCGGCCGGGCGCCCCCGACCGCGTACTGCGAAGGCGCTGGCCCGCAGGCGGGGCCGGCCGGGCCGACGGCGGCTGACCGCCGCGTAGCCCGGCCGGGTTCTGCCCACGGCCGATCTGCCGCAGGCAGAATCGCTGGGCCCGTGACCGACGCCCGCCGGAGGCTGGAGACCGCCGGTTCCCCGGGCGGTCCGTCGCCCGCCGGCAGCGTGGGAGGGCGGTCGCGATGATCGGGTACGACATTCGGATGCTGGACGGCGGGCAGCAGTCCTTCGGTGACCAGGTCTTCGAGCGGTTGCTCAAGGAACGCATCATCTTCCTCGGCACCGAGGTCACCGACGCCACGGCGAACCAGATCTGCGCGCAGATCCTGCTGCTCGCGGCCGAGGACCCCAAGCGGGACATCTTCCTCTACATCAACTCGCCGGGCGGCTCGGTCAGCGCGGGCATGGCCGTCTACGACACCATGCGTTACGTCAAGAACGACGTGGCCACCCTGGCGCTCGGGCTCGCCGGCTCGATGGGGCAGTTCCTGCTCTGCGCGGGGGCGGCCGGGAAGCGCTTCGCGCTCCCGCACTCGCGGATCATGATGCACCAGCCGTCGGGCGGGATGGGCGGCACGGCCGCCGACATCACCATCCAGGCGGAGAACATGCTGCACGTGAAGCGGACGATGCAGCAGCTGATCGCCGAGCACAGCGGCCGAGCGCTGGACGAGATCCAGCGCGACTGGGACCGGGACCGGTGGTTCACCGCCGAGCAGGCCCGCGAGTACGGCCTGATCGACCAGGTCATCACGCACGCCGAGCAGATTCCCGGCTGACGACGCGGGTCCCGCCGGCCGGCACGGGGGTGGCCGGCGGAGTGGGAAGCGAGCCCGGACACGACGGCGGCCGTCGCCGCCGAGCTCGCTGTCCCGGGTCAGCCACTGCTGCTGTGAGCCGTTGATGGTGATGCCGTCGACCTTGGAGTCGGCGATGTAGCCGCCGCTGGAGTAGCCGCCGTTGCGGGGCTCCAGCCAGAGGATGCCCCGGATGGGCACCCGGCGCATCGGCGAGGCCTGGGAGACCGCCCACTGGTTCGACCAGTCCTCGTCGGCGTCGGGCGGCGCGGCCGAGGCCGGCGCGGGCGCCAAGGGGATGGGCTGTTCCTACCCCGTCGGCATCGATCGCGCCAGGTGCGCGAAGTCCCTCAGCGGGCGTCGTAGCGGGCCCGGGCGGCTTCCACCTCGCCGAGGTGGGTGGTCGCCCACGCCTCCATGCCGGCGACCAGGTCGAGCAGGCTTCGCCCGAGGTCGGTCAGCGCGTAGTCCACCCGGGGCGGGACGCTGGCGTGCACCGTCCGGGTGACGATCCCGTCGCGCTCCAGACCACGCAGGGTCTGGGTGAGCATCTTCTGGCTCACCCCGTCGATGCGCTGGGCCAACTCGCCGTAGCGCTGCTCGCCGTGCGCGAGGGCGAGCACGATCAGGACACTCCAACGGTCACCGATCCGGTCGATGACCTGGCGGCTGCCGCAGTTGCGGTTGAACGGGTCGGCCTTCACCTGTTCACTCTCCATCAGTGCGTGACAAACTTCAAGGTGCCTACTCTCCAACGGGAAGTAACGCTGCGATGTTCCCGTTGCTGTGCGAAGACAGTTCTTGTACGCGACCACCGGGAGTCCCCATGTCCATCGTCGTCACCGGCGCCACCGGCCAGCTCGGCCGCCTGATCATCGAGTCGCTGCTCCGCCGGGGCGTATCGGCCGACCAGATCGTGGCGGTCGGCCGGGACATCGACCGCCTGGCCGACCTTGCCCAGCGCGGGGTGGTCACCCAGCGGGCCGACTACGACGACGCCGAGTCGCTGCAGGCCGCCTTCGCCGGCGCCGAGAAGCTGATGTTCGTCTCCGGCAGCGAGGTCGGCCGACGCGTGGTGCAGCACGGCAACGTCGTCACCGCCGCCAACGAGGCCGGCGTCGGGCTGATCGTCTACACCAGCATCGCGAAGGCGGACACCTCCAGCCTCGTGCTCGCCGCCGAGCACAAGGCGACCGAGCAGCTGATCCTGGACTCCGGCCTGCCCTACGCCTTCCTGCGCAACAGCTGGTACCTGGAGAACTACACCGCCCAGCTCCCGACGTACCTGCAGCACGGCGTCGCGGGCGCGGCGGGTGACGGCCGGGTGAGCGCGGCCACCCGCGCCGACTACGCCGAGGCCGCCGCGGCGGTGCTCACCACCGAGGGCCACACCAACCGGGTCCTCGAGCTGGGGGGCAACCCCTTCACGCTGACCGAACTGGCCGCCGAGATCTCTCGGCAGACCGGCACCGCGGTCTCGTACATCGACCTGCCGGTCGACAAGTACACCGAACTGCTGGTCGCGGCCGGCGCGCCCGAGGGGTACGCGGCCGTGCTCGCCGACGGCGACCGCGGTCTCGCCCAGGGCGAGTTGGAGGTCGGGGACGACCTGGCGAAGCTGCTCGGCCGCGCGCCGACGACGCTCGCCGAGGCGATCCGCGCCGCGCTCTGACGTCCTAACACCGCCCGCCCCGGGTCCCTGACCCGGGGCGGCGCTCGGCGTTCGGCGGGCTAGGCGCGGTCCGCGCGCTGCTTGACCAGGTCGTCGACGAGAGCCTCGACGTAGTCGGCGGTCTCCTGCCAGCAGGTGACGGCGAAGCACTGGATGCCCATCGCCTTGACCGGGTAGTCGTTGCCGCCCTCGTCCAGCCGGTCGCCGACGAAGAGCACGTTGTCGAGCTTCAGGTCCAAGCACTCCAGCAGCTTGCGCATGCCGTACGCCTTGTCCACGCCCTTGCGGGTGACGTCGATCGACGTCGAGCCGCCGCCGCGCACTTCGAGGTCGGGGAGCTTCGCCGCGACGGCGTCCCGGAGCCGCTGCTTCTTCGTGCCGTCGGGGTCCCAGCCGTACTTCTCGGCCGGCGGCGCGGACTGGCCCAGCGCCGAGAAGGTGATCTGGCTGCCCCGGTCCTCGATCACGTCACCCCAGGTCTTCGTCTCCCAGAGGTTCAGCGCCTTCGCCGACTCGGTGAGCACCTCCACTACCCGGGCCTTGTCCTCGGCGCTCAGGTCCTCCGCGTACACCTGCCGCCAGGCCGAGCCCTGCCAGCGGTAGTAACGGGTGCCGCAGGTGGGCATCAGGTGGAGCCGGCGCCGCTGCTCCTCGGTGAGGTCCAGATGTGCGAGCACCTGCGTCTCGAACTGCTCGAAACGGCCGCCGGAGATGATGCAGACGTCGACTTCGGCGAGCAGGTGGGCGAGCAGATCGGCCATGCGACGATCGATCTGGGACTTGGAGACAGCCAGGGTGTCGTCCAGGTCGAACGCCACCACTCGAAGATCGCTCATCAGGTACCACCATGTCGTCGTACGAAGGCCGGGACCTAGCAGGGTACCGACCGTGCGGGTCAGGCACCCGGAAGGCCCGAGCCGGCGGCAGGCCGAGGGCGGATCATCACGCTCCGCAGCCCTTCCCGACGGAGGGTAACAGCCGGACATGCTCCGTTCGTGGCGGGTCGGCAATCTGCCGCCGTGACCGTCCCTCGACGAGAGGCACTTCTACGAGCGGGACATGGCGCCGACGCCCTTGCCGGTCTGGCGGGCCTCGAAGCGCTGCCGCCGCTGGAGGCCCGGCCGGTCATCGGCGCGCTCGGCGACGACCCGGACGGGCCGTATGCGGGATCGCCGCCAGGACCGGCGCCTACCTCGACGAAGTGCGCGCAGCCGCGGCTCGCTCGCCCGGCGGGTGACGCCGTCCGGGAGGCGCTGGCGGGCGCGCCGTAGCGGCATCGTCCTACAAGGAGGGTCCTTGCCGCCGCTCTCGGTCGCCCAACTGGCGCCGGCCCGCAATCAGCGTTACGGCGGCGCTCGCCGGCCTGGTCGTGCCCACACTCGAGATTGCCGCCAACCGGCGTCCGGCTGGGAGAGAAATGCCGGCACCCGGGCGGCGAGGACGGGTCCCAGGCCGCGCCGGGAGCGGTAGATCTCGACTGGTGCTCACCCGCACCGGTACGAGATGCCACGCCCGCTGCACGAGGAGGCCCACGGCGCGCTAGACGACGGCGTGGCCGACGTCGTCGCATTCGCCGAGGCGTGCCTCGCCAACCCCGACCTGCCGAGCCGGATCGCCCGCCAGGGCCCCTACAACCAGCCGGACCCGACCACGTTTTACGGCGGTAATACGGGCTACACCGACTACCCGTTCCTGAAGAACAGCCCCGAGACGTGAAAGGTACAGGACAATGCGCGGACTCAAGGACAAGGTTGCCATTGTCGCCGGTGCGGCGCCCGGCAACATCGGCGGCGCGACAGCGGTCCGCCTCGCCGAGGAGGGCATGCTGGTCGTCGCGGCGGATCTGAACGAGGCCGCCGCCCAGGCCGTGGTCGAAGGGATCACCGGCTCCGGCGGAACGGCCGTGGCACGCGGCTTCGACATCGCCGACGAGGGTTCGTACCGAGACCTGGTCACCTTCACCGTCGAGCGGTTCGGTGGCCTGCACGGCCTGTTCAACGTGGCCGCGGACCTCTCGCCGCGAACCCTAGGGCGGGACACCGACGTCACCTCGGTGCCGGTCGATGTGTGGCAGCACACCATCGACGTCACACTCACCGGCTACATGTACGGCGTCCGGCACGCCCTGCCGATCATGATCAAGCAACGCGTGGGCTCCATCATCAACACCATGTCGAGCTCGGTGTGGATGGGTGAAACCGAGCGGGTCGCATACCAGGCCGCCAAGAGCGGCCTGGTCGGGCTTACCCGGCACACCGCGACCCTCGGTGGCAAGCACGGCGTCCGTACCAACCTCGTGTCGCCCGGCGTGATCCTCACCGGGGCCGCGCTCAACGCCACCACGGTGGAGTGGCGCGACCAGATTCTCGCGACCGTACGCTCGCCGCGACTGGGAAAGCCGGAGGACCTCGCCGCCATGGTGGCGTTCCTCTTCTCCGACGACGGCGCCTACATCAACGGCCAGTCCCTGCTCGTCGACGGCGGCGCCAACTTCACCTGATCCCCTATGGTTCACGATCCTGGAAGCCTCAATCGCGGCCGTTCTCCTCTACGCGCTGAGCCTGTTTGTCCTCTACTGGGTGATCCGACTAGCTGTTCGGCACGCGATCCAGGACACCGACAAGCGCCGGTCACGGGAGTGGGTCGTGAACGTCGGAGCCCGCTTTTCACGCGAGCGTCGGATCTGAGCCCAGGACCTCAGTTTGGAAGAGCGCGCTCGACCGGTCGTGCTGCCCGAAAATGCCGCTCGCGACGGCTGGCCCGCTAACAGCTCGTGGCCGCTCGTGACCTCTGGGCCTCGTAGCTACTGGCCCGTGAACGGCCCACGGTCGAGGGCTGTGATAGTCCCATGCGTTGCTGTACTTCTGTGCTGTACGGCGACCAGGCCGAGTCGGAGCTCGACCCCCGCCGGGGGGAGCCGGAGCGACGTTGTCAATAGCTGCTGTCCGGCAGCAGGAAGCGTTGAGACGCGCAGCTCATAAGGGGCGCCTCAGGCTTCGTCCGGCGTCGGCCACAGTCCGCGTAGTGGCTGCATGCCATCGTCGACGTATTTTGCGATCGGGTCGGCGCCACCGTCCAGGTACCACTGTTCGAGCGCGGCGAAGTAACCGAACACCAATGCGTTTGCGGCCACACGCGCCTGCGTCGTGGTCATCCCACCACTGGTCACCAACATCGGCGCGATCCGCTGACTTGCTCGGTCGAGCGCCGCACACGCAGCCATGCGCACCGATGGCACCTTGAAGAAGTACCGCACTCGACGTTGGGGTGTCTGCTCCGCTGTCGCTTCGTACTTGACCACGGCCCGTAGCAGGCTGCCGACCGGATCGTTCACGTCCAAGATGCCCTCGAGCGTCTCTTGGCTCATGCTGTCGAACTCGTCGGCGACGAGAAGCCCTTCCTTCGTTCCGAAGTAGCGGTACACCGAAGACGGGGACACCTCGGCTGCGGCAGCGATCTCCTCGATGGTGACGGCGTCGAACCCTCGCGCGTCGAAGAGATCGAGCGCCCGCTCTTGGATCGTGCGCATGGCATTGATCCGCCAGCGTTCACGGAGCCCGTTACCCATGCGCCGAGGCTAGCAGACAGCCACATGCTTCAGAGAGTGACTCTCTAAATGCTCTTGACTCTCAGATCCGGTGTTCATAGAGTCACTTTCTATGAGACAGTCACTATCCGAAAACGAGAGGGCCGCCCCTGCCGCCCGCGCCGTGTGGGTGGCGGCCGCGCTGTCCGCCGTCCTGGCGGTGGCGGCGATGATCGACCAGCTCGGCGTGCACAGCCTCACCGATCACGCGAACGCCATGTACGAGCCGTACGGCAAGCGGCCGGATCCGGGCCTGTTGTACGGCCTCGTGTACGCCGTTGCGGTAGTGGGGGCATTGTTGTGGCTGCCCGTGATTCGGGTCGTGCGGTCACGCAGCCGGCTGGCTCCGGTCCTGGCCGTCGTGGTGATCACGGTCACGGCCGCCCTTGCCGTGCTCCTGCTCGTGTCGACCGAGTACGACGCACAGATCTTTCCGCCCCTGTGGGGCACCCTGGCGATCCTGCCGCCCGCCGTCGGAGTCCTCGCGGTCGTGCTGCTCTTTCGCCGCGCCTCCGGACATGTCCAGTAACCAAGCACGAGACGTGGGCGACCTGCTGCACCGGTACAGCGTCGATGGCCTGCTGCTCGAGCCGCCCCACCCGATGACCGACTGGTCCCACCGGCCCCTGGACGAGATCTACGCCGCGGTCAACGCCGCCGCGGCCCGGGGGCGTTCGACGACCTCGCGGACAAGTGGGGTGGACGGTATCCGGCGGTGATCAGGTTGTGGGACAACGCCTGAGCCGAGTTCCCACCCGTCACGGTCTGCGGCCCGGATCCACCCACCGCCCACCCGGTGAGCTCCGGTAGCCCTGTCCCCGCTTGGCCGTCAGGTCGGTAGGGCGTCACCGATCGGATCGTGCAGTGAGGTCGGGGAGAGCAACGGCTGGAGTGGGCCGTCGTCGACGATCCCCGGCAACCGCCGGGCCACCCCGGCGAGCAGGTCGGCAACTTGGACGCGCGGATCGTCCCGGGAGTCGACCATCACCAGCCCGGCCAGCGGCGACCCCCCGGCCGGCGACAGTCCGGCGCTGTCGGCCAGTACCTGCTGGAGGCGACGCAACCGGTCGGCCGTGAGGGCGCTCTGCTCGTCGTGGATCACCAGCACCCGCCGCCCCCCGCCGCTCCAGAACAGGACGGTCTCGGCCAGCGCCGGCAGCATCGGCTCCAGCGGTGGCGGGATCGATCGGTCGTCGTCGCTCAGCCTGGCCAGGATGATGCAGACCCGGGTCCGGCTGAGTCCGTAAAGGATAGCCTCGGCCTGCGCGCCCAGCCCGTGTCGTACCAGCGCATCCCGTGCCTGGAAGAACCGTTCCACGGTCCGCTGATCCGGCCGGTGTCGCCGCTTGATCCGGAGCATCTCGACGAAGGCCGCGAGGAAGACCCCCCAGTCGGAACCGGCCGAACGTCTGGCCCGATACAAGGCGAGGGCGGCCGAACGGTGTTCCTGGGTCAGGCGGGTACCGGCCGCGTACGACGGCTCGGTCAGCAGCAGGTCGACGATGCGGGTGACGAGGAAGTACTGCTTGTCGACCAGGTGGACGTGCGCCCGGCCGCGCAGCGCCGCCAGGAACCACTCCAGCACCTCACCCGCTTCGGGCCGGCGGAGGAACTGCCGGGACTTGAACTCGTTCGGCGAGAATCGGAAACCGGACCGCAGTGTCGCGATCAGCCCAGCCGCCTCCCCGCCGCGCAGCTCGACACTCGCGTGTGTGATCACCGGAGTGGCTGGATCGAGCAGATTGGTGCCGGAAAACCCCGATTCGTCACAGGCGATCTCCACGACTGTGCCGGCCACCGCATCCACCGGCGGCAGCCCGCCCTGAAGCGGCAGCCTCATGCCCGGTCCCTTGCCATGTCGACTATGGTCGCCGACCCATCCCGATTGGACCACCCAGTTAGGCCCCACGGGCTTGCGCAGGATGCCGCGTTGGCCGCGGCACGTGGGGCGTACTCGACCTGGGCGTCGAAAAGGACAACCCATGGGCACGGGCGCTGTATGAACGGCTCGGCTTTACGGTGACCGGCGAGACAAGCAGCGAGTTCGGATGCGATGGACGGACAGTTGACGGCGAGCGTAAGACGAGATGAGGCCGTGGTCGGGATGCGGTGCGTGTTGTGGTCGGGCAGGCCGGGGCCTGCCCGGTGGTAACCGGCCCGAGGTCGCAGAGGCTCCGGGGTCAAGGGCGGCCCGTAGGGTCGTCGCGGAGCGACCAACCGCCGGCAGACTCGCTAGGTGCCTGTCGATCATGGGAGCCAGATGATGGCAGCGATGAGGACCCCGCTGGGTCGGTAGCGGAATGCCCGTTTGGCGTATCGGGTGGCCAGGTGACGCCCCTGGGCAGGCGATCGGCGATACGGTCACGTCGACCGCCGGCGACAAGCAGGCCACGGCACGGTGGGTGGTGAGCCTGTTTCCTGCACCAGCTCGCGGAGAGCTACCTCGTTCCAGCAAGGAGACGACAGTGCGGATTTTCGTCGCGGGGGAACAGGGGTCTTGGGTCGGCCCCTCGTTGAGGCGCTGGTGGACCGGGGTCACGAGGTCACGGCCAGCACCCACCGGAGTGAGAACTTCTCCGTCATAGACGCACTCGGGGCGCGGCCGGCATTGATGGACCGGCTGGACGAGGCTGCGGTGCGTCAGGCGGTCCTCGAGGCCGAACCGGAGGTGATCATCAACGAGATCACAGCGCTGTCCGCGCCGTCTCGTGACTACGGGAAGTGGCTGGAGGTGACCAACCGGCTGCGGAGCGAGGGAACGAAGACACTGATGATGGCGGCTCGTGAAGCTGGCACCCGTCGGGTTGTTGCACAGAGCGCCAGCTTCATGACCCAGCCGGTCGGATCGGGGCTCACGGACGAGTCGACGCCGCTGTATCTGGATGCCCCGGAGCCGATCCGAAGCCACATACAGGCGAACATCGCGGCCGAGACACTGGTGTTGGGCACACCGGGGATCGAAGGCGTCGTCCTTCGATACGGCTTTCTCTACGGTGAGGGCACCGCGATCGGGCCGGGTGGAGAATGGGCAACAGGGGTCAAGTCGGGCGACGTGCCGATTGTCGGCGAGGGCGCGGGCCGGTATCCGTTTGTTCACGTCCGCGACGCGGTGTCGGCCACTGTGCAAGCGGTCGACAGGGGAAGCCCCGGTATCTACAACGTCGTGGGGGACGAGCCCGCCCCGCAGGCTGAGTGGCTGCCCTATCTGGCCGAGACCCTGGACGCCCCTCCGCCGCGGCGCGTCTCTGAGGAGGAGGCCGAGGAACAGATCGGCGTTCAAGCCGTGTACTACGGTACCCAGCTCCGCGGCCAGCAACGCCAAGGCCAAGTCCGCGCTGGGGCTGAACCTCGAGTACCCGTCGTGGCGGGCGGGGTTCCGAGAGCTGTTCAGTTGATCGCGCCGTGGGGGTGGGCCGGGAGCCCGGGTCGGGGTCGGCGCGGGGAGAGGAAGGCGGGCGCTGGAGTCAATGAGCCCGCCACCTCCGGCTCGGTAGCCGCCGGACAGCTTCATATGCCGATGACCGGCGAACGGGTGCCTCAACCGCCTCAGCAGTGGCGTGACCTTGCCACCGGATACGCCAAACGGCATTCCTCTACCGACCCAGCCTCGAGGTCTTCCCTGGTCCTGGTCGTCCATCAGCGTGGCCGGTCGGCCCGGCCGATGCCGGCCTGAGGTCGCCAGCAGGCCGGGGCCGGGCCGCCGCGGCCCGCCTGCGGGCCGCCGCCGCTGGCGCATGACAGAATGCTCCAAACTGGGCAAAACCGGCAGGACGGGCGAGCCGATGACGACGAGCAAGGCGGCCGAGCTGGTGCGGAGAGCCGGGGATCCACAGCGGGCTACGTTCCTGGAACTGTTCTTCGACCTGGTGTTTGTCCTCGCGCTCGCTCAGCTCTCGCGCGGCCTGGCTGAGGATCTCGGGTGGAGCGGTACCTTCCGGACGCTGGTGCTGTTGGGGGCCATGTGGTGGGTCTGGTCCAGCACCGCGTGGCTAACCGACCGGACGGACCCGCAACGACCGGTAATCCAGGCGCTGGTCATCGCGACCATGGTCGGCAGCCTGGTGATGGCGGCCGCGGTGCCCGAGGCATTCGGCGACACGGGCCTGATCTTCGCGGGCGCCTACGTCGCCATCCAGCTCGGCCGCGGGCTCGTCCTCGTGGCCGTTCTGCGTGGCCACGAGCTGCAGCGCACCGGCGTGCGCGGGCTGTTCTGGTACGGCCTGTCGGCGCTGCCGTGGATCGCGGGGGCGCTCGTGGACGGTACGGCGCGCGGTGCGTTGTGGGCATTCGCGGTGGTCCTTGACCACACGGCAGGCAGAATCGGCTTCCCCACCCCGGGGGCTGGTCGTACGCCCAGCGAAGACCTTGTGATCTCGGGCGAGCACCTGTCCGAGCGCTACCGGCAGTTCTTCATCATCGCGCTCGGCGAGCTGATCCTGGTTACCGGACTGGCGCTGAGCAGCAGCGGCTTCGCGCCGGACGGGGTCGCCGCGTTCGGCGTGTCGATGGCGACCACCGTGCTGCTGTGGCGGATCTACATATACCGCGCTGGGCAAGTCCTGGCGGAAGCGATTGCCGTGTCTGCAGACCCGGTCCGCCTCGCCCGATCGGCGTCATACGCCCACCTGGCCATGGTGGCCGGCGTGGTCGCTGCAGCCGTCGGCGACGAACTTGTCATCGCCCATCCATTCGGGCACACCCCACCGGCCTGGATCGCCGTCATCCTCGGCGGACCCGCGCTGTACCTGGCCGGGCGTGCCAGCTTCGAGTACGCGGTGTTCGGCCGCGTGTCCCGGTCCCGGCCGATCGGCGTGCTTGTGCTGGCCGCCCTGACACCGGCGATGCTCCCCCTGCCGCCAGTCGTGGTCGCCGCCGCTGCTGCCCTCGTCCTGACCGGGATCGCCATATCCGACGCAGCCCGCGCCCGAGGACGCCCACCCGAGCCGCCCTCACCACCTGGCTAGTGTCCTGAGTCGTTAATTCGGCGGCAGATAGTAGGCTGTGGGAGTGGCTGGTCGTCCGCGTGGTGTGGTGGAACTGACTGATGACGAGCGTGCGTGTCTGATCCGGTGGGCGCGGCGGGGCAAGTCGTCGCAGGCGTTGGCGTTGCGGTCGAAGATCGTCCTGTTGTGCGCCGACGGCCTCGTGAACATCCATGTTGCGGAGCGGTTGGGCGTGTCACGGGACATGGTGGGCAAGTGGCGCAGGCGGTTCCTCGCGCGCCGGTTGGAGGGGCTGGTCGACGAGCCGCGGCCGGGGGCGCCTCGCCGGATCACCGATGACCGGGTCGAGGAGGTGATCGTCAAGACGTTGGAGCAGCAGCCGGCCAACCAGGACAGTCACTGGTCGACGCGGTCGATGGCGAAGGAGACCGGGCTGTCGCAGACGGCGGTGTCGCGGATCTGGCGGGCGTTCGGGCTGAAGCCTCATCTGGTGGACACGTGGAAGCTGTCGGCTGACCCGATGTTCGTGGAGAAGGTCCGTGACGTGGTGGGCCTTTATCTCGATCCGCCGGTCAAGGCGATGGTGCTGTGCGTGGACGAGAAGTCGCAGATGCAGGCCCTGGAACGGACCCGGCCGATGCTGCCGATGATGCCCACGGTCCCCGCCCGGCAGACCCATGACTACGTCCGTCACGGGGTGGCGAGCCTGTTCGCCGCGTTCGACCCCGCCACCGGCCAGGTCATCGGGCAAGTGCACCGCCGGCACCGCCATCAAGAGTTCCTGAAGTTCCTGAAGGTCATCGACGCCAATACCCCCGCCGAGGTGGATCTGCACCTGGTGCTGGACAACTACGCCACCCACAAGACCCCGGCCGTGCAACGCTGGCTGGCCGCGCATCCCCGTTTCCACCTGCACTTCACCCCGACCTCGGCGTCCTGGCTCAACCTCGTCGAGCGGTGGTTCGCCGAACTGACCAACCGCAAGCTGCGCCGATCCAGCCACCGCAGCCTCGCCGACCTCGAAGCCGACGTAGGGGCCTGGATCGAGGCGTGGAACAACGACCCGAAGCCATTCGTCTGGACCCGAACCGCCGACGAGATCCTGAACAGCCTCGCCACATACTGCGGCCGAATTAACGACTCAGGACACTAGTATTCCAACGTCACTTGGTTTCGGCGTTGGGCGTGGCGTGGGCATGAGGACGGCCACCGCGTTGATCATCGATGGTTTGTGAGGACGACCGAAGATCGTGCGATGGCCGTGGGCCACAGCGTAGACCCTGCCGGCTGGCGGGTCATCCTCGATGAGGCGCAGACGCGTGTCGCTGACCGATTCGCCCGCGTGGAGCCGCGTCGGACCGCGGCGGCGTTCGTCGGACCGACACACCGCTGCACACGGCACTTCATTGGCGCAGAGCTATACACCCTGTTCATACTGCAATTTCGCTGATCTTTGAGGTGCCCCCGGCAGGATTCGAACCTGCGACACACGGTTTAGGAAACCGTTGCTCTATCCCCTGAGCTACGAGGGCGCGAGTGCCCAGCTTACCTGCCACCCGATACCAACGAGCGCCCAGGAGTTCCGGTGCTCGTCAAGACCGGAGTGGGTGGCCCGGGCGTGGAAAAGCGGCGGCTGGGTGGGTGGCTCGTGGCCGCTCCGGCCGGCGGTCGTAGGGTGGTGGGATCATGGCAAATCGCCGCACCCACAACCTTCGTGCCGTTCTCGCCGTGCCCGCGTTCCGCCGGCTGCTGGGAGTGCGGCTGGGTGGGCAGTTCTCCGACGGGGTGTTCCAGGCGGCACTGGCCGGCAGCGTGTTGTTCAACCCGGACCGGCAGGCGACCCCGACGGCGATCGCGCTGGCCGCGGCGGTGCTCGTGCTGCCGTACTCGCTGGTGGGGCCATTCGCCGGGGTGTTGTTGGACCGGTGGAGTCGCCGGTCGGTGGTCGTCTGGACGAACCTGCTGCGGGCAGTGCTGGTGCTGCCGATCGCCGCCCTGGTCCTCGCCGGTGACGAGGGCGGGCTGTTCTTCGTCGCGACGCTGGTGGTGATCGGGCTGGGGCGACTGCTGCTGTCCGGCCTGTCGGCGGCGACGCCGCACGTGGTGGCCGACGAGCGCCTCGTCACGGCGAACGCGGTGGCGGGCACGGCCGGATCGGTGGCGTACTCGGTCGGGCTGGGCTGCGCGCTGGCGTTGCTGCGGACCGTCTTCCCCGCCGGGGACAGCGGGTACGGCGCCCTCGCGCTGCTCGCTCCAGCGGGGTACGTGGCCTGCGCCGTGCTGGCCCGGGTCTTCTTCGCCCGAGCGCAGTTGGGTCCGGACGAGGTGGTGCCACACCGTCCGGGCCTGGCGGGTGAGGCGATGGCGGTGTTGCGCGGGATGGTCGACGGGGTGCGGCATCTCGGGTCGGCGCGCGGTGCCGCGTACGCGATGGCGGCGCAGGCCGGATTCCGGGTGCTGTTCGGCGCCCTCGCCCTGGCCTTGCTGCTGCTCTACCGGAGCGCCTTCCGTGCCGACGACCTGACCGGGGTGTCGACGCAGCTGGGGTTGGTGTTCACCGCGGGGGCGGCCGGCGTGCTGACCGCCGCCGCGATCACCCCGCCAGTGTCCCGGCGGATCGGGGGCTGGCGGTGGGTGGCCGCGCTGCTCGCAGCGGTCGCGGTGGCGATGCCGGTGTTCGGGTTGCCCCTTTCGCCCCCGCTGCTGGTGCTGCTCGTGCTGGTGGTCAACATCGCGGGGCACGGCATCAAGATCGTGGTCGACACGATGGTGCAGCACGAGTGCGCCGACGCGTTCCGGGGCCGGGTGTTCGCGGTCAACGACACCGTGTTCAACCTCGCCTACGTGCTCGGCATGGTGGGCGTGTCGGCGGTCCTGCCCGCGGACGGACGATCACCGGCGCTGCTGATCGGCTCCGCCGCCGGCTACGCCTGCCTCGCCGGCGGCTACGCGGTCGCCGCCGGCCGGTGGGCCCGCTCTGTCGGCGACGACATCTCCGAGCCGGGACGCCTGGCGGTGGTCGCGCACCACTGATCCCCCGCAGCGACACCTGTGCCGTCCCGCTGCCATCGAACACCGCCTTCACCAACCGCAACACGAGCACCAGTGCGCGCCCGGGCGGCCCGCCGCCCGTCCAGCGCCTCCTCGTCCGGACCTTCGGAAGCGATCAACGTAGCCCCACCCGCACATCGGGGCATTCCCGCCGCCGATCTGGGAACCACCCGCCGGTGCCCGACCTGACCGCCCCACCCTGGCCGCTGGCCTGGAGTGTCGGCGTGTTCCTGCTCGCCGGTGCGGTCACCGTCGCCGGCAGCGTCCGCCTCGCCGGCCTCGGTGACGCCCTCGCCGACCGTACCGGCTGGGGCGAGGCGCTGTTCGGCGTGCTGTTCTTCGGCATCGTCACCGGCCTGTCCGGCATCATCATGACCGTCGTCGCCGCCGCCACCGACCAGCCCAGCCTCGGCTACAGCAACGCGGTCGGCGGTATCGCCGCCCAGACCACCGCCGTCGCCCTCGCCGACGCCTTCCACCGCCGTGCCAACCTGGAACACGCCGCCGCCTCGCTGTCGAACCTGCTGTCGGGCTGCCTGCTCATCGCCCTGCTCGCCCTCGCCCTGCTGGCCAGCTACATCCCCGAGACCACCATCGCCGGCGTCGACCCGATGTCCGCCGTCCTCGTCGCCGCCTACGTCGGCGGGCTGGTCCTCATCCGCCGCGCCGGCGCCCAACCCATGTGGCAGGCCATCGCCACCGCCGAAACCCGACCCGACGTCCCGCACAACGAAAACCCGCTCAACCGGCATCCGCTCAGGTGGTTGTGGAGTCGCTTCACCGTGATCGGGCTACTGGTCGCCGCCGGCGGGTGGCTCGTCGCTCGCGCCGCCGAAAGCCTTGTCGAAGTCACCGGACTCACCGCCGGATTCGTCGGCGGGGTGCTCATGGGCGTCGTCAACGCCCTCCCGGAAACCGTCACCGCGATCGCCGCCGTACGCCGCGGCGCGCCCACCCTCGCCATCGCCGCCGTCCTCGGCGGCAACATCCTCGACGTGCTCACCCTCGTCGCCGGGGACCTCGCCTACCGGCACGGGTCGATCTACCACACCGCCGGGAGCCAGGAACTGCTCGCCACGACCACCAGCCTGTTCATGGCCACCACCCTGCTCGGCGGCCTGCTCATCCGCCAGACCTGCGGCTGGGGCCGCCTCGGCTTCGAAGGCGTCCTGCTCCTGGCCAGCTACGCCGCCATGACCGCCATCCTCGCCCTGTAGCGCGGGCAACGCCCGCGAGAGGTCATGGACGCGCCGCAACCGCAGCTGCGACAGCGCCCACGGGAGTGCGGGAGGACATTCATGCCGCGGTCGTTGGCGCGGCTTCCCGCCCGTGTCCGCAGACGTCGGTTCGACCCCAGCGGCCACGGACGTCCAGCAGCCCGAGCCAACCGATCTTGGGCGGTAGCACCGGGTTGACGGTCAACCGGTCACCATACGGCTCCAGGCCGAGCATCGTCCGCAGCAACAGCAGCGGAGCGCCAGTGGAGTAGGCCTGCGGGCTGGACGCAGCCGGGTACGGGACCGGGTACTTGGTCAACCGCCGTTCGTAGCCGCCGAAGGCCTCGGGCAGCCGACCGTCGAAGAACTGGGCCGCATCGAGGAGGCCCTCGGCGATCCGCGCCGCCTCCGGTTGCCGGTTGTAGCGCGTGAGTCCCCAGGCGATGAACGAGTTGTCGAACGGCCAGACCGTGCCGACCTGGTGCCCGATCGGGTTGTACCTTGCCTCGCCCACAGCCAGCGTGCGCACCCCCCAGCCGGAGTACAGGCGCGGTCCGAGCAGGTGTTGCGCCACCTTTCCGGCTCGGGACTGGTCGACGATGCCGCTCCACAGCAGGTGCCCCATGTTGGACGCCAGCGCGTCCACCTGCCCGCCGTCGGCATCGAGCGCGAGCGCGTAGTATTCCCCGTCCGCTATCCAGAAGTCGCGGTTGAAACGCTGCCTGAGGTCGGCCGCGTCCCGCTCCAGCCGGTCGGCCAACCCGGGGTCAGACCAGAACTGACGGGCGAGGCGGGCGCCGCGCAGCTTCGCGTCGTACGCGTAGCCCTGCAGTTCGCAGGTCGCGCGGGGCAGGCCGGGCAGCCGGCCGTCTCGGTAGGAGATCGCCTCTCGTGATTCCTTCCACGACTGGTTGACCAGGCCGGTCGTCTCGTTGCGGCTCAAATACCAGAGGTAGCCGTCCTCCATGACGTTGCCGTAGCTGTCGATCCAGTCCAGGGCGGCTCGCGCCTCGCACTCGAGCAGGCGCACCAGGGCGGCGTCGCCGGTCCAGCGCTCGTACTCGTCGAGCAGGATCACAAAGAGCGGGGTGGTGTCGGCGCTGCCGTAGTACGGCGAGTGGGGCCGCTCCTCGAACGCGGAGGTCTCGCCGTAGCGGAACTCGCGCATGATCTTGCCCGGCTCCTCGTCACGGAAGTCGTCCAGCCGGGTGCCCTGCAGCGCCCCGAGCACGCGCAGCGTCGTGACGGCGAACTCGGGGGCGAACGGCAGCACCTGCAAACTGGTGAGAAGGCTCTCCCGGCCGACGATCGTCATCGACCAGGGCACGCCGCCCGCGGGCAGGTATCCCGTGGGGAACGTCATGGGGGAATGTCGTAGCGCGGCGAGGTCGACCAGGCTGCGCCGATAGGTCGTCGACATCGGCGCCCAGTCGCAGCTCAACTGGGGCATCCGGGCGAGCCATTGGTCGAGGTCCTGCTCGATCTCCGCCTTTTTCCGCGAATGGAAGCCCTGGACACTCTGGCGGAAGTCGCGCTCGTGCGGCCCGATAACCACGGCGTCGACATGCAGGTCCGCGATCCACTGCCCGTTGGGTTCGACGCGGACCGAGTACGTCAGTCCATGCTCGTCGATCCGGGCCGGCGCGCTCGTCGAGACGATCGTCTCGCGGCGGAAGTTCTTCCGTCGGTAGCCGAGCCGCAGGCTCTTCTCCTCGACCTCCGCGTAGTGCTGTCCCACCCGTGCCCCGTCGCCCTGCTCCCGCAGAGCGATGATCTCGACCGCGTCGGCGAAGTCGCTGCCGACCTCCAGTCGAATGGTGAAGTCGATCGCCTCGTCGTCGTAGTTGAATACGGTCAACCGTTCAGCCATGCTGCGGCCCACGTAGCGCTCACGGACGACCGAGACCTTCGCCTCCACGTAGTGCGTCCGGGCACCGGGCACCAGCAACAGGCGCGTCTCGAAGTACTTGCTGTCGTCGACCGCCATCGCCTGCATCCGCTCACCGTTGACGGTCAACTGCCACCTGGACAGGAAGCGGGTGTCGAAGGAGAACAGCCCGTGCTCGGCCGAAATCGAGGAGTCCAGATCGCCCCGGTCGTCGCTGATCAGGAACGTGTTCCCGTCCAGGATCTTGATGAGGCCACTCTTCATGGCTGCCGCCTCCGTTCGCGCGCCACGTCCCGCGGATCTCGCGCCCCCGGTGGCCCAGGAAGCAGCCGCTCGAACATGATGAACAGCGAGAGCTTTCCCTCGACCCGTATGTCGTTGCGCACCATCGCCGTCAACGGCTTGGCCTCACCGGCCACAACCCGCCCGAAAAAGTCGCGATCGGAGTAGAGGACGCAGTCGGCGTCGCGCGCCTCCCGGGACACGCTCAGGTCCCCGCCGTCGATCGCCAGCACCCAATGTTCGACTTGCTCCCCACACGCCAGGTCGAAACGCATAATGCCGCTGCGCTTCTCAAGCCGACGTTCGTGCCCACGCCGGTAGAGCCCGTCGAAAAACTCCGCTATCGGATCCGTCATGAAACACCTACCCCGAGGTGCAGGGTCGCGCGGACTGGTGGGTGCTGGCATCACCCCCGGAGGATGAACTTCATTGCCGCACGGCCTTAGTCGCTGGTGAGGATGTCGTACGTACCGGCCACCCGCATCTGCCGCGCCACGAATTCGCTGGGGTGGCGCACCACGAACGAGATACCGAGCCGCCGCGCGTCGCGGTACGCGGCAAGGAGGGTGTTCAGACCCGTCGAATCGAGAAAGGTCACGTGCAACATGTCCACGACGAGCCGTGGTGGTCGGCGGCGGGTGACCTCGTCCACGAGGGCGGAAAGCAATGCATCGCAGACCGAGACGTCGATTTCGCCGCGGAGGGCGACCACTGTTGTACCGTCCGCCAGAACGGACGTACTGATGGTCAGGTTACCCACGGGTCGCGTGCTCTTTCCCCTGAAGCAGGCTCCTCGACCCGCCTGTTTTTCACACCATAGCCTCCGCAGCGGCCGCGCCACCCGGTTCCGCGCGTGGTTTGCCTGGCGCGGGGCACGGGAAGGCAGGCAGTTCCGACGGGAGCTGTCCGGTTCCCACAGCAGACACGGGGAGGTCGACATGGCCGAACGCAAGGAACTTCACGACCTGCGCCAGCAGGGCCACCAGGCCGGCATCGGCGGCAGCTCGAAAATGACCGAGCCCCAGCTGCGCGAAGCCCTCAAGCAGGTCGGCAAGGGGGCCGACCCCCAGAGGGCGAAGCAGGAGGCCAAGGCCAGACGGTGACGCCCAGCACCGACGCCAGCACCCGACCGGGTGCTGGCGTCGGTGCCTGGCCAGTTGACGGTGAGCAGCGGGTCGCGGCCGCGCCGCGGACGAAATTCGGTTTGTGAGAGACGTGGCGAGGCCTAGCCTGGCGGCACGTCCGTCCCGATGAGCCGAAGAGGGTGTTTCTGTGCTGGTGCCGAGCGTGCTGATCCGAGCGGATCAGCGTCAGCCCCACCTCACCCCTGCTTCGACCGTCGGGAGTCACCGCCGTGGATCTGCCACGTAGCTTCGTCATCCGCGAGGGCGACCTTCGCATCCTCAACCCGTTCGACGCAGAGAAGTTGGCCGCCCTTGGGCGGGCCGTCAAGCTACGCCCCGGCACGTCGATCCTCGACCTGTGCAGCGGCAAGGGCGAGCTGCTCTGCACCTGGGCGCGCGACCACGGCACTGTCGGCACCGGGGTGGACATCAGCACCGCCTTCACCGCCGCCGCGCGGGAGCGGGCCGCCGCCCTCGGGGTGGCCGACCAGGTCCGCTTCGTGCACGGCGACGCCGCGGTGTTCGTAGCCGATCAGCCCGTCGACCTGGCCGCGTGTGTCGGCGCGACCTGGATCGGCGGCGGCGTTCCCGGCACCCTCGAGATCCTCGAACGCAGCCTGCGCCCCGGCGGCATGCTGCTCGTCGGGGAGCCGTACTGGCGGCTGGACCCGCCGGACCAGGAGACCGTCGCGGCGTGCCACGCTCGGTCGAGGGACGAGTTCCGGGACCTGCCGGGGCTGGTGGGGATCTTCCAGGAATGCGGCTGGGACCTGGTGGAGATGGTCCTCGCCGACCAGGACAGCTGGGACCGGTACGCGGCCGCGCACTGGCTGAACCTCCGCCGCTGGCTGGACGACAACCCTGACGACGAACTCGCCGGCGAGCTGCGCCGGGAGCTGACCGAGGACCCGGTTCGCCACGTCCGCTACCAGCGGGAGTATCTCGGCTGGGGGGTCTTCGCGCTGATGCGGCGCTGACACCCACCGTGTCGCCCGCTGTCCGGAATGGACGGATAACGTGGGATGGTTCCGCTCAGCGGACGGCTGCGCAGGGTAGAGCAGGACCATGGGACAGCTGCGCACGTCGCCGCCACCTCCGCGGGCCACCGAACTCGAGACGTGGCAGCTCGGCACCGCCAAGGAACTGCGCGGCCTGCGGGCCTCGCTGCGCGCGGCGTTGAACCGGTACGGCCTGGTCCAGGGCACATCTGGGCCTCGTTCCCCCGCTGACCGGTGCACCGGCATCTGGGGTCGGCGGTGCAGGCCGCCTTCCCGCCGGGCACGCCCACCCACATCGATATCCGTCTCTCGCGGCGCCCGGTGGTGCACGCAGGAGCGCGGACGCCGGGCCCGGTCGGTTGCCCCGGCGGGGACGGAATCCCGGCCGATCATCGGCCGTGAGGGCGCTCACGGGTCGTCGCGCCCGGCATGCCGGTAGCGTTCCGGCGGGTGAGCGGCCCGCCGCCCGGGGAACACGCCGGTCGCCCGCACCGGAGCGACCGTGGAGAGGGGAAACCGCCCGTGCCGGACGCCGAGGACCTGGTCGCCGACGCCCTCGCGGCGGCGCGCGGCACCGACGTACGCGAAGCGGAGCGGGCGCTGGACCGGCTCGTGATCGGCGCCGGCCCGGCGGTGGACGCCGCCCTCCTCGCCCGCCTGGTCCGCGGCATCGGCCGCCTCTGGCCGCGCGGCTGGCAGCCGGTCGACCTGGACCGGATCGCCACCCGGCGGCTCGACCCGCGCGCCGCCCGGCTGGTCGGGGACGCGGTGGCTGCCCAGCGACGCGACCAGCCCGGCCCGGTGCCGCAGTGGTTCGACGACCAACTCCGCGAGCTGGACGCCCGGTGGGACGGCGACGCCGGCTGGCTGGGCCGATGGGCGACCCGGGAGGGGGTGGACCGGATCACCGCGCTGCGCGACGCGGTCGACGCCCTCGTCCTGGTCGAGGGGCTGCCGCCGATCGCGGTGCTCCGCCCGCCCCCGGGCGGTCCGGCCGCCGCCCCGCGGGTCACCGCCCCGGCGTCCGGGTCCCGGATGCTGGACCGGGTCCGGGCGCTGCTGGCCAAGGCGGAGTCGACCACCTTCCCGGCGGAGGCGGAGGCGTTGACCGGCAAGGCCCAGGAGCTGATGGCCCGGCACAGCATCGACCGGGCGCTGCTCGACGCGACAGCCGAGCGGCCCGACCAGCCGGGCGGCATCCGGCTGAGCACCGACGCCCCGTACGCGGCGGCGAAGGCACTACTGGTGCAGGAGGTGGCGGCGGCCAACCGGTGCGAGTCGGTCTGGTCCGACGACCTCGGCTTCGCCACCGTGCTCGGCTTCCCCGCGGACCTGGCGGCGGTCGATCTGCTGCACACCTCCCTGCTGGTGCAGGCCACCGCCGCCATGCTGCGCGGTCGGGGCGAGCGGCGGACGAAGGTCGCCGGTCGGCGCACCCGCGGGTACGACGAATCCTTCCTGAACGCCTTCGCGCTGCGGATCGGCGAACGCCTCCGGGCCGCCACCGAGGCGGCGAACCAGGAGGCCGCGGCGGAGCGGGGCAACGACCGGCTGCTCCCGGTGCTGGCGGCCCGTTCGGACGCGGTTCGGGAGCGCCTGGACTCGCTCTTTCCCGGGGTGACCCGGGAGCGGCTCACCGTCCGCGACGCCGAGGGCTGGGCTTCCGGCACCTCGGCCGCCGACCGGGCCTCCCTCGACGCCGGCGGCTCCGCCCGCAAGCCGGTACGCCGGGGCCGGTGACCCCCTTTTTCGGAGTTGCTCGGGCGAGGATGTCGGGAACGGCGCCTCGGCTCCGACCCGTCACCGAGAGGCGCCGCAGCCGTGGCCCATACCGCGAGGAGTGCACCGTGAAGTACATGCTGCTGATCTGGAACCGTCCTGGCTTCGTAGCGGAGCTGTCCGAGCAGGAGCGGAACGCCCTGTTCGGCGAGGTCGACGAGATCATGAAGGAGCTCACCGAGTCCGGGGAGCTGGTCGGCGGCCAGGCGCTGGCCGACCCGTCGCAGACCCGTACCGTCCGGTCCGTCGGCGGGCGGGCGGAGATCACCGATGGCCCGTTCATGGAGAGCAAGGAACAGTTCGCCGGCTACCTGATGGTCGACTGCGACAGCTCGGACCGGGCCGCCGAGATCGCCGCGCGCTGGCCGGATGTCCGGATGGGCTTCGGTGTGCTGGAGGTGCGGCCGGTGATGGACGAGGCCGGGACGGAGATGTGACCGGTGGCGACCGGAGTGTCGAGGACCTGCTGCGCGACCTGGCGCCGCAGGTCCTCGGCGTCCTCGTCCGACGGCACGGCCAGTTCTACGCCTGCGAGGACGCCGTCCAGGAGGCGCTGCTCGCCGCGGCCGTGCAGTGGCCGGAGCAGGGCCTGCCGGAGCACCCGCGCTCGTGGCTGGTCACCGTGGCGAGCCGCCGGCTGACCGACGAGTGGCGCAGCGAGCGGGCCCGCCGGGACCGGGAGGTCGCGGTGGCGGTCCGGGAGCCGGCGTACGCGACGGTGGCGCCGCCCGCCGACGAGGAGCCGCCCACCGGGGACGACACGCTGAAGCTGCTCTTCCTCTGCTGTCATCCGGCGCTGACTGTCTCCGCCCAGGTCGCGCTGACCCTGCGCGCGGTCGGCGGTTTGAGCACCGCGCAGATCGCCCGGGCGTACCTGGTGCCGGAGGCCACGATGAGCCAGCGGATCCGCCGGGCCAAGCAGCGGATCGAGGCGGCCGGGGCCCGCTTCGTCATGCCCTCGCCGGGCGAACGCGACGAGCGGTTGCACGCCGTGCGGCACGTGCTCTATCTGATCTTCAACGAGGGCTACACCGCGTCCAGCGGCGCCGACCTGCACCGCGCCGAGCTGACCGGGGAGGCCATCCGGCTGGCTCGGGAACTTCACCGGCTGCTCCCCGACGACGGCGAGGTGACCGGGCTGGTGGCGCTGATGCTGCTCACCGACGCCCACCGGGCCGCCCGGACCGGGCCGACGGGCGAGCTGATTCCGCTGGCCGAGCAGGACCGCAGCCGCTGGGACCGGGGCGCGATCGAGGAGGGGATCGCCCTGGTGACCGAGGCGCTGACCTGGTCGCCGCCGGGCCCGTACCAGCTGCAGGCGGCGATCGCCGCGGTGCACGCCGAGGCGCCGTCGGCGGCGGAGACCGACTGGCGACAGATCGTCGCGCTCTACCGGCTGCTCGCCCGGGTCGCGCCGAACCCCATGGTCACCCTCAACCAGGCCGCCGCGGTGGCCATGGTCGACGGTCCCCGCGCCGGACTCGCGCTGCTGGCGCCGCTGGACTCCGACGAGCGGACGGCCGGGCACCACCGCCTCGCCGCCGTCCGCGCCCACCTGCTCGAGCTGGCCGGCGACCAGGAGGCGGCGCGGGCCGCATACCTGACCGCCGCCCGGGGCACCACCAGCCTGCCGGAGCGGCGCTATCTGGAGGTACGCGCCGCCCGGCTGAGCGTCCACCGATGAGTTCACCCGCCGAGGAGAGTCCACCGGACATGGGAACCGTGAGCAGTCAGATGTCGATGTCGCTGGACGGGTTCGTGGCGGCGCCGGGCCAGAGCCGACAGGATCCGCTGGGCCGGGGAGGCCTGCGGCTCCACGACTGGTTATTCGCCACCGAGAGTTGGCGCGCCCAGCACGGGCAGGTCGGCGGTGAGCGCAACGCGGACGCCGACGTGGTCGACGAGATGACCCGGGACATCGGGGCGTACGTGATGGGGCGCCGGATGTTCGGCGGCGGCGACGGGCCGTGGGACGAGAGCTGGACCGGCTGGTGGGGGGACGACCCACCGTTCCACGTCCCGGTCTTCGTGCTGACCCACCATCCCCGGGAGTCGCTGAGCATGCGCGGCGGCACGCAGTTCCACTTCGTCACCGAGGGGATCGAGGGCGCGCTCGAGCGGGCCCGGGCGGTGGCGGGCGACCGGGAGGTCTCCGTCTCGGGTGGGGCGAGCGCGGTGCGGCAATACCTCGCGGCCGGGCTGCTGGACACGCTCTGGCTGCACCTGGTGCCGATCGTCCTGGGTGGCGGCACCCGGCTCTTCGACGGTGTGGGCGAGGTACGGCTGGAGCCGGTGAAGGTGGTCGCGGCGCCGACCGTCACCCACGTCAAGTACCGGGTGCTGCGCTGATCGGAACAGCGGGCGAGAGTGGACGGACGCCGGTCAGACGCGGCACTCCTTGGCGAGCCGTTGGGGGATGCCGACGAACGTCGAGTTCAGCCACTTGACCGGGCTGGAGGACTCGGCGCCGGTGTCGATCCGGTCGGCCGTCTCGCCGATCAGCGCCTTGATCTGCGGGTCCTGCGCCCGGGCGGCCTGCCCGCGTACCTCGTCGGCCAGGTCGGCGAGGTTGCCCTTGAGCTGGGCGTTGACCTGTTCCGGGGTCAGCTGCCGGCGGGTGGCCGCGGCGGAGTCCTGGACGATCTCCTGACTGCCCGCGATGATCAGCTTGTCCACGGCGGCGCACACGGCCGCGGTGTTCGCCGCCGTCACCGGGGACGGCGAGGCGGAGGGGGTCGGAACGGCCTCGGCGGAGGCGCTCGGTGCGGCGAAGGTGCCGGCCGGTGACGAGTTCTCCTCGTCCGTCGGCTGACAGCCTGCGCCGAGCAGGGTGAGCGCCCCCAGAGCGGCGACCCGGATCACTGTTGTACCGGACATCGTTCTCCCGTGGAGTCGTCGGCCGTCGACGGACGGCCGTGGTCGAGCTGGGCGTGGCTCCGGCGCTGCCGCGCCGCGCGCCCCGGGAAGAACGAGCGGCGACAGGTCGTCCAGCCTACGAGATGGCGCTTCAGCGGCACACGCGCGCCCGGGCGAGGGCTGCCCTGGGCGCGCGGCGCCGGGCCGGCTCCTGCCGGCCCGGCGTGGGCAAGCCGTAGGTCAGCTCTTGAAGGCGTCCTTGACCTTCTCGCCAGCCTGCTTGAGGTTGGCGTTGGCCTGCTCATTACGGCCCTCGGCCTCGATCCGCTCGTCGTCGGTGGCCCGGCCCAGGCCCTCCTTGATCTTGCCGGCGGCGTTCTCCGACGCGTTGTCGATCTTGTCATCGATACCCATTGGAACCTCCACTCAGCAGCTTCGTTACCGCCGTGGATGTACCCCGCCGTCCGGTTGCTCAACCGTCTGTCACCAGTGGTGCTCACCGACGGTGATGCCCGTGCCGCCGCTCCGGTCCGGACAGTGCCGCCGGCCCCGGAGGTACCGGGGCCGGCGGCGTCGTCGTCGGATCAGCCGACCGGGCGGAAGCGGCGCAGCCGGAGGCTGTTGGCCACCACGAAGACCGACGAGAAGGCCATCGCGGCGCCGGCGATCATCGGGTTGAGCAGGCCGGCGGCGGCCAGCGGCAGGGCCGCCACGTTGTAGGCGAAGGCCCAGAACAGGTTGCCCTTGATGGTCCCGAGGGTCCGCCGGGAGAGCCGGATGGCGTCCACCGCGGCCATCAGGTCGCCCCGGACCAGGGTCAGGTCGGACGCCTCGATCGCCACGTCGGTGCCGGTGCCCATGGCCAGCCCCAGGTCGGCCTGGGCCAGCGCAGCGGCGTCGTTGATGCCGTCGCCGACCATCGCCACGGTCCGCCCCTCGCCCTGGAGCCGCTTGACCACGTCCACCTTGTCGGCCGGCAGCACCTCGGCGATCACCTCGTCGATGCCGACCTCGGCGGCCACCGCCCGGGCGACCGTGGCGTTGTCGCCGGTGAGCAGCACCGGGGTCAGCCCCAGCTCGCGCAGCCGCGCGACCGCGGCCCGGCTGCTCGGCTTGACCACGTCGGCCACCGCGAGGACGCCGCGGACCCGGCCGTCCCAGCCGGCGAGCACCGCCGTCCGCCCGGCGGCCTCCGCGTCGGTCACCGCCCGCTCGATCTCCTCGGGTACGTCGAGACCCCGCTCCCGCAGCAGCCGGAGCCGACCGACCACCAGCTCCCGCCCGTCGACCGTGCCGGTCACGCCGAGCCCCTCGAGGTTGGCGAACCCGGTCACCGCCGGCAGGGCACCCGCCTCGGCCGCGCCGGCGGCGATCGCCTGGGCGATCGGGTGCTCCGAGGCGGCCTCCAGCGCGCCGGCCAGCCGCAGCAGCTCGTCGGCATCCTGGCCGGCGGCGGGAAGCACGTCGACCAGGGTCATCTTGCCGGTGGTGACGGTGCCGGTCTTGTCCAGCACCACGGTGTCCACCTGACGGGTGGACTCCAGCACCTCCGGGCCCTTGATCAGGATGCCGAGCTGGGCGCCTCGGCCCGTGCCGACCAGCAGCGCGGTCGGGGTGGCCAGGCCGAGGGCGCAGGGGCAGGCGATGATCAGCACGGCCACCGCCGCGGTGAAGGCGGCGGTCGGCCCCGCTCCGGCTCCGAGCCACCAGCCGAGCGTGCCGGCGGCGAGAGCGATCACGATCGGGACGAAGACTCCGGAGATCCGGTCGGCGAGCCGCTGCACGGCCGCCTTGCCGGTCTGCGCCTGCTCGACCAGCTTGGCCATCTGGGCGAGCTGGGTGTCCCCGCCGATCCGGGTGGCCCGGACGACCAGCCGACCGCCGGCGTTGACGGTGGCGCCCACCACCGTGTCGCCCGGCCCGACCTCGACCGGCACCGACTCGCCGGTGAGCATGCTGGCGTCGACCGCCGAGGTGCCCTCCTCGACCACGCCGTCGGTGGCGAGCTTCTCGCCGGGCCGGACCACGAACCGGTCGCCGACGACGAGCCGGTCCACCGGCACCCGGGTCTCCACCCCGCCGCGGAGCACCGCCACGTCCTTGGCGCCCAGCTCGAGCAGGGCGCGGAGGGCGGCGCCGGCGGTCCGCTTGGAGCGGGCCTCGAAGTAGCGGCCGGCGAGGATGAACACCGTCACCCCGGCCGCCGCCTCCAGGTAGATGTTGCCGGCGCCGTCGGTGCGGGTGATGTCGAACCGGAACGGGTGGGTCATCCCCGGCATCCCGGCGTCGCCGAGGAAGAGCGCCCAGAGCGACCAGCCGAACGCGGCCAGCGTGCCCAACGACACCAGGGTGTCCATGGTCGCCGCGCCATGGCGGAGGTTGATCCAGGCGGCCCGGTGGAACGGCAGCCCGCCGTAGCCCACGACCGGGGCGGCGAGGGTCAGCGACAGCCACTGCCAGTAGTCGAACTGCCAGGCCGGCACCATGGCCAGCAGGATCACCGGCACGGCCAGCGCCACCGACACCCACAGCCGGGTACGCAGAGCGCGCAGCTCGTCCACCGGCTCGGCGGTGGCCTCGGTGCCGGCCGCGGTCGGCCGGGGCGGCACGACGGCGGTGTAACCGGTCTTCTCCACCGTGGCGATCAGATCGTCCGGGGTGACCTCGTCGGCGTACCGGACGGTGGCCTTCTCGGTGGCGTAGTTGACCGTGGCGGTCACGCCGTCCATCCGGTTGAGCTTCTTCTCGATCCGGGCGGCGCAGGAGGCGCAGGTCATGCCGCCGATCGCGAGTTCGATCTGGTTCGGCGCGACCGGCAGGGACTTGGCGGTCGATGTCATCGCTGCACCTCCTGTCAATTGTGCCCGTGACCCGGGGTGCCATGACCGGCGTCAGGGGTCGGGGAGCTGGTGGCGGCCGGCGCGCTGGTCGCCGCCGGGACGCCCGGGTCGCCCGTCGGGGCCGGGGAGCCGGCCACGACGGTGAACGCCGCGGTGTGCACGGCATCGCCGTGCCGGAAGTCCAGGAAGAGGCGGTAGCTGCCGGCCGAGGGGATCTCGGCGGCGAAGGTGATCGCCGGCCCGGCCGGGGTCCGCCCGTCGCCGGGGGCGCCGTCCGGGTGCACATGCAGGTACGCCAGGTCGCCCTGTCGCAGCGCAACCAGGTGCCCGTACGCCCCGAGGTAGGGCTGCAGGTCGGTGACCGGCCTGCCGTCTCGGCTCACGGTCAGGGTCAGCTCGGCGGTGCGGCCGGACTGCGGGGCGCCGGTGAGGGTGACTGTGTAGCCGTCGACGGTGGTGCTGGCGGCCGGCTCGGGCAGCGGCCGGGCGTCCAGCGCGCCGGGGACGGTCACGTCGACGCCGAGGGTCAGCGACTCCCCGCCGGTGGGGGTGAAGTCGGCGAACGCCCGCCAGACGCCCGGCCCGGCGAGTGGCGAGGCGACCCGCCAGGTGCCGTCGGCGGCCATCTCCGGGTGCACGTGCCGGAAGCCGGAGAGGTCGCGGCGGGCGACGATCAGGTGCATCCGCTTGTCGTGCTCGATCTCGTACCCGGTGACCGGCCGGCCGTCCGGGCCGGTGATCCGGAAGGCGAACCCTCCGGCCGGGGCGGCCATCGGTTGCATCGTGTAGCCGCGGTCGGAGACGAGCAGTCCGCCGGGCAGGTGGGTGGCGGCGCCGGCCTGGTGGCCACCGTCGGAGTGGCCGGCGTCGGTGGGGTCGTGGCGGGTCTCGGCGGCGGGTGCGACGGGGCCGGCCACCTGGCCGACCCCGTACGCCGCGCCGAACACCGCCGCGAGGCCGAGGGCGAAGCCGCTCAGCTTCGTCGCCGTGTTCATCGTGGTACCTCAGTTCTCCGGTTCGTCGGACCCGTCACGCCCCAACGAGGTCGTACCCGGCCTCGTCCACGGCGGCGCGCACGGTGTCCGTGTCCAACGGGCTCTCACTGGTGACGGTGACCCGGCCGGAGGCCAGGTCCACCTGGACGTCGCTGACGCCCGGGAGCGCGCCGACCTCGGCGCTGACCGAGTTGACGCAGTGCCCGCAGGTCATGCCCTGCACCTGGTACGTGGTGGTGACCATCGCAACTCCCCTCTCGCGGCCATCCTATACCCCCCGGGGTAGCAGGAAGAGAGACCGCTGCCATTGTCGCCACCGTTACCCGGTGGGGGTATCGGCCAGCAGCAAGGACCGTACCATACCCCCGAGGGGTACGCTATCCTGGATTTCATGACCGCACCGACGACCCCCACCCGGGGCTACACGGCCAGCAAGGACCAGCTGCTCGCGCGGCTCCGCCGTATCGAGGGCCAGGTCCGCGGCATCGAGAAGATGGTCGAGGACGACCGTTACTGCATCGACGTGCTGACCCAGATCTCCGCGATCCAGGCCGCCCTCGACAAGGTCGGCCTCGGCCTGCTGGACGGGCACGCCCGGCACTGCATGCACGAGGGCGCCGCCGAGGGGCGCGCCGACGAGATGGCCACCGAGATGATGGCCGCAGTCGGCCGGCTGATGAAGCGCGGCTGACCACCGGCAGCCCGGGCCCGCGTCGCGGGCCCGGGCACCGGCGCGCCGGCCTCAGAGCCGGGCGAGGATCTTGTTCATGGTGTCGATCTCACCCTGCTGAGCGGTGATGATCTGCTGGGCCATCGCCTTGGCGTCCGGGTTGACGCCCTTGGCCACCTCGTCCTTCGCCATGGTGATCGCGCCCTCGTGGTGGGCGATCATCATGGTCAGGAACTGCTTGTCGAAGTCGGTGCCGGACGCCGCCTCCAGCTTGGCCATGTCGGCGTCGGACATCATGCCGGGCATGCCGTGCGCCATCCCCGGCATCCCGTGACCGGTGCCGGCCGACGGGGCCGGCCGGCCCCAGGCGGCGAGCCAGCCGGTCATGGTGGCGATCTCCGGCGCCTGGGCCGCCTTGATCTGCCCGGCCAGCTTCTTGACCTCCGGGTCGGCGGCCCGGGTATCGGCCAGCTCGGCCATCCGCACGGCCTGCCGGTGGTGCGGGATCATCATCTGGGCGAACATCACGTCGGCGTCCCCGAAGGACGCGGAGGCGCCCGCGGAGGGCGCGCCGGTGCCGCCCATGCCCGGCATGTCGTGGCCGGAGCCGGACGTCGAGTGGTCGGAACCGCCGCAGGCGCCCAGCGCGAGCGCGGCGACGGCCGTCACGCCGGCCAGGGCGGCACGACGCGCGATGATGCGAGTGAACACGAAGAAGACCTTTCGGTGTCGGAACGTGCGCAGACGGGATTCAGGACGCGGGTGACCGGACGTTTGCCGTCCACCCGCGCCGGGGCGTCCTATCTGCGCAGCACCGACGCCGTCGCCAGGCGCAGTCCGAACGGCCGGGGCGGCGGGGCCCGCGGCCCCGCCGCGAGCCGGAGCGCCCCGCGGAGGGCCGGCCCGACCACGCGCGACCGGGCCCGCAGCAGCACGGCGACCAGCAGCGCCACCGCGAACGCGCCCAGCACGGCCAGGCAGACGGTCCAACCGGACGGGTCGTCGCCGAGGTCGCCCAGCGGCAGCACAGCGGCGTGCCGGCAGTCGTCGGCCGCACAGCCGTCGGTCATCCCGACCTCGTCCGGCGCGGCGGCCGGCCGGGCGCCGTGCTGCGCCTCCGCGTGGCCCGCCGAATGCCCGCCGGGCGCGTGCGCGCCGTGGCCGAGGGTGTGCATGGCGGCCAGCCCGACCAGGGTGCTGAGCAGCAGCAGGAGCCGGACCCACCGCCCGGTCGACACCGCCGCCTGCACACCCACGCCACCACGCTAGCCCGCCCGCCGTACGGGCCGGGCCCGGTCCCGACGTTAGGTGCGAATCGCCGCTGCCACGGCCCGCGTCGCCTGCGACCGCGAGCCGTGCTCGCTACCATTCCGGCGACGACCCTCCGGCCACCGCCTCACCGCGGCGCCTCCCGGCCCGGTGAACCGACCGGCCCGGTGACACGTACCCGCCTGAGAATCGTTGGGAGACTCACCTTGGGCGCCGACCATTCCCGTCCCGCTCCGTCCGCCCCACCCCGGGTACGACGGATCCTCCTCGCGACCGTGGTCCCGCTGTTCGTGATCACCGTGCTGGCCACGCTGGTGCTCTGGCCTCGGGACACCCCGGAGCCGGAGCAGGGCCCCGACGTGCCCCGCTACCACGGCACGGTCACCCGGGTGCTGACCGAGCCCTGCCCGCCCGCGGCGGAGGTGCCCGAGGGCACCCCGGGCGGGTCGCGGGGGCCCTGCGGGACGGTCACCGTCAAGGTCGAGCAGGGCCCGGACGCCGGCCGCCAGGTGGAGGCCCCCGTCCCCGCCGGCCCCGGCGCGCCCACCGTGCAGGTCGGCGACAAGATCATCCTGGTGGAGCTGGTCGACCCGGCCGACCCCGCGGCGAAGAGCTACAACATCGCCGAGCACCAGCGAGGCAAGCAGCTGTTCTGGCTGGCCGCGCTCTTCGCCGTCGCCATCGTCGCGTTCGGCCGCTGGCGCGGGCTGGCCGCGCTGGCCGGCCTGGCCGCGAGCTTCGCCATCCTGCTGGGCTTCGTGTTGCCGGGTATCGGCGCCGGGCAACCGCCGCTGCTGGTGGCGATCGTCGGCTCGGCGCTGATCATGTTCGTGGTGCTCTACCTGACCCACGGGATCACCGCGCAGACCTCGGTGGCGGTCCTCGGTACCCTGGGCAGCCTGGTGCTGACCGGGGTCCTCGGCACCCTGGCCACCGCCGCCACCCACCTGACCGGGTTCGGCAGCGAGGACGCCACCACGCTGTCGATGTTCCAGCGCGACGTCGACCTGCACGGGCTCCTGCTGGCCGGGATCATCATCGGTTCGCTCGGCGTGCTGGACGACGTGACGGTCACCCAGGCGGCCACCGTCACCGAGCTGGCGCACGCGAACCCGGGGCTGTCCCGGGTGCAGCTCTACCGGGCGGCCACCCGCGTCGGCCGGGCACACATCGCCTCCACGGTCAACACCATCGTGCTCGCGTACGCGGGCGCCTCGCTCCCCCTGCTGCTCCTGCTCGTCGCCGACTCGCGCGCGGTGAGCGAGATCCTCACCACCGAGTTCATGGCCCAGGAGATCGTCCGGAGCGCCGTGGCCACCCTCGGACTGATCGCCGCCGTACCGCTCACCACCGGTCTGGCCGCCCTGGTGACCACCGCCGGTCGGGGCGGGGTCGTGGCCGACCGGCCGACGGCGCCGACCTCCCGGCCCCCTGCGGACCGGGACGACGCGCTGGAAGCGCTCAGCGGCCGGGCAGGAAACCCGCCCCCGCCCGCCCCCGCCCGGTGGCCCGGACCGGAAACGAGCACGGACGTCGCATGGTGACACTCCGCAGCGTGACCGCTCAGGTCGAACGCGACGCCGGTCACGAAGCACCATGGCGAAATCACGCCTTTGGTCGGCTTCCCGACGTAGCTCGCGGGGAGGACTCTCGGGTAACCTCGCTGCCGGTCACCGCCGAAGGCGCGCAGCGGCGCCTGCGGTGCCGCCGCCCAATCGCCGCACGGCGAGCCGGGGAACCAGGTACCTGGGGTGAATCCGCGCCAGCGGTAGGGGCCACTTCCGTCCCGAACCCGGCAGCTAACCCGGTCGGCGGTCGACGGAAGGGAACACTGTGACGCCACCCCTGCGCCGCTGGTTGACACCCGTGGTGGCAGTGCTCACCGCGTTCGCCATCGTCACCGGCCCCACCCCGGCGACCGCGGCGCCCTCGACCCCCACCCCCTCCGGGCACGGGGAGGACAACGACCCTCCACTGATCACCGACGTCATCGAGGCCGCCAACCGCGGCTACGTCCAAGCCAAGGCGAAGCTGGCGAAGTCCAAGCAGCGCCAGCTCCAGCTGGCGCTCGAGGTGAACGCGGCGCAGAACCAGCTGGAGGCCCTCCGCCCGCAGGTCAACCAGATCGCGGCGCAGTCCTACCGGACCGGCCGGATCGGGCCGGTGACCATGCTGCTGGAGAGCAACACCCCGGACTCGTTCGTCCTGCGCGCGGCCGCGCTCGACGAGCTGAACATGGTCAACGCACAGAAGCTCGCCGAGGTGAACGCGGCCAAGCGGCGCGCCGAGCAGGCCAAGCTGGCGGTCGAGGCCGAGCTGCGCGAGCAGCAGAAGCTGACCAACGAGATGGCCCGCAAGAAGCGCGACGCGGAGAAGTCCCTCGCCCTGGTCGGCGGGCTGGGCTTCACCGGCGGCCTGGTCTCGGCCACTTCGCCGGTCGCCCGGATCGGCCCCGGCCGGACGGCCGACGGGGACTGGCGTCCCCAGTCGTGCAGCGAGAACGACCCCACCACCTCCGGCTGCGTCACCCCGCGCACGCTGCACATGTACAAGGAGGTCAGGCGGGTCGGCTTCAACCGCTTCGCCGGCTGTTACCGGCCCAGTGGCCCCTGGGAGCACCCGAAGGGTCGCGCCTGCGACTGGTCGTTGCAGAAGAGCGGGTTCGCCCCCTGGCACAACAACGACACGCGCATGTACGGCAACAACCTCGCCGCCTTCGTGATCCGCAACGCGGACCGGCTCGGCGTCTACTACGTGATCTGGAATCGGCAGATCTGGTTCCCGGCGACCGGCTGGAGGTCGTACAGCGGGCCGTCGAACCACACGGACCACGTGCACGTGTCGATGCTCTGACCGACGGCGTACCCGATCGAGGGGCCGTCCCGCCGACGCGCGGGACGGCCCCTCGTCCGTCCGGGGGTGTGGTGGCCGCGGTCAGCCGGCGACGGCGGCGGATCGGTCGGCCGGCGCGGCCGGGCCGGGCAGCGTCGCGGTCCGGCCGCCGGCCGGCACGGTGGCCACCGTCCGCACCTCGCCGGCGCTGAGCCGGTACGACATGCCGACCACCGCGCACCGCCCGGCGGCCACCTGCTCGGCGAGCACGGTGGAGTTGGCCAGCAACGCCTCGACGGTCTGGGCGATGTGGATGTCGACGATGCCGTCGATCTCCTCGACGCCCTCCTCGGCCGCCCGGCGCAGGCTGGGCACGACAGCGTCCACCACCGCCCCAAGGTGACCGGCGGGGGGCGTGCCGGTGGCCACCGCCTCCCGGGCGGCCTGCACCGCCCCGCACGAGTCGTGCCCGAGCACCACCACCAGCGGCGTGCCGAGCACCGTCACGGCGTACTCGACGCTGCCGAGCACCTCCGGGCCGACCGTGTGACCGGCGGTGCGGACCACGAAGAGGTCACCGAGGCCGCGGTCGAAGATGATCTCGGCGGCCAGGCGCGAGTCGGAGCAGCCGACCATCACCGCGAAGGGGTGCTGCCCGTCCGCGACCGCCGCCCGGTGTCCGGCGTCCTGGTTGGGGTGGCGCGGGACGCCGGTGACGAAGCGCCGGTTCCCGGCGTGCAGCTCGGCGAGCGCCTGCTCCGGAGTGGTCGGGGTCATCCCCTCACCTCGTCCCTCACGCGAAACGACCTGGTCAACCCGGCCGGCAGCGGAGGCGGCCGCGCCACTCACCGTCACACGAAGCCCAAGGCACGTCAAGATTTACGTGATATACATTTCATGCTTCGGATGCCCATGTGGTCGAGCCGAGCCGCGCCGGGCATCGCCGACACGGCCCGGAACCGTCGGCGCGAGGGGACGGCCGGAAACCCGACAGGTGGTCATACGATGACGGACATGGCGACGACAGCAGGCGAGAACGGGAGCAGCCGGAACTGGACGTTTCTCACCAACCACGGGCACGTGCTGCTCGCCATCGCCCGCAACCCCACCACCCGACTGCGTGACGTCGCCGACGAGGTGGGGGTGACCGAGCGGGCCGCCCAGGCGATCGTCGCCGACCTCGAGGCCGGCGGCTACCTGCGCCGGACCCGGGTGGGCCGGCGCAACGAGTACACGATCAACCCGAGCGGTCACTTCCGCCACCCCGCGGAAGCCGACCAGCAGGTGGGCGCCCTGCTCGCTCTCTTCACCGGCGAGCCGATCGGCAACTCCACGGTCAACTCCTGACGCTGGCCGGGCCGGACCGGTCCGCCGCCCGGCGCTGACCGCGCGCCTCCGGCCATCGGCCCGCGGAACCCCGGCATCGGCGACGGCCGATCTGACCCGGCGCTCCCGTCACCGCACGGCCGGCCAGGCGACGGTGAACGCCCCTACGCCACGCCGTCTGGTTCGGTGCAACGGAAGCGGCCGACGGTGAGCAAAGGGGTGCGGTCCCGAAAGCGTCTGTCCACACCGCTGCGTGGGCGGCGTCACGCCGACCAGTGTGGTCAAGAGCCTGCACGAGGCGGATCGGACCGATAGGTTGAAGTGGTGCAGTTCGAAGCGCTCGCCCCACATTTCTGGGCGGCGATGCTGCGCACCCTGCGGAAGCTGACCCGCCTGGCGGTCACCGCCCTGGTGCTCGCCGTCGGTCTCGGCGCCGTGGCAACCCCTCCGACCACCACCGCCCTCCGGCCGGCCGTCGTGACGAGTCGGGTGGCCGAGCTGCGCGTCGACCGGAGTCCGGTCAGCGAGCGCGCCGGCCACGCCCCGACCGAGCCGGTGTCCGGGGCCCCGATGGGGCGGACGGGCCGAGGTGAGCTCCGTCCCCGGCCGACGACCGCGGTCCCGGTGGCCCTCGCCGACCCGGGCCGGGACGCCGCCGGCCGACGCGGTCCCCCGCGGGTCTGATCCGGCCGGCCGCCAGCGCGCCGCCCGGATGATTCCCCGCCGGCCCGATGGGGTACGGCCTTGCGGACCGCTCCGCATCACCGTCGCGTCGCGCGAACCCCGCCCGTCGACCGGGCCACGACCGTCCGATCCGAACGCTCCATCACGAGGTGCTGGTGATACAGACCGTCTTCTCCACCGTCCTGCCCGACGTACCCCAGGCCGCCGGGATCTGGCTGGCCCTGCTCGCCGTTGCCGCGTTCGCCGTCGCCGGGCTGATCGTCTTCCCGGCCCGGTTCCGGTCGGTGTTCGGCGACCGGATCAGCGAGGCCGCCATGCCGAGCAGCCTGGAGCTGGCCGAGGAGGACCGGGAGCGGGCCCGCTACGCGCAGGAGGTGGCGGTGGCCGCGAAACGCGCGGCGAACACCGCGGAGCGGCGCCGGGCCGAGTGGCTGGCCGCCCAGGAGGAGGTCGAGGAGGCGTGGCGGGCGTACGAGGCGGCCGAGCAGGACGTTCGCCGGCTGACGGCCGCCGCCGCACTGCCCCTGCCGCGAACCGCCCGGACGCCGGCCGAGTACGCCGACCGGGAGCGCTGGCTGCACCGGGCGGCACGGGACGCGCAGCGGTGTGGGGAGATCACCGTGCGGCAGCTCAAGGACATCCTGAGCCACCGCGGCTGGGACCCGCGCCGGCACCCGGTGGAGCAGGAACTGCTGCTGCGGCGGCTCGTCCGGGACAACCTGCTCGCCCGGCAGCAGACCGCCCGGGAGCGGGAGCAGACCGCCTGGCGGGCCGCCGAGCTGGCCACCGCCGCCGCGCGCAGCCTGCGCGACGAGGCGTACGCGGCCACCGGCCGGGTGCCGGAGGCACGGTCGCTGCTCTCCACCGTGGACCTGCCCGGTGCGGCCATCGAGAACCGGGAGAGCACGGCGGCGGCCCGGGGAGCGACCGAGAACACCCGGGAGACCGCGACCGTGGCCCGCGGCCGGGCCGTTCCGGCGTACTGACACCGGCGGCGAACGGGCCGTCGCTCCGCCGGCGGAGGGTGGCCGGCGGGGGTGGCCGGGCTCGGCTAGCGTTGCGGTGTGTCCCGGGAGATGTGGATCCTGGTCGTGCTCGTCGGCATCGTCGCGCTGGCGACGCTGGTCGGTGCCGTGCTGCTCGCGGTCCGGGTGGTCCGCACCCGCCGGCTGCTTGGCGCGCTGGGCGTGGGCGGCAAGGTCGCCTTCTACGGGGCGCTGATCTACACGATTCTTCCGGTCGACATCCTCCCCGATCCGATCTATTTGGACGACATGGGTGTTCTGGCCGGTGCGCTGATCTACCTCACCCGACTCGCCCATGAGCACCGGGCGGCACAGCGACGACTGTCCGACCAGCTAGGTCGCGGTGACCAGGCTTTCGGGCGGTCTGGCACCGACCGAATCTTCTGACCGGACCGACTGACGCGAGTTCTGTCCGGTTCCGACCCGGCCGCCCGGATCGGCGGTGACCGACGGCATCCGACGGGCGGAATCGGGCCGCTCCCCCAGGTCGTTTAACCCTTCGTAGACGGAGGAGCTGGCCGGGCCGCGGGCCCGGCGCCGGAATGACGGTGAGCCCCCGGCCGTTGCACCACCCGATGCCGGGTCACCCGGCCCCGGCGAAATGCCGGGCGGGGCCGGGCCGTTGACACCCCGGTACGCCGCAGGGACCAGCCGCGGCGATCCCCGTGAACAAGCCGAGCGCCTTCCCGGTGCTTGCACGTCTCCGTACCCCGGAGACGTCAAACCCCCCGAATGGAGCTTCGACATGAACACGATCTTCCATAAGAGCATGCTGTCGGTCGCCGGTCTGGTCATGTCCGGCGGTGTCATCGCCGGTCCGGTCGTCGCCGCGCACGTCGCCCCGGCCGAGGCCAAGCCGGTCACCTCGGTGACCGTCGACAAGGGCAACGGCAAGGGTGCGGAGAAGAGCAACAACCGGGCCAACTTCGAGTACCAGGCCCAGCCGAACTACTTCTACTGCGGCCCGGCCTCGACCCGGATCGCCCTGTCCGCCGAGGGCAAGGCGGTCAGCCAGGACGAGCTGGCGCAGAAGCTCGGCACGACCGAGAACGGCACCGACTCGGCCATCGACATCACCCGGGTGCTCAACGAGTACACCGGCGGCAAGTACAAGACCACCGAGATCCGTGACGACGTGGCCACCAAGGAGCAGGTCGAGCGCCTGCGGGCCGACGCGAAGGCCGCGGTGGACCAGGGCCGTCCCGTCGTCGCCAACATCCTGGGCGGTGCGGTTGACGCCGACGGCGTCGAGCACAGCTACCCCGGTCACTACCTGACCGTGGTGGAGTACAAGGACAACGGCAACACCGTGAAGATCGCCGACCCGGCCGACCCGGCCGTCCAGGAGTACTGGATGGACGTCACCGAGCTGGCCAACTGGATCGCGGGCCGCGGTTACAGCTCCTGATCCAGCCGGCATGACCGACGAGGGCCGGTCTCCCCACAGGGGAGGCCGGCCCTTCGTCATGTCCGGCTCCCGGTTCCGGCCTGGGCCACGTCGTGGTCAGGCCGGGCGCCAACCGCTACCCACCGGTCCGGCGCGGTAACATCCGGCGATGCCGGTTCCGGTGATCTTCGATCTCTTCCACACCCTGATCCACGGCGCGGACGCCGAGCGCGACCGGGTCGTCGCGGAGATGGGCGCGATGGTGGGGGTCGACCCGCCCGCCCTGGTCGCGGCCTACCACGCAACCTGGCGGCAGCGACTCGTCCGGTGGAACGTGGAGGAGACCGTCCGCCTCCTCGCGGGGAGACTCGGCGGCTCACCCTCGAACGACCAGATCGCCCGCGCCGGGGCGCACCGCCACGCACTGGCCCGCCGGGTACTCGCGGCCGCCGCGCCGTCCACTCTGGACGTACTGGACGCACTGCGCGCCGACGGCCACCGGCTCGCGCTGGTCAGCAACGCCACCTCGGAGACGGCCGAGGCGTGGCCGCACAGTGCCCTGTCCCGGCGCTTCGACGTCGTGGTTTTCTCCTGCGAGCTCGGCGTGGCCAAGCCCGACCCGGCCATCTACCGCGCGGCGGCGGACCGGCTCGGCGTCGCACCGACCGGCTGCGTCTTCGTCGGCGACGGCGCGGACGGCGAACTCGCCGGCGCGGCGGCGGTCGGCATGACGGTGATCCGGACGACGGAGCACAACGACACGGACCCGACCTGGGACGGCCCGATGGTCGCCGCCCTCGGCGACCTGCCGGCGCTGCTCCGCGAGGCGGAATCGGCTGGCCGGCCCTGACGGCGACGGCTAGCGTCCGGGCATGATGCCGCACCATCGAGCCGAGATGGCGAGGGCGGATCGGCTGGGCGCGCAGGCTGTACCTGACCGGAGAGCTGCACGTCCGGATCGAGGGCGAGTACGGCCGGCGCAAGTACGCCGAGGTGCGGTGGGGTCGCTGAGCGGACCTTCTGCTCAGCGACCCCACCCGAAAGCGAGGCGACCTCAGCGCTTCTGGCCACCCTCGCCGGTGCGCTGCTTGGCCGTCTCGACGCCCTTCTTGATCTGCTCCTCGTACTTGCCGCCGGTGCGCCGGTTGGCCGTCTCCCCGGCCTTGTCCATCGCCTGGTCGACCTGCTTCTCGTACCGGTCGGCGAAACCCTTGGCCTTGTTCATGAAGTCACGCACGTCGTTCTCCCCTCACCTCGGATCCTGATACCTTCCCGAGGTCCGTAGGCACAAACGCCCAGCCGTCCGGCCCGCCTCCACGGGAACACGCCGACGCGGGTGTCGGATGGACCCGGGCCGGGTACGGTGCGCCGGGATCGAGGAGGGCCGACGTGGGCGAGGACGGTAGCGGGCGGACGCCCGAGCTGACGACAGAGCGCGCCCGTACGGCGGGGCCCCGTCAGGCCTGGGCCGGCCTGCCCTGGCCGGTCCAGACGGCGGTGACGTGGAGCGCCTGCCTGGTGGTCGTGGTCACCGGGCTCTGGCTGCTGGGCAAGATCGCGGTACTGCTGGCGCCGCTGGCCATCGCGCTGGCTGGCACCCTGTTCCTCACCGCGCTGCTCGACCCGGTGCTGCTCCTGCTGCGCCGGCTCCGGGTACCGGCCGCACCCGCGGCCCTGCTCACCATCCTGCTGCTGCTCGGCGTCCTGGTCGGGGTCGGCGCACTGGTGTGGAACCTGACCGCGAGCCAGTTCGGTGAGCTGAGCCAGCAGCTCGACCAGGGTGTGGAGCGCAGCCGGGACTTCGTCACCTCCACCCTGCCGGTCACCGAGGCCCAGTTGGACAGGTTGATTCAGCAGGCCCGGCAGGGGCTGAGCGGCGGTGCCCCCGACCCGATCCGCGGCGCCCGGACCGCCGCCGAGGTGGCCGGCTCGCTGCTGTTCGCGCTCGTGCTGCTCTTCTTCCTGCTCAAGGACGGCCGGTCGATGTGGCGCTGGGTGCTGCGCCGGATGACCGGCCCGAACCGGGCGGTCACCGCCGAGGCCGGCCGGGTGGGCTGGCGGACGCTCGGCTCCTACAGCCGGGGCACGATGATGATCGCGGCGATCGACGCGACCGGCATCGGTCTGGCGCTGGTGGTGCTCCGGGTACCGTTGGCCCTGCCGCTCGCACTGATCACCTTCCTCGGCGGGTTCGTGCCGATCATCGGGGCGACGGTGGCCGGTGCGGTGGCGGTGCTGGTCGCCCTCGCCGCGAACGGCCCCACCACCGCGCTGCTCACCCTGGCGGCGGTGATCGCGGTCCAGCAGATCGAGGGCAACCTGCTGGAGCCGCTGATCATGAAGCGCCAGGTGCAGCTGCATCCGGCGGTGATCCTGATCGTGGTCACGGCCGGCACGCTGATCGCCGGCATCGCCGGCGCCTTCGTCTCGGTGCCGATCGCCGCCGTCACCTGGCGGGTCATCGACACCGTCCAACGCCACCGCTCCCCCGCACCCGCCTGACGGTCACGCGGCGCGGTGCACGGGCACCAGATGGCGGGAGAACCAGGAGGCCGCCTGGTCGGCGACCTGTTCAAGGGTGCCGGGCTCCTCGAAGAGGTGGGTGGCGCCGGGGATGATCCGCAGCTCGGCCACGTCCCCCTGCTCGCCCCTGGCCTGCTCGTTGAGCGCGATCACCTGCTCGTCGAGACCACCGACCAGAAGCAGCGTCGGTGCCCGGACGGACGACAGGGCCGGACCGGCCAGGTCGGGCCGGCCGCCACGGGACACCACCGCGCGGACCCGTTCCGGACGGGCGGCCGCGGCGACCAGGGCGGCGGCGGCACCGGTGCTGGCCCCGAAGAGACCGACCGGCAGCGGGGCCAGCATCTGCTCGGTGCCCATCCAGTCGACGATGGCGGCCAACCGGTCGGCGAGCATTCCGATGTTGAAGCGCAGCTCGGCGGTCACCGCGTCGACCCGGTCCTCCTCAGGGGTGAGCAGGTCGACCAGCACGGTGGCGAGCGACCGGTCGTTGAGTTCGTGGGCGACGGCGACGTTGCGCGGACTGTGCCGGGAACTGCCGCTGCCGTGCGCGAAGAGCACCACCCCTTGCGGGTGGTCCGGAAAGTTCACGTCGGCCGGTAGCCCACCGTCGGCCACCGGGATCGTCACCTCGCGTATCTCCATCTCCGCCCTCCGCAACCGCCGGGTACGCGCCGGCTACGCCCGGCATACCCGGTTGGTGACCGCGCTCACCTGTTGCGTTGACGCCGGCGACAACGTTTAGCGTGGCGGCGAGGGCGGGCGAGGGAGGTCCGGATGCTGATCGGTGAGCTGGCGGAACGAGCCGGGACGAGTACCCGGACCCTGCGGTACTACGAGACCCACGGGCTGGTACGACCGCGCCGTTCCGCCAACGGCTACCGGATTTACGACGAGGCGGAGCTGCGGGTCGTGCACGAGATCCGGGCCCTGCTCGCGGTGGGCTTCGGGCTCGACGACATCCGGCCGTTCGTGGCCTGCCTTCGCGCCGGCAACAGCTCCGGCGACGTCTGCCCGGACTCGGTTGCCGTCCTGCGCCGCAAGCTCGCCGAGGTGGACGACTACCTCGACCGGCTCGGCACGGTACGGCGGCAGCTGCACGCCCAACTCGCCCGCGCGATCGCCCATCGGGAGGAAACATGCCTCAGGACACGGAACAGGCCCGGCTGACCACGGTCACCGACGGGACGTTCGCCGCGACCGTGCTGGCCAGCGCCCGGCCGGTGGTGGTGGACTTCTGGGCGGAGTGGTGCCCGCCCTGCCGGGCGGTCTCCAAGCACCTCGCTGAACTCGCCGAGGAGTTCGGCGACGCAATCCTCTTCGCCACGCTCAACTCCGACGAGAACCCGGTGACCACCCGGGCGTACGGGATCATGTCCATGCCCACCCTGCTGGTCTTCCGGGACGGCGAGGTGGTCGGCTCGATCGTGGGCGCCCGGCCGAAGAACCACCTCCGGCTGAGCTTCGGCCGGCACCTGGAGGCGTGACCCGCCGGGCCGTTTGCCGCGGGGCCGATCGGGAAGGCGCAGGGTGACCGTAGATCGGCGCAGCCGCGCCCCGACGGATCGCGAGGGTCGTCATGGCGAAGAAGGACAGATCCCGGCAGCAGGCCACCGAACAGGAGCAACGCCGCAAACAGGACATGAGCCGCTCGCCTGAGTGGGCGGACCGCGCGGCGTTGGCACGTACCGCCGACGACTCGCGGGCGACGGCCCCCCGGGACACCGGTGGCCGTCCATCCAACGGCCGCCAGTTCTGACCGTACGACGCGTCCCGGCCCGCCCGGGCCGGGACGCGTCGGCGTTCGGCGGCGTCCCAAGGCGTCAGCCGGACTCCTCCGGCAGGTGCAGCAGTGGGGACCGCCCGGGCGGCTGCTCCGGCTCCGGGGCGGACGGCTGGGCCGGCGGCACCGGCACGGTGACCGGCTGGTTCCGGGTGACCCGGACCGGCTCGCCGTGATGGCGCAGCTCCACCACCGCGTCCGGCCCGTCGTGGCGCACCGTGTACGTCGTCTGGTGCGGCCGGACGTCCACCCGCAGCCGGATCGACCGCCACTGCAGCGAGAACTCCAGGCGGCTGAGCCGGCTGGAGAGCCGGGGTGAGAAGGACAGCGTCCCGTCGTGATCGCGCAGGCCGCCGAAGCCGGCCACCAGGGCGATCCAGGCGCCGGCCAGCGAGGCCATGTGCACACCGTCGCGGGTGTTCTCGTTGAGGTCGTGCAGGTCCATCAGCGCGGCCTCGCGCAGGTAGCGGTGGGCCAGTTCCGGGTGGCCCACCTCGGCGGCCATGACGGCCTGGCTGCAGGCGGAGAGGGAGGAGTCCCGGACGGTCCGGCGCTCGTAGTAGTGGAAGTTGCGCACCTTCTGCTCCGGTGCGAAGGCGTCCCCCCGCCAGTGCATGGCCAGCACCAGGTCGGCCTGCTTGACCACCTGCTTGCGGTACAGGTCGAAGTACGGGTAGTGCAGCAGCAGCGGGTACTTGTCCGGCGGGGTGTGGTCGAAGTCCCACTCCTGCAGCCGGGTGAAGCCCTCCACCTGCTCGTGGACATCGATCTCCTCGTCGTACGGGATGTGCATGGCCCGGGCCGCGTCCCGCCAGGCCGCCGCCTCCTCCTCGGTCACGCCGAGGTCGAGCGCCTGGTCCCGGCGCCGCATCGCACACTCCGCGGCGGTCAGCAGGTTCCGCTGCGCCATCAGGTTCGTGTAGACGTTGTCGTCCTTCACCGCGGTGTACTCGTCCGGGCCGGTCACCCCGTCGATGTGGAACTGGCCGTGCCGGTCGTGGTGGCCCAGCGAGCGCCACAGCCGCGCCGTCTCCACCAGCAGTTCGAGGCCGATGTCCGTTTCGAGCTGGTTGTCCCCGGTGACCAGGAGGTAGCGCCGCAGCGCGTCCGCGACGTCGGCCGCGACGTGGAAGGCCGCCGTCCCGGCCGGCCAGTACGCCGACGACTCGGGGCCCTCGATCGTCCGCCAAGGGAAGGCGGCGCCCTCCAGGTTCAAGGTCCGGGCCCGCTCCTGGGCCAGGTGCAGCGTGCTGTGGCGCCAGTGCAGGGCGTCCCGGACCGCGGTCGGCTGGGTGTAGGTGAGCACCGGCAGCACGAACATCTCGGTGTCCCAGAAGGCGTGCCCGTCGTAGCCGGGTCCGGTCAGGCCCTTCGCCGAGATCGGCCGGCGCTCGGCCCGGGCGCCGGCCTGGAGCACGTGGAACAGGCCGAACCGCACCGCCTGCTGCACCTCCGGGTCGCCCTCCACCCGGACGTCGGCGGCGTCCCAGAATTCGTCGAGGTACTCCCGCTGGGCCCGGCGGAGCCCGTCCCAGCCGTCCAGCTGGGCGGCGGCCAGCGCCGCGCCGACCTGGTCGCGCAGCGCCGGCAGCGACCGCTTGCTGGACCAGCCGTACGTCAGGTACTTGACAACCCGCAGCGTCTCGCCCGGCTTGACCACGCACCCAACCGTGGTACGGACCCAGTCCTGGTACCCCTCGGACTCGATGGTGGTGCGCCCCGGGGCCTCCACGTCGTGCGCCATCGCGGCGGCGATCCGCAGCCCGCTGACCTTGGTTCGGTGGATCAGCAGGCCGCCGTCGTCGGTGGTCAACTCCTCCTCGGCCTGCAGCGGCGACTCCAGCACGGCGGCCACCCGCGGGTCGCGGCTCTGCGCCGGCAGGGTCTCGTTCGCCACCAGTTCCGACTGCAGGATCAGCCGGAGCGGCCCGTCGACCGCTTCCACCTCGTAGTTGATCGCGGCGGCCGCCCGCTGGGTGAAGGAGACCAGCCGGGTGCTGCGCACCTTGACCTCCCGGCCCGCCGGGGAGCGCCAGTGCAGCTCCCGGTGCAGGGTGCCGGCGCGGAGGTCGAGGACCCGCTCGTGGGCGAGGAGTTCGCCGTACCGGACGTCGAGCGGCTCGTCGTCGACCATCAGCCGGATCAGCTTGCCGTTGGTGACGTTGACGATGGTCTGGCCGGACTCGGGGAAGCCGTAGCCGGCCTCCGCGTACGGCAGCGGCCGCAGCTCGTAGAAGGAGTTGAGGTACGTGCCGGGCAGGCCGTGCGGCTCTCCTTCGTCGAGGTTGCCGCGCAACCCGACGTGCCCGTTGGAGAGGGCGAAGACCGACTCGGACTGGGCGAGCACGTCCATGTCGAGCCGGACCTCCCGGACGTGCCACGGTTCGACTGGATAGGCGCGTTCCCGAATCATGTCGTCCGCTCCTCGAGCAGCTCAGCCAAGTCGTTGACCACGATGTCGGCGCCGTGTGCGCGCAGTTCCTCGGCCTGGCCCACCCGGTCGACGCCGACCACGTACCCGAATCCGCCCGCCCGGCCGGCGGCCACCCCGGCCTGCGCGTCCTCGAAGACGGCGGCGTTCGCCGGCGGGACGCCGAGCAGCTCCGCGCCGGCGAGGAAGGTGTCCGGGTGCGGCTTGCCGCGCAGCCCCTGCGCCCGGGCGACCAGGCCGTCGACCCGCACCTCCAGCAACCGGTCCAGCCCGGCCGCGGCGACCACCTCCCGGCAGTTGGCGCTCGCCGAGACCACCGCCCGGCGCAGCCCGGCCGCGGCCGCCGCCTCCAGGTAGGCCACCGAGCCCGGGTAGACGTCCACCCCGTCGGTGTGGATCCGCTTCAGCAGGATGGTGTTCTTCCGGTTGCCCACCCCGTGGACCGTGTCCACGTCCGGCGGGTCGTCGGGCGCGCCCTCGGGCAGGGTGATGCCGCGCGAGGCCAGGAAGGAGCGCACCCCGTCGGCCCGCGGCTTCCCGTCCACGTACCGGTTGTAGTCCGGCCCCGGGTCGAACGGCCGGTACGGCTCGCCGGTGGCGTTCGCGTGTGCCCGCAGGAACGCGTTGAACGTCTCGGTCCAGGCGGCGTTGTGCACCTTGGCGGTCTGCGTGAGCACACCGTCCAGATCGAAGAGACACGCGGTCACGGGAGCGGGTAGGCCCAGCACAGTTCGAATCTATCCGTCGGGCCGACCGGGCAAACCCGATTCGCTCCGGGCGTCAGCGGTTCGGGCGCAGCGTCCAGATCACGGTCATCGCCGAGGTGGGCGTGCCGTCGGAGGTGGTGATCTCCACCTCGACCGGGAACTCCGGCCGATCACCGGCCTCCAGTTCGGCGATCACCTCGGCGGGCGGCCGGCCCAGCCGCGCGGTCGCCAGGACCGGGCCCAGGGCCAGCTTCCGGTACGCGATCTGCGCGGAGACGGCCAGCGGCACCGCCCGGTCGAGCAGCTGCCCGAACGCGGCCAGCACCACCGCGCCGGAGGCGGTCTCGCCGAGGGTGAACATCGCCCCGGCGTGCGGGCCGCCGAGGTGGTTGTGGGTGGCCGGCGAGTCGGGCAGCCGGACGACCGCCCGGACCCCGCCCTGCGCCTCGGGAGCGACCTCGACGAATTCGATATCGAGAGTGCGGGCGAACGGCACGGCCTCGAGGATCCCGGCCGCCACCTGGCGTGAGTCGATGGACATGCCCAGACGCTACTTGCCGGTAACTTCCCCGGCAAGACCCATCCGCCCCGGGCCTCACCGCCAGCCGATGTCGATCCGGTCACCGCGCTCGTTGAAGAAGTGCAGCGCGTCCATGCGTACCCCGACCGCCAGCGGGTGACCCGCGGAGACCGCCGGGTACGGGGCGAGCCGGACGGCCAGTTCCGCCGGGCGGCGGTGGTGCCGGCCCGGGTCGTTGAGGACGCTGGTCCGGCTGCCGTCGGCGCTCGACACGGCGGCCGGCGCCTCGCCGGCCCGACCGGCCAGCCGCTGCATGACCTGGCCGAACCGGCGCAGACCCCGCTGGCCGCTGACGCCGGTCTCCACCGGGCCGCTCATCTCGTCCACCACGATCGAGGTGGCACCGATGTCGAGGAAGGCGAGCGACTCGTGCCCATGGTGCTCCAGGTAGCGGATCCGCCCCTGCAGGACGTCGCCAGGGGTGTCCGGGGCGACCGGGGTGAGCGCCTCGGCCCGCATCCCGACCACGATCCGCTCGCCGTGGTAGTGCGCCACTGCCCGGCTGCGGAGGTCGTCCCAGGGCAGGTAGAGCGACTGCTCGCCGAGGTTGAGCGTGACGTACCGGTCGAGGTGGACGTAGACCGAGGCCTCCAGCAGGTTCATCCGGGGGCTGCCGAGGAAGGCGGCGACGTAGAGGGTGGCCGGGCGTCCGTACACCTGGGTCGGGGTGCCCACGTCCTGGAGCACGCCCCTGCGCATGATTGCGACCCGGTCGGCCATGGTGAGCGCCTCGGCCTGGTCGTGGGTGACGTAGATGGTGGTGACGCCCAGCTCGCGGGTCAGGCCGGAGATCTCGGCCCGCAGCTCGGCCCGGAGCCCGCTGTCCAGATTGGACAGCGGCTCGTCCATCAGGAACAGCCCGGGTCGGCGCACTATCGCCCGCCCCATCGCCACCCGCTGCCGCTGGCCGCCGGAGAGCTGGTTCGGCTTCCGGTCGAGCAGTTCGCCGATGCCCAGCGCGCTGGCCACGTCGGTGACGCGCTCGCCGCAGGGCGTCGGCTCCACCCCGGCCAGCCGGAGCGGGAAGGCGATGTTGTCGCCTGCGGTCATGTGCGGATAGAGCGCGAAGTCCTGGAAGACCATGGCGACCTTCCGCTCCCGGGGCTGCAGGCCGTTGGCCAGCTCACCGTCGAGCATGATCGCGCCGGAGGTGGGATACTCCAGGCCGGCTACCATCCGCAGCACAGTGGACTTGCCGCAGCCCGACGGGCCGAGCAGCACCATGAACTCGCCGTCGTTGACGTCCAGATTGAGGGTGTCGACCGCGACTGTCCCGTCCTGGAACATCTTGGTGACATCCTTGAGCGCGACGGTGGTCACCGTCTCCTCCCCAGCTGGTCGACCGAACCCGGGAATGACTGTGACGAGGATCACGCCGTGAGCACATCGGGTAAACGTGCCATGTTCAACTCGTGACAGCCCTGTTACGTGTCATCGGCCGGTCACGGCGGTGCTCCGAGCCGGCGGGGGCGGGCCAGGCCGGCTCGTCGAGAAAGACCCGGCGGACCACCCGCTCGGCGGCGTGCCCGTCGTCCAGCGCACAGAACCGGGCCCGGAACCGTTTCCGGGCCTGCTCCGCGCGCTCCGACCGGACCGCGCCGGAGCGGAACAGGTCGAGCAGCGCGGGGAAGTCGAGGGCCACCTCGCCCGGGGGCTCCGCCGTCAGGTCGAAGTAGACACCCCGGGCCAGCCGGTACGCCTCCCAGTCCGGCGCGTAGACGACGATCGGCCGATCCAGGACGGCGTAGTCGAACATCGCCGACGAGTAGTCGGTGACCAGCACGTCGGCCGCGAGGTAGAGATCCTCGACGCGGTCGTGCGCGCTGACGTCCAGCAGCCGTCCCGCCGCCGTCCCTCGGGGGCGTCGGTCCCGGTCCTCGAAGTAGTGGCTGCGCATCAGCAACCGCCCGGACGGACCCAGCACGTCGAGCAGCCGGTCCGGGTCGAACGGCGGCCGGTAGCCGGGCAGGTGCTCGCGGTGGGTCGGGGCGTAGAGCACCACCCGCTCGTCCGGGCCGATGCCCAGCTCCGCCCGGACCTTTTGGACCTCGCCCGCGGTGGCCAGCACCAACCGGTCGTTGCGCGGGTAGCCGACCTCCAGCGTGGTGTACGCGGCCGGGTAGGCCCGCTCCCACATCTGGGTGGAGAAGCTGTTCGAGCTGACGCTGTAGTCCCACCGGTCCACCCGGCGCAGCAGCTTGGCGAAGTCCATCCCGACCGCGCCGACCGGGTAGCGCTGCTGGTCCAGCCCCATCACCTTCACCGGCGTGCCGTGGTGGGTCTGCAGGTGCACCGAGCCGGGCCGCTTGCGGACGAAGTCGGGGAAGTTGACGTTGTTGACCAGCCAGCGGGCCCGGGCCAGGGCCCGGTAGTAGGCCCGGCTGCCGGCGACGACGTACTCCACCCCGGGCGGGAGCGTGTCGACCCCGTCCCGCCGGACGATCCACACCCCGCGTACCTGCGGCGCCAGGCGACGGGCGGCGGCGTAGATGGCGGCCGGGTTGCAGGCGTACCCCCGGTACCAGTAGGCGGCGTAGACGGCGAGCGTCGGGTCGAGCGGCCGGCGCAGTTCGGCCCGGTAGTACTCGCGCAGCACCGCCTCCCGGGTCACCCCGGCGGTGACCCGGGCCACCGGCAGCACCCGCCGGCCGGCCCGCCGCACCGAGCGCCGGGCCGCGTCGCGGGCGTGGCTGGCGCTGCGCAGGACGCTGAAGGTACGCCACCGCCCGGCCGCCACCAGCCGGTGCTTCACCCCCTCGACCCCGGCCGGGACGGGGTAGCCGACCGGCGGCCGAAACTGGACGTAGTCGGCGTGGATCTGGGCGAAGAAGGCGGGCCGCAGCTCAGGGGCGATCCGCCTGCCGTTGCCCAGCACCGTCAGGTAGTGCCAGATCATCCGCTCGAAGACGGCGGGGCGTAGCTCCTCGACCGCCGGTCCCCACTGATCCATCAGCCGGAACACCCGGTGCCACTGGGCGAACACCTCGAAGTGCCGGTCGCCCCGGGTGCGGGTGATCGCCCCCGACCGCCGCTGGCGGTAGTTGAGGCAGACCCAGTCCAGCACGCCGATCCGCTCGGCGGCCATCAGGACGGGGTAGCTGAACGAGACGTCCTCGTACCAGCCGGGTTCGAACCGCACCCCCAGGCCGGCCAGGAACTGCCGGCGGACCAGCCGGTTCCACGCGGTGTGCAGCAGCCGCATGGTCTCCGGCCGGTCCCGCAGCCGGAACGTCGCCTCCCCCGGCGGCTCCGGGAACATGTCGGCCATCACGCTCGGGGTGCCGAGGTTGTTCCAGTGCGCCCGGATGTGGTCGACCATCAGCACGTCGGGCCGGGTGGTGAGCAGGCGCTCGGCCACGTGCGGCAGGCAGCCGGGGACCAGCCAGTCGTCGCCGTCGACGAACCAGACGTACTCGCCGACGGCCCGGTCCAGCCCGATGTTGCGGGCCGGACCGAGGCCGACGTTCTCCGCCAGGCGTACCGGGCGGACCCGGGCGTCCCGGCCCGCGTACTCGGTGAGGATCTCGCCGCTGCCGTCCGGCGAGGCGTCGTCGACTCCGATCACCTCCAGGTCGCCGAACGGCTGGCCGAGGATCGAGTCGAGACATTCCCGCAGGTAGCCCTGCACCCGGAAGGCCGGTACGACGAAGCTGATCAGAGTCATCCGGCTGGCCCTCCGTCAGCCCGGGACGCGGTCACCTCCGCCCACTGTGGGCGGCGTCCGTCGCGTGCGGGCCGGCAGGACCACCCAGGCCAGCACCACGCTGGCGACGAAAACCACGAGAAGGTACGTACCGAGTGTAGCCATGCCGATACTGGCGAATCCGGCGAATGACGCCACCGCGAGGAGCGCCGACCGGCCGTCCCAGCCGAACGTGGCGGCGTGCAGCGGCGGCGCCGGCTGCCGCTTCTCCAGCCGGGCGGTCAGGTCGTAGTGGTGCAGGGTGAGCACGAAGACGTACCCGAAGATCAGCCAGGCGGGCACGCCACCGGCGAGCCCGAGCGCGATCGCGTACAGGTACTCCCCGGCCCGCAGCGCGGCCGGCACCAGCCAGTCCAGCGGTCCGTCGTGTGCCGCCCTCGCCCCGAGCCCGGCGGCGAGCAGCACCAGCAGCGCCAGCGGCACCGCCCAGCCGGGCGCCGCCTCGTCGGCCCGGGCCGCCAGCAGCCCCTTGACCAGCAGCGCCGCCCCGCCCAGCACGCCGAGCACCGCCAGCGGCAGCGGACCCGGCCGCCGCAGCGGCGGCAGCCACCGGACCAGCGGCCCGTCGTCGCGGTGCAGCGTGGCGTCAACCGTCGACATCACCGGCACCCGCATCCACCGGGCCCGCAGGGTCCGCAACGCGCCGGTGTACGCGAACGCCAGCACGCCCCAGACCAGCACCGCGCACAGCGCGACCCGCTGATCGAAGAGCGCCACGGTGAGCGCGATCAGCGCCCACCGTTCGCCGATCGGGAAGACCACCGTCCGCTTCAGCCAGTACGACACCGAGCCGGTGTCCGCCTGCACCCGGGTCGACGCGGCGTTCAGCCGCCCACCGAGGCCACCGGCGTCGGTGGTGGCCGCGCGGGGCCGCCGAGCCGCCTCGTCGTGCAGGACGCCGTACCAGGTGTCGGTCATGTGCCGGACGGTCTGCAGGGTCATCGCGGCGATCGCCAGCGCCCAGCCGTACCGGAACCCGGCGTGCGTGGCCCCGTAGCCGAGGCCGGCGTAGACCAGGTACTCCTTGGCCCGGTCGGCCATCGTGTCCAGCCAGCCGCCCCAGGCGCTGAAGCGGCGGGTGTAGCGGGCCAGTTGGCCGTCCACGCAGTCCAGCACGAAGCCGAGGTAGAGCAGCGCCGCCCCGGCGACCAGCGCGGGCCGCCCGTCGACGCCGAAGAGCACGGCGGCGGCCACCGCGAAGAGCACCGAGATCATGGTGACCGCGGTCGGGCCGAGCCCGAGCCGGGCGGCGGTCCGGGTGACGTACGGCGACCAGGTGCTGACGAAGAACGTGGTGAAGAAGTCGTCCCGCTCCTTCACCGAGAGCCGCAGTTCGGCCTTGTCCTCGTCGACCGCGGCCACCGCCGCCTCCGCGGCGGCCAGCTCCGCGGGAGTGGTGACCCGGTGCGCGACCAGCAGACGTACCCGGTGGGCGAAGGTCAGGGTGCCGCGCGCCGTGAGTTCGGCGAAGAGCCGGTCCACGGCGGAGCCGTCCGCTGCGGCGGCGGCTGCGCGGGCGGCGGCCGCCAGCGCCGGGAGGTCGGCCGGGCCGACCCGGAGCGCGCCGCCGAAGATCCCGGTCGCCGCCTCGCCCAGCTCGCCGGGCGGCCCGGCGGCGACCACCTGGCCGCGCTCCTCCCGGACCGCGACCTGCCCGGGCGCGGGCGGGTCGGTGAGCACCAGCGCCACCGTCGGACCGACCGGGCTGGTGGCCAGGTGCTTGAGGACGGCGGTGTGCGCGACCAGGTCCGCGCCGCTGACGATCACGGGCCCGGTGGCGGCCGCCGCCAGCGCGGCCAGCTCACCCGGGTCGGCGGCGACGCGGACGTCGGCCACGCCGGCCCGGCGCCACTGCCCGGCCAGCCGGTCGGCCAGGCTCTCCCCGCCGCCGGTCCGCAGGCTCGCCGCCGGCTCGCCGGCGAGCACGATCGCGAGCGTCACGACTGCGCCGCGCCGGCGTATGCCTGCAGCGCCTCGTCGATCGTCCCGTCCACGGTCAGCCGCCCGGCGTCGAGGTAGAGCCCCCGACGGCAGAAGCGGGTCAGATCCTTTTCGTTGTGTGACACCAGCACCAGCGTGCGCCCTTCCGCGAGAAGTCGCTCGATGGTCGCATAGCACTTCGCGCGGAATTCCGCGTCCCCGACCGCGGTCACCTCGTCCACGAGCAGGATGGGGTGCGGCAGGTGGGCGATGACGGCGAAGCCGAGCCGGACCTTCATCCCGGACGAGTAGTGTCGGACCGACGTGTCGATCGAGCGCTCGATCTGCTCGCCGGCGAACGAGACGATCTCGTCGAAGTGCCGGCGCAGGTAGCCGGTGGAGAGCCCGTGCAGACCGCCGACCAGGTAGAGGTTCTCCCGGCCGGTCAGGTCGTTGGAGAAGCCGGCGGAGAGCTCCAGCAGCGGGGCTACGTCGCCGTTGACCCGGATCCGGCCCTCGTCGGGGATCAGCACCCGGGCGATGAGGCGCAGCAGGGTGCTCTTGCCGCTACCGTTGCGGCCGACCACCCCGACGGTCTCGCCCGGCTCGATCCGGAACGACACGTCGCGCAGCGGCCAGAACTGGCCGGCGGCGAGGTTCCGCCGGCCTCGGTGGATGAGCAGCTCCCGCAGCCGCAGCTGGCGGCGCCGGTTGCGGACGAACCGGATGCCGAGGTCCTCCGCCTCGATGATCACCGACATCTACAGTTCCTTGAGCACCGCGGGTTCGAGCCGGCGGAACGACCACCAGCCGACCGCCAGCACCAGCAGGCTGCCCAGCACGCTGGTGGCGAGCAGCCGGGCGTCCGGGAACTCGTCCGGGTACCAGATCGCGTGCTGCAGCTGGAAGATGCCGACCAGCGGGTTCAGCTCGTAGCCGACCTTGACCCAGGTCGGCATTCCGGAGTCCCGGACCAGGCTGAGCGGATAGATGATCGGGGTGGCGTAGAAGAGCACCCGGATGATCAGCCGCATGAACCGCTCGATGTCCCGCATCAGCACGTTGAGCGCCGACAGCAGCAGCGAGATCCCCACCAGCAGGATCAGCTGCACCGCGACGGCGAGCGGCAGCGAGAACAGCGTCCACCCCGGATGGATCTTCCCCTGCGCGGCGTACACCGCGGCGATGCCGATCAGGATGGGCAGGCCGGCGGCGTACTCGGCGAACCGGCCGGTGACCCGGCCGATCGGGAAGACCTGGCGGGGCACGTTCATCGTGGTGATCAGCCGGGCCTGGCCGGTCAGCGCGTTCGTCGCCTCGCTGATCGCCGAGCTGGCCCACATCCAGGCGAAGATGCCGGTGATGAGGAAGAGCGGGTACGAGTCCGCCGCGTCCCCCAGGTGCCGACGAGTGTCACCGGAATAGAGCACGCCGAAGACGAACCAGTAGATCGCGCCCATGCCGAGGGGCTCGATCAGCGACCAGAGGTAGCCCAGGACGGACTGCTGGTACTTGACCGCCAGATCCCGCTTGACCAGGATGCGCAGCGGGTGGCGGGCCGACCAGAGCGCCCCGACGCCTGACGTCACCGCCCCTCCTCGCCGACCTTTGGGGTGCGAGAGGGTCACCCCGGCGGGCTCAGCACTCGATCACGTTGACCGCGAGGCCGCCCCGCGCCGTCTCCTTGTACTTGACCTTCATGTCGGCGCCCGTCTCCCGCATGGTCTTGATGACCTTGTCCAGCGAGACGGCGTGCACCCCGTCGCCGCGCAGCGCCAGCCGGGCCGCCGTGATCGCCTTGATGCTAGCCACCGCGTTCCGCTCGATGCACGGGATCTGCACCAGGCCACCCACGGGGTCGCAGGTGAGCCCGAGGTTGTGCTCCATGCCGATCTCGGCCGCGTTCTCCACCTGCTCGGGGGTGCCGCCCAGCGCCTCGGCAAGCCCGGCGGCGGCCATCGAGCAGGCCGAGCCGACCTCGCCCTGGCAGCCGACCTCGGCACCGGAGATCGACGCGTTCTCCTTGAACAGCACGCCGATCGCCCCGGCCGCGAGCAGGAAGCGGACCACCCCCTCGTCGGAGGCGCCCGGCACGAACCGGGTGTAGTAGTGCAGCACGGCCGGGATGATCCCGGCGGCCCCGTTGGTCGGCGCGGTGACCACCCGACCGCCGGCCGCGTTCTCCTCGTTCACCGCGAGGGCGAAGAGGGTGACCCAGTCCATCGCCCGCAGCGGGTCGGGTGTGCCGGCATCCGCCTCCAGGCTGCGGCGCAGCTCGGCCGCCCGGCGCCGCACCTTCAGCCCGCCGGGGAGTACGCCATCCCGCTCACAGCCCCGCTCGACGCACTCCCGCATCACCCGCCAGATCTCCAGCAGCCCGGCCCGCACCTCGCCCCCGGTACGCCAGGACAGCTCGTTGGCGAGCATCACCTCGCTGATCGACAGCCCGTTGCCGGTGGTGACCGCCAGCAGCTCCGCGCCGGTGAGGAACGGGTACCGCACCCGGGTGGTGTCCGGAGTGATCCGGTCCGCCCCGGCGGCCGCCTCGTCGACCACGAACCCGCCGCCGACCGAGTAGTAGGTGCGGCCGCGCAGCTGCTCGCCCTTGCCGTCGTACGCGACGAAGGTCATCCCGTTCGGGTGGTACGGCAGGGAGCGGCGGCGGTGCAGCACCAGGTCCCGGTCCGGGTCGAAGTCGATCTCCTGGGCACCGAGCAGGCTGATTCGTCGCTCGGCCCGGATCCGGGCTACCCGCGGCCCGACGCTGTCGGTGTCGACCGTCTCCGGCGCCTCGCCCTCCAGCCCGAGCAGCACCGCCCGGTCGCTGCCGTGGCCGTGCCCGGTGGCGCCCAGCGACCCGAAGAGCTCGGCCTGCACCCGGGCGGTGTCGGCGAGCAGCCCGTCGGCCTTGAGCCCGGTCACGAACGTCCGGGCGGCCCGCATCGGCCCCACGGTATGGGAGCTGGACGGCCCGATGCCGACGCTGAAGAGGTCGAAAACACTGATCATGGCTGCACTTCCTCGCCGTCATACCCATTGTGCGGGTCCGGCCGGGTCGCGACCGCCCTGGTCGGAACGGTCGTCGGGAGCCGCCGCCCGGGGTGTGGGCGGCGCCGACCGGCGAGCCTACCCGCCGCGGTGAGCGCCTGTCCCCCGGACGGGGTAAGTCCCTACGGGTCCGATGGTCGCCGATCCTCCTCGGGACCGAGGGCGCGGTGGGCACCCCTTCCTACCGTTGATTCCAACGCGGCGGATCGCCGCAGAGTGGGAGATCGACGATGAGTCGCAAACTGGTCCGGCCCCGCCAGGGGCGCATGATCGCCGGCGTCTGCGCCGGCCTGGCCCAGCGGTTCGGCGTGTCGGCCGGCATGGTCCGGCTGCTGTTCCTGCTGTCGCTGCTGCTGCCCGGCACCCAGGTGATCGTCTACCTGATCCTCTGGGTCCTCATGCCCAACGAGGACCGCTACCCGGCCACCCGCTACTGACGCACCGCCCCGCGCCCGCCCCCGGGTCTTCCCGGCGGGCGCGGGCGCGTACGGGGTCAGGGGGCGGTGTAGCTGACGGTGATCTTTTCGTAGCCCAGGGAGCGGAGCAGTCCTTCCAGCATCTTGCGGGTGTTCTCCTCGGCGCGAGCGGTCAGCCCGCTCTCCCGGGCGGCGGCGGTGATCCGCTCCTCGGCCAGCCGGTAGACCTGCTGCTGCCGGTTCGGGTCGCCGGCCACCAGGTCGCTCAGCCGGTTGAGCAGGCCGCGCTGCTCGGCGAAGACGTAGCTCTTCTCCAGGTCGAGGTTGGTCTCGCCGAGCTGCGGCGCGGGCAGCTTGATCTCCACCGACTTCCCGTCGGGGGACACGACCACCGCCCCGTCGGAGATCCTGGCGAAGTCGACGTACGCCTCGATCGTGCCCGCCCCGACGAAGAGCGTCCGCTGGTTGAGCAGGAACTCCGGCACGTTGTTGCGGTCGTGCTGCAGGTCGACCACCACCTGGAAGTTGCCCTCGGCGGCGACGTAGCGGCTGAGGTCGCGGATGGACTTGAGCAGCGGCGGCTGGCTCCGGTCGGTCTGCTGCTTGGCGAACGGGTTGCGGAACTCCGGCAGGATCCCGGTGGCCTGCACGCCGAGCAGCACCACCACCGCCAGCGCGACCGCGCCGAGCACCCCGAGCAGGCCCCGGGCCGGCCCGCCCGACGCCGGAGCGCCCGGCGCCGGCTCGGGGGTGACGTCTTCCGACCGGGCCCGCACCGACTCACCGGTCGGGTAGCCGGGGAACTCCCTGGTGGGCTCGTTGATCTCACCGTCGCGGGCCATGGCCCTCACCGTCCTCGTCAGAACGTCGCCTGATGATGACGGTACGTCCCCGGTACGACGCGCGCGCGGCGAGCGATCCGCAGCGATGAAAGCGCAGGTCAGGCGAACGCCGAGAGCCCGGTCAGCCGCTGCCCGATGACCAGCTGGTGGATCTCCGAGGTGCCCTCGTAGGTCAGCACGCTCTCCAGGTTGTTGGCGTGCCGCATCACCGGGTACTCCCCGGAGACGCCGTTGGCGCCGAGGATCGTCCGGCACTGCCGGGCGATCGCGAGCGCCTCCCGGACGTTGTTCAGCTTGCCCACGCTGACCTGCTCGGGACGCAGTCTGCCGGCGTCGGCGAGCCGACCCAGGTGCAGCGCCAGCAGCAGGCCCTTGTTCCACTCGACCGCCATGTCGGCGAGCTTGGCCTGGGTGAGCTGGAAACCGGCCAGCGGCCGGCCGAACTGGGTCCGCGTGGCCGCGTACGACAGGGCGGTCTCCAGGCAGTCGCGGGCCGCGCCGAGCGCGCCCCAGACGATGCCGTGCCGGGCCTCGTTCAGGCAGCTCAGCGGCGCCTTGAGCCCGATCGCCTCAGGCAGCCGGGCGTCGGCCGGGAGCCGGACGTCGTCGAGGGCGATCTCGCCGGTGACCGACGCGCGTAGCGACATCTTGTGCCGGATCTCCCGCGCCGTCACCCCGGGCGTGTCCATCGGTACGGCGAAGCCGCGCACGCCCTCTTCGGTACGCGCCCAGATCACCGCGACGTCGGCGATCGGCGCGTTGGTGATCCACATCTTGGTGCCACTGAGGATCCAGTCGTCGCCGTCCCGGCGGGCCCGGGTGGCCATCGAGGCCGGGTCGGAGCCGTGGTCCGGCTCGGTCAGCCCGAAGCAACCGATCGCCTCGCCGACCGCCATCGTCGGCAGCCAGCGCTGCTTCTGCTCCTCGCTGCCGTACCGCCAGATGGCGTACATGGCCAGCGAGCCCTGCACCGAGACCAGCGAGCGGACGCCGGAGTCGCCGGCCTCCAGCTCCAGGCAGGCCAGCCCGTACGCGACCGCCGAGGCACCGGCGCAGCCGTACCCGGTCAGGTGCATGCCGAGCAGGCCGAGCTTGCCGAACTCCCGGGCCAGCTCGCGGGCGGGCACCTGGCCCTCCTCGTACCAGCCGGCGACGTGCGGGCGTACCCGATCATCGACGAGCTGGCGCACGACGGCGCGGATCTGCCGCTCCTCCTCGCCCAGCGACGCGTCGATCTCCAGCAGGTCAAGGGGTGCGGTCATGGGGGCCACCTTAACGATTCTTCAGGCGGTCGTCACTCGGCGTCGCCGCTGAGCACCAGGACCCGGGCGTGGATCTGGTTGCGCTGCTGGAGCGCCGCGCGCAGCGCCCGGTGCAGGCCGTCCTCCAGGTAGAGGCCGCCGTTCCACTGCACCACGTGCGGGAAGAGATCACCGTAGAAGGTGGAGTCCTCGGCGAGGAGCTTGTCCAGGGCCAACTCCCGCTTGGTGGTGATGAGCTGGTCCAGCCGCAGCGGACGCGGCGGGATCTCCGCCCACTGCTTGAGCGTGAGGTTGTGCTCCGGGTAGGGACGCCCGTCCCGGACCGCCCTGAAGATCACGGCACGCTCCCCTCCCCCTGGCCCGGCCGGCCCCGAACGCCGCGCCGGGTGATGGCGTGGCGCCGGGGCTGAAGATGTCCGTGCCAGCCTAGCCGCCCTCGCCGCATCGCGTTTTACTCCCTCATGTCTGGTTCCCTGAGCCGGCACTCAACGGCGGTCCGGCCCGAACCGGGACCACCCGCCGCCGATCAGCTCCACCGCCCCCGCCGGACCACCTCGCCGACCGGCCGCCGCCCACGCCGCAGCGACGGCGATCGGTGGTCGGGAGCCCGGTAACCCACCGTCACCGCGCCGATCGGCTGGTACTCCTCGGGCACCCCGAACGCCGCCCGGTAGGCGTCGATCCGGTGCGGGGGGATGCCGAAGAAGCACGCCCCCAGCCCCTCGTCCACGGCGGTGAGCAGCATCAGCAGGGCGGCGAAGCCGGTGTCGACGTACCAGTAGGGCACCGGCCAGCGTTCGGTCGACCGGTCCGCCCAACCCTTGTCCGGCTCGGCGTACCGATCCAGATAGGCGGAGCGATTCGCGTGCGGCACGACGATCAGCGGGGCCTTCCGCATCCCGGCCAGCCAGCGCTCCCGCCCGCCGCCACCCGGGGTGGCCGCCGTCCAGAACCGCTCCCGGTCCTCCGGAGTCTCCAACACCAGGAAGCCCCAGCCCTGAGCGAAGCCCGCCGACGGCGCCCGGATCGCGTGATCCAGCAGCCGATCCACCACGTCGGGCGGGACCGGGCGGTCCGGGTCGTAGTTGCGCACCATCCGGCGACGCCGGACCACCTCGGCGAACTCCATGCCGCCCCCCGCGCCGCTCAGGCCCCGGGCCGGACGCCCCAGGCGCCCCGCCAGGTGTCGCCCGGCTTCAGGATGATCAGGTCCTTGCCCGAGCGGAACGCGTCCGGCGGGCAGGTCATCGGCTCGACCGCGACCGAGCGGCGGCGCCGCTCCCCGCTGAGCGTGTCCCCGCTGAAGACCTGCCACCACCCGAACTCCCGGTCCGCCCAGACGCGCACGGCGGCGGAGTTGTCAAGGGCGGTGAGGGTCACCGACGAGCCGCCGTCGTCGTCCCGGATCACGTCGCCGAAGGCCGTGTCGAGCACCGCGGGGCCGACCGGGCGGGGTTCGGTGAAGTCGTACTCGGTGCCGGCGACCGCGGTGGTGCCGATCGGCAGCAGCCGGTTGTCCACCAGCACCCGGCTACGCCCCGGCACCCGCATCGACAGGTCGTTCACGGCGACACCGGGCAGCCGCAGGTACGGGTGCGTCGAGTAGCCGAACGGGCAGGGCTCGTCGCCGACGTTGGTCGCCTCCTGCTCCGCGCGCAGGCCCGCCGGCCCCACGCTCCACCGGGTACGCAGCCGCAGCGGCCACGGGTAGCCGGGGCTCGGCGGCAGGTCGTAGCCGACGGTGACGGCGTCGGCGGACCGCTCGACCAGGTGCCAGGAGACCCAGTTGACCAGGCCGTGGATGGCGTTGTGCCGGGCCGGCTCGCTCAGGTCGAGCTGCAACGACCGCCCGCCGAAGGTGTACGCGCCGTCGCGGATCCGGTTCGGCCACGGTGCCAGCACCTGCCCGGCGCAGCCGGGGCAGATCTCGTCCGCCGCGTACCCGTCGACGTAGTCCACCCCGT